>NZ_FNPB01000030.1 GCF_900107195.1 Halobellus clavatus
TGAGGAAATCTTTGGGCGCGCTCGATATCTTTTCGAGCGCGTACCGCCCCAGTCAAACTGCCCGGCTACCGGTGTCCTCCGCCAGGAGTGAGGGTCGCAGTCACTAACGGGTAGTATTTCAGGAGTGTCTGGGTGGCCCGCTAGCGCGGGTACCTCTGTAATGACTCCTACCTATCCTGCACGTTAGCGACCACGTCCCAGCGACAGCCTGCAGTAAAGCTCTATAGGGTCTTCGCTTCCCCTTGGGGGTCTCCAGACTCCGCACTGGAACGTACAGTTCACCGGGCCCAGCGTTGGGACAGTGACGCTCTCGTTGATCCATTCATGCAAGCCGCTACTGAAGCGGCAAGGTACTACGCTACCTTAAGAGGGTCATAGTTACCCCCGCCGTTGACAGGTCCTTCGTCCTCTTGTACGAGGTGTTCAGATACCTGCACTGGGCAGGATTCAGTGACCGTACGAGTCCTTGCGGATTTGCGGTCACCTATGTTGTTACTACACAGTCGGAGCGTCCGAGTCACTGCGACCTGCTCGGTGAAAAGCAGGCATCCCTTCTTCCGAAGGTACGGGACTAACTTGCCGAATTCCCTAACGCCGGTTGCTCCCGACGGGCCTTGGCTTTCGCTGCCTGAGCACCTGTGTCGGATCTTGGTACGGTCACCGTGCGCCTTTTCACGGGCTCTCGGTACCAGCGACTTGCGCTGTCTCGTAATTCGATCGCTTCCTGCCGTTACGGCGTCCACGATCTTCTACGATTCGACGGGGCGAAGGCCCCGCTCGCTGTTTCCAAAAGCGTCGGCGAATTGCACGGCGGCACTGGAATATTAACCAGTTTCCCGTTTGTCTCAGTCGAGTTACGGTGAGACTTAGGGCCGGCTAACCCTCGGCTGATTGGCAGTGCCGAGGAACCCTTGCTCGTCAGGCCGTCGGGGTTCACACCCGACTCTCGCTGCTACTGTGACCAGGATTTTCGTTACTGAACGGTCCACGCGAGCTCTCGCCCGTGCTTCCGCCCGATCAGTACGCCAAGCCTACTAAGTTGCCTTCTGACAGGCATTGCCAGGTCTCGGTGGTAGATTTGAGCCCCGATCA
>NZ_FNPB01000029.1 GCF_900107195.1 Halobellus clavatus
TTTGGGCGCCTCGAACCTCGGCCGGTAAGCTGTTACGCTTTTCTTAGAGGGTAGCTGCTTCTAAGCTCACCTCCCGGCTGTTTAGGGCTCGAGACCACCTTCGGTTGCACTTAATCTACACTTGGGGACCTTAACCCGGCTCTGGGTTGTCTCCCTCACGGACCACAGGCTTACCCCGCAGTCCGGATTCCCGACGTCTACGGCGTCTGCAAGTTTGGAGTTCGACAGGATGGCCGACTCCTCTCGGAGGCGGGTCATCCAATCGGTGGCTCTACCTCGCAGACTACCTCGGTCGAGGTCATGCTTCGACATGTTTCGGCTGGAACCAGCTGTTGCCGAGTTCGATGGGCCTTTCACCCCTACGCACGGGTCAGGAGAGGGTATTGTAGGACACCAACTCTTCAGGCCTCCACGCAGCTTTCGCCACGCTTCACCTTGCCCGCGCGTAGATCACTCGGTTTCGGGTCGTACCATCGTGACTCCCCGCGCTTGAACACGGTGGCCCTGGTCTCCGAAGAGACTGCGGCCGTATCGGTTTCCCTGTGCCTGCCTGGATGATCCAGTTAGGCTTGCCACGAGGGTACACTCCCTGGGTCGTTTTTCAAAACGCACGACGCGACATCGGCTTCCCCGAAGTCCTACTGGTGGGTCGCCCCACGGTCGTTTATTCGGGGACCTTGTATGCCCCGTCGTTCTATCACTGACTGAGTTCAGGCCCTATTGCACCGCCCTGTTCGGGGTGCTTTTCAGCGTTCGCTCACGCTACTTGTTCGCTATCGGTCTCGAGGAGTGTTTAGTCTTCGCAGTTGATGCCTGCGATATTAACGAGGAATATCCAATCCTCGGTACTCTGGAGCTAACCCGGAATCTCGCGGTCGGGATACGGGGCTGTCACCCTGTATCGCACTCCGTTCCAGGAGATTTCTCCTGACGTTGAGATTCGTTGTGGTCAGTCCGAACACCACATTTCCCGTGAGGGATTCGGTTTGGACTGCGTCGCGTTCACTCGCGGTTAGTAACGACATCGCTATTGCTTTCTGTTCCTGCTCCTACTGAGATGTTTCAATTCGGAGCGTTCCCCATTGCGCGAGGCAATTGCGGTGGGGATTCCCATTCGGAGATCCTGAGTTCTTTGTCTC
>NZ_FNPB01000028.1 GCF_900107195.1 Halobellus clavatus
CATTCGTCTTTAGCTAAGACTCACACCTCGGTTGCGTAGCGGTAGCGAGCGTCTCTTGCAGGATCGGTCGTTGTTGGTGGATCTTCTGTGCGTCTTCGATCAGTCGCTCCAGCAGTGGCGGTGGCGAGTAGCCGAGGAACTCGCCGAGTTCGTGGAGGATGAGCTGGGCGTGCGACCGGAAGGTCGCCGCCCAGCGTTCCGGCGGAAACACGATTTCATCGGCGGCCTGCTCGGTGACCAGACCCAACAGATCACGACTCACCAGCAGTGACAGCAACGCCGCGTACAACAGAATCTTCACGACATCCGGGTCGCTCGTGTCGAACTTGTCCAGTTCGTACTGTGTCTTCAGCTCACGAAACAGCGTCTCTACCTCCCACCGACACCGATACAGCGTTGCGAGATCCGTCGGGAGGAACTGCTCTCGCGGCAGATTCGTGATGTAGAGATGGTAGTCGTCGGCGTCCTCGTCACGGACGCCGACGACGCGGAACCGCTTCGTATCCAGCGAACGAGTTCCCTCGTACTGTCCGCGCTTGAACTCCGCCTCAACCTCCACGTCAATGTACTGTCGATGCAGATCTCCCACGACATCTTGGATCTGTTCGCCCACCAAGGGCCTGGCGCGCCCGCGCCAGGCCCGTAACTCCTCCGTTATCACCGGATTGGCGTTCTCCTTCAGCCGACTCACGAAGTAACCGTCGTTCTCGTCGATCAACGCAAAGCGGCGGTACTTGAAGTACGCAAGATCGAGCAACACCAGTCGTCCTTGTAGCCACGATCCCGTCTTGAACAGCGTGCTGTCGTGCGTTTTCTCGTCGGTCACGTCGAACCGTTCAATCGTCTCGTCAGTGGCATTATGGAGCAGGTGGAGCTTCGCTCCAGCCTGCTCCTCGTGACGGGCCTGGAACTCATCAGAAAGGAACTCGTGCAACCGCAGCACCGTTCCATCAGCGATCATCACATCCCTGAACCGGTCGATATCAGCGTCAACAGCGTCGGGAACAGCGACCTCGTCGAGACCGTGCTCGACGAGGTCGCGGAGGTACTCCGCGAGTGTCGGCGTCAACCGTTGATAGAAGCCACCCGGTGAGATCGTCTCATCAGCCGTGGAGTTGTAACTGCGTCTGAAGCCAGCGAGTGTTCGGCTCTCGCCTGCGGCGAAGCCGAACACGAGCGCCCACACGAGGACTGGTACCTGTAGCTTGCCCTCTCGCTCGACCACGCCGAGTTCCTCGGCGTGCTCTTCGAGGAACTCGGAAGGAAACAGTGTAGTAAGCCGACGCATGATTCTCGATGAGGAGGCTTCTGTGTGCACAGCGGTTGCCTCCTCATTCCTCTCGAAAAGAAGCCTCGATAAGCCGTCACTGTCACGTGGTTCTCCTCTTAGCTAAAGACGGATA
>NZ_FNPB01000026.1 GCF_900107195.1 Halobellus clavatus
TGGCTCCAAGCATTTGCCGCCTGGCTCAATGCTCCAAACTAAACACGACCCTTTCTGCACTGCTACTACGAGGATGTTTACGGCACATATCCGGTCACGTGAGAACTCCAGCACGGCATCTGGTACTACTACGGACTCGACAAACCGCCATCGTCGATGTCTTCGATAGGCTCGTCAAGCAGGCCGCAGGCGGCGGCCTGCTCGACTTGACCTATCCATCGATTCGACCCAAGTCGAGGCAATCCAGTACAACGACGCTGCCTCGTGGAACTACGACCCGACAGCTGAGGAGTATTTCTACGGATTCGGCTGTACGATAGTCTCGACTGGCGCAAAAAGCCCGATAGCAGCCGAGTTCTCACAGGCCAATCAAGCGTCCCAAGAGACGGCGATCCGCGTTATGCGTGATGCGGATCGCCGTCGATGTACCGATCTGGGTGCTTGGAGAAAGTGCCTACGACATCCTCGACTGGCGCGACCACTGCTAGCCGCAGAGGTCGTGCCAGTCGCCCCGTACAACCCGCGAAACGCTGACGATCCGAAAGATATGGCGTATCACCGAACACAGAGAGGACGTTCAGATCAAGCAGCCGTCTTAGACGAGACGCACAACACCGGACGGACATTAAACGAACTAACCACGCGGTCAAGGACTGTGGCCTCGGGCACGTTCGCACCCGAGACTGCGTCCACGCACGAACAGAAGTGTTTGTTGCGCTTTGCCTACGACTCGTCGTCGCGATCACCAACTACGAACGAGGAAATGATCCCGGTCGAGAGAAACACGCTATGAGACTGATTTTATGATATAATTTATAATGAGCAAAGCATATTTATTTTCTTCATTCGAAATGCTAAAATAGCGATGCTCCGCTTAAGATTACTTTTCCTTATTGAAGGTCGCCACTTATCTGCATATTCAATCTTGAATCCAGAATTCTCGAGAAGTTTTTTTACTTCGTCAGTGGAAAAGTGGTACGGATGAGGGGCATCAATTAAACTCAATCGTCTACGTACCGGTGCTGGTATGTCAAATGTATTAATATCGAAAATCATTTTTCCATCTGGTTTAATCACCCTTTTTATTTCATCCAAGACTGTATTTGGATCAACGACGTGATCAAGTACATTTCGACATATAACAAAATCAAAACTATTTGATATAAATGGCAAATTTTCGCCTGCTGCAGTGCATAACTCCGCAGACGATTCTACTAATACTTCTGACACTAAATCTGTTATTGGATCGGCTGTTATCGCGAGAGAGGTATTTGGGAGGCGATGTATAATTCCAGTCCCCCCTCCAACAGCTAGAACAGCCTTATTATTTAATTCAGAAATATTTGTTCCGTGATTTTTGAGTATCTCGTTCACCTGATTTCTGTTTGGTGGACCTGACTGATGCGTAGAATGCTGTTTTTCAGCTTGGTGGGCTCTCTTCCAGCGCTCAAGAGACATTATTTACGTATTTCATTTTTTTATTTTATTGTCTTATAGCTGTTTGGATTATTAGGGATCGTTATCAACTCATTAGATGGCGTCAAGATGGGTTGATAAATCAAACGAATTCTAACAAGTAAAGTAGCCGTTTGGACAAACATCACTATTTACTTATCTGTATGTGAACAATTCATCATTGGAATGCTGATAATGACCTCAGAAACTTGTTCGTTCAATAAAAAAAGTGATTTCTCTGGCTGATGGACGTCGCGAGTCGGCGACTCCGACACAGGTTCGACAGTCAGTACCCAAACCGATGAGCTAGCTATTTGAAGATGAGGTGGACGAGAGATCAAAAAATCTTCGCTTAGCGTTCGCTGTAGTGTTTAGGTAATTACTAGAGTATTACTCTACCTAGACCCCTATATTTCGGAGAATTTTTGGATGATTTACAGTAACGGACACTTGGCCACAAGTAAGCTCTGAATCCTAATAGGACGTCTAAGACTACTGTACTCCACGAATCTGTTTTCCAGTCCAATAATTACTTTCAGTATTAACTAAATACGACTTCAAATACGAACCGGAAACTTATGTATTGTGTCCCATCATGCAATTCAGTATGAAAAGAGCTCTAATACGATCTCATTGGGATCTCGATAACCAAATTAAAGGAGGTGCCGATAACCTAATACTTGAGTTGGCTAAGGCTCTAAATTCTACAGGCTGGCAAGCGGATATCCTTTGCCCCACAAGTGGACCTAAGTCTGATAATAATTCTATTAAATCATTTGGATATTCAGAACCGGTAAACGCTAAGTGGAAAATAATCAATTCAGTAAGAGGGATAAGTAGAGTTCGATCATTATTAGATTCGCCAGGATATGATATTGTTGTTGATGATATCTCTCATATACCTCATTTCCCAACCCACATATTTTGCCCAGAAGATACAGTCAACGCTGTTTTTCTGCACACAGCGTATTTCAACTCAGCCAGAGAATTTATGGGTCAGATAAAAGGGTCTATGCTCCAATTTATTGACCATTCTATTCCGTATTTGAATGATCCAGAAATTGTTTGTGCGGGACCTAGTACGCAGGACAGGTTCATAAAAAGGACAGGACATAAAAAAACGCATATAATAAAGCCAGCAATAAAAGTGGATGAATTTAATCACAATTACAACCCTAGTTCTAAGAAAATTTTATACTTAGGAAGGCTGGTTAAGCGAAAAAATATTTCTACTTTGTTACACGCATGGAACAAGTTTGAGCAGAAAAATAACGATTATGAACTGAAGATTGCTGGATCAGGGGTGATGAAAAATGAATTATTAAATATCAAATGTGAGCTGGGTTTGTCCAGGGTTGAATTTTTAGGATATATTAGTGAAAGCGAGAAGAGAGAACTACTGGAAAAATGCTTTGCATTTGTTCTCCCTTCTTTGATGGAAGGTTATGCCACCACTGGATTAGAAGCACTCGCGTCTGGATGTATTTTGTTGGGAGCCAATACTTTCGGTATTCGTGATTATATTACACACAAAGAAAATGGACTCCTATTTGACCCAAATAGTGCTAAAGAATTAGCTGATTTATTATTTGAAATCAGTTCTAAACCCGACAGTTATTATCCACTTACACAAAATGGGCTTGAAGTTGCTTTAGAACACACAGTTAGGGATTTCCAGCAATCTGTAGTGAAGGAATTTAATGATATGGTTGAATAATTATCCCCATTTTATATAGTGGAAGAGAGTGTCGTAAAAACAGTTACCGAACCAGCGAGCAGGGTGAAGGCTGGAATATGTGCTCAGCAATCCTACAAGGCGATTCTTTGGTAGAGTCGTTCTGCAATGTCACGGATATGCTAGTGGTGTTTGAGCATTTCTCCTCTCGAAGAGTACGATATGTTCGCTCCGACGGAGACAAAGCCAACAAGAGACCACGAAACTTGATGAGAAACAACTATGTCAGAATTATAACCATAATCATATGATGTTGTGGATCAACAACCTTGACCCAATTAGGCTCGTCTGCGACCAGTATGAGTGTGATGAAATTCCCACAATCCGGTAGTTACTTACTCTCTCATACCAAATTTAACAGGATATCCGGTGAAGCCCCGGGGCGACTCGACCAATTCTTCGATCTCCTCCCCACCAATTTTTCCAGCCCGAACGAGTGCGCCGACCTCGGCATCGGTCAGCTCCTGGCCGTCCTCGAAACGCCGGTACAATTTTTCGATGTCGGGGTTGTACTCAACCGAGATCGAGACGTCCAC
>NZ_FNPB01000025.1 GCF_900107195.1 Halobellus clavatus
GTGGACGTCTCGATCTCGGTTGAGTACAACCCCGACATCGAAAAATTGTACCGGCGTTTCGAGGACGGCCAGGAGCTGACCGATGCCGAGGTCGGTGCACTCGTTCGGGCTGGAAAAATTGGTGGGGAGGAGATCGAGGAATTGGTCGAGTCGCCCCGGGGCTTCCCCGGTGTGTTTGCTGGACGTGGGTTTGGCGAGTAAACGACTGCTGGATGACTTCGAGAAGCGGTTCTCGGGGTCGAAGTTGTTGGCCTTGTGAATGATAGAAATCGGACGGTCGTGGATCGTCTGTAAGATCTGGGTGAGGCGATCCGTCCCCGCCCTAGGAATAGTTACCTCCCAGAAAGCGACGAATACGTTCGCGGGTCAACGTATGGCGACCAGCAATTCTGGCTGTACGCTGCAACTGCCCCTGGCACGAACGAGCTGCTATATCTGCAACTCTTCTCAACAACAATGACGCCAGATGGTAGGTCGTGGGTCTCTATGCGGGGTATCGACGCCAGGACGGGTGGAAGCCCGGTTCGGCGTTCCAATTTGGTCGCCTGACGGCAATTGACGATACCACAGAAGGGGATCGGCGGGAGAGCCGATCAGTTGTTGAACATCTCGCGCGACATCAGAACTACGGGATACCCATCGGGTAGTCCATTTTGCAGGCGGGAGATTCGATACACGTTTCGACGGACTACGGCCAGATCGGGACGGTATTCCGTAGCGTGGTTCTCAGTAGTTTACATCCTATTCCAGTGACTACCAAGTGAGGCCTTCGTAGACGGTCCCGTCTCGATGGTGAATAGCGTGACGGCTGGCAATGACTGGAATCGTGCGTGTTGTTCCAGCTGAAAAAGATCGTTTCTCTCTTCTGTGTATCTCAGCGCAACTCTTCGAATGCTGATGCAGGGTCCCTGAATTCATAGTCAATAGCATCGTAGAGAGTAGAGGAATCAAGCGTACTATCGGTGGGCCGTGGCGCTTCTTGACCGAACTCTTCGGTTGTGATCGGTTTAACTAGATCCGTATCGTACCCACATACTTCTGCAAGTACGACAGTAAATTCATACCGTGACATAGACTCGGGTCCTGTTGAGTGGTATAGTCCAGTCTGGGCTTCCTCTCCGAGAAGAAGACATGCTTTCGCCAAATCAGGGGCGTATGTAGGGGAGGATATCTGATCGTTGACGATAGTCAATTCGTTATTGTCTTCTAATTCGCCAAGGGCCCACGTTACGAAGTTCTGGCTCGCTGTACCATAAATAACACTCGGCCGGAGGATGGTCACTTCATCTGCGATACGTGCTGCTCGTTCGCCCGCATATTTTGTCTCAGCATAGTAGTTGATCGGTTGGATCCGATCCGACTCGGTATACGGTGTTGCCTCCGGGTCGCCAGGGAAGACGTAGTCCGTAGAAAGGTAAATGAGGTGAGCGCCGGCTTCGTTTGCCGCAGTAGCGACGTTCCGAGTTCCAGCAGCGTTTACACTCCAAGCCTGATCCCGCTTCGTTTCGCAGTCGTCAACTGCGTGGAAAGCTGCTGTATCTACAATAACGTCCGGATCAAAGTCTGCAATGACGGACTGAGTTCGGCCTGCATTCGTTTTGTCCAGCTCGATATCTGTGGTTTCCGTCTGAGTATCGAGGTGCGTCGAACGAACAGTGTCCCCACGAGATTCTGCTTGCTCAACAATATTTGATCCGACAAGACCGGATCCTCCGATTACAAAGACTCGCATAGACTGTCCTCTATGTAAGCCGTGCTAAATCTTACTCTATTTGATTCAGGATCGCTTCCGTGAGATGGTCCCCGAACGGGAGTGAAGAGGTGAGCCCAGGCGAAACCGCATTCAATACGTGAGTGGATTGAGAACCGTGCTCAAAGAGTGGATCTTTGATAAGTGTGCCATCCTCTCGAACAACTTGGGCACGAATACCAGCGTAGCTCTTTCGGAAGTCCTCGGTTTCAACTTCCGGGACAAGAGACTGCGATGCCTCGATGAACGCTTCTTTTCGATACGACTTGTTCAACTCGTTGAGCGCGACGCCAATCATCTTCGGAGACGCCAGGAGCTTCCAGAAGCCTTCATATTTGAATGTCGATGCTAATTCTGAAATATCGAATTGAGTGTTTTCGTACGCCTCCCGCCCGAACGCGAGCACGGCATTCGGACCGATAATCACCTTGTCGTCGGTTCGTCGCGTGAAGTGAACCCCTAAGAACGGGAGTTCCGAATCGGGCGTGGGGTAAATCATCGTATTCACCAGATCACGCTTTTGAGGGACAAGTTCGTAGTATTCGCCGCGGAACGGCACGATTTGGTACTCTTCTCCAACGCCCATCTGATGGGCAAGTTCGTCAGCGTATAGTCCAGCAGCATTTACGAGATATGACGCGCTGATTGTTCCATTCGAGGTGAGAAGGTGGTGTGTATCGTCAACTGTTTTGATTTTCTTCACCTCATACCCGGTGTAGAAGTCAACGCCACGGTTCTCTGCATCGCCCGCAAGTGAATAGACGTACTTTTGTGAGTCAACAGAGGCGGCTTCAGGGCAGTAGAGGGCAGCTTCGCCGGCAGCGTGTGGTTCGTGCTCTTGGATTTCCTCTCTGGTCTCTAAAATTTCCGTCTTGACCCCGTTTTCTGTCGCCTGTTCTTGGATTTCGGTTAGCCGTTCTCTTTCTTTTTGGTCTGTTGCGACGACAAGAACACCTAGTTCTTCGAGAGGGATATCGTTCTCCTCACAGTACTCTTTCATTCGGCGAGTTCCTTCGGTTGCGAATTTGGCCTTCAGCGAACTGGGAGGGTAATTGAACCCAGGATGGACCACACCGGAGTTACGTCCGCTCTGGTGTTCTGCGAGATGGTGCTCTTTTTCGACCACACAGATATCCAGATCAGTTTGACCCGCTAAGTGATATGCGACGGAACAACCGACACAACCCCCTCCAACGATGGCCACCTCGTATTCAGACATATATTAGCATACTATGGTAACATCTTGAGCGTTCTGTTCTATTTGACAATTGTATAGCTGGCATCACAAACAGTAAGTGAGATTAGAGCATCGGCCAGAGTGAACGTGTATGATACACGATGTGGAGATAGAAGAACTCCAGATTAATGCGGACGAGCGCGGATGTCTCACTGAGATCTGGCGCTCAGACTGGGAGTTCTTCCAGGGAGAGGACGAACCAACGATGTCCTATTTTTCTGAGACATATCCAGGAATCATCCGTGCGTGGCATCGCCACCACCGCGGTCAGATTGACCACTTTGTCGTCCCCCGTGGGAAGGCAAAGGTCGGCATCTACGATGACCGCGAGGACTCGCCTACACAAGGCGAAGTTGATACTTACATTATTGGGGAAGGGAATATGAATGCGATTCGGGTACCGGGTGACTGCTGGCATGGGTTCAAAGCAGTCGGTGACGAACGGGTTCTGTTGCTTAATTTCCCGACGAACCTCTACGACTACGAGGATCCCGACGAAGAACGACTACCCTACGACACTGATGAAATCCCGCTTGACTGGGAAGAACCCCCCCACGAATAATCTATGAAAGGAGTTATTCTCGCAGGCGGAACCGGGTCGCGGCTGCGCCCGATTACGCATACTGGGCCGAAACAACTCGTTCCGATTGCGAACAAGCCCGTCCTTGAATACGCTATTGATGACCTGAAGGACGCCGGCATCACCGAGATCGGGATTATCTTGGGGAACAAGGGTCGAGACGAAATTCAAGAGTACTTCGGGGACGGCTCGGAGTTCGGCGTTGACATCACCTACATCGTTCAGGGAGAACCCCTTGGGCTCGCGCATGCAGTCGGATGTGCGCGCGACTTCGTCGGCGACGATTCGTTTGTCGTATATCTCGGAGACGATATGATGCGCGAGGGAATCGAAGACCTCGTCGCAGATTTCGACTCTGAGGAATACGCTGCAGGGATTGGTTTACAGGAAGTAGATGAGCCCTCTCGATACGGAATTGTCGGGCGAAACGAGGCTGGCGACGTGACCGAACTCGTCGAAAAGCCCGAGAACCCCCCGTCAAATCTTGCTCTCATCGGTATCTACCTCTTCACACCGGAGATCTTCGAACAGATTGAAGGTCTGGAGCCATCGTGGCGTGGTGAATTGGAGATTACGGATGCCATCCAAGGGCTTCTGGATAAGGGACGTCGCGTCCAGTCACACGTCGTCCACGGCTGGTGGAAAGATACTGGAAAGCCTGGGGATGTTTTGCACGCCAACCGTCTCGTCCTTGACGATATTGAGTCGGACATACAGGGCGAAGTAGAAGACGAATCCTCAATTACGGGCCGCGTAGAGATCGGTGACGGAACCGTTGTTGAAGAAGGCGCGGTAGTGCGGGGCCCTGTGTCGATTGGGAAAAATACCCGAATCAAGTCGGGAGCGTACGTTGGACCGTACTCTAGTATCGGAGACAACTGCGAAGTGGATAATGTCCACATTGAATCAAGCGTTGCCATCGGCAAGAATACGATTACAGCTGATCGTACTATCGTCGACAGCCTTCTCGGACGGGAGGCATCGGTGACAACAAACGAAGACAAACAACCCGCGGGCGACCGTCTCGTTATCGGCCAAAACTCCTCACTGGAACTATGAGAATCATCACCGACACTTGTCCGGACTGTGGCACGATTGTCGCAGGAAACGTCTTAGAGAGTCATCGAGTTATGAAGTGTCCAGGATTGGACTGCGAGACCGTCCGACGATTTGATGATCTTCCTGAGGAAGATCAAGAATATATCGAAGCTAATCTCGAAAAGTATACCATAGAGTAAATTGAAGACAATAGTATGACAATACTTGTCACAGGCGGGTTGGGGTACATTGGATCGAGGCTCATTCGAGAGATTCCGGATCATCCTGCGTACTCGGGTGAGGAGATTCGGATTCTGGACAACTACCGACAGCCGCGGTTCCACTCGCTGTGGGACCTGCCTTCCTACGCGGACTACGATATGGTCCGTGGGGACATCCGCGACGAGGATGATCGGGCTGAAGCCCTAGAGGGTGTCGACACGGTCTTTCACTTAGCGGCTATCACGAACGCGCCTGAGACGTTCGATATCCCGGAGAAGACGTGGGAGGTAAACCACGAAGCCGCAGTTGCTCTCTTTGAGGACGCTCAGGAGGCTGGCGTCGGCGAGTTCGTGAATGCGGTGACCTGTTCGGTTTATGGCCGGACGGAAGAAGAGATTACGGAGGAGTTCGACTGTGATCCGGAATCTCCCTACGGGGAGGCGAAACTCGCCGCGGAGCAGGAGATGTTCGAGAAGTATGACAGCGAGATGGGTCTGACTGGGCTTCGGTTGGGCACTGTATACGGTTGGACGACCGGGATGCGCTTCGATACGGTCGTCGATAAGTTTGCGTGGCTGGCTGCGATGGATGAGCCGCTGACTGTGTATGAGGGTGCGGAGGAACAGCAGCGTCCGTATCTACACGTGCAGGATGCTGTTCGTTCGATGTTGTTTGCAGGTGAGGAGTTAGGTAATGGTGAGGCGTATAACGTCGTCGGGCAGAACGGGCGGTTGCAGGATGTTGTTGATGCTATTGAGAAGCACTTCCCCGGTGTTGAAATTGGATATACTGAGGCTGAGCAACTGAATCAGCTCTCATATATTGTTAGTGATGAGAAGATCCGACAGGAAGGATTTGAGACCGCGTATTCGTTGGACCAAGGTGTGGAGGAGTTGTCTGATAAATTCAGAGGATTAGCCTAACAGTAGTTGAAAACACGGCGATTCTATTCAGCTACCCTTGCCGAGAATCAGTCGGTGTTTGAGGTGCTCCAACCCTCTCCAAGAAGGTTGGCAAATACCTGTCGGGGTTCTGGTAGTCTGGTCGGAATCTGGAGAACCCAGTAACTGCCGAAACTGACACGTCATTTAATATGAGCGGTGACGAACTCGATACCAAATGGATATGGAAGATATCTATGGTCAGATTGAAGCTCGTCGACGGGACCGTGAAGACCTTGAAGATTGGTGGGACGACCACCACGATGACCTCACACAGGACCAGTACGATATCCTCTTCGAATGGATCATCGATGAACCGTTCGTCTACTTCCCCCTTGTCGTCAGACTCACCCTTGAGACCGCCGACACCGCCGCCGACCTCGCTGACAATCTCGAACGTCTCGCACCGCACATCAATGCCGACCTCGCCTGGGGCGACTTCTACACTGTATTCGATGAAAAATTGGAAGCTGATCCAGCCTTGGCAGTATCGCTGTATGATGAGCTTCCTGCTGAAACACAGGACTGGCCGTTGAAGATTATCGGAGCGGTGATGGCAGCGCTCCCGGAGGATGATGCAGTCACGGAGATAGAACAGCTACTGCAAAGCCAGGAACTAGCGAAAGTTGAAATCGCTGTCCGCGCTCCCACGGTATTTTTCAAATGGATCTTCTCCGTCCGCCGTCGTTGGAGCTTCCTTCCGTAACGTGTATCCCGATTCGGTCTGCTCGAATACGATCTCGTCTCCGGGCTCAATCCCGAGGATCGACCACGGGGGATACTCACCCCGACCGACCGGGAGTACCTCTGTGGGCTCAAAGAGTACGCCCAGCCGCAGACGGACGCGAACCGGCGGCAGGATATCCGCGAGCGGGTCGTCAACGGACTCAAGGACTTCGTGCTACTGAGTTTGTTCTTGGGATCGGATGAGCGTGAGAAGATCTTCGCGGAACTTGGCTCCAAGGAGACCGACGACACGCTCGCTGCGATGGTCGCGTTCGGCTACCTCGGGCTCGACAGGGATCGCCCCCGGCTCGAAACGTGTATCGAGCACGGCGTCCTCCAGGGCGCAAACGTCGACAAACTCTTTCAGTCGTCGGGACGGGCGACCAACGTGGACGTCTCGATCTCGGTTGAGTACAACCCCGACATCGAAAAATTGTACCGGCGTTTCGAGGACGGCCAGGAGCTGACCGA
>NZ_FNPB01000027.1 GCF_900107195.1 Halobellus clavatus
GAGAGTCACAAACGCTTCGGCGCTGTAGGATGTGGCTGCGGCCGATTAGGTAGACGGTGGGGTAACGGCCCACCGTGCCCATAATCGGTACGGGTTGTGAGAGCAAGAGCCCGGAGACGGAATCTGAGACAAGATTCCGGGCCCTACGGGGCGCAGCAGGCGCGAAACCTTTACACTGCACGCAAGTGCGATAAGGGGACTCCGAGTGCGAGGGCATATCGTCCTCGCTTTTCTGTACCGTAGGGCGGTACAGGAACAAGGACTGGGCAAGACCGGTGCCAGCCGCCGCGGTAATACCGGCAGTCCAAGTGATGGCCAATCTTATTGGGCCTAAAGCGTCCGTAGCCGGCCTCGAAAGTCCGTCGGGAAATCCACTGGCTCAACCAGTGGGCGTCCGGCGGAAACTTCGAGGCTTGGGACCGGAAGGCTCGAGGGGTACGTCCGGGGTAGGAGTGAAATCCTGTAATCCCGGACGGACCACCGATGGCGAAAGCACCTCGAGAAGACGGATCCGACGGTGAGGGACGAAAGCTAGGGTCTCGAACCGGATTAGATACCCGGGTAGTCCTAGCCGTAAACGATGTCCGCTAGGTGTGGCACTGGCTACGAGCCAGTGCTGCGCCGTAGGGAAGCCGAGAAGCGGACCGCCTGGGAAGTACGTCTGCAAGGATGAAACTTAAAGGAATTGGCGGGGGAGCACTACAACCGGAGGAGCCTGCGGTTTAATTGGACTCAACGCCGGACATCTCACCAGCCCCGACTACAGTGATGACGATCAGGTTGATGACCTCATCACGACGCTGTAGAGAGGAGGTGCATGGCCGCCGTCAGCTCGTACCGTGAGGCGTCCTGTTAAGTCAGGCAACGAGCGAGACCCGCACTCTTAATTGCCAGCAGCAGTTTCGACTGGCTGGGTACATTAGGAGGACTGCCAGTGCTAAACTGGAGGAAGGAACGGGCAACGGTAGGTCAGTATGCCCCGAATGGGCTGGGCTACACGCGGGCTACAATGGCCGGGACAATGGGTTGCAACCTCGAAAGAGGGCGCTAATCTCCGAAACCCGGTCGTAGTTCGGACTGAGGGCTGAAACTCGCCCTCACGAAGCTGGATTCGGTAGTAATCGCATTTCACCAGAGTGCGGTGAATACGTCCCTGCTCCTTGCACACACCGCCCGTCAAAGCACCCGAGTGAGGTCCGGATGAGGCCATTTCACAATGGTCGAATCTGGGCTTCGCAAGGGGGCTTAAGTCGTAACAAGGTAGCCGTAGGGGAATCTGCGGCTGGATCACCTCCTACAGATCGAGACCAGGCCGACGCGCCTGGCTCACTTTCACTCATCGCGTGCGTCCAGTGGCCGGACCGACCGGACAGGCACCTAAGAACCACCAAGGCTAACACGGGCCCGTAGCTCAGCGGTAGAGCACCTCCTTTGCAAGGAGGACGCCCTGGGTTCAACTCCCAGCGGGTCCATACGTGGGCGAGTCATCCTCCAACCCAAAACGCACTCCTTAAGTGCGTGACGGCGCGAGGATGAGTCCCCAACGAACTGATGCACTATCCCGTGAAAGCGCGGATAGGAAGGGTTCGACGAACGCTCCGGCCGCCACCGGACGTTCGATGACGACCGTGTGTACGCGCGCAATCCAGACGCCCACTGAACCCGTTCGTCGTGAACGGTACTGTGGACGTCTCAGATCACCATTACAGCAACAGTGAATTCGTGTGAGCTCCTTACGGAGCACACACAACACAGTAACTGCAACTGACCATCGATACCGAATCGATACCGGACCAGTTCCAACCGACACATCATCGAAAGTTGGCTACTGTACTGGCTGGTGAATGGCTCGGCTCGAGAGCCGACGACGGACGTGCCAAGCTGCGAAAAGCCTGAGGGAGTCGCAT
>NZ_FNPB01000024.1 GCF_900107195.1 Halobellus clavatus
GTTGATAGAAGCCACCCGGTGAGATCGTCTCATCAGCCGTGGAGTTGTAACTGCGTCTGAAGCCAGCGAGTGTTCGGCTCTCGCCTGCGGCGAAGCCGAACACGAGCGCCCACACGAGGACTGGTACCTGTAGCTTGCCCTCTCGCTCGACCACGCCGAGTTCCTCGGCGTGCTCTTCGAGGAACTCGGAAGGAAACAGTGTAGTAAGCCGACGCATGATTCTCGATGAGGAGGCTTCTGTGTGCACAGCGGTTGCCTCCTCATTCCTCTCGAAAAGAAGCCTCGATAAGCCGTCACTGTCACGTGGTTCTCCTCTTAGCTAAAGACGGATAGCCCGTCGATTCAAGCGCCCAGGTTCCGTTCTCCAAGTTCTACAAACCGAACGAACTGCCGCCGCCGATCGAACTTTCGGACGACGTCGTGCAAGCATACGGTCGCGCGATGCACTCGCTCGGCCGGCTCGATGGCTTCTGGAGTGAGATCGAGAATCCCGAGGCAGTCTTCGGCCTGTTCGTGTACAAGGAGGCCGAACAGTCCTCACAGGTGGAAGGGACCCGCGTCACGGTCTCGGATATGTACGAGGAGGGCGAGGACTCGAAGGACGTCCGCGAGGCGCGAAACTACGCGTCCGCACTGAAGAAGGCCGCAACACAGCTCTCGGAAACGGGGCGATCGCGCGAGAGCCTCTCGATCGAGTTGGTGAAGCAACTCCACAGCGAGCTGATGGAGAAGGGACGGTCCGACGAAGAAGACCCGCTCCCGGGTGAGTTTCGGCCGGGCTACGCGTGGATCGACGAGTCCGTTGGGCTCGGTAACCGAGTCCGGTTCGCGCCACCGAAGCCCGAGATCGCGGCGGCGAGAATGGAGAATTTTGAGGAGTATATGCAGTTCGAGGGCGAATATCCCGATCTAATCGATATCGGAATTTTGCACTACCAGCTCGAAACGATCCATCCGTTCGTCGACGGAAACGGTCGCGTCGGTCGGCTGCTGATCGTGCTCTTGCTTATGGCGTCGGATATTTTGCTCCATCCGCTGTTCTACCTCAGCTCCTACATCCGTCGGAACAGAGACGAGTACACGGACCGACTCTTGGCCGTCAGCGAGGAAGGCGAGTGGAACGAGTGGCTACTGTTCTTCCTCGAGGGAATCAAAGAGCAGGCAGACGAGGCGTTTAGTCGGGCGAAACTCCTCCTACACCTCCGCGAGCAATATCGGAGTCAGTACGAAGATGCGCGTCCGTCGATAAAGACTCTCCTGAGAGAGATATTCACCGAGCCTGTATTCACAGTCAATCGCGCTGCGGAGATGATCGATATGACGTACCCGGCGGCCAATACGGCGGTCTCCATCCTCGAAGAAGACGGGGTCCTTCGAGAGCGGACGCAGAAGGAACGGTATCGCGAGTTCCAAGCCGATGAGGTCCTCGATGCGCTGAACAAAGATACAGATGAGATTCCGTCACCAGAGGAGCTGATAGGACAAGAGGAAGGCCGGCTCGAGGATATTACTCAATAGGGCGGGGAAGTTTGCTTACGGCTCCACAAGCTGTCATAAATAGTTGCCACGGTGTTTGTTTCATAATCTCACAACCGAATGAGCCGTGAGATTCTGCCTGCGAATGTAGTGATTGCCCTGATAGGAATCGCAGTGCTGGCAGACGTTTCCCCACACCTCTTTTTCCAGGGTGTTGCTGTAGACACGTTCAACAGGCGTGTCGTAATTCGCAAGGACATCGCCGATTGGTGTATCGAGATGATCGTGCCGCGGCCAAACGACAGGAGTGTCCTCGCCACACTGCCAACACTCCGTGTGCCACGTCAGCAACTGGACGGGGTCAACAGGGAGATCATCAGGGAGCATCTTGACTAAGATTCACCAACACAGTATTTGATTGCTATCACCAGAGTGAGTGGGCGAACGCCGGCATTCACAGCACAATTAGTATATTTGGCCATCGAGGGTATTAAACAACTCTTGCGTATTCAACACTCGAATTATCTCAACTTCAAAGGGCGTCAACAGAGTCCCTGTTTCTGTTCGGCAGCTTCAGGGGGGCACCACGGATCGCAGTAGTTTCGATTCTGCCTTCTGGAAATGCTCGGCCGCAGTCGGTGGCGCACAGCCGATGGCGCTGGCGATATCTTCCTGTGTGGCCGTCCGCGGGATGTCGTAGTAGCCGAGTTCGACCGCCGCCTGAATGGCCTCGCGTTGCCGATCGCTGAGGGTGGTCTCGAGTGCGCCCGGCACCGCTGCGAGGCTCCCAATCTCCGTGACAGAGACCGTGATCGGCTCCGGAATCTCCTCGAGTGCCGATTGAATCGCCGACGACGGGCCGAACACCGAGTAGGAAACACCCCCATCGGGCGAATACTCGACTGGCGGGATGACGACCACCGGACTCTGATCGAGGAGGTCGAACAACTGGCGGAGTTGTGGGTTCGTCGCGTCTCGGATGTAAACGTAGAACGCGTCCGGTTCCGCCACTGTCAGTTCGTAGTCCAGCACCTCCGGAATCGCCGCGACATCATCGCGGAAGGCGTCGATATCGCCCTCAACGTAGTGCATGATACCGAGTTCCTTGCCCGAGTAGTTCCAGTGCATCGCCGTCGCTCGCTCGACGTACTCCGCGTTGACAAGGAGGTCGTACATCGGGTGAATTTCGGCCTCTCGTCCACCCGCGTCGAGCGTCAGGCGAACGTGCTTCATACTGTGGTCGAGAGAGCGATCCACAGTTAAATCCCCGATTGTGCTATCGCAGAACGGCCTCGGGGGTAGAGCCCGATCGTTCACACGCTATGAAGGTGTTCGTGACGGGCGCATCCGGCGTCCTTGGGCATCGACTCGTCGAACGACTCGCCGACCGCGGTCACCGCGTGTACGGGCTGGTGAGAGACGAGCCAGGAGCCGACCTCGTGACCGCCCGCGGCGGCACGCCGCGCCGGGGAGACGTCCTCGATCGCAATTCACTCAAACGGGCCGTTCCCGATGTCGACATCCTCGTCCACGCTGCTACGTCGATCCCAACGGCGACGAAGCCGGCCCCGGAGGCGTGGGAACAGAACGATCGCGTACGGCGCGACGGGATCGAGAATCTCGTTGCGGTCGCAGGTGACCGGGTAGACCGGATCTGCTTCCCGAGCGTCGTGTGGGTGGCCCGCCAGCCGGACGGCACCTGGTTCGACGAAACGGCCGACCGTTACCCGGATCGAACCTCGCGTTCTGCGGCGACCGTCGAGGAATATTTGACTGACGCGAGCGACGAGGAAGGGTTCGATGTCACCATTCTCCGGTGCGGGTTTTTTTACGCACCCGACGCGGCGCACACCCGCCAGTTCGGACAATCGCTCTTGTCCCGTGATCTCCCTATCGTCGGCCGGGGTGTCTTGGGGCGTGAGGATGCACGGCTGTCTTTCCTGCATGCGGACGACGCCGCGCACGCGTTCGCCACGGCGATCGACGCCGAGGTGTCGGGGACGTACCACGTAGTGGACGATCAACCGGCCACGTTCGCCGAGTTTCTCGAGTCGTTTGCGACGAACCTGAACGCGCCACGTCCGTACCGAGTCCCGGCGTGGCTCGCACGGTATTTCATCGGCGCAGAGAACACAAACCTTCTCTCGAAACCAATGCCGACGTCGAACGACCGATTCCACGATGCGACCGGCTGGGAGCCAATGTATCCAACGTATCGGGAGGGCCTGTCACAGGTCGTGTCCACGTGGCTCAACGACGGAACGCTTCGAGAGACAGAGACAGGGTACATATGGAGCGGCGAATGAGTGCGTGATGCGGTTGCTACAAGTGGGGAAAAGGGATGTAACCGATAGACTCTCTGTATCGAGCAGTCACTATACCGACTATACTGATCGAACCTTGATCGTCTGTGAGAAATCTTGTATGACACCCTCGTAGGGCGACACAGTATACAGGAGCGAGGCGCCGCGCCGGATCACGATCACGTCGGCGGCAGGGAGGTAGCGGGCTTCGTCGGCGTTGAACTCCTCGGGAGGGATGCGAACGCCGCGCTCCCATAGAACGGCGGGTTCGAGAGAGGGAGCGTCGGAGCGATCGAGCCAGCGGTCGCGACAGTGACCGGAGACGAGCGGCTCGGCGCTCATCGGCTCACCTCCTCGTACTCGACTCGGTGATCGGTCCGCTTACGATGCACCCGCTCACTCACTGCGGCGAGGACACGATCGCCGTCGATCACGTCCTCGTACTCGCATCCGTGACAGACGACGTGAAAAACGGGCCCCTCGAGGCGGACTCGCCCGTCGTCCGTCTCGACTCGATCACCGCGGCATTTGTAGCACGTGACGCCCTCGCCGGACGTATCTCCGCCGCAGGAGGGACAGTCGGGGAGCGACTCCGGCTCCTCAGCGCGTTCGGTCCCGCGTTCGGAGAGCGCACACTCGCGACATTTGCGGCGCTGAGTGGGAGCCCCACAGGAGACGCATCCGCTCATCGGTCTCCCTCCTGGTCGTCCTCGTCGACGCGCTCGACGAGCCACGTAGTCGAATTCCCGTTGTGAGCCCACTTTTCAGCTCGAAGGCCGGCGCGTTCGGCGGCTGATTCTAGATCCCGACCGACGCGCCTTGCGTTCGTATCGGGGTTCCTACTTAGATCACTGCTATGCAGGTAGCGAAGCGAGTCCTCGCCGAGTCGATCAAGAAGCAACTGTGAGATATCATCCCGCAACTCGTCGGGAGTATAGACAGAATCTTTCGTTGAGCTCACGCTGATCTCCCCGTTTCGACTATACTAATCGGTAGACTGCAAGGGGGCGCGGCTTGACACAAGTTCAACTCCGAATATTTACCCCGATTTCGAGAATCGGATACAGCCGAATTGAGCCCTGATAGACCTGAATACCGGTGTATCAGGGTGCGCCACAGTTCGGCCGAAAATTGAGTCCGCCCTCCCCGAATTGAACGGGGGACAAGCCGATCTACAGTCGGCTGCTCTACCAGGCTGAGCTAAGGGCGGGCACCTCAACGTAGCGCCGCTGTGCGACTTAAGGGTTACTCATCCGGGACGGGACACACCCTGATTCCGTCACTCGGTCTCACGGGGGTCACGACCGGTGTGGGCCGCGAGGAACTCCTCAACCGTACGGTCGATCTCCGCCTGCACCGATTCGAGTTCCGGGATCGTCTTCTGATTGTACGCCCGCTTCGAACAGTCGACGTGATCAGGGACGATCTCGTGTGCTAGCTGGCTCAACTCCGCGAGTCGGCACTGCTGCGGCGTCGCCGCCCACTCCGGGAGCAGCAATCGTGCTACCGTGGACTTCGAGAGACTCGATTTCCCGCCAGAGGAGATATCGCGCAGGCACCGCTGATAGGGAGCTGAGTTGAGGAGTCCACACAGGTAGTGCGCCTCCCGTTCGTCGTCGGTGCCGATGAACATACAGTGATCGCCGGGGACGACGGGTTGCTCACCGAGCAGGGGGTCCGTGACCGTCGAGACGACTGCGAAGTGCGGCTTGAAGCCGAGACGGCACCAGACGACCTTGTAGTCGGCCCAAGTGTACTGGCCGAGGCCGAAAAGCGAGTAGAACGGACCACCCTCGAACCACGAGGAACTCCGCTCTAAGAGTCGTTGCCGGTGTGAGTGGAGGTATTCATACGTCGCCGGCGTCTCGTCTCGGAGCTTCGCTTCGTTCTCCTCGCCCGCCTGTCGCTGCGGGACGAGGTGGTGATCGTAGCCGAACAGCCCGTACTTCACGATGTGTTTCGATTTGAGATACGGGTAGACGTGCGTCTTCTCGATTCCGTGCCGCTCGATCGTGGCTCGGTCAAGCGCGTACACCGCCTTGGCGTCGTCTTTCACGCCGTGACGGATCCGGTACCCGCTCTCGCCGATCGCGCGCCGCTCGGCGTCTTCGCGGATCCACGCTGAGGACGGATCCGTCGGATCCGCGGGGACGAGTCGGCCCGGCGAGCGGTCGAACGAACGCCGCATCGTCTCCGGCGACTCGAACAGGCCCGCGCCTTCTGCCGCTTCGTTCGCGGTTCGAGAATGCGCACTGTCGTCGGCCGCGCTCCACCACGTCGCCGGAATCCCGTCAGCGGCCGGAGTGGTTTCCGGACCGGTCCCGATGCGGAGCGTGAACAACACGGCCCCGGCGTCGACCCCCGAGAACGGCGACAGCGAGCCGAAATCGTGGACGTGGTCGTGGGTGATCGATCGGGCTCCGAGTGTCTCGCGTCGAATGCGTTCCCCGGCGGGCCCGGTGAGCAGGTCCCGCTTCAACACGAATGCGGCTCGGCCGCCGTCGACGAGATACCGGTCGAGGCACGTCCAGGCGTACGGAACCGAGAGGTCGTCGTTGGCGTAGCCGAGTCGGGCTTCGGCCCCCTCGCGCCCGAAGAGGTCGAGCGCCGGATCGGCGATCGGCCCGTTTCGCCACCGCGACTTCACCCGCTCGGGGAGTGCGTCCCACGTCAGCCAGGGCGGGTTCGCGAGGATTACGTCGGCCCGCTGGCCAGACAGCGGCGCGTCGTCGACCGTCGTTTCGACCACGTCGCCGAGCACGATTCGGGGACAGGCGCGGACCCGCTCGTCGATCACCTCGAGGAGTGGACGGATCGCGAGGGCGACGGCCAGCCTCGATGCGCGGACCGCCGTCGGCGAAACGTCGAAGCCACGAACGGCGGCGACGATGTCGGCGAGGCGGCTGCAAGCCACCGCGTCGGGGGGGCCGTCAGTCGCGGAAGCCGCCTCGGGGAGTCCTTCGTCGAGCAATCGAGAGGCCGCCGCGGCTACAAACGCTCCGGCACCGCACCCGGGATCCAGGACGAGTGGGACTGATTCGGTGTCGAAGTCGAGGCCAGTTGATTCGTTTTCGTCGTCGACCGCGATCCCCTTGGGGTCTCGATCGGTTTGTCCTCCTGCTTCGAGGGTTTCTCGATCGGTCTTTCGCCCTGCTTCGAGGGTTTCTCGATCGGTTTTTCGTCCTGTTTCGAGGGCATCTCGCTCGATTTGTTCCCCGCTTTCGAGGGCGAGCATTGCGAGCCCGGGGGGCGTGTCGTACCGTCCGAAGGCGCGCCGAGCCCTCGGAGAGACACACGCACTGTGGAGTTTCGCCACGGCGCCGGAGTCCGCAACTGAAGCGAATCGGGCGAGTGCGTCCTCGAACGACTGGTCGGCATCGAGCCGCGAGCGCACGAACTGGTGAACGGTCTCGAACTCCGGATCGAATTCGATCGCTGCGTCGGCGGCGAGGGGGCGGGTGAGCTCGCACTCGTACTGTGATTCGAGAGATTCGAGCAGACGGACGAGCAAGTAGTCGAACGCGAGCGTCTCGACGAACAGTTCGCGTGCGGCGGCCCGCGACGACGCGTCGGCTTCGGCATCAGTCCCATCGATATGGGTTGAATCGGCGGCCACCGCTGCAAACACGTCTCCGTGGTGGTCGCGGACGTACTGTCGCCACGCGTCGTATGTCGGCGCGACCGCCTCCGCCGCTAGTGACTCAGCCAGGACGTATCGGTACTGGTCGAGGTGCGTTCCGTCCACCAGTTCTACCCACTCGTCGGCGCTGTCGGTTTCACTACGGCGATCAGTCATCGGCTCCGTCTGAGGTGTCGCTACCGTCGGCGGCTTCCGCCGAATCCCCATCCGGATCGCTGCCGCTTCGATCGCGTTCTGTCACGCGGATTCCCTTCTCCGCGAGGTGACGCATCTGTCGCTGGGCGAAGTCCTCCTCGGACGTCCCGCGCGTTGCGAGGACGTACACCCGAGAGCCCCCGGCGGGGCGCATCGTCCGACCAGCGCGCTGGGCCCCCTGCCGTCGGGACCCGCCGAGACCGGAAGCGACGATCGCCAACTCCGCATTGGGGAGATCGATCCCCTCGTCTCCGACGCGCGAGACCACGAGGGTCCGCAGGTCACCTTCGCGGAAGGACTCGAAGATCTGGTCGCGCCGGTAGTGCGGCATTTCACCGCTGACGAACGGGACGTCGAGCGCCTCGGCGAGCTGTTCGCCTTGTTCGAGCCAGTCCACGAACACGAGCGCCTTCGCCTCGGGGTGGGTCTCGAGCAGGCGACTGGTCTCGTCGATCTTCGCAGGATTCTCGCTCGCAATTCGGTGTCGGTCCCGGCCCTCGGCGTTCGCCCATTCGTTGCGGGCGAAGTCGTCGCTCCAGGGGACGTATCGGATTTCGACCTCCGGTTCCTGTACGTAGCCGGCATCGAAGAGTTGCGACCAGTCCGTGCCGATCGGCGGTCCGATGAGGGTGAAGATCTCCGCTTCCTTGTCGTCTTCGCGCACGGGGGTCGCCGAGAGACCCAGCCGATGTTTGGTCTGGAGGTCCGCGCTCCGCCGGTAGATCCGCGAGGGGATGTGGTGTACCTCGTCGTACACGACGAGCCCCCATCCACGGGAGTCGAACAGCGAGCGGTGACGGTCCATCCCGGCAGTCTGATACGTGGCAATCGTGATCGGCCGAATCTCTTTCTTCCCGCCGTGATACTCGCCGATCTGCTCCTCGGACAGGGTGGTGTGTTCGAGGAGTTCCGTCCGCCACTGGCCGGCGAGTTCGCGGGAGGGAACGAGGATCAGCGTCTCGCCGCCGACCGCCGCGAGGACGCCGATCGCCGTCACGGTCTTGCCCGCCCCCGATGGTCCGACGAGGACCCCTGAACGCTGCTCGAGGAATCGGTCGACCCAGTCCTGCTGATAGTCCCGGAGTTCGACGGTCAGCTCAGTCTTCAGGGGATCACCGGTGTCGAGTTCGCGGTCGTCTTCGACCGGATAGCCCGACTCGTAGAGGACGCGCTTGATCGTGGCCTCTTCGCCCTCCCGAACCCAGCTTTCCGTATCAGAGATCGGCGCGACCAGTTGCTCCTCGTCGAGTTTCTGCCGAGCCACATTGCCCATCAGGCTCTCGGATGCGGCCTCGAGGACGACGTAGCCGTCCTCGTGGGTGGTGAGCCGAAAGCGGTTCGCGCGCTTCCACTGGGACTCGACCCACTCTTCGAGTTGTGGCGATCGACGCGGGAGGACCGATCGAATCACGCCGAGCAACTCCTCGACGTCGCCGAAGGGCGCCTGCCAGACATCTTCCTGTCTGATCTCGTAAATGTAGCCACGGGTATCGGTCTCGCGGTCGACAGTCGTCCGTGCTCTCTCGCCGGTCGAATCGACCAGGTGGGCGAACTGCGAGAGACGAGCACGGGTGTACTGGGTGGGTTGATCGACGACGATCTCGCGACGCTCGGGAAAGAGGACGATCCGCTCACGCGTCGCTAACTTTCCCCACTCGGTGGGGAAGTACACCACTGGATCGGCCTCGACGTTCACCCGTTCGACCGCCCCGGCGTCGGTCAGTGCCTCAAGAGCCGCGGCAGCGTCTGCCTGTGTCGTCGCGAGTCGCCGAGCGACTGCGGAGGCGGTGGCGAGCGGTCGCCCTTCCGCTTCGAGCACGTCGTGGAATTGATCCAGATCGATCGTTGTCGTCGCATCACCGTGGTGAGCGGTGTCCTCGCTTCGAGACTGGTGCTCGCTACGGGACTGATGCTCGCTACGGGACTGATCCTCACTGTGGGATTGCGCCCCACTTCCGGACTGATCCCCACGCACCGAGTCACCCCCAGTTCGGTCTGTCTCCCCTCGTTGCGGGTCGCGCATCCCGTCCTCGTCCGTCATCGTCTCCTGCAACGGCCCCAGTCGGGAAACGGTTTGCGACTGTGGTGAATCCGGAACCGACCAAGGCCCGTGAGTGCGTCGCCATCAGTGGCCCACACCTCGTTTCCGGTGAATTCAGGCGGTCGCGACCGCCCAATCGAGCGGGTCGCAGTCGTCTGCGAGATCGTTGGCTCTGTTGGGACACACCGTGTTTCCGGTGAAACGAGCGCGAAGGATGTGGCCTCGGTAGTGTCCTGTAGATCCCCTCGAATGGGAGCGGTCTGTGGTCAGAGACACACCGTGTTTCCGGTGAATGACGGCGCGAGCCACTCAGGTCACCCGAGGGAGACACCAGGCCGACTCCATCGTTCCTGTTATCGCTTTCGTCAAATGGAACCGTCCGGCAGGCATACCAGGCCGTCCGGCAGACACACCAGGTTTCCGGTGAAATCGGCCGGAGTCGTCGATACCTCGGTCTGCGCGCTGAGGGATTCCTCCCGTCCGGCCATCGGAAGCGACCGACGAGGCGCTATATGACCTTCAATAGACAACAAATAAATACCGGTGTCTCCTCACTATCCACTGGAACAGTCGTCAGAAACATCGAGACAGACGTAGTCGTTCGGGGTGCAGTCGAATCGGTCTGTTTACTTGTGGATCTCTACTCCGAGATCGAACCCGTTGTCGACACAGAGTTGGATGCGACTGACCCCCGCAGAGCCAACTGGATACGAGGGTGGTATGCGATGTGCCGGTTCGGTGCTCCGCTACAGCACACCTCGTTTCCGGTGAAACTGACCCCCCGTTTCGACTGCCCTCCACCCCTCGTTTCACTGTTTCACCGGAAACCCGGTGTGTGTGTCGTCGTGGCTCTCCCACTACCGCCGCCTGCAGCGGATACGACTCAAACTCCTTCCGGAGTATGTGACTCGATGGGTCTGGGTGCCACGCTCGCTTTTCGAGACCCCGGCCTCCGACGGCAACCGAATAACAACGCATTTCACCGGAAACGAGGTGTCCTACAGTATGCCGAATGCCAGCGACGACCTCTTCACCCGAGAGGACCCCATCTTCTCCAACAAGGAACTCCTGGAGATCAATCACCTTCCTGGCGAGGGTCGGATCGTCGGCCGCGACGACGAAATCTCCGATCTTGCGGCCGCGGTCAATCCCGCAATCTTCGGACAGAGCCCGAGCAACGTCCTCATCTACGGCAAGACGGGGACGGGAAAATCGCTCTGTGCGAAATACGTCTCCCAGCGGCTGGTCGACACCGCGAGCGAGGAAGACGTGACAGCGACCTTCGCCTACGTCGACTGCGCGCAGGACACCACCGAGACGCAAGCGGTGCAGACGATCGCCGATGGCGTCAACGAACCGTCCGAGACGGGAATCAAAGTCCCCGACAAGGGACTCAGTACCTCGACGTACTACAAACGACTGTGGCGGATCCTCGACGCCCGATACGACGTCGTCTTGATCCTCCTCGACGAGATCGACAAGCTCTCAGACGACGACATCCTGATGCAGCTGTCGCGGGCCGGTGAGGCCGGGAAGATCGAGCGCTGCAAACTCGGTGTCATCGGGATCAGCAACAAGATCCAGTACAAAGACCGGATGGACGAACGGGTGAAATCCAGCCTCTGCGAGCGCGAGTTCGTCTTCCCGCCGTACGACGCCAACCAACTCCGCAACATTATGGACGCGCGCTCGGACGCCTTCCGCGACGACGTCCTCGATCCCTCGACGATCCCGCGTGCGGCAGCCCTCGCTGCACGCGAACACGGCGACGCGCGCAAGGCGATCGACATCCTCCGGTACGCCGGCGAGATCGCCCAATCGAAGGGCGCACAGACGGTTCGCGAGGAGTTCGTCACGCAGGCTCGCGAACGGGCCGAGACGGATCGGTTCCGCGAACTCATCCGGGGATCGACACCGCACTCCCGGTACGTCCTGCAGGCGCTCGCTGTGCTCTCACTGTCGAGCGATCGACAGGAGGGATTCCGGACGAGTCGAGTGTACGAGGTCTATGAGAACATCTGCGACGGCCAGGGCTCCGATACGCTGTCGCTCCGTCGCGTCCGGGATCTACTCAAAGAACACGCGTTTCTCGACATCATTGAGCAATCGAAACACAGCGGCGGGAGCGCCGAAGGAAGCTACACGAAGCACCAGCTGCTCGAGGACCCACAGGTCGTCAAAGACGTCCTCACCGAAGGCGACGACCGCTGAACCGAGAGCGCCGAGTCCTGACTGGCAGGCGTCGGAATCGATCCCGGGCGCAGCGGCGCCGAGTGCATCGCCGGCACCGCCCTACGGGATCACGACCACGCCTCGGCGTCATCTCGGATCCGTTCGAACGTCCGCTCGGCCCACCCCACGAACGCTTCGTCGTCGGAGTCCGCGCTGGCAACGAGGTTCCCCTCGTCGTCGTACGCACCCACGTACGCGTGCCCGTCGATGATCATCACACCGAACTCGAGTGGTTCCTGAGAGATCAGTAACCTGAACCCTGCCAGTTCCTCCGCACGGTCCAGTGCGTCGGGATACTCCGAAGCCGACGCCGACAGGACGTCCCGATCGACGATCAACTCCACCTCGCTCTCCGGGCCGATCACTCGTCCGGCGGCACGGTTGAAAACGCGACTCACGATGGGTGTAATGCCACGAAACGTCTCGACAGTGCCGTCGCCGACGACCGCGAGGAATCGGTCGATCGGCGCGTGCGGGTTCTCTGCGGTCGCGGTCGCTGCGGTCGCCTCCGAGAGCAACGCACAGTCCAGGTCGGGTGCGGACCCTCGCAGATTCGCGAGGAATTTCCGGAAACGGTCAGAGACCTCGATGCAGGATTCGAACTCCTCGTAACTCTCCGCGACGAGTTCGCCCGCGCGCGTGAGACGATATCCGTCGTCGGTCGAAACCTTCTCCGCCCAGCCGCGGTCGACGAACGCCGAGACGGTCCGCTGGGCCGTCTCGCGCGCGCACGAACACTCCTCGGCCAAGGCCGTCGGCGTCGCGGTGGTCGACCGGAGCGCCAACAGGACGTCTATACGGACCTTCGACCCCGTCATGAACGCGATGTCCTCGTGCGCAGTCATCGATGGGTGTGCCACTGGCCGGGATGGATCACGCTGCCGATACCTCCATTCGGGTCGTCACTCAGACAGTCCCCCCACACGCCTCTGAGGACGCTATCCGAGTAGACCCAGATCGTCGATCCGCTTGACGATTTCTTCGACGGCCGTCTTCGCGTCGTCCGTCCGCTTGCCTCCCGTGATCACGATTTTCCCCGACCCGAACAGCAGGATGACGACCTCCGGTTCGTCCATCCGGTAGACGAGTCCGGGGAACTGCTCGGGTTCGTACTCCACGTCCTCGAGACCGAGACCGATCGCGAGGGCGTTGAGGTTCAGGTTGTGACCGAGGTCCGCGCTCGAGACGATGTTCTGGACCGTGATCTCTGGGTCCTCGTCGACGGGAATGCTCAGCCCACGGAGTTTCTCGAAGATGATGCCGAGCGCCTCGTGCACGTCGTCGATGCTCTTGGCGCCCGTACAGACGATCTTCCCCGATCGGAAGATCAGTGCCGCGGCCTTCGGTTCCTGCGTCCGGTAGACGAGCCCCGGGAAGTTGTCGGGGTTGAAGTCGGCTCCGGGGAGGTCCTCGGCGAGCGCTTCGAGGTCGAGCTCCTGGCCGATCCCGGTCGATGCAACGACGTTCTGAATCTCTATCGAATCTGCCGGCGCACTCATGCTCTGTTGGATTATTTTTGCCCTTCCTTATAAAGGCCCCCGTTATAAAACACGGGGGCGGGTCGACAACCGTCGGTATGTGTCCAAATCAGCGGTTCCTGCCCGCCAGCAGGAGACAATTGAACAGTTTACAATTGTCCACCCCGCGTCGAATGACGTGGGTGTTGTTAGATGAACACACATATCTTACACATATTTTCGAAGATCGTCCGAGATCAACGAGGTTAAGTACAACCCACGCCTCAGACAGTAATGCGAAGAACACAACGCGACTGCGGACGGTTGAACTCCGTCCGCGCTCGCACGCCGACCCCCTCGGCGGTTCACGCCGCGGGGCGAAACGGATTCAACGGGTTTATCCCCGTACGCCGTTTCGACTGAGTCGGACACGAAATGAGGATTCCACCCCTGCGGTCCGCCGTACAGATGGAATCTGATGTTAGCCTTGGTGGTTCGGTGACACCTGTCTGGTCGACCCGAACCACTTCTGGACCACGCAATGATATATGGTGATTCCCCTCTCTCAGAGAGGGAATCCCGCCACACCCCTCCCCCACACGGGGGAGACCCATTCCGGTTGATCCTGCCGGAGGCCATTGCTATCGGAGTCCGATTTAGCCATGCTAGTCGCACGAGTTCATACTCGTGGCATATAGCTCAGTAACACGTGGCCAAACTACCCTACAGCGACGGATAACCTCGGGAAACTGAGGCCAATCCGTCATAGCGCTCTCTCAGTGGAATACT
>NZ_FNPB01000023.1 GCF_900107195.1 Halobellus clavatus
TCGAAGTCGATGACCTGCTTCTCCTTGGGCATCGCTTTGACCTGGATGCCGCGCCACTCGCCGTCGACGCCCACGAGTGCCTCGGAGAAGCCGGCGTCCTCGTTGCCCGGCACGGCATCTTGGACGAACCGCATCTGTGCGTAGTTCAGGCCGAACTCGTCGGCCCACTCCTCGTCCATCCCGTCGAGGCGGTGGAACTGCTTGACCGCACACTGGTCCAGAATGGCCTCGCTCTCGGCGTGCTCGAAGAACTCGTCGACGGTCTGCGTGACCAGTCGAATCGAGAGGTCGTGATGTCGGTGGTGGCGGAACACCGTCTCGAGGAACGCCAGGCTCGCGGCGTCCTGCATGATGTAGCGCGCCTCGTCGATGTAGAACACTACCTCCTTCTCCGAGACTTTCGCCCGCTCGTACACCAGCGAGATGAGTAGCTGCATCGTCAGCGCCGTGCTGCTGTCGACGCTGCCCTCCTGCTGGGCGAGGTCGAGGTAGATGACCTTCTCGTCGCGGATATCGAAGTCGGACTCCTGGCCGAGGTTGCCGTGCCGACCGTCGTCCTCGAAGGGGCGGAGCTGGTCGAGGAGCCACGTCGCGTCCTCTTTGATCTTCCCCGCCTCCTCGTCGGACCGGACGACGAACTCCTCGGGGTCGTTGACCATCTCCTCGAAGACGTCCATCATATCCTGAATCGTCGGACTCGGGTTGTCGTGCGTCGAGATGTCGTCGGTGATGCCGTTGCGCTTGTACGCTCGCTTGAGTCCGAGTTCGAGCGTCGTCCGGCGGTCACCCAGCGAGATGCCCCGCAGCGCGAAGAAGTTGGTGAGGAAGCTCATCGCGTCGTCGAGCTTCTCGTTGAACGGGCTCGCGTCCTCGCCCATCGCCCGCTGGACGTGCTCGGGCGTCTCCCGAATCTCCAGGGGATTGAGGCCGAGCGTCCCGCCGACCGTGATGCGTTTGGCATCGAGCGCTTCGGCGACCCCCGCCCAGTTGTTCAACGGCTCGAGGATGATGCCGATACGGTCCTTGCTCTGCTCGATCGACCGGATGAAGTTCTGTTTCGAACTGAACGACTTCCCGGAGCCGGTGTCGCCGACGGTGAACATCGCGTACCCGTTGTCCCGCGCGAACGGGTCGATGACGACCGGGCTCTGGTTGTCTTTGTGAATCCCGAACTCGACGCCGCCCTCCTCGAGGATCGTCGCGTTGTGCGGCGAGGACAGCAGCGCGCCGACGGCGCCGCCGAGCGCAATCGACGTCCGCCCGAACTCGTTGTCGCCGATGGGCGCGGCGGACTGAAGGGCGAGGTCCTGCCGACAGATTGCCGTCTTCGGCGTGAGGTTCGCCGGGTCGTCGCGGAGCGCGCTCTTGACCTTCTGGACGGCGTCGCGGAGGTCCTCCTTCTCGTCGGCCCGGACCGTGATGAACATCCCCTGGTCGAAGACATTCGCGCCGTTCTCGACGGCCTTGTACGTCGCTGCGGCCTCGTTGGCGCGTTCCTGTAGGTAGGCACTCCGCACGCTCTGTTCAAGGTCAGCGTCCACCTGAAGGTCGTCAGCGATATCCTGCAGTTCGTTCCGCGCCCGCTCCTGGTTCTTCGGCGTGATGTGGGCCGTCAAATCGAACTGCACGTCCGTCATCTCGAAGAGCTCGGAGAGGTAGCCGTCGTTGGGGTAGTCCGGGTAGTCAGCGATGTACAGCGTCGTCGTCCACTGCTCGCCGACCCGTGCGGCTCGCGTTTCCCACTCGGCGGCAGCCGGCGCGGTCACCGTCTTGTGTGATTCGGCGATGTCGTCGAGGAGCTGGCGTTCGGCCTCGCCCTGTTCGAGTGTCTCCTCGTCGAGGACATCCGAGAACTCGACTTCTTCCGTGTCGTCTTCGGTGTACCAGTCCCAGAGGAGTTTCCCACCGATACCGAGCAGGCCAACGATGAGGAGATAGAGCGCTGCGCCCTCCGTAGAGGTCGGACTGGAGAGCCACCTGACGAGCTGACTGCCCACGCCGCCTCCCGCTTGAAGGATCGCGCTACGCATCGAACGCATCCTCCCGGCGCGACTGGCCGATGATCGGCTGTTCGCGAACGACACGCTCTGCCTCGTCGTAGTCGTGTTCGCGACCGTTCCAGAAGTCCATATTCAGGACGAACAGTTCGACCGTGCTGAGCCGCCGTGCGGACCATCCGGACGCCTGCTGGATGAACTCGGATCGCACGTCGTTCACCCGACTGTCGAGCTTCTCGAACATCTGTGCGCGACGTTCGACGTCGGTGAGGTCCTCGCGACGGGTGACGAACGGGTTGAACAGGAAGCCGATGACGGGAAACTGCGTCAGCTTCTCGGCGGGCGTGCCCTCGTCGCGGAAGCGGTCGTAGACCTCCAACGGGCTGACCTGGACGCCGATGTAGTATCGCACCTGCTGGATGCCGCGCTCCCGCATCTCCTTCGGCCGGGTCTCCCGGTACTCCTCGAGGAGTTCCTTGAAGATCGGATTCTCCGTGACGTCCTCGTCGTTGAGGCGGTCCTCGATGTTCTCCGTGATCTGCTCCACCGGGAATGAGCGGGTTGTGGCGTGGAGTTTGAGCTTCGAATCCAGCTCTTTGTTGGCGAAGTCCTCGCCGGCGTCTTGGAGCTGTGCCCAGTCGTCGGACATCGCGAAGTCCATGTTGTCCGGGTCGATCTCGATGAACGCCTCCATCGTCCCGTCGGCCCGCTGAATGGCTCTTGCGCCCGGCCACGCTCGCTCGATGTTCGTGAGGTCCTGCGTACGTTCGTCCGGCTTGAAGGGCGTGTAGTTCGCCAGACCGCCCTCATTCCGCTCTGTCTCGTTGGTACTCCCATCAGCGTCTTCGGGAGCACTGAAGGTAATCTGCGGCCGTTTGACGTACCGATAGACGTCCTTGGTCCACGTCCACGCGTTCAGGTGATCGGGAGAGACGTAGACGATGGCAACGCCAAAGCCGAAGCCGCCGGCGACGAACGGAAGTGCGAGCGATTCGATCCCCGTGAGGCCGGCGATGAATAGGCCGACGATCGGAAAGGCGATCAGGACGCCGACGTCACCCTCCTCAATGTTGAGGTAGGGGATGCGACTCTCCTCGCCGAACTGGTCCATGATGCGCCGTGCGGCTGCGTCTTGATCTATCGACATTGTTAGTGGATACCTCTATCAAAGTCCATTCCGCGTTCCTCACCCGCTGTATCCGACGTAGTACCACCAGGGTCGTTCTCGGTCCGTCGGTATGAGGGCGTACTATCTCCACCCTCACCATGACCGCCTTGGGCCGCAGCTTTCTGTGCAACGGCATGGCCGGCTGCGGCTTTCGGCCCCCACCGAGCAGCGGTTGTCGCGACGCCGGCACCCCCAACATACGCACCGGCAGCTACGCCGCCGATGAGGGCTGCGCCCTTGGTGGCGCCGCCGATAACTTTCGCCGTCAGCGGGGTTGCGTATTTGAACGTCTTCCAAGTGATATAGAGCGCGATAAGCGGCAGTGACGCGGCAACCAGGTACTTCAGAAACGCACTATTTGGCGTGAGGGCCCCTTCCGAATACAGCAAATCGTATCCTTTGAACACGACTGCTGCTGGGAGGGGTAGAACCGCCAAAGGAACAAACCGCTTGGAGAATCCCATCGCGATGTCCGAAAGGACTGGGACATTACCATAGGCGAGAGCAAACGCTATCGGCATCCCGTAGACATACACGTAAAGCAATACCTCTCGAATATAGTAGAGGGCCTCAAGTGCCCACATCGAGAGGCCACCAACAATTGCGAACACGAATGCAAGCCCGGGATTGGTCAGAGATTCTTTGAGAAAATTCAGCATCGCATCACCCAGGGTTTCGAGACTCGGCATCAATGCGATGGTGAACCCGTCGACGATGTAGAGACCAAGAACACTGACCCAGTACCAGCTGATGATAAGAAACGCGCCAACCCACGCAGTCTTCTTTGTCCGTCTCGCTTCGTATACACTTCCGATATTGAATATCCGAACTGTGTGTCGCCCTTGAATACACATCACCAGAAGGAGTAATGAGATGAGCATAATCTCACCTCCGACCAACGCATCCCGAATTGCAGGCCAGGGTCCGTTTGTTGGCGCACCAAAGACAAATGCACCGTCGGTTTCGGGCGTTGGAGTCCCGAACATCTCCTCAGTGAGGGTTTCATAACCAGTGTTCAATCCCTCCATGAAGAGGGAGATCACCCAATCGACGACGTCTTTGAACCCCTCTAGGACGACATCAATCAGGTCCACCATAGTTAGTCCTCACTAATCGTAATCTCGCAATTATCGAATTCCTCTGACGCGGAGTAGTGGATACTGTAAGTATTGGAAACTCGGTTTGTCCCCACTCGTGTTTCTATAATGACTTCGAAGCTCCCGGTTTGTTCTTCGCTCTCACACGAAGTCCCCTCACCTCGAACGAACGCAAACGGTGAACGGTAACTGTACAGTGTGAGCTGCTCTCCCGGTTCTATGACTACCTCGTCAACCTCTGTATCTTCTTCTGGATCGTATATGCCACTGACATCATCGTTTTCATCATAGTTCGTCCCTTCCTCATCCGAGGGATATGGAACATCTCCAATAAAGAGGAGCTGCGTGATCGCATCCGGGCCATTCCCTTGGTTTTCAACAGATACGAAGGCCTCTTTTGAGATTTTATCACTCGAGCTATTCCACATCTTTTCAGGCTGATTCTTCCCGATCCCCATCTCCACGATGCTAAGATTCGGCTGAACGGACAGAGCGGACTCTTGCACAGTTTCTTCGCCCTCTAGTGCGAGAACGCGATACTCGCCTGGAGCGTATGACGTTCCAATCTCAAACGAAACCTGCTGTGCTCCTGTCGCTACGTCACGTTGACCGAACAATTCTCCATTCGGCTGGATGAGATTGACTTGGCTGACATCGGTGTCTTCCGAGAGTTCCACCACGACCGTTGTCCCATCAACAGCAACGCGCTGAAGTGGACCTTGGTCATTTTGAGATGGAGACCCATTACTGGGTGTTCCGGAGCTCTCATTTGTATTCATACACCCAGCAAGGGTTGTGAGTGCGGCGCCGGCGACTGTTCGGAGGGCGGTTCGCCTACTGATGGGTGGGGTATCTCGTGTCATGAATTGCGTTGGAAGATGTCTGCTGGACCGAGCATCCGCAGGAGGCGCTTGCCAGCGTAGAACATCACGAAGAACGGCAGGAGCTGCCAGCCGACCTCGAACACCAGCGCAAACCAGCCGTCGATCGTTCCTAGAGGGTGCCAGCGGGCCGTCGCGGTATCACTCACGTACGCCGGGTCGTGACCGAGCCACGAGCCAGAGTGGTACCGAGCCGTGTAGATGCCCGGTTCGTCGATGGTCACGATCGCCACCCCCGAGGCGTTGGTCTCGACGCGCTGATCTGCGACCGTGATGTACCCGTTCCGGGTGGTGCCGCCGATTGGATACTGACGGCTATCGTCAAGCGCAATCGGCGCACCAGTTTGATTGTCCCGCAGTTCGACCCTGAGCGTCGCTTGCGACTGATTCTGCTGGATAACCTTAACAGTAAGATTGCTGCGGTGGAGTTGTCGCTCGGAGCCGGCATCCGACTCGACGATTGACGCATTCACGCCCCGGACGATTCCCGCAACATGGAGCGCCTCTCGATCGACGTTCTCAGCTCGAACGGCGACGCCGTACGTCGTCGTGTACGATTGGTTGACGATGTCGATATTGATGTTCTCACCGATGGTGCCGACCGGAGACGGGCGGTCAGTCCCCCAGGTCTCGATGAGTTCCGGCCCGTCTCGAACCGGCTCGGCACGCGGCCCGATCCGCGAGGGATAGGCGTGGACGTACACCGGAATCGCGTCCGACTCGACGGTGGCGCTATCCGTGCGATTCGACCGGACGAGCGTGTCCCAGTTGGTGTTCCGAGCGGTGTAGAACCGCCAGATGCCACGGACCCGTGCCTCACCGTCCTCCGTGAGCGTGTACCCCTGCCACGGCCGCGACTGGAAGATGGCCACGCCGGCTTCGCCGTTCGGATACTCGGCGTAGTAGGGGTACGCCGAGAGGTCGTAGATCTCGACGGCGATCGAATCGGAGACGTTGTGTGATTCCGTCCGATAGGTGACGTCGACGTCCGTCCGGTCACCCAGGTCGGTCCTGACGGTTTTCTTCAGCCGGACGCTAATCTCCGCTTCCAGCGTGAGATTCGCACTCCAGTCGTCCTCGATCTGGTAGTCGAGGACAGGCGTATGGGCTCCGTCACGCTCGGCGATGGTCTCGCCGTCCTTCTTCAACCGGACTTCTTCGATCTCGTGCTCCGTGAGCGACCATGAGATAGTTGTGTTGCCGGAGGAACTCCCGTTGGGGACGCGAACGCGGTAATCAACGAACCCGCGCATCGTCCCATTCGGTGCGATATAGAGTGGGGTTTCACCGGACTCGAGGTGTCCACGAGTGGAGGGCTGGACCGCGAAGATCGTTGCGTGAGCATCTTCGATGAAGACGCCGTCCTCAAGGTCCGCGTGCGGCGGATGCACGGACGTATCTGGGCCGCCGGCGTCGAGGTCCTCAAAGTCGTTCCGCGTCCACGTCGCCGCAGTCGCCGGCGGTCGTTTGAACGTAACGTCCGTCCCGTTGGCGACCTGATGGACGGCGGAGCGGTTCTCGCCGTAGCGCTGGCGGTACTCTTCTTGGCTGATGTAGTTGTCCGCATCACGTGACCACAGCGTTGCCGACTCGTTTTCCGTGAGCCCATTCCCCTCCGTACCTGGTCGTGGCGGGTCAGCGGCGACGATACCCGTGACTAGGCTCGTCGCGAGCAAGCCGGCCATGAGCACGGAGAGCTCTCGGTGGTTCATAGGGCTCGCAACGGTGCTGTGGAGTGCTTACCAGGGGACGAGGTCGACGCACTGCGCCAGCGGGAGGCCCATCATTGACCCGGCGACGGTGTAGAGCGGGCCGAGGACGACGAGGACGACCGCGGACTTCATCGCCGAACGCTTGTGGCGCTTGAGCCCCTTCTTCTGCTCGGGATTGAGGGTGAACATCTCGATAAGGGAGTCAGCCTGCCAAACGATTGCGAGGCCGACGATCCCCAGCGCGGTGGTCAGCTGGAAGAACCCCTCAATCATACTCGGGAGGTTGTCTGCGCTACAGACCGCGTTACTCTGGGCTGCAACCGGTTGAACGGCAAACAGGCTCAGGAGGACGATGGTGAGCGCTGCCTGCCGAGGGATTTTCCCAGTCAGCGGTGACTCGGTGTCAGTGCTACGCTCAGGGTCGGAGGGAGTCTGGTCCTGTGACATAGCGGGTCAATCATCGGTGGCGTCTCCAGCCGTTGGCTGGTTCTGCTGCTCTTCGACGAGCGACTGGAGGTCGTCGAATCGGTTGGTGTCCTCTGCGATCTCTTCGAGGGTGTAGCCCTGCTCGCGGGCCCGTTCGAGGAGGTCGCGGAGCTCATCGGGGTCAACACCGCGGACTTCCATTTCCTCGCGGAGGGCGCGCCGATAGAGGGCGGAGGCGTTGATGTGGTCGTTCCACATCAGGTACAGGTCATCGATGTCCTCGATGGTGACTGACCTCGTAATCATACATGCGGGTATGGGTATGCACCGGCTGAGTCCCGGTACATATTGGCACGGTAGCTGGATGAGGAATAAATGCTTTCTGGCTGCCAAGTGGTGCAAATTTATCCGATAAATTATAACCAAATCACTTGTTGACCTAGTAGAAAAAGTCTTAACCAACATCCACTGAGAAAGTTGGGCATCTGTTGGTTAAGAATGAGAATCAGCTCGCTTACTCGAGCTCTACAACCTCGCCGTTTCCGTCGTCGAGGAGCCCCTTCTCGCCTACGCCCGCGGAGAACTGACTCACGATGAACATGAACAACGTCGAGAGACGCACGAATGAGACACCTGAATTCAGACCACGGACGGCCATAACTGGAGAAATAGGTATTCGGCATGCTTAGCAGTATAAAAAAGCAGTCCACCGACTTTTCGAAGAGAATCTCGCTCGTGAACTTGATTAAGAAGCACAGATGAGTAGTAATACGCACGCAGATGGGCCACGTCTACTACCACCACCCCGGCGACAAGCAGTTCTCCCTTGACTTCGTCCATCCAGCTCCTGCCAAAATCGTCTCGAAGATCGTCGACTACGGCGACGACGTCGCTGTGAAGGTCCAGAAATACGATATCGACGAACCGTTCTACGTCATCTACACATCCCGCGTCGGCGGTGGGCCTGTTCAAGAGATTGATTTTAACCTGAACGAGTCGCTCTCAGAGATGAGTGCCGACAACAGTACCATCATCGTTCGTCTTCTCGAGATTTACCGCGCACTTATCGCTCAGAACGAAGAAGAAGAGGGAACTCCCGTTGAGGCGTACAAGAATATCGACGTCGATGCACTGCCGGACGTTCTCGACCGGACGTCGTGGGAAGGATCAGCAACAGACGTAGCGGGCCGACTCGCCTCGAACCTGATCCTCAAGCACGCGCTTCCAAATGCCAACCATCGAACCGCTGTTGCGCTGATTCAGTTCTACCTCCGGCGACTGAATCCGGATTTCGCTATGCCGGAAACCTCTGTAGAGACCGATCCAGAATCCTACGACTGGCGAGAGTGGGTGAACGAGTACATCAACGAATCGAAGCGACTGTTGACCGTTCGACGGAAGAACGTCCTCTTCAAGCACCTGTATAGCTTCGGTGCGCGGACGCTTGAGCGAAAACACGCAGTCGAGATCGATCTGACTGAATACGAGTTGGATATGTACCCAAGTGAGGCGAAAATCGCCTACGCGGAGAAGCACGAAGATCTCTGGGTAACGTTTGTTGAGGAGGCTGTCGAACGTGCCGGCTATCCGGAGCTAAAAGAGACGTCTGGCCTCTCGAAAGCAGAATTCGCCGAAAAAATCCGAGACCTCAACTAAGCGGTTCTACTAGTCTTGAAGCGTGGCGACTGTTCGGCCCGTTTCCTCGGCCTCTTCGCTGCGCGACATATTGTACGTCGCGAGCGCTTCGTCAACCGCTTGGTCAAGGCTCATTGGTTAACCTAATCTAGGTTCTCCTCCCGTATAAACGCTTGCGTCAATCGATCTGTTCGAGTGCTTCAGTTGCGACATCACCCAATTCACCGGCTTCAATATGCGAATACCGTTCACGAACCATCTCCTCCGAGTTATCGAGATAGCGAGCCGCAACAGTGTACCCGAACGCGCGGACTAGCACCTCGCCCATTCCACGTCGACCACCGTGGGGCGCGAGATAGTCGTGTTTCGGATGGTCGATGTCGATCTCTGCAGCCTCTGAGAGCCGTTGGAGAATCGACCGTGCGCCGTCCGTCGTGATCGATGGAGGCCGAATGTCCTCATCGAGCGCCAGCAGCAGGTCGCGAGCGTACTCCGCACGGCGTTCAGTGATTGCTTCTGGGCGTTCCCCTCGATCGGCGAGGTCATCCTGGACGAGCTCTGCGAGCGTCCGTTGGTCGAACGTCGGAAACACCGGCCACTGCTCCGTCGGCGGGTCCATCAGCTGGCGATAGCTTCGCAGCGGAGAAATCACTGGATCGGGGAGACTCGCGGCGTCCCACTGCTGTTTCTTCCGGTAGACGTCCATACTCCCGTCGTCGAGGGAGAGATCCTCCCAGCGGACGCCGCGCCGGCGCGGGTCGTTTGGATCTCGGAGGAGTTCGCCAACGCGGACAGCGGTGTACGCGAGGACGAACACCAGAGCCCGGTCACGAGTCGCCTTCAGCGCTACGTAGCGCGCTCGCTGCTTGTCGAGGGGGTCAGTATCCTCTGGGAGTGTCGTGTACGCCTCGACAGCGTCGCGGGCCCGTTCGTCGACGTGGCGGGTGAGAGCGTGGCGCTGTTCAGACGTCCAGGCCTGCTGGTCGCCGGGCTTGCGGCCGTCGTCCTCCGGTAACGGCGCCATCGCACTCGCCCGCTGCGCGTAATGCGCCTCGAGATACCCTTCGTTGACACACCACCCACACCAGGCAGAGATATAGCGGTAATAGGTTTGTACCGTGTTCTGCTTGAGTCCCCGATCTCCACCGAGATGTCGGGCGTACTCCCGGAACACGCGTTCGTCGAGATCGTCGAAGGTCGGTTTGCGGTCGACGTCGTCGGAGACGATCCCGGTCCAGTCGTCGGCGCCGCGGTCGCCGGCGGCCCACTCGGCGAACCGTTCAAGCTCGCGTGCAGCGTTACGTCGATAGTTCCCACCGTCGCCGCCGCGGCCTTTCCCCTTGTCCTGGAGGTAGCGCTCGAAGGAACTCGCGAGTGACTGATTAGTGCGTTCTCGAGGTGTCATCGTTCCTCGTTCGCGTACTGGTAAGTCGGACGGACGTCCTCGAAGAGCGTTTCGACGATTTCCCAGAGGATCAGGGAAGGAGTCTCGTATTCAAATGTGATCCCCCAGCGGTCCTCCGTATTGGCGGCAGAGTACTGGAAATGCGCCCGTCCGAGATCGGGATGGTCCTCGTCCTGGTGCCAGCCGGCGTGAAAGCCCGTGTTCGGATCGGTGTAGTTGATACGGAACCAGTCGTGAGGGTCCTGTCGATACCACTTGACGGTCAGTTCCGGCGAATCAGGGCCCGTTGGGGGATTAAGGCGGGCTGGATCAAAAACCGCCCGCAGCTGCTTGGCCTCGATATCGTCAGGAACGTACTCGACGGCCGTGATCTGGGGGACACGGTCGAGGACGTCCCGCTTCAATTGGGCGTAGAGGTTCGCGTTCGGGTCACCACCTGGATGCGGGACCGACATCCGTTAGCTGCTGGCCTCGGCAGACTCTGTCGTCGGAGCGAGGAAGTCCCATTCGCGGATGGCAAAGCCAACGATCTGGATACGACGCTGAAGGTGCTCCCACTCGCGGGCAATCTCACGGCGACGGTCTTCCTCGTCACCGTCAAGGGACTCGTCAGCGAGCGTTCCGCGAAGCTGATTCGGTGACTCGACGCCGAATTCGCCCTCCCAGTCGCGAATCTGCGTCTTCATATCGGCGAGACGGTCCGTAAGCTCCTCGACAGTGTGCCCGCTGTCTCGAAGCCGCATCGCCTCCTGCATCGCTTGGCGGCGATAATCTGGGTAATACGTGGTGTGAGTACCGCTTTCGTCACGGTGGAGGATGCCATCGTCGACGAGCCGATCGAGGACGCGTTTGGTCGGCTCGTGTGACCAGCCCGCTTCCGAGGCGATCCAGTTGGCCGTCTGAGGCTCCGAAAGCTGCCGGGCGGTCATCCTCACGCGGTCTTCGCCCGTGGTTTGGCGTTCCATTAGGCCCTCGGAGTTCGGTTCGTCTTCGGACATACAACACCGTTCGCGCTTTGTCTTAATATAGGTTGAGGTCATTAGTTCTATATCGAGTGCGTTTCTTCGCCATCGCCTCGACCCCGGCTGAGGAGAGTCAGAGCAAACTCGGAGCCCGGTCTTGTCGGCTCTACCCGGGGGAAGCGCCGTTGTGAGGGGGTTGCAGCATTCGTGCTTCACCGACGGCGTCGGGGTACTTCAAACTGGTCGTGATTATTGGCATAATCAGGACCACTTGTTGTTTTCGAGCCATCGGGAGAATTCGGGGGTCTAAAGTCTCTTAGCGCCGGAACTCCGCACTTCAGAATATTGTATATCGTATATCGCTATACAAAAACTCGGTCCGGTGATGTTGAGACTACAGTGGGTATAGCGGGCCTGTAATGCATGGTTTTGGCCGAATCGGGGAACGAAAACTGATTCAGATTGCTCTCCGAACGGCCCATATTGTTGAAGTTTCAACCATATACGCGAATTTCGGAGACTTTCGACAGCGTAGCCACTCAGACGCCGGGCTACCACGGGTAGAGGTCTTTCCTATCCGATTCCGGTTTCCTTCTTCACCAGCGTCAGCGTGTTATCAGCCGTCACAATCGGCGAGTGCTCGTATTCACCGGTCAACTGCACCTGAACCAGCAGATCAACTGCTCGCCAGATCGAGTACAGGAGACAGGCGAACGCGAAGTAGAAGAACCGGGGGCCGAAATGCTTCGATGTTGTGGCGGCCATGAACCGTTTGATCGATTTGTAGCCGCTCTCGATTTCCCACCGATACCCGTACTCAGTAAGGAGCCCGCTATTCCGATTCGTCATAAACACCGAATACTGCCGATGATCGGTGTGTTCGGAGTTCTCTTTCCGTCGGTAGATCAGTGTCGTCGAGTGCCACTCGTTGTCGCCCAAATGCAGTTTTCGATCAGTCTCGTACCGGTCCTTTCCCCGCTTCAGAAGGCGCTTGGCTTGGGCTTTTTGGCTCGTTTGCATCCGCTTTGGAACGACATAAGAGAGGCCGCGCTGACTCAGCATCTCCAGGATGTGCTGGCTGTCGAACTCCCGGTCCATCAGCACATTATCGACGTGAACGAGATTCTCTGCCGAGTCCAGGAGATCTTCGACGATCTCCTTACGCGTATCTCCTTTCCGGACCGGCCGTGCGTCTAACACGATTGGGACAGCGTTCCCGACCAACTGGACCGTCGCCCACTGATAGGCGTACTCGTCGGTCTGCTCCTTTGTCCCGATGATCTCGTCTTTGTGGCCCGTTCTATCGCCGGTGAACGGGTCAGCTTCGGTAATATCGATCGCGACGATTCCAGCTCGAAAGAACTCCTCTGTCTCGGCAACTTCGTTCAGGAGCCGAGTGATAGCCTGCCGGTACATCGCTCGCACCTGTTCAACCGAGAGGTCACGAATGTGCTCTCGGTGGGCCTGGCCCAACGGCGTCCGATCCCGAGTCGATTCGTAGACGAAACTGCGAGCCCATTCGTCCGCAGCCAGCCGCTCGCGAAGTCCGAGATACGTCTGTAAGTCCCAGTAGGCGTTCTCGTGGATCTCACAGCCCCCACCACGGTCCAGAGAGAATGCTGGGAAGACGACGCGGCTGATGTGATCGCTGATATTCGCTGCTTCTTCCAAAACAGTCTGGTCGTCCGGATCGGTCGGCCCAGACTCGTCGTTATGGTACTGGGGCTTCCGTTCCAGGTCACGAGGAACCGCAACACCGGCATTCTGTGAGTTGATCAGGAGCGTCCGAGCCGTTCTCTCAACTGTCTCACGGAGGTCGGCACTAAAGCGCTTGTTCCAACTACGCCAGAGTGTCGACTGATCGGGAACGGAGTCGGACCCGAGCGAGCGACGGGTACCTGAGTGCTGCCGAAGATATTCGACGAGCGCGGTTTCGTGGTCCCAGCCGTACACCTCTTTCAGTAGGAACGCCCTGAAGAGCTGTGACATCTCGTATCGAGTCGGACCGGAGTACTGGTCGTGGGGACTGAACCCTACGTAGGAAAGTGGATACTGACAGACGAACCCCTCAACCGAGTCGTGGGCGTTGTGCTCGAACCAGATTCTCGAGACGTTCCGGAAATCCTCAGTGAACGCCGTCAGTGAACTCTGGTCGTACAGTGGCGTCGAGTCATACGCCGGCCAGTCGAGATACTCTGTTGTCGCTATCGCACGGAAGACATCGCGCCGAGAGACAGAAGTCGGTGCCATCGGAGACACGTCTGCCGTTCCGGGCCAATGATATGACGTTCTCTCCGATGCTTACGTATGGGAACTCAGGCCTCCTCAGCTTCAGGATCGTTCACAGATAGCAACCCCGTCGCCATAAGCCGTCGCGTGATCGCGACCAGCCCGTTGTCGAATCCGCGGCCAAAGACGCCTTGTTCGTGCTCACGGCCGTCTGCCCTCGTTTCGGTGAACGAACTCACCAAAATCGCCTCACGGTCGGCCAGTAACAGCCGACTAATTTCGGTATCGTCATCTGGAAGCGGCGACCGGCTCAGCCAGTCCAATCCCGAGACGAAGACTTCGACACTGGGCAGGGCATCCTGAATCGTGGCCTGGAGGTCTTCATCGATTGTCCCAATGATGACGTTCACATCGTGTTCCTGAGCCGACTGCAGCTGTTCGGCCAACCGGTCGGTGAAAATACTATTATGGCCGACCACGAGGATCAACTCCTCTGTCGCTCCCTCGATCAGCTGCCGCGTCCGGCTCGTAATGCCCTGATCGCCGGAGATGGACCACACTTCGTGGGTAGCCTCTGTCGAGTCTCCCTCATCGGTCGGGTCAAGCCCGCTCAGAGCGCTCCGGAGTGATTCGGCCCGATCGACGTACTCCGACTGGAGGGTGTTGACGGCTTCGTCGATAGAGACCGCTCGAAATATCTGCGGGTTCGAGTGCTGGGTTTCCACCAGCCCCTTGGATTCCAGTATGCGAATCGCATCGTAGACGCGCGTTCGAGGCACATCGGAGGTCTCGCTGATGTCCTTGGCCGTTCCGCGCTGTCGGCGTGCGAGCGCGACGAACGACTTGGCTTCGTACTCTTTGAGCCCGAGTTGTTGGAGCAATTCGATCGCTTGGTCTTGATTTGAAACATCTTCCATTGGTCCCAACCTCAACTGCTACCTTCTGGTTCGTGCCCCGGATGTTTAGTACGTCGCACCGAGAAACAGCACTGTCACCCAAATTATCACAGAATGACCACTATTTTGAGTGCTCTGAGCGTCCTGCTATCAGTACTATTCAGCTATTCACTCACTTAATCACAATACTTCTTTGTGCGGGTAGCACGGAGGGTAGAGTGGCGTGGAGGCACAGATTTGGTCCCAACCTCTCTGTCGCTACACGTCAGAAACCACCATACACGGTGGTTTTCACGAGATTAGTGATGAGTTATGTCCGGCGACCCATCCGACCAAGCACGATCCACGGCCGTCAAACAGCTCAAAGCGCTCGGCCTCAGTACCTACGCCGCACGGACATTCGTCGCCCTGGTCAGTCTGGGCGAAGGAACTGCTCGGGACTTGAGCGAAGTTGCCGATGTCCCCCGAACACGCGTCTACGACGCAGCTGGCGAGCTTCATAACCGCGGTCTCGTCGACGTGAAACAATCGAGTCCCCAGCGATATTGGGCCATTTCGACAGAGACGGCCGGCCGTCACTTCGAACAGGAGTACGACCACCGGGTGACGGTCCTGACAGACGCCCTCGACCAGCTTGTACCAGCGAATCGTAGCACTGAACAGCAAGGTGTCTGGACGGTAACCGGACGGGATACCGTGACCGAGCGCGTAGTGGATTTCATCTCGTCCGCTGATGATGAGATCGTGTATATGACTGCCGAGGAGCTACTGACCGACGAAATCGCTGAATGCCTTTCAACCGTCAGCGACCGTGGGGTCTCAATTCGGCTCGCAGAGATGTCACAATCCGTCGAAGCTCGGCTCGAACAGGACGTTCCTGACGCGAAGCTGTTCGAATCGCTGTGGAACTGGTCGGAGACGCCTGCTGGTCGCCTCCTTATGGTGGACCAAAATAAGACGCTCGTGAGTGTGCTCGTCGACGGCAACGGTGAACACCCACCCGAACCACGTGACGAAACCGCTATCTGGGGCGTGGGTCAGACGAATAGCCTTGTCGTAGTGCTGAAAACGCTGTTCACTTGGCAGCTCGACAACAATCGCGATTCGCAAGATGTGCGATAACTCAGATACTCACAACGATTTTATCTATTCCAGTCGATTCGGTGTTTCACAGTGAATATAGCCCTCTTCAAGCCGAGAGCAGTGTACGACGGGCTGAACCTAGCGATTGAGCCTGGTGCTTTCCTAAGTTTTGTTCGACTAGATCAAGATACTGTTCAATGAAGTGGAGGACATCAACTTCCACAGAAATATAACGATTCCTCTGGTTTCACAGCTTCAAACACCTATTTCGGCCAGTACATTTTTATTCTAATACTGTTTTGATTATTATAGTCAATAAGTCTTATCGAGATGGCAGACCGTCCAATACGTATCCTTCACGTCGATGATCAACCAGATTTCACCGACCTGACTGCGACGTACCTGGAACGTAAGGACGACTCGTTTTCCATCGCCACCGCCAAGAGTGCGGGCGACGGTATCGAACTTCTCCGTGAGACGGATTTTGACTGTATCATCAGCGATTACGATATGCCGGGAAAGACAGGACTCGATTTTCTCGAAACCGTCCGAGAGGACTACCCTGATCTTCCATTCATTCTCTTTACTGGGAAGGGGTCGGAGGAAGTAGCGGGCAAAGCCATTTCGGCCGGGGCGACCGATTATCTCCAGAAGGATGCCGGAAGCGACCAATACGCACTATTAGCAAATCGTATTCGAAATTACGCCGATAATTCACACACAAAGAGACAACGTGACCGGCAGTTAGAAGCGATGGAGAATGCCCGTGAACCGATCAGTATTCTCAATGATGACGGCGAGTTCGTCTACGTGAATATGGCGTTTGCCGAGCTTTACGGGTACAGCGAAAACGAACTGCTCGGCGAGCATTGGGGATTGCTCTACCCCGACAAAGACATACAGTACGTCCGAGAACGGATTCTCCCGACGGTTCGCGCTGAAGGGTACTGGCACGGACAAACGACCGGGCTTCGAGCGGACGAAAGTACCTTCGTCGAAGATCAAATCATCTCTACGACGGACAGAGGAGATCTCGTTTGTACTGTCCGTAATGCTACCGAGAGAGACGAGCGGGAACGGACGTTGAAACGCTACGAGACGTTGATCAAGGCTTTGAATGACCCGGTCTACGCACTCGATTCCGAAGGCAAATTCACGTTCGTCAACGACGCGTTCGTGGGTCTCGTTGGATACGAGCGAGAGCGGATTCTCGGGGGGACGCCGGAACTCATTAAAGACAGAAGTGACGTGGAGATAGCCGAACAGAACCTTGCCAGCCTTCTATCATCGACAGGACCGGAGAACCTTGTATTCGAAGTTGAGATCCAGCCGAAAGACAGCGATCCGGTCTACTGTGAAGACCATATGAGCGTCCTCCCGTACGAGGGTGACGAGTTCGACGGGTCGGTCGGCGTGCTTCGGGACATAACCGAGCGAAAAGAGCGAGAGGCCGACCTACAGCGGTACGAAGCGATCATCGAAGCGTCGGGTGACCCGGTGTACTCTCTCGATACCGACGGTCGGTTTACTTTTGTAAATGAGGCCGGCATCGAAATGGTGGGATACGACGAGGAGACGCTTCTCGGCGACCATATCTCGATCATTTTGGACGAAGCGGATATCGAACGGGGCAAAGAGTCGATCGACTCACTCCTCACGAGTAATGAAACGTGGGATACCTTCGAGATGGAGGTAATAACTCGGGACGGCAAGCGGATTCTGTGTGAGAACCACCTCGGACTGATACCCGAGAGCTGTGAGTACAACGGAACGGTTGGTATCCTCCGAGACATAACTGATCGGAGCGAGCGAAAGCGGGAACTCGAACGACAGAACGCGCGATTGGAGGAGTTCACCAGCGTCGTCTCTCACGACCTCCGAAACCCACTTTCAGTCGCAAAAGGACGACTGAAGATGGCCCAAGACGAGTGCGAGAGTGACCATCTAGACCACGTCGAATCCGCTCACGAACGGATGGAGGCTTTGATCGGGGACTTGCTCACGCTCGCGCGCGAAGGCGAAACGGTGACTGATCTCGAACAGGTCAGTCTGAAGACTGCCGCAGCGAGTTGTCACGCAATTAGCGAGACTGAAGGAGATCTCCGTATTACAACGAACAAGGTCGTTCGGGCAGACCGAAGCCGCTTACAGGAACTCTTGGGGAACCTGTTCTCCAATGCGATTAAGCACAATGATGAGGACGTAACGATTACCGTTGGTGACTTCGACGGTGGGTTTTTTATTGGAGACAACGGTGTGGGAATCTCCGAATCAAAGCGTGATCGAGTCTTAGAAGCCGGATACTCTACCTCAGAGGACGGAACAGGATTTGGACTTGGAATTGTCAAACGAATAGCAAAAGCGCACGGTTGGGAAGTAGACGTTACTGAAAGCGAAAGCGGCGGCGCACGAATTGAGATTACTGGCGTCGAATTTGTTTGATTTCTGCGGCCACTGTCCTACAGACGGTATATTCTATTGAGTCGTTAGTTCTGTAGAATAATTTTGCGTTGATAAGTGGAATGAGAGCCGACTTGTAAGCGGATGAGCTGCGAGATATCGAGATCGCGAGTCTTCAATCTCTCCGTCAGCGCGATGTACCGGTTGTAGAATGGGTAATCCTCTCACCTTGTTTGTGGTTATGAGTAAAGCCGACGAAAATATCGACAGCATACTTTGCTCATATTCCTGAACCACTCCGACAAACGTAGACATTGAGAGTACCAGTCTCAACTTCCATGAGTTTTTGCAAGTTGAGACTACACGGGTTATTGCCATAGCAGAATGTACGATATTGGGCGAACTGCGTCACCGAACCTCTCCTATATCAGGAATTCTTCGTCCATTTCACCGACTCGGTCCGAGCCTGATCGATATACCACAGTTTGACGCGGACCGACATAGTGCTGCTCACGAGGTCGCTGCTCGACCGATAGAGAGCATCTGATTAATGGGTAATGGTGGGTAAGGTTGATATAGGCGTGGGCAATAGTGGGTTACGAGATGAAAGTTGACGCCGACAAACTCCAGACGAACGAGACCGACGACCGGGGGCGGGTGTATCTCGGCACCGAGTACGCGAACAAGCGCGTCACAGTGGCTGTCGTCGAGGTTGAGTCCGAAACTCCCGACGAGGAGGAACTAGCCGCCGCGTATCGTGAAGCGTCGGAAAGTGCCAGCAATATTGCCGACGAGTGGGGCGTGGCTTCGGACGAAGCGTGGTCGGGACTTGATGAATGAGCGACGACACCGAGATTCGGCGCGGTGATGTCGTTATCGTTCGACTCGATCCTGCCGAAGGGCACGAAATGCGGAAAACACGGCCTGCAGTAGTGGTCCAGAACGATATCGGGAACAGGAACTCTAATACCACAATCGTCGCGCCTGCGACGGGAACGTACCGAGGCTATCCCTTTGAGGTACTCGTGGAAGCGTCGGACTCACCGTTCGAGAAAGACTCCTCTGTGCGGCTTGATCAAATTCGAGTTGTCTCTGTCGAGAAGCGAATCCATTCGGTGGCTGGCAGTCTCGACGATTCAACAATGGGCGAGATCGATGACGCGCTCAAATTGAGTCTCGGACTCGACTGATAGGGTAAACTCTTTGCGAAGAAATCAGGGTCGTGTTTAGTTTGGAGCATTGAGCCAGGCGGCAAATGCTTGGAGCCACTTTTCGGCGGTTTGCGGCTCAACGTGGCTGAAACAGTTGGAGAACGACGAGGTGCGACGCTTGAGTTCTCGAAAGATTCGCTCGATGGCATTCCGATTTCCATTCCGTTCGGTTTGAAATCGGAGTGAAGCTCTGGCCAGCGCAGTTTGGAGGTGTTGAGCGCCATCGACCAGAAACACTGCGGATTCGACATCGTGTTTCTCGCGCAGTTCACG
>NZ_FNPB01000017.1 GCF_900107195.1 Halobellus clavatus
CCATCGCGATGAACACGATGAGCGTTCCGATACCGACCTGACCACGGTCGGTTTCGTTGTCTTCGAACATATTGTGTTGTCTCCAGTCTGGTCCCTGCGCCCCTCTCCGGAGGTGAGGACCGTCAATTCAGCAAAATAGCGGTCAGTATATAACGGTGAGGGACCAGATATCACACGTGATACTGGGGTTGTCAGAGGCCACTATCTCAGAGTTGCACTGACGCCGCTCAGAAACGATCCCGATGATGTCAGTGAAATACGTCGGTGTCACCGCTCACAGTCTGTGACACACCGAAGTAGCCGATAGCATCGAAAAACTAAAACGCAGTACCCGTCGAAGACGGAGTCGCGATCAGAGCTTGACGGGGTCGCCCTCGTTGGCCCCAGCGAGCTGCTGCGGCATCGTCAAGATGACCTGCGTCGTACCGCCGGTCTGGCTCGTGATGTCGAGTTGGATCTTGTCGCCTGTGCTGAGGCCGCCCGTCCCCGTCTCAATTTTCGACGCATTGATACTTACGACATACCGATCGGCCCCGTCGTTGAGCACACCGAAGGAATTGTCGCTGTCGGTTCCTTCGACTCTCGTGAGGTTAAACTCGTGCTCCTCATACGTATCTGCGTTGGGCGCAGAGTTGTTGGTCAACGTCGCGACCTCGTTATCACTCAGATACTTGATCGAGGTGCTGTTCATATCCACCGCGCTTGACCCCGCCGCCAGCCGAACCGTCAGGTTCACTGTCTCAATGTCGTCGTTTGCCCCGACAATACCGTGCTGATTAACAACTTCGACGCGGTTGGTGACCTTGTCGACGCTCTCTTGACCAGCATCCTCGGCGGTTGCCTGCAGGAAGCCGGCCGTGTTCACGAGGACGCCGGCCGCGATCGCGGCGACCAGGACCATCGCGATGAACACGATGAGCGTCCCGATACCGACCTGACCACGGTCGTCGTCGTTGTTGAATAGTGATTTCATTATTTTACTCTTTAGAGGGGAACCGGGTCGTTGTCAGTTTGGCCGGCGAGTTGCTGGGGCATCGTGAAGATGACTTGCGTGGAGCCACCCGAGCGGCTGGTGATGTCGAGTTCGACCGAGTCGCCGGTCGAGAGGCCCGCACCGTTCTGTTCCACGACGGAGGTGTTGATGACGATCTCGAAGCGATCGGCCTGCCCGTTCAGCACCGGGAAGGAACTGTCGTCGGCGTCATCGAGCGAGTATGCCGTGTACTCCGTCGAATTTAGACCCCCAGAGAAGCCATCCGCTGACTGGGTCACGTTCTGGAGGGTTTCACCACTGGAATCCGTCTCATCGTTGTACACGAGGTTCCGGGCGGTGGTATCACTCACGTACTTGATGGTCGTGTCTTCGAGTGAGACTGCACCGGAACCCGCCGCAAGCCGAACAGTGAGGTTGAGGCTGTCGACTGCCTTGCTGCTTCCTGTATCATTCACTAAGCCGTGAGAACTCACGACGTCGAGCCGATTCGTCACCTTGTCGACGCTCTCTTGACCCGCGTCCTCCGCAGTCGCTTGGAGGAAGCCGGCCGTGTTCACGAGGACGCCGGCCGCGATCGCGGCGACCAGGACCATCGCGATGAACACGATGAGCGTTCCGATACCGACCTGACCACGGTCGGTTTCGTTGTCTTCGAACATATTGTGTTGTCTCCAGTCTGGTCCCCGCGCCTCCTCCCCGGAGGTGAGGACCGTCGTTTCGGTAGAAAATCGGTTCATACATAATAGTACGCACTCGGATATCACGTATGATATTGGGTCCTAACTGCCTGTACCGTCGGAATAGCGAATTCTCAGTGGTGAAACCGCCTGCATCCGACAGTCGCAGCAAGAAGAGACAGTTCTGTCGCCGACCGCCTACGACGGACAGAGATCCGGCGTACCACTCGCTTCCAACAGGCGCGCGCCCGACAGTGTCCGCGTGATCACTCGTTCGAGATCTGCCGCCAGACGTCGTCGAGTTTGTTCTTCACCTCGGGCCGTTCGGTCACTTGCACGTTGAGTTGGTCACCCTGGAAATCGATCACGATCTCGTCGACGTCGCGTCGGTAGACGTTCGTCCGGCGGTGTTCGTCCGAGAGGACGCGGTCGTGCAGTTCTAAGAGTCCCGCGCTGGTGAGTTCCTCGATCCGGCGGTAGCACGTTGCGATGGGGATGTCGAGCATCTCACTGAACTCCTGGGCGGAGTGCGCCTCGTCCGCCGCACGCAGGATATCAGGATTGTATTCATTACCGAGTGCTGAGAGCGTCCTGTCGGAGTCCATAGATACCCGACCGTTCGACACGGAATCACCTCAATGTGACGGTTATTCGGGTCTCGATATCGATACTGAGAGTCGATCGGGGACATTGGTACCCGCTCACGCACCAACCGCTGCGATGGGCTTATGGTCGCGCCGGAGCCACCAGAACCTATGGCTCCGACCGACCCTCCGGACGACGCGCCGTCACGCGCGCGTGATGAGGAGGGAGTGGTCAGACCAGACGAGCTCGACTACACGGCGTCCGAACGAGTCGCCGAACTCGACGAGGGGCGCTACGTCGTCGCGACGGACGACGCTGAGTCGCCATCTGTCGACGAGGACGAGGACGCCGATACCGAGGAACGCGGGACGCTCGCGCGGCAACAGATGGGGCGGTACGTCTCGGACCACGAGGCCGACTACGGGTTCGCGCTCACTGCGGCCTTCGACGGCGACATCTCCCAGCACGAACACTTCTCCGACGACGTCGCGACGGCGTTCGGCGAGCTGGCCACGTGGTACGTCGAACAGATCGATACCGACGCGTCCGCGGACGAGGCACTCGGCATCCTGCTTCTCGCGTCGAATACGCAGGTGTCGTACCCCACAAAGGCCCTCGCGTCCATCCTCAGCGCGCACGAACTCAGTCTCGACGATTCGATAGCCGACCTCGTCAGTGCCCTCCGTGGGGACGGACTCCAGATCCCAGCTGACCAGCCCGAGGAGTGACGCGCGAAGCTGTATCATCGATGATAATGGGGGCGATGCGTTTATACGCTGTTTCCCGGAAAACAGCCTATGGCACGCAACGTACTGGTGGTCGACGACTCGGCGTTTATGCGGAACCTGCTGAAGCAGCTGCTAGAGGACGACCACGAGGTCGTCGGCGAGGCCGAAAACGGCGTCGAGGCCGTCGAAATGTACCGCGAGCTCGATCCCGACGTGGTCACGATGGACGTGGTGATGCCGATTCGCAACGGGATCGAGGCGACCTCCGAGATCAAATCGATCGATCCCGACTCGTCGGTGATTATGTGCACTTCCGTCGGTCAGGAAGAGAAGATGCGCGAGGCGGTCGAGGCGGGCGCTGACGGGTACATCACGAAGCCGTTCCAGAAGCCGAACGTGCTGCAAGCCATCGACGACGTCGTCGGCGTCGAAGCATGAACCTCGACATCCAGTCGCTTCGAACGTTCAGCGATCTCGCCCACTCGGGGGCCGAAGAGGCAGCCGGATCGCTCACGGCGCTCACCGGCTTCGACGCGCGTGTCGCCGTCACCAAAATCGAGATGGCGACTCGGTCCGACGTGGAACGAGAGTTCCGCGAGGGCGACCTCGTCACGGTCCACATCGGATTCTCCGGGGCGATCGCTGGGCATACGATCCTCGCGTTCGATCGCGAGCGCGCCGTCGAACTCGTCGACGCGCTCGTTCCCGGGGCGTCCGACAATCCCGAGAGCGACCTGGCGACGAGCGGGCTCAAAGAACTGGGCAACATTATGCTCGGCGGCTTCATCGACGGGTGGGCCGACTTCCTCGGCGACGGAATCGACATCACGACGCCGACGTACGTGGAACTCGATGCGGACCGATCGCTCGAAGACGTCGTCACGCCGGAAGGCAGCAGCGACGTGGAGGCCGAGGCCGCAGAACTCGAAACCGAACTCGACACCGGACACGTTCTGGCGTTCCGGAACCACCTCGAGACGATCAACGAGGAGGCGGGGTTCTACATCTATATGCTCCCCACGCACGACTCCGTCGACACCATCGTCGACGCCGCCGGCGACAGCGGGGATACGATCCCCGTCGAGACGTTCACGTCGTTCTCCGAGATGATCACCGAGGGCGCGGGGCAGGCCTCCGAAGACCTGACCGCAATGACCGGGATCGACACCACCGTCGACGTGAGCCGACTGAGCTTCGTCCCCGTGGAGGGCGTGCCGATGGAACTGACCGACGAGGCCAGGCGGGGCGTCGTTCTCGAATTCACCGGGACACCGTCGGGGTACATCGCGATCCTGTTCGACCACGACTCGGCCGAGAGCGTCGCGGACGCGCTGATGCCCGGGATGGACTCTGATCCTGCGATGCGGCAGAGTGCCATCCAGGAGATCGGCAACATCGTCACCTCGGGGTTCCTCGACGGCTGGGCGAACACCCTGGAGACGACGATCGAGATCTCGCCCCCGACGCACGTCGACGACATCGCGTCCGCGATCGTCGATCCGCTCGTGACCGAACTGGCGCGGACACAGGACTACGCGTTCCTCATCGATTCGGCCATCGTCACGCCCGACGAGACGTTCACGTGTGACATCTACGCGCTGCCAGACGAGCGTGAACTGCGTGCGGCGTTCGATCAGCTCGCACCCGAACAGCAGGCTAACTGAGAGTCACGTGCATCGCCTCTCTCCGCTGCGCGCGTGGCCCGCTCGCCCCTCACGTGCGCATCGCGCTCTCCGACCACGCCAATGAAGGTATACACCTCTAACCAATCGACCGAGCAGTCGACGTCCGAACGCGTCAAAGTCGGCGTCGCCGACTACGCTGTCACGGAGTCGGGTGCCGAACTCGTGACGAGCGGGCTCGGCTCCTGCGTCGGTATCGCGCTCGTCGACACGGAAACCGGCATCGCGGGCCTCGCTCACGCGATGTTGCCCGCAGCGAGCGATGGCCGTAGCCAGACTGACGGTGGGGGCCCCGATCCGATGTCGAACGATGCGAAGTACGTCGACACCGCCGTCAACGGACTCTTACGCGAGATGGTGGACGCCGGGGCGGACCGGTCCCGCATCGAAGCCCGGGTCGCCGGCGGGAGCGCAATGTTCGAGTTCAACGCGGGCGACGGGGCCGTCGGCGAGCGGAACGTCGAGGCCACCGAGGAGGTCCTCGGGGAACACGGCATCCCGATCGTCGCCACCGACGTGGGCGGCGATCACGGCCGGTCGCTCTCGTTCGACGTCTCCAGCGGCACACTCTCGGTCCGGCGGGCGCACGGCGACACGCGCGATCTCTAGTCTCGTTCTCTCGTTTGATAACTCAGGGGGCACGTTTATGCCCGGGCTCTCAGATTGTGCAGACAAGACCGAGCGGCGGGCGCGCGCCGCGATCAACCCAGGCCAATGACCATCGATCCCGACGACTACGACCTCCGAGAACTCAGGCGCATCGCCGATCAGCGACGGAAAGAACGAAACGAAGACGGCGCACAGCGGGAGGGCGACGACGCCCGGCCGCGGCCGAGTGAGCGACGCCGACGCGGTCGGCGCAACGGTCGCGAGACCGACCGCCGGGACCGGGATGGGCGCCGCCGAGACGGCCGCCATCGAAACGGCCGGGCTGACGAGGGGAACCAGGGGCGACGACGCGGAGATTCCACGGGTCGCCGTCGCAACGGTCAGGCGAACGAGGAGACCGACGAGCGGCGACACCAGGAGTCGACCGATCGCCGGCACAACGGCCACGCGGACGACGACCGTCGGAACGGAAGCGACGACGAGATATCCGTTCGTCCGCGCGACGGCGTCTCGCCGCCGCGTCGCGGCCGATCCGACCACGCCGACGGGCACGCTGACGTCGTGCGCGCGGACCGGATCGCGAGTGACCTCGGCCTCGGCGACGTCGAGCGTCCCGCGCGGGGACAGAGCGAGGGTCGCCGCCGTCCCGAGCCCGGGTACGCTGAGGCCCGACCGCGTTCTCGGAGCGGCGGCTTCGACACCGCCGGCGACGTCGGCCGGTTCCAGTTCGACACGGAGATCCGCGAGCGTCCCCGCGGCCGGGCCGGCGAGGCGCTTCGACAGAATCAGTTAGAACAGTTGCTGGTCCGGGAGACGGCCTCGGCCGGCAGCCTGGACAAGCCCTACCTCTCGTCGCTCCCCGACGCGTACGCGGCCGAACGAATCGTCTTCGACTGGCTGGAGTTCCTCGTCCTCAAGGGCGGCTACAAACGGACGATGGACGCCATCCGGTACTACCACACCGTCGACTGGCTGACCGAGGACGTTGAGGCCGAACTCCAGGACTATCTCGTCGGCTTCTCCGGTGAGGTCACGAACACCTCGGAGTTCGACGTCGACGATCACCACCTGAGCCTGGTCTACATCGCCCGTCTGGCGTCGATGGAGTGACGGACGACCCGACCTGTCAGTAATCATACCGACAGGATTTTTTATTCGTTCGGTGTCGGTTTTCGTATGGCAGACGAGACAGACGAGCCGGCGGACGAGGAAGCAGACGAGGCCGTCGACCCGGGGCCGACCCCCGTCGGCGTCAAGCTCGGGAGTACGCGAACAGTTCTCCAGTACGTCCGAAACGGTGAGATCAACACAGTCCGGACGCTGACGTGTCTGGCGACGTTCGAGAACGCCCTTACCGGCGAAGAAGAAGTCCTCTTCGGCGAGCAAGCGGCTCAGGAATACCCCGACACGGTGGAGTATATGCTCCGCTCGGGACTTCCCGAGGACGACGACAGCGCAGAACTCGCCTCGAAGTTCTTCAACGAAGTCGTCGCGAGCGAAAATCTCGACGCCGACAGTGCGGTCGTCTACGCGATTCCGACGATCGACAACGAACCCGGCCTGGCGAACCTCAACCGCGTGATCGAAGAGAGTCCCGTGGGCAACGCCCTGGTTCGGAGCTTCCCCGAGTCGCTCTGCGGATCGATTCCGGCGTTCGGCGACGACCTCGAAGCCATCGAGGAAGTGTTCGCGGCGATCAATATGGGTTCGACGAACCTCGAAGCCTCTGCGTACCGACACGGCGAACAGCTCTCTCCGTTCGTCTCGGGCGCCGTCACCGGCAACGAAGTCGACCGCCGAATCGCGAACGCGGTCGAAGAAGAGACTCAGGGTCGCGTCAACGTCGATCTGACGACCGCCCGCGAGTACAAAGAAGCGCACGCCGACTTCGACGACTTCCAGCCGTTCACCGACGTCATCCAGCAGCCTGGCGGCGGCGCTCACGAGTTCACGATCGAACGCTCGGTGATGGAACCGCTCTCGGACTACGTCGACGACGCTGTCGACGAGGTCGCCAACAACTTCCTCGCGCAGTTGGCGAACGATCATATGAAGCCCTACCAGCTCGCGCTCTCGAAGCCGATCGTCCTCACCGGCGGGATGGCCTGTATCCCCGGCATCGTCGACGTCTTCGAGGAGCGGCTCTCCGCAGAACTCGACCGCGACGTGGACTGCATCGCCGCGGATCGCCCGGACCTCGCTCCCGCAGAAGGCGCGCGACGGATCGCCGAGCGGCTCTCGGAGTGATGCCGACGGCCGTTCCGGTTCCCGCTCGCTGAGAGCCATCCGAACGCCCTACTCCCCTCGCACCGTCGGTTCAGATATGTACGAACGCATCCTCATCCCCACGGACGGCAGCGAGTGCGCAGACAGCGCGGTCGACCACGCGATCGACATCGCGACCCAGTACGACGCCGAACTGCACGTGCTCTCGGTGGTCGACACCCGCGATATGAGCCACAGCGCCCCCGCGATCAGCCCACAACAGGTCGAACAGACGTTGCGAGAACGCGCGGAATCGGTCGTCGAGTCGGTCGCAGAGCGCGCGGCCGACGCGGGCGTCGAGGCCGTCACGGCAGTCGAGCCCGGCGTCCCCGACGACGTGGTCGTCGAGTACGCTGCCGACCACGACTGCGACCTCGTCGTGATGGGGACCCACGGCCGCACCGGCTTACAGCGGTACCTCCTCGGTAGCGTCACCGAGCGTACGGTCCGGCGGTCGAGCGTCCCGGTGCTGACGGTCCGCGGAACCGACGACTGAGCGCTCCCCGCGACTCGTTTTTCGGGCTCCGATACCGCCGACAGCTGGGTCCGACGTATCCGGCGAGGACGATATATATACGCTCCGGGACGTACGTTGGGGTATGGAACTCCGCCGCCTCCTTCGCGGACGCGTCGAGTGGTCGCGGCTGGAGGCCGTCGCCCGGGAGATCCGCGATCGGTACGACCGAGAATCGGTCCACGTCCGGTTTCTCGACGCGGACAACTGGCTGTCGACCCCGATGGTGATCGACGACCGGTGGTTCGTGAAAGTCATCTCTCGACAGAACTCCGTCGTCCACGCGCTCTTCACCACGGGGCGCAACCTCGGCGCGTTCTCCTCGGGGACCGAAGGCTTCTTCGAGCACTTCGCCGATCCCGTCGAGATGGCCGAGCACGAACTCGAGGCGACAGAGCGGATGCGAGAGATCGGGCTCAACGCCCCCGAACCGGTCGAGGCGTTCGAGGTCGACGGACTCGGCGTGTTAGTGCTCGAATACCTCCCGGCGTTTCGGACGCTCGACGAACTCGACGAGGCGGCCGAGGCGGACCTGGCCCCCGCACTCTTTCAGGCGCTCGCAACGATGCACGACAACGACCTTCTCCACGGCGACCTCCGCGCGGAGAACGTCCTCATTCGCGACGGTGAGATCTACTTCATCGACGCGACGAACGTTCGCGAGGAGGGCGCACAGGACGCGAAATCGTACGACGTCGCGTGCGCGCTCGGCGCGCTCGAACCGTTGATCGGCGGGAAACGGACCGTCGAGGCCGCTTCGGAGGCATTCTCGGCCGACGAGTTGCTCGACGCTGCTCGCTTTCTGGATTTCGTCAACATCCGACCGGATCACGACTTCGACGCGGCGATGATCCAAGGCGAGATCGAAAAGCGGGCGTCGTCGCCGTAGCTAGCGCGTCGATCCATCGAAGGCGAAGGCGGGAGTGGGAGCGGAGCGTACAGTCACTCCCCCTCCGGGGTGAGGGAGCGCTGGACGCGGTGGGCCGCAGCGGACCCCGAGCACTGCGGCGGTGTGTGGCGGGTGTGTGCCGACTTCGACGAGAAAAGCGTCGGTCGTCGGCACCAGCAGATAACGCGGGATCGGCAATAAACCCTCCGGGACGGTCCGGCCGGGCGAAGGGCTACGAGCCGGTCTCGACGGACCGCCGCAGTTCCCGTTCTAGATTCTCTAACTCCGTGTCGAGGTTTCGTTTGAAGAACCCCTCGACTCCCGGCACGCGGCCGTCGACGACGAACTCGTTGATCAGACGCGCGCCCGTCTCGGTCGGTTCGATCGTGTGTTCACCGGTCACGCGAAGCACCGACGACTTCCCGAGGAACTTGACGTGTGACGGTGGGTCGCGGGTCACGTCTTCTGTCTCGACCCGCGCGGTCGAACTGATGAGCGGGATCGGGAGTTTCACGTGCCACGTCGCCGCGCCGGTCGATTCGTCGACGTCGTACCGCTCGACGACGCTTATGGCTTCAGCCCGCTTGCCCGGGTCGGCGATGAAGTCCCACACGGCCTCTGGCGAGGCTTCGAACTCGAAGACTCGCCGGACGCGAACCGTCATAGTGGCCGGTGGGAGGCAGAGAGGAAAAAGCCCCTGAATCCGCGTGCCACCCCGGCAGCGATTCGACTCACGCGGGGGTCAGCTCTGTGTAACACGCCAGGTGGTCGATCGGGCGCGGCCCCACTTCTCGATGTCGACGTCCTCGGACTTCTCCGCCAACCGCGGCAGTCGGACGCCAACCTGCTTGGCAGAGAGTCCGATGGCGTCGGCGATATTCTTCGCCCGGAAGTATCGCTCACCGGCGGCGACGCTCTCGCGGAGGTATGCGACGATCTGTCGTTCCTCCTCGGTGAACTCACTCATCGTATGTACCCTATGGGGGGTTCGGTCTTAAGCTTCTCGTCCGTTTCGATGAGCCGACGCGCGCTCACCCGAAGAGATGCGTCGCCGACACCGACAGCGACGCCGCGACGGTGGCAACGAGGAATCCGATGGCAGCGACGAGCTGGTCGCCGGTCAGCCCAGCGGCGAACATCCCGACGACGCCCAAGAGCGCGACGATCGCGAAGAGAACAGTCAGACCGAAGCCCTTGTCCGATGTAGCGGATGCGGTCTCCATACCTGATGCTCACCCGGTCCCGACTTAGTTCATACGACTTGGGGGCCGCTCCGACAGGGTATTTAGGGCTCCACCGACTCGGAGGGACAATGCCGACGCTCTCGCTCTTCGGCCGGATTCGATCGCTGGTCGTCGTCCTCCTCGTCGCCGGACTCATCGTCGGTGGTGCGATCGCCGCGGGTGTCCTCGGTGTCCCGAGCGTCGCGGGCGTCGAGAACCGATTCGGACCGGTGAACGAGACGACGACCGTCGTCGAGACGGACCTCACCGTCTCGAACCCGAACCCGATCGGCGCCTCGCTGGGCGGAGCGACTGTCAGCTACGACGTCCTGTTGAACGATGTCACGCTCGCCAGCGGCGTCAAAGACGACGTCTCGGTCGGCACCGGCAACTCCACGCTGTCGTTCCGGACCAGCGCACGCAACGACCGGATCCCGCCGTGGTGGGTCTCCCACATCCGGAACGGCGAACGAACGACCGTGACCGTCGACGCGTCCGTCCGCTCGTCCACCGTCGGCCGGTCGGTCGACCCACCGAACGTGACCAGATCGATCGAGACGGATCTGCTCTCGCAGTTCAACTCCACCGAAACCCGCTCGATCGACGCGAATCAGCCGTACGCTTCCGATCCCGTACTCTACATCAACGAGACGAGCGCAGAATGGGGCACGGTCAGCGCCCAGCGGACGCCGTTGGATCTCACGTTCGTCGTCTACAATCCGAAACCGTACCCGATCCCCGTCTCCCAGCTCGAATACGACGTCACGATGAACGAAGTCGCAGTGGGCAACGGGACGACCGACTCCGAGTACGTGATTCCGCCGAAGTCGACGGAGACCGTCGAGGCGACGGCTACGATCCGGAACGACCACATCGACGAGTGGTGGGTCACGCACCTCGAGCGGAATCAGGTGACTGACCTCCGGATCGAGTTTGCCGCCCGCCTCGAACTCAGCGACAGGAGCGTCCGAGTCCCGCTGGACTCGCTCACCTACACCCGGACGATCGAGACGGACCTCTTCGGCACGAAGCCGACCGACGGGAACGGCACGGCGGCCTCGGGGACTGCGACGCCGACCCCCGAACCGACGACGGATCGGTCGGGTGAGGAAGAGTCCACCGAGACGGCCGAGCCGACTCCCGCGCCGACGCCGACCGCGACGCCCGAACCGACGGCGACCGACTCGTCGGGAGCGGACGGCACTGTGACGACGAACGGCGGAACCGAACCACCGGACGGCGGGGCCGAGACGACGACCGACGGTGGCCTGATCGAACTCTGATCTCGGCTTATCCGATCGTGACGTGTTCGGACTCCTCGTTCAGCGCGAGGTTCGCCGCGATCTCGGCGTTCCGCATCGCGTACTGAGCCGTCTGCTGGAGGCTCACGAGGACTTCGCGTACCTGAAGCAGTTCGTCGTTGTCCATCTCCGGGAGGTCGTCGAGGATCTCCTGCTCGCGGTCTCGGAGCTGTCGGAAGAGGGTCCGGCACTCGACGGTTTTGTCGTAGTCGCGTTCGACGACCGCCTGCACCGCCGTCCGCGTGAGTTCGTCGACCTGATCGGTGAACTCTCGGATCCGACGCATCGTCTTCGAGTCCACGTCGAGGGTGTGACCGTCGGCGTCCATCACGATGTTGGCGATGTCCTCGGCGTTGTCGGCGGTCAGTTCGAGGTTCTTCGCCACCGAGCGGTAGCCGATGAGCGGGAAGCCCTCCTCTAAGCCGATCGCCCGGGCGAGGTTGGGATTCTGATAGGCCGTGAAGATCAGCCGCAGCAGGAGGACGAAGATCTTGTTCGCCTGCCGCTCTCGGTTCAGCGCGCGCTGTGCGAGATCGGTATTGCCGTGTGCGAGCGCCTTGACCGCCTCGCCGCGCATCGTACTGCCGGTGTTCTCGAGCCGTTCGAGCAGGTTGTCGAGCGTGAAGTCCTCGGGGTCGACCGAACAGCGGATGGCGATCCGATCGGGCGTCTCTTCGATGACGCCCAGTCCCATCAGTTGCGTCTCCGCCTTGTAGACGGCGTTGATGTGCTCGGAGTCGAGCGCACCGTCACTCTTCTCGATGTGGATCACTCGCCGTCCGAGGACGTACTGTGCGACGATCGCCCGCTCGAGAGAGTCTGCGTCGAGACTGTCCGCTCGGATCGTCGCTGAGGCGTCTTCCTGACTGGCCGACTCCGGCAGGACGGTCAACGTACCCTTTCCACCCATTCGCAGGGACACCTCGTCGCCCTTGTCGACGTTGTGCTCCTTCGCCCATTCGGCTGGAAGCGTCATCGCTAGCGTCGAGGGGCCCAACCGTTGGACCTTACGCGTCTCCATATGCCACCCCTGGCTTCGCGAGACCTTAATGGTCACTATATGCTACTTATATGTACACAGATTCAACCGAGGTATTAAATCGCCGTGGAAGAACGTGGACCACCAGTCGTGGGTCGTGCCTCGAGCAGTCACGCGATCCGCATCATTCGCCGTTCGACCCGACCGATACGGACTTTCGTCCACCCGCTGAGTTCCGCATCGAGGTCGGGGTCGTCGGTGTCGACGCGGAGTTCGCCCACGGTGTCGAGTTTCGAGCGCGATGCCACGATTTCGAGATCACACCGTCGGATCACCGCGGGCGAGAGTTGCGGATTGCCCCGTCCGAAGACGAAGCCCTGACCGCCGATCGGCGAGACGACGACGACGTTCTCGCCCGCGGGGCCGAGTGCGTCGAGGATCTCTGATTCGGTCGCGTCCAGCGCGAGCACTTCGCCGTCGCGCCACACGTCGACGCCGAGCGGCGAGCCGTCGAACCCGAGTTCCTCCTTGATCGCGCCGACCGTGCTGCCGGGTCCGAGGACGAACGTCTTCTCGCTCGCACGGATGTCGTCGGCGACGCCCGCCGCCAGCGCCTCGACGTTACCGCCGCCGAGTTGTTTGGAAGACTGGAGTTCCTCGGCGACGGGCACCAGCGGTACGGCCCGCAACTCGGGGTGGACCTCTCCTTCCCGATACTCGTCCTCGTCGATATCCATCACCTCGCGCCGTTCGGTCCGCTCGAACGTCCGCACCACCTGCGCGGCGTCTTCCGGTGAGACGGCGAACACCGAGGAGTACACCTTCACGCCGGCCGGAACGCCCAGCATCGGCGTCTCACTGCCTTCGACGGCCTCGGCGACGTCCGCGGCGGTTCCGTCGCCGCCGACGAACAGCACGAGATCGACGCTGGCGTCCACGAACGCCTCGACCGCTCGTTCGGTGTCGGTGGCGCTCGTCTCACCATCAGCCGGCGAACCGACCACGTCCGGTTCCATCCCGACTGCCCGCGCGATCTCGCCGCCCATATCGCCGCCCCAGGTGAGCAGTTCGATTTCGTCGGAGCCGTGCGCTGCGAGCGCCTCGAGGGCCCGTCTGGCTCGGTCGGGTGCGCGCGGTTCTGCGCCCCGCCGGCGCGCCTCCTCGACCTTCCCGTCGGTGCCTTTGAGCCCGACGCGACCGCCCATTCCGGCGATCGGATTGACGACGAAACCGATGCGCATACTCGGAGGCAGTACCGGGGCGTGGAAAAGTTCCCGGTCGGGGTGCCTCTCTCATAGTGTTTACTCTCATCTCTTACCGCCGGGCGCTGCCAACGGGGGTGGCGCTCGGCGGTAAAAAGTGAGAGTAAACACTATCAGGCCGACCGGTCACCGGGCGATCGCGCGAGCGTCGGTCGCCGCCGGTTCTCGTGAGGTCCGTGAGGCTTCGGTCACTCGATCGCTGGACTGCGTGGGGTCGGATTGCAACCGGTTGCGACCGCTCCGATAGTATGAACGTTTAAGAACGCTGCCGCGGAACCTCGGAGTATGCTCCCGCTCGCACTCGCCGGCGAACCGTTCCCGATCGCAGAGACCGGGGCGGTCGTGTTGCTCTTGAGCCTCGCGATGGTCGTCGTCTGGATCCGGCTGCTGGGCCGCTAGCTCGACTTTCGACTTCGATTACTCCTCGTTCTCGACCAACTCGACCTGCCCTCGCAGCCACGCTGCGGCCTCCTCGGCGACGCGCTCTTCGGTCGCGGTGAGTTTGATCCGCACCGACTCGCCCGGGTAACTCCCCACGGTGACGTCGAACCGCCGCCGGAGTTCACGCAGGCGATCGATCAGTTCGCTCTCCGGTTCGTCGACGTCGACGACCGTCGAGTGCGTGCGTTCACCGGAAAACTCCTCGGCCACCTGCTCGAACATCGCTTTCATCTCGTCGGGCACGCCGGGGAGGACGTAGATCCCCTCGACGACCGCGCCGGGCGCAACGCCGGCCTCGTTGGGGAGCATCCGCGCCCGCGCGGGAAGGTCTGTGGTCCCCTCGACCAGTTTCTCCGCCGCGTAGCCGCCCTCTTCGGTCAGCCACCGGCGGGCCTCTTCGTGCGGTTTGACGTCCCGGCCGACCGCGGCGGCGACTCCCTCCATCGTCACGTCGTCGTGTGTGGGGCCCAGTCCGCCGGTCACGACGACCGCGTCGTACTCGGCGCGGTACTCGTTGATCACGCGGGCGATGTCAGCCACCACGTCGGGAACGGTCGTGATCCGTCCGACGCTGACGCCGCGGTCGTGCAACCGCTCGGCCAGCCACGACGCGTTGGTGTTCACGGTGTCCCCGGCGAGGATCTCGTCCCCGACGGTGACGATTGCGACCTGCATACTCTCTGTACCGCCGAGGCGGACAAAAACGCCTCGGCACTGCGTCGGCCCGAGCGCTTCGCCGCACGAACCGGCCGCTGTGTCAGCGTATCCGTCGTGGTAACTGCCGGCGCCGACGCATCATTGAGTGACACCCGGCGTCGACACGTCGCTCGTGGGCCCCCGGCGTCGACGCCTCCCCGCCGGTGGGCCACCGTCACGCAGTTCGATGACGGAGAACCTCGTCAGCCCATCCCCGGAGGGGGGCCGTCGTCGTCGTCGACTTCGGTCTCGACGTCGACCCCCATCTCCATCCGCTCCTGCCGGAGTTCCTCGATCTGTCGGCGGTAATAGAACAGGCCGCCGAGTCCGACGAGGGCGACGAGGGCGACGATCCCGCCGAAGACGTAGAGGTCTCGCTGGAGGTAGAACTGCACCGAGACCGTGTCCGTGGTCACGGCTTCGTTCCACACGATGTGCAGGCGGTTCTGGTCGTCGACCGAGGTCTCGAACCCTCCGGGCCTGACCTGCCCGAAGACCGGGAAGTCGATGCGGCGGTTCTCCGGCAGCACGACCTCGTAGGTTCCGTCGACGTACGTCGGTAGCGTGAATCGTTTCGGCGTACTCTCGCTCGTGAACGCCAGCGACCCGCCGCGCGGCGGCGCGTCCGACGGCAGCGCGATGATCGTCTCGTCACGCGTGGTCCGAACCTCGCCGCCGCGGTCGCGGATCTCGCTTCCGGTGACTACCGTCCCGTTCGGGTAGCGGTACCTGACCGCCTGCACCGACAGCGGGTTCGTTCCGCCGAAACCGTCGCGGCGGAACAGTTCGATCGTCGTCTCGTTGGTCTCCATCACCGTGCGGAACTGCGTGTTCGACTGAATGGTGAGGTGGACCGTCCGGTTCTCCGTCCACTGGTACTGGGCGGCGGGGTCGCTGTCGATCTGGTCCTCGGAGACGGGTCCAGTGCCGATACCGAGACAGCCGCTGGTGACGGCCAGGAGGGCGAGACAGGCGGTCGCGAGCAGGAGTCGACGGTTCATAGATGTGTGTCGCGCTCAGGTCAGCACGCACTTCAGTTCCGACCGGAGGTACGACCCGATACTGGCGAGCAGCCCCGGCGGGTCGGTGTCCTCCGGACAGATGATGCTCTGTTCAAGTAGTCCCAGGCGCTCGACTGTAACGATGTCGGCCGCGTGACCCGCGCGGTTGACCGTCGCGCGGACCTCGCCCCGCGTCGCGCTGTTGACGTTGACGCGCCCGCTGCCCTCCTCGCGGGTCCACTCATAGAGGCGGTCGCGCTCCGCGTCCGCGAGCCGCGCGGGCTCGCCGTAGACGAACCGGAGCGGGAGGTGCTGGACGACACCGAAGCGGTCGCGGATCTGCGTCGCGGTCCCGGTCCCGAGCCCGAGTTCTTCGGTCGGGATCCGGACTGTCGTTCCGTTGCCGACGTCGAGCGTCCACCCGTCGTCGTCCCACGATTCGAGCGTGCCGACGTACGTCTCATCGGCCTCGAACTCGGGCGTGATCTCGCCCCACGACTCCGCGAGGACGTTGGCGGCGACAGTCGCGTCCTCGCCGTCGAGATCGACCGCGACGAAGTCGTCGTCACGGACGTCGACCGACCACTCGACGGCGAGCTCGCCGATGTCGTTGTCCAGCAGCGACTCGAAGCTATCGAGCGCCCGGGTCCGGGCGTCGCCGCTCACGTAGCACTTGGTTGCGAGGACGACCATCAGTCGTCCCGACCCACGTCGACGTTGAGTTCGTCGCGAAGTTCCGCGATCCGGCGCTCCATCGTGCCGACCATATCGTCGTTTTCCATCGGTTCCAGCGGCGCGCCGGTCTCGGGGCACTGGAAGCCTTGCTCCATCGCCTCCGAGAACTCGAAGCGGATCCCGGCGGGTTCAGAGAGGTAGAACTCGTGGGTCCGCTCGTACTCGAGGCGCTCTTCGAGCGCGTCCAGCAGCCGTTCCATCTCCTCGCGGAGGTTCTCGGGAATATTCTCGTAGTGGAACGTCCAGAGGTAGGTGAGCCATCCGGAGTCCTCGTCGCGGACTCGACGGTACTCCGCCAGATCGTTCTCGTAGAGAATGAAGAGTGCCCGCCGGACGTCGTTGAGTTCGAGACCCAGTTCCTCTGCGAGCTCCTCGTCGGTCACCTCGCCATCGGGGGGTGCCGCGGCCACCGGCATCCCCGTCGGTCCGACCAGCTCGTGGAGGTACTTCTGGATGACAGGGTCGTTCAGCAGCTCCTCAAAAGCCATTACACACAGTTGCGCCGCTCAGTCGTTTCAAAGTTGCGGATGGCCGGGGCGACGTCATCGCTCGCTTCGCGGGCTACTCAGTGACGTCGTTCGCGCCGCCGTCGGCGTCGGTTCCGCCGGGATCGTCACCGTCACCGAACGCGTCGGCGTCGACGACGCGCTTCCCGGAGGCCTGCGGGAGCACTCGTCTGTCTGCGTCGGGCCATTCCTGTTCCAGTTCCCGGCCCTCGAAGAGCCGGTCCAGGAAGACTGCGAGCCCGGCCACCTCGGAGTGTGGTTGGTTCGTGACGCCGACGTTCCAGTCGGCGGCCTCGTACACCTCGAATGGGACCTTCTCCCCGCCGACGACGACGAGTACCGGTTCGTCGCGATGGGCTCTCCGGACTTCGGCCTCGACGTCCTGGATCCGCTCCCCGTACATCGTCAGGTGGACGATGACGCCCTCCCACTCGCTGATCGTCCCGTCCAACGCCGCGGTTCGCTCGACGGCGAATTGGCCGCCGAACCGTCCGGTGATGTCTTCGACCGTTTCCTCGGACTGGCTGGCGTTGTCGGGGAAAATCACCCGGTCGGCGCCGAGTGCCCGAGCCGTGAGCCCCACGTGGGTCGTCATCCGATCGTCCCGTCCGGGCCGGTGGCCGTACCGGAGGACGGCCACCTCCGATTCGTCGTGCATACCCGGGTCGAAACGGTGCGGGCGCTAAGGACCTTCGGATGGCCCGTCCCCCGTGGGCCGCGCGCTCGATCTGCGCGCCAGGTTCAAACGACCCTTTGAGCCTCCACGAAGCACTTTATATCCCCCAACAGTCTTCGGGTATGTCACGACGCACGCTCGGCATCGTCGCCGTCGTCGCACTGGTCCTCCTGGCCGGCTGTTCGGGCGCCCTCTCCAGTTCCGCCGCAGAGGCGCCGCAGTCACAGTCAGGGAGCACGATCGAAGTCTCCGGATCCGGAAGCGCCAGCGGGCAACCGAACCACGCAGTCGTCCGCGTCGGCGTCATTGCCACCGCTGACGACGCCGTGACCGCCCGCCAGCGACTCGCCGAAAACGTCTCGCAGATGCGACAGGCGCTCTCCGAACTGGGGCTCACGGACGATCAGGTCACGACTCGACGGTACGACATCGGTCGCGATTACCGACCGCCGCGCAGGGACGGTGAAGAGCGGCAGATCCAGTACCGCGCGTCCCACGAGTTCGAGATCTCGCTCTCGGACGTCGATCGGGTCGGCTCGGTCATCGACACCGCGGTCAAGAACGGCGCGACGGACGTCGACGACGTCTCGTTCACGCTCTCGGCTGACCGCCGCAAAGAACTCGAACAGAGCGCACGCAAGTCGGCGATGACCGACGCCCGTCAGAAGGCCGAGACCGTCGCCGACTCCGCGAACCTCACGATCACCGGCGTCCACGTCGTTCGCGTCCAGCGGGATTCGCCGCGCCCCCGCAGCCTCGAAGCCGCAGCTACGGCAACCGCCGGGGCGAACGTGGGGACCGACGTCGAGAGCGGTCCCGTGGACGTCGTGACGAACGTGGAAGTCGTGTACAACGCCACGGCCGCCTGATCGAACCCACCGCCGCCGGGTCCCGAACGGGACACCTTTTATTCGCTCACCGCGTAGCCATCAGCGTGCAGTTCGTCGGCTATGACACCAGCGATCCGGGGCTGTTCCTCAGCGACGCGGACAGTGCTGCAGCCGACGCAGAGAGCACGTCGCTCGCGACCGAAACTGACGCAGAGCGTGCATCGCCCGCGTCTGTCGACTTCCTGTCGCTGGAACCCGGCACTGAACTCGCGTACACCCTCGGCGAGCGACACTGCGCCGGCGCCGTGACCGAGGACGGCCACCTCGCGTGCGCGGAGCCGACCGCGCCGCACTGCGCCCAGCACGCTTCCACGTGGGTCTGTGCGAAGTGCACCGGCACCTGTCTCAAAGACGAGATGGACTGCGTCGAACCGCACGCCATCTACCTCGCGGCGTTCGCGCCCGACGTGTTCAAAGTAGGCGTCACCAAGGAGTGGCGACTCGAGACCCGTCTGCGCGAGCAGGGCGCGGACCGCGGCGCGCTGCTCGCGGTCGTCTCGGACGGTCGAATCGCCCGCGAGCGCGAGGCCGAGATCGCCATGGAGATCTCCGACCGGATCCGCGTCCCCACCAAACGCGCCGGCCTCCACCGAGACGTCGACGAGACGGCGTGGAACGCGCTCCTGTCCGAGTTCGACGTCGACGCCGCCGACCGGTTCGACTTCGACTACGACCTGGGACTCACGGATCGGCCGGTCGCCGAGACGATCGCCACCGGCACCGTCCGTGGGGTGCAGGGGCGCCTGCTCGTCCTCGATCACGCCGGGAGCACGTACGCGGTCGACCTCCGGGATCTCGTCGGGCACGAGGCCGCGCCGGAAGCCACGACGCGCGACGTACAGGCGAGCCTCGGCGCGTGGGGCGAACCGACCCGATAATCGGCCCTGTTCGGATATACCCGGATTAAACGGTCTAAATCCGGGTGAATCCCGGGTCACGGCCGCCCCTTTACATACTCTTTCACCACCTGGTGTCGGATGTAATGAACCGCAACGCAATCGCGAGTGTTCTCGTCGCGGCGCTGGTGCTGCTCGCCGGGTGTGCCGGCGGCCTCACCGGCTCGCCCGACGGGACCACAGCCACAGACAGCGCAGTGCAGTCGACCAGTGATGCGACGAGTGCCGGGACGGTGAACTTCTACGTCAGCGACGAACAGAACGCGATCGGCGACTTCGAGCATCTCAACGTCACGATCACGCGGGTCGGGCTCAAGCCCGCCGGCGAGGGTGACGACGAGGAGACTGACGACGTTGCAGACGACGACGCCGACAGCGAGGACGCCGACGGCGAGCCCGTGAGCGACGAGAACGAGACCTCGTCCACGGCGACAGCCGAGACTGAGACGGACGACGACTCGACGGATGATGCTGATTCCACCGAAGACGACGCTGATTCGACGGAAGACGGCGACGATGCGGCCGACGATGACTCCGAGGCGGAGGACAGCGACGCCGAGAGCGAGGAGTGGGTCGAATACGAGGTCGAGAACCGCACGGTCGACCTGACGGAACTCCAGGGCGCGAACGCGACGCAACTCGCCTCGTTCGACGTCCCGAACGGCTCCTACGAGAAGGTGTTCGTCTACGTCTCGTCGGTGAACGGGACCCTGAAAGACGGGAGCGACCAGCGCGTGAAACTCCCCAGCGGGAAACTCCAACTGAACTCGGCGTTCACCGTCGGTAACGGCGAGGAGGTCGACTTCGTGTTCGACATCACCGCGTTCGAGGCCGGACAGAGCGGGAAGTACATCCTGAAGCCGGTCATCTCCGAGTCCGGCACCGACGTCGAGATCGACTCCGTCGACGACGACGAGAACGAATCTGACGAGCGCGAGGACGACGACCGACCGACGGCCGCCGAACGCGCGCTGAACGCCAGTTTCACCGAGAACGTGACGCGCGGTGAGAACGCGACCCTCAGCGTGACCCGGAACGGAAGCGCGGTCGCGAACGCGTCGGTTTCAGTCAATGCGGAAGAGGTCGGAACGACCGCCGCCGACGGGACGATCACGATCGCCGTCCCCGAGAACGCCGAGGAACTCGAGGTGAGCGTCAGCAGGGACGAACTGGAAGCCGAAGTCGAGATCGACTTCGAATCCCGGTCCGGCTCTGACCCCGGAACCGAACCCGACGGCGGTCAGTCCGCGGCCGCCTGAGTGATGCTGTCGTCGGGGACCGACTCAGGCGTCGGGCGCGCCGTCTGATTCTCCGTCGGTACCTGAATCCCCACTTTCTGCCGATTCTTCGGCCGCTTCGGCGTCGTCCTCGGCATCCGGAGCGGCCGCGTCGCGGGTCGCGTTCGGCGCGTTTCGCTTGACGCTCTCGACGCCGTCGCGGGCGTTCCGTCGCTCGGCGTACCCCTGCCCAGAATCCGCGAGGATGTTGCCGTTCCGGTGGCGGAGTCGCCAGCGGTACTTGCCACCCTTGTCCTCGTAAATCTCGAAAGCGGCCTCACCGAGGTCTAGTACCCGCGCCTCCGGCGCGTACTCACGGATTCGATCGATCGCTTCGGCTGCGCCCCGCGCGTCGGCGTAGCCCTGACCGGAGTCTGCGAGGATGTCACCGTTCGGCGATTTGAGTCGCCACCGGGACTCGCCCGCTCGATCCTCGTAGCGCTCGAACGACAGCTCTTCGATCCCCTCACGGATCCGATCGATCGCGCGTCTGGCATCGCGCCTGCGGGTGTACCCCTCGCCTGAGTCAGCGAGGATGTTGCCGTTCCGGTGGACGAGCCGCCAGCGCCAGGCACCCGCCGCGTCGCGGTAGGTCTCGAACGCAGTCGGGTCGAATCGGAGGTAGTCCGCGCTCCCGGCGTAGTCTCTGATGCGCTCCATCGCCCGCTCGGCGTCGCGCTTTCGCGTGTATCCCTCGCTGCTCTCGGCGATCAGGTTCCCGTTCTCGTGTCTGAGCCGCCAGCGGTACTCGCCGCCGCGGTCCTCATAGAGTTCGAAGGCGGCCTGGCTCCCGACCTCCTCGACCGGTTCGAAGGACTCGTCCTCCGGCGCGAGTTCGGACTCGCTCTCGAGGAACAGCACATCCGCCCCGAGGGCGTTCCGCCGGACGCTCTGCATTCCCTTCTGGGCGTTGTGGCGCGCGGTGTACCCCTCACCGCTGCTCGCGATCAGATTGCCGTTCCGGTGGCGGAGTCGCCAGCGGTACTCCCCGCCTGCGTCCTCGTAGACCTCGAAGCGGGCGCTGCTGGACCGCAGTGACCGCAGTTGCGCCGCGAGGTCGGCCTCGTCGTCCTCGGCGACGGCCACGTCCGCACGGAGCCGATCGACCTCCTCGGCCAGTTCCGATTCGCGCTCGCGCAGTCGATCGATCGTGGCCTGCGCTTCGGCCTCGTCGACGCCGGCGTCTTCGAGCGCTGCTCGAAGGTCCGCGACTTCCCCGCGCGACTCGTCGCGTTCCCGCTCGGCCATCTCCGTCGCGCTCGGCGTCAGCAGGGGAACGAGCACCCCACCGGCCGCGATTGCGGCCGTCCCCACTGCGTACAGACCGATGATCCCGAGCCAGTTACTCCGGGTCCACCCCGCCGGGAACACGAACAGGAACCAGAACACTGCGACGAGACAGAGCACGAGACCGAGGTACGCGAGGCGGTTGGCTCGCTTCCGCAGCGGGAGCCGGATGACCGGGCCCGCGAGCGCTAATGCGAGTCCCGATCCGGCGAGGACGATCGCCCACTCCCTGAGCGGACTCGCGGTCCGGCTCGGCAAGAACAGGACGATCCCGACGACACCCAGTAGCACGCCGAGGACGAATATCCAGTACCCACGAACCTCGTCGGCGGTCTCCGGTCGACCGATCCCGGTCCGGTACCACTGTGGCAGCGTTCCGCTGGCGGATTCATTCATCATCGATCACAATAGAACAGACGCGGACTGCGTAATTATAGTTCGGGGAGCCCCGTCTCATCGCGGCCGCGGCGCTCGGCGTCGATGTGATGTCGAATGAATGGTGGACAGCGGGATTGCCCGGCGTTCCGGCACGGGGAATCCCGGTCGCCTCCTCCACCCCGCGATCCTCCGAGCGACGAACGTTCACCGGTCCGCTGCTCGCTTCCGCGCCTGACGGGCTGCCGGCGTCGAATCGCGGCGGACCGACCCTGCGGCCGGCGACCGCGAACCGCCGTCCCCGAAGGACGAGGTTTCTACGTTGGCTTCCGGGGCCCGCGTCGGTCTGACCGGACGCCCCCGGGTTCGGTCCCTGCTGAAGGCCAAATTGCAGGTGACGAGCAGGGCCTAGCTGCCCGACCTAGTCCATCCCGAAATACACCGGGGCCACATAAGGGGCTTTCGACTCCGTGACCCCTCTGATCGCCGGACACCGTCAGGGTTCGGTGTCGTGCTGGGATCAGTCCATCACGCCGCGCGCGAAGCCACCGGCGGCGGCCGTGACGACGGCCGTGCCGGTGACGACGAGCCAGCGGTGGTCCTCGATCCAGGCGTACTCCGCCGGGAAACTAAAGAGCAGCGTGGTGTCGATCGATATCGCCCACAGGACCGAGAACAACAGCATCGCGATCCCCGCCACGACCGCGAATCCCGCGAGCGTCACCGGGTCCGATCGCTCCTGGTCACCGGCGAGAAACACCACCACGTCGATCAGCGCGAGGACGCCGACGACCGAAACGCCGATCGGCCCGGCGGCGTAGTACTGGGCGACACCGCTACCCGGTGCGGATATCACTATCGCGGGCACGAATACGACGCCCGCGAGGAGGAGTGCGGCGACTGCACCCACCTTCGGAGCCAGCGAATCGAGAGCGACCATACCGGATCTCGGACTGGTGGGTGTGTAAGCGCTTCGAGACCCGCCCGCCGGAGTGAAGGGAAACCGGTAAGCCACCGCCCGAACGTGTGCGACTATGGAGCGCGTAGCAATCATCGGCGCGTCGATGACCCAGTTCGGGCAGCGCGAGGAGTGGATCCGCGGGCTGCTCGCGGAGGCCGGCGGCGCCTGTCTCCGCGACGCCGGGGTCTCGGCTGACGCCGTCGACCACCTGTACGTCTCGAATATGGCGAGCGGCGAGTTCGAGGGGCAAACGGGCGTCCCGAACGCACTCGCACACGACCTCTCGGCGGTTCCCGCCTACACCGCTCGGATCGACCAGACCTCGTCGTCCGGCGGCGCTGGCGTGTACGCCGCCTGGCAGTCGGTCGCCTCGGGAGCCTCCGAGATGACGCTGCTCGTCGGCGGCGAGAAGATGACGCACCGCTCGACGTCGGAGGCGACAGACGTCATCGCGTCGCTGACGCATCCCGTCGAGTACAAACACGGCCTGACACTGCCCTCGTTCGCGGGGTTGACCGCGCGACACTACCTGGACACGTACGACGCCCCCCGGGAGTCGCTCGGCAAGGTCGCGGTGAAGAACCACCGCAACGGCATCGACAACCCACACGCGCAGTTCCGCAAGGAGGTCGACCTCGACACGGTGCTCGACTCGCCGATCGTGGCCGACCCGCTTCGGCTGTATGACTTCTGCCCGATTACGGACGGCTCGGCGGCGCTCTTGCTCTGCCCGGAGTCGGTCGCCCGCGAGTATGCGGACGACTACGCCGTGATCACGGGCATCGGTGGCGCGACAGACACCCACGTCGTCCACGAGCGCGCTGATCCGACGACGATGGGCGGCGTCGTCAACTCCGCGGAGGTGGCCTACGAGATGGCCGACGTCGGCCCCGACGACATCGACGTGGCGGAACTCCACGATATGTTCACCATCCTCGAATTCCTCCAGTCGGAGGATCTCGGCTTCTTCGAGAAGGGCGAAGGCTGGAAGGCCGTCGAGGAGGGCGTCACCGACCGGGACGGCGAACTCCCGATCAACACCTCCGGCGGATTGAAATCGAAGGGCCATCCCCTCGGCGCGTCGGGGGTGGCGCAGGTGTACGAGATCTACAAACAGGTCCTCGGCGACGCGGGGCCGCGCCAGGTCGACGCCGAGACCGGCCTCGCCTGCAACGTCGGCGGGTTCGGGAACTGCGTGACGACGGCGATTCTGGAGGGACGACAATGACCGACGAACACGACACGAACGGCGGTGAGGACGCCGACGACACCGACGGCGCCCCCGTGATGGAAGCGTACCGCTACCCCGACGGGAGCATCACCTACCCCGGCCATCCGTACGGGCCGGGTGGGCAGGAACCGACCGAGACGGTCGATCTCAGCGAGTACACCGCCGAGGTCGTCACCTGGACCACGTCCACGGCGACGCCCCCGGGCGTCCGCGAACCGAACACGATCGCCATCGTCGAGTTCGACGTCGAGGGCGAACCCGTCCGCGCCATCGGGCAGGTCGCGAGCGAGACGATCGACATCGGCGACGACGTCCGGCCGGTGTACTGCGAGGAACTGCGGGACCCCGAGGCGGGGATCCGTGAACCCGCGAGCCAGGAGTGGGACGGCTTCCGGTTCGAACCGATCGAGTAACGACGCCGAGACCACCCGACACGCACGCTTTTCATCCCGCGGAATGTTGCCTCGCCTATGAGTAGCGACCTGTCCTATCGGCGGCTCGGATCGACGGGGACCTCGGTGTCGGAGCTCTGTCTCGGTACGTGGCGCTTCGGCCGCGAGACGAACGGCGTCGTCGAGACGCCGAAAGACGAGGCGCACGAACTCCTCGACGCCTTCGCCGACCGCGGCGGGAACTTCATCGACACCGCGAACGTCTACGGGACGCCCAGCGGTCGCAGCGAGTCGTGGATCGGTGACTGGCTCGCCGAGCGAGACCGCTCGGAGTTCGTCTTGGCCTCGAAAGTGTACTTCGAGTTCGACCCAGAGGACCCGAACGGCTCGGGACTCTCTCGCACGCACATCCGCGAGCAGATCGAGGGGACCTTAGACCGGCTGGGCACCGACTACTTGGATCTGTACTACATCCATCGGTGGGACGATGAGACGCCGATCACGGAGACGCTCTCGACGCTCGATCGGCTCGTGGCGGAGGGAACGATCAACTACCTCGGTGCGTCGACGATGGCGGCCTGGCAACTCACCAAGGCGTTGTGGGCGTCGGACGTCAACGACTGGGAGCGCTTCGAGGTCACCCAGCCGCTGTTCCACGCGGGCTACTACGAGGACGTCGAGGAGTACCTCGACGTCTGCAGTGACCAGGGGCTGGCGGTCTGTCCGTACTCCCCGCTGGCCGGAGGCTTTCTCACCGGCAAGTACGAGCGCGCAGACCCCGAGGACCCCACGGCGGTCGTCGCGCCCGACGGCTCGCGTGGCTCTATCGACGACCGGTTCGATCGTTTCTACCTCTCAGAGCGCGGCTGGCACGTGCTCGACGCCGTCCGCGCCGTCGCGGACGAGGTCGACGCCTCGCCCGCGCAGGTCGCGCTCCGCTGGCTGATGGACTTTCCCGACGCGACCGTGGTGCCGATCGTCGGCGCGCGGACCGTCGAGCAACTCGACGAAAACGTCGGTGCGACCGACGTCGACCTTTCGCAGTCACAGTGGGAGCGGATCTTCGACGCCCGCTACGACGAGGACGGCCGGCGGTGGGGGCATCGATAAATCGGCAGTCGGCGGTCGCTCCTCAGATCGCGTCGCGAACGCGCCGCGTGATCGCGTCCACGTCGTAGTCGTCTTCGGCCTTATCCCAGATCACGTCGCCGTCGACGGCGACAGTCAAGACGCCGTGATCGCCGGTCACGAGTGCGACCCGATCCAGTCGATCACCGAACTGGTCCAACAGCGCGTGCTGGATCTCTTCGGCCCGCTCCAGGAACCCACACGGCACGCAGTACTCGATCTCGATTGCCGTCATCGCTCTGCGTTCGACGCCGTGGCGTGTTAAGCCCGTCGCGGGGTGCGGTCGCCACGAGGTAGATTTATGTCACTTGGTACCAATGTTCCAGATTGGTATGTGCTACCACTCACAGCGGCGAGCGGCGCTGGTCGAGCAGGGGCACGATGCCGAGCGTGACGGCCGCGACCCAGTCGAGGAGTCACCGACCCCCGCTGACCCCGACGGCGTCACAGACGCCGCTGCGGACGACGCGACCGCCGAGGACCGCACTCCAGTCGATCACCGCGCCGACGGGGATCCGAAACCGGTCGGATTCGCCTGAGCGCGGCACGCCACCGTCATTCTTCGCTCGCCGAGCGACCCAACCGTCCGCCGACGACCGGCCGCCAGTAGAGCAGCGCGACCGTCAGGAGGAACACGACGGTGGAGATGTCGTACGAGAAGTCGAACGCCGCCGCGGCGACGGCCGATCCTCCGCCGAGGACGCCCGACAGCACCGAGGCGACGATCGGCCACGAACACGAGACACAGGAGAAGAGGCCGACCACGCCCGACACCGCCGCGCCGGCGGCGTCGATCACGGTCGCGTACACCAGATACGCGAGCGCCAGGTAGCCGACGATCCGGGCCGGCATCAACACCAGCGCGGCCCACGGCGTCGACACGATCGGCGCGGGTCCCCATCCGGCGGCGAGCGTCGCGAGTCGGAGGCCGAATTCGCCCGCGCCAGGACGCATCGCCGTGACGACGACCCCACCGGCGGCCGCAAGTGCGACGAAGTAGACGCCCGCGATCGCGATCGCGCGCCGCCGGGTCCGCTCGTCGGTCGGTCGCGGCTGGACTTTCCAGAGAACCAGGAGGCCGACGAACACCCACGAAAGCCCGTAGATCGTGTACCGCGGCTGGATGACCGTGATCCCCGCTGCGAGCATATACACCGCTCCGAGGATTGCGAGGCTGTTTCCGAGCAGCGCTGCGTGGAGGACGTTGCGGGTCGGCACGCGGGACGCGGCCTTTGCGAGCGCCATTTTCAGACGACCAGAGCGTCGACCACGAGGGCCAGGAGTAACGCTCCGAGATACGCGTTCGACGCGTGGAACGAGCGGAGCGCGGCCGACTCGGTTTGTTCGTAGTGCAGTCGGACGGCGAAGTAGAGGAACGCCGCCCCGAAGACGGCGCTCGTGAGCGCGTACACGACCCCGAGCGTCTCCATCGCCGCCAGCGCTCCGGCGGCGACGAGGGTCGCCGCGAGGTAGTACAACACGTGCTTTCGGGTCTCCGTCTCGCCGCGGACGACCGGCATCATCGGGAAGCCGCCGCGTTCGTAGTCGTCTTTGTACGCCAGCGCGAGGTTGTAGAAGTGTGCCGGCGTCCACAGGAAGATGATCGTCGCCAGCGCGAGTCCGCCGAGTCCGATCTCGCCGGTCACCGCCACCCAGCCGATGAGTGCCGGGAGCGCGCCCGCCGCCCCGCCGATCACGGTGTTCTGTACGGTGTTCGGCTTCAGGAGGAGGGTGTAGACGACGCTGTAGAAGACGATCGCGGCCACGCCCAGGACGGCCGCGAGGGCGTTCACCCACGCGAACAGCGCCACCGACGCCACGGCCAAGGCGAATCCGAACGCGAGCGCGTTGCGGACGGGCACGAGGTCGGTCGCGAGCGGCCGATCGCTGGTCCGCTGCATCCGACGGTCGATGTCGCGCTCGAGTACGTGATTGAACGTTCCGGACGCGCCGATCGAGAGGACGCCCCCGCCGAGCGTCGCGAGGACGATTTCGATCGTCAGGCCCCCGGCAGTCGTCGCCGCGAGCGCCATTCCCGCGGCGGCGACGAGACACAGGAGCCACATCAGCCGCGGCTTCGTCAACCGGACGTACGCCTTGACAGTCGCCAGCAGTCGTGCCCGTGGCTCGGTCGGGATGTCTGGCTCGTAGTCGGTTTCGACGGGCGGTGAAAGGTCGACGTCGTCGACCGACTCCTCGCTGGGATCGCCCGTCTCTCGCTCGAGCGACCACGCCAGCGACGCGACGAGCGACGCGAAGATGCCCAGTCCGACCGTCAGGTGGACGGCCGAGAGCGTTTCGCTCGCACCCCCGACCGCGACGATAGCGCCAAGTGCGGCCTGCACGGGGTAGAGCACGCTCGCGAGGAGCATCGGCGCCAGTACCCGCCGGTCGACACCGGCGCGCACCCCAGCGAACAGCGTCAGCACACCGAGCACGCCCACCCCGACCGCCGCGATGCGGTGGCCGATCGCCAGCCATCCAGCGGCCGATGTCGGTATCGTCCATCCGTCGCCGCAGACGGGCCAGGCCGCACACGCCGCTGCGGCGTCAGTCAGCGCAGTCGTCGCGCCGACGAGGAGGAGGAAGTAGACGCCGATAGCTGTCGCCGCGAGCAGGCTGTGAAATCTGGTATGCGTTGCACTCGGTGCCACGAGAGTCACCTACGCGAACTTAGGAATGCCCGTATTTATGGGCCCCGCTTTCGCTCATTCGGCCCCCGAATTGGGGGTGGCTGAAGTCAGCAACTATTTACGTGGCTCTTCCTAAGCCCGAATCGATGCGAAAGACGCGTTTGGCACTCGTTTCACTCCTCACGATGGTGGTGATGGGGCTGTTCGCGGATCCCGTGGCCGCGCAGTCGTCCGCCAGCGAGGCCCTCATCAACGGACTGAACGGGAAGCTGCTGTACGTCGCCATCCCGATCACGATCCTCGTCGAGGGAATCCTCATTTACACGGTGGTGAAGTTCCGGAACAACGACGAGGCGTCGCCGACGCAGGAGAATCGACGCCTGGAGATCACCTGGACGATCGCCACGGCAATCGTGCTGCTGTTCGTCGGCGTCGCCTCCTACGGCGTCCTCGCCGACCAGAGCGTTTCCTACCAGCCGCAGGCGGAGAACGCCGCCGGCGAACCCGTCGAGGGCGACCCCGTCGTCGTCCGCGCGGAGGCCTACCAGTGGGGCTGGGAGATGTCCTACCCCGAGGACGGGAACTTCACGACCGGCACCGAAATCGTCGTCCCGGTCGACCGTCCGATAGAGATCCGGGTCACCTCACGTGACGTGATACACGGCTTCCACGCACCCGATCTGGGACTCAAACAGGACGCGATGCCCGGACAGGTCAACTCGATCAGGACCGTCGCCTACGAGACTGGCACCTATCAGGGCTACTGTACGGAGTACTGCGGCGTCGCCCACTCGCAGATGTACTTCTCCGTCGAGGTCGTCTCCCAGGAGGAGTACCAGCAGTGGCTCGACGACCAGCAGAGTAGCGACGAGTAACGAGTCCGCGCGTTCCGCCCTTCTGTCGTCACTGTCGAAAATTCGCTGTCGCGACCGGTGAACGTCCTCACCGGTTCGAGCCTACTCGTCGGCCCTCGCGTCCAGAATCCGCTCGACGATTCGTCCGGTCGAGAGCAGTTCGCCCGCGTACCGGGGGTCGCGGGCGGACGCGCGCTCGACTTCGCACTCGATGCCCCGGGCGGCGAGCGCGTCCCGGATGCCGTCGGCGTCGTGGTGTTGGTCGTGACCGAGGACGATGAGGTCCGGATCGATCCGCTCGATCGGGACGAAGATGTCCTCGCGGTGACCGAGGTGGGCTTCGGTCACGACCCCGAGCGCGTCGACCACGTCACGTCGCTGTCGGTCCGGCAGCACGGGTGGTTCCTTGTGCGTGACGTTTTCCCGCCTGGCGACGATGACGTGGAGCTCGTCACCCATCGCCGCCGCCTCCGAGAGATAGTGGACGTGACCGGGGTGGATGAGATCGAACGTTCCCTGCGCGACGACGCGTCGGGTCATCGGAACCACCCGCTAGTGTCCGAGTAGCTGCCGTCGGTGTAATCGATGTCGAGGTCGTCCTCGGTGAAGTCGAAGAACTCCTCGGGATCCTGCAGGTCGACGTCGACGACGTCGAGCGTGCGGGTGTCGCCGTTCTGGTCGAAGGCCCGCCAGTCGGTCGATCCGTATGGATGACCGAGGATGATGTGGACCCGACCCTGCCCGAAGGTGTCGAGGTCGGCGTCGCTCGGGCGGAGGACACCGTTCGGGTGCGAGTGGATCGACCCGACCGAGTGGCGATCGTTCGGGATCATATTGCTGTCGACGGTCGCGCTCGTCGGATCCGAGCGGGTCCCCGGGACGATCAACACCTCGGTGATCAGCGTCCCCGAGCGGTCGAGATCGAAGTTGCGTGCGGGTTCGCCGCGGAGGAACCCCATATACTCGTCCGGGTGCGTCTCGCTCGCGGCCTCCCGCGCGAAGTCGAGCGCGTCGGCTGCGATGCCGATGATCTCGCTCGACCGGAAGAGTCGCATACGCGATTCTGTGGTTCGTCGCCTTCTAAGCGTTCCGATCATCTGCGTCGCGGCCGCGTGCTCTGCCGCGGAGTGCGCCGAATTCTGCCCAGCGGCCTCCGGGTCGATCGCCGCGTCAGGGGCCGCCGCGCCGACGCTGGATTGTAAAGTCTTAACCGCGGGCCGCCATTGTCCAACAGTATGACTGCCGATAACGCCGGAGATTCCGGCGGCGAGTCCGCTCCGAATTCGGAGGGTGACTCGCGTCCTGTCGTCTACGATCTCGCACCGAACTGCACGCTCGAAGACGTCTCCGAAGGCGACCGCTATCACGCCGTCGTCAACGGTGTCGTCGAGTACGGTATCTTCGTCGACATCTCCGACGAGGTGTCGGGGCTGGTCCACGAGTCCAACCTCGATCGCTCCTACGAAGTCGGCGACCGGCTGACTGTGGCCCTCGAGGCGATCAAAGAGAACGGCGACCTCGCCTTCGACGTCTTCCGGGAGTCGTCCTATCAGACGGTCGTCGTCGACCACGAACCCGACCTGACCCCGATCGCAGGGCTGTCGGCGGGCGAGGAGGTCCACATCGAGGGACAGGTTGCACAGATCAAACAGACCGGCGGGCCGACCGTCTTCCGAATCGCCGACGAGACGGGGATCGTCTCCGCGGCGGCGTTCCGCGAGGCGGGCGTCCGCGCCTTCCCGTCGATCGACCTCGACGACGTCGTCCGGATCGGCGGAACCGTCGAATCCCACGAGGGCGCGCTGCAACTCGAAGTCGATTCGATGACGCGGCTCGACGACGAGGCGATGGCCGAGGCCCGTGAGCGACTCGACGAGGCGTTCGAGCAGCGCGCCGAACCCGACGACGTCGACCCGCTCGTCGAGTGGCCCGCCTTCGAGAAGCTCCGTGACGACCTCCGCGATCTGGCTCACCTCCTCCGACGGACCGTCCTCGAAGGACGGCCGATCCGCGTCCGTCACCACGCCGACGGTGACGGAATGTGCGCCTCGGTGCCCGTCCAACTGGCGCTGGAGAACTTCATCGAATCCGTCCACGACGACGCCGACGCGCCGCGACACCTGATCAAGCGCCTTCCCTCGAAGGCACCGTTCTACGAGATGGAAGACGTCACGCGCGACCTGAACTTCGCGCTGGAGGGCCGCTCGCGGCACGGCCAGCGGCTCCCCTTCCTCCTGATGCTCGACAACGGCTCGACGGAGGAGGACGTGCCGGCCTACGAGAACCTCGCGCACTACGACGTGCCGATCGCCGTGGTCGACCATCACCACCCCGACCCAGAGGCCGTCGAGGACCTACTGGACGCCCACGTCAACCCCTACCTCTACGACGAGGACTACCGGATCACGACCGGGATGATGTGCGTCGAACTCGCGCGGATGATCGACCCCGATCTCACCTCGGAACTCCGACACGTCCCCGCCGCCGCCGGACTCGCCGATCGGTCGAAGGCCGACGAGATGGCGGACTTCATCGCACTCGCCGAGGAGGAGGGCTACGACCGCGAGCGCCTGCTCGACGTCGGTGAAGCGCTCGACTACGCCGCCCACTGGCTGCGCTACAACGACGGGCAGTCGCTCGTCAACGACGTCCTGAACGTCGGCTGTGACGACGAGGAGCGCCACCGGGAACTCGTCGACTTCCTCGCGACTCGGGCCGAGCGCGACGTCGAGCGGCAGATGGACGCCGCCGCGCCCCACCTCGAACACGAGCGACTCGATTCGGACGCCCACCTCTACACCGCTGACCTCGACGAGTGGGCCCACCGCTTCACGTACCCCGCACCGGGCAAAACCACGGGCAAACTCCACGACCGGAAGGTCGAAGAGCACGGCGAAGCGGTTATCACCATCGGCTACGGCCCGGACTTCGCGGTGCTCCGCTCGGACGGCGTCCGTCTCGACATCCCCCGGATGGTCGAGGAACTGAACGAGGAGGTCGTCGGCGGCGGCGTCTCCGGCGGCGGCCACCTCGTCGTCGGCTCGATCAAGTTCGTGAAGGGTATGCGAGCCGAAGTCATCGACAGCCTCGTCGACAAGATGGCCGACGCCGAACTCGACGAGGAACTCTCCTCGCAGGCGATCGTCGACACCGAGGCCTGAGACGGACGGTCATCCGTCCGCTGCGAGCAGCTACTGGCCGGTTCTGATTCATTCGAATGCTATCACCCGCCGCAGGACGAACCCCGCGAGCGCCAGCGCCGCGAGCGCGCCGAGGCCCATCGTCACCTGCACTCGCCGGTCCGTGAGACCTCGTTCTGTGCCCCCGGCCCCGCCGGCCCGTCGCCAGTCGGCGTCGAACGCCTGCCCGTAATAGGCCGCCGGCTCGGGGCCGGAGAGTGCGAGGACGACCTCGCGGTTTCGTCGCTCGGCGCCTTCGTTCCAGTTGAGGCTGCCAACGAGGACGGTCTCGCTGTCGACGAGCGCCCCCTTGGCGTGAACCTTTCCGAACCGGCCCGCGGGCCGTGCGATCCGGGCCTCGATCGGAAGGCCGCGGTCGCGAAGCCGCGCGGCCCGCTCGACCACCGCGCCGTTCGACTCCGCGTCGTACCAGGCGTTCGAGAGCAGGATCCGAACCCGAACCCCGCGCCGGGCGGCGTCGACTAGCGACGCGAAGTACGGCCCCTCGACGTCCAGTCGTGGCGAGAGTACCCAGATCCGGTCGTCGGCATCGCGGATCGTCTGCCGGACGGCCGTTCCGGCGTTTCCCGGTGCGGTCAGGACCTCGATACGTCCGGTTTCGACCCGTTTCGCGTCGAACTCGCCGTCGTAGGTGCCCGCGGCCGGTCCCGCCTCGACGAACGTCGCATTCCGCCGGGCTGTGGGCCACGGCACCGCGTCGGTCCAGTCGGCGTCGTGAGCGAACACGTCGGCCAGTGCTGCGGCGGTCCGCGGCGAATCGACGCGCACCCCCCAGCCGCGGCTGTCGCGGCCGCCGGTCCCCGCGGGCTTCCAGTTCTCCGTCAGCACGAGCGCCCTGTCGTCGACGACCGCGTACTTCGCGTGGTGGTACGTGAACCGCGCGTGCGGCCCGTCGATCACCCGGACGTCGACCCCGCCCGCGGCGAGGCGGTCGAGTTGCGTCCGCTGTGCGGTCGTCATCCCGCCGATCGGGCCCCCTTCGAGGAGGACCCGAACCCTGACGCCGCGTCGTTCCGCCGCGAGCAACGCGTCTGCCGCCCGCGGCGAGGCGAACGTGTACCCCGCGAGCAGGATCCGGGTCTCAGCGCCGCGGAGCGTCTCGATGGCCACCTCGGGCGCGTCCGGGAGGACGAACACTGTCGCCGGCGACGCCCCGGTCGACACGACCGATCGCGGCCGCAACCCCCGCGGTGTCCATCGCTCTGTCGTCGCGTTCAATCGCTCACCTTCACGCGATCGGTCGTACGCAACCCGGTCGACGACGATCCCGTCGCGGCGGAGTTGCAGGCGTTCGCCCGCGTTCGAGAGGTCGAGTCCGGGGCCGACGACGCGTGTCTCGACGAGCGCTCGCGTGGCGTTCGGTGACGAGGAGACCGCCACGCGACCGTCGGGCGGCACCCGGACGGTCGACTCGCCGTCCGCTAAGGTCAGATTCGGCGTGCCCGCGGTATCGACCACGACGTACTCACCGCTGTCGCCGGCTGCGACCGGGTCCGGGAAGACGGCCACGATGCGTGGGCCGGTGTCGTTCGCCGTCGCTCCCGCCGGCGGCTGTGTCGGCTCTGCCACCGCCGGTGCGGCGACGACCGACGTCGGGACGACGCCGAGACTCCAGAGAAGGACGACGAGGAGCATCGCCCGGACGGTCGCCGAGCGAGCGATCCAGCGGTCGCCGCTCGGCGAGGACTTCGCGGACTCGTCGGACCGGGGTACGCGTGCGGACACGGCGGGGGTGGTCCCCCGATCCTACTTGAAGATATGCGTGAGGAGGCGTCCCGACTACGCCGTCGGTGCTTCCGCGTCGGTGTCGTCGAGGGCGTCAGCAGCGAGTTCCGCCTCGTGCTGGACGAGGAACGACCGTTCGTCGGTGTACTCGGCGGCGGCTTCGAGCGCCGCTTCCGTGCCGATCTGGCGAAGCGCCCAGGCGGCGGCCGCGCGGACCTCGTCGGCCCCGTCGTTCGCGAGGGTGTCCGAGAGCGGTTCGACCGCGCGCGTGTCACCGATGAGACCGAGCGCGCGGGCAGCGTACGGCCGGACGTTGTCGTTGTCCATCTCCAGTTTGTCCGCGATCGCCTGTGTCGCCGCCGTCGAGCCGATCTCTCCCAGCGCACGGAACGTCACTTTCTGGAGCGCGGGATCGGAATCGGTGTCGACGTACTCGACGAGCGTCTCGACGGCGTCTTCGGCGCCCGAGCCCATCCGACCGAGTGCCTTGATCGCCTTCTTGTCGCGCCGCTGTGCGAGTTGGTGCATCTCGTCGAACGCCTCGGGGTTGGCCATCCGGACGAGCGCGTCCATACAGTGGTCCTGCATAAACTCCGACTGGAGGCTGTCCTTCGCGAGCAGCACCATATCCACGCGACCCTGGCTCTCCCACTGCTTGAGCGCCGAGAGTTCCGGCGGGTAGTCCTTGTAGTGGCCGAGGACGTCGTAGAACCCCTCAGCCATCAACTGCTCGTTCGTCTCGAGGTCGTCCCACTCCTGGGCGTCCTCCAGTCCGGACTCGAGTTCGTCGGTCGCCTCGATGAGCGAGGCGATGGTCTCGGCGTCCTCGTCTGCGTCGAGGCCGGCGTCCGCGACGGCCCCGGCGACGGTTTCGAGCGCGGCGTCCAGCGCGTCCACGTCGACCCCCTCCGCCGAGTCGGCGTCGACCTCGAACGTCTCTTCGAGAGACTCGCCGGCCGCGTCGGCGAACGCCTCGACGGCGTCGCGGACTTCGGGCTCCCCCTGGGCCGTCCAGCGCGTCTCGGTCAGTTTCGAGCGCGCCGACTCGACGGCGTCGGTCACGTCGCTCGCGTACGGGCCGCGCTGGGCGTCGAGATCGTCGCGGAGGTCCGAGATCCGCGTCTCGAGATCCGCCTGTGGATCCTCTGCATCCTCGTCGTCCTCGTCCGGTTCCGGGAGGTTCGCCGCGTCCAGATCCGACTCGGCGTCGTCGAGGTCGGCCTCGATGTCGTCGAGGGCGGCCTCCGTCTCGGCTGCCTCCAGGTCGGCCTCCAGGTCGTCGAGGCGTTCGTTGAGGGTCTCGGGCGTCGCATCTGTCGACTCGTCCGACGCCGCCGCGTCCGAATCGGCGGTCGTCTCCTCGTCCCCGTCGCTCATATGCCGGATATCCGTCCGTACCCGAAAAGAGCGTTTCCCTTCTGCCGCGCGCCGTCCGGATCGATTTATGCCGCATCGGCCGCAACGACGGACGATGACCGACGAGACAGCGAACGACTGGGACTCGGCCGCCTACGACGGCTCGCACTCGTTCGTCTACGAGTACGGCTCCGACGTGATCGGGCTTCTCGACCCCGACCCGGGCGAACGGGTCCTCGACCTCGGGTGTGGGACCGGCCACCTGACCGCTCGAATCGCGGACGCGGGCGCGGACGTGGTCGGCCTCGACCGATCGGCGGAGATGATCGAGACGGCACGGGCGGCCCATCCGGGAATCCAGTTCGTCCGCGCGGACGCTCGAAAGTTCGACCTCGCGACGCTCGGCGCGGACGAACCGTTCGACGCCGTCTTCTCGAACGCGGCGCTGCACTGGATCGACGAACAGGACGCCGTGCTGGACGGGGTTACCGACGTGCTCCGCTCGGGCGGTCGGTTCGTGGCCGAACTCGGCGGGAGCGGCAACGTCGACGCCATCGTGACCGCGGTGCGAGCCGAACTCGACGCACGGGGGTACGACCCGCCGAGTGAGCCCTGGTACTTCCCGACCGTCGGCGAGCACGCGAGCACGCTCGAAGCACACCGGTTCGAGGTCCGCTACGCCAGACTGTTCGACCGGCCGACGGAACTCGACGACGGGGCGGACGGTATGGCCGCCTGGTTGGGAATGTTCGGTGACCGCCTGCTCGGGTCGGTTCCCGAGGCGGAACGCGACGCGGTCGTCGCCGCCGTCGAAGACCGACTCCGCGACGAGCTGTACGACGACGGGACGTGGACGGCCGACTACCGGCGGCTTCGGTTCGTCGCCGTCCGCACCGAGTGAGCCCGTCCGAGCCGTTCAGACCGTATCCAGGTACGTCTCCGCGAGCGCGTCCAGCGCCTGGTGGCGCTCCGTCGAGTGGGGTGCCGTCAGCGGCGACACCGACACCTTCCCGTCGACCACCGCGCGGCGGTCGGTGCCTTCCGGATCGGGGAGGTCGCCGCTGCGCATCATGTCCCACACGCGGTCGTGGAGCGTGACGGTCCCGTTGCCGTCGTGGTCGGCGGTCATCTCATAGAGGGTCGACGGCCGAGTGATCTCGATCGGCGCGGGGTCGCCGTCGTGCATCGGTGCGTTGACGTTCAGATATTCCGCCTGTTCGAAGACGCCCGCGCCGAGCGCGTGCTCGACCAGGTACGTCGTCGCGCGGGTCGCCTCCCGGAAGTCCGCGGGGTCAGTCGCCTGCTCGTGCCACGGCGTCTCCCCGCCGCCGGGCACGTACAGCGAGACGGCGATCGCGGGCACGTTGAAGAACGCGGCTTCCACCGCCGCGCTGACCGTGCCCGAGCGGCCGAGGACGTACGCGCCGAGGTTCGCCCCCTTGTTGCAACCGGCGACGACCGCGTCGACGTCCGGCCGGAGTGATTCGAGTCCGGCGACGACGCAGTCAGCGGGCGTCCCCTCGATGGCGTAGCCCAGTTCGTGCTGGCGGACGGTGACGTCACTCGAAAGCTTCCGACCGACCGCGCTCTGATCGTCGGCGGGGGCGACGGCGGTCACGTCGGCAATCTCCGAGAGCGCCTCGTACAGCGCTCGAAACCCGACGGCGTCGATGCCGTCGTCGTTCGTGAGGAGCAGGGAGAGCGAGTCGCTCATACCGCTATCTTCGCCGGCGCGGGGAAATGTGTACCGCCCGCGAGTGCCGAGACGAGCGGGGATCGACCGCGACGGCTCGCCCGCTCGGTCGGCCCTGCGCGTCAGTCGCCCGACGCGCCCAGCCTCACGCGACGAATTCGACGAACGTCTCGTCGTCGACGACGAGATTGTAGGCCCCCTCGTCGTCGTTCCACAGGCACAACACGTTCTCGAAGGCCAGCACGTCGCCGTAGTCGGCGGTCAAGAGCGTCTCGTTGAGCGGGTCTGCCATCGTCGAGACGGCGTAGTGCTCGACCGCTTCGCTTCCGTCACTGATCTTGAACAGGGGATTCGCGTCCGCGTCGTCGGTGAGGTCGCGACTCAGTTTGACCGCGAGCAGATCGATCCGGTTCGTGACGTGCTGTTCCATCTCGGCCATCTTGGCGTGGCGGTCTGGACTGCCGAGCACGTCCGCCCGGCGCGCCCCGTCCGGCCGGAGGATCGCGTAGGAGAACTGGACCGTCTCGTTCCGGAACGTCCCGTCGCTGGGCGTGCGCTCGGATCCGCCCGCGGGCGCTCCCGCCTGATCGTCCCGCTCACCGGGTGGCGGTGACGGGGCGCCGGCCTCGTCGAGGCGGCGCTGGAAGGGCGGGGCCGCGATGTCGTCGCGGCGGTCGAACGACCACCCGCGATCCGATGGGGCCGCATCGGGCCACAGCCGGAGTGTCGGCGCGTACACCGAGACGTCGGCGGAGGCCGGAGCCAGCGCGCGCTCGACGTCGCGTAACTGCGTGCTAGTGTTGCGGTCCGCGGGAGCCAGCGCGACGAACGAACCGTCGGCAGCGACGCTGTCGAGGTAGCGCGCCGCGACTGCTTCCGGCTCGTCGAGTTCGCTCAGCACGTTCGCGAACAGCACCAGATCGTACGGGTCGTCGGGCTCGAACGCCTCCGCGGGCTCGCGGTGGATCGTCGTCCGGAAGTTCGGCCCCGTCTCGGTCAGCAGCCGCTCGAGGACGTCGGCCGCAGCCGACGGCTCGACGGCGTGGTAGTCGACGACGGCGTCCGCGGGCAGGTAGTCGTGTACTCCCAGCGCCGGGCCGCCGGCCCCCGCGCCGACGTCGAGGACGCGCAGCCTCCGGGGCAGTCGCTCGCGCTCTGTGAGGTCGTCGAGGACGTAGCCGACGGCGGCGTAGTAGTCCGGGAGGTGATAGATCGCGTAGCCCAGCGCGGCGACCGCGTCGTATTCGACGGGGTTGCCCCGGTAGTAGTCCTCCTTGAGCCGCCGGATCACGGTCCGCAATCGGTCGCCGCTCTCGCCGCGGTGCCAGTTGGCCCCATAGCGCTCGACGAGCAGGTCTTCGAGCGCGAACGCGTACGATTCGGGCAACGCGGTCGGGTTCCACCCGGGTTGTGGTGCGGGGTCGTCGCTCGCAGGGACGAAGGTGCCGTCCGAACGCTCTCTGAGCCCGAGGTCGAACGCCTCCTCGCGGAGTGTCTCACGCACGACTGCCGGATGGGGCGTCCCGTCGATGTACTCGTGGATCTCTTCGGGATCGATCGGGCGAACGTTTCTGAGATACTTTGCATTCGCGCGGACGGCGTCTCGGTCGATCACTGCGTGGACCCCTCACTGCCGGCGTCGGTATCTCGGTCTTCCGGGGCCGTACCGGGCCGGTCGCCTGGCATTCCCGCTTCGGCGTACAACTCTTCGAACGCGTCGCCATCGGCGTCGGCGATCCGGCGCGCCGCCTCGGCGACGGCGTCGGCGCCCGTGAACGACTCCTGGATCTCCCGGTAGACGCGCGGAGTCCCGCCGGTCACCGTGTCGACGAGTTCGTCGAGCCGCTCTGAGACCGGCGTCGAGAACTCCTCGCGGACCTCGCGCGCCGCGAGCGCATACGCGAGAATAGCGGTGTGCGCACCGGCCTGGACCGTCTCCATCGCCGCGTCGTGCTCTGTCGGTTCGGTCTCGAACACGTCGTTTCCGGCGTCGGCGATGGCCTCCAGCGCCCGATCGGTGACCGGCCCCGGCGCGTCGACGACGGCGGCGACGTTCCCCGGGGCGTTCCCGGGCGCGAAGAGCGGATGCAGACTCACGCGCTCGCGGTCGGCGAGGTGTGCACGCATCTCGGTGACCGGTTCGACCATCACGCCGGTGACATCGAGCATCGCTCGGTCGGCCCGCGCCGCGTGTGTCTCGATCGCCGTCCCGACGGCGCTGATCGGGACCGCGAGACAGATTGCCTCGAACCGTTCTGCCGTGTCGAGAGCCACCGCGCGCGCTCCCCCGCTGAGTGCCGCTGCGGCCGCGTCGGCGGCGTCGGGATCACGGTCGGCGAAGGCGACGCTGAACGATGCTGCGAGCGTCTCGCCGGCCCAGCGTCCCATCCCACCGGCCCCGACGACGAGTACCTCCATCGCCGCGGACTACGCGCCGCCGCAATCAAAAGGGGTTCGGTGACGCGATTGCCGGGGGTATATTATCAGATATGAATATTTGGGGCGTACGTTTAAATCAGATCACTGGCCAATTGGCTCTCGGGGGGAAAGAACCTGCACCAGTGTGACACCGAACGGTTCGTTGGCTCCGGTCTGTGCCGTCCACGTAGCTACGCGTGTGAGTGCCGTACTGGGCACCGTTCGACCGTGAACGGCCACGAATGATGGATGTAGAGGCACCAACCGAATGAAGTTTCCCACAACGTCAGGCTCCGACAAACACGGCCGACGAGTGACGCTACCCGCAGACCTCGACGGCGAGCAGACGCTCGTCGTCGTCAGTTTTCATCTCCGACAACGGTCACTCGTCTCGCCGTGGCGCGAATTCGCCGACGAACTCCGTGAGGAGTTCGACCACTTCGGATACGCCGAACTGACTGTCGGGTCCAAGGGGGGGATGCTCCCGCCGATGTCGAAAGGGGGGATGTCGCCGACGAACGCCAGCCACCGACTCCACGAGAACACCGTGTTCCTCTCGGTGAACAAACAGGCGTTCCAGCGGCGACTCGGCATCCTCGGCGATCAGACGATCTACGCGTTCCTCCTCGAGGACGACTACGTCGTTCGCCAGGCGGCCGGCGTTCTCACCCCCGAAACCGCCGACGCGCTGGAATCACTGCTCCGCGAGTACCGCGACGCGCAGAACCGGACCTCGAACGGGACCGAGAGTGCCGGCGAGTCCCCCGGCTGACCTCAGACGGTCAGCTCGAACGGGTAGTCGGTCAGATTCTCGTATCCGTCCTCGGTCACGACGACGAGGTCTTCGAGCCGCATCCCGCCGACTGCCGGATCGTACAGTCCGGGTTCGACGGTCACGACCTGTCCGGGCCGGAGTTCGCCGCCGTCCGGTGACAGCCGTGGCAGCTCGTGGATCTCCAGCCCGACCCCGTGACCGGTCGAGTGGATGAATCCCGTCCCGGTCGTCGAATCCGAGCGGAGCGTCGGCCACCCGGCGTCCTCGTAGACGTCACAGACCGCGTCGTGGACGGCGCGCCCCGTCGCGCCGGGTTCGAGAACGTCGAAGGCCGCGTCCATCGCCGCCTGCGTCAACTCGAACCACTGCCGAATCGTCTCCGTCGGCTCCCCCTTGACGAACGTCCGGGTCATATCCGCGTGGTACCGCGTCGTCTTCGACCGGGGGAAGATGTCGACGATGATCGGTTCGTCGGGGCGAAGCGGCCCGCTGCCCCGATCGTGTGGATCGGCGGCGGCGGCACCGCACGCGACGATCGTCTCGTCGAGTGCGCACCCGTTGCGCAGCAGCGTCGCCTCGATCTCGCGTTTGACGCGCTCGCTGGTCAGGATCTCGCCGTCGTGGACCAGCACCTCGTCCTCGGGACTGGCCGCAGACTCTCCATCGTCGACCGCGGCGGCGCGCTGGACGGTCGCCGCCGTCAGGAGGTCGTTCGCGGCCGCCATCGCCGCCTCGTTGGCACGCTGTGTAGCGCGGATCCACTCGATCTCCGTCGGCGTCTTCCGCGCGCGGATCTCCGTCACCACGTCCGCCGTCTCGGGCTCGACGGCGATCCCTCGTTCCCGGAGGTGATCTGCGGATCCGAGTGGAAACCGTTCGGGCGTCGCGACTGCGTCTACGCCCCGATCCGCCAGCCAGGCCTCGACGACGCGCGCTTTCGCCTCGTGCGTGCCGTGTTTGGCCGCGAGCGACCGGTAGTCGTAGTCCGCCAGCCGCGACACGTCGTCGGCCTGGCTCTCCGTCTTCGCGCGGCCGTATTCCAGCGCGGAGACCAACACCGCGGTCGAGTCGGGCGTGTAGAGCGTCACGAACGGGTCGGGAGCGTCGAACCCTGAGAGATAGCGTTGCGTGGCGTCTGACCCCGGGGCGTCGACGAGATAGCCGTCGTATCCCGCGTCAGCCAGATACTCGTCGAGGGCGGCGAGATCCGGATCCATACTCGGCCTGTGGGGGGCGCGCCGATAAAGCCTACTGCTCGGCACCCCGCCGTCGGTCACCCGACAGCACCGGACCACAACCGTATTACGGGCGCGCCGCGGTCGTTGGACTATGGCTGTGGAGAACGTCATCTGGCCGCGCTACATCGACGCGTCGGTCTCGCGCGAGGACGGTCGGCGCGTCCCGCTCGACGACGCCGTCGACGACCCCACCGTCGACGAGATCGCGCAGGCCGTCCAGCAGATCGGGTACGACGCCGTCATCGAACGCGACGTGACGCACCCCCGCGAGTGGGACGCTCGGGGCCGCGTCCTCGTGAAAGGCGCCGAAGACTCGACGAAGAACGATCTGGTGCAGGCGGTCGCCGCCTACGTCGGCATCCTGCGGGACTGACGATGCGGCGCCTCGGTACTGTCACCCGAACGGCACAGAACCTCCTCATCGTCCGCTGTGCGGACGAGAACCACCCGGGCATCGGTGCAGAAGCCGTCGACGAATCTCTCTCGACGATCGGCCGCGTCGTCGACGTGTTCGGCCCGGTGTCGCGCCCCTACGTCGCCGTCACGCCCGAGCAGGACGTGCGTGCGGCGTCGATCGTCGGGCAGCGGCTCTACGCGCGCTGACCCGGCCAAACCGGGGCCGCAAACTCGAAAATATTTCATTCTCTCTGACAGGAGCGTTATCAAAATGTCGAATGACGGGAGTGATTTATATCCCCATCTATCGACCGATCAATTGTGATGTTGCCCTTACGGGTGCTCCATATCGCCGCGTTCGGCGCCGCGGCACTCGCCTGTCTCGCGGCCATCTCGCGAGTACGGCGATTTTCGGACACGGAGACCCGGACGGGGCTGACGGCGCTTTTACTCTGCAGCGGGGTGTGGGCCGCGGCGCACACACTCCGACTCGTCGCACCCACGGACGGGCTCAAGCTTTCGTTCTATATGGTCGGACTACTCGTCGGCTTCGCGAGCGTGGGCGCGTGGCTCTACTTCTGCTCGGCGTACACGGGTCACGACTACCACCGCCGACCGCTGTTCCGCCAATCCGCACTCGTGCTCTATCTCTTCGTGGCCGGTCTGAAATTCACGAATCCCGTTCACTCGCTGTACTTCACGACCACCTTCGCGACGACCCCGTTCGCTCACCTCTCGATCGAGCCCTCACCGGTCCACTGGGTCGTGACGGGACTGGCGTACGCGCTGACCGCCGTCGGCTTCTATCTGCTCTATGAGACCTTCACCGAGTCACACCTCGACACTCGACTCCTGGGGGCGCTCGTCGGGACGACCGCGATCCCGGTCGTCTTCGACGTCCTCGCGTACACGGGCGTCGGTCCGTTCATCAAGTTCAACTACGAGCCGCTGGGTGTGGCGGTCTTCGCCGTGGGCGCGCTGTTCGTCATCGACGAGCAGTTCGTTGCCGTGCCGCAGTTCTGGCGGAACCGCGTCATCGAAGCGCTCGACGACGCGGTGGTGTTGATCACGGACGACCGGGTCGTTCGCGACGTCAACGAGGCGGCGGTCGTGACGTTCCCACAACTCGCGGACGCCGTCGGACGCCCGCTCAAGGCGGCCTGTCCGTCGTTCGCCGCGGCTCTCGACGACGACGAGGACATCATCGCCATCGAGGACCGGGTCCAGACCCGGTACTTTCTGCTCAAGACCGCGCCGGTCGGCACCGGGTCGAAGCGCGTGGGTGAAGTCCTGATCTGTACCGACGTGACCGAGGTCGAACAGCAGCGCCGGGAACTTCAGCGCCAGAACGAGCAGTTCGACGACTTCGCGGAGGCGATCACCCACGAACTCCGCAATACCCTCTCGATCGCGCAGGGGTATCTCGACCTGGCGTCGGAGGACATCTCGGGAGCCGATCCAGCCGAGACGAGAGAGGCCTGTGAGACGGCGAGCGCGTCGCTCGACCGGATGGACCGCATCGTCGCTGATCTCACGACGCTCGCGCGCTACGGTCAGACGGTCGACTCCACGGAGTACGTCGATCCCGGTGTGATCGCCGACGCGGCCCGCGAACGGCTCGACGACCCCGAACCGGCGCTCACGGTCCGCGGTGACCGGGAGGTCGCCGCCGACGAGTCGCGGCTGGTCCAACTGTTCTCGAACTGCCTCGAGTTCGCGGCCGCGACGAACGCCTCGGAGCTCTCGGTCGACGTCCGGGACGGCAGCATCGATCTGGTCTGTGACGGCGAATCGATCCCGGCCGCCCAAGTCGACCGCGCCTTCGAGTACGGCGAGGCGGTTCCGAACGCCAAGACGGGAATCTTCCTCCCGACGATTCGAACCCTGTGTCGGGTCCACGGCTGGTCGATCAGCCTCGAATCTCCGTATCCCGACGGCGTCAAACTGGTCATTCAGGACGTGCGGACGCGGTCGAATCGAGACCCCGATACCGCGACCCTCGAAGCGCAATCCCCATAGTGCGTCGGCGGCAACTCCGGCCGTATGCGAAGACGCGTCGCCGGAGCCGTCGGGTTCGCTGCCCTGCTGTTCCTCCTCGTCCAGCTCGGCGCCCTCGCGCTGGTGCCGACGTTCTACGATCAGGGGTATCAGACCGTCGAGGATCCGTCGGATCCCACGAACAGTCTCGTTTACATCGGAGCGATCCTGGTCGCGACGGCCCTGATGCTCGCGGCGTTCAAATTCGACCTCGACTGGGCCGTCCGGGGCTTCGTCGTGCTGGCGGCCGCGTCGCTGGCCTGGTACGTCTTCTCGGTGTTGCTCCCGCCGCTCGCTGCGATTTCGGCCTCGGTCGCGCTCGCCGTGCTCCTCGTGATCCATCCGGAGTGGTACGTCATCGACGCCGCGGGCGTCCTGATGGGCGCGGGCGCGGCGGGCCTGTTCGGGATCAGTTTCGGGCTGTTGCCCGCGATTCTCCTGCTCGCCGTCCTGGCCGTCTACGACGCGATCAGCGTCTACGGGACCGAGCATATGCTCGATCTGGCCTCGGGCGTGATGGACCTGAACCTCCCGGTCGTCCTCGTCGTTCCGACGTCGCTGTCGTATTCGCTGGGGGACTCGACGCCCGACGTGGTCGACGACGCCTCCGGCGACGACGAACCAGCGGAGGCGTCCGCGGACACCGCGACGGATGAAACGTCTGCGGACGCCGGAACGGATGACACCTCCACTGGCACCACGACGGATGACACCTCCACCGAGACCGCGACGGATGACACCTCCACCGAGACCGCGACCGCGGACGCTCCCAGCCCGGCGGCCGACGCAGAGTCGAGTGACGACACGGACGAGACGGGGGTCCGCGACGCCTTCTTCATCGGCCTCGGCGACGCCGTGATGCCGACCGTGATGATCGCCAGCGCGGCGTTCTTCGTCCCCTCACGGTTCGCGCCGTCGCTCGGCGTCCCGGGTCTCCCGGCGCTGAACCTCCCCGCGCTGACGGCGATGGTCGGGACCTTCGCGGGGCTCTTTGCGCTCCTCTGGCTGGTGCTGAAGGGGCGAGCGCACGCCGGCCTGCCGCTCCTCAACGGCGGGGCGATCGGGGGCTATCTCGTCGGCGCACTCGCCGCCGGCGTTCCGGTGGTGACGGCGCTGGGACTCTGACACGCCGGCGACGCCTACGAGTCGGACTCCTCGTCGACGCCGGCGCCCTCGCGCACGCTGACTGCCATCCCCGTCTCGAAATCAGTCATCGCGTCTGCTGAGAGCTCCGCACGACCCACCGCGAGAACGGTGTCGTCCTCACGAACGACGGCGACCTCGTCGCCCGGCCTCACTGCGGGGTCGACGTCGCGGACGAACTTGGCGAAGGTGTTCTTGCCGTCGCGAACGAACGGCTCGCTCTCCGCCCCGACGACGACCCGCGCTGTCGGACGGTCCAGTGCGTCCACGAGCCGCCGACCACCGGCGATGCCGAGCGTGAAGCGGCCGTCAGTACCGTAGGAGACCACACGGCCGTCGTCGACGACGAGTTGCCGCGGCCGCCCGCTCGTCGATCGGTGGACGGTCACCCGCTCGTCGTCGTCGGCAGGAAACAGCGCCTCGCCCGCGCCCGCCCCGAACTGGTAGTTCGCGACCGTCCGGAGTTCCCCGAGCGTCTTTGCGTCGGCTTCGCTCATACCCACGCTCCCGGGCCGAGCGGCAAGACTCCCTCGGTCGCGCACCCGTCCGTGCGAGCGGTTACCGCACTCGAACGAGTGGTAAACCCATATATACCGCCACGGCGTCCGAGACGAGTATGATCGCGAACGCGCGCCTGGTGGCGCTCGGCGTGCTCCTCCTCTTCACTAGCAGCGGACTCCTCTTCGAGACGGGCGTCAGCGACGCCCTGGCCCTGACCGTCGCCGCGGTCGCTGTCGTCGGGACGGGACTCGCGGCGCTCTCTGTCGTCCGGACCGGCGCTGCCGCCGTCGCGACCCGTCTCTCCTGACACTGTCGGGCGCGTCCTCACAGCAGGAACGTCTCCTCGCGCTCCGAGAGGTCGAGGAAGGTGTCGGCCGCCTCGATCAGTTCCTCAGCGGTCGACTCCTGGAAGGCCATCACCTCGACGCGGACGCCCTCGTGGCGGAGGTGAGAGCACAACCGCGAGAAGTCGCCGTCGCCGGTGCAGAGCACGACCGTATCGACGTGGTTCGCGAGCGTGACGGCGTCCAGGCTCATCCCGACGTCCCAGTCGGCCTTCTTCGACCCGTCGCCGAACGTCTTGATCTCCTTGATCTTCGGCTCGAAGCCGATATCGACGAGCGCGTCGAAGAAGCTCTCCTCTTCGGGCGAGTCCGCGCGGACGACGTACGCGATCGCGCGCGTGAGTTCCCGCCCCGAGACGCCCTTCTCTAAGAGCGCCGAGTAGTCGATGTTCCGTGAGTACAGGCTCTGTGCGGTGTGATAGAGGTTCTGTGCGTCGGCGAGGATCGCCACCCGCTGACTCGGGTGAATCTCGGTCATACTGTCACTGGCGTCGGCATCCTACATGAATGTCCGGTCCTGCGTGCCGTCGCGATCGAAGATCCGGTGCGACCGCTCCCGCTATCTATCTGAACCTCGATTCAGATCGGAATGTCTATTTGAGCCGGATTTCAACTAGGTATGATGGCACCCACCGCGGACCGAATCAGACGACTGCTGACCGAGCAACTGTCCGAGTGCTGCGACGCGGACGTGGAGCGCCGTCTCGACGAGCTCGACGCCCTCGCGGAGGCGGCCTTCGCCGACGCCGACGCCCGTCCCCTCTTCGCCGTCCTCGGAAACGAGACGCGATACCGACTCGCCCGCGCGCTCGTCGCGGCCGACGACGAACGCTGCGTCTGCGAACTCGAACCGCTCGTCGACGTCAGCGAGAGCGCTGTCAGCCACGCGCTGTCGGACCTCGTCGACGTGGGACTCGCGGGCCGCCGCAAGGAGGGTAACTGGCGGTACTACACTGCGACCGACAGCGCCGAATCGCTCCTGGCGACTGCCGACGAGGTGGTGACGGCGTGAGCGACGACCTCGGCGTCCTCGACCGGTATCTCACCGTCTGGATCGGGCTCGCGATGCTCGCCGGCGTCGCCTACTCGGACTGACCACGACAATGACAGACACCACCGACTCCGACCCGACCCGCATCGCCTTCGTCTGCGTCCAGAACGCCGGCCGGTCGCAGATGGCCTACGCCTTCGCCCGACAGGAACGCGCCGACCGCGGTCTCGAAGCGCGGATCGAACTCGTGACCGGCGGCACGCGCCCCGCCGATCACGTCCACGACGTCGTCGTCGACGCGATGGGAGATGTCGGGATCGACCTCAGCGACAGAACGCCCCGCGAGGTGACGTTCGACGAGATCCAGCGCAGCGACTACGTCGTCACGATGGGCTGTTCGGCCGACGACGTGTGTCCGGCCGGATGGGCCGGCGAGAACCGTGACTGGGACCTCGACGACCCCGACGGACGCCCGACGGACGAGGTGGCGCGCATCCGAGACGACATCCGGCAGCGCGTGGCTGCCCTCTTCGACGAACTCCACCTCGACGAGTGACTCACACCCCCGATCCGCCCGGACACGAGGTCAGTGCCCTCGAATCGCGTGGGGCGACTGCGAAACGTATATACTTTCGGCCGCTCATCGTTTCGGTGTGACACACGCCACGCCGTCTTCGACGGGGTCGCCCCCGCAGACAGCGACGGGTGGCGCTCTTTTCCGCGGCAAAAAACGCGCGTGCTAAACGCTCTGGGCGGGAGTGGCATCCCCGTCCTTGGCGGCTTCGCGGCGCGCGCACCAACGTCCGAATGACGACAGAGACAAACCCCACCCGACAGTAGACATCCCAACAATGACAGACATCGACTTCACCGGCGTGTTCCCCGCGATGACCACGCCGTTCGACGAGAACGAAGAGATCGACCACGAACTGCTCGCAGCGGACGCCCGACGACTCGAAGACGCCGGCGTCGCCGGTCTCGTGCCCGCCGGGTCGACCGGTGAGAGCGCGACGCTGACCCACGACGAACACATCGAGGTCGTCGAGACAGTCGTCGAGGCCGTCGACGACGTGCCCGTCATCGCCGGCTCCGGGTCGAACTCGACCCACGAGGCGCTTGACCTCTCACAGCGCGCTGCGGACGCCGGGGCCGACGCCCTACTGCTCATCTCACCGTACTACAACAAGCCCGAGCAGGCGGGCCTCCGCGAGCACTTCCGGGCGATCGCCGACGCGGTCGACCTCCCGCAGATCGTCTACAACGTCCCGGGCCGAACGGGCCAGAACGTCGAACCGCAGACGGTCGAGGCCCTGGCCAGCCACGAGAACATCCGCGCGTACAAGGCTGCTAGCGGGGATATCGCACAGATCTCCGAAGTGATCGAACGGACGCGCGAGGAGGACCTGGCGGTCCTCTCCGGCGACGACGCGCTCACGCTGCCGGTCTGTACGCTCGGCGGCCGCGGCGTCATCTCCGTCGCCGGCAACGTCGAACCCGAACGCACGGTCGAACTCGTCGACGCCGCCATCGAGGGAGATCTCGATCGCGCTCGCGAGGTTCACTACGAACTGTCGCCGCTGTTCCGGCACCTGTTCGTCGAGACTAACCCGATCCCGGTCAAGGCCGCGATGGAGATCCGCGGCTACGGCCCGAGTCGGGTCCGCTCGCCGCTGACGGACCTCGAAGACGACAACTACGCCGAGATGGAGCGGATCCTGGCGGCGCTCGAGGAGACGCCCGACCCCGAGCGGACGGAGGCCGTCTGATGGGCGGGCACCGAGTCGCAATCACCGGTGCGAGCGGCCGGATGGGCGGCGAACTCCTCGCGGCCGCGGCCGCCGACGACGCCGTCGAGTACGTTCTCGCCGCCAGCCGAACGCCCGAGGCAGTCACGAGCGGTGACGCACCGAGCGCCCCCGACGCGGTCGTCGACGAGGGCGACCTCGACGACGCGCTCGAACACCACGACGTCGACGTCCTCGTGGACTTCACCGTCCCCGACGCGAGCGTCGAGTACCTCCGCACGGCGGCGAACAACGGCGTCGCCGTCGTCGTCGGGACGACGGGCTACGACGACGCGGAACTGGAGACGCTGGAGTCGGTCGCCGAGACGGTGCCGTTCCTGCGCGCCTCGAACTTCTCGCGGGGCGTTGCGGCGCTGCGACGGGCCGTCCGCTCGGCCGTCGAGGCCCTTCCCGGCTACGACGTCGAGGTGACGGAAACGCACCACAACGGCAAGCGCGACGCCCCGTCTGGAACCGCGCTCACCATCCTCGACGACATCGACGAGGCCCGCGGCGACGCCGCCGAACGGGTCCACGGCCGCGAGGGAGACCAACCGCGCGAGGGCGACGAAATCGGTGTCCACGCGCGTCGCGCGGGTGACGTAACGGGCGAACACCGCGTCCTCCTGGCCGGCAACGAGGAGATCGTCGAACTGACCCACCGCGCGGGCTCCCGCGGCATCTTCGCCGCTGGCGCGCTCGACGCCGCGACCTGGCTCGTCGGCCGCGACCCCGGTCGCTACGATTTCGACGCAGTCTTGGACGCCGACCGAGACACAGGCGACACCGGAGCATCCCAATGAGTCTGGAATCCGACATCGAAGATCTGTGGCAGCGCTATCAAGCCGACGAAATCGCCGCTGAGACGGCGGGCTCGGGCGTGGAATCTACGCTCGACGCGTTCCTCGAAGCCCTCGAAACTGGCGACGTCCGTGCGGCAGAACAGGTCGGGGGCAGCGGCCCCGACGGCTGGGTCGTCAACGAGTGGGTCAAGCGCGGCATCCTGCTGAACTTCGGTCTGCGCGAGACCCTCCCGCGTGAGTACGGCGACGTCACGTACTACGACGTCTTGCCGCTCCGCTCGACGACAGACCTCGGCGGCCGCGGCACGCGGAACACGCCCGACGGAACCGCGATCCGACGGGGCGCGTACCTCGGCTCGGACTGCATTATGATGTCGCCGTCGTTCGTCAACGTCGGCGCGCACGTCGGCGACGGTACCCTCGTCGACTCCTGCGACACGGTCGGCTCCTGTGCCCAACTGGGCGAAAACGTCAAACTCGGCGCGAACACGCTGATCGGCGGCGTCCTCGAACCCGTCGAGGACGCGCCCGTCATCGTCGAAGACGGTGTCTCGCTCGGTGCGGGCTGCCGCGTCACGTCCGGGTTCCACATCGGCGAGAACACAATCGTCGGCGAGAACACGCTACTCAGCCCCCGGATTCCGGTGTACGACCTCGTCGAAGAGGAGGTCATCTACGGCCACCTGCCCTCTGATCGCCGTGCGTTCACCCGCTACGTCGAATCTTCGCTCGGCGACCACGACCTCTTCGAGTCCGGCGCGTACAAGCCCGCAGTCGTCGCGCTCGACATCGAAGACGACACGCTCGATCAGACCCGTCGTGAGGAGGCGCTCCGGGAATGAGCGAGGTCGACGACGTGGGGCCGGCGGTCAGACGCCTCGCCGACTGGGACGGCGAGGCCCTCCTCGCCCTCGCCGAGGAGTACGAGACCCCGCTCTACGTCGTCGACCGTGAGAGGGTGACAGCGAACTGCGCGCGACTCCGCGCGGCGTTCCCCGACGCCGACGTCAAGTACGCGATGAAGGCCCACGCGGGACAGTCGGTACTCCGGACCGTTCGCGAGGCCGGTCTCGACGCGGAGTGCGCCTCCGCGGGCGAGGTCCAGCGCGCCCTCGACGCCGGGTTCCCGGGCGAGCGGATCCAGTATACCGCGGTGAACCCGCCCGCCCGCGACCTCGATCACGTCGTCGAGCGCTGGCGGGAGCACCCCGCGCTGACGATCACCGTCGGCGCGGCCGACACCGTCGAGCGCCTGCGCGACCGCGGCTTCGACGGCCGCCTGTGCATCCGGGCAAATCCCGGCGTCGGCGCGGGCCACCACGAGAAGGTCCAGACGGGCGCGAACGCGAAGTTCGGGATCCCGGCCGAGCGGGTCGCCGACCTCGCCGAGCAGTGGGACGCCGACTTCGACCTCGTCGGCGTCCACGCCCACGCGGGCAGCGGGATCTCCGGCGAGGACCTCTCGGACCACCGGGAGTTAGTCCGCCGGATGGGTGAACTGACCCGGGAGATCGAATCCCGGATCGGTCCACTCTCGTTCGTCGACGTCGGCGGCGGCTTCGGCGTTCCCTACCGGGAGACCGAACCGCCGCTCGATCTGGATGCGGTCGCCGACGCGACGCGAGCGGCACTCGGCGACGTCGAGGCGACGCTCGCGGTCGAACCCGGCCGTTACGTCGTCGCCGACGCCGGCGTGTTGCTCGCCCGGGTCAACACGGTCAAGCAGGCCCGCGACGCGACCGTCGTGGGTATCGACGCCGGAATGACGACGCTGCTCCGGCCCGCGATGTACGACGCCTACCACGCGATCCGCAATATCTCCGCACCCGACGCCGAGTCGACGCCGGTCACAGTAGCAGGACCTATATGTGAGTCGGCAGACGTACTCTGTGAGCACAGATCGCTCCCGCGGCCCCGACGCGGGCACGTCCTCGCCGTCGGGAACGCGGGCGCGTACGGATACGAGATGTCGAGCACCTACAACTCCCGACCCCGGCCGGCGGAAGTCGCGCTCTCTGAGACGACGGTTCGACTCACCCGACGGCGGGAGACGTTGACTGACCTCACTTCCTTAGAGCAATGAGTGTACAGCACGATCAGGTACCAGTCGAGAAGTACCACGGCACCGGTAACGACTTCATCGTCGTCGACGCCGTCGAATCGATCCCCGACCGCCCCGCATTCGCGACCGCCCACTGCGACCGCGAGACCGGCGTCGACCACACTGACGCCCCGCGGGTCGGTGCCGACGGCGTCCTCTTTCTCCACCTCGAAGAGCGCTACTCCCCGCCACGGGTCGTGATGACGCTGGTCCAACCGGACGGGTCGGTCGCCGCGATGTGCGGCAACGGCGCGCGGGTCGCCGCCGCGTGGGCGGCTGAACGGACCGGCGACGACGAACTGATGATCGACACGCCCGCCGGCACGCGACACGCGGCCGTCGACGGTAACTTCGTCACCGTCGAGATGGGCGAACCCACGTTCGATCCCCGTTATCTCCCGCTGGATCGCCAGGACGAACTGATCGAGGAGTCCGTCGAGGGGCTCACCGTCACGGCGGTGAACACGGGCGTTCCCCACGCCGTCGCCGTCGTCGATGACGTCGACGCGGTCGACCTCGAGGCGGTCGCGCCGGCCGTCCGTCACGCCGACGTCTTCCCGGAGGGAGCGAACGTCACGCTCGCCTCGCGGGCCGGCGTCGACGCCGACGGGAATCCCCACTTCCACCAGCGAACCTACGAGCGCGGCGTCGAGGGCGAAACCAGGTCGTGCGGCACGGGCGCGGTGGCCGTGGCCGCGGTCGCGAAGCGCCTCGGCCTCGTCGACGGCGCCGAGTCGGTGACCGTCAGTCCGCCGGGCGGTGACCTCCGAATCACCGTCCCCGACGACGGTCCCGCGACGCTCGCCGGCCCGGCCCAGCGCGAGTTCGCCGACGAACTCGACCTCGTCGTCCGCTCGGCGTAGATGTCCGGACCCGACGTCTATCGAACGGACGACGCCGACGCGTTCGATCCCATCGACTTCCTGGAGCAGGCCGTCCCGATCGCCTCGAACGAGACCGTCGAGCCGATGCGCGAGTTCCTCGTCGAGACGCTGGCGGAGCACGGCGTCGACGTCCGGGTCGACGACGCCGGCAACACGATCGCCCGGAAGGCCGGAGCCGACGCGGGGGAGGATCCCGCGACGCACCTCGTCTTCAACACCCACATCGACACCGTCTCGCCGCACGTGCCGAGCGAGATCCAGCAGGTCGACGGGCGACTCGTTCGCATCAGCGGGCGGGGCTCCTGTGACGCCAAGGGCCCGCTCGCCGCCATCCTCGCGGCCTTCTTCGCCGTCGATCCGGCACCGGACTCGCGCGTGACGCTCGCGGTAACGCCCGACGAGGAGGCGGTCTCGACCGGCGCGGCCGCACTCGACCTCGACGCGGATCTGTACGTCGTGGGCGAGCCGACCGGGCTCGACGTCTGCACCGCCGCGAAGGGTCGCTTCCAGGGGACGCTCACGCTCTCCGGCACGGCCGCCCACGCCGCCGAACCGGACTCCGGCGTCAACGCCGTGGCGGCGCTCGAAGGCGCGCTCGCCGCCGTCCGCACCTTCGACGAGGGGCGCGAGGCCCACCCCCAACTCGGCCGGGCGACGCTGACGCCGACGACCGTGACCGGCGGCGCGGCGACGAATCAGGTCCCCGCCGCGTGCGAACTCGTCCTCGATCGGCGGAGCGTCCCGCCCGAGACCGCCGAGGGGTTCCGACGCGAACTCGAGGCCGCGGTGCGGGCGGCGGTCCCCGACCCCGTTGGCGTCGACTTCGCGCTCACCGACCGCCCGACGCCGTTCCTGGAGGCCTTCTCCACCGAGCCGGACCACGAACTCGTTCGGACGCTCGCTGCGGCGGCCGAGCGCGCCGGCGGCTCCGGCGACGTTCGGCCCTTTACCGCCGCGACGGAGGCGTCGTACTTCGCGCCCGCGCCCGTCGTGGTCTTCGGGCCGGGCGTCCTCGCCGACGACCAGGGAGCCGTCGCACACGCCGAGCGCGAGTACGTCGACGTCGCTGACGTGCGCCAGGCCGCCAGGGCGCTGACCGATGCGACGCGGCGACTCGTCGGGGTGGCCGGCGCCGATTCGGCCGATTCGGCTTAAACAGCGATTTACGCATTCCGCGGCTACTTTTCGGTCCGATCCGTCGCTCCGAACGGAGATGACAGCTAGCCCTCCCCCCTCGCCGTCGGCGGATCCCGATGGCCCGGCCTCCCGCATCGCTTCGCGAGCGCCGTCGGTGCGTTCGCTCGCCGCACTCGCGGTCGCGGCGCTGTGTCTGCTGTCGGCCGCCGGGTTTCCGGCAGCCGCGCAGTCCGGCGACGTCGTCGAGCCCACGACCCGGAACGTCACGTCGGCCGCCGACCAGCGCATCGCCGGCACGTCGACGCTCGAGCCGGGCACCGAACTCCAGGTCCGGGTCCGCTCCGCCGGCGAGACGGCCCCGCAGTTCCTCAAGACCGACGCCGCGACCGTCGCCGCCGACGGCTCCTGGAACGCCACGGTCGACCTCTCCGCGATCGACGCACACGACCGCGTCGGCGTGACGGTCGCCGTCGCCGACGGGAACCGCTCGGCTCACTTCGAGCTCCCGGTCCGGAACGACGAGGCGACGCCGACGGGGACCGATTCGGGCGCGTCGACGCCCGGGTTCGGCGTCGGTGTCGCCCTCGCGGCGCTCCTCGCGACCGGGGCGCTCGCCCGTCGGCGGCGCTGAGCAGTTACCTCGGTCTCCCGGCTCTCGGATCGCTCCTGCCGCTCCGCTTCTGCTTACCGTAACCCCCATACCCGGCGGGCGCGTGCGCCTCAGTATGTACGAGGCGGTCCACGCCCACCCCGACGGCGACAGCACGGCCTCGCGGTTCGCCGCGACGGCCGAGCGATACGGGTACGAGGGCGTGGTCGTCCGCGCTGACGACGCCGACCCCGAGTACGAGCGGCTCCGGGAGGTCGCCAACGTCGATGTCGTCGACGGCAGGGAGATCGTCGCGCCCGACCCCCAGCACGCCAGCGGCGCGGTCGGGAACGCCCGGCCGAAGCACACCGTGGTCGCCGTCCGCGGCGGGACGGACAGCCTGAACCGCTTCGCCGTCGAGCAGGCCCGCGTCGACGTGCTCGCCCGTCCCTTCGAGGGGACGCGCTCGCACGACGGCGACCAGGTCGGCGGCGACGGCGACGTCAACCACGTGCTCGCGAAGGCCGCCCGCGACAACGACGTCCGGATCGAGGTGAATCTCGGCCCCGTCCTCCGGGACCGCGGCGGCGGCCGGGTCCGCCACGTCGACAAGCTCCGGCGGCTCAAACGGTTGCTCGACCACTACGACACGCCGTACGTCGTGAGCGCGAACGCCAGTTCACACCTGCAGTTGCGGGCCCCACGGGAACTTGCCGCCGTGGGGGCGGAGACCGGGCTCGGCGACGAGTGGGTCCGCGAGGGGCTCGCCGAGTGGGGCCGGCTCGCCGAGCGGAACCGCGAGCGCCTCTCCGAGTCGTTCATCACCCCGGGCGTCGAACGTGGCCGGTATGAAGAAGACGATTGAGGAACACGCCGAGCGATTCTCGGCGGCGGCCGGGTCCTACGACGACGACCAGGACAGCGAGGAGTACCTCGCCTGCGCCGATCTCGTCGTCGAACACGCCGATCCCGGCCCGGACGACGTCGTCCTCGACCTCGGCACCGGAACGGGCGCGATCGCGCTAGCGCTCGCCCCGCGGGCGAAGCGCGTCGTCGGCCGCGACATCAGCGAGGGGATGCTCGCACAGGCGCGCGAGAAGGCCGCGGACGCGGGCATCGAGAACATCGCGTTCGGCGACGGCCGCTTCCGCGACCCGAACTACGACGCCCCGGTAGACGTCGTGACCTCGAACTTCGCGATGCATCACCTCTCGGACGACGAGAAGCGCGAAGCGGTCACGACGATTGCCGACCTGAACCCGCGGCGCTTCGTCCTCGGCGACGTGATGTTCTTCGGGACGCCCGATCCGGACGAACCGTTCTACAGCCCCGAGGTCGACGATCCGGCCACCGTCGGGACGCTGGTCGACGCGCTGACAGACGAGGGGTTCGTGCTCACGGCCGTCGAGCGCGTCCACGAGCAGGTCGGCGTCCTCGTGGCCGAGCGGTTCGGCGAATCGAGCGAGCGTGTCGCTGCCGATGGCGACGCCGACGCGTCGGCGGCAGTCGACGTCGATGCCGCCAGCGACGGAGCACAGCGAGAGTGACATGAAACACCTCCCGAAGCACCTCCAGCCGCGCTGGCGGTACCTCGGTGTCGAGATCGAGACCTGGCCCGACGCCGACTTCGACCGCGGAGCGTTCCAGCGCGATCTCTGGTACGCGGCGCAGAATCTCTACGGCGACGTCGGGAGCGCCGAGGCGGATCTGACGGTACTCTCGTTCGACCTCGCCGACGGTGACGGCGAGACGATCGTCCGCGCGTACCGGGGGCAGACGGACCGCGCCCGCGCTGCGCTGGCGACGCTGGATCGCGTCGACGGGCACGAAGTCGGACTCCGCGTCCGCGGAATTTCGGGCACCGTTCGTGCCTGTGAGGAAAGGTATTTGAACGGCCGGGCCGGAGGTGAAGAACAGAGAGACGTCGTGTTCGAGACCGAACCCCGCGCCGCCGTCGTCCGCGACGACCGCGTCGACGTCGAACGCGACGGGGGGTTCGCGGGCGCGACGCGGCTCGATTTCGAGTGATACTATGCAGGGACAAGCCCAACAGCAGGCGTACGACCGCGGGATCACGATCTTCTCGCCCGATGGTCGTCTATACCAAGTAGAGTACGCGCGGGAGGCCGTCAAGCGCGGGACAGCGAGCGTCGGCGTCCGGACCGAAGACGGCGTCGTCCTCGCCGCCGACAAGCGATCGCGTTCCCCGCTGATGGAACCGACCAGTGTCGAGAAAATCCACAAGGCCGACGACCACGCCGGCATCGCCTCGGCGGGCCACGTCGCCGACGCGCGTCAGTTGATCGACTTCGCGCGCCGGCAGGCGCAGGTCAACCGACTCCGCTACGGCGAGGCGGTCGGGATCGAGACGCTCACGAAGAACGTCACCGATCACATCCAGCAGTACACCCAGGTCGGCGGCGCGCGCCCCTTCGGCGTCGCGCTGCTGATCGGCGGGATCGAGAACGGCGAGCCCCGGCTGTACGAGACTGACCCCTCGGGGACGCCCTACGAGTGGAAGGCAGTCTCGATCGGTGCCGACCGCAGCGACATCCAGGAGTACCTCGAAGAGAACTACGAGGACGATCTGACGCTCGACGAGGGCGTCGGTCTCGCACTTCGGGCCATCGCGTCCGCGAACGAGGACGAACTCGAGTCCAGCGGCGTCGACGTCGCGACGGTCTCGGGCGACACCGAGGCCTTCGTCGAACTCGACAACGACGGGATCGCCGACTACATCGCCGAGAACGACCTCGAACCGGCCGAGGACGAAGACGAGAGCGACGAGTAACGCACCCGTACGGGGCCTCGCGACGGGCGGCCCTCGTTTGTGTCTCCTAAGCGTCGACGACGCCCTCGTTCCTGCGGACCGTACTTCGATTGTCAGTCCGATCGCGCTCCGGTATCGAGTAGCGAACGACCCCAACTCCGTCGAGAGGCGCTCGCACTGCTGGTCGCGTTACTGAGTGGATCGCGGCCCAGAATCGAACTGTTCTCCGGTCTTCCCGCTGACAGCCTCAGTACTCCTCGTAGGCGAGGTTCATCAGCCACTGCGAGAACGCGTCGCTGTTGTGATTGACCTCCTCTTCGCCGATGAACGGCGAGAGCATATCGCCGGCCATCAGAAGCGAGAAATCGAGGTCGCGGGCGGCGGGTTCGAGGTGGTAGGTGTTGTGTCCGTCGTAGACGGTCTCCTCACGCTCGATGAGACCCTGCGAAGCGAGTTTTTCGGCGATCCGACTGCCCTTCCGCGAGGAGATATCGAGTTCCTTCCAGAAGTCGCTCTGGTGGATCCCACCCGTCTCTCGGATCAGTTCCAGCGCTTCCCGTTCGTCCTCCGAGAGATCGGCTTCGGCAGCACCTGCGCTCATACGCAGTCCGACGCGCGCGACTCGTTTAAAGTTGACTTTCGACCCGGTCGAAGGCCGTCTCGCAGGGCGGCCCGTCCGCGAAGTGGACCTCGACGTCGCCGTCGTCCCGGAAGACGAACAGCGACGACGAGCGGGTCCCGAAGTCGCGCTCGGGGTCGTGCACGCAGACGCCGTAGTCGTGGTCCCCGAGGATTTCCGCTGCGCGGTCACGCCAGGCGACAGCGCCGTCGAATCGGTCGGGAGCGAGGTCCTCGCGGAGCCGCTCGGCGTTGTGCGCCTGCACGGGACCGACTTCGGGATCCCGCTCCGGCTCGACGTACTCGCCGTCGAGGCCGACGTTGACGAGCACGTGGACGCCCGGATCCAATCGCCGCACGCGGAGGTCGCCGTCCCACTCGAAGAGGAACGCCGCCGGTTCGTCGGCCGCGGCTCCCCCGGATCCGTCGGCGACGACGAGGTTGAAGCCGTCGTACGTCTCGGTTTCGACCGCGGACTCGACGACCTCCCGCGCGGCCTCGGCGCGCTCCGTGCGAAGGACGTCGCGGACGAGTTGTCCGCGGGAGCGCTCCCCGCCGCCGTCGACCTGGGTCCAGCGGTTCGTCAGCCCGGCGAAGACCCCGCGCTCGTTGTGGCCGATCCACGTGCCGCCGGCGACGGCGTCACGCGGGGCGAGGACGGCCGGATCGCCGTCGACGACGCCGGGCGGCTCAGACGCCCGATCCAGCAGCTCGTCGCGGTTCGCCGCGACCACCAGGGGCGCGTCGTCGAACGCGCGCCAGGCGAACGTGAGTGTGCACACGGCGTCCGTTCGTTCCTCGCGCCAATATACCCTCCGTCAGCGGCACTTCGGCCGCCTCGAATGGTCGTGTTTAGTTTGGAGCATTGAGCCAGGCGGCAAATGCTTGGAGCCAATTTTCGGCGGTTTGCGGCTCAACGTGGCTGAAACAGTTGGAGAACGACGAGGTGCGACGCTTGAGTTCTCGAAAGATTCGCTCGATGGCATTCCGATTTCCATTCCGTTCGGTTTGAAATCGGAGTGAAGCTCTGGCCAGCGCAGTTTGGAGGTGTTGAGCGCCATCGACCAGAAACACTGCGGATTCGACATCGTGTTTCTCGCGCAGTTCACGGAGAAAGATCTCGGTCAATGCGGTCGTCGTCGTTGAAAACAGCCGCAGATGCAG
>NZ_FNPB01000009.1 GCF_900107195.1 Halobellus clavatus
CAACCGTTGATAGAAGCCACCCGGTGAGATCGTCTCATCAGCCGTGGAGTTGTAACTGCGTCTGAAGCCAGCGAGTGTTCGGCTCTCGCCTGCGGCGAAGCCGAACACGAGCGCCCACACGAGGACTGGTACCTGTAGCTTGCCCTCTCGCTCGACCACGCCGAGTTCCTCGGCGTGCTCTTCGAGGAACTCGGAAGGAAACAGTGTAGTAAGCCGACGCATGATTCTCGATGAGGAGGCTTCTGTGTGCACAGCGGTTGCCTCCTCATTCCTCTCGAAAAGAAGCCTCGATAAGCCGTCACTGTCACGTGGTTCTCCTCTTAGCTAAAGACGGATAGGTACGTTATTCCCTTACGACCCTCCATTCAACAGGAGATCTAGACTACGGACCCGCTTTTGCGGCGAAGATACTGCCACAGTTAGATGGGATTCCGTTACAAAACGCTCATGCGCTCATCGATGAGCTGCATGGGAAGATCGAAGCAAGCAGTGCTGGAATGTCGAAGTTCTCAAAAGAAGTCCCTAAGCGTACTGCTGAACAGCTTCTGAGCAATGTCTAGCACAAGACCTGACGCGCCTAGTCGGGACGAATTGATCCGTGAAGTCGCGGAGTACTTTGTCGGGTATATTGGTGCTGGAGCATCAATGGAGCCATTCGCAGATGATTTCACACCCAATCTAAAAGTTAGTAGTCTTGAGGAACTTCTGGAGTATTATTTCCTGTTGACTGGAGAAGTGTCTAATCAGACATCCCGTTCGGAGGTAAACCTCTCTGAGAGTATAATTGAGGATACGTACGGTGTCCCAATTGGCGTCCTTGATTTCACATCATTACTGGCCAATCGGATTCGATCACTTGATCCCGAGATTCAGCCTGCGACGGAGATATTCCGGGGGGAAGTACGAGGCAGGATCAATTGGAACCAGACGATCAAGCACCGATACAACACAGGTGATTCGAATTCCCAAGTCTTTGCGTGTCAGGTACAGAAACCATCGTTAGACTCGCCACGGAACCGTGTGCTGGTAGAGCTTCTCACTCAGATCGAGAAAATATTCACGCGGTTTGACAATCGCGTCTCTACTGATGAATCGTTTGAATGGTTTAGACCTTGGCTACGGTCACGAAACCAATCTGAAACTACGACAGGCCGTTACGACGAACCGCATGAACCCACCGAGTCGCCAAACCTACGAGCAGTGATTAAGACTGCGCTGAACCAGAGTCAACTTTCGGCGCTTAATAGAAAATCGGTTGAGGTTTCTGATAAGGAGGTTCGTCAAGTTCAGTTTGACCGGACCCCTCTTTATAGAGAAGCCGCTGAACTACTGGCTCTTCACCGACGTCTCAAACGTGGAAAGTTCGATGAAGATATCGCCCGGTCGTTTCTTGGATCTCAGGTTGTCCATCCACCAAACGACACTGAAATGATATCGACGTTGTTTGAGATGTACTGGATATTCAAGCTGATGGACACGTTCGAACACGCCGAACATAGACTCTTTGAAATGAAGGAGGATGAAGATTTAATCGGTCAGTGGCGCGAGAATGATTCGACGTATCTAATATTCAATGATTGGGACGGAACCTACGATGGTAACGAGTATCTCTCATTCGATCTCCCCTCGACTGAGAATCTTACAGCGTCAGCTAATTCAGACAATGCGGATGAAGTAGGCAATTCCAATACCCCCGTTGAAAACGACGTCCACCACCGTTTAGGGTTTGTGTTGGCTAACAAATATCTAATTGAGCGGCAAGTACTCGGTCACAATCCTACGCAAAAAACGCCAGATATCGTGCTTCTTAGATGTGAGGAGATTGGAGCCAGTCCAGTGATCGAGAGTGTGTTCATCGGAGAGGTGAAGCACTCAACCAACGCTCAGACCCTGCGGGAGGGAACTCTACAGTTGTTAGAATACGGTGCCTTCGCGCGAATTGGCGATGATGCAAAATTGTCCGTGGAACATAATGGACCATACTTGGCTTCTGATTCACCGATCATTGACTCACCTAATCTCGAACTTGGATATTTCGTTGGACATAGAAACGCACTCTCAGGAGATGACTTTGCGAATATTCAAGTTCGGGGCTTTGATCAATCACCAACTGAAGTATTACAAAGTTAGGTGGTACTGGTAATGAATGTGAGCGCACCGCTATACTGACCTGTGTTATTATAAGCGGGTGCGCGCTCCTGCCGACTTGGATGGGCGGCGGTCAAAGTGGTTAGGGTAGAGCCAAGAGCGATAACCACGTCTCACAGAAGCGTACAAACTGTTGGAGAGCCAAGCCCCGCGAGCGCGAACTCTTAACATCCCGGCCCGCGACTGCTCAATCTGACCGCCAGTCACCAGCGATGACGCGAGATGCTTAGCTCAGAACGCGAACGGCAGCGGGACGGACCAAGGATAGGTGGAAGCGCAGCCGCGCGACCAGCCGGGAGCGCGGCGAGAACCGCGAAATCGCCACGCGGCAACGCTGGTCGCCCGGACCGCCGAACGGAAGTGAGGCGGCCGGACGCAAGGGTGAGAATCCTGCAGCGCCCATTATGCGGTATAACGCTTAGGATACACAGGACAGCGCCGCCTTCTTTTTAAACAAGGCGGATGTCTTGGCGATCAAGTTCGTTATGTTGCATCACGGGGGTCGCTCCCGTCTGGTGATTCACCAAGAGACAAAACGGATTGTACTGTATTAGTCATTGAGTCGTTGCGCGCGAACAGTCCTCCTGAGAATTCCTTTCACACTGTTGAGTCTGAATCACCAATCAGACCGTGCTTGCGGATTGATCGCCAAGGATTCTGCCAACTCAGAGGAGTGTCCAAATAGTCATACGATATACAGGGCGCATATGGATCAATATGCGGCATCAAATCACTCTGGCTGATCCAACTGTCACTGTCAGACTTACCGTATTCGAATGGGCCACTGCTCTGGTGTAACGCGGGAAACCTGGTATAGTATAATATGCCTGAAACATTTTTACCTGAGCTTTCTACTTCGATATGGCGACGATGTCACAAAACTTCCCTTGGCACGCCAGTGCTGCGATACTGTCGGACAGTCCGCAACCATTCCGCAACTCCGAGGGGGGTGCCCACTGATGGCAGTCTCCCCAGTTGTGTCCGATGTGGCGTTCATACTCGGTCGGACGATGTTTGCCGCCGTCGTCGGGTATCTCGCCCTTGGTAACCTGTTTGATCTTGAATCGTCAATAGGCTACGCCGAGAGCAAGGGCGCCCCGCTGGCCTCTGTCACTGTACCGCTGGGAAGCTTAGGATTGATTGCCGGTGCACTAGCAGTCCTCGTCGGGTTCTATCCTGCTGTCGGCGTGCTGGCTATTGTTGCATTCCTGACCCCGATTACTGTCATCATACACGACTTCTGGACGATGGAGGGCCAGGCCAGACAAAACGAACAGATCCACTTCCTGAAAAATCTCGGGCTAATCGGTACCGCGTTAGTCTTTCTATCGCTCTCGACGAGTGCGTGGCCCCTCGCAATCGGAGTCGGGATGTGATCAGCAATGATCCGCCCAGTTTCAGGACTTATCGGTCGGTGGCTACCAGTTATCTTTCGGCTGATTGCAGTTACGGTTACGGCGTATCCCGCCGTCCGGAAATTCGTTGAATACTCCTATCGGGTTGAACAATTCGCCATATACGGGATTCCCTGGCCGGAAGTGGCGGTTCCGTTGACCGGTGTGATCGAACTCGTTGTCATCGCGTTGATTGCGGTTGGGCTCGCTGTGCGTCTCGGCGCTGCGATGCTCGTTGTCGGCATAATCGTCGTCGCGATCACCGCTGGCTCAAATCCGTTCAGTATCGTTGTGTTAGTCGTATGCGCCGGGATTCTTGCATTAGGCACGGGTCCGTGCTCCTACTGGAACCCGACAGTAGATGATCTGAGAAAATGTACAGTCAAACCGGATACACAGGGACTGATCAAACAGAAAAATCATAATTAGACTCGCTATGTCGAAGCAAAATATGAATCAGCATAACGGAACGCCACCACTCCCACCGAAACGAACAGGGGTTCCGGTAGTCGGTAGTGCAATAGCCTTTGCCCGAGATCCATATGCCTTCTACGCAGATCTTGCGAGCTACGGCGACGTAGTCCGGTTTTCACTCGGGAGTTACGACATAGCAGCCGTTCTTCATCCGGAGGGAATCAAACAGGTGCTGGTCGAGGATTTCGACCAGTTCCGAAAACCCGACGACGCGGGGGGTGTGGAAGTGCTTTCCGACGGATTGCTCCTCAGTGATGGCGACCAATGGCAGCGCCAGCGGACACGCCTCCAGCCCATATTCTATCGGGAGCGTATCGAGACATACGCTGAGACGATGGGTAGCTATGCGGCTGCGGTTGCCGACGAGTGGGCAGCAACTGACGGCAGTGTTGACCTGATGGAAGCGACATCGACGTACACGCTTCGTGTGCTGGGGAAGACGCTGTTCGGTGTCAACACTGACGAGTATCGACACGCGGTCCGAGCAGGTGCCGAAGCGGTTCGGCAACGCAGCAGCGAAAGCCCTGTCTCAGTCGATATCCCCGACTGGCTCCCGACACCTGGGAACCGCCGCTACCGGCGTGGCATCGACCAGCTTGAGGACGTTGTTGACACCCTTCTCGAAGAGCGTGGTGAAGACGCAGGTGGTGACGACCTCCTGTCGTTACTCCTCACAGCGACTGCCGACGGCGAGGGTCCCAGCGAGCGCGAGATTCGCAGTCAACTAATGACGTTTCTGTTCGCTGGCCACGAAACAAGCGCCACGGCGCTGACGTGGGCTCTGTACGAACTGGGTCGGAAACCCGCGGTTGCGCAGCGTCTCACCACCGAAGTCGATGAGGTCGTGGATGGCTCGTATGCGGCGCTCGCAGAACTGCCCGAGCTGGAGTATACAGAACAGGTGTTGCGCGAGACATTGCGTCGGTATCCACCGGCGGCTGCAATCTTTCGGGAGACTGACGAAGCGGTCCGCATCGGTGGCTACCGGCTTCCAGAGGATACGTACGTGGTTCTCCCCCAGTTCCACGTCCATACCGACGACCGCTGGTGGGACATACCACGACAGTTCGATCCGTCACGATGGGACGATATTGCGGAGCCCCCAGGTGACCGCCCGGAATATGCGTATTTCCCCTTCGGTGGTGGCCCTCGTCACTGTATTGGGATGCGGTTTGCTCGTATGGAACTGAAACTGGCGCTTGCAACGATTGCCCGGCGCTATCAGATAACCCACGAGTACGACGACGTGGGCATCGACGTGGGATCGACGGTGAGTCCCGCCGACAGTATCGGTGTCACAGTCGAAAAACGACACTAGCAACGGTATCTGCCCGCATTAAAATGATAATTATTTAATGCCTCTGTTGTGCCAGGGACACGTTTTTCAGCTGCCTGTCAGGAGCAGAACTCAGGTCTCACTAGCCGCTGACCCATCCACGGACTCGGGCATCGAGTCATCGTCGGCCCGACCGAGGCGCCCAGCTGCGGTTTCGCGCTGTCCCGACGCAGGCACCCGCTCCGAGACGTTTCCGAGGCCAAAGGGAGGCATATTGTTGTAGACGGCCTCGTACTCTCCATCCCCGACGAGGAATGTCTCGTGCCAGATCCCGACATCTCCGTCGCTTCCGACTTCTTGATTGTACTCTTGCCAGGCTGGCAAGTGTTCCTGGTCCGGGTCGCGTGCGTACTCGTGTAAGTCCTCGAAGGAACGCCAGTACATGAACAGGATGTGGTTACGAATGCCAAGATTACGCTGGTAGCCCAGCAGTCCGCTGTCGGGGTCTGCTTCGAGTTCCCGCAACATTCGCGGCATCGCCACAAAAACTGGGGCCCACTTGTGGACTTTCCAGAGTTTGTTGATCCGCATCCCGATTCGGAACACCACGAACTCACCCTCAATATCTGCGGTCACGCGTTCGGAGATAATGTCTCCGCTCATCTACGAACCCCCCGTTTTTGCTTGGGTGCGCTCATTGTCACGCCGCCTCAACCACAGTACTCCACTGTACAAGAGAGCGGCCACAATGACGACTGTGAACAACAGCAGCCAGCTGAAGGCGACCGATCCGAGAAGTTGACTCTCGTAGGGTCCGATGACATCGGCTGGCGGTTCGTTCGCGGTTGGGCCGAAGTGTTGCGTGATGACCATCGTGGCCAGCACAAAGAACAGGACCGTCCAGTACCTGACGCCGGCACGGTTTCGCCACCCGAGATATAATCCCAGGCCAACGAATGGATAGGCCAGCAAACTGAACGTGAACGCATTAACAGCAGGGATTAGCGGCCACCCGACGTGGTTACCTCGAATGACATGATCGATATGATGACCGAGACCAAATAGAAACACGAAGAACACGAGGAAGAAGAGTCGGCGTGGAAGTTTTTCACCAGTTAGCTGTGAGTTACGGAGCCAGGTCCGGATGACGTGTCCTTTCCATATGAACAGCCCCGAGAGTGTCAACAGCGGAAACACGATCATCTGGAGGACTAAATCACTGCCCTGGGCCGATCTGAGTGGTGAATAGAGAAACACCCCTAGAGCTATCGCGAGAGCAAGGTGAACTACTCGTTGCACTAAGCGAGATGGCCACCATCCTCGCTGTGTACGATCAGTCATCTTTCGGGTGTTTGTGTCCGCCGCTTCTCCGATTCGGTTAGCTTCCTAGTGAATAATGGTACCTGTGTCATTTCTGAGCATTGACAAGTCTCGAAGACCATTATCTTAAATCTTACTAATACAACAATTATTCTTATAGAGTGTTTGGGGAGTTGTGTTGTATTTATTAAGGAACCGTTATTTCTCACTTGGGCCGGTCTGTAAACAGAAGCGTAAATTCGGATCAGCAATCGTATGTCGAAACCATCAGTGTATCAATCAAGCAGCGTGACGTGGCGATCAGTCGTCTGCCGGATGCGTGGTGGTGTGTTGGGTCTGAGTAGATCTGGCTGTGTCTCGCCAGGTTCCACGACGATACCATGCATAGGCAAGGACTGCACCGGCGAGATTCGTCGCTGCAATCGACAACCAGACGCCGGACGGTCCCACTGAGACGGCGCCAAACTGTGCCACCGGGAGACGGATCAGCCCGTACATAATCAGTACGATGACAGCAGCACTCAGTGTCTTTCCTGCACCCCGGAGGCTCGCGGTGAACACCCGTACCAGGCCGATGAATCCAAACGTAGGCGCCACGTAGCGCAAGAATAGGGCGCCACTCTGGGCGACTTCAGGGTCGGTAGTGAACACACCGATAATGGTTTCAGCACCGATCCAGGCGACGATTCCCACGACTGCGAGGACCCCAAACACGAAGCGAGCAGCGAAGTGCGTCGCCGTCGCTGCCCGGTCGGGTTGGACTGCACCGATGTTCTGTCCGGTCATAGTTTCGATGCCCCTGGCGACTGCGATTGCGGGGAGGTACACGACCGAAAGCACGCGCATCCCGATGCCGTATCCGGCGACCACCGTCGTCGGGAACAGTCCCACAATAACCAAGAGAAGATTGAGTGACAACGTCCGACTGATACCCTCGACAGAGGCGGGAATCGACAGACGTAGTTGCGTAGCGACGCACTCTTTCGTGGGTCGGAGTTGGGAGAGTCTGATACGGATGCCCCGATTTCCTCGGAACATAATCCAGAGTCCGACGGCAAACGCCAGTCCCCGGGAAGCGACCGTTGCAATCGCAGCGCCACGAATCCCCCACTCCGGGAATGGACCCCACCCGAAGATGAGGAACGGGTCAAGAGCGATGTTCAGCCCGACCGACCCCGCAACCACCAGCATCGGTGTGACAGTATTCCCGGCCCCACGCATCAGTGCCATGAACGTGACGAATCCGAACATAAACACCAGCCCGAGTGAGATGAGTCGCATATAGACGGTTGCTAACTCCAGCACCTGCGGGGATGGGCCGATCACTCGGAGGACATCGTCGATAAAGAAGTATCCGAGTCCGCCGAGACCGACTGCGCCGAGTACCGAGAGTGTGACTGTCTGTGAGGCAACCGCCGTCGCCAGTGGTCGGTCACCGGCCCCCAGATGCTGCGCAACGAGGATGCTTCCCGCGGCGGAGATGCCCAGGCCGATTGAGATGTACAACAGCACCATCGGAAACGTGAAACTCGTTGCTGCCAGCGCAGCGGTGTCGTATTGGCCCAGCCAGAACGTATCGACGAGATTGTACGTGGTCTGGAGGAGATTCATAATCACGATTGGGAGGGAGAGATGAAACAGTGGCTGTGCGATACTCCCATTCGTAAGGTCAAGTTCGTCTTCGCTCTTGAACAGCGGGCGCGTGAATTCGCGTGGGTCCATATGTCTCTGGTCTCACGCACACCATATTAATATCAGGATAATTATACTAAATCAGGTATTGCTTGAATGTCCAGGTTTCCTCTTGGAAACCAGATGTGCTCAAAACACAGAAACGAAGAAAAGAATGCTTGAGACGGAAATAAAGAGTTTATTAATAGAGGAGATAGTCTACTATTTTACTTCAGAGTGGTCGATACGCAACATAGATATACTACGCTAAATCTGGTTTATTATAATTATCCTGAAATATAATTGCCACGGCAAGGTAGATTCGAATGTATGACAGCAACCTCAGACACACAAGTGACAGTGACCCAGTTCACGGACCCGATGTGTACGTGGTGCTGGGGTTCGGAACCGATCATCCGCCACCTTCACGTCGCGTACGGGAATCAACTACAAGTCACGTACGTGATGGGCGGTCTCATCGAAGATTTTGAAGAATTCTACGACGCGCGAAACGACATCTCAGAGCCCGATGATGTCGCCCCTCACTGGCTGGAGGCATCCGACATCCACGGGATGCCTGTCGATGTAGATATCTTTGATGTTGATCCAGCACTTTCGACGTATCCAGCCAGCATAGCCTTTGTCGCTGCCCGCCAACAAAATGAAGCCCTCGCTAATCGATACCTGCGGCGTCTCCGTGAAGCGTACGCGACGCAGGTACGCAATATCAACAACCGCGAGGAACAGGTCAAACTGGCACGACGCGTCGGATTGGATATTGGTGAATTCACGACGGCTCTCGACAATGGAAGAGCTCGATCCGAATTCCAGAACGACTTATTGCGGACTCGGGCAGCTGGCGTACGAGCCTTCCCAACGTACCACATCGACGGCCCTGCTGGTGACCGTCAGATTAGCGCGTTCCGGTCGTTCGATGACTTGGTAGACGCACTATCCGCTGTGGCTCCCAGCCTTGAGCAGTCGTCTCCGCCATCCATCGAACGCTTCATTACCGAGTACGGTCCCGTTGCAACCCAGGAAGTCGCCGAAGTATATCAGGTCAGTCGTGACAAAGCACACCAGACGCTTCAGGCGCTCGGTGACGAGGGTATTCTCCGGCGGGAATCCCGTGGGAACGGTGTGTTCTGGGACCGCTCCCAGTAGCGTGCGCGTGCCACGGAGGTGACGAACTCACTACCGGAGTGATAATTCGAGGGTTACTCAAACGATTTTCACCAACTGTTTACATTCATATCATACTATCCAGGTTCAACTCGGGGAAAACACGATTCCAAAGCGCTTTGTAACTCAACGTGGCCCGTTCGAGGTAAATTTCAGTTCACAGAGATAATAAGTGGGTTGCAAACGTCTGTATCTCTGAACCGAGATGACCCGAAATATCCAGGTAGTGGCTGTCTGTGGAAGTTTGGCGTCCGACAGCGTGACTCGTGTCGCGCTTCGGGAAGCGTTGCAGGCAGCACAGACTGCGGGTGCACAGACGACGCTCGTCGATCTCAGGGAGTACGATCTCCCAACATTCGACGCCGACAATCAGGACGCTGGCGACGCCCCAGAATTGCGCGATTATCTTCAACGGGCAGACGCGATCATTCTGGGCACGCCGATGTATCACGGCTCCTTCAGCTCGCCACTGAAAACGGCGCTGGATTACAGCGGCTTCGACGAGTTCGAAAACACAACGGTCGGATTACTCGCTGTCTCCGGGGGGTCGTTCCCGACTCCTGCACTGGATCATCTCCGATCAGTTATGCAAGCATTCGACGCGTGGCCGCTGCCACTCGACGTGGCTATTCCGAACTCACACGAGTATGTTAGTGATGGCTCCTTCGTTAAATCGTCGCTTCGCGACCGGGTGCACAGACTCGGAACCGAAGTCGTCCAGTACGCAGACGTTGCTCAGTACCGTGCCACCGCAACCACCCCCTCGACTCACACGCACGCTGATTAACATCTATGTCAACCGCATCAACCCGTCAGGACGAAGTTCACACAAAAAACGTTGAAGCCTGTCCCGTCGTCCAAGCAGTGGAGACTGTCGGAACGCCGTGGCGTCTGCAAATTCTGTACGCGCTCCGTGAGTCGGAGCTGCGGTTCAACGAACTCAAGCGGGCGACTGGTGGCAGATCGAAGACGGTCTCGGACGCACTTGATGTCCTCACCGACGAGAGCCTGATTGCACGACGGACCGAGGAGGCAGCCCCGATCGCGGTCTACTACCAGCTCACAGAGAAAGGAAAGACGCTTCTCAGTCGACTTGATGAAGTGAGTCAGTGGGCTGTCGAATGGATGGACGACGTGGATGATCCTGACGAGTTTACACAGCGGCTACGATAGGGACAGTATCCGGACCGGCTGTCAGACCCCACTCGCTGTCGATTTTTGTACGGGTTCCTGAAAATTATTAGGATCGGTGTAGAATAGTCGAGGTATGACAGGACCGGGTGACGAGTCCCCGGAAAAAATCGATCCCCAAGAGGCATTTCAATTGTTCAGCCACGAGATGCGACTTGAGATCCTGTTCGCTATCTGGAAGTCGCCCAACTATGCGTTGGCATTTTCAGAGATACAGGATGCGGTCGGTGAGCGCGACTCGGGCAAGTTCACCTACCACCTAGAACAACTCACCGGACAGTTTGTCACAGAGATCGAAGGACAATACGTCCTCCAACTTGCCGGCCACCGTGTCATCGACGCCATCCAAAGCGGTATCTTTCACATGTCCCCAACAGTGTCGCCGGTCAAAGCACCTGGGTCCTGTACGCACTGTGGTACGACACCGACCTTCGAGTACGACGAGCTACTCGCAACTGTCTCCTGTAGTGAGTGCGAGACTAAACTCATCGAATACCCGTTCGAACCCGGTGGTTTTCAGGACCGTTCAGTCGCTGAGGCTGTTAGTGCGTTTGATCGGCGGACGAAATTCTTATGGCGACTTGCCTCAAGCGGTGCCTGTTTCGTCTGTGCGGGCCGTGTGGAGGTCGCCTACACTGAGTCAGCCCCACAAATCGACCACGACGACCGGTATGGAGAGTTCTTTGCCGCCGACCATCCCGCCCTCTTCCATCTCAGCTGCCACAACTGTAGTTTCTATAGCTACATCCCAGTTGGAATCCGACTGCTCGATGATCCAACGGTCGTCGGGTATCTTGCTATGGCCGGGATTGACGTAACGACTGATCATCTCTGGGAACTGCCATTCATTACTGACGCAGAACTCGTGACAGTCCAGAGCCGAGAGCCGTGGGACATTCTCATTGAAGTCCCGACGGAGACTGAGAGTCTCACAGTCCGTCTCGACGACGACGCATCTGTCCACTCTCTCACCGTCTGATAAGTCGCATCAAAAGTACCCCTGTCCAACCACACACCGGGCGCGAACTCCTCCTCAGGGTTCGTCCGCGGGAGTTGGCTTGTCTGCCATTGCGATTGAACGGAGGGGAACTACCTTCATAAGTGTCAGGGGGTATTATATACCAGATTCAGTCAAGGAACTGACCAATATAAACGGGTGGGTAGACACATGACACCGGAACGGTTCATAGCGAATCGGCACCCAGCACAGCAGTTAGGAAACCATCCGACACTGGCTGTGCTGTCCAGACTGTCACAATCACCACCGTACTGAGAGGGTCAAGTATAGTGGACAATACCTGGTTTCATATAGTCTGCCTGAAATATTATAATGGGTAGGTCGTATCCGCAACTGCAATGTCCGAATCAGCCATCGACTCGCGTATCGACAGCAACCACACCACCGGTAGAGGAGTGATGTAACAATGGGGAAGCTTGTTGACGGCGAGTGGGTTGTTGCCCCCGAGCGGGGGCACGACGAACAGGGGTTCGACGCCTGGATCGGTGGGGGAGACGGAGACAGCGACTACGAGTATCCCGCGGAACCGAATCGATACCATCTGTATATCTCTCGGGCGTGTCCGTGGGCGCACCGGACGGCACTTACGCGCCGCCTGAAAGGTCTCGAGGACGTGATTTCGATCGATGTCGTCGATCCAGTCCGTCGGAACGATGGATGGGAATTCACCCCGACAAAAGACAACTGCACACCCGATTCGGTGAACGGCTTCGAATACCTCCGTGAGGTATATACTCAGGCTGACCCGGCCTATACCGGGCGTGTGACTGTACCCGTCCTCTACGACACCGAACGAGACACGATCGTCAACAACGAGTCAGCCGACATCGCTCGTATCTTGGACGACGCCTTCGACGAATACGCCACGCGAGACATCGATCTCTATCCCACACAGAAACAAGAAGAGATCGACGCCATCATCGAGCAAATCCACGACGATATCAACGTCGGTGTGTACAAAGCAGGATTTGCCGACACCCAAGAGGAATACGAGACGGCAGTCCGGCATCTATTCGACGCGCTCGAGCAGTGGGATAGCGTACTCGGGGAACGTCGGTTCCTCGCGGGCGACGAATTGACGCTTGCCGATGTGTTCCTGTTCCCGACACTCTATCGATTCGACGCAGTGTACCACACTCACTTCAAGTGCAATCTCAAGCGCCTGGTTGATTTTGAAAACCTCTGGCCGTATGCTCGTGAAATCTATCAACTTCCGGGCGTCCAGGCGACCTGCAACATAGACCACGTGAAAGCCCACTACTATCGCAGTCACGAGGACATCAACCCGACAGGATTCGTTCCAGTGGGACCGGCAGCTGACTGGTCGGCGCCGCACAATCGAGCGCGTCTTGGCGACTCGACAGCCATCACTCTCGCTGCCGATCAGTAACAGCACAGATACTCTTAGGGCAACACTCGAAATCGTACGCCAGTATGACAGACTCCATAGATTTTTGTTCCGGTGGCAGAAGATACGACCACGGTGGGATCTGCGAACTTCTGGACTCATCTTCGCCCACAGGATCGTGACCAGACGGTTGCGCCGTTATCGGCCCTCAGTTCGTGGTGGCTTCTCGCTGTACTTGCTCCGATTGGACTGACGGTACTGGTCATCGCCAGCGCGTATACACTCACAGGAGGACAAGACCCCGGATTTCCACTGCAATTCCCGCTCTTGATGTATGGGTTCGCCAACCTCGTGGTGCTGGTTGGTCTGTGTGTACAGGTGGGTGAGGAAGTCTGGAAAGCGAGTGCGCTGTTCCGAGACCCATCATCTGCCGAAGTTGCAGCTGGAATGGGTGCAACTGGACTCGGGATTATCATCGGGTGGCCACTCACGACAGTGGTATCAGAGACCGTTGGCGTCGCTCACTATACAGTTCCATCTCTCACAGCAGTTGTCCCGATTGCCGTTCTATTTCTCGGTTCGGTTGCCGTGGCCCCGATCGCCGAAGAGATTCTATACCGCGGAGTGTTTCTCGGGATTGTTCTTGAGCGGGGATATGCACCCGTGGTCCCTAGCGTGGGTTCACTCGTCGTATTTGCGGGGATTCACCTGTTCAAAGCCGGACTGGGAGGCGTCGTGAATGCGTTCCTGCTGGGTGTATTGGTCACCGCACTCCGACTATGGTTCGATAATCTCCTCGGAGTGTGGTCGATGCATACGCTCAACAATGTTTTGGAGTTTCTTGTTGCCATCTCTGTCATTCCATCACTGTATGCGCTGTGAGACGGGCTCTCAACCATCCAGGTTGCTCCGAATTAATTATGCCAGAGCCATTTTCTTCGCTGCTGCATAGAATCTCTGTATCTCGCACGCTGCTACTGATATGTCGTAGAGGGGTCTGCGTTCGACATCGGTACATTGGTCCCCTGAACTGTTGTCGGATGCACACGTCCCTGGGGTGTGGCAAGGAGAGGTTCCCTACCTGCATCATCAGTTACGTCCGGTCGCCGGTCTGCCAACTATGCATCCAGCACGCTACAGGTTTCATCGGTGAGAGCAATATATCGCTCACCTCGATCCTTATTCTTGATAGGAGTGCCCGATTCCGCTCTATGCTGGACTTCAAGTGATTGATCGTCGGGGTTGTAATCACCGACATCAAGTGCAACGACTGGCCCACGACGGAGTGCAGCGCGCCACATCAGGCGGAAACAGACGTGGCGTGCTGACGCGTACTCGTAGGTATTGAGATGGTCGAGTATCTTTTCGGCAGCTTCAGAATCGACCTTGACATCACGGACGTTCTCACCGCTGTCCAAGCTTGGAGATATGACCTTGGTGAACAGGTCTGTGTGAACAGCATCGACTGATTCACACCATCTGATGAAAACACGTAGCGTATCCATCTGAGTTTTCTCGGTTACTGGAGCGATGTCGCCCTCCTCTCGACGCCACAAACGATAGCGGTGGAGATCACGGCCAGTGAGATCATTGAGGTTCGTCACGTCCTCGTTGTCACACCATTGTAGAAAGTGGCCTAAGCGGGATTGGTGTGAATGCAATGTCGCGTCTGCAAATGAATCGGAGTAAAATCAAATCGCCTCGTAGAGGCCTCTATACTCCCGTATTCGGCATATTCAACGTATCAAATAATCCGCCTCAAATTGCGACCAAGGTGAAACTAAACGCACCTCTTCGCAGTCGGTCGATTCTTTCAGCAAATCGGGGTGGTTTCGGTGGATAACCCACCCGAGTTTGGTTACGTCCAGTACTACTGTCGGACCTGCGCGACAGGATGTATCAATCTTCGTTCACAGTCGCGGACTCGCTACCGCGAGTGTTCCACTAAATCTATCGTATAATTGTCGTTTCTTAATTATCGTCATTAGGCATCCTGTATTGTCCAAAATCGTCAACGGTGCCAAGTGGAGGAGCACCACACATAATCCACGTCTGCTCCTCGGTGTCGGTGTCGTTCCGAACACTGCGGATGGCGTCTGGTCCGAGACGAACGACACCGCCTGCGGAGACCTCGTGACGGGTCTCCTCAATTTCTACAACCCCTCCGTCGAGAGCAATATACACTTCTTCTTGCTGTTCGTGGGCGTGTGGAGCTGTCGTCTCCCCTGGCGCAAGCGTTACTGTATTGATTCGCATCTCGGTACAGCCAAGCGATTCGGTAAGTTTTCGATGACGGTTCCCCGACTCGGGGAACTGCTCTTGTGCAATGTCCTCTAATTCAACGACGGAGAAGTCTGCTGTCATATTCACCAATCTAACCGTCCGGATAATAAGTTGACGTGGCTACCACTGGAGGGATTGAGATGCACTCTCTCTGTTGTGACTACCGCCACCCCACCCATCGCGACAATAGCTGTATACAGATTTTAGTAGGCCGCCAGCGGAGCATTCTCCTGTGCATTCCGCCCTCCAGGAGTGCCGCCGATCACTCCACCGACACGCTGGCCAGGATGTGAAGCCGCCCGATTGGTCCTATCGCATTCGTTTCGGGTCCAGAACCAATCCGCAGTTCCGTGCGTCGTTCAGAGACACGTGGCTGTTGTCAGAGATCAAGTGCGTGAGGGAGGCTGGTACTGATGAGCGATGATTCGGGATTCAGTATTAATGGCCCTGAGACTTTAGCAGGGGCATTACTGTATGTTATGATTGGCCTTGCCATCGCCAGTTATGGGGGCTACGATTATGTGCAGCAGACCGAGGCAGTTCGGGATTCAGTACAAGTCAACGCGACTGTCACAGAACTCAGCATTGAGACGGATAGCGGGACATCCTCAAACCCGGGTATCGAGTACGACCCGACCGTTGAATTCGAATATCGGTATAATGGAACGCAATACACTGGGACAAAACTATACCCAGCGGATATTGAGCAGAACTACGAGACACGGTCAGGAGCCGAGTCGGCGATCGAAGGGTACGAACAAGGGGCAGAGACGACCGCGTACGTCGAGCCAGACGAACCGAGTGATGCGTTTTTGAAGAACAAGACATCGAACGCGCCGCTAATAGCCATTGGTATCGGCGGGATATTCGCTCTGTTCGCAGCAGTGTCAGCTGGAAAGAAAATGTAATCCGCTCTGATGTAACCGCTGCTTCTGTTATCTATCTGGCACCGCAGCAGCTAGCACAAACAGATAGACCGCAGGCTCCGAGAGTTATAATAGCACTCAGGAAACTCACGCCGGCCTCAAGAGGTAGCACCCTTTCTAGGCCCGTTCGTAACCGTCCGTCCGACGCTGTAGGCGGCGGTCGTGCCGAAGCAGCAATGAGTCGAGGATGTCTGCCGCAAGTCGCGGAATTCACTTCAAGCAGGGGATGAAAGAATTGGCCGCGACACTCCGCTGTGAATCGATCTAATGAGTGTGTCTGGAGTTGGCAGCACTCCGAGTGAGTAAACGCGAGGACCGAGAGTATGTCACAGTGCGAGAGGTTGTTTTCACTATCGAGTACGAGCGTGGGACCGATCCGTTGATGGATGTCTTCATCGAGTACCCTGATTGTACGCGCGATCGCTGCAGGTGCAAGCGACCAGCGAGGCACGCGATGTTGCACCAGGTCCGATCAGCACGGCTTGCCGGGCCCCCCCTTGGAGATGCCGATCGCGGCGGGCTGGCCGTGTGGTGGCGGCCACGAGGTCGATAAGCCGCAACCCACCTTGTTATGTCGCGCCTACCGCCGCAACCCACGGGATTCCGCACGAGACAGATGCCCACCAGTCCACCGGATCACGACCGACGCGCCACTGTCGGGTCCCGCCACGGGAGGGTTCACGATGACCGTCGGCGCTATCTTCGATGCGATTGAGGAGCTAGCCGCCGGCTCGACACACCTCGTCAAGCGGCGGAAAGTTGACAGCGTCGATAACCACTACATCGGGCTCCCCGAGACCAAGACCGCGACCACGGAGTGACGATGCACACGAGACATATTACAGTTGTCGTAAGACCGGGGCAGGGGTGTGGCTGAAAGATCGGCACGAAGACCGCCACCACGGTCACGCCACACCAGTCGAAACCACCACCACAGACAAATTCGAGCGAGAATAGCGATAAATAGCGCTAATACACTTTATTTCGGTAGTCGTATCGCCGTCTTTTCTCCCGTCGTTCTCCCGTCGAGACGGGTGACAAAGACCTGGGAACCCATCGTACGACAACTGTAAGATCGGAATGTGGCTTCCAACCGTCTCGTCAGAGTAGGGACGCAGCTCGGATCGGGATACAATCGCGGGATCTCCCTCCGCCGTGGCGATCGCCTCCTTCGACACGATGGTACTGTATCCGGATCGTCGCAGCTACGAGAGGGTAATGCGTAGTTCGTATTCGTTCGTGATCCCGAGGAGAATTTGTGGGAGTTCGGACGTGAAGCGGTCCCCGTTGAGTCGGTTGGAAGGCCCAGAGACACTGAACGCACCGATAACCTCGCCGGAGTTGTCCGTCACCGGGGCGCCAACCGCGTTAACACCCTGGATTTGCTCTTCCCTGTTGAAAGCGTAGCCGCGGTCACGGATCGTCGTAAGTTGTTCACGGAGCGTGCTCGCCGAAGTGATCGTGCTCGAAGTCTTCCGTTCTAGGCCCTGATCGATGATTCGAGCAACCTTGTCGTCAGACAAAGATGCAAGAATGGCTTTCCCTCCGGCAGTCGCGTGGAGGGGGATGCGTTTTCCAATCGTTGACTGTGTCCAGACGCTGTGGCTTCCCGCAGAGGTATAGAGATAGATCCCTTGGAGATTTTCTTCGACGATAAATGTTGATCGACAGCCACTTTCCTCGGCGAGCATATCGGCGTACTCTTCGGCACTCGTGTAGACGTTCTTGCGCGTCCGTGCCCGCTCGCCGAGTGTGAGGAACTTCAACGCGAGATAATAGACGCCGTCTTCTTTCACGAGATAGCCCTTCTCAACGAGTGTATTGAGATACCGATGTGCGGTACTCGAACTGACATCCATTGAATCAGCGATATCGGTGGGTTTCCCGCCGTTATTTGAATGTATTAGTTCAAGGATCTCAAATGCCTGTTCAATCGTGGTCAATGTCTCAGGATTTGTGTCATTCATTCCGGTTTGTGGATCTACGGCCGACAGCATAATGCTACCGCATACTAGGATTAATAATCTGAAGAATAATACAGTATAGATATATCTATATTGCCGTATCAACGGATTTCTATCCCGATATTGGGTAGTGTGAAAATCAGTTCGCACATCGAGGTGCATCTCAGCTGTTCGTATTGTGGGACTATTTTGTATATGTCCCGCATAGTGATTATTTCAATCGAGTAAAAAGAGTAAATAACATCGCGGATTACCATATCTCGAGTGTTATTAAGAGCAACTTATTTGTTATTAGGGCGGGTGGGACCTCTTGGCACAATGGAGTACAACGATATTTCACGCCGGGAGATCCTCGCTGCGACTGGGACTGCGATCCCAGTCGGGCTTGCCGGCTGCTCGGACGGATCAGATGCGTCGGGCGATTCAACTGACACCTCCAGTTCAGATTCGGCTGACACAGGTAACACAGCGGCGGATGAATCCGGTTCTTCGGAGGGAGCCACATTCAACGTTGGGCAGGCACTCCAACCCACGCGGTTCGATCCGATTCTCCAGTACTCGAATCCCGATGCGCTAGTCGGTAACCGTGTTTTCAGTAAACTGTACACCTACACTGAGGGGACGGAGACGACGACAGATCTGGCAACCGCAGCGCCTGAAATCACGCGAGAGAACACACGATACGTCGTTCCAATAAAGGAGGACGTTACTTTCCACAACGGCGACCCGCTGACCGCAGAGGACGTGGTGTATTCGTTCCTCGCACCGATTGAGGAAGAAACGCCACTCTCTGGGATTTTCTCAGTCATCGATACCGCCACAGCCGTCGATGACTACACTGTCCAGTTCGATCTGAACTACCCCTTTGCGATGTTCGACGATCTCCTCACGCATCAAATCGTGCCGAAAGCTGTGCGTGAGGATGATCCGGAAGCGTTCAACACCGAACAGCCAATCGGCTCGGGGCCGTTCCAGTTTGTTGACTGGGAAGAGAATTCCTTCGTCGAACTCGAACGGTGGGACGACTACTGGGGTGACACAACGCCGAACGTCTCGGGAGTGCGGTTCGTTCCCATCACGGAATCGACGACTCGGGTGACCGAGCTCGAAACCGGGAGTCAAGATATCATCGAGACCATCCCTCCGAAGTTGTGGTCGACCGTTGAGGGAATGGAGAATGCAGACGTCTCGTCCGTCGAGAGCATCGGCTACTTCTACGTGGCGTTCAATATGAACGAAGGGCCGACCACGGATCTCAAGGTGCGAGAGGCCATCGATTACAGCTTCTCGATGGACGACGCCGTCGAGCGGTTCATCGAACCGTCCGGGCTTCGTCAGTACAGTCCGATGCCAGGCCCGATCAACGAGGATTGGGGATTCCCGGTCGACCAGTGGACGGATATTCCCAACGACAAGGACATCGAGCAAGCCCAGCAGCTCTTCTCTGAGGCCGACGTCCCATCCGATTGGAACTGCAAGATTATCGTTCCGCCGGACGACAACCGTGAGAACATCGGGGTCTCGATCGCGAACGGGATCAAAGAGGCCGGCTACGACGCGAACGTCCAGCGCCTCGACTGGGGGACGATGCTCAGCCAAGCCTACACCGGCAACGCCGACGATTACAACATCTACGTCCTCGGCTGGGTCCGCTACCCCGACCCGGACGACTTTATGTATAATCTGTTCCACATCGACGCGGCCGGCGTCAATCAGGGCGTCTACTACGAGAACGAGGAAGTGATGACACAGATCTCCGAGGCGCGCCGCTCCGTCGACCAGGCAGAGCGGAAGGAACTGTACACGAACGCGATCACGACACTCCTCGAAGACAAAGTCCACCTTCCAGCCTTCAATTACAAGAACGCCTACGGTGTCAGTTCTCGTGTGCAGGACTTCTCCGTGCATCCTGTTTCGCCGATCAACCCTCGACTCGTCACCGACTACAACAACGTCTCCCTGTAATCTAATACGCTCCCTACTCCCTTGCGCATATGAGTCTCCCTCGATACGTCGCCCGTCGGCTGGGTCAGTCGGTATTTACGCTTCTCGGCGTCGTCACGATCACGTTTCTCCTCGTCAACGCCGCTCCGGGCGACCCGGTTCGGATCTTTATCGGGCCGAGCGCCGACGCATCGGCAATCGCCGCGATGCGGGCGCAGTTCGGCCTCGATCAACCGATCCATATCCGATACATCAAATATCTTATGAATGTCGTCCAGGGCGACCTCGGACAGAGTATCAACTACCGGGTGCCGGTGACACAGAAAATCCTCGAACGGCTTCCAGCGACGCTCTTGCTCGTCGCATCTAGCTTCACGTTTGCTATCATCACTGCGGTCCCGATCGGGGTGCTTTCCGCACAGCGCCGGAATCAACTCTCCGATCACGTCTTCCGAATTTTCGGTCTCATCGGGGTGAGTACACCGAGCTTCTGGATCGGGCTACTCCTGATTATCATCCTCACGTACCACCTCGGGCTCCTGCCAGCGACCGGTCTGGTGATGCCGTGGGCGCCCCCATCAGCAGTCGATCACGCGACGACACGCCTAGACGTGCTCTACCAATCCGGAATCCACCTCATTATGCCGACACTGACGCTGGGCACGCTTCAGATGGCCGCGATTATGCGTATCGAGCGCTCCTCGATGCTCGAGGTCCTCAATCAGGAGTACGTATCGCTCGCCAGAGCATTTGGCGTCTCGGAGCGGACGATACTCCGGAAACACGCCTTTCGGAACGCACAGCTTCCTGTGTTGACCGTCATTGGACTCAATCTGACGACCGCGCTCGGAGGGTCGGTACTCACTGAGACGGTGTTCAGCATCAACGGGATTGGAACGCTCATCATCACAGGTGTGAACGCCCGGGATTATCCGCTGGTCCTCGGCACGACGCTGTTTTACGCGTCGTTGTTCGTCATCGGCGTTCTCATCACAGACATACTCTACGCGTATCTCGACCCGCGTATCTCCTACGGGGATGAAAGCTAATGAGTGACGCAACTGCCGACGAATCCACGACACACACGCCACGCTCAGGCTGGGAAGAAGTAACGACGCAGCTCCGACGCAATTCCACGTCTCGGTGGGGGATGTATATCGTCCTCTTCATCATCGTGGTCGCTATCTGGGCGTTCGTCGACGGCGTCGTGCTCGATTACTACTTCGCCGAGCGGTTCTGGTACAGTCCGATAACGGCCCCGCCTGGCTCCCGTGGCCTCCTGCCACCAGTCGGCATCACGAACGAGTACGGGACCGGCACGTGGGCCCACCCGCTGGGAACCGACCATCGCGGACGTGATATCTTGGTGCGACTCGTCTATGGGTCACGGATTGCCATCCAGATCGGGATCGTCGCGACCGGCGTCGGCGCCACACTCGGGACGATCATCGGCGCGGTGTCTGGGTACTACGGTGGATGGATCGACGACGTCCTGCAGCGAACCGTCGAGACGTTCTACGCGATCCCATTTATCGTGCTGATGATCGCGATTATGTCCGCGTTCGGGCGAGGCCTCTGGATCGCTATCGTCGGCGTGAGTGTCATCACGACGCCGATCTTCGCCCGACTGATCCGCTCGGAAGTACTCAGCGTTCGCGAAGAGGAGTACATCGAGGCCGCAAAGGCTGCAGGTGTCCGTGATCGGAATATCATCCGCCGTCACGTCATTCCGAACAGCCTAGCCCCCGTGTTGGTGCAGGCAACGCTGCAGATTGGCGTGAACATCCTCATCGTCGCCGCGCTGTCCTTCCTTGGATTCGGCGCACAACCACCCACGCCCTCGTGGGGCGCGATGCTTGCCCAGTCGCGAACCTATATGTTGCCCGATCCGTGGTTCAGCGTCTGGCCGGGACTTGCAATCCTCGTCACTGTCGTCGGGTTCAATCTCGTCGGTGATGGGCTTCGCGACGCGTTCGATCCGCGACTGAACGACTGACTACACGATACTATGAGTGACACACCACTACTGAAAGTCGAGAATCTGAAAACGCAGTTCTTCACGGAAGCAGGCACAGTCCGGGCAGTGGACGGCGTTTCATTTACCGTCGAGCGAGGTGAAATCGTGGGCCTCGTTGGCGAATCCGGTGCGGGAAAGAGCGTCGCCGTCCGGAGCATTCTCCGTCTCATCGACTCGCCCGGTCATATCGTCGGCGGCGAAATTACGTTCGACGGGAAGACCGTCGTTGGGTTCGAGGACGAACCCGGGACAGACGGCGAGCCGACCAGGCGAGAAGAGATGCTCACGAACACGGAGATGCGGTCTCAAATCCGTGGAAGCGAGATCGCACTCATCTTCCAGGACCCGATGGAAAGTCTGAATCCCGTATTTACCGTCGGGGGCCAACTCCGTGAACTGATCGAATTGAATCGTGGGCTCTCGAAGCAGGCGGCGCGTGATCGAGCAATCGAAATACTCCGTGAGGTCGGAATCCCTCAGCCCGCAGAGCGCTTCGACGACTACCCACACCAGTTTTCCGGTGGAATGCGTCAGCGTGTGCTCATCGCGATGGCACTCGGCTGTGAGCCGAAACTCATCGTTGCAGACGAGCCGACAACGGCGCTCGACGTCACCGTTGAGGGGCAAATCTTGGATCTAGTCTATGACCTCCAAGACAAATACGACGCGAGTTTCCTGTGGGTCACTCACGATATGGGAATCGTCGCTGAGATCTGTGATCGCGTCAACGTGATGTATCTCGGTGAAGTCGTCGAGCGCGCCAGCGTCGACGACCTCTTCTACAATCCCCAGCACCCATACACCGAAGCCCTACTGAACTCGATCCCGCGACCGGACCAATCCACCGAAGATCTCCAACCGCTCGAGGGGGCGATGCCCGAGCCGATCAACCCGCCCTCGGGATGTCGGTTCCACGACCGCTGTCCGGAGGCTCGCGAGGTCTGTCAGCGAACCCATCCGGATCTCCGGACGGTGACCGAGGCGGGACAGTACGCCGCGTGTCTGAAACACGATGCCTTCGAGGCGGCATACGAGACCAGCCGGCCACTCACCGACGAGAGTCCAGCTGCAGGGGGTGACCGACGTGAGTAGTCATCCCGAAGAGTCGGAGGAGGACCCGCTCGTCCGCGTATCAGGGCTGACCAAACATTTCGACAATTCGAGCGGATTGCTCGGCAGTTACGAGTTCGCCCCTGACGGGCTGAGTTTTCCGTTTACGCACAATCCGGAGACCGTTCGTGCAGTTGACGGCGTCTCCTTCGAGATCGAACAGGGCGAGACACTCGGTCTCGTCGGCGAATCCGGATGCGGGAAGTCGACGCTCGCTCGCGTCCTGCTCCAACTGCTCTCACCGACTGACGGTGACATCCACTTCCAGGGCGAGAATCTCGCGGAACTGAGCAACGAGGCGCTCCGGCAGCGGCGTGAAGACATTCAGATGATCTTCCAAGACCCGCAGTCGAGCCTGGATCCGCGGATGAAGATCGGCGCGATCATCGAAGAGCCGATGGAAGCCCACGGACTCCGGGATGCCACCGGGCGCGAACAGCGGGCGAAGGAACTCTTAGAATCGGTCGGGCTAGAGCCGCAGTACTACGATCGGTACCCACACGAGTTCTCGGGCGGCCAACGCCAGCGGATCAATCTGGCACGCGCACTCTCGGTCGATCCGGACTTCGTCGTCCTCGACGAACCGACGAGCGCCCTCGACGTATCCATCCAGGCACAGATCCTGAACACACTTCAGGACCTCCAAACGGAGTTCGGGCTGACCTACCTGTTCATCAGCCACGACCTCTCGGTCATCCGCCACATCAGCGATCGCGTCGCCGTAATGTATCTCGGAGAGTTGGTCGAGGTCGGAGACGTCGACCGGCTCTTCGAGGATCCGAGGCACCCCTACACACAGGCGCTCCTCTCCTCGATCCCGGTTCCGGATCCACGGAGCCGCGGCGAGCGGAGCGTCCTCCACGGCGACGTGCCGAGTCCCATCAACCCCCCATCTGGCTGTCGGTTTCGAACACGCTGTCCCGCCCTCATTGTGCCAGCCGAGTATGACATCTCTGATAGCGAATGGGCCGACGTCCGCGAACTGATACGCGCTGTCGATCGGCGTTCCTTCGATGCAGACAGTGTGTCGCATATCCAAGAGCAGTTCCTGGATGGTCGGCTTACAGACACCCGCTGTCAGGAGGTCGTGACTGAGGCAATCGAGCACACTGTCGCCGATGAGTGGGAGCGTGCGACCGAGCTACTGCAGACGGAGTTTGCTGAGAAAAGCGTGTGTGCAGAGACGGCGCCGAGTCTCGACAGCATCACCGGAGAACCCACGACCGACCGGCGTGTGGCCTGCCATCTCCACGGATCAGAGGGCGAACCGATACAGCACGAATGAGCTGCGCCGATCGCCTTCACGGGCCGAACTGACGACACACCAACGCACATCTGAACTATGTCAAAACACGATATCCACGAACGAATCGAAGCGCGCCGGACTGACCTCGTCTCGTTGACCAGAGATCTCTGGGCGAACCCGGAGCTCGCACTCGAAGAGACAGCATCGGCCGAACTACTCGCGTCCACGCTTTCCGAGGAGGGATTCGAGGTCGAATATCACGTTGGCGGGATGCCGACCGCCTTCGTCGCCTCCTATGGCGATGGGGACCCAAAGATCGGGATCCTCGGAGAGTACGATGCCTTGCCCGGCCTCTCACAGAAATCGGTACCGTACCGCGACCCGGTTGAAGCGGGCGGGTCGGGCCACGGATGCGGTCACAATCTTTTCGGCGTCGGCAGTCTCGGCGCTGCAGTTGCGGTCAAGGAAGCGATCGAATCGGGTGACCTCAGTGGCACAGTACGGTACTACGGCTGTCCGGCCGAGGAGACGCTCGTAGGCAAGGTCTATATGGCTCGTGCGGGCGTCTTTGACGACCTTGATGCCGCTCTCACCTGGCATCCAAGCCACGTTTCAGCACCCTGGAAAGGACGCTCACTCGCGATGAACTCGATCGAGTACACGTTCCACGGGGAATCAGCTCACGCCGCACAGTCACCGGAATCGGGGCGGAGCGCCCTTGATGCCGTTGAGTTGATGAACACAGGCGTCGAGTTTATGCGGGAGCACATCTCCGACGACGCTCGCATCCACTACTCCATCACGGAAGGCGGCGGAGCACCGAACGTCGTGCCAGCCGAGGCGTCCGTGTGGTACTTCGTACGGGCGCCATCTCGGCACACGACCGAGAAGATCACCGACTGGGTCGACGACGTTGCCGAAGGGGCGGCGCTGATGTCTCAGACGACCGTCAAGCGGCGCTTCATCACGGGATGTCACGACTATCTCGCGAACGACACGATTTCGGACGTGTTACTCTCGAATATGCGTGAACTCGGGGCGATCGAGTACACCGAATCGGACCGTGAGTTCGCAGCCGAACTCCAAGAAACGCTTTCCGAGGAGACAATCGAGAACCGATTGGCCGATCTACAGTCGGACGAACGAGAAGCCGCCAGGGATCGCGCACTGTACGCGGAACCGATGGCGTCCTTCGATGAAGGGACCGTGATGAAAGGTTCAACGGACGTTGCAGACGTGAGCTGGATCACGCCCGTAGCCCAGTTCTGGGCAGCGTCGTGGCCCATAGGCACCCCGTCTCACTCCTGGCAGGCGGTCGCTGCCAACGGGGACTTTGCGGCGAAGTCTGCGGTATACGCGGCGAAGGCCATAGCTGGGACTGCTTACGATCTCTTGGTCGATCCATCGATCCTCGAGGCGGCGGCAGAAGAACTGGACGCGACTCGTCCCAGCGAGTACGAAACGCCGCTGCCGGAGAGTGCAGAACCACCGACGAATATGGAGGTGAACTGAGATGGCAGTCCACGCATCTCACCGCAGTCCAACGGGAGTGAGCGACCGTGAGTGACAGCGCCGACTACCGGCTAGAACGGATGACGTGGGAAGATGCTGCGAGCGCGCTCGAAGCCGCAGATTATGTTGTGCTGCCGTGTGGAAGCACCGAACAGCACTCGCTTCACCTTCCGACGTCGGTCGACACGTTGCGCTCGTCATACCTCACAGACGAACTTGCGGAACGTGCGCCGGATCACGACCTCGAGTTACTCGTGCTTCCGCCGCTCCCGTATGGCTACTCCGAGCACCACCTCCCGTTTGCAGGAACGATTACCCTTGATGCCGGCACGTACCAAGACGTTGTCGTTCAGATCGGCCGCTCAGTGAAAGAACACGGCGGCGACCGGTTCCTCATTACAAATTTTCACGCTGGGAACATCGAACCGCACAAATTAGCTATCGATCGTCTCCAGCGCGAACACGACCTACCGACACGGTATGTCAACTGGACGGATTTCGCACGGGACGAACTCGAAGAGCGATTCGGCGACGAGTGGGGCCACGCCGGAGAACACGAGACGAGTGTCATCGAACACTACTGCCCGGAGTTGGTACGGGATGAAAAGAAGAAGCCCCAGACGATGCACGAGTCCGAAGAATCCGAAGCCTTCCGATACTTCGATGACCTCACCGTCGAAGGTGGATTAGGAGACCCAACAGCCTCAGACCCGACGTTCATTGCTGAGGTAATCGCAGAAACCACCGATAGAATACTTGCAGATCTTCAAATCGAACAGTGATATGAGCGCGAATAGTAGATCGCAGCCGGCGTTTCGAGCAGGTCGACCAGCGAACGAGAGGCGACAATGAGTCGCGCGACAGTCTGTCTCACTGTCGATTTCGACGGTGTTTCCTCGTGGATTCACTCCTTCGGCGAGGCGGATAGTCCGACGAACCTCTCGCGTGGACTGTTCGGAGTCGACACCGGCGCACCCCGTCTGCTCGACCTCTTCGACGAGCACGACATAGAGACGACGTGGTTCGTTCCCGGTCACACGATCGAGAGCTTCCCTGACGCCGTCGAGTCGGTCTGGACGGCCGGCCACGACATCCAACATCACGGCTGGTCACACACGCGACCGGGCACATATCCCGACGAGGCGAGCGAGCGAGCCGACATCAAACGAGGCATTGAGGCTATCGAATCGCTTACCGGCCGCCGCCCGACGGGATATCGCTCACCATCGTGGGACTTCTCAGAGAACACCCTTTCTCTACTCGAGGCGTTCGATTTCGAATGGGATTCGAGTCAGATGGGCACCGAGTTCCATCCCTATCCACTCCGCAAGGGGTGGCAGGCGCCGCCTGATGCACCTTTCGAGCGAGGCGAGGCGTCCGCAATCGTCGAGGTTCCAGTCTCGTGGCAACGGGACGACTTCCCCGCGTTCGCATTCAACCGCCAGCGAGGCTTTGCAGACGAGCCGGCAGTGTTCGATATGTGGCAATCACAGTTCGAGTGGATGTATCGGAACGTCGATAACGGAGTCTATGTACTGACGATGCACCCACAAATAATGGGGTACAGTCATCGGGTCGAGCTGCTCGACTCCCTGATCGAGACTATTGCCGAGTACCCGGAGGTGGAGTTTACGACCGTCGACGCGGTTTCCGAGGGTGTTTGACACCGCCAGGATTAGACGAGAGCAGACCCACCGTCGACGTTCACGACACTCCCCGTCATATAGGCACTCCCTTCACCACACAGGAAGTGGATCACACGAGCGACTTCGTCTGGATCACCGAGGCGGCCCGCCGGAAGGCGCTCGACGAAGGCCGCTAACTCCTCGTCGGACCAAAGTTCCGAGTCGGTCGCGAGTGGCGTATCGATGAGACCGGGAACGACAGAGTTCACCCGTACACTGGGAGCAAGCTGTTTCGCGAGCCCCTTGGTTAGTCCGAGTACACCGGCTTTCGAGGCCGAATAGTGGACGCCTGCGCTCGCGCTCCCTCGTTGTCCCGCGGTGGAAGAAACGTTCACAATCGCGCCATCACCACGTTCGTACATTTTCGGTCCGACAGCGTGGGCAACATTATACTGTCCAGTGAGATTGACATTGATAACCTCTTGCCACTCCTCAAAGGTGAGATCGCCGAGCCAATAGTACCGCGAGATTGCCGCGTTATTCACCACAGCCGTAATATCGTGCGTTTGCTCGATCTGATCGACGACTTCGTGTACTTCCTTGTGATCACTCACATCCACCACAGAGGTCGATACAGCCTCATCGAACGTATCGTGGATCGTCGGATCGATATCGAGTGCGGCAACGTGGTCGGTAGAGCCATCATCCAGAAACTGCTCGACCACCGCTTGCCCAATACCCGAAGCCGCACCTGTCACAAGCGCACTTGACTGCATACGTCTTCCATATCCCGACTAATCAAAGATCTGTTGTGATCCAATCAGCGACTCTCGGAACACGCCACGCAGTCCGGAACGACACCACGTTTTCGATGACCTGCATCACCGATTTCTCGTTCGGTCAGTACACTGCCAGTGAGTGCTGCCAGTGCTGTCACCACAATCAGCTACCCTGCGCACCGGATTCGTTCACTTGTGGGCCAGGATTCGAAGAATAGAGTGAATCCCTGCTTGCTCAGCGAATTTGCTCTTGTGAGCACTCTCGATCCAGATGTGGAGACCCACAGATTGCTGCTCAAAACGCTGCGTCTCCCTCGCTTGGAGCGTTGGCTGCGTGCTCACGAGGCGTACGTCCGAACGTCGGCGTTCGCATCGGTGTGTACACTCTGCCAAGGCGGCGCGGGCGTCGTGAGCGTGGCGGTAACCCAGCGCCCTACACGCGTTCTCACCGACGTGCGGGCCCTCGTCGTCGAGTAACGCGATGGACAGGGGTGTTAGCAGAGCCCCTGTTTCGGGGGAATCGTCGGCGACGCGGCTCAATGCACCGCTGGCGTTGATGCGTGCGTCAGTGTCCTCGAAATACTACGGCACTGCCGGTGCCACGGCGTTATCTGTGACGCCAGTTCTTGGGATGGCGTTCCTTACTCCAGAGAGCGGGTGAAATTGGATCATCCCATCGTCTGGTGTACACTACAGTAACCTATTTTGCCGTCTCATAATATTGCGTCTGTTGTGCGAACATCGAAGGCTGTTGCGAATCGGATGGTAGACCTGTTGTTTACCGATGCGCGTACGCTCCGGTTCGATTCGATATTGTACCCGGTGTGTCCGGACGGGGTAGTCGTTGATGCAGTATATCGATATGTGGAGCAAAACCAACTGGACCCCCCAAATGGTGTGGCCGTCACGTCGAACAATGAGACGGCACAGCGACTGCGAGAAGCGTACGGGAACCGTGACCTAACCGTCGTAGAATCAACGATTTTAGCCGAAGACCCCGGGGTCGAGCGGACCTTCGATTTCGTGGTTGCAAACCCGCCGTCTATCGGGTGGCAGTCGTTGTCAGCGGAGCGGCGGCGTGAATTCGCAGCATCACTACGGCACGTTAGTCCGGATGACGGGTCGGTTGTGCCAGCTGTGATGTATATCGACCGAGCGCTCCAGTTTCTCCGTCCTGATGGGCGCGGTGTGTTCCTCACAGCTCCAGAATTAACGACGCAACGGACGGCTTCGGCCGCGCAGCAGTACGTGGCACCGTTTGTGAACGACCTCGTCGAACTCCCTACTGAGGCGGACGGAGCAGGTACTGACTCACGGGTGCTGACTGTCGTGACCGGTGAAGGCGAAGGAGAATACGAGCCTGACAGGCGGGTCAACGAACCGGAACCAGAACAGGTCGAATCAAGCCTTGTGGCAGCGGCACACAACGACACTCAGCGCCGCGTGGCGGAAGCAGTGATGACCCCAGCCGCTGAACTCGATGTCGTGGCAGCGAACCGAGACGTCGCATCAGTGTATTTGGATCTGTTTGCAAAGGACTACGACACTACGCTCGTGTACGAAGATCCGGATCGACGGGCAGGACTTCACGGGTTCGTATCACGCGCTGAACTCACAGTAGAGGACGGAGCCACTGTCGCCACGGCTACCGAACCGATTCCTACAATGCGGTGTGTCGCACTTGACGCCGGGTTGGATACGGTCGTCTCAAAACTCGGACAGCAACGGTTCTGCTTCGTCGGTGAGCCGACTGGACCGCACGGCCTCATCACTCGATACGATTTGAACAAACTCCCGGTCTACCACCAATTGTACGACCAGTTCGCTCGGTTCGAAATCGGGCTGCGGCAGTTCATCCGGCAGGTGGCTCCAGGCTGGGACGAACGAACTGATGTGACGCTCGGGGTATACGGTGCAAACGATCTTGTTGCCGACGAACTTGCAACCGCGCAGTTACGTGACCTCGTCAGTATCGTGACGGAGCTTGAACTCACTTCCGAACTCGGCATCCCCATCTCTGAGTATCGAGCGTCGCTCCAAGACTTAGTGAGCCTCCGGAACGGCGTCGCGCACTATAATCCGGTCGTACACGTGATGAGCTCACGCCCGACCGCAGACGATCCGGAACGCGGAGCACCACAGCTCGCCACCGAGTATGAGTTGTTAACGAGCTGCGTGGACACACTGACTTAGCTGCCACCGGGGAAGTCACGATATGTGTTTCACGACTTCGCAACTGAATCAGTCGTGGCACGCTGCGTGCGCACCTTTTAATGCGCCGGCTTCGGCTCGCTGGTGAGAGCTGCATCAAAAGCCTGCGAACCTCCCGTTTGTCGGTTCGCTCCCCGCTCGCTCACTGCGTTCGCTCGTGGATTCTTGCGGTGACAGCGACCCGTGCCGCTCTGCGATCGTCACCTCAGATGATCCGTGCTGGTGGCCCGTGGTACCTGTCGTCCAGCGCAGACCCCCCGAGAGCCTGGTACAGTGCAATCAGGTCGGCGACGTCGCTCGTACGGTAGTCTTCGAAGAGGCGCGTGAGTTCTCGGTGGACGCTGGTCGCTTCGATCCCGGCTTCGACGTTGTCGACGTATCGTTCGCCGATGACGTGCCCGATATGTTTTCCTTGCACGGCGGGGCTTTCGCTCTCCGAGAGGTACGAGTCGGGGACGGTGTAATCGTCGTACCACGCGCTTTCGTCGTCGATTCCGGCGGGGTCCTACGCTTTCCAGTCTGGCAGGATGTGCTGGTCGTCCCAGAGTTCCGCAGCGTATTCGTCGGCAGCGGCAAGCGCCACGTCGATGTGGCTTTCGAACAGGGCTTCGGTCCGGTCTCGCACCGCTGTATCGGCTGTGGCGTCGAGAGCCGCTGCCCGGGTGCGTAAGTGCTTCCCATCGAACCACGCCCCGTTGTACGTGAGGAGGCGGTCGATCGGACGTTCCTCACACCACTCGAACAACCGTTCGAAGAGGTTGATCGTGTACGTATCGCCCCAACCGCCGCGTCGGAACAACACACGTCGGTTTCTGGCGTCGCGCCCACGCCTTCGCGTACGCGAGGCCGACAGCAACCCATTCGTAGTACTGTGAGTCGTTCGTGTTCTCGGGCGGCTCTTCGAACGGGCTTGCCGTCTCGATATCGAGGACGAGTGGGGACATACCCTGGGGCATCCGCGCCGGCTTATTGAGTGACGCGGGAAGGGGGAGTCGATGGGAGAGAACGACGGGTTCTCCTCCCAGTGGCTGTGAGGGTCCGAGCGACGGCCGCTCTCAGCAGCAGCCGAACGCACCCTCGACAGGCCGACCGGTCGCCGTGCACCGCCCGGGCGGCTCCGGTAGTCGAATGCGACACTCAGGGTTTCACGACGAGTTTCCCGAGAGAGCCGCCAGCGAGGATCTCCTGGTGAGCGCGTCGGTGTTCTCGAACGCGTACGTCTCCGCGACGACAGCCGTCACCGCGTCCTGTTCTAGCAGTCGAGCGAGACGGTCCAGGACTGGACGCCGATCCGGCCAGTTGTCCATCTTCAGGGGCTGGATGGTCACTTCTTTGTTGTAGAACGGCCGCCCGTTCGTCTCAGGGATGTGCCCCATCGTACTGATGATCTGCCCGCCTTCGGTTACGACTTCCAGATCCAGGTCGAGGTACTCCTCGAGCCGGTGATCGAGGATCGTTTCCACGCCGGCGCCGTCGGTCGCGGCGAGGATTTCCTCGGCGAGTGAGTCGCTGTTGTAATCGAGTGCAGCGGTCGCACCGAGGTCTCTGAGTTGGCTGCGAGCGGCTTCGGTTCCGGCGGTCGCAATCACCTCCGCGCCACTGTGCGCGGCGATCTGGACGGCAATGTGCCCGACGCCGCCCGAACCGCCGTGAATGAGGACGCGATCACCCGCTTGAATACCGGCGAGTTCTTCCAGCGCCGTCCACGCCGTCGCGCCGACGTTACCGATGGCTGCGCCGACCGTCCACGCCACGTCATCGGGCAGGTGCGCGATCTTTGCAACTGGGACGGCAGCGTACTCGGCGAAGGTCCCGCCGGTGGCCCGATCCATCCCGGAGATGAAGACGCTGTCACCCGGCTCGAATTCCTCGACGTCCGCTCCGACCTCCGCAACGAGTCCCGCGCCGTCGCCGCCGGGAATCGTCGGAAGCGGGAGGTCACCGTACTGGCCAGCGCGGAACATCACGTCGACGCGGTTGACGCTGGCAGCCCGGATTTCGACGAGGACCTCGTCGCGTTCGGGGGTCGGGCGGTCCACTTCATCGACCTGGAGGACGTCCGCGCTGCCGTGGTCGTGGTAACGAACGGCTCTCATCGCTTGCCCACCTCCGATTGGAAAGCCACGGTGCTACCGGACCGAACGATACGGAACTGACAACCGATCGTGACTGGGGGTGTCGTCATCACACCCGGATCAAACAGGGCTATCGGCGTAGCGATTCTGTGGAGTATGCTCCAGGGGTTTATATTGGTCAGCCGTGAGGAGTCTCAAACGAGACACGTATGAAACACATCCGGATCACCGTCCGTCCGGAGCGTGAGCAAGCACCTGAGTTCCTCCGGTACATACTGGCGTCCCCCGCCGTCGACGAGGCACGTGCGATGGATTGGAACCGCGGCGAGTCGGTGCGCTCGACGCACCTGTACGCGATCGACGGCGACGGGGCGACGTTCGTCGAGTTGGCACGCGAGACGACCGGTGTCGAAGCGGTCGAACACGCAGCCACAGACACGGGCGTGACGTATGCACTCGTCACGTTGCGGGACGCGGCGATCCCGATCTTCGGCGGGTCCGCGACGGCGATCGATCGCGCTGGATTGGTGGTGCGACGGCCACTCGTCTACCGTGAAGGCTGCATCCACGGGCACATCGTCGGCGATCCGGAGACGGTACAGTCGACGATCGACGGCCTCCCGGCGACGGTGGGCGTTCAGATCGACGCGATTCAGGAGTTTCCGAGCGCTGAGGTAGATCCATCGACGACGCTGAGTGACCGCCAACAGGAAGCGCTGCAGGTGGCTGTCGAGTTGGGGTACTACGACACGCCGCGGAAAGCGACACACGCTGACGTCGCAGCAGAGTTGGGCTGTGCACCGAACACGGCGAGCGAACATCTCCAGAAGGGAGAAGCGAAACTGGTCAGGGCCGGGCTTGCAGCGTTCACGCCGTCACTGTGAGGCTGTATAGCCCTGGACACGATACGTTGTCCGGGTCTGACAGGACTCACTCCCGCGTCACGGCGACGAAGCAGGCCAAGCGGCCACCGAGCATTACGATCGTATTCCTGGGTTTGAGCAATCGGAGGGTAGCATCCGGGAAATACGGAAGCAACGGGTAGTCGAGAATACGATGAGCCCGCAGACGGCGAACAGCCCATCACCGAGCGTGACGGTTCTCACACGACGGTTACGTTCCCGTCGGCACACGAGGAAGTTGAGGCCGCTGAGCCTCGCAGCGAGGGCGAAAACGCCGAGACTGACGTCCGGTTCGAGGAGTTGCGCGAGTGGCATCCGGAATGTACACAAAATCGGTGCCACGTGCTCGGCGATCGACGTGTTAACAGAGGAAGGTAAGTGAAAACCACCTTGGCGTCCAGGTGTCGATTCACTCAGATTCATTGAGCTATCCAGTCGGACACCGGTTGGTGGGCTTGCGGGGGAAGTAGTGCCGACGACTGGAGTCCGTAGATCGTCCACGGTGGCTGAGGTGCCCCTATCTCTACAACACTCCCGGCTTCAGTACTCATACGGACAGAACGTCGGCAGGGCAACTCGCCAACTGTGTCGGATATATCCACTTAGTTATCACCAGGCCGACGCTGTGATCGTTGAGGCGGTCCGGTGTCGCTCCCCGACCGAGTACTGATACCCCATCCGTTCACGAGAGGTGATCGAGCAGCGCCTCGGTGACCTCCTCGCGCTCGTGGTGGACCCAGTGTGACGCGTCGGGGAATGTCTGAAGCTGACCTGTTTCACAGTACGCGAGGCTTTCCTCCGCCATAGAAGGGACGAGTCCGACATCGTCCTCGCCCCAACAGATCAGCGTTGGCTGGACGACCGTATCGCGTGACGGACGCTCGGACCGCCTGAATGCCCGATACCAGTTTATCCGCGGCTCAATACCGGTGTGCCGCCACGCTGCCCGATACCGCGCGATCGTTTCGGCATCGAACGTTCCGGCATTCGAGGAGATGTCGAGCGTGGCGACCATGTTCTCCATCTCGTTCCGACGCAGCATCCATTCGGGGAGCTTCGGGAGCTGATAGAACCAGACGTACCAACTCCGCGCGAGTTGGCGGAGACTGGAGCGGAGCGTCTCCCGGTACACCGTCGGGTGGGGAACGTTACAGATTCCGAGCCGATCAACGACCGTCGGTTCCCGAAGCGCGACGTTCCACGCGACGAACGCGCCGAAATCGTGCCCCACGATATGCGCCGACTCGCGTCCCTCACTGTGGATTAATTCACGGACGTCGGCGACGAGGTTCGACAGCCGGTAGGCGTCGATTTTGTCGGGTGCGTCGCTCAGGTTACAGCCCCGTTGATCCGGGACGATCACACGATAGCCGGCGTCGGCGAGTGAAACGAGTTGATCGCGCCAGCCGTACCAGAAATCGGGGTGCCCGTGCAGCAAGACAACCAGGAGACCGTCAGGATCGCCGGCTGTGACGACGTGCAATCGGACGCCATTCAGGTCGCGATAGGTCGATTCGACACCGTGAGCAGTTAACAACGATGCGTCAGTGTCTGGAGGTGTTTTTGTGGCAGTCATCTGATTCAGTCGCGGATTTCGATCGGTTACGAGGCCTGTCCCACCTTTGGACGCCGTCTGAAGTGACAGTACGCGACAGATCCGATTAGATTGACTGCCGTCTGTGTGTGGCTCTTTTTATCCCGGCGGGGCGAGCGGACGCCAACGCCGTCGACGGTGGTCACTCACCGGACGGTTCTCGGGATGCATTCGCAAATGACATCACTGTACCATCTCGCTGAACACCCGTTCTTCGACCTTCCGGAGGTGCTCTCCCACTGTTCCGGGGGATATCCCAACCGTCTCGCCGATATCCTCGAGTGACGCCTGACGCGGTTCGCGGTAATATCCCAGTTCGACCGCAGTTTCGAGAATGTCTTCTTGTCGGGCGGTGATCAGCCGACTGAAAGACGATTCGTCCGCGTCGTACTCGCCCATATTGAGAATGTCGACCGTCATCGAGTCGATCTCGTCGACGTAGTCGAACAGCTTTCTGAAGGTGTCTTCGGTCCCGAGGTACGTTATTTTGAGATGGTCGTCGGCGGTGAAACGAATCGGCGTATCGATCACCAGGAACGACTCCCGTTGGAGTTCCAGCGCCCGTCGGACTTCCTCGGTCGGGTCGAACTGACTCACTGCGATCCACCGGTCGTCGCCGGCGGTGAGATAATCGATCACGTGCGGGGACTCCGCCATAATCTGTTTGTACCGATCTTGACTGCCGCTCGCTTCGGCCAGTAGCAACACGGTGTCGTCGGCCAAGAGTTCGACGTGATGGATGGCCTTCCGGTCGATCGTCGGTTCGTCCGTTAGTTCGCCCCCGAGTGGATGGAATGCGCCGTCCCCGTTTGGTTTGATTGCCACCGTGAGATACCGCATACGCCGATATGCAGGGCGTTGGAAGATAAATCTCCGCGGTCGAGCGACACGCCGCTATAGTAGCGTTTGCAACTGATTGCGCAGCCGATCGCACGCCGTCGTGCGATCGTGTGAGTGAAGACTTGCAAACGCTACTATAGGCCGGAAGAAGATCCAGCACTACTGGTACTTATATCACATCACAGGTGAGGCAGCGTACCTACGGCGTTCGGTCAGAAACAGACACGTGTGGACGATGTCCCAGCACCACCGTTCGACCGCCCTCCGTCCCCCGGAGACGGCGGTCGCCGCCCTCCCAAACGACGCCGTCGTCGACCGTGAGACACACGAGAATGCACCCGCGGTCGTGATCCGTGCCGACCGGGTTCAAGCCGTCCTCTCGACGCTTCGGTCAGCGGCGGAGTTCGACCATTGCTCGTGTGTGACGGCTCAAGAGTACAAAGACCGCTTCGAGACGACCTACCACCTCACGAGCTACGACGATCGAACGCGTGAGCTGTCGGTTGTCGTCCCGACAGCGAAGGACGACCCTGTCAGCGAGTCGGCAACGCCGGTCTACCGGACAGCCGAGTGGCACGAGCGAGAGGCCTATGATCTGGTCGGGATCGAGTACGAATGCCATCCTGACCTGCGACGGATTCTCCTCCCGGAGACCTGGCAGGGGCATCCGTTGTCGCTTGAGTACGATCAGACCCGCCCACAGCTCGTGACGCTCACCGAGCACGCGAACCCGTTGCAGGACGACCACCGTGAAGGAGCCGACACGATGCACATCAACATCGGCCCGCACCATCCCTCTACGCACGGGGTCCTTCACCTGGACGTCGCGCTGGACGGGGAGACGATCGTCGATGTCGAGCCGGATATCGGGTACATCCACCGGTGTGAGGAACAGATGTGCCAGCAGGGAACCTACCGCCACCAGATTATGCCGTACCCCGACCGGTGGGATTGGGGCGGTGCGGGCCTCCTGAACGAGTGGGCCTACGCCCGCGTCATCGAAGATTTGGCCGGGATCGAGGTCCCCGAGTATGCCCAGGTCGTCCGGACGATGAGCGCCGAACTATCTCGCATCCTCTCGCACCTGCTGTTCACGGCGATGTACGCGCTGGATGTCAGCGGTGAGTTTAATGCCATGTTTATGTACGGGTTTCGGGACCGGGAACTCGTCCAGGACCTCCTGGAGGACCTGACCGGCCAGCGGATGATGTTCAACTTCTTCCGGGTCGGCGGCGTCGCGTGGGACCTCCCCGAACCGCGTGAGGAGTTCCTCGAGGACGTGCGCGCCTTCACTAACGAGTTGCCGCGGAAACTCGCCGAGTACCACGACCTCCTGACGAGCAACGAAGTCTTCCAGGTACGGTGTGTCGACACCGGCGAACTCCCGCCGGCAGTCGCAAAGCAGTATGGAGCCACCGGACCGGTCGCACGCGCCTCCGGTATCGACTACGACCTCCGACGTGACGACCCGTACGGCTACTACGACCGTCTCGAGTGGAACGTCATCACCCGTGACGGCTGCGATAACTTCGCTCGCGTGCTCGTTCGACTGCAGGAGATCGAAGAATCAGCAGCCATCGTCGAACAGTGCGTCGACCTGCTCTCAGACTGGCCGGCAGCGGACCGGACCTGTCAAGCCAACGTGCCACGGACGCTGAAACCGTCCGGCGAGTGCTACCGGGCCGTCGAGGGCGCAAAAGGCGAACTCGGGATCTACATCCGCGCGGACGGGACCGAAACACCCGCGCGGTTCAAGATCCGCGGGCCGTCGTTCTCGAACCTGTCTGCGCTGCCGGCGATGGCGGAAGGCGAGTACGTCGCCGACCTCGTCGCAACGCTCGGCAGTCTGGACACGATTATGGGGGAGGTGGATCGATGACGGTACCGACCCCGACATCGTGGCGGAGAGACGCCGACCAGCAAGTGACCTGTATCGCCTGCGGCGAGACGGTCGACCGTGAAGCTGCGCGGGAATACGACAAACAGGGCGACCGCTGGAACCGTGACGACAAGGAGTTCGAATACCTCTGTAAGCCCTGCCACAGCGGGTGCTGTCATCAGAACCGCGACGGACTTGAAGAGACGCTTATCGCCGCCGGCGCTGGTCGGACCGACCGACGGACGTTCCTCAGGCAGTACTGCGAACTCTCAGCGGACGATGCGGATCCATCCCGGAACGAACCGTAAGAGAACAAACGCCCGACGCAATCACATCAGCGGAATGACGTCACCAGACAATACGACCCAGATGACCGCCCACCAGTACCGCTCTCGAACCGAGACCGACCCGGCGTCGAACCGGCCGATGTCGGTCGCAGAAATCAAAGAATCGTACGCCGAGTACGCTGACTGGATCCACCGGTTCGACTGGCTCGCTCACCTCGTTACTGGCCGCTATCGTCGCACGCAGTTCGGGGATGTCGACGGAAAGGTATTAGATGTCGCCTGCGGGACTGGAACGAACTTCCGATACCTTCCGGAGACGGTCGAACTCGTCGGCATCGACATCAGTCCGCAGATGTTGGCCCGAGCCGAAGATCGGCTTGCAGAGCTCGATATCGACGGCACGCTATTGCAGATGGATGCGCAGGACCTCGACTTTGCCGACGACAGTTTCGATGCAGTGATTTCGTCGCTGTCGACGTGTACGTTCCCCGACCCGGTCGCTGCGCTCCGTGAGATGACTCGGGTGTGTAAGCCCGGGGGGACGATTCGCCTCGTCGAACACGGACGCAGTGACGTGGGACCGATCGCAAGCTATCAGGAGTGGCGGACCGACGCTCACTACAGCCAGACCGGCTGTCGCTGGGATCAACAGCCCCGTGATATCGTCGCTGAAGCGGGTCTCACGGTCCAAGACACCGCTACTGGACTTCTCGGGACGATCACTACCTTCGAGATCAGCCCGGACAGCAGTGCTGAATGACGGGTGCGTTGGCCTCCAAAGCGGTGGAGTGGCTCGTCGCCGGCGGCGTCCTGACCGTTCTCGGAGCACTGATCAGGTTCCGCGGGTGGACGTTCCTACTCGCGGGCTACGACGAGACGTCGCGTGTCCCTGACGACGTGGTCCGGCAGGTGGCCGGAAACACGGTTCTTCGCGTCGGGATCGCCGTTGTCGCGTTCGGGCTGATCACCGCTGTGACGGATCCGCCGAGGGTTCTCGGCGTCGTGCTGGCGAGTGCGATTCTGGTGGCCGTGTTGCGATTGGTCTACCGACTCAACACGTGGCCACCGGACCCAACGAGCGGGACGCGGTGAGTTGATCGACGATGCAGTGGCTCGCCAAATCGTTTTTGACGCCCGATTAATGGAGCTCAGCTGATCACAGATCCGCGAATTGCAGTCGCTACGTGTCCGCGACGTCCACGACCTCGTAGCTGAGATTCTGCTCCCTGAGTTTGTCGGTGTGTGCCGAGAGCAGATCTGTCGAACATAAAAGCAGTGTGTCGAGTCCCTTCGCCGCTGCTTCCTGGACAGCGGACGCGCTTCCGAAACGGATATCCGGCTCGAGATTCGCTGCCGCCGCGACAGCGATCGCTTCGACTCCACCAACCGCTATCAGATCGTGGATTTCGGCCATCTCAGCGATTCGATTGGAATCTACTGCCGAACTTCCACCGTTTCGAACCCGTGGGATCGAGACGATCGTCACCGAACCTAGGTCGTAATCGACGACCCCGTCGAAGTTCGTAATTCCAACGTCCTGCCCCGCCTCCGCGCTCGTCACTGCAACTGCAGTTGCGCTCCCGGTGCCTCCAGACATAGCCCGTAGAACACCCTCTTGCATCGTCAGTGAAACGTTCTCACCTTCGTTGATCGCTGTCGTCGCGATGGCAGTCTCGACCTCGACCTGTCCAATGACGTCTTCAGAAATATGTTCGATGAAGTGGCGCAGCTCGTCGGTCTGTGAAATGAGCCAGTCGACCCCTTCTTTGGTTACTTCATATCGACCACGGCCGTGTTTGTTGACGTATTCGTGTTCAACCAGGTCTTGAAGGTAGTCGCTCACGGCCTGGGCGGTGATCCCGATAGCATCGGCTATCTCTTGTTGGTTTACCGCGGGTTGTCGTTCTGCGATCTGAGCGAGGATCTGGTACCGAGTGGCGTTTCGCTTGCTCTGGAGAACGCCGAATTCCTCGGGATCGGCCGCGTTCTTCGGCATTATCTCTTCTCTGGGCTGCGAAGTAAAGTAGCTTTGGCTTAGAACGCGTGAGATTGGGAAAGTGTCCTGGCTGCGGGGATATAATCAAATTAACTTTCCCTAAGACAACCAAAATTGTTTTACGCCTCACGGTAGTTGTGTTCAGCGATGGCACACGTATCGCTCCCACACGATGCGAAGGCCGGTCCGACGAAACCGGAGGTCAGGGCCGTCCTTCTGCGCAAACTCGACCTCGGGCCGACCGACCACTTCGCAGAGGTCGGTTCGTGTACCGGCGCCGTCACGATCGAGGCGGCGCGGCGCGCGGGTCGGGTCACTGCACTCGAACGAAACGCAGAACGAATCGAAACGACCAGAAAAAATCTCGCTGCCAATGAGGTGACCGGCAATGTTGACCTTCGGGAAGCCGAAGCTCCTGAGGGGTTACCCGACGACGCAGACACCCTGTTCATCGGCGGCAGCCGAAACTACGAGGCGGTCCTCGACAAGGCAGTCGAAACCGGGGTTGACCGTATCGTCATGAACGTTTCGCGGCTCGAAGTGGCTGGAGCCGCCACTGAGGCGTTCCGCGAGCGGGACCTCCTAGCAGACGTCGTTCAGTTCCAGGTGAGTCGTGGATACGAACTCGCCGGCGCGACGAGTTTCAATGCCGACAACCCGGTGTATATGCTGGTGGGTGGGACCGGTGCGGTCGCGGCAGACGGGGGACCGCGATGACACTCTATGGTATCGGACTCGGCCCCGGCGACGCCGACCTTGTAACCGTCCGTGGACGTCGCGTCCTCGAAGCGGCGGACGTCGTCTACTCGCCAGGACGTCTCTCTCGGTCGGTTGCGACCGAGCACGTCCCCAGAGACCGAATCGGTGACGTCGACTTCCCGATGACTCGCGACGAGGACGAGCTCCGGCGAGCGTGGCGCGAGGCCGCTGAAGAGATCGCACCGCGCGCTCGCGACGGAACTGTGGCGTTCGTCACGCTCGGTGATCCGAATATCTATTCGACGTTCGGGCACTTGCGTCGAACACTCGCCGCGTTTCACCCTGATGTCGACATCGAGGTCGTCCCCGGGGTGAGCGCCGTAACGGCCTTTACCACGGCCCTTGGCGTCGAGATTTCTTCCGGGGCGAGTCTCGCGCTCCACGAGGCCGCTCGTGGTGCAGCACCTACTGGGCCGGATCGGATGATTCTGTTCAAAGTCACCGACGTCCCGACGACTCACGAGCAGCTCGTCGAGGCGGGCTATGACGTGATGTACGGCCGCCGACTGTATATGGAGGAAGGCGAGACGGTCGTGACCGACGATCCCGAAACGCTGACTGAACGCGACTACTACACGCTGGCCTACGCGGAGAAACGCGATCTCGGTTCAGAGCCGGCGACTGCGGCCTTCGAGGGGCCCGAATCGGAGAGTAACGCCGGCACTGGAACGAGGGCGAAGACCGATGGCGGGGCGAAGCCTGCCACAGAGCCCTGGTCCGGGGAGGAGTTTCGGCGTGATACTGTGTCGATAGAGCGGGCCGAAGGTGAAGCCTGCGGCGACGAAGTCCCGGAGGCCCCGCCGCGATGACCGACCCGCAAGACGCTATCGATGCGGAGGCGGACACCCGGGCGGTGGAGCGGGACCCTCGGATCGAGGACCGAACTGCTGGCGAGAGGCAGGAGGGGATCCCGTTCATCGGTGCCGGTCCCGGCGACCCAGGGCTCCTCACTGTCACCGGTAGAGAGCTGGTCGAGGCGGCAGATCTCATCGTCCACGCCGGATCGCTGGTCAACAGTGAACTCCTCGACGAATACGGTGCGAGCGCCGAACAGGTGTCGAGCATCGGTAAGGACCTAGAGGAGTTGGTCCCGCTGATGCGGGACGCCTACGAGGCGGGGCGGACGGTCGTCCGTCTCCACAGCGGCGACCCAGCAATCTACGGAGCAGCGCTGGAGCAGATGGACGCCCTAGAACACGAGGGGGTGCCGACCTACATCGTTCCGGGTGTGACCGCTGCGTTCGCCGCAAGTGCTACGCTTCGGACCCAGCTCACGCTGAACGGCGTGGCCAACCACGTCGCCTTCACCCGCCCTCAGGGGCAGACCCTCGATCCCGAAGACGATCACATCGGCGAGTTCGTCGAGATGGGCGACGTGACGACCTGCATCTACCTCGGCACCCACGCGGTCGACGAGATGATGGACCGCCTCCTCGAAGACGGTCACGACCCGGAAACGCCGGTAACCGTGATTTATCACGCCTCGTGGCCGGACGAGGAGATCATCGAGGGGACCATCGGAACGATCGGCGAGCGTCTTGAGGCAGCCGGCTACCGTGCGTCCGCGCTTGTCATCATCGGCGACGCGGCGCGAAAAGCGGGGTACGAGCGTTCCTACTTGTACGGTGACTGGGCGAACCGCAGTTCCACTGAGAGCGAAGCAGACGATTAATTTATGAGTACTGACACGAACGAACCGGAATCGGGTGAATCGGACGGCCACTGTGCGACGCCGGACTCCGACGGCGAGGTGGCCGAGGAAATCGCGATCATCAGCTTCGAACGAAAACTCGACACCGCTCGCGAGATCGAGGCAGAAATCGGCGGGGCATACGAGCGCGTGGATATCATCGAGTACCACGGCGACGTGTTTGCGGCACACTGGGGAGAGTACGATTGCTTTGTCGGGTTGATGGCCTCGGGGATCGCGATGCGCAAGACTGCGCCGCTCCTCGACGACAAGTGGGACGATCCCGCTATCGTCGTCGTCGATGAGGAACTCACGTGGGCAATCCCGATCACGGGTGGGCACCACGGTGCGAATCAGGTCGCCCACGACCTCTCCCAACTGGGCGCAGTCCCGGCGATGACGACCGCGAGCGAGGCTGCGGGCAAGCAGGGCGTCGAGAGCAAGGCGAAGGCGCTCGACACCCACGTCGTCAACGGCGATTCGACGGTCGCGACGAACCTCGCCGTGTTGAACGATGAACTCGGTCCGGTCACCCGTCTCGACGGCCCCCGAGCGGTCCTCGTCGGCGACGACGTGACCGTTCTCAAGCGCAACGGTGAACCCGGTGTCGTCCTCGGGACCGGGACCGTCTCGGGGGTGAAGAAAGCGCAGATACTCGATGCCTGGGAGGCTGTCCTTGACGACCTGGATCTGGAGTTCTCGGCCGTGGAATTCGTCGCGACCGGCACCCGAAAGGAGGGTGAAGAAGGACTGTACGAGGCGGCACAGGAGATCGGTGCGGGAGTCGTCCTCTTCGAGAAGGAAACGCTGGAGGCGTTCGAGGGGCCCTCGCCCTCGCGGTCGAAGGAACTCATCGGCTGGCCGGGTATCGCTGAAGCGTCGGCTATTGCCGGCGGCCGAGAGCACGACCTCGCCCGGAAGAAAGAGCGGTTCGACGACGCCGTGACCGTCGCGGTGGGGCGGTAATATGGGTGGCAGAGAGACCGCCGCCGACGCGATGGGGACCCTGTTCGTCGTTGGCATCGGCCCCGGACTGCCGCACGCGATGACCCAGCGAGCCAAGGACGTCATCACCACCGCCGATTGCGTCATCGCATCGAACCTCTATCAGGAGTTCCTCCGTCGCGACGGAACGCTCCCCCCAGAAAACGCCGAGGTGGAAGCCGCACCTGATGGGGGAACGGCGGCGGGCGAGGAGTCCGGAACCGTCCTCGAACGGCCAGGGGGAAGCCGCCAGACTCTCATCCGGTCGACGATGGGGAAGCAGGTCGAACTGGCCCGTGAGGCGTTCCAGCGTGTCCGGGCCGGCGAGGACGTTGCCCACGTTTCTGGCGGCGATCCGAACGTCTACGGCAAGAGCGACCTCCTGTACACGATGGCCGAGGCGGACGAGGCGTACGACGTGCCCATCGAGGTCGTCCCCGGTGTGACGGCGGCACTCGGTGGCGCGGCGAACCTCGGCGCACCGCTGTCGAACGACTTCTGTACGGTCTCGCTGTCCGACAAGTGGCGCGGATGGGACGAGATCGAAGAGAAACTGCGAGCCGCGGCGATCAGTGGGTTCGTCATCGTCCTCTACAACTGCTGGCGTGACTATCAGCGCGCGATCGACGTGGTTCGCGAGGAACGAGCCGACGACGTACCGGTCGGCATTTTCAACGACGCCGGCCGCGGCGACGCAGGTCGAAATCTGGACGACGAGACACACACCATCACCACCCTCGGCGAGGCGAACGACCACGACGACGAGGTCGGCGGGATGGGGACGTCCATTCTGATCGGCACCCAGGAGACGACGGTCTGGGAGAACGACTACGGCAACCACCTCGTCACCCCGCGCGGCGGGCGTGACGTCGACGATTTCTGACAATGAGCACTGACGACACCACTACTGAGACGAGCACAGACACCGAAACCAACTGCGGCGCGAGCGACGAGTCGAACGCGGGTGAAACTGCGACTGACACCAAACCGGGGTCGAAATGCGGAGGGTCGACGCCGGACGCCGAGACCGACGGTGGCGTTTCGAGCGCGGCCGGAACGGCGACAGACGCTGATGAGAGCACGTCGACGTGTGGCGGATCCACGACGTCGTCGAGTGCTGGATGCGGCAGTTCGAAGAAGTCGGCAACCGAAGAGAAGGTCGGGTCTACTGTCGACGACTTCGAGGCGGATCCCGGACGACTCGTCGCCGTTGGCTTAGGTCCTGGACAGCCAGAGGGGATGACCCAGCGTGCCCGGGGGGCGCTGCTCGACGCAGAGCATATCGTCGGGTACACCACGTACATTGAACTCCTGCCAGAAGAAGTCACGGAGTCGGCAGAGGAACTGTACGACACGCCGATGTGTGGCGAGGTGTCTCGCACAGAGGAAGCGATCGACCGCGCACTCGCGGGTACCGACGTCGCCATCATCGGAAGCGGCGATCCGAACGTCTACGCGCTGGCCGGTCTGGCCCTGGAGATACTTGAGTCGAAAGGCGCGACCGCGAGTATGGTCGACTTCGAGGTCGTTCCCGGCGTCCCCGCAGCCCAGTCCTGTGGCGCGCGGTTGGGCGCACCGCTCGTGAACGACACGGTCAGTCTCTCCCTGTCGGACCACCTGACGTCGATGCCAACCATCGAATCACGGCTCCACGCGGCAGCTAAGGAGGGCTTCACGATCGCGATCTACAATCCCTGGAGCCGCAAGCGACGGGAGAACTTCCAGAAGTGCTGTGAGATTCTCTTAGCGCACCGCGCGCCCGACACGCCCGTCGGAGTTGTCCACGGGGCGGGCCGCGACGACGAAGAGGTTGAGATCGTCGAACTCGGCGAGCTCGAGGAACTCGGCGAGACTGACCTCATCGATATGACGACGACGATCCTCGTCGGAAACGAGGAAACGTACGTCTGGGACGATCGGATGGTGACGCCGCGGGGATACCAGTCAAAGTATGACTACTGAATACCAGGTGCGGCTCGACCGTAGCGCCTGCGATGGCGTGTTCGCTTGCCTCGCCCGGGACGACCGCTTCGTCGAGGCCTCCGACGGGCTGGCGACTATCGACGGGGGCGACGACGGGAGTCATCAGAAGCGAACTATGGACGGAGCGGAGGTCGTGACGTTCACCGACGGGCAGCTGACGGCAGCCGAACAGGCGGCCCGCGCCTGCCCGGTCGACGCGATCGAGGTCCTGACGGGGGAAGACAATGAGTGACGCGAGCCGACGATCCACGACGCCGGACCCAGTCGAGGATTTGCTCGCCTCGACACCGGCCACGGCGTATTTCTGGGGACGCGTAGCCGGTGATGGCGAACTGACCGAGGACTGTGTGACCGTTCGGACGACAGACGAGACCTCGGCCGACGCGCTCGCAGCGATTGCCGGCACCGGTCGAACGGATCACGACCATCGAATCACCGCCCGGGAGTCGGCGCACAACGCCTCGATCGTCCGGTTCGACGACGAGTACCAGTTGCAGGTATTCGGGACGCTGGCCGAGCGTGCGAGTGCCGCACTTGGGCTTCCAATCGACGGACAGCCCGGTGGATACCGGTTCGACACGTTCTCAGAGTACCGTCCACAGCTCGTTCGTGGATTACTCGAAGCCTGTGGCACCATCTGTTTCCGAGAGTCCTCGGGGTCTGTCGGTGTCTCGTTCGTCCACGACGACGACGCCCTCCTTCGGACGGTTCAGTCGCACCTCGCCGCCGCTGATCCCCACGTTCCGGCCGACGACCTCTCCGAGACGTCTTCCGGTGGCTACTGGTTCGGTCTGAGCGATGATGCGGACACGGCAGCGTTTGCCCGATGGGTGTACGCCGGCAGCGACGGGTCGGGACTGTACTCGACAGAGCGGCGGCAGAAACTCCGTCGGAGCGTCGAACGCGCAAACGGTAGCGAGGTAGGCGAACTCTCCCGATGACCACGAACGCGACAGCCACCTCGATCGGCCTCGACGACGAAGCCGTCCTGCTGGTCGGTCACGGATCTCGCCGCGAGAAGTCGAACGAACAGGTTCGCAGGCTCGCGGCCGACCTCGAAGGCCGACTCGGCGTCCCGGTCGACGCAGGGTTCCTCGAACTCGCGAAACCGTCGATCCCCGACGCCATCGCAGGCCTCGCCTCGAGTGTCTCGCGAATCACCGTCGTCCAGCTATCGCTCTTCGCAGCCAGTCATGTCAAGAACGACGTGCCACTGGCAGTCCAGAACGCCCGCGCAGAACACCCTGGGATCACAATCCACAACGGTGCACATCTTGGGGTACATCCCGCACTCGTAGACCTCCTTGACGATCGGGCCGCGGCTGTAGAAGCGGAGCTGGGGGTCGACCGTGACGAAGCAGACGTCGCGGTCGTCCTCTGTGCCCGTGGCTCCAGCGACCCGGACGCGAACAGTGACGCACACAAACTCGCCCGGTTACTGTACGAGGGGCGCGCCTTCGATCGTGTCGAAACCTCGTTCATCGGTGTTACCGAGCCGCGCCTCGAGGAGACGCTCCATACAGTGGCGAAAAACCGTCCAGACGCCGTGGTGGTACTCCCGTATATGCTGGGAGACGGCGTTCTCACCGGACGTATCCGCGACGGTGCCGCCGAGTTCGACGACGAATATCCGTACGTCGACGCCGGTGCGGGCGACCCGCTTGGGACCGACACTCGAATTCTGGACGTGCTCGGTGATCGGTGGCAGGAAGCTCGGACCGACAGCGTAGACATGTCCTGTGACACCTGCAAATACAAGGTGGAACTCGACGGGTACGAGGAGGACGTCGGCGGTGCGAGAGCGATGCTTCGGGCGCTGACACACCAGGAATCACACGCAGATCGCGATGACGTGGACGCCCAACCTCACGCACACGACGCACCGGAGAAACACGTCGCGGTCTGTACGAACCAGACCTGTGCCGCCGACGGTTCACCAGCCGTTCTGGAACGGTTGCGACAGGAGGGCCGTGACTCTGACGCCTGTGACGCCCGAATCACGCGTTCGTCGTGTCTCGGCCGCTGTGGCGACGGCCCCATCGTCGCCGTCTATCCCGACGGTGTCTGGTACGGGGATGTCGACCAGACCGACGCGGAGCGAATCGTTTCGTCCCATCTTGATCGGGACCGTATCGTCTCGGACCTCGTCGATCAAACACTGTAACCACACCGATGAGCTGCTATGAAATCGAAGCCCTACGACTCGGACTGATGAACGTACTCGGGACCGAAGACCGGAGCGCACGCGAACACGCGGAGACTGAACTAGCGGGTCATCTCGATGGCCCGATCGAGGGGTTAGCAAACGCGGAGAGCGTTTCGGAGATCGAGCGCCACCTCGATGCGGCGCTCGTCGACCTCGAGGAGGAAATCGCCGCCACCGACACAGACGACCCGGAGTACGACTATATGCGTGGCCGACTGGTGGCCGTCCGCGACGCGGAGCGCGCCGTCCATCGGCTGACAGACCAAGGCGAGAGCGTCCTGAGCGGGTTGGGTGAGGCACACGACGTCCTCCACGAGACCTTCCCCGTCGATGAGTAACGCCCTGCAACAGCGGGCGGTCGAACTCGGTGACGTACCGCCCGCTCGATCCCGGCACGCGGGCAAACGGTCGGCAGTCACGTTGCCCGGGGCGTTGGTGGTCACTGGAACCGCCACCGGAGACGTGGTCGCGTACGACCGAACGACTCTCGATGAACGATGGCGAGAGAGAAGGGACACTGAGATGACGTCCGTCGTGGCAGCGGAGCCGTTCGGCGACGGTGTCGTGATCGGCGAGCGCAGTGCCGAGGGAACGCTCCGATGCTACGACCAGAAGACCGGCGAACTCCGATGGCAGTACGCCACCGCGAGGGACCTCGGGGCTCCGCAGAAATCGTCTCGGTTCTTTCTTCCCTTCGTCGCAGCTCTCGAGACGGCCGGAGATCGGTTGTACGTTGCATCCCGTCGTTACGAGCGCGACGGTGACCATCGATCCTTCACTAGTGCCGTCTACGCGTTCGACGAGACGGGCGATGTCGTCTGGACGCACGAGACCGATGCATCGCCGATCAGTCTCGATGTCGAAGAGCGCCGCTTGGCCGTCGCGTACAATCGCTGTCCTGGCACCCATCAGCACGGGGTAGTCGTCCTCGATGCGGCAACAGGGACCGTTCGATACGAGTGGGATCCCGGTACCGACGGTCAGCGACGCGTTGGTGACGTATCGCTCGTCTCGGACGGCGTGATAGTTGCCAGTCACGGCGACTACTGTGGCTACCGCCTCCACGACGGGGGTGCCGAACAGTGGTGTGTCGACCTCGGAACACCAGCGGCGATCGGCGATGAAACGGTGTACGCCTATCCGAACCACGTGCACGCGACGGCGGACGCCGCGGTCTTCGTCACGGGGAACACGTACTCGAGGGACGGCCGCGAGACTGCGTCACTGCATCCTCGTGAGCACACTGCCTTCGGGTACACCCCGGACGGTGAGTGCGTCTGGACGGCTTCGGCCGGTGGCTTCGCGAGCGAACTCGGTGTCGGAGGAAACCACGTGGCTGTTCCCGGGGCACAACATTTCCGCACCCGGGATGCCGCGGTCCACGGTCTTCGGATATTCAGTACGGAAACTGGCCTCGAGGCGACCTTCGAAACCGATGGCATCGTCACAGCGGTTGCACTTGACGGTGAATCGTTCGTCGCCGTGGAGGAGCCGGTGGTCTATCACGACGAGGGGGAGAAACGGGGGACCTATCGGTTGGTATCGGGTGCGAGCCGCCGGGAGGCCCGAGCACACCGGGATCACTTGTAGCGGAGACGGTACGCTCGGCGCTACTCTCCTCGTTGCGACGCGTCGGCACCGAATTCGTCTTCGAGCAACTCTGGCACGTCTTCCGGACGCACGTCCGAGTACCACTGATTGCGGGGATGGATGACCAGGGCGGTGCCGTCGGCGCTACACAGACCGAGACAGCTCGTCTCCGCGACGTGGACCTGAGACCAGAAGACGTCTCGTTCACGCAACCACGACTTCACTGCGTCGTACACCTCATCACCGTGGGCCTCCGCACAGCAGGCATACTCTGAATCTCGCGCGTTCGTACAGACTAACACGTGGTCTGAAAATCCGTTCTCACGCACGTCGTCGGTTCGGGACCTCATCAATCTGCACTGAGAGTTCCGTCGGTGGGGTCGGTTGCGATAGCAGCGGGCCCCGTGTCCATCGACCGGCGGCGAAGTCGGGCGTGAGTGCCCGCGAGGAGCAGCCAGAGCAACGCCTGTCCGAACACGATCGTTCCCGTTAGTCCACTCGCCAACTCGGATGGAAGGGAACTCTCCACGGCGTTCACCGGGGAAAGAGCGGCTGGAATCGCGAGCAACCCGAGAGAAAGCATCGCGACGATGGTAGCGGTCGGTCGTCCGTGTGTGTCTCGGAGGCGATCGTACACGAACCCTGCGAGCAAACAGACGAACGCACCGGCCACCATCATTCCCCCATAGAGCATACTGCGAAGCTCCGCCGGGAGTGCCTGTTCGGCTCCTAACCGTTGTGGCGAGAGCACGAGCCACGGCGCTCCGGAGACTGTGATGAACCCGGCAACCGCCAAGAGGTAGCTCTGCGTTCCGCCAGTGCCCGGGATTACGGGTTCGAGGAAGTAGTAGGCGATGCCGAACACGACCCCACCCAAGAGAATGCCCCAGAGCACACCGGAGACGATACTCACGCCGTTTGTTACCGTCATCGAAACGGTGCTATCGTGCTGTGCTCCACCGCTCCCCTCGTGGTGTTCCCCAGTTGCGTGTTCGTGGTTGTCGCCGATAGCGTGGCTACCGTGGCCGAGTTCATCGGCGAACGCGACGAGCGGATTAGCGACGAATGCTATGAGGAGACCGAATACCAGCCCAGCAACCACCCCTGCTTTCACCCCCCGCTTCAGATAGGCAGCGAGCATCGTCAGTGGCAGGTGATCCCCGCCGCGTGCCGAAAGTTGTGCATAGAATCGTGCAGCATCGGGTCCTGAACGAACAGGAGAGCGAATCCGAGTGCCGCGACGAGAGCGAGTCCGACGGCCAGCTGCGTCGGCGTTAGTTCTACGCGTGCCTGTTCGACTCTACCGTGAACGGTGTTGTTGGCAGTCGGCATCCTAAACCACACTTTCACAAAATCAAGTAAGGTTGTAAATCTTCCGGACGAATCAAACCTCACTTTCGTGTGCGGTCGCGACGGCTGCCTCGATTCGTTCGGCTGACAGGGCGGAGAGCGGCACACGCTCGCCCTCCGTTTCGTCGGCGATCAGGCCTGTTACACCGGATCGGTCACCGTCACTTGCGTCGACGACGACCACGTGGGGATCGAACTCGCTCAACCGGGTAGCGGCTTCACGCGTCTCACGGAGTGGGCTCTCTTTCGCAACGTTCGCTCGGCCATCAGTGACCAGCACAACGACGCTGGTGCTTGGTTCGGCCCGGTCGAGCACGTCGCCGGCCGTTCGGAGGCCTGACGGCAGTGGCGTCCGGTCCCCAGTCGGCAGATCCTTGAGATGTCGAGCGGCGAGGGTGACGCTGTCTGTCGGGGGGAGGAGCACGTTTGCTTCCTCGCCGGCGAAGGCGACGAACGCGACTTCGTCGCGCTTCTGATAGGCGTCCTTGAGAAGTTCAAGCACGGTTCCCTTCGCGGCACGCATCGCCGGGAGCATCGACGCACTCGCGTCCACGACGAACACCACCAACGCGGAGGACTCGCTCTGCCGGACAGATTGACGGAGGTCGCGCGACTCGACGGACGCAGCGCCGCGGGCGGATGCTGCTCGAACCGACGCCGCGACGTCGATGCGTCGGGTCGAATCAGCTTGCCGACTCCGTATCCGTGCCCCCTCGGTGTCTACGTGTGGCTGCGTCCGCGAACGGGATCCGCGTTCTGCTCTCCCGCTCTCGACGGCTTCGGGTGCGGTCAGTTCGGGAGCGCGTGCGGCCCCGACGTCGGCACGCGACTCTCCTGGGACGATCGGTGTTCCTTCGGTTACGTCGTCGTTTGCCTCCGCCTCCGTGTTCTCGTCCGCCGCCTCTGCTTCGACATCGTCGGTCCCTCTCTCCTCACTCCGTTTTGGGGACGACGTGCCGGACTCACCCCCGTCGTGCGTGCCGTTCTGTTCGGACGATCCGGGGTCGGTCGAGTCCGACGGGTCCGCCTCCTCGGCGTCTCCGGTGTCATCCGCTCCGTCCGACGGATTCTCCTCGGCGTCGGGGGGCGCCTCCTCTGGGCGGTCGCTTCGGTCCTCTTGCCCGCTGTCGTTACCCTCACCATCGAAGTGGTCGTCGATGAGCTCACTCGGATCGGGCGCGTCTTCGAACGGCTGTGATCGAAGTCGGTGCGGGAGGGCGAGTTCCGCCGCCCGCTGCACGTCGGCTTCGATGACCTTCGTGCGCCCGTCGAGCGCGGCGAACGTTATCGCGGCACGCGCTGTTGCGATGTCTCCGCGGTGTCCGTCAACACCGGAGTCCCGACAGAGTGCTGCGATGTCCCGGGTGAACTGGGTGGAAAGATCGACTTCGGAGAGTCGCGTGCGGGCTTGTTCCAGCTGGTCCCGGAAGTCCCCGTCCTCGACACCCCCGTTGGTCGATTGCTCCGTTCGGGCTCCATCTGTTCGGCCGATCGCTCGGTCGATGATACTGACCCGTTGCTCTACGCCTTCACAGGCGGTGACCGACGCTTGGAGCGCGAACCGGTCGCGAAGCTGCGGTCTGAGATCTCCCTCTTCGGGATTCATCGTCCCCACGAGCGTGAACCTAGCAGGGTGAGAGACACTCAGACCGTCACGTTCGATTCTGTTGACCCCGCTCGCCGCCACATCAAGTAACACGTCGACGAGGTGATCGTCGAGGAGATTTACCTCATCAACGTAGAGGATACCGCGGTTCGCACGGGCGAGCACTCCGGGATCGAACTCGTATTCGCCGTCGAGTGCATCCGCTACGGAAAGTGTCCCGACGACCCGCTCGCGGGTCGCCCCCAGCGGGAGCGTAACGAGAGGAACCGACCGTTCGACGGTCGGGGGATCGGTCCGCTCACGGCAGTCTTCGCACTGATACTCGGGGACGTTCGGCGGGCACCCGTACGGACAGCCCTCGACGGCATCCTGTGTCGGCAGAAGGTCAGTTAGCGCCCGCACCGCCGTGGACTTCGCCGTTCCTTTCTCGCCCTGTATGAGAAGGCCATTCAGGTCATCGTTCGTTGCGATGGTAAGTAAAGCTCTCTTGAGTTCCTCCTGACCGACGATTTCCGAGAAGGACAGCGACGTCCCCCGACCGTGCGAAGCTTTTTTGCCTCCGCCGTTATCAACCATACTTGTATTAGCACAACGGAGATTTAACAACGTTATGCCAACAATCGGCCTATACACCGCGACCGAGAACGAACTCGGTGCTGTCCAGCAGGCGGCGGCGCGAACTGACGTCGATTTGGTCGTTCGCTCGGAGAGCGACATCGACGATCAGGCAGACATCGACGCGTTCCTCGACGAGCTCGAAGATGCGGCGGCGGCGATCTTCTGGCTGCACGGCGCCGAGGAGAGTATGCCAGGCTACGAGCACGCCGTCAGTCGCCTGGAGGAGGCTGGGGTTCCGCTGGTCGTCAAATCGACCGGTGACGCCTACGCACGTGCGGACACATCCGTCACTGCGACAGACCGCGACCGAGTCTATGAATATCTGGAGAAAGGCGGGACCAGCAACGTCGCGAACTGCGTTCGGTTCCTCGTCGACGAGTACGGGTCCGCCGCGTGCGACTACGACGAACCGGTGACGCTCCCGACGGAGGGAGTGTACCATCCAGACTATCCGGGGGCATCGTACGAAGAACTGATCGATATGGTAGACCCAGAGACACCGACGGTCGCCATCTGGTTCTACGAATCTCATTGGACCCACGAGAATACGCGGTACGTCGACGGTCAGGTGCGCGCCGTCGAAGCTCAGGGGGCGGATGCACTGCCGGTTTTCTGTAATCCCGCGACGGACAGCGACGAACAGTGGGACGCTGAACGCGTAACCGAGGAGTGGCTTCTGGACGATGGAGAGCCTCTGGTCGACGCTGTGCTCTCGTCGTTTATGTTCTCGCTGTCGATGGACGAGCGAGGGCGGGCGGCCGATGATGAGGGGAATGGCGCGGAGACTGTCTTCCTCGACCGACTCGGCGTGCCCGTCATCCAAACCGTGACGACGATGCGATCTCGCTCACGGTACGAGAAGAGCGACACGGGCGTTATGGGCTTCGAACTCGCGCTGTCGGTTGCGCTCCCGGAGTTCGACGGCAACGTCATCACTCATCCAATCAGCGGCAAGGAACGGACCGACGACGAGGCGGGCATCGGAAGCGCGCCGAAACAACACTTCCCCAACGATGACCGGGTGGACCACGCCGCGAGGCTCGCGGTCAACTGGGCGCGGCTTCGGCAAACCTCGAACGAAGAAAAGAACGTCGCGGTCGTCCTGCACAATTACCCGCCGAGCGACGATGGCATCGGTACTGCCTTCGGACTCGACAGTCCCCAGAGCACGGTCAACCTTCTCCAGGAACTTCGCGAGCGCGATTACGACCTCGGCGGACGGACACCAACGGACGGTCAGGCCCTGATAGATCAGTTGACCGCGCAGTTAACGCTCGACGACCGCTGGGTCGCCCCAGCGGACGTGCGCGACCTGAGCGTCGACGTCGTTCCCCCCGAGCAGTATCGCGAGTGGTTCGCGGCCACGGACGAACGCTTCCAGTCGAACGTCGTGGACGAATGGGGCGAAGTGCCCGACCGTCCGTTCGCTATCCCGGGTGTTGCGTTCGGGAACGTCCTCGTCACCGTCCAACCACCGCGTGGGTTCGGAATGGACCCCTCGAAGGTCTATCACGACTCCGACCTCCAGCCCCCCCACGACTACGTGGCGTTCTACGGCTGGCTCCGAAACACGTTCGAGGCTGATGCGGTCGTTCACCTCGGCACGCACGGGAGTCTGGAGTGGCTCCCCGGCAAGACGGTCGGACTGAACGGCGAGAGCGCTCCGGACCAGCTCGTCGACGACATCCCGAACGTCTACCCGTACATCATCAACAATCCGGGTGAGGGGACCCAGGCGAAACGGCGCTCGTACGCAGCCATCGTGGATTACCTGACGCCGGTGATGCGCAACGCCGGAACGTACGACGAACTGGCCGAACTCGAGGAGCTCGCCGACCAGTACCGCGAAGCCGGGATGAAAGACGCCCGCACCGACGACGGCGAACACCTCGAGCGACTCCTCCGAGAGAAGGTCGACGAACTGGATCTCGCGGTCGAACTCGGCATCGCAGGTGATGTCGACGAGCGGGTTGAGGTTCGCGGTCCAGAGGAAGCCGGTACGACGCTCGCGGAGGGGAGAGTCGATGGAGACGAGATCGACGTCGACGAACTCGTCGAACGTATCCACGGGTACCTCACGGACGTGAAGACGACGCAGATTCGGATGGGCCTCCACACGATGAGTGAGCCTCCAGAGGCTGACCGTCTCGTCGAGTACCTCGTCGCACTCACGCGCCTGGAGAACCCGGGCGGGCCCAGTCTCCGAGAGAGTGTGGCCGGCGTGCTCGGCGTCGACTACCAACGGATGCTCGACGAACCGGGAGTGTACGACGACGAGCTGGGTCTGACACTCTCGGAGGCTGCCGACGAAGTGTACGAGACGAGTCTCGAACTCGTGGAGACGCTGGCCGCCCACGACTTCGACATTCCGGCTTCGGAGAGAGAAGCGGGACCGGAGGATGAGGGCACTATGAACCTTCTCGTGGTGGACATTGACCCGCTCGGGGACGCACGTGCGAAATCCGGTGCCCACAACGACCTCCGGGACGCGCTGGGGTTCATCTGTGAAGAGGTTGCTCCTCGCGTCCGAGGTGCACAGGACGAGGTTCCGAGAACGGCAGACGCCTTGGCCGGCGAATACGTCCCGCCTGGTGGGAGCGGTGCGCCGACGCGGGGTGGCGTCGACCTGCTGCCGACAGCACGAAACTTCTACACGCTCGATCCACGGAAGGTGCCGGCCAAGAGCGCGTGGCGCGTGGGGAAGGAGGTCGCGGACGGCATCGTAGCGCGTCACCACGAAGCGGACGGTGCGTATCCAGAAGAGGTCGGCGTCGTCGCGTGGGGGACGCCGACCGTTCGAACGCGGGGCGAGACCATCGCCCAAGTGCTGGCGCTGATGGGCGTCGAACCCGAGTGGACCGACGCCGGACGTATCGACGGCGTCACTCCCATTCCTCTGGACGAACTCGATCGCCCCCGGATCGACGTCACCACTCGCGTCTCGGGGCTGTTCCGCGACGCCTTCCCGCAGGCCGCAGGCGTCGTTCACGACGCCGTCGACGCGGTCGTCGCCCTCGAGGAACCACCCGAGATGAACTACGTCAAAAAGCACGTCGAGGCGGAAGCCGAGCGGCTCGACGAGCAGGGTGTCGATGACCCCGAAAAGGCCGCCAGACATCGCGTGTTCACGACTCGACCCGGCGGGTACGGTGCGGGCACGAACAAAGCAGTCGACGAAGGGAACTGGGACGACCGGTCCGACCTCGCCGACGTGTACGTCCAGTGGGGCGGATACGCCCTCGGGAAGCGAGGGCGCGTCACAGAGGCCCGCGAGTCCTTTGAGCGACGCCTCGGAAGCGTGGACGCCACGGTCAAGATCGAGGATACTGCCGAACAGGACGAGTTCGACAGCTCTGATTGGTACGCGTTCCACGGTGGGTTCATCACCGCTGTTTCGGAGATTGCGGGCGAGGAGCCAGCCTCCTACGTCGGCGATTCCAGCGATCCCGACAACGTCTCAGTGTACACCAACGAGGAGAAGGTCCGCAAGGCGATGCGCGCCCGCGTCCTCAACCCTGACTGGCTCGACAGTATGACCGAACACGAGTACAAGGGTGCTGGCGACCTATCGAGTACCGTGGATGTCGTCCTCGGCTGGGACGCGACCACGGGCGTCGTCAGTGACGCGCTCTGGGCCGACGTCGCCGAGAAGTACGCGTTCGACGAGGACCGTCAGGAGTGGATGCGCGACGTAAACCCGTGGGCCCTAGAGAGTATTAGTGACACACTCCTCGAGGCGATCGACCGCGGACTGTGGGACGCCGACGACGAGATCGCCGACGAACTCCGGGACATCAATCTTCGAGTGGACGGTGACATCGAGGCGCGCGCCGGGAGCGCGAGTACACCGGAGGTGTCCAGTGATGACGACTGAGGACTGCCGAACAGACGGTGGTAGCGAGGCCGGGAACGCCAGTGACTTCGAGGAGTACGCCGATCTCGGTGCGACGACCGAGAACGCGATGGCGATCGCCGAGACGAGTATGGATCGCGTGCGCGACCTCGTCCCGGACGAGACGGTGGCCGACCGCATTCGACAGAAGAGTGTCCATGCCACTGGCGATCCAGAGTTCCAGCACCTCGTGCGGTTCACCGGTGAGACCGAGGCCGAACCGGTCGTCGCTGGCGCACGGGCGGTCCTCGATGAGCAGCCAATCGTTACCGACATCACGATGGTCAAGGCCGGTATCACTGGTCGCGGTCACGACTGCCCTGTTCAGAAGGCCATCGGGAACGGTGCCGAACTCGCGAAACAGACGGGCACGACGCGGACGGCTGCGTCTGTCCTCGAACTCGACAAACAGGGGGTGTACGACGGCGCCATCGCCGTTATCGGGAACGCTCCGACCGCAGCACTCGCCCTCGCAGACTGTATCGAGGACGGCACGCGCCCGGCCGTTGTGGTTGCCACGCCGGTCGGCTTCGTCAAAGCTGCGGAGAGCCGGACACGACTACGGGAGGTCGCGGACTCATACGGCGTCCCTGCAATCACGAACGTCGGCCGTCGCGGCGGAAGTGGGTTGGCAGCGGGCCTGACGAACGAACTCGTCCACGTGGCAAGCGACGTCCGGAGTGGAGAGGTCGACCTCCCGTGACCGACACCTACGATCTAGACTCCGGCCCCGATCCAGCGGCACTGGCGGCATCGGTTCCTGAATCCGGGTCCGTATCTGCGGCGGACCCGGTGTACGCAGTCGGTATCGGCCCGGGCAATCTGGCGTATCTGACCCCTCGCAGCGAGCGCGCAATCCGCGATGCCGATGTCGTCGTGGGTTTCGAGACCGTCGTCGAGTTCGTCCGCGAGAAGACGAACGCCGACCTACTCACGTGTGGGTATCGTGATGAGGCCGAGACGCTCGCGAGGTTTGCTGACCGTGTGGCTGAGGGGGAGTCCGGAACGGCCGTCCTGATGGGAGACCCGAACCACTCGGGCTATCAGTTCGTTGGAAAAGTTCAGGCCGCCGTCGAACGGCCCGTTCGGGTTATCCCTGGTATCTCGTCCCTACAGGTGGCCGCCAGCAGGGCACGAACACCGATGGAGGAGACGGTCTTCGTGACTCTCCACAAGAGTGGAGAGATCACACCTGACCTCCGTCGACTTTGCGATGAGGTCGGTGACCGACACCTGCTCGTGCTCCCGCGTCCCTCCGACTGGATGCCGGAAGACATCGCTGCCGAATTACTCGATGAGGGTGCATCCCCTTCGCTTGGGGCTCTCGTCTTGGAACGGCTGACACACGACGACGAAGAAGTGACGAGGACAACGCTAGGTAAACTCCAAGCACTCACGAACGAATCAGATACCGAAACGTCACCGTTCTCCGATCTGTCGGTCCTCGCGGTTCGGTCCAACTAGCGGATACCGATTCAGCGTCCTCCCGAATCTTCGCTTGTCATAGCTCTCACTGCTGTCTACGGGCTAGTAGGTCTCTTCTTGTAGCACTATTGCCACGCTCTCGCTGACGGAAATCCGACTCACCAAAACTTATTTGATGGTCTGTCTCAACCGATAAGACAACCCAAATTGGGTTAACACAAATAAAATTGTACACGTGGCTAACCCATGACATCCGAATCAATCCTGCTCATCGGCCGTACGACGAGAAACGCCCACGAAGTACTCGAAGCACACGCCGAGCGTCTCAGGCGGCGTTCCGCCGTCGATGACGTCGAGGTCGCGACGTACGAGAGTGAACCGATCCGCGAACTCAAAGAACAGTTCGAGCGAATTTCTGCGGATACAGTGTATGCAGTCCCGATGTGTGCTGCACATAGCCACGACACGATCGACGGGGTCCCCGCCGCGCTCTCCTCTGTCGCTGGGGACGTACACTACTGTGAACCACTCGGTCAGAGTCCGGCCGTCACCGAGGTGATAGAAGAGAAAGGGGCGAATCTGATTCCGGCATCTGAGGACGTCTCTCTCATCCTCGTTGGGTTCGGGAGTAGTTCGAAACCATACCACCGGCAAACGACCGACTATCACGCAGCTCGACTTCGAGAACAGTCGGGGTACGGAGAGGTGCTGACCTGCTATCTCCTCCAGAATCCAACAGTCGAATGTGCCCGGTACAACACTAGTAATACTCAGTCGGTGGCTGTCCCACTCTTTCTGACACGAACCGAAGCGACCGAGAGCAGGATTCCCGGGGAACTCGACCTCGCACGCGGCGGCATCGAGTATGCCGACCCGCTTGGAGCGCATCCACGAATAACGGACGCCGTTCACGCGGAGGTGGAAAAGCAACGCGCGCTCGCTGGTGACGACAACGCGTCGGCAGCCTCGTTCGAAGCGCAATTGACCCGGACGAAACGCCCAATCGCAACTGATGGGGAAGGGATCCAGCGGTACTGATTCGGATCTTAGAATGAAATTCGTTCTCATCGGAGGCGACACCGAGACGGCCCGTATCGATGGGATCAGCGCAGCAGGGGCCACCCCCGACGCGATGGTTCACACGCCCAGTGCAGACCTCGAAATCGTCGAATACGATCACCCAGTCCAGGCCCCGGTCGTTCCGGGGAGCCCGAGCGGCTGCCCAACGCCAGCAGTCATCACTCGCGCTGTCCGCGAACTCCTCGCGTTCGACCTACTGGCCGTCGAGGCCGGGCTCGCCGGGTCGACGATGGCACCGACAGTCAGGATCGGAGACGAGGTCGGAAGCGACATCCGAACCTCGGATCCGGTCGCGTCGGCTTCGGACACGTTCGAAGCCGCTCGTCGGCTGGGTCGCTCCCTGCCCGACGAGGAACTCGTGATCGGCGAGACGATTCCCGGTGACACGACGACTGCCCTCGGTGTGCTGACTGCACTCGGGGAGCAGCCGACCGTCTCATCGTCGCTGCCGGAGAATCCACTCTCGCTCAAGCGTGGCGTGGTCCGGGAAGCACTGGACACGAGCAGCATATCGAACGGGAGCGCTGCCGGTACCCCGATAGAGGCGGTTCGGCATATCGGTGACCCAGTCCTCGGTGCTGTGGCCGGATTGACTGCTGGCGCGACTGCCGCTGGAAAGAACGTACCGCTCGCCGGCGGCACCCAGATGGCGGCCGCCGCCGCACTCGTTGGACACACGGGCACGGGTAGTTCGCTCTCGCTCGCGACCACCTCCTTCATCGTTGCCGACGAAACGGCGGGGATCCGCGAGCTGGCGGACGATCTCGACGTCGCGCTGACGGTCACCGATCCCGGTTTCGGGAGCGTGAGCCATCCGGCGATGGATGCCTACGTGGCTGGTGAGGCGAAGGAAGGCGTGGGAATGGGCGGGGCCTGGTCGTTGGCTGCCGCTGCCGACGTATCGATGGCAGCCGTCCGCGAGAAAGTCGCCACCGTCTACGACAGGCTCGTCGGTGAGGAGGTCACTGCTACATGAAGGGTATCGTCATTGGCGGTACCCGTTCAGGCGTCGGGAAGACCGTGGCCACGCTCGCCATCATTCGCGCTCTCCAAGAGCAGGACTATACGGTCCAACCCGCCAAAGCTGGTCCCGATTTCATCGATCCCAGTCATCACGAGCGCGTGGCCGGTCGGCCGTCGCGAACGCTCGACCGCTGGCTCCAGGGCGACACCGGGCTTCGGCGGAACTACTACCGAGGCGACGGCGACGTCTGTATCGTGGAAGGCGTGATGGGGTTGTACGACGGCGACGGTTCCAGTACCGCAATGGTCGCCGAGTCACTCGACCTTCCGGTCGTTCTGGTCGTCGATGCGAAAGCCGGGATGGAAAGCGTCGCCGCGACTGCACTCGGATTTCAGCGATACACCGAACATACCGACACCGACATCGATGTCGCAGGTGTCGTCGCCCAACGCGCTCACGGCGGACGTCACGAGCGTGGCATTCGCGACGCACTGCCGGACGATTTGATGTACCTGGGTCGTATTCCCCCTCGCGACGATTTCGAGATCCCCGACCGTCACCTCGGGCTACATATGGGGGACAAAGTCCCACTTCCTCCCGGAGTCCTCGACGAGGCCGCCGAACACGTCCGCACTGAACGAATCGTTGACATCGCGCGTACCCCTCCCCACCCTCCCCACGTCGAGCACGAAACACGCCAGCCGGAAACGAACAAGCGAGTTGCGGTCGCTCGTGATGAGGCGTTCCGCTTCTATTATCCCGCGACTATCGAGCGCCTTCGAGAGCGTGCGAACGTGGTCACGTTCGCGCCGACGGCAGGAGACGAACTCCCAGACTGTGACGGCGTCTATCTTCCGGGAGGGTACCCCGAACTGCACGCTGCCACGCTGGAGAACAGTCCTGCGATACGGCAACTCGGCACTGCAGCGGCCGAGGGGTGCCCCATCGTCGGCGAATGTGGCGGGCTGATGACGCTCGCCGAGACGCTGACTACCACCGATGGCGACACCCACCGAATGGCAGAGGTGCTCCCTGCGGATGTGCAAATGCACGGTCGATATCAGGCGCTCGATCACGTCGAACTCCGCGCCCGAGAGCGTACACTTACTGCCGACTCGGGGCAGTCCCTGCGCGGTCACGAGTTCCACTATTCGAGTGCTTCTGTTGCCGGAGACAGTCAGTTCGCGTTCGATGTCGAGCGGGGTGACGGCATCGAAGACGGTCGAGACGGGCTCTACGAGTACGAGACGCTCGGGACGTACTGTCACGTCCACCCCGCGAGTGGAGCCTTCGATGCGTTCCTCGAGGCGATGTGAGACGGGACACGAAAACGAAACGATTTCCGGAGGTTCGTCGGTCTCTTCGGAACCATCGTAACGGAGGACAAGCCGGGCGATCCGGGAACCCACCCGTTCACGCGCTTGAAGCGCAGGGCGTCCGGGGCCACCACGGACGACCGCGCTGTCTGGGTGTACGACGACGAGACGTGGTCCTTCGAGCATCGGGAACCGCCGCTCCCTTTTGAGCCATATTGAAGTGATCAGCCTGTCCGCCGGAACGCAACGCCCGACGGTCACACTCTGGGCGACATTGGATCGCGGGACGGCGCCTCCCGCTCGAACGGAGATCTCTTTGGAAACCGTAGAGACGATGGCCCTCTCGAAATTCGACGAGAGGTACCGGTATCACCGCCGGACCAATCGTCAGGGAGGGATACCGATCCCAATGAGTCACGCGACTACAGCGGGATCACGGCCACTATTCGGGATGTGCGGAGAATGCTAGTCGGCGGGAGATTCCCCCTCCAGGGAGCTCCCATACTGGTGCACTGCGTAGAACCCGAGTGCGTACATTCCGAATGCAAACGGTCCGACAGCGAAGATTCCAATCGAGAATATCCCGACCGAGAACACCCCGACAGAAAACACTCCTACGGAGAAGATTCCGGCGGAGAGCACACCGAGACTGAAGTTCCCTGCTGCGAGGAACCCGAACGCTGTTTGTCCGGCCGCCAAGACTTCGTACCCCGCGATCGTCTCGACACCGGCCAGTGTCAATAGCAGCGCAATCATCAAGAGGCCGATCGCGACGAGACCGCCGGATTCTTGCCAATCTAGTTTCATATCTGTTCGTTCGGCCGAAGGAACCCTAATTATTCCGCAGACTCTCCTCTGTTAGGAATAATCAGCATATATATGTGTGACATATAAAGTGTCTCTACTGATAGAATCGGTTTTCGTTACGACCATCTGCACTTCACTATTTGACAGTTGTGTTGAGAGAGACCGTTTTGGGCCCCTACCGAATTACCGCATCCCACAGAACAGCGCCAGTGACCAGCGGCCGACGCACCGGGAGACGTGTTCAGCCTCGGCCTTCGGTTGGTGGTCCGCCACCGTCGATTTCGAGGACTGTCCCAGTCACATAGGCACACAACTCAGCGGTGAGAACGAGAACACCGTTGGCTTGGTCCTCAATTCGACCGAGACGGCCGAGTGGAACGCGTGAGGCGTCTTCCTCGTGCCACTCGTCGTCGATGTGTTCTGTCAACGTCGGAGTAAGGGTGCCACCGGGACAGACGGCAGTGACCCACACGTCGGGTGCGAGGTCGCGCGCGGCGTGTTTGTAATATGACGCCCCACTTTGCCGTCGTGGAGTGGATCCCACGGTTGACACGCACCTTCCGACCAGCCATCGAGGAGATGTTTCCGGTCTGGCCCTCGCCGCGCTCTACCAGTCCCGGAGCACCTCCAAGCGGTGGATTCGCCCGCTGGGTGGACTGCGCTCCGAGGCGGTTGACGAGCCGCAATGCGATCGAGGGGTGTCGAGTCCTTGGGACCGATGATTTCGCGAGATAACGACCTGGCTCGTACTGTGTGTTGGGTGACAGTCACGGCTCACCGGATCGTATCCGAGAGGCTGAGCCGAACATCCTTACCCGAGCCACGACCAAGATTGCGTAGCTGAGCGAGTCAGTGATCATTTCAATGGTGCGTCGAAACAACGAGCCGGTGCGTCAAATCAATAATGAGGGCCGCTGAGGTCGTCGGCGAGCCAACCACCGACGGTGGAGCGAACGCTTCGTGGCGTTGGGCGACAGTGCTTGCGGTCCAGCCGGTGTTGACGATCGGAGCCTGCCTCGGCGCGCTCCTGTTCGGTCTCCTCAGCACCGCAACGAGAGCCTTCGGACTGCCGGCGTATCTACCGATATTCCCGGGGGCGCTGACCCTTGTGTTCCTCGGGGTAGCCTACGTCTACACACCGATTTACGCTGCTGGAGTAGTACTGGACCGACGGTCTGTGCGAGCGTCTGCCGCGGTATGGAGTCCATCGAGATTGGTCCTGCTGGGCAGTGGTATCCAGGCCATATACTTCGTCGTCCCGATGGTGCAGGCCTATGGGGGTGAGACGTTCGAAGAACTGGTGTTCGGCTCGGTTGAGCTCGCGGCGCTCCTGAGTACTGGGATTCTGACAGTCCAGTATCTGGCTGTCCGCGACAGCAACCTCCCCGGAACCCCCGCGCTTGTCTCGCTGTGGTCCAGCGTGTGGTCTCGCGTCACTACCTTCTTATGATTGGTCTGTTTGTCTCGGAGTCGTGCCTCTCCGCCGAACAAAGACTGTCGATACACTCTACGCGGATGTCGAAGCCTCCGATCTCGTTGTCACTCCTGACGCCCCGTTTGCGAGCGCGCTCAACCGGCGCCTCGATCGTCCTCACTTCGGCACGTTCGCCACCACGCCTCGCCGGCTCGCCGCTGGCCGTCGCGAACAGGCGGAGGATCGCGTCGCCTTTCTGGAGCTCATCGAACAGACCGACCACGACTGGAAGGCCATCGCCTATGCGATCGGGAACGTCCTCCAGTGCTGGGAGCACCAGGGTCATCTGGATGCCATCCTCGACTACGATGCCTACGTCGACGCAACGACCCGCGACGTCGTCCAGCGGATGCGGACCCTTCGAACGACCTCGAAACAGCTCACCGAGTACACGATCGACGACTCCCAGTCGGTGGCCGTCGTCGGCTACGAGCAACTGACCGCCCTCGAGCGCAGCATCCTCCCGGAGACGTTCGATCGGATCGAGTTGTTCACCGACGACGCGTTCGACTATCCGGCGTTTCACGTCTTCGAGTCCGCGACCGATATCGTCACTGCGCTCTTGGATACGATCTCTACCGACACCGCCGAGGATGTCGCGATCGTCCTCGACAGCGGCAGCCAGTACTCCTCGCTCGTCGAATCGGCACTCGAAGCTGCCGGGATTCCATTTTATGGTGGCCCAGGATTCATCGATGATCCACACCATCGAGCCGTCATCCGCCTGCTCCGGCTCGGGTTCCGGGGGACTGAGACGACCATCGCTGACGCCCAGCCCGTATTGACGCAGCTGGGGCTCGACGTTCCCGTTGACGACCAGCACAAACGGCTGGATGCAGTCACTGTCCCCGAGCTCGAGTGGGTGCAGGAGCTCTGGCGGACGATCGAGACGCAGACGTTTGCGGACGTGCTTGAGGCGTATACTCGCCGCACTGATGTCGAGTTGACGCGCTTCGAGGAGGAACTGCGAACGCTCGGGCTCGCTGACGAACCAATCACCGAGGCAGGTGTCGACCGACTTGCGTACTATCTGCAGACCTACGAGGTGCCGATCGATCGCGACAACGAGGGTGTGCTGTTGGCCGACGCGAAATCCTCCGCCTATGTGGATCGCCCCGTGGTCTTCCATCTCGGGATGGGGCAGGACTGGACGCATTCGGCGCCACAGCGGCCGTGGGTCGATACCGACACCCAGTTCGAACGCTATATCGGGAGCTTCCAGCGCTTGCTTCAGAGTGGGGAGCAGCAGTACTATCTCGTCCAAGACACGGCTGGCGGGGAGCCGATCACACCCTGTCTGTACTTCGGCGAACTCCTCGAGACCGACTTCGAGCGGTTCAGCGATCTCGAGGCCGTCGAACATCGACGGCGACCGCGCTCGAACGACGGCGGCTTCGATCGTCACCCGCTGGACGTTGGGACCGAAACGGTCCAGACGATCAGCCAGTCCAGCCTCAACAGCTACGTCAACAGCCCACGGGACTACCTCTTCGGGCAACTCCTCGAGACCCCTGATCAAGAACGGTTCGTCGAAGGCAACCTCTTCCACGACTTCGCCGAATTTTACGTGACTCACCCTGATGTCGTTGCCGACGCCGACCGCGATGCGCTCGTGGACGCGATGCTCGCGGAGGCCGATCCCTTCGGATCGCGGGCAGACGAGCCGCTTCGACGGCGGAAGTACCGCATCGGGATCGAGATGCTAATCGAGTACTTGGACGATAACGGGCCCGACTCGGAGGCATTTCTCACGGCGACGTCCGGGTGGGGGGAGAATTTCTTCGCGTCGTATTTCGACGCGCCGATCGACTCGCCGCTCACCGAGCGCTGGTTCGAAGACCACTCGCTGGGCGTGAAAGGGAAGATCGATCTGGTGCAAGCGCCGGATCACCTGCTCGATTACAAAAGCGGCCACAAAAAGCGCGCCACCCAGGTCGTAAAGCGGGCGGCGACGGATCCCCCAGCGGACACGCCGAACTTCCAGGCGGCGCTGTATCTGACCTATTACCGGACAGTCCACCCGGACGAACCGCTTGAGTTCACCTTCTTCCACTTCCTCGATCCGATGGCCGACGTGATCGCCGGCGACGCGGATCTGGACGGTGCGCTCACGACCGTCTCATACTATCCGTTCACGTTCGACGAGTACGTCGGCTCTCGGGACGCCTACGAGACGCTTCTGGACGGGTATACCGACTGCCGGGAGACCTTCGACGACCTCGGCTATCAGGCCTACAGCGAGAGTATGGCGCAACTGACGGTCCCCGACACGACCGACCGGGACGAACTCCGTGCCTCCGAGTTCGCTGCGGAGTTCACTGCCGCCGTTGATGCCGACACGTCCGATGCTGTCGACGCCGAGAAAGGCGCCGATCAGGCAATCCGAGCACTCAACGGCGTTCGGCGGCGAGCGTTCTTCCGCGAGGATCTGGATGCCTTCGAGGTGTTCGTCGACGAGCGTCTCGCGGAACTCAACGATCGGCGGGCCGGCGAGGAGCGCTTCCCAGTCGCGGGGGTGGCCGGCGAGCCGAACTACAGACGGGTCGACCACCGCGATCTCCTCTTGGAGGGTGAACACGATGGGTGAGTCATCGTCCGGACCGACCCCGAACGAACGTCAACAAGAACTCATCGAGAGCACCGACGGACTGTATCTCGTCGATGCCGGTCCGGGAACCGGGAAGACGTTCGCAATCACGCGCCGCTACGGGACGATCGTCGAACAGCCCGCCATCGAACCCGAAGACATCCTGCTGGCGACCTTTACGCGGGGGGCTGCCACCGAAATGAAAGAGCGGATCGTCGACCACAGCACGTACGCACTCAGCGATCTGGCCGACGCCCCGATCCAGACGTTCCATTCGTACTGTCACGATCTACTCAGTGAACACGGCTATGCGGCGCCCACCCACCTCGGCCTCGACGAGCGGATCACCGGCTCGACACAGATCATCGATGACGAGTTGCTCGAAGCCGAGCGGTTCCGCGAGTTCTTCAGCGGATTTCGGGACGACCATCCGGAGTACGACGACTTGTATCGGGTGCTCTCGGGGCCTGGCGAACTGCTCGATGTGATCACCGAACTCGCCTCGAAGGGGATCTTTCCCACTGCTGAGGGGTGGTATCGTGATGGGGAATCGCATCTCGATGGCGACCTCGAGGCGTTCACAGAGCAATTCGATGCGGTGAATCAGCCACGCAACGATGGTCGAAAGCAATCGGAGTTACGCGAGGCGCTGAGTGGCTTTGGGCGAACCAAGACCTACCACCCGGAAGCGCCGTCGAAGTCGGAGCTGCGCGGCGGGCGTGGGACGAAACAACTCGATGCGGAGGTCGCACGGACCGTCTTCGAGGAAGATCGTACGGACCTCAAAGCGTTCGTCCACGACGTCTACGTCGAGTATCTCCAGTTCGCCTTGCAGCGGAACTATCTCACCTTCAGTTTCCTCCAGTTGTTTGCATTCGTGCTGCTCTGTGAGGACCCGCGGGTTCGACAGGCGGCGCAGTTCGAGTACGTGATGGTCGATGAGTTCCAGGATACCAGCGAGATTCAGTTCAAACTCGCGCTGCTGGTCTGTGGGACCAATAACTTCTGTGCGGTCGGCGACTGGAAACAGAGCATCTACAGCTTCCAGTACGCGGATGTCCAGAACATCCTCGAGTTCGAAACCCGGCTCGACCAGTTTGCTGGGGATCTCAACAGCGATACCGAGCGGGTGTCCTTTGACACCGATGCGCTGACTCGCATCGAACTGGCGGAAAACTACCGATCGACGGAATCAATCATCGAACTCTCCGAGCAGACGCTCACGACGCCCGCCACGAGCGGTGAGGACGTCACGACGACGCTGGACGACGTCGTCGAACTCTCCGCGAACGCCGCCTTCGATAACACGGTCATCGAGGGCATCCAGCACGAGGACGAACACGAGGCAGTCCTCACGAAGATCCAAGCGATCGTCGGCAACGACGAGTACGCCGTCGAAGGCGAGGACGGTGATCAGAGGGCACCCGAGTATCAGGATATCGCGGTGTTCACGCGGACACGTGACTACGGGCGGGAGCTTCTCGATGTCGCTGCCGAGTACGACTTCCCGGTCGCCTACGATGGCGGGATCGAACTCTTCCGGACCGACCCGGCGAAGCTGCTGCTGGCGTGGCTTCGGATCCTCGAGTCGGATGCCGACCGCGGCTGGGCCGTCGTCCTCGAAGAGATCGGGTACACGTTCGACGAGATCGAGCACCTGCTAGAGACGGACTCGTATCCGTCCGCGCCAGTTGCGTTCCGCGACGAGTTGCGGGAGCTGGCGTCCGTGGGGGCGGTCACGCGGCGGGTGCTCGACCGCTACGGATACACGGGCGACACGGGAGACGTGCTCCTCCATACGATCCAGTCGGTGTACGATTCGACGACTCTCACCCGGGGCGAGTTGATGCAGTTCATCGAGCGCGGCATCGAGACCGGGGCGACGGTCGATATCCGCGCGACTGCCGGCGAGAACGCGGTGACCGTCCAGACGATCCACGCCGCGAAGGGCCTGGAGTATCCGATCGTCATCCTGGCGAATATGAACGAGGGCCGCTTCCCGCCGCGATCGCGTGAGTCGAGCATCATCCAGTACCAGGACCCGGTCGGACTCCGACAGCGGAAGTGCTACGCCGAAGACGGTGCATACCCTCACGTCTACGACAACTGGCGGCACGACGTCATCCGCCGGTGTCTGCCGCGTGCGTACGACGAGGAACGCCGGTTGCTCTACGTCGCCGTCACCCGAGCCGAGCAGCACGTCGTCTTCGCGGCCGGTGCTGAGTCAAATACGTTCCTCGAAGAACTCCCGGTCGATGTCGAGACCCTCGATGTGACCGTCGAGCCACTCGATCGAGCGACGTCAGCGGCCGCAGAACTCCCCTTTGCGATCACGACCCCGGAGGGCCCGATCGGCCAGACGCCACATTCGCTGATGGATGAGACCGTCTTCGAGGAGACGGCTGCACGGATGGAAACGGAAGCGGAAGCGGATCCGGATACTGGCCCGGAGACCCGCGCGGTCGACTTTGGCTCCCAGGTTCACGAGTTCGCTGAGGCCTATGCGCTTGGAGACGGGGTGACACCATCGAACTCCCACGAGCGTCGGGTCGTAGAATTCCTCGAGGGGCTTTCGGGTGAGCTACACGTCGAAGAGCCAGTCACGCTCCCGATTGCTGTCGATGGCCACCGCATTACCATCTCGGGGATCGTCGACCTGGTGCAGGTGACAGACGAGCAGGCGACAATCATCGACTACAAGACGGATCGGACGCGGCATGCCCAACCGGAGTACCGAAAGCAACTCAGCGTGTATTATCACGTCCTCGACGAGTGGTATCCCGAGAAAGACGTCACGGCGAGTCTGTTCTATACGAGCGACGGATCTCGAGTGCAGATTGAGCCACTCACGATTGGGGCGGTACGATCACTCGTTCAGAATCGCTGAGTACCACGGTGTTTGTTTCAGGGATCGACAACTGCATCGACCGTCAAACCGTGCTTGCGGATTAACCGCCGAGATTTCATCAGCTCGAAAGTTTGCTCCGGGAGCCGGACACGGTACGACGCGGGTATATCACAGACAGAGGATGTCGGTAACGACGAGTTCGTCTCGTATTTTCAGTGAGCAAGAACGAGCAAGCAGTATGTGCTTGTGACTGCCAAAGCATCAATACGAGATGATCGATTACTACGACCTGGTTCTCCTCGCGATCGCTGCAGTGATGATCGCAGGTGCAGCAATGAGTTTGCATCCCCTCGTAGCGCTTCATCAGGGGCTCGCTGCTGGGAGTCTGGTAGCGACGCTCTTCTTGTACGACGTACTCTTCCGGAATCCCCCGACTGAACCGACCACGTCTACGACCGCGGCCTCAGCCGCTGTTGGAGTCAGTTGGCTGCTAACGCTTATCCTGTCTCTGTAACTCTCTGCCCGTGTCTGGGGAACCAGTCACTGAGTCAGCGCGTAGCATCCCTCTGTCTCTCGCAAGACGGTCCTGACAGAACGGAGCAGAACGGACGCCGGCTCTGGTCTGTTCGATGCACTGAGGGATCTGCACTGGTGTTTTCACCGGGAGTTCACTGAAGCGACTGCAGAGTCGTACCGACGAATACAGCGACGAAACGAGTTCCTGTGCCAGAAGATCCACAGGTCGCTCTCGTGTCGTGGAACACAGAGTGTGGGCTGATACCCAGATAGGGGTCGTTTAAATTGAGGGTTCAAATAGTCCTCGTCGGGCCGGAGCCGCGGCTGAACTTCTCAGGGAAGTGTTGCATCTGCCATCGGATCTTCCTCCACGCTTATGTTTCTGTAACTGTATGTATGTGTATGGCAGACGTACTAATCGTCGGCGGCGGTCCCGCCGGTCTGAGTGCTGCACTGTTCACGGCCAAGAACGGGGTCGAAACAACCGTCTTCGACACAGACGAGACGTGGATGCACAAGGCCCATCTGTTCAATTACCCCGGGATCGGGTCGATAGATGGCTCGAATTATCTCGAGACGCTCCGCGACCAGGTTGACGACTTCGGGGTCGATCGCCACCAGGAAACCGAAGTCACTGCTGTCGAATCGACTGATGACGGCTTCACCGTCACGACCGACGACGGCGAGTATGCCTCGTCGTACGTCGTGCTCGCAACAGGCGCGAATCGGGACCTCGCTGCGGGTCTAGACTGTGCGCTCACTGACGAGGGTATCGTCGACGTCGACGTGACGATGGAGACATCGGTCGAAAACGCCTACGCGACCGGGGCAATGGTTCGAGCCGAGGAGTGGCAAGCCGTCATTTCAGCTGGCGATGGGGCCGCTGCCGCGCTCAATATCCTCACCAAAGAGAAAGGCGAACACTTCCACGACTTCGACGTCCCAGGGGATGCTGAGGAACTCTTCGGCTCCCTTGTCGATTCCTCGTAGGGATACCCCATCGCACCCAGGAACCGCTCACCGAGCGCGTCCCCACGCTGCTTGAACGGGGCGACCTTCTCCTGCAGGTCGTCGCTGACGCGCTCGATGCTCGCGAGCGCCAACTCCACGGCGATCTCGACGTGATTTTCTGCATTCGAGGCGGCTGGGGTCCCACGGACGCAGTATCCCGAGATTCCGCCACGTGTGGAGTATACTGTCGGACAGAACTATGTGAAAATTATCGGCACCTCGTGGGTGCCAAAATGATTCACGAACTTCTGTCCGACAGTATATGCGTCGGCCGGTGACAGAGATGAGGAGTGTGAGCGATTAGAACCGCTTCTCACGTGGGTCGAGGGGCCGTCGTAGGCCTCTTGTGCCGAATTGACCACTCACAAACTGAGAGCGAACGGGGTTCAGAGTTCCTCGGCGCCGTCTGTGAGGACTACTAACCGAGATTCAGTGGGACCCGATTGAGGGTTCGTAGAATATATGCTCTCGTTCAGCACTTCGTCCCCGACAGATCCGGACCAGCTGACGAATCGAGACGAAATACTATTAGTCTGTACTGAACGAGGTACTGTTTATTTTTGGGAGATTCATCGGGAATTTACCACCAAACGATGCCCCAACCCCGATAGAAAATATTGATCAGAAGATGAAGGCTCAAGAGAAGGCGCGCTCCGAGACGTACGAAAAATCGGGATACGCGTTGGTCGATCTCTATTCCGACTGGAATACCAAGCACTGTCCAGTGATCGAGGACATCGAGACGAGTGCGGCCGCTCTGGCTTCAGTACTGCCGAGGTCAGCCATCACCAGCGGGAAGGGATCGACTGGCGTGATCAGGGAGGCACCGACGAATAGAAGCAGCAGCCGTCCGGCCGTGCTGGTCGTCCACCGCTGCACTGGCTCGGCAGCGAATGTACGGTCGTCAGTCGGTTCGGTCACTCCCCTCCGTCAGGGACGATACGATGAGTCGTTCGATTCCACGTCGGAGGAGACCACCGGCTGCCGGCTGAGAGATGTCCAGTTCAGCGGCGACTTCGCCGAGCGTCGCGTTCCGTGGTTCCTCGAAGTACCCCGCGTCCAACGCGACGAGGAGTGCCTCTCGTTGACTGTCGGTCAACCCGGCGTCGGTAGTCCCTAGGCTGGCGTATTCGTTCACGCGCAGTAACTCAATGTCGATGTCGTGTTGTCGTGCAGTCTCCCAGAGCGCGGCTAGGTTCGCTCGTTCGGGCATCCAGACGGTAAATATCCAGGCGTTTCCGTCGTTTTCCATATCGAGTACAACACCGTTCGCGGTCGAGATGACCGGCGAGAAGATCTTCGCTTCGTCCGTGTACTCGAAGCTATAGATCGCTTTCCCGTCTCTGGTTTCGATCACCTGTTCGAATTCGCCAACGGTGTGGTCGTTCCGCAGTCCGTCTTCGAACCGGCAGAAGTCAGATGACTCTACGCGGTAGAAGAACTTCCCCGATGTCGGGTCGGTTCCTGCCTCTGACACCGACCTGACGTTCGAACTGCTGTCGTGCGCGACGGTCTCCGTGAGCACGACGTCGGGATGCTCGATCCGCACGATCGCCTTAATATCGGTCATCGTTCCGTGAGGTAGGCGGTTTGCGTATATGGCCGTTCGCAATCGGCTGGGTTTGGCGTGGTCGGCATTTACGATCGGTATCGTAGCACTGCATCTTGAGAGACCCGGCTCTCACTCCTCCGTATCGTCCTCGGCGTGAATCTTGGCTTGTTCGCGAGCACTGGGATTGGCCGACTCTTTGAACGGGACCTTCGCTACTGTCGCATAGACGGGTTCGTCGGGCTCCTCGGCGTACTCGTCCGGGAGGTGGACCGCGAACTCCAGGTCCAGATTCGCGTCGTATATCGAGTCGTCGAGGGGGGTGTCGGTCTCGGCCTGCAGTTTTGCCGCTGGCACGAATCCGAGGCCGATGTTGGCCTCGAGGCCCGGATTCCACCCCGCCGAGGTCAGATAGCCACACTCCTCGCCCGTCTCCGGGTCCGAGATGAGCCAGAAGTCCGAGGCCCATTCGAGGATCGGCTCCCCGGCCATTTTCAGCCCGACCAGTTTGTGCGTGAACGGGAACGCTCCGTCTTTGATACGTTCCTTCTGGCGTTCCAGTTCGGCTTTGCCGATGTAGTCGGCGCTCTTGTCGTCGGGGACCTGATAGCCGAGGTTGACCTGGAACGGCGACGTCTCGTGGTCCATATCCTGCCCCAGCGACAGGATGCCGGCGGCGATCCGTCGCCGACCGTTGACCGGCGTCGCGGCACCGCCGTGCTGCTTGACCGTTTCGAGTACCGGATTCCACACCGCTTCGGCGTTCGTCGTCGCCTCGCGGACGTATATCTCGAACCCCGCCTCGCCGGAGAAGCCCGTCTGGCTCACCAGCACCGGGACGTCGTTGATCGTCGCCTCCAGCAGTCCGTAGTACGGCACGTCTTCGACCGCGGCGTCGATGAGCGACTCGATCACGTCTGGCGACTTCGGTCCCTGGACCTGCATCGGGGAGACGTCGATCTCGTCGATCTCCACGTCGAAGTCGTTGCCGACGGTAACTCCTTGCAACCACTGCAGTAGGTCCGAGTCGGCGATAGAGAACCAGAACTCGTCGTCCTCGGGTCGGAGCAGGACGAAGTCGTTGAGGATGCCTCCATCGTAGTTGCAACAGATGGCGTACTTGCCGCGCATCGGCTCGATATCGGTCGCATCCCGCGTGATGACGTAGTCGACGAACGACTCGGCGTCGGGGCCCTTGACGCGAATCTGGCGCTCGACTGCGACGTCCCATAGCGCCACGTCGTTGACCAGCAGGTCGTACTCGGCTTCCGAGCCCCCGTCTTCGGGATCAATGAAGGCCCGAGGATGATACATATGGTTGTACACGGTCGCCTTGTGACAGCCTTCCTCGACGGAGAGGTGCCAAAAGGGCGACTTCCGGACCCGCGTCGAGACCACGAGATCGATGTCCGCGTCGCCCGTCTGACGCAGGTTCCTGGGGACGGTGCGGTCCGACTGGTCCACGCTCGGGTGGTTCGTATGGTGGTTTTTTCCAGACATTACGATCTATTTCGGTGGTTCTACGGCGTGGTTGAACAGGTATTCCCAGAGTCGCGTCAGCCGACTAGTTTCGCCCGACGGGGTGACCCCAGCTGGGAGATAGAGTTCTACGTCGGTTGTGCTGTCCCGGTCGTCGGCGTGGGTTTTCGCTGTCATACGACTGAATGAACGACCCGTAACCGCATTGGTCTGTAGCTTATTCGTATAACGTGTTTATACCGGGTCCGCAGAGCCTGCGGAATCTTCACCCGGTTGGGACCTCGCTGGACGAGATCGAATCGAGTGGCGGGTGGCGAACACCGAGACGACAATCATCACAGAGCACGCCGCGAGACGGCGTTGACGCGTGTCGGAGTCGTCCCGCGCCAGTGTATCGTAGCTCTGATCAGTCGTGCGCCCAATCTGTTTCTCCGTAGCTGATCCCGCAATTCCTGTTCACGCTCGGGTGCTCAAGCGGGTCCACCAGATCTTCGTGGTGATATTGGACACCGTCGATCAGTTGGCTGGCAGTTCGGAGTGTGAACTGGACTTCCCGACCGTCTGTTTCATCGATAGCACGCTCTGTCAGTTGCGTGGTCGTATTGAGAGGAGACTCGACGATATACAGAGAATAGGACATATCGTAAAATATTATTTGGTATATATTCTATCGGTAGAATACGAGTCCACGACTCCATCGGGCACAAGGCGCAAAACCGTAAATGAACCACGAGAACACGTTTTCAGACCCCGTAGCCTTGTACTGGGGTAGTATCTTTCTTGCCTTTCTGTGGTTATGGCTCGGCGAGACTCGGGATCCAGATTCCGTCGTGTTTGTTGTGCTGTTTATGAAACTTGGCGGTGGATTGGCGACGCTCTGGTTTATCGCCGAACTGGGGTCAATCGGTGAGACGCAGTTCCTGCTCAACCTTTTGTCACTAATCGCGTATCTGTTCGCGCTCGTGATTTTCGGGACAGGCATCGGTTTTAGAAATCTGTTCCGAGGCTTCTTTGCCTGGATCAGGTAGTACTCGCAATGGTACGGCTGATTCGGTGACTGCAGTCAGAGGGAAGTGAGACAAATCGTTCAGTATCGACGTTCCACGCCATCTCCCATCTGGCAGGTATTTACTCCGGATATCACAGGAATAGACTCCTGAGTACAGCGGAATCAGTCAGCGTTCGCCACCGACCACTGGTCGATGGTCGTTTCTGCGGAAGCGACGTACGTTCGTACCGCATAGAATGCGATGGCGTAGACGCCGTAAGCAACCGACCTCACGGCGACCATTCCGATCGAAAAAGTCCCGACTGAGACGCCCCACAGAGAGTATCCCAGCCATCGACAACACCAACGCAATCCCAAAGGCAAGCGCACCGCTACCTCCTGGGTATCGAGATGGTCGGTGAGTATCAGATCAACGTATTGGGCGTCGGTGAGAATATGAGCGGCTTTGTCTGTCCGAGTTACGGAAACGCTTATTCGATCCTCAGTGAAGACGGGGGCGACCGCAGGCCGACGCGGTCGATGTCCCCTGCCTCGGATCGCTTCCGCTGGATCAGGCGATCGGTGTGAGCGCTGAGGACGGCGAGCCGATCGTTTGTCAGGACACCGCGGAGACCGCAGACGCATTCGAAGCCCTCGCGGCGACGGTCGCGAACAAAGTCGGTGTGCTGCAACGCCACCATCACCAGACTGCAACTGACGGTGGTGAATACCATCCCCGCGGGGCGGATATCGATGACAGCTCCGAACTCCAAGCGTCAGTGCGAGTCAGCGACCTCGAGGAGGGATTCGGCGCCGCTGACAACGCAGGGTCCAGCATCCCGGCGGCGAAATGCTGCGTCGGCGTGATTGTCGGCGAGCGGGCAGTCCGATCGGCGCTCGACGGGAAGCCTCCAACGTTCCTTCACCTGTGGTGCGGTAGGCTTTCAGAACAACGCCACCGTGACGCGATATCGAGCGCGTGTCGCGGCGGGAAGCGTCGTCCTGAGCGCGGCCGCGACGATTTCACCCCTGCCTCGTTTATTACAGAATAATTACAAAAAGATGATTGAGTGAATAGCGGGAGCAACGCTATCAAAAGCCAATCGCGACGAGATACGCGCTACCTGCCGGTGAATCACTCAACCGTGCTTTTGAAACAACGTCGGTAATATATAATAAATTCGATAACTCTTATACAGTAGTGAGCCGACGTCCTAGGTGCGACCGACGGAGGTCACACGATGAACCCGAACGAACTGACTGGCTCGAACGAACCGGGCCGAACCGTGATCGCACTGGACACCAGACAGAGCAGCACTAAACTGGGGGTGGACCGATGACAGACACCCACTCGACGACGAAGGGAGCGGCCCCCGAGAATCCATCACGGGGGTATGTACAGTGGCTCGTCCTCGTGGCGACGCCGATACTCCTCGGCGCGCTGTTCCTGATCCATCCCGACGGCAGCGGCGGCCTGCACGGACTCCGTTCCTCGGCAGGGACGTGGCTGTACCTGCACGTCGCTATGCTGCCGCTCCTCGGCTCGCTGGGCGTGGCGTTTTACGTGTTGTTGGACGGCTACGAGGGGACCGTCGCCGCGGTCGGGCGGGCCGGTGTCGTCATATATATGACGTTCTACATCGCCTTCGAGGCCATCGCCGGAATCGCGAACGGACTGCTAGTACACGGGACACACACGCTGGCGGCCGAACACCAGAAGGGCATCGCAGCGGCGGTCGATGCACTCGCTGTCCCCTCGATGGCACTGGGGATGCTCGGAAGCCTCGGCGCACTCCTGGCGGTCGGTGCCATCGGCATCCTCCTGCGTCGGTCGGGTGCACCGATGGTCCCGGTCGTCTTGCTCGGCGGCGCGCCGTTCGCCACGGTGTTCCACGCCGGGACTCCGCTGGATGCGGTCGGTATGGGACTGTTCCTCGCTGGCGTGGTCTGGATCGAGTTGCGCTGGCGCAGCGGCGATGAGCACCACGCCACACAAGCGACCTGAACGCCCGCGACGACGTTGTGAGCACGTCACGATTCACCTGCGGATTCCGATTTCAGTCCGTACCGACAGGGCCAACGCGGTATTCCTCACTGAGAATCTTCGGCACGCCTGCGCCTCGCATCGGTGCCTTGGGACTCGAACGCCCGTGCGAGTCTCCGACGTTCCAGCGGGGAGTCGGCGGCTCCGAGAAGCGGGCCTATCTTCATTGTCTTGCCACGAGATCATCTCGTATGGACACCGAGCGGACAGCGACCGAGGTTTTCGGGCTGCTGGCCGACGAGATCCGACTCGACATTCTCCGCACCGTCGCCAGGGCACAACAGGGGAATCGAACGACAGGAGTCGCGAAGCTGTCCTTTTCGGAGATCTACGACCGTGTCAATGTCGATAGCACGTCCAAGTTCTCATACCATCTCGGAGAACTGACCGGGACGTTCCTCAGAAAGCACGAGGACGGCTATGGATTCACCCACGCGGGCGAGCGCCTGGTCCGGTTCATCCTGGCCGAGAACTACCAGCAACCATCGGACATCGGCACGATCGAGACGGACGGCATCTGCCTCCACTGTGGGGAGTCAGGTCTCCGGGCGGCGATTCAGGATCAGTACTTCCTGCTTCAGTGTCCAGCCTGTGAGCGACCGAACTTCTCGTACACAGTTACGCCCGCGCAGGTGCAGGCACACGACGGTGGTGCCCTGATCGACGCCGTCACGTGGGCGCTGGTTGGGGACATCCTCAAGATGCGCGAAGGGGTCTGTCCGGACTGTGCCGGCCGCATCCACACAGAGGTGATACCTGTGAGCGACCAACCGCTCGCTGACACGGATCCGGCATCGTTTGCGACGAGCAGCGAGTGCCAGCAGTGCCTGCGGTTTATGAGTCTCCCGCTCACACACGCGGCTGCGTACCACCCCGAGTCGGTTGCGTTCCACTGGGAGCACGGCGTCGACATTATGGGGACGGGAATGTGGGAGTTCCACCGCTACCTCCACGACGGGCAGTGGACCGCCGAGCAGGTGGGAACCGACCCCCAGGAGTACCGCATCGAATTCCGGCGTGAGGACGCAACGCTCAATGTGCACCTCGACGAGAATGCCACAGTGACACGAACCGAGCGCGTCCTGCGGAGAGACCAGGGGGACCGTCGGACCGGCTGAGCACCGGTGCGCGGAGTCCCGACCGATCCCGCTACCGAGGAGTTGTGATTTCGAACATCGAGTCGATCGTCTCGACGATTCAGTCGGCCCGGCTGTCGGAGGCGCTATCGAGATTTCGACCCCAAGGTACAGGACTCGGGATGTTCTATGTGCGGGCCGCTGAATCAAGCACTTGTCTCCCAGACGGATCGCCGGACCGATCAGCCGGTTCCGCGGTGGCGTTCACTTCCGGTCGGTGACCTGTCGTGGTGCATCGGAGCCGTCGGTCTGGCCGAGTCGGCCAGCGGCCGTCCGGCGCTGTTCCGAGGCGGGGACGATGTCGGTCCCGTCGCTGTCGGCGAGCCCGTGGGGCGGCATATTGTTGTAGACCGTTTCGTACTCGTCGGGCCGAACCACGTACGTTTCGTGCCAGATACCGACCGCGGCGTCCGCGTGGGTCCCATCCTCGTAGTACTCCTGCCAGGCGCCGAAGTGCAGTCGATCGCTGTCGCGGGCGTACTCGCGGAGGGCCTCGAAGGAATCCCAGTACTGGACGAATCCGACGTTTCGGATCCCGGGGCCGACCACTGTCCGGCTTTCGAGTAACCCCGATTCGGGATCCGAGAGCAGTTCTCGAACCATCCGCGGAGCGATCAGGAGGATCGGTAGCCAGCGATGCAGTTTCCAGAATGCGTTGATTCGGAGGCCGATGTGGAACACCACGAACGAGTCGTCGCGTTCGGCAGCCACCCGCTGTTCGATCGGTGCGTCGGAGTCGAATCCATCGTCGCTCATCGTCCTACTACTCCCGTGGCGATTCGGTAGGTGTTTCTCCAACATGTTGGATCAGCTCGCCCCGGGATATCCTCTCGCCCTCGTTTCTCAGTCAGACCGGCAGTGGGAGGTGTCGGTGATCTCGGCGGGCAGTAATCCAATATGTTGGACAAAATCTGACTCCGACAGCAGACAACGTTCACATATGGGAGTCGAAGACACCCTTCCGGTCGAACTGCCGACAGACAACACCAGTCTCACGCGGGCGTTCTACGTGTTCGTCCTGGTGCCGACAGTGCTGGGAGCGGCCCACCACGTCGATCACATCATCCGTGGCAACCACGTTGGCTGGCCACTCACGCCGGACGTCAACCCGTTCACCTACAGCCTCGCCATCTACCCGCTGCTGGCGATCAGCCTGTACCTGACACTGACTAGGCGCGTCGAGGCGCGGTACTGGGCCGGCTTCTTCGCTCTCAGCGCCGGGATGCTCGCGTACTTTCACATCAGTCCGTGGGCGGTCGAACCACCACAGGACGTGATGGTGCCGTACGCGAATCCCGTGTTCGGCTACCTGGCGTTCGGAATCGTGCTCGCGCTCATCGCCTCGGTCGTCGTCGGATCGCTGTACGGGGCCTTCCTGTGGTACCGAGCGGCGCGCCGACCGGACACGTCGGAGACAGCGTCGTGAAGTCAGATATCCCGAGGCAGGGCCCACCGCGATAGTTTTATTCAGTCAGACGTTGCACTCGTGCAACATATTGGCGCCTCGACAGCGAGAACCCACGGGGAGGTGGCGATGATCCGGGCACGCTTCCGTATGACCCTGGCCGAGGACCTGTGGGTCTCCGAGGTGTCGACGTCGTTCCCGGAGGCGACACTTCGTCTGCTGACTGGGGTTCCGAAGGGCGATCGGGCACTCGAACTGGGAGAGGTTCGCGCCGAGAACGCCGGAACCGTCGCCGATGCCATCCGAAACCACCAGGACGTCGTCGCGTACGATCAGGTGTTCGCTGGTGACCGACGGGTGGTCGCGCAGTACGAGGCCGACGAGAAGAGCCTCTATGAGTTCCTCTGGGCCTCCTCGCTTCCCCCCGAGTTCCCCATCGTCGTGGAAAACGGCGAGATGGAGTTCGACCTGACCGCGACCCAGGCACAGTTCGACGCGTTCGGCTCGGCACTCGACGAGCGGGGACGGCAGTACGAACTGTTGACGCTCGTCCATACCGACGAACGAGACGGCCTGTTGACCGACCATCAGCGGGAGTACCTGACAGCGGCCCACCGCCGCGGGTACTTCGACGTGCCGCGGGAGTGCACGCTCGCGGAGTTGGCCGATGCGCTGGGCGTCGACAAGTCGACAGTCAGCGTGACACTCCGGCGCGGAACCGAGCGTGTCGTCGGTCAGTTCCTGGTCGGTCGGGACTGAGTGCGATGGCGTCGGTGGTGCTCCGTTCGGAAGCGAGAACCGAACTCCCTTCGCGTCGGTGTGGTCAGCGTAACGGGGCCAGCGTACCGGTCGGTCACTTGGCCCGAAATCTGCGCGGGCGACGGGCAAAGAGGACCGACAGCGGCCCGAGCACGGTGCGGGTAGAGAGTGAGAGGGCCAATGCGACGATACCGGAGTGACGATACGTCCCAGCGCCCCAGTGTGCACCGAGGACGGTCGCCCCCACACCCATCGGAGACAGGCCGGGAAAGACCCTCCTTGGCCCGAATCTCGGTCCCTCGTTCGATCCCAGGCCGAGCGTCCAGTGGATCCGTACCCGGCCGGCCAGTACTTCAGCGGCGACGAGACTCCCGATGCTGCTGAGCGGAACTCGTATCATATAGTTGATGGTGAGGGAGCGGCCGCTACCGGGAGTCTCCCCTCGACAGATACTGTCGATCTGTCGTGTAAATTTCACTATCGTCACGCGATAACCAAAGGTTTTGTATCCGGTCTCCTTGGTGGATATGAGCGGATTTTGATATGAACACGCGATGGAGCCGCCGCGGAGTGGTACGCACTGCCGGATCTGGAATCGCGGGGCTCGCCGTCCTCGGCACTGCTGGTACGTCTGTCGGACAGACTGACTCGAAGGCGTCTATCACGTTCGCCGATCAAGCCTCGGACGGTTCGTCGGTCACGATCGACACCATCGAAACCGACGTCGCGGCCCGGTTCGTGCTCAGGAATCGCGAGTTGGGCGAGGTCGGTGGCCCGGTCTCGTTCGATGCAGGGGCGGTTGTCGAGGATTACGCGGTCGAGTTGACCACCGAGATTACCGAAGCGAAAACGCTCTCGGCAAACCTCTACAACTCCGAGGGGCAAAACATCGCTCGGGAGACCGCAGACATCATCATCGGTGAGTCGTCGGACTTGGTGCCCGGATTCGGACCGAAGCTCGTCGAAGCGGATCCTGCGTTCGGGTTCAACTATCCGTACTATCTCTACGCACCCTCAAAGACCACCGGTAGCGACCCGGGCTCGATTCTCATCGAACCCAACAACAGCGGAGAGACGACGGACGATTTCGAGGTTCAGCGACAGTCGGCAGCGTCCCGAATCAGTGGCGGGACCTCGCGAGAGATCAGTGACCGATTGACGGTTCCCCTGCTCGTCCCGGTGTTTCCTCGGCCACAGTCAGATCCAGTCGACTGGAGACACTACATCCACGCGTTAGATCGACAGACGATGCAAATCTCGGATGGTCCACTCGAACGGGTCGACCTGCAACTCCTCCGAATGGCGGACCACGCGCGCGAGTTGCTGTCAGAGCAGTCTTACGCCGTCGACGACCAGCTCCTCCTGAATGGGTTCTCTGCGTCGGGCAATTTCGTCGATCGCTTCGCTGTGCTTCACCCGGATCGCGTTCGGTCTGTGACAGCCGGCGGATTGAACGGAATGGCGATGCTGCCGCTCGCGGAGGCCGAAGGCCGGACGTTGGATTACCATATTGGAATCGCAGACGTCGAGGAACTCACCGGTGAGCCGGTCGACGTAGACGCGCTCGACGGGGTCAATCAGTTCCTGTTTATGGGCAGTGCAGACGGGAACGACACGATCCCGTACGACGACGCGTGGAGTGAGGGGATGCGGGAAGTCGCGCTCGAGGTCTATGGCGAGGAGATGATCACAGAGCGGTTCCCCTACTGTCAGTCCGCATACGAACAGGCGGGCGTCGATGCCCAGTTCAAATTATACGAAGGGGTTGCACATACGCCCGCCCCAGCACTGGAGGACATCGTCGAGTTCCATCGACGGAGTCTCGACGGCGAGTCCGTGAGCAGTTTCGATCAAACCCTCGGGTTCGAGCCGGTCCTCGAGCAGACTGCCGAACAGGCAGCAATCGGAGAAGCGATCGAATTCGATGCGAGCAGCACAGCGATCGGTCTGGGGAACATCCTCGCGCACATCTGGGAGTTCTCGGATGGCGAAACCCGGACGGGGCAAGTGGTGACACGGCGCTTCGACACGGCTGGTGAGTACAGCGTCGAACTCACAGTGATCGACGACAACGGACGCGAAGCGACGACGGAGACGACGGTTGTCGTCGGAGAAAACGTGGAACAGACCGCATCTGGTACCGGGACCGAACGTGACACTCCCTCGACTACGCCCCGGGAAACTGGACGAGCGACGGATCAGGACCGGAGAATCACGCTCCCGGGGATCGGGGTGGGAGTGGCCGGAACGAGTCTTATCGGCGGCGGGTTCTTGGCTCTCAGAGACCGGTTCGGACAGTAACGCGAGACACGCGTAGTTTGCTGCTGACGGCTGAACGTCACAGGGAATGGACGTGTTAGCTGTCTCGGAATCATCGCTTGGCATGAATCTTTGAGGATCGATATCCAACCGTCGAGTATGGATCTCGATCTCGGATTGGAAGGTAACGTGGCGCTGGTCACTGGGAGTGCGACTGGCCTCGGTCACGCCTGTGCAGAAGCGCTCTCGCGCCAGGGAGCGGATGTCGCACTCGCCGCGCCGAACTTGGACGACCTCGCGTACGCGGGTGACAGGCTCTACGCGCTCGGCGACGGCGAGATTTTCGGCCTCGAAGTCGACGTACGCGACCCCGAGCACCTGGCAGCACTCGTCGAGGAGACCGTCGACCAGTACGGCGGCATCGACCACCTCGTCACGGGACCCAGACCGCTCGAACCGGCGCGGTTCGCCGACGTCTCCAACGAGGACTGGTTTCGCGGATTCGATCGGCTGTTTATGAGCGTCGTCTGGGCCATCCGTGAGTCATCCGCACACCTCAAGGCGTCCGATCAGGGGACGATCGTCACCGTGGCTCCCCCCGCGATTCCTGCACTCGCCGACGAACTGTCGGTGGCGTCCGCGTACGGGCAGGCAGTCCGGGGGCTCGTCGATAGTCAATCCCGCGCGCTCGCGCCCGAGGTCCGCGTGAACGCCGTCGTCCCGGGTCCTCACGAGACCCCAGACTTAGAGGAGATCCTCGCCGAACGGGTCGAAGCCGGCGAGTTCGACGACGTCAAATCGGCCTGGGACGCCGTGCTCGCGGACTGTCCCTCCGAGTCGCCAGGCCGCCCGCTCGATCTGGGGAAGGTGGTCGCCTTCCTGTCTAGCCAGCACGCGAGTTTCGTCAACGGTGCGACAGTCCCGGTCGACGGCGGATGCGGGCACTGAGCCTCGGATTCGAAGCGGCATCGTCGGTGTTTCGCGACTCGGGATGGAACCGTCGATCGCTGGTCTCAGCGACTGTCGAGAATTCGTCTGTGCTACTGTTTCTAACACTGTAATCTGTATTTGACTCTCCGATCGAACTTTACTCTATCAGGGCCAACCGCGAATTGATGACCCTACTCGGAGAAGGTCCTGTTTTCCTACAGTCCGCTGCATCCAGCCCCGAACTGTTGCTGCAGTTAGTGCTTCAATTGGTGTTGGCCGCGCTCGTGGTCGCAGGCATGTGGAAGACGTTCCAGAAGGCCGGGGAACCGGGGTGGGCGGCGATCATCCCGATATACAACATCTACGTGATACTCAGAATCACGGGTGGTGCGTGGTGGTGGCTGCTGCTGTTGTTTATCCCAGTGATCAACTTCGTTGCGCTCGTGAAGATCAGTGTCGACCTCGCTGGCGCGTTCGGGAGAGGTATCCTGTTTGGTCTCGGTCTCACGCTCCTGCCGATTGTGTTCTACCCGATTCTCGGCTTCGGCGGGTCCCGGTATCAAGCGACGACCTGACTCCGAAGTCGTCGTCGCCGTCCGTTCACCTCTTGATACGCCGGAGTGCGTTGTCGAGCGTCACTGCTCTCGGGACGGCCAGTTCTCGCGACCAGACAGCCACCCATTGGTAGCCATACCGGAACGCTGGGTCCAGCGGAGTGCCGGGAGGCAGCAGTGCATTTGCCCTTCCCTGTCTGTGCTGTTCCCGATGGCACCCGGAGGCTCGTCCGACGCGACTGCGATCTTCCATCCATTTGCGACAAGATCGGACAGTGAGAGACGACCGGGGACACCCCAACAGTCGGTCGGATTCGGGGAGCGTCTGAGACACGAAGCCGATCAATCTGCTAGTCAGGCTGCCACAGACGACTCTCCTGAGTGCCTGACCGGTCGCCGGACTTCCTGCGGGTCGAATCGATCGGTCTGCTTGCGCATCCGGCCTCAGGGTATCGAATACTGGTAGTGACGTCACAGTCCGGACAGGCATCACTGGCGATGTGCCAACAGACACGCGATTGCTCGTGCGACGCTGATTCGCCACCCCGACTCCGGTCGCTCTTGGAGTCGATGATTTCGATATCGTCTGAGGTCAGGTGCACTAAGCAGACTGTACCAGAGACCGTCACGCACCTGCCGTCAGCCGTGAGCGAAACGTCCACATCGTGTGCACCCCAACCGACGGTATGGCTCACGATCGCATACACGCGCGGAAACCAACACACGATCTCGATCGGTGGTCGACTGGCGTGATCACAGAGATCGGACAGCGGAACGGCCACTGTGTCGTTACTGTCGACGCCGCAGACGGCCACTCGGTGGAACTCAGCGTGACCTTCGCCGTTCGAGACCTGTTCTGTCGTCGCCTGGATATCAGCGACGGGGCGTCACCGGTCGGAGAACGGGTCTGGTATCGGAAACACGGCAACTGACCGTAGAGCGGTCACTGAAACGGACACCGGCGCTGCGTGGGTAGCGGAGACGCGATAGTAGCGTTTCCAACTGATTGCGCAGCCGATCGCACGCCGTCGTGCGATCGTGCGAGTGAAGACTTGCAAACGCTACTATAGGGCGTGCCTCGGCGCCGTGCTGTCTCGTTTTTCCGTGTGGTCAGAGAGACCCGCCGTAAGATCGATCAGAAGGTCCTCAGCAAACGATGCGTGCGAATCTCTAGTTCCCAAGGGTGAATAATCGCGGCGTCTGAGCGAGATTCTTCCTGATGCGAGTGCCGACGTGAGCCCTTCGGACGGGAGCGTCACGGCTCCAGTAGAAGCCAGAAGTGCAGTCTATTGTTGGTGTCGACCGCCTCTCGACAGCCTTTCAGCTATCAATTGGGTCGGCGCGTGACACATTCACCACTACCAGCGCTAGTCGATCCGGCAGGCGGGGCGGGACTGTCCGTGGCTCTCACTCGCGGGACTGGAGGACAGCCACGGTGTGGGAGGTGTACTGGCCTTCGTGTTCCTTCGCTCGACGGTAGGCGTCGTGTTTCTGTAGCTCTTCGTCGAGATCGCAGTTGTCACACTCGACTCGGTAGCTCATCGGTTCTCCTTGTACGTCTATCACTAAAAGTATGTGGTATAATAGCACGCGTCACACGAGAACGCGAGTGAATACGCTGTGTCGACGGATGCACACCCATCAGACCGGCAGGGGCAGGCCTCAGACCAGTACAGTCAGGCGGTCGACCGGGATAGACACGCCGCAGCGCAAGAGAGACACGCTCTCAACTTCGGAGATCGTCGTCCCGTGGTCTCTGTCCGGCCGCACCGAGGGAGATTCACCGTGGCAGCGTCCACTCGATCGATGCGTCGCGGTCCGGAAACTGCGGCGTCGATACGATCTCCAGCGTTCGGTCGCCGACCGCGGGCGTGACCGGTGCGGCGAGCAGCAACCGCGCCACGTCCGCGCGAGAGATGAGTCCCCAGAGTTCCGCACCGGGATCGGCGGCCGTGACCACGTCCGTTCGACTCCCGTTCGTCAGCACGCCGGGGCGCAAGATCGTGTGCCGTAGCGACGCATCCCGCAGCGCCGCTTCGGCCGACGCTTTCGCCTCCTGAAGCGGCTCGATGAACGCGTCGAACACCGATGCGAGTGGGCTGGACGGGTCGGGCCCAACGCCGATTGCGGACTCCATTACGAACGCCTCAACGTCGGCATCCGCCGCTGCGGCGACGAGCGCGCGGTTGCCAGCCCCGTCGACGTACGGCGGTCCGGATTGGATTGCGAGAGGCGACGTGCCGACGGCGCTGACCACCGCATCGACGCCGGCGACGGCTGCTGAGAGGTCGTCCGGATCCAACAGATCCTCTACGACGACGTCGTCGGCGCCGGCGGCCTTGAGGTCGGCGGCGGCGTCCGGCGAGCGCGTGAGCGCTCGGACGGTATCGACCCGCGACTGCCCGAGTCGGAGCACCGCACGTCCGGTCCCACCGGTCGCGCCGGCGACGAGAACCGTGTCGAGGTGATCTGGGTGCATACGCAACTGCTTGGTCCCAACAGGCAAAAGCGCCCGCACCGACGGGTGGTTCGGGACCATTCCTCTCTCAACACCGAACGCGTGTCTTCGTTCGGCGGCGTCAGCGTGGCTCAGCCACCAGTCTCATTCACGATCCGCCCGCCGGAACCCACCAGCGTTCGCACGCGGAACCGACCAACGCGACGGCCGAGCGAGCCAGCGCCCAGTATTAGTGTCTGGGGCGCTACTAACGTGACACGCGCGAATCGGTGCAGAACGGGCCGCGGACCCACCACATAGATCAATCATATGACACTCACACCAGCCACGATACGGGACTACGATGCACGCGCAGCGGATCGGGAGGCGACTGACACGGCGACGTTCGGACTCGGTTGTTTCTGGGGGCCGGACGCGCAGTTCGGCACGATGGACGGCGTAGTACGAACCCGCGTCGGGTACGCCGGAGGGTCGAAGTCTAACCCCTCCTATCACTCGTTAGGGGATCACACGGAGGTCGTCCAGGTCGATTTCGATCCGGCGGTCGTCACCTACCGCGACCTCGTCGAAGTCGCTTTCGAGGAGCACAATCCACAGGCACAACCGCCGAAAACGCAGTACGAGAACGTCGTGTTCGCGGAGACAGCCGCGCAACGGGACGCGATCGGTGCGGTGTTGGCGGCGGCCGGCCGAACCGCCGACGACGTCGAAACGCGCATCGAACGACTCTCCCGGTTCTATCCGGCCGAAGACTACCATCAGAAGTACCGGCTCCGGTCGGCATCGTTCTTTATGAGCGCATTTGAGGAGGCAAGCTACTCCGACGAAGACCTCCGTGAGTCCCCCTTCGCGGCTACCCTGAACGGGTACGTTGACGAGTTCGCGGAACTCGCGGTACCACGCGCGAGGGTGGACAGCGCGTCCGAACCGACGCTTGATGGCCGAAAAGCCGGTCTCGGCCATCCAGCGCTGGCCGTATAGCTCGCTGTCCAACCGTGCGTTGTGCGCGTGATCGTACGCAGCGAACAACCGATGACGCAGCAGGGGCCGGACGCCCTCTGATCGGAGGGCGTCCCGGAGAGATTGGTCGTCATAGCCTTTGTCGCCGGCAAGAGCCGCCGCGAAACAGTCGTTCTCGTGGCGGCTCGTCGCGGACTGGCCGATCACGCTGGCGAGGGCGTTATGGTGACCAGCTGACGCTCGTCGCGGCGTGCCGCGACTCACTTCGTGTGATTCGCGGACAGCGCGGGATCGACTACGAAGGCGATCTTGAGCCAGTGATTCAGGAAGCTGAAGACCTCTCCCAGCCGCTGGGAGAGGTCTGGACAGATGGACTCAGAGCGTACCGCGAGATGGATCGGGATCACCGAACGGTCGTCCACAAAGAGAGGTACGTATCGCCTGACGGAGTCCACATCAATCAGGCAGAATGCCTGTTTTCGCTTGTTCAACCGTGGCTGCGGAAGTTCCGCGGCCTGTCCAAGCAAGGCTTGGAACAGGCCGCTCATACATTCGGGATCGTTAGATCGCTGAATCTCACAGGCGCATCTGTCGATATCACCATCGACTGCCTCGTTATGGGGTCTTTCCGCAGCTTTACATAAGAGCGGAGCGTGAAGTAGAGCGTCGTGCTGTTCTGGTGGAAATCGGTGACTTCGCCGATACAGCGGAACCCGTTGAGGGCAGGCGTGTCCTGGACAATCGACGCGATCCGGTCCTTTAGCTGGGACACGCTCAGGACCTCTTTCGCGTCGGGTTCGACCGCCTGCCGTTCGGTATCCGGTGCGTCCGCCATACACGTTTGTCGGTCCTTTGACTTATTTGACCGAAAGGATATCTTTCAATTTCCCAATAATTATTCGACTTTGGTAAATAGCCAGCAATAGAATTGGTCTACCCAACATTTGTTGGTCTTAGCGACCTAATCAGTATTCCTCAAGCTGATTGAAGCAATTATACATAACGATGCCATATTTTAATATACTTGGAATTTCATATATTCTGAGTATCAAAGAAAACATATTCTAAAATCTATTTTATAATATAATCAGAAATAAATAAAAGGAAACATTCTCAATTTATGCTAAATATCAATATGTTATTGGGTTCTAAATCGCCGTAGCTGAGCGATTGTTTTTGTGATTTGTTTATGTTTCCGGATTTGGGTAAGGAGTGTGTCTATGCCCCACACCTGCCTCTAGGTGTTAGATCGTGGTGACGCGGGTGAAGTCGTCGTCGAGCGCCTGGGCGTCTTCGGGCAGCAGCGCGACCACGAGGAAGTCCGCGTAGTCCGCGAAGTACTCCATCAGGGCGGCGATGCGGTCCGAATCGATCGCCTCCAGGGAGTCCAACAGTATGAACGGCACCGTCTCGTGGAGGTCGTGGACGAGATACCCCGCCAGCGCGAAGATCAGGCCCGTGACCTCGCGTTCACTCTCGGAGAGGTGGTCGATCGTGTCCTCGTAGGCCGCGCCGTTGTCGGTCGTCCGGACGATGTGGAGCTCGAAGCGGGTCTGGGCCCCGCTCGCGTCGCCCTCCTCGATCCGCTCGATCCAGATCCGCTCGATGTTCTCGTAGCCCAAGAGGTCCAGAATCGACTTCATGTGCTCGTTGAACGACTCGACGGCCTCGGCCTCGATCTGGTCGATCTTCGTCCGCTGGTCTGTGAGTTCGTCAACCAGTTCCGCGCGCTGCTCGCGGAGGTCGTCCGCGCGCTCGACGTCGGCCTCGATCTCTTCGATCTCGTCTGTGACCTCCTCGAGGTCGGATTCGAGGCTGTCGATCTCGAACTCCAGCTGATTGGCCTCCTTGTGGAGTGAGAGGATCTCCTTGAAGTCCGCGGATTCGAGGCTCTCTACCTCGAATTCCAGTGCCTCGACCTCGTCGGTCAGCGACTCCCGTTGTTCTTTCAGCGAATCGATCTGCTCGTTCCGGCGGTCGAGTTCGTCCTCGATGTCGTCGATCTTGCGCTCGATCTCGGTGCGGCGGCGCTGCTTCTGGTTCGCCTCGCGCTGTTCTTCCTTCCGAGACTCGAGGTCACTCTTGACGGTATTGAGCTGTTCGACCTTCTCGCTCCGGAGGCACTTCAGCCGCTCGATGGTGGACTCGATCTGCTCGCGGTCGACTGAGGAGCCGCAGGTCCAGCAGATGACGGTCTCGTCGTCCTCGCCGACGAGCTGGTCGGTGACCGAGCCACCTTCCGCTGCGGCGCCGCCGTCCTGCAGGAGTTCGTAGTCCTCGGCCTCGAGGCGCTCCTCGTTGTACTGAATGAGGCTGCGGAGCTCGTTGATCTCGGTGTTGAGGGCCTGGCGCTTTGAGCGGAGTCGCTCGATCTCGGCCTCGAGATCCTGGTGGTCGCCCATCGGCGTCTCGGGGAGTTCCGCGAGGTCGTCTTCGAGCTCGCTGCGTTCGCGCTTCAGCGAGGAGATGCTCTCTTCCTGACGCTCGATCTTGCGGCGGACGGACTCGAGCTCCGAGCGGGTGTCTCTGAGTTCCTGGAGCTTGTCTTCGAGTTCGGCCTGTTCTTTCCGACCTTGCTCGACGTCGCGGCTGCTGTCGTCGATCTCGGCTTCGAGGTCGGCTAAATCCTCGCGCTTGTCTTCGATCTTCTCACGAAGGGTCGTGCGGCGGCGTTCCAGATCGGGAAGCTCGCGTTTCTTGGATTCGATGCGGGCGAGTTCGTCGTTGATGTCGCCCTTTTGGTCTTCTAGGCGGCGGATCTCCGCGCGGATGGCCTCGACGTCAACGGGGCGCATGATGACGTCCCGCAGTTGGGCGTCGCGGGCGGCGGCCTGGCGGGCGTCGTTCGTTTCAAGCAGGAAGGCGAAGAGGTCGGCGACCTTGGGGTCGTCGAGGTAGGCGTCGCCCTCGAACTGGACGCCGTCGCCGACGCGTTTGAGGGTTCGTTCGTAGGTGGTGTCGCCGAGGGTGAGTTCGACGCGACCCTGGTCGGCGTCGCCTTTGAGCGAGACGCGGTCGCTTCCCATCGCGCACATAATCGCACGAAGAAAGGAGGTCCGGTTGGTGGCGTTCTTGCCGGTCAGCACGGTCACGCCGGGCGGAATATCGACTTCAGTCTGGTCGATTCCACCGATGTTCTCGACCAAGAAGTGAGCGGTTTCCTTCCATTGTTCTGAGATACTCATACTCAGTTACTCTCACGTAGTACGCAAATGCTTTTCCAAGGACAAAAGATCACTCTAAAGATAATATGATAGTCACTACCGGGAAATCCGAACTATTCGAATTCTGAAACTTATTCCCGAACATTGATTTTGTAAAGATACGACCATTTTCCACTTAGAAAAGTCTGTTACTCGCCTCGACGGCACCGTCTGAAAGCGCCTCTAGCTTAGCCCACGCGATTTCGGGTTCGACGATGTTGTGTCCGGCAAGTGTTGCTAGCCCACAGTCAGGAGCCGCGATAATCCGTGTGGGATCTCCGACGATTTCGGCCAGTTTGACGATTCGATCAGCGACAGTCTTCGGATGCTCGATGATGTTCGTCTTGACATCGACGACGCCGGGGATCAGCAGCCACTCATCAGGTAACGGATGTTCCTCGAAAGCCCGCCACTCGTGGTGGTGCCGCGGGTTGGCGTATTCGATCAACAACCCCCCAACATCGGCCTCGTACAGGATCGGGAGAATGTCGACTAACGGGACGTCCTCGTGGTGGGGGCCCTCGTAGTTTCCCCAACAGGTGTGCAGGCGAATCTGGTCTGCCGGGATGTCGCTCGTGGCTTCATTAATCGCCTCGATGCGCCGACGGGCGCGGTCTTTGAACTCCGCCGTCGAGAGATCCTTGAACTTCCGGTGCCGTTCCGAGAGTACGTCCGGGGCGTCGATCTGGAGCGTCAGCCCCGCTTCGGCGATACGCTCGTATTCCTCACGCATCGCGCTCGCCAGTGCGAACGTGTATTTGTCGTTCGATTCGTAATACTGGTTTCCCAGAGAAGCGGCGATCACCCCGGGAGACGCAGCGGTCATAAACGTCTCGTCGAATTCAACCCCAGTAGTGTCGAGCACTCGATCGAAGCGTTCGACTTCGGCGTCGACGTGATTCGTCCCGTGGTACCGTACCTCCTCAACCGCGACCGGCCGCGTCTGCGCCTCGGAGACGATGTCTGGAAACGCTTTTCCGGCGTACTCCGGGAAAGCTTCGACGTCTGCCCACTGCGGGCGGGGGATCGTTTGATCACTGAAACCGTCGAGTCGTTCGGAGACATAGATATGGAAGCCCGGTCGGGACTGCTCTCCATCGTTACCGATATCAATACCCACATCCGCCTGTCTGCGAATGGCCCGCTGGGTCGCCTCGTTGATCGCTTCGTGCAATTCGTTTCGGTTGGTGTCCACACCCTGTCCCCGCTGATCCATCAGTTCGATCAGCTGGTCCGTCCGTGGCAAACTGCCGACGTGAGTCGTGAGAATACGCTCGTCGCTTCGTTTCATACCGTACCAGAGACAGAATGTGGAGACTGATATCTGTATGTGATACCGGTTCGATCCGCCGGCGACGGGATTCGGTCGTGTGACGTCAACATCCAGGTTCGATTCTGGTGTCGTCGCCGACGGGATCAATCCGTGCCGCTCGTAATGATTACTCCCACTGTGTACCGGCAAGCACGGACGGCCGGGGTGGCGCTCGTCGTGAAGAAACGAGAGTAATCAGTATCAGCGATTGAGGGTGTGAATCGCTATGTCCTGTTCGTTGGCTGCGGCTTCCCCGATCGACTCGGAGAGCGTCGGGTGAGGATGTATGACTTCCGCGAGTTCGTCCGTCGGCAGCCCCTCATCAACGGCAAGCGCGATTTCGGAGATCAGTTCCGAGGCCTCTGGGCCCACGACTTGCCCTCCGAGCACGACGTTGCTGTCTCCACAGACGAGACGGACGAAGCCCTCGGTATGGCCAGTGGTGAGTGCACGGCCACTGGCACGCATCGGGAACTCGCCGACAGACACGCTGTGCTGGGTCTCTTTGGCCTCTGCTTCGCTCAGCCCGACCGTTGCGATTTCTGGGGACGTGAACGCAACGGCGGGAATCGCTCGATTTACAGCCGGCGTGTTCCGGCCGGCAATCTCGGAGGCGGCAATCTCTCCCTCCATCGACCCAGCGTGCGCGAGCATCGGTTCGCCCGCTACGTCGCCGACAGCGAACACGTGATCAACAGCCGTGCGTCCGTACTCGTCCGTTCGAAGGAACCCGTCATCGTCGGGTTCGAGACCGATTCGGCCGAGGGCCATCGTGTTCGTCACGGGGGTCCGACCCACCGCGATGAGCACGGCGTCCGCCTCGTATTCCTGACGGTCGCCGTCGTCGGCTTCCTCCGTTGTGACCACGACACCCTGGTCTGTAGGGTGGCACTCCGAAGCGAGTTCGCCGTAGTTCATTTCCATTCCGAGTTCCGATGCCGCCGAGGCGACGGGCGCGATCAGATCCGGCGAGAACGCTGGCATCATCGAATCGAGCGCCTCGACGACGGTGATCTCGACGCCGAGTTTCGCGAACAGCATCGAGAGTTCCATCCCGATATAGCCCGCGCCGACGACCACGAGACTCGCCGGGAGTTCGTCGAGTTCCAAGGCTCCCTTAGCATCGAGCACGTTGGAGCGATGGAACTCGAACCCCGGGAGTTCGATCGGACGACTCCCCGTCGCCACGACCGCGTACTCGAATGTGATCCGTTCTGACTGCCCGTCAGATTTCTCGATACTGACCGAGTGCTCGTCTTCGAACGCTGCGTGTCCCTCCACGAGCGAGACACCGTTGGCTTTACACAGTTTCTCGACGCTCCGGTTCATCCTTCCGACGATGTCGTCTTTCCACTCGACCATCCGCTGAAAGTTGATGTCAACCTCGGCCGAGATTCCCATCTGCGAACTGGTCCGTGCATCGTGTGCAACGTCTGCAGCCGATATCAGTGCCTTCGAGGGAATACAGCCGCGGTTGAGACAGGTTCCGCCCAGAGCGTCCATCTCGACGAGCGTCACATCAAGGTCGTACTGCGCCGCACGGATCGCGGTGACGTACCCCGCTGGACCGCCGCCCACGACGAGGATCCCCGTGTCGAGGCGTTCACTCATCGTTTCCCTCCAGGTCCCGCCACGAGAGCCGCGGGTTTCGTGCGGCACCGGTCTGATCGATGCGTGCGGCAGCGGTCGTCGTGGGGGCCGCCGCGAGTTGCTCGGGCGTCTTTCGGCTCGCCGCTGTGAACGCCTCCGCCAGTATGTCGAGTTGGTCCTTGTTCAATGCCTCGGTGGGTTCGGTCATCAGTGCCTCGTCGACGATTTCCGGCCACTTGGTCGTCGGCGGATGCACCCCTTCGTCGAGCATCCCCTTAGCAAATTCCGCAGCGTCGACGTCGCCAGCACTGGCGACGAACTCGTGGTGGAACGGCTCGTACGGGATGTCGAGATCGATCTGCGAGGCGAGGTAGTTCGCGTTCAGGACGGCCATCGCCGAAGTGTCCTTCAGTCCGGCGTCACCGAGTCGGGAGATGTACGCGTAGGTTTTCAACAGTACCAGCCAGTTGCCGTGGAAGCCGTGGACTTTGCCGACACTCTCGGCAGGTTCGGAGAGCTCGAATGACCCGTCGTCAGCCTTGCGAACGTGCGGGTCGGGGAGGAACTCGGTAAGTTCGTCGATGACGCCGATCGGTCCAGCTCCGGGTCCGCCACCACCGTGTGGCGACGCGAACGTCTTGTGCACGTTGTAGTGCATAATGTCGAAGCCCATATCACCGGGGCGAGCGCGGCCGAGCAGTGCATTAAGATTTGCGCCGTCGTAGTAGAGCAGTCCACCCGCCTCGTGGACGGTCTCGGCGATGTCTTCGATATCGCGCTCGAAGAGCCCAAGGGTGTTCGGGTTTGTCAGCATTAGTGCGGCCGTCGACTCGCCAACGGCCTCCTCGAGCGCGTCGACGGGGACGCGTCCGTCCTCGTTACTCGGGAGTTCGACGACGTCGTACCCGGCCATTGCGGCGCTCGCGAAGTTCGTACCGTGAGCCGACGCGGGTACGATCACTTCCCGGCGCTCGGCGTCTTCGTCGTTCGAGCGGTGATAGGCGCGTGCCACGAGCAGGCCGGTGAACTCCCCCGCCGCCCCGGCAGGCGGTTGCAGCGTGACGGTCTCCATCCCGCCGATCTCCGCCAGGTACTCCTGGAGCCTGTACAGAAGCGTGAGGGTACCCTGAGCGTCCGCCTCGGGACGATCTGGATGCATCGCCGCGTCTTCTAGCGCGGCGACGTCCTCGATAAATTTCGGGTTGTACTTCATCGTACAGCTCCCGAGCGGATAGGGGCCGTGTTCGACCGAGTAGTTCATCTGGGAGAGCCGCGTGTAATGACTCGCAACTTCTGGTTCGGCCGGTTCCGGCAGCGTCAGTTCGTCGCGGACCAGTTCGTCGGGCAGGTCGACGTCCTCGTGAGAGACGGTCTCCATCCGCTTCTCCGAGAGGAGCGGTTCGTTGACTGCCTCGCCGCCCTCGGTCTCCTGCTCCCAGGTAGCCTGTTGGTAGTTCATCCCAGGACCTCCCGAACGGCCGCGACCAGATCGTCCAAGTCGCCGCTGTTGGTCTCTGTCACGCAAACCTGGACTTCGAACTCGCCGGCCTCGTGGACGAGGAAGCCCTTCTCGGCCAGTTCCGATACCACCTCGGTGGCGGGACGGTTCGTGCGCGCGACGAATTCGCGGAAGTGGTGACGGTCGTCGACCGGCGCTGAGATGCCGTCGATGTCGTTGAGTCGAGCGGCGGCCTCAGCGGCCGTCGTTACGCAATCCTCAGCGAGTGCTGACAGGCCCGACGCGCCGAGCGAAGCGATGTGGATCGCCGTTCGGAGCGCAACCCACGCCTGATTCGTACAGATATTCGACGTGGCCCGTTCTTTTCGGATGTGCTGTTCTCGAGTCTGGAGAGTCAGGGTGTAGGCACGGCGTCCGTCGGCCGTCTTACTCGTTCCTACGAGTCGGCCGGGAACCTGTCGAAGATACGCCTGCTTGACGGCGAACAGCCCGAGTCCCATCCCGTAACTGGCCGAGAGCCCGAGGACGCTCGCGTCGCCGATGACGATGTCCGCGCCCACCGCGGCCGGTTCCTGCAGGAGCGCCAGTGCGACCGGATCGGAGCCGAGACAGAACGCCGCCTCGTGGTCGTCCGCGAGCGTCGCGATCGACGGCAGCCGCTCCTCGATTGCGCCTCTAGCGGTTGGCGATTCAGCGTACACCATCACGATATCGTCATCGAACAGTTCCGTGAGCGCGTCGAGGTCGACGTTGCCGTCGACGAGCGGATACGTCCCCACTGTCAACTCCGCGCCCTCGGTGTAATTTTCTAAGACGCTGCGCCGCTCTGAACGGATGGTCTCGGGGACGAGAACGCGTGATCCGCTGGTGTCCCTGACGCGGGCCGCAAGCGTCGCCGCCTCGCCGAGTGCAGTCGCAGCGTCGTACATCGAACAGTTCGCAACCGGGAGCCCAGTTAGTTCGACGATCATCGACTGGAACTCGAAGAGCGCCTGGAGGAAGCCCTGCGAGGTCTCCGGTTGGTACTGCGTGTAGGAGGTCAGAAACTCCGAGCGCAGCGAGAGGTAGTCGACGACCGACGGCACGTAGTGATCGTAGTGGCCGCGACCGAGGAACTCGGTCCGATCGGCGTTTCGCCCGAGCAGTTCTTCGATTTCGGTCACGACCTCGAACTCCGATTTCGCGTCGATGTCGAAGTCACCGTCGAAGGCGACCGCCTCCGGAACGTCGAACAGTTCTTCCACGCTTTCGGCACCGATGGCCGAGAGCATCTCCTCTACTTCCTGCGGCGTCTGCGGGGCGAAGGGACTCGATTCGGCTGGTTCGTGCGTTCGATCCCCCTCGTCGTGCTGTATTCGTTGCATTGTCATTCTTCGGTCTGCTCGCGGTAGTCAGTTGCACCGAGCGCGTCGTCGGGTACCTGTCCATCGATCTCGAAGAGCCACCCCTCGCCGTACGGATCAGTGTTGAGCAGTTCCGGCTGGTCGAGTACGCCGTCGTTCGTCGCGGTTACCGTCCCCGTGACGGGCGTGTAGATGTCCGAGACCGCCTTGATGCTCTCGACGACGGCGCAGGCGTCTCCGCTGTTTAGGGACTCGCCCTCCTCGGGGAGTTCGACGAACACGACGTCACCGAGTTCGTCCTGCGCGAAATCGGTGATCCCGATGCGCAGGGCGTCCCCGCCGTCGTCGATCCATTCGTGTGAGTCGGTGTAGTGTAAGTCGTCAGGTATCTCGTGTGTCATTGTGGGTGCTGAGGTTCGTCGAGGATATCATTCGTCGTTTGCTCTGGTGAGCGTTTTCGATCTGCGTCACTCATCATACGATTCGAGGAACGGCGTGTCGACGACGGTGGCGTCGGCGGTCCGGTCGCGGATCGAGACGGCGAGTTCAGTACCCGGAGTAGCGGAGTCGGCATCGACGTACCCGAGGGCTATCGGAATTCCCAGCGTGGGACTCATCGTGCCGCTGGTCACCCGCCCGACGTCGTCGCCGTCGGCGACGATCCGGTGTCCGTGACGGGCGATCGCCCGCTCCTCGAGCCGTAACCTGACGATTCGCTCGTCGATTCCCTCGTTCCGGGTCTGTTCGAGGGCCGACCGCCCGACGAACTCCTCGTCATCGAAGTCGACGACAAAGCCGATTCCCGCCTCGAAGGGGTTGTGCGGTTCGTCATCGGGGTGGAAGTCCTGTCCCGAAAGCAGTAAGCCCGCTTCGAGACGGAGCGTGTCCCTAGCCCCGAGCCCGCACCGCCGGACATCGTCGAATCGCCGATCGATCGTCGTGGCCTCGTCGCCGGGGAATATGATCTCGACGCCGTCTTCACCCGTGTATCCCGTGCGAGCCACGAGACACTCGACGTCGCCGATCGACGTCTTCGTCGTCGTGAACGGCTCCAACGCGTCGAGCTGTTGGGTCCCCTCGGCGTCAACACGGTCTACTGCCTCGGGTCCCTGGATCGCGATCATTCCGAGTTCGGTGGTGCGGTTCGCGATCGTAACGTCGAGACCCCAGCGATCGGCGTGCTCACGCAACCGATCGTACATCGCCTCGTCGTGGCCGGCGTTCGGAACGACGATGTACTCGCTTTCGACCGGATGATCGTACACGACGACATCGTCGAGGATGACACCATCGGACTGGAGGAAGCACGAGTACAGCGCGTCCCCCGGTTCGAGACCGCGCACCTCACTTGGGGTGAGTCGGTGTAACAGCGTCTCTGCTTCGGGGCCATCGACAGCCAATTGGCCCATATGACTCACGTCGAACAGTCCGACGTCCTCCCGAACGGACCGGTGTTCCTTGCGGATAGAATCGAACGAGACCGGCATCTCCCACCCGCCAAAGTCGGTGAAGTCCGCGCCCGCCCGGCAGTGGGATTCGTACAGCGGTGGTTGCTTCGATGACACAGCGATAACTACACGACTACAAGTATTTATACATTTTTAGACCGTACAACGGCACAAACGTTGTATTTTAATCGGAAATATTTCGTTAAAGGTGAATGCATACCCTCAGTCGACGAATTGTATCGGCACTCCGCCCCGAACAGGAAAGTGGAACAAATCGGCGCGTCGCGTCCGCTCCGTGCGGAATGGTAGAATACGAGATCGATCGAGAAGTCGCGAATACAAACACGTTCTCGTTGGGATCTCGGTGTTGTTCGGCTCTGCGGAGAGGGTTAATCAAACAAAAGAGAATTTTCGGCGCCCGAGAATCCAATATTTCTGTATCCTGGGTGAATGAAAGCAAATTATAAAATTTCACTCCCAGAGGAGAGGGAGTATACCACGGCTCACCCCACCAGTCGCGCCTCGAAGAGACAACAGTTCGGACCTCGTGAATATTTATATAGTGGCGCTCCCAACAGTCGAGCGTGCCAGAAGACGGACGCGAACTGACGACGACAGCTACCTCGCTCCGGATCCTCGACACGATCAATCGGCTGGAAGGTGCCCGAATGAGCGAACTCGCCAGGGAACTCGGCTTAGCCAACAGCACCGTCCACGCACATCTGACGACGCTTCGTAACCACGAACTCGTTGTGAAGGAAGGCAACGAGTTCTACCTAGGAATCAAACTCTTCCACCTCGGCGAGCAGGCGCGACACCGGAAACCGGAGTATGAAATCGTGCGGCGGCACGCCCACGAACTGAGCAATCAGCTCAACGAGGAAGTCGCGTTCGCCATCCCTGAGCACGGGCGTTCCGTGATAATCTTCGACGAGAACAACGACCCCGCAAACGACGGGTTTCAGGTGGGTCGGTACTTCCATATGCACAACTCTGCGAGCGGCAAGGCGATGCTCGCGGAATTCACCCGCGAGCGTGTCGACGAGGTGCTCGATCGGTGGGGGCTACCCAACGAGACCGAAAACACGATACAGAGCATCGAAAAACTCTACGAGGAATTGGAGCGGACCCGCGAACGCGGCTACTCGCTAAACAGACAGGAGGCACTCGAGGGGCTGATGGCCGTCGGAATAGCGATCACGACCCCGGATGGAAGCGTCCTGGGATCGCTCGACGTCTCGGGGCCGCCGTATCGCCTCTCCGAGGAACGGATCGTCCCGGAGTTGCGTGAGACGGTTTCGGATATCGAACGCGAAATCGCGTCCCGATACGGAACGGAATGAACCCGCTCAGTAATCGTGAATCGGGTCGTCGTCGGGGGTCACAGACTTGATGTACCCGAGCTTGTCGTAGGCGATCCACTCTTCGACGTACTTCCACTCGCCGTCGACCTTCTGGATCAGGCAGTTGGCGATCCCGAGGTTGTCTTCCATCGTCTTCCCCGTCGGCGGCCCGTACTCCGTCGGGCCGGTGTTCTCCGCGGTGATCGTCCTGACCATCGACGTATAGTAGCCGTCTTCGGGGTTTCCTTCCCAGATGATCTTCTCGATATTCATCTCGGTTTCGGGGAAGGCGTTCAGCCGTTCGAGGGTATCCTCGACGAGCGCTTCGGAGCCAACGATGTCACCGCCGGCGCCGTGAACGACAACGTCGTCGGCATAGTAATCGTAGATTTTCCCGACGAGCTTCTCGTCCCAGATTTCCCGCGTGCTCTGTCGGATCATCCGCTCAACGTCGAGTTCGTCGGCCGTCCGCCAGTCTTCGGTCATCGTCGCTCTCCTCGTGGGCAAGTCGCTGTCCCAAAGTCGGCACCTGCATCGAACGTCGCCGTCGCGTGTCTGCTTTGTTGTCGCACTGAATGAACCCTCACCGAGAGGTCTTCATCGTAGATATTAAATATTTCGCTCGGGTCGTCCTCCGGGCCGCAGCGCCCGTCGGGAGTCCGCCCCACGAATCACCGTCGACCGCCTCCCCTCAGAAGTACTGCTGATCGTTACGGAGTCGCTCGAAGATGTCGACGCCCATCTGTTGGAGCAGGTCGATCTTATCGATGAAGACCCAGTTCTCGGCGAGTTTATCGCCCTCACGACGCCAGAAGTCCATCACGCGCATACCGACCGGTTCGTCGGTCGCCGGGAGTCCCATCCACCCATCGCCGAGGTGCGTCGCCTTGACCGACGGCCATCCCGTCGAGGCGCAGTAGTTGCCCTCAGCGAACCGAGCGACGTGATCGCCCCCCTCGCGGTCGGGGAAGGCTTCGAGGAAGGGTGCCTGGTGGTACTCCTGGAAGCCGTCGATTCCGCGGGTCGTTCCGGTACCCGCCGGTCCGTACCACATAAAGTCCTCATGCCAGAACTTCTCGAGGCCCATCCCGTCGAGACCCTCCTCCTCGTAATCGTGGAGGCCGTCGATCATCCCCTCGACCACCTGGAGCGTTTTTTCGGACGCCTCGTCATCTTGTTCGTCGAGGAGGACACCGTCCTGTGTCGTCGGCCCAGGGATGACGACCTCGGGGGCGAGCGCGGGCACGAACTGATAGCCCGCCTGCCGCATCACGTCAAGGATATCGACGAGCAAGCGGGTCTCGGCGATCTTGCCGTCCACGACGCGGTGGAACTCGCCGTACCGGAGCCACGTCGCGTGTCCGGTCGCGGGAATGTCTAGCCAGTCGTTCTCGAACGTTCCGACGAGATTTCCGGTCGCACAGACCCACTTGCCGCCCTCGAATTCGCCGGCGAACAGGATGTAGTCGTTCTTTTCGAGGTCCGGGAACGATTCGAGGAGCGGTCCCCAGTACGCGTCGGCGATCGCGTCGGGGCCTTCTACCGCGTTGATCGGTTCCGGGCCGTGCCACTCGGCGTCGGCGTGGTAGTAGTCGGGGAGGAGGTCATCGACGTTCTCCGCGCTCGCGTCGTGTATCTCCTGGGAAAACTCGTGGACTAACCGCTTGCGCTCTGTGGTCATATAGCTCACGTAAGTTGGTACAGAACACGGTAAAATAAGTATCGATCCGGAGTCGGTCTGGGAGCATCGCGAAGGCGGTCAGGGAGAAGACGGGTCGTACTCGTGGCGTCTCGTGCACGGCGGCTTACCCGGAATGAAGGCGATTCGAGCCGAGTTGTAGTGGTAGCTAGGCGTTCGCTTCGGGACCCCACGACAGGTCCCGGTTCGGACCCGTCACGGGGTTCCTGTCCACCGAATCGATTCCGGGTTGTTCCGGAGCCGTTCGAAGACATCGACACCGAACTGCTCGAGGAGACCGATCATATCGATGAACACCCAGTTCTCCGCCAGTCGGTCGCCCTCCCGCCGCCAGAAATCGATGACGCGGAAGGTTACTGTCTCACCGGTGCTCGGGAGGCCGAATAAGCCGTCCCCGCGATGCGTGGCTTCACCGCTCGGCCACGCCGTCCACGCACAGTAGTCGCCTTCGGCAACACGGATAGTGTTCCCCCCGGTTCCGCGGTCGGGGAAGGCTTCGAGCCACGGCCCTTGGTGGAACTCCTGAAACCCGTCGACGCCACGGGTGGTACCGATTCCTGCCGGGCCGTACCACATAAAGTCCTCACGCCAGTACGCGTCCATATCCATAACATCCAGATTCTCCCCATCGTACGAACCGAGCCCCTCGAAGATCATATCCTCAACAAGCTGGAGGGTCTGTTCGGAATCTGACTCGTCCTGCTCGTCAAATAGGAGTCCGTCCTGTGTTGCTGGGCCTGGTCGGACGACTTCGGGCGCAAGTGCCGGGATGAATCGGTAACCCGCCTGTCGCATCACATCAAGCACGTCAAACAGCATCCGCGTCTCTGCGATTTTCCCGTCCACTACGCGATAGAGTGCACCGTACTGGATCCAAGTCGTACGCCCGGTTGCAGGGATGTCGAGCCAGTCGTTCTCGAACGTCCCGACGAGCGTCCCTGCCGCACTGACCCACTGCTCGCCTTCGAACTCACCCTCGAGGAGGATGTAGTCGTTCTTTTCGAGGTCGGGAAACGCAGTCAAGAGTGGGTCCCAGCATCCCTGGGCTATCGATTCGACACCGTTCAACTCGTTGAGTGGCTCAGGGCCGTACCACTCCGCGTCATCGTGGTAGAACTTCTCGAGGAGGTCATCGACACTCTCTGCCGTCACGTCGTGGATGGACTGTGAGAACTCGTGGACTACGTGCTTCCGTTCAGCTGCCATATTTCAGTCTCGACTAAGACAATCGCTCACACGCAAAAATAACTACCGCACGGGGTGGTGCGTCCGAGCGCGTGCTTTCGCCGAGTTATGGCGCGGGGGACCGCCGAACAGACCGCGGATTCTCGCGGAGGCGTTCAAACACGTCGACACCGAGCTGGTTGAGTAGGTCGATCATATCGATGAACACCCAGTTTTCTGCGAGGAGATCACCCTCTCGCCGCCACACGTCGATGACGCGCATATCTGTCGAATTCCCAGTCGCTGGCAATCCCAGCCAGCCGTCGCCGAGGTGGGTCCCCACGACGGCGGGCCATCCGGTCGAGGCACAGAAGTTCCCCTCGGCGATACGCGAGTCGTGATGCCCAACCTCTCGGTCGGGGAATGCCCGCAGAAACGGGTTTTGATGGAACTCTTGGAACCCGTCGATCCCGCGGGTACTGCCGATTCCCGCGGGGCCGTACCACATAAAGTCCTCGTGCCAGTACCGTTCCATCCCCATATTCTCGAGGCCCTCTTCCTCGTAGGAATTCAGCCCGTCGAACAGCATTCCCTCTACCAGTTCCATCGTCTGCTGGGTATCTTCCTCGTCCTGTTCGTCGAGAAGAATCCCGTCTTGGGTCGTCGGTCCCGGTATGACTACTTCGGGGGCGAGAGACGGAACGAACTGATAGCCGGCCTGTCGAAGCACGTCCAGCACGTCGACGATAGTTCGAGTCTCGGCGATTTTCCCGTCCTCAAACCGGTGGAAATCGCCGTAGCGGATCCACGTGGCGTGGCCCGTCGCGGGGATGTCGAGCCAGTCGTTCTCGAACGTCCCGACGAGATTGCCGGTCGCACAGACCCATTCGTCGCCCTCGAACTCGCCAGCGAACAGGATGTAGTCGTTCTTTTCGAGATCCGGGAACGCCTTCAGGAGGGGCTCCCAGAACTCGGACACCAATTCGCTCCTGCCCGCGAGCGTGTCGACCGGTGCCGGACCGTGCCACTGGACGTCCTCGTGGACGTACTCCGCGATCAGGTTGTCGACGTTTTCGTGAGTCGTTTCGTGAACGGTATGGGCGAACTCGTGTGCTGTCTGCTTGTTTTTCACTCTGGTTGTAGGCATTGCTATCACCGATTAGATAAGCTTCGTTCCGAGTCGGACAAAATACTATCGGTGACGCCGGCGCTCGGAAGTACTGTTTCTCATTCCGAACGCGCTCGAGGACGTCGACGCCGAGTTGATCCAGAAGGTGAATCATATCGATGAACACCCAGTTCTCCGCCAGCAGGTCGCTCTCACGACGCCAGAAATCCATCACGCGCATTTCGACCGATTCGTCAGTTGCGGGCAGTCCCAACCAACCGTCGCCGAGGTGTGTCGCCTCAAGACTCGGCCACCCGGTCCACGCACAGTAGGTTCCCTCGGCCATTCGGATGTCGTCGCTGTCGGCTTCTCTGTCGGGGAAGGCTTCGAGGAACGGCTCCTGATGATACGCCTGGAACCCGTCGATCCCGCGGGTCGAGCCGATGCCGGCGGGGCCGTACCACATAAAATCCTCGTGCCAGTACTCGTCCATCCCCATATTCTCGAGGCCCTCTTCCTCGTAGGATTCCAGCCCCTCGAAGATCATTCCCTCGACCAGTTCCAGCGTCTGCTCGGTTTCGGCGGCGTCCGCACCGTCGAGGAGGACGCCGTCCTGCGTCGTCGCCCCGGGGATGACGACCTCTGGAGCGAGCGCGGGCACGAACTGATAGCCGGCCTGCCGCAGTACGTCCAGCACGTCGACGAACAGACGCGTCTCGGCGATCTTGCCGTCCTCGAACCGATGGAACGTGCCGTGCCTGAGCCACGTCGCGTGCCCGGTCGCGGGGACGTCGAGCCAGTCGTTCTCGAACGTCCCGACGAAGTTGCCGGCGGCACACACCCACGTACTGTCCCGAAACTCTCCGCCGAAGAGGATGTAATCGTTCTGTTCGAGGTCCGGGAACGATTCGAGGAGCGGCCCCCAATAGCCGCGACTGATCTCGTCGCGGCCGGTGAGCCGTCCGATCGGCGCGGGACCGTGCCACTCCGCGTCCGGATGGTAATATTCCTCCAATACGTCTCCGATCTGGTCGGCCCCGGTTCCCGGATCGTCCCAGAGAACTCGTGGACTCGGTCCTTGCACTGGCTGTAATCGGAGCTCATCGTTGACTACCGTTTACCGCTGCATCCCACCGCAACAAAAACAATTCTGAGACCGAGGTGGAACACGACGGGAGTCGGACGGACCGTCGGTGCGCAACCCGGTGGAACGGCCGGTCAAGTGACGATAGCTATTTGTATCTCGGTGGAATCTCTCCTCGTATGCCCGAGAGTGCTCCAGTGGTTAGAACGCTCGATATCGCCGATACCGTCTACGACATCACCTGGCAGACCGCCGAGGAAGGCCCCGACATCACCCAGGGCGAACGCCACCGCTCGTACTTTTTCGACCTCCCAGGCGATGTCCCCACGCTGGTCGACACCTGTTTTCAGAACCGCGCCGAATACCTCTTCGAGGCGATCGAACAGATCGGCGTCGAACCCGAACGGCTCATCATCACGCACCGACACCTCGACCACGTCGGGGCGTTCGACGAGGTAGTCGAACGGTACGATCTGGAAACGTGGGTGCCCGAGGAGGACAACGTCGCCGAGATCGACGACTACGGCATCGACATCGAGACTGAACCGGATCACCTCTTCGGCGATAGAGAGCAGATCGGCCGGTTCGAGACCGTCCACGTCCCCGGGCACTCGCCGGGGAACTCCGTGCTCATCGACGAGGAGGCGGGGATCGCCCACTGCGCTGACACCGTCTCTGGTTCGGATCGGCGCGGTCTCCCGGCGGGCTACCTCCTCCATCCGCCACAGGCGACGCACACGAACCAACCGCCGGAAGCGGCCGTCGAAGCCGAGAAGAACCTCGACAAACTGCTGGACTACGAGTTCGACGTCGCGCTCCTCAATCACGGAACCCCGGTGTTCGAAGACGCCTCGAAGAAACTCGAACGCTACGTCAACTTCGAGTCGAACTTCAGCGGCGAGGGTCGATCGATCCACGCGAACGATCGAAAGACCATCGACGCGGACGAACTGTACAGCCGTCTCGACGAGTAGCGTTACTCTTCGCCGACCCGGTCTTCCAGTTCCTGCTCGAACATCTTCACGACCGCACCCACGTCTTCCTCGCCGAACCCCTCGTCGCTGGCTCGCGTGTACAGGCGGTGGACCAGGCTTCCCATCACCATCGGGAAGTCCTCCGAGTCCGCCATATCGACCGCGAGACCGACGTCCTTCCGCGCGAAGTCGACGCTGAACCCCGCCTCGAAGTCCCGTTCGAGCACGCGCGGCATCCGGCTCTCGAAGGCGACCGAAGTCGCGCTCGCGTTCCCGAGGATGTCCCAGAGGCGCTCGCTGTCGATGCCGTACCGGGCGCCGAGCGCGACGGTCTCCATCGCAAGCAGCAGGTTCCCCATCGACATCGTGTTGTTCAGCAGTTTCATCGCGTGTCCGGCCCCCGAAGCACCGGCGTAGTGGAGTTCCGCACAGAGGGCCTGCAGCACGTCCTGTGCGTGCTCGGATTCGAAGACGGCCTCCTTGCCACCGACGAGGCCGGTGAGGGTCCCGTCGCGCGAGTTTTCCGGCCCGCCCGTGATCGGCGCGTCGAGAATCTCCGCGGGCGTCTCCTCGATCGCGTCGGCGACGACCTCGGTCGTCGGCGGTGCGATCGTGCTCATCTCCAGGAACGTAGTCTCGACGGACTCGTGCGCCAGTCCTCCCTCTCCGGTGTAGACGTCTTTCACGATGTCCGAGTTCGGCAGACTCGTGATCGTGACGTCACTCTGGCGGGCGACGTCGCGGCCGCTGTCGGCGACGATCCCGCCGTAGTCCGCGAACGCTTCGCGAGCCTCCGGCTGGAGGTCGTGTCCGTACACCTCGAAGCCCTCGTCGAGGAGGTGCTTCGCCATATTGCCGCCCATCTTGCCGAGTCCAACGACTCCGGAGGTGGTCTCAACCATACGGAAAAATCAGACTACCCGTTATTATATGTACCGACTAGTCGGGCCGTGGCGTCGAAGTCGTGACAGGGTCAGACTACTGGAAATTGTGGTAGACCGACTTGATCTGGGTGTACTTCAGCGCGCCGTGTTTCCCGTCTTCGCCGCCCAGCCCGGACTCGTTCCAGCCGATGTGGTGGCCCTGTTGTGCGCCGCCGCTCCCGTTGATGAACGTCTCGCCGAAGTCGAGGTCCTCCGCGACCTGCATCGCGTCCCGGTAGCTCTCGGTGAAGACGTAGGAGGAGAGCCCGTACCGCGAGTCGTTGGCGTACGCGACGGCCTGATCCACGGAATCGACCTCGACGATGGGCGCGACTGGTCCGAAGACCTCCTCGCTGACGACGTCCATCTCCTGGTCGACGTCGCCGAGAACGGTCGGTTCCACCCAGTGCCCGTCAGAGGTGGGCGGCTCCGCGACCGACTCCCCGCCCGTCAGGACTGTTGCCCCCTGCTCGACCGCGCCTCGGATCGCCGCCTGTGTCTTCTCGAGTTCTCCCGCGCTCACCTGCGGCCCCATATCGGGGTCGTCTCTCGGATCGCCGATTTCGAGCGCCTCCATCGCCGCGACGAACTGCGCTTCGAACTCCTCGCGGACGTCGGCGTGGACGTACACCCGCTCGACGCACGTACAGGCCTGTCCCGCGTTGATCGTCCGCGAGGCGACGATGTTCTCGACCGCGCTCTCGACGTCGGCGTCGTCGGCGACGATCGCGGGCGCCTTCCCGCCGAGTTCGAGCGAAACCCGGGTGAGGTCGTCGGCGGCGTTGCGCATTATCGCCTTCCCGGTCTCGACGTTACCGGTCATCGTCACGTAGTCCACCTCGTCGTCGCTCACGAGACCGGCCCCGACCGCGCCGCCGCCGGTTACGACGTTCAAGACGCCCGGCGGGAGGTCGACCTCGCGGTCGAGGATGTCGACTAGTTCGAGCGTTGTCAGCGGCGTCAGCTCGCTCGGTTTCAGGACCGTCGTGTTGCCGGTGACGAGGGCCGGCGCGAACTTCCGGACGAAGACGGATATCGGGAAGTTCCACGGGATGATCCCCGCGACCACTCCGTACGGTTTCCGCACCAGATTGATCGACTGGCGCGGTTCGCTCCCCGGGACCACGTCGCCCTCGATCCGACGGTCCCACTCCGACATATACCGGGCGATGTCGGCGGCGGCACGGATCTCGTATTCGGCCACCGAGGACGTCTTGCCCTGTTCGGTAACGAGGGTCTCGGCCAGCGTTTCGGCGTGGCTCTCGATGACGTCTGCGACCTCACGGAGCAGGTCCCCCCGCTCCTTCGCCGGGCGCCGTTCCCAGTCGGGTTGCGCGCTGCGGGCGGCCTCCGTCGCGCGCCGGACGTCTTCCTCCGTTCCGGACGGGACCGAATCCACTACCGCTCCCGTTGTCGGATCGGAGACGGGAATGCTGTCGTCGCTCGTCGGTGCGTGCCACTCGCCGTCGATATAGAGAGGCGTATCGCTGAACTCTGCAGTCATCTATTGAGCGGTTGAGCCACAGGAATAAATAATTAGCCTCTGGGCCGGAGCAGTCGGGTCAGAGGGGAGAATTGTGACCCGTATTTTTGCCACTAGCGGCTGGAGGGCGAGACATCCAGGGCTGAACCCCGGTGCGAAACTGGGAAAACTGAGCGAAACGAATCGCGCCTCAGGAACTCACGGCGGCGGCCTTGAATCCAATCAAGCGGCCGATCAGCAGCACGAGGACCAGCACCAGTAAGATCTGAATCGAGGCGGTGGCCGCTACCAGCGGTGAGGACTCGTACTGCAGGAAGAGGAATATCTCGACCGGCAGCGTGGTCGAGCTCCCACTCGAGAGGAACAGCGCGACCAGCGAGTCCGTGAACGAGAGGATGAAGGCCAGCAAGAAGCCCGAGACGACTCCGCTTTTCATCAACGGAAGCGTTATCTTCCGGAACGCCTGGAACTTGGTCGCGCCGAGGTTTCGCGCCCCCTCGACGAGTTCGGTATCGACCGACTCGATCGCCGTCATCGCTGTAAGGAACGTGTACGGGATCGTGATGACCACGTGGCCCACGACGAGCTTTGCGGACGTCGGAACGAAATCCAGTAAGTTGAAATTGAGCGTTATCATCAGCGCGAGCGCGATGATCGCCGGTGGAATGATGAGCGGGGAGATGAAGTACATCACGACCTCGTTCTCGAACGGGACGTCACGGCGGACGACGACGTACGCGGCGAGGATCCCGAGGATCGTCGAGATCGTGGCGGTGGCGATCGCAATCGGTAGGCTCACGAAAAAGAACGGCTCGAAGAACGGGCTCACGAGGAACTCCTGATACCAGCGCAGGGAGATCCCCGACGGGGGGAATGCCTGCGACTGGGTCGGGTTGAGCGAGATGCCGATCACGATTATGATCGGAAGGACCAGTGTCGATACCGCGAGTCCGAGCAGCCCGTAGTAGAGCGCTCGGCCGGCTACGACCGCCGGAGTCGAGAGCGACCGCGAGTTTCGGCCGGTCAGTACGGCCGAAAGCACGCTCATAATGGCCATCAGTCCCATTCTGAAACCCCCATTCGGTCGCGGACGAATGAAAAGTAGATGTACACAAGCGCTGTAGTCGTGATCGTCAGGACCGTCCCGACGGCGCTCGCGAAGGGCCAGTTGAGACCGTTCACGGCGCTGTCGTATATCAACCGCCCCATAGTCAGGTCAGAACGGCCGCCGAGCAAGTCAGGGGTCACGATGGAGTTCATCGTGAGGACGAACACGAAGATGGTCCCGGTGAGTAGACCGGGCAGGCTCAGGCGGAAGGTCACCTTGTAGAACGCCTGGAGCTGGTTCGCGCCGAGGTTTCGCGCGGCCGGGACGAGCGAGTCCGGAATGTCTTCGATCGAGGAGTAGACGGGGAGGACGACGAGCGGGAGGTATACCCCGATTAGACCGATCGTGACCGACAGCGTGTTCCCCAAGAGTGCGAGTTTGAAACCCAGCAGATCTTGGAGGACGGTGTTGATCACGCCGTTGGTAGCGAACAGAACGATCCACCCGTAGATGCGGACCACCGTCCCGACCATAAGCGGGAGGAAGACCGCGAACAGCGCCAACTGACGACGCAGCGGGGTGGTCGTTGCGATAAAGTACCCGAGTGGATACCCCAGTATCACACAGAACGCGGATACGATGAGCGACAGCCTGACCGTGTACCAGAGCAGTCCTTGGTAGAAGGGGTCGAACAGGAGCTGTTCGTAGTGTTCGAGGGTGAAGTTCCACGAGATGATCGTCGTCGCGCTGTACTCGAAGAAGCTGATGTACACCGCATAGAGGATCGGGAGGATCAGGAAAATCAGCAGGTACGCCGCCGGTGGCACGGCCGGAAGGTACTCGTCCAGCCAGTCCGAGACCCGGTTTGGCCGATCGAATAAGTTGCCCGTGTAATCGGTGATTGCGCCCAACATACTACGCCTCCACGAGCCCGTAGTCCTCGAACTGGACGGTCACGCTGTCACCTTTGGTGTACTTCGGTGCGCCCAGGTCAGTGGTGAGGAACTCGTTGCCACCGACTTCGATCTTGTACTCGGTTACCGAGCCAAGGTGGACTGTGCTGCGGACGGTCCCGGAGAAGACTCGGTCCCCATCGGAGGGGTTGATAGTGATGTCTTCGGGCCGAATGTAGAGGAGATCCGTGGGTGCGTCAGCGTCCGCCTCGTGCATCGGCAGCGAGATGTCGTCGTCTTCGAACGTCACGGTACCGTTCTGACCCTTCGTGACAGAGACGAAGTTCGAGTCGCCGACGAAGTTCGCGACGAACTTCGACTGTGGGTCCTGGTAGATCTCCGACGGAGGCGCGTACCGGACCTTCTCACCCTCGTGAAGCACGAGCACGCGGTCAGACAGCGTCAGTGCCTCGCGCTGGTTGTGTGTCACGTAGATTGACGTGATCTCGAGCCGGTCGTGCAGGTCTTTGATCTCACGGCGCATCTGCTCGCGGAGCTGGCGGTCGAGGTCCGAGAGCGGTTCGTCGTAGAGGAGCAAGTCGGGCTCCAGGACGAGGACGCGGGCCAGCGCGACGCGCTGTTGTTCCCCGCCGCTCAAGTTCTGGATATTACGATCTTCGTAGCCTGGCAGTGAGACGATCTCGAGGATCTCGGCGACGCGCTCTTCCATCTCTGCCTCCGTGAGGTTCTCCCGATGTCGGAGCCCGAACGCCACGTTGTCGAACACAGACATATGCGGAAACAGAGCCAGGCGCTGGAACACGAGCCCCATATTTCGGTCCTCGGGCGGGAGCCCGATCATTTCGTTCCCGGCGACGACGATGCTCCCCGCGGTGGGGTCGACGAATCCGGCGATCGACTTCAGCATCGTCGTCTTCCCGGATCCCGACGGCCCGAGAATCGAGACGAACTCGCCTTCCTCGATGTCTAATGAAACATCGTTCACTGCGACGACGTCCCCGTACGATTTTCGGAGGTTCTGAATGTTTACGAATGCCATTTCTGGATTATAGCTTGAGATTGGCTGGATATTATTTATTCTTTGCGGAGAAAATACACCACGCACAGACGCGCTGACGGGTGTCGGTATTACGCGCCAGCGATGATTTTCTTGAAGCGCTGGCCGTCTTCCTGCTTCTGCTGTTCCACTTGGAGCCAGTCGATACCGACGTCGTACCGCTGTCTCTGTTCCTCGGTGGGGCTGATCATCGGATGTTTCTCTTTGACTTCTTCAGAGATCATCTCGGTCGCGGCCGGGTTAGCCGGCGGGTAGCCCATAATCTCGGCGAACTTGGCCTGCGGTTCGGGAGCCAGATTACCGTTTCCAGCTATTTTGGCCTGCTCGAGGCGGTCCTCGCTGGTGTGCTTCGTGATCGGGTAGCCCCAGTAGTCCTGGACGCATCCACCCTCAGGGACCGAGAAGCCCATCGGGAGGCCCTCGTCGATCTCAATGTTCTCGGCTCGCGCCGAAAGGAATGGCGCGACGTACATCTCGTCGTTCAGATAGAGAGACCGAGCCTGGTCGATCGAGTCGAAAATGATGGGATCGGTCGTCTCGACGAACTCACGGAGCCATTCCAACCCTGGTTCGATGTTGTCGAGCGAACCGCCCTTGATCTTGTTGATGACGTAGAAGTACTTCGAGCCCGCGTTGTCCCAGGGCTCGAATCCGACTTTCCCCTCGAGATCGGGGTCGATGAGCGAATCCCACGTATTGAATTCTTTGTCGGTCTTGTCCTCCCGGTAGGCGATCCCACGCGGGAAGTAGACAGTCCCGCCCATATACTCGTTCTTGAACGCAGGCGGGATGTCGTCGTAGTTATCGAACTCCGTCTGTTTGATCAGGGCGTCGTTCTGTCCGAGAAGTTCGGCGCGCTGCCCGTCCAGTTCGACGAGTTCGTAGTTCGGATTCTCCGGATCGCGTTTCAGCTCCGCCGTGTACTGTTCGGACGAAGCGGTGATGTACTTGTAATTGTATTCCTCTTCGTACGGCGGCTCACCGTTTGCGAACGGCTCGAAGAACGCCGCCTGGCGGTCCTCTCCCCAGCTGCCGCCGCCACCGCCGACGCGGACGACTGCCTTGTCGCCACCGGAGCTGCCGCCGCTGGAGCTGGTGGTACTTCCGTCACCGGAACCGCTGTCGCCGCTACCACTGTCGCCGTCGGACGAGCCACCGCCGCCGCCACCGGAACAGCCGGCAAGTCCTGCGACTCCAGTCCCTGCGGCAAGTGCTTTGACCACTTTTCTCCGAGACAGCGGGCTGTCATTGACACCCATAGGTAGGGATATACATAGTACTACTAAAACATTTTCAAATATATATGATACTATCCCCGAACAGAGACGCACAAGTGGGACCGAACATTTTGTTCAACAATATTGAACTAAGACGTTGGCTCCGCGAGAACAACAAGATTGTTAATGCGTCGCACCGAATTCCGTGGTATGGCTCAACACGACAACACCCTCAAATCGGTCGACAAAGTGTTCAAGATGGTTGAACACCTCAAAACCAACGGTGGAAAAACGGTCACAGAACTATCACAGGAGCTAGATATGCCGAAAAGTACTGTACAGGTCTATTTGAATACCCTGGCGAAGAACAAGTTCGTCGTACAGAACGGTGCGACGTACCAGATCGGTCTGCAGTTCCTGCAATATGGAATGTACGCGCTCTGGAACGAACCCGTGTTCCCGAACGTCAAATCGAAAGTCGAGGAACTGGCGGACACGACGGGTGAACTGGCGGCCTGCTTCGTAGAGGAACTCGGAGAGGCCGTGTACGTCTATGGGACGGAAGGAAATCGGGCGATCCGAACAGACCTCACAATGGGTGATCGGTCGGGACTCCACTGTACAGCCAGCGGGAAGGCGATATTCGCCCATCTCTCACAGGAGCGAATCGAAGAGATCATCTCACAGCGATCGCTAGAGCGGAAGACGCCACAGACGATCACGGACCCCGACGAGCTGCGAGAGGAGCTAAAACAGATACGCGAGCGGGGTCACGCGTACTCCAAGGAGGAGTCTGTCGAGGGGATGCGCTCGGTCGCTGCACCAATCCTGCTCGACGGAGAGGTCGTCTGCTCGATTAGTCTCGCCGGACCCGCAAACCGCTTCGTCGGCGAGCGGTTCACATCTGAGGTACCGGACATCGTGAAGGGTGCAGCCAACGAGATCGAACTGAAACTGACATATTCCGAGAGCGGGCTGTAGGCCGAGGGTCAGAATAACAAGTGTACATATATTATAAATATTCTTGACGGCAGTGTCTCAAGTGCACTCCACCGGCAGAATGCAAATTATAACATATGTACATTTGTTATGTCTTGGACATCGTGCAGAGTTCCCGGCGGCAGAATTGTTCAATAGTATTAAACACAAGTCAGAAAAACGATCATTACGAATTTCCTGAACAATTCTGCGCCGACGGTCGAGCCCGAGTCAGAGCTCCGCACGACTGATCGATACCAGATCCCGTAGCGTACGACGTGTACAGATGGTTTCGGCGGGAGAATCTACCAACGACGTTTGGAGGCACAATCGATGGTCCACCGTTCGGGCACCCATTCTATCCCGGTGGTACGGTAGTTTTAAATAACAAAAACGTATTCACCTCTGTATGGCTGACCGAAGCCTACAGACAGCTCTAGATGCAGCTCAGGATCCAGTGGGAATGCTCCAACAGGCCGGCGGTCGGTGGGTCTGGCCGCAGGAAGTAAAACGCGAGTACACGAACTGGATGGACGAGCTTCGCGCCGCCCGCGAAACGTGTGTGTTGGCGGATCTCTCACACCACCAGATGGACCAAGTGATCGAGGGTCCCGATTCGTTCGACCTTCTCAAGAAGCTCTGTACGAACAGCTTCGAGGGATTCGACGTCGGGAAAGCCAAGCAAGCCATTTTGTGTAATCCCGACGGCAAATTCATCGGAGACGGAGTACTGCAGCGACTCGAGGAACAGAAATTCGTGATGAGCGGAAAAATCCCCGCCGCCCACTGGCTCGCCTACCACGCTGAGACGGGTGAGTACGACGTCAGCGAAACGATCTATCCGAAGTCCTCGAAGACCGACGACGACCCGCACTACTACACCTACCAGGTCCAGGGACCGAACGCGCTCGACGTGATGCAGGAGATCGTCGACGAGTCTCTCACTGACATCCCGTTCTTCAATTTCAAGCGGATTTCCATCGCGGGCGAAGAGGTTCGCGCACTCCGTCACGGAATGGCCGGCGAGATTGGCTTCGAACTACAGGGCCCCTACGAACACGCCGACCTGATCAAAGACGTAATCCTCGAAGCGGGAGAGGAATACGACATCCAACGGCTCGGGACCCGTGCGTACGAACCGCTGAGTGTGAAGCTCGGCTGGGTCACGACGCACGTCCCCGCGATATACACCGGCGAAGAGATGGCAGAGTACCGCGAGTGGCTGAGCGCGAGTAGCTACGAAGGCACGTATTCGATCGCTGGAAGCTACCACTCGGATGACATTCGTGATTACTACGTGAGTCCGATCGATATCGGCTACGACCATATGGTCGAGTTCGACCACGACTTCGTCGGACGGGAGGCCCTCGAAACCGAGGCAGCAGACCCCGATCGGACACGCGTGACGCTCGTCTGGGACGACGAGGACGCGATCAGAATCTTCGCATCGCTGTTCGATGACGACGCACTCCCGAACAAGTTCATCGATCTTCCGCGCGATCGGTGGGGCGGCCACCACGACAAAGTGCTCAAAGACGGCGAGATCGTCGGCATCTCGAAGAGCTTCGCGTACTCCTACAGTGATCGGGAGATGATTTCCATCTGCTCGATCGATCGAGAATACAGCGAACCCGGGACAGAGGTCAGTTTCGTCTGGGGTGAAGAGGGTGGTCAATCACCGAATCCAACGGTGGAGACACATTCGCAGACGGAGATATCCGCGACAGTCGCACCAAGTCCGTACCTCGACGACGCACGATAGAGTGAGTTCGGTGACGACTATCGTCTGGTTCGTCGCTTTCGTAGGTGAAGTCCGGTATTTTTGATCGGTGTAGCCTAAATTATGGGTCCGCACGATCAGCAGTGGACTCGGTTGGGGAATCAGGAGTCATTGATTTACTGGTGATCCCCGCTCTGGTGGACTTCGCCAACCGTGATTACGGCCATACGAAAATACCGCTACCAAGTTCTTTGTTGATACCAACTCTCTGCAGTAACGTTCCAGATCGTTCTGAATGGAGTTCGACTTGGTAAGTAACGCTTCAGTACTGGTCAAGAGACAGCTAGCGACCCAAATATGTCTATTAGTAATATTAATAACCTATACAATTATTGCAGGTTAGTATATTTATACCCCATTTCCAGTAGTGCACTTAGATGGCCAGCAATGGATACCATACTAGTCACTGGAGCACTCGGTCAGATCGGCTCCGAACTCACGCCGGCGCTCCGAGATCGATACGACGACGTAAGGATAGTAGCCAGCGATATCGAATCCGGTCCGGATGTGTCGCAACCGTACGAGACAGTCGACGTGACGGACCGCTCGCAGGTTGAGGCAGTCGTGGAAAAATATGACGTCGATACCGTATTCCACCTAGCAGCCCTGTTGTCTGCTGCTGGCGAACAGAACCCCGATAAAGCATTCGAGGTGAATATCCAGGGATTGTACAACGTCCTCGAAGTCGGGCGGGAGTACGGACTCAACCGCATCGTGGTCCCGAGTTCGATCGCGGTGTACGGGCCTGCGACTCGGAACAATCCGTCCGAGCGCGCAATCAGATCGCCCACGACGATGTACGGAATAAGCAAGGTTCTGGCGGAGAATCTTGCTACATACTACTACCAAACATATGATTTGGACGTTCGCGGAATCAGACTCCCAGGGATCGTGAGTCACAAAACCAGACCAGACGGCGGGACGACTGACTACGCCGTCGACGCCTTCTATGAGGCGATCGATACGGGTGAGTACACCTACTTCGTCCGGAAGGACACGCGACTCCCGATGGTCTATATGGCCGATGCAATCGACGCGATCATCACCCTCTCAGAGGCAGACAAATCGGACCTGCGGTTCCAGTGTGAGTACAACATCTCCGGATTGAGTTTCACCGCAAGCGAGTTGAGCGAGCGGATCGAAGAGCGAATCGGGAGATTCAACGCCCGGTACGAACCCGATGGACGGCAGTCGATCGCGGATTCGTGGCCGAGCACGCTCGACGATTCGGCCGCCCGATCCGACTGGGGCTGGTCTCCTGAGTACGACCTCGACAGACTCGTAGACGAGATGGTTCGCAATCTCCAGCGGAAGGTCAAATGAACGCTGTTGTAGCTCAATCACGGACTGATCCACCGGATCACCGTGATAAGCCGGCGAGGAGAGGTCGCTCTCGATACCCCATCCAGAGTATTCTATCGAAACCAAGGGCCGAAGGACAGTTCATCAACGAAACGGCCGAAACAATCAGAAAACACAATTTATGACGAAAGAAACGACTGCATACCTGCGCGAGAAGTACGAGAAGATGAACGAGCGAGACGAAACGTGGCCGCTCAAGCAACTGGAGACGGCATCCCAAGCGAGGCCGATCGTCGAGGGACAAGAGGTGATTATGCTCGCCTCGAACAACTACCTGGACCTGGCGAACGATGTCCGTCTCCGGGAAGCGGCGGGGGACGCAATCGAGAGATTCGGTGTCGGTGCGGGATCTGACTGGTCTATCGCGGGGTACACGGAACTCCAGGACGAGCTCCACGACGCCATCGCCGAATTCAAAGGAACCGAGGGAGGACTGTCCTATCAGACCGGATTCGCGGTGAACGCCGGCCTACTCCCACAGTTGCTGGACGACGGTGACGTGTACGTCTCCGACGAATACAATCACGGGAGCATCATCGACGGAATCCGACTGTCGCCTGCTGATACCCGCGTGTACGAACATTCAGATATGTCGGATCTGGAGCGAGTGCTACGGTCGGCAAGCACCGAGTACAATCGGATCATCGTGGTGACCGATGGGGTGTTCTCAATGGATGGCGACGTGGCAAAACTCGACGAGATCCACCGCCTCGCCGAGGAGTACCAAGCGATGACATACGTCGACGACTGTCACGGTGAAGGGGTTCTGGGTGACGGCCACGGCATCACGGCCGAGTTCGGTCTCGAAGAGGAGATTGACTTTCAGATGGGTAGTTTCTCGAAAGCCTGTGGCGGGTTCGGTGGAATGCTCGCTGGCGATCAACACGTCGTAGATTTCGCGTATAACACATCGAGGACGTGGTTGCTGAGCGCTGGGTATCCCCCTGCCGTCGCAGCCGCAAACAAGCGCGCTCTCGAGATTATCGACGACGAACCGGAACGCGTCCGGGACCTGTGGAGCAAACGGGAGTACTTCCAGTCCGAATTGGAGGACCTAGGATACGATACTGGAGCGAGCGAAACACCCATTGTGCCAGTGATGATCGGTGACAGTAAGACGGCCAAAGAGCTTGCCGAGCGGCTGTTTGAGAGGGGGGTGTTTGCTCTCTCAATCGTCTATCCGATGGTGCCACGCGGAGAGGCACGGATCAGGAATCAAATAAACGTCGGGCTCACCGAGGCGGACCTCAACGAAGCCTTACGAGTCTACGAGAGAGTCGGTCGAGAACTCGACATCATCTAACCGTCCAACAAGAAGTCACGCAGACAACCCGAGCAGAGGACGGAGCGGACGGGGGTGACCCAGGTGACTTCGTCGTTGAGTTGGCTTCGAAAACCAATCTACTCCCGGGATTAGTAATAGACTCGCTCGAGGTTGTCGATACCGCCGATCCACTGGTGATCGTCGCCGTCGCTGATGTCGTTTTCCTCCCAGGCGACGGGCTCCCAGTGCGGATCCAGCGTGAGGTAGCTCCCCGTATTGAACTCGATTCGGTGGCTGCTCGTCGGATCACGAGCGTACATAAACTCCCCGCGGGAGATGCCGTGCTGGCCGATCCCGTCGACCGGAACGTCGTTCTCGTTCATCACGTTGTGTGCCGCAAAGAGGTCGTTCGGGGTGTCGACGCCGTACGCGACGTGGTGGACGGCAGGTTCGTCGTCCGCACTGCTGGATTGGACGACCGCGAGGTCAATCTTCACCCCGCAGGCGCTGAGGAACGTTCCCCACCGCGTGCCGTCGGCCTCGTCGTAATACTCCTGGACCTGGAACCCGAGCTCTTCGCGGATCCACTCCGCACACTCGAACCCGTCAGGGTCCCAAATCTGGAGGTGATCGATCCGGTGGGGTGCGATCGGATTGTTGTCCGAGGGGTCGTACACGCGGTTCTTGAGCTTCGAGCGGCGCTCGACCGGCGGATCGGGTTTCTCCATCTCGCCGTAGAGCTCGAACTGGTGGCCGTTCGGAACCTCGAACCGGATCGCCTCGCCTTGACCGGGTTCGACGCCATCGTCGATCCAGGTCACGTCTATCCCCCGGTCGGCGAACCGGTCTGCGAACGCCGCCACGTGTTTGGGGGCTTCGGTCTGCCAACCGATATGATCGATCCGCGAGCGCTCGGCCTCGGTCAGGCTGAGCGAGTGGTGGTCGTACTCGTCGACGGCTCTGAGGTAGACGCTGTCGTCGTCTCTGTCGACGATTTCCAGTCCAACCGTCCCGTGGAAAAATTCGATCGACGATTCGAGATCCGATGTCTCAAGCGCTACGTGGCCTAGTCGTGCGACTTCAAGCTGCATCATTCGTCGGTGACAGGACCACACGTAATAAATTTCCTGTCGAGCGGTCCGGAGTGAGACCGCAGCGGTCTCAGTCGTCACCGCGGACCGCGCTCAGTCGGGGGCCGAGAGTCCGCTTGATCGATCCGAGATCGCCCCCGATACGCAGGATCTGGTAGCCTTGCGCCTCGGCTTCGGCGATGCGCTCGGGGTCAGTCCTGATCCCGCCGACGGGCACGTCGGCCTCAAGGCAGGCCTCCCGGATCGAGTCAATCTGGGCGACCACTTCCGGATGATTCTTGTCCTCCGGGTGGCCCATCTGGACCGAGAGGTCCGAGAGACCGATGAAGACGAATCCCAGTTCCGGGACGTCGAGGATCGCCTCGAGATCGTCGACGGCGGTCGTCCTCTCGATCATCACGCCGAGACAGACCGACTGGTCTTCGGTCGCGACGTAGTCGCTCGCGGCGCCCCAGTTGCTGGACCGGCCGCTTGCCTTGCCGCGCTCGCCCGGCGCACCGTCGTAGACGAAGCGGGTGGCCTCAACCGCGGTCCGCACCTCCTCGGCGGAGTCGACACGCGGGATCAGCAGGTTTCGGACGCCAGCGTCCAGCACCTTTCGGATGAGCGGCGGATCGCCGGAAGGGAGCCGAACGATGAGTTCGGTCCCGCCGGCTTCTGCGGCGCGCGTGAGATCCTCGAAGACGCGGCTGTCGTACGGGCTGGGCCCCATATGCTCGAAGTCGAGCCAAGCGAAGTCGACGCCGAGCGTGCCATACACTTCGATGACGGTCGGCGAGAAGGTCGAGGCACGTGCGCCGTAGACGACTTCGTCGTTCTAGAGGGCCTCGCGTAAGCTGTTGCTCTGGTTCATATTATGTATCGGATCGGTAGGGTCGGTGTGAGGTATACTGATTCAGTCGGTGCGACGAATCCAGCGACTCCGGTCGTCGGATCTCAGTCTTGGTCGGTAACGATCTGGAACCGACGGCCGTCGGGGTCACGGAAATTCGTGATCGTGCGGCCGGTCTTGTCCACGTCGTAGGGACCGACGATCGAGTCGATCTCGGCATCTTCGAGGTCTTCGGTCACGCCGTCAATATCCTCGACGGCGAAAGCGATGTGGTTGATGCCCGGCACCTCTTCGCCCTCGACAGTGTGGATCTCGAAGAGTGGTCCCTCGCCGTCTGCGGGCACGTACTCGTAGGACTCGCCGTGATGCTCGGTCTGACGGTGCTGCTCGTATCCGAGTTTCTCGAAGAACTCGGCCATCTCGTCGGCGTCGCTCGCTTCGATCTCGATGTGGTCGATCGTTCCAATCACGGATGGAGGTGCTCGGCCATAGTATATAAATAATTGCTTGTAGTCATTTGTTGTTGATATCCACCCGGAAACACGAGCTCTATGGGAGGAGCTACCAGTCCATTCGTCTTCCGTCCGTTCCCCGTATGGGGTCACTCCCGACGTACATACGTGACCGGACAGGGAGCGTTCAGTAGCACCTGTTGGGCGTAGTCGCCGAACATCGCCTTGCCGGTCGGCGACCTCCCCCGCCCGCCGATGAAGACGCGGTCGACCTCCAGGTTCCGGGCCGTCCGCACGATCTTCGTGTCCGGTGTACCGACCGCACCGCGAATCTCGTAGTCGATTTCCCGCTCGTCCAGTTGCTCCGCGGGGGTTCGGATCGCCTCGTGACGTGCTGCGAGTTGACTCACCCCGAACGACTCTGCGTCCGGGCTGACGTCCAACTGGTCGATGAGGTTGTCGTACTCCTCCTGCGGGAAGACGTGCTGTATGTACAACGTGGCTCCAGTCGGCTCCACTAACTGCAGAGCCACGTCCAACAATCGCTGTACGTGTTCACGATCCTTCGGACCGAACGCGAGCAGTACGCTATCGACTGACTCAGGCATACGCTGACTCACACGCGGGTAGAGTATAGTACTTTGCTTTTTCGGACAGGTGCCTGTTCGTGGGTCAATCGTCGTCGCGACCGACGCCCGGCGCACTCGTAGCTCGTTTCACCGAGTGTATCCCTGACAGCCACCCCAATGTGTCGTGGGATCAGGTACTCTCGCGGATCCGTTCAGCGACGGTCTCGAAAGTCACGCGTTGCTCAGTTTCGATTGAAAGGCGGTTGACCACGAGATCAAGTACGTTTAGCTGCCGGAGTAGTTCGCGCGTTCGTTCGTGATCGATACCCAGGTGACTATGAACCTCGTGGACTGTTCTGGCCTGCACCACGATCTCAGCGAGTTCACGAAGCGTGACGTCGTCCGGCAAGCCAACGCCATCCGTGAGCAAATCTTCCTTCGGGAGTGGCTCCGCAGACTCAGCCTCTAAGCTGTCGAGTTCGGGCTGTGGGCTGTCTACTCGAACCGATGGGGAGTCTTCGGAGTCCTGTGTCGAACGGGTTGCGGAACCATTTACAGGCCGGGCATTTGTCGCCACTGAATTGTCGGTTGATCTAGCTGGCTGACTCTGGTCGATCGTCGCATACGACTCGGGTGAATGGATACCTGCATCAATCATATACCGGCGAACAGTTTCGGCAGAGACGTCGAGTTCGATCAGATCACTCATTTCATCGAAAGTCTCCGAAATCTCATACAGCCGACGGAGGTACTCCGTGTCCTCGAAGGGGGGAACAGAGTCGGTGCGTGCCGACTTGAGGGCCGACTCGATTCCCTCACTCCCAGCTATATCTCTGTCAGTATCTGCTGCGTCTTTCGACAGCCGGGAAGAAATACCGCGGAATTCGTTCGAATCGACATTATTCGGATACTCGTCCTCTTCGAGATCAATTATAAGATTGAGTTCGATTAGGATCTCCCCATCTCGCGTCTCAAGCTTGTTCGGAGAGATCGATAGATTCGGCTCTCCGTCGCCAGGGCTTTCGGTAACCTCCGGTAGCAATGTCGACGAAAGGTCCTCAAAACGGAACGTGACGAACGGTCCAGCGTCATCTATCGATGCCGTCGAAGGAGAGCACGACAGCGGAGAGTCCTCGTTCAGGAGATCGCTGAAAGACGCGCTTACTTCCACGGTCGCAGACACTGATGCGTGCTGCTCGGCCGTGACCTCTACTCGGCGTGTAGACCGACCATCCTCGTCAAATTCCTTGAGCACGTTCGACAGTGTTTCAAACGAGGAGTGTAAACTCATTCGGCGCTCACGAAACTGGATCTGTTATTGAAATATATAAAACTACGTAGAGTTTCTGGAGATGGGTGCTGCGTTGTAGTTGCCGTTCTCTGGAACTGACAGTAGGTTCGACTGTTTGGATCTGAGATTGTAAATATTGTTATATAATATTAAGTTAAAAAGAAAGCGATGATACAGTATCTGTTATATTCCAATATCGATTTATTCGATCGCTTCAGTGGCTAAATCACCGAGCTCTCCAGCTTCGATATGTGAATACCGTTCTCGTATCATTTCTTCAGAATTGTCCAGATATCGAGCAGCCACGGTATAGCCAAATGCTCGGACGAGAGCCTCACCCATTCCTCGGCGACCACCGTGGGGTGCGAGATAGTCGTGTTTCGGATGGGTAATGTCGATTTCAGCCTCGTCGGAGAGCCGTTGGAGAATCGACCGTGCTCCATCTGTCGTGATTGACGGCGGCCGAATATCTTCATCAAGCGCCAGCAAGAGGTCGCGAGCGTACCCCTCACGTTGCTCGGCGATTTCTTGCGGGCGTTCTCTCCGGTCTTCGAGCTCATCCCGAACGAGTCCCGCAAGCGTCCGTTGGTCGAACGTCGGAAACACCGGCTAGCGCTCCGTCGGTGGGTCCATCAGCTGGCGATAGCTCCGGAGCGGCGAGATCACCGGGTCGGGAAGACTGGCGGCGTCCCACTGCTGTTTCTTCCGGTAGACGTCCATACTCCCGTCGTCGAGGGAGAGGTCCTTCCAGCGAACACCGCGTCGGCGCGGATCATTCGGGTCCCGGAGGGGTTCGCCGACGCGGACGGCGGTGTACGCGAGGACGAACACCAGAGCCCGGTCATGAGCCGCCTTCAGCGCTGCGTAGCGTCCTCGCTGCTTGTCGAGGGGGTCAGTATCCTCCGGAACCGCGGGCGCAACTCGAGCAGCTGTCGAACTACGGGACCGTCTTCTTGGGTCCCTACAGCGGGAACGTCTTCTCGGACAAGCTGATCGGGACCAATCACGTGCTCCCCACACAGCGCGCTGCTCGATACACCGCGGGGCTGAGTGTGCACATGTTTCTGAAACACCAGACCTACCAGGAAGTCTCCGAGGAGGGGGCCGCGAAACTGGAACCGTGGGCCACGAAACAGTCCGTCCTCGAACGGCTCGAAGGCCACGCGAAGTCTTCGTTTATGCGTGCACCGGAGAACGAACTGCGCGAGTACGACTCGGCGACGTACGAGCTGCCTGACTCCTAATTCACGGTGCCAGCGTGCTGACCATACCGTGACTGCCTCGAAATCAGAGGGCTGCTGAAAGGCTACGCACCACTCTCTTACACCCGCCGGGGCCCGCGAACCGTACGCCTCGTTCGAATCGACGGCTGGGTCCACGACGTTGCGGTCGATGCGCAGGGAGGCCCCGATCAACCGACGATGAGCCGCAGGCCCAGCATATCGAATCAACGTCCTTCCGGATCTTACAGCGGGATCGACGCCTGCATAGGCGACAGTGACCGCCAAGTAAGTATAACCGAAATAGACATTCTCTGGATGTATATGCAAAAGTAAGATAACGCCAGCCGGCAACCGCCGATGATACCCCCCCCCACCGAGTGAACTTTACAATCAGCAGACGAACAAGAGACTATGGCGGACGAATCCCCGCGCAAAATACAGTCCTTGGAGACGGCTCACCGTATCACCGAAGCACTCCAAGAGCTGGATGGAGCCGGCGCCAGTGCTATCGCGGATCGCCTGGACATCGGTCGGAGCACGGCGTATCAGTACCTGATGACGCTCCGGGAAGAGGGGTACGTCACCAAACGCGAGCAAACGTACCACATCGGGCTGAAATATCTGGATCACGGAATGTACGCCCGCGACAACCATCCGATGATCGAGATCTCGCGACCATCGCTGCGTGATCTGGTGGACGAAACCGGTGAGATCGGATGGTGTACGAGCGAGGACAACGGGAAACTGGTGACGCTGGATATCATCGAAGGAGACCGGAATCTGAATACGAAGTTCAGCGGTCGGATCGGGAACAGAGAGTACATGAACGCCCACGCCGGTGGAAAGGCTATCTTGTCAGGGTACAGTGATAGTCGGATTATGGAAATTATCGATGCGCACGGGATGCCCTCGTACACGGAGCAAACGATCACTGACGAAGAAGCGCTCCTAGCCGAGATCGAACGGGTGCGCGAGAAGGGAGTCGCGTTCAACGACGAGGAGGCGATCGAAGGCTATCGGGCCGTGGGAGCGCCCGTCACGTTGGACGGTGAGACGATCGGATCGATCACTATCGGGGGGCCAAAGAACCGGATGCCCGACGAGTACTTCGAGGAGACGCTCCCTGATCTCATCCGAGGCGTCATCAACGAGATCGAACTCCGCGGCTCGGTGTCCTCTCCGTGGGAGTAACCGCTCGCGACGCCGCTCGGTCAGGGAGGAGTACAAATAACATATATACATATGTTATTTTCTCACGTCACTGGGTGCTATTCTCGGTCCATCGACCGATTTCAGGTGCTGCGGAGGGATAGCGTTTGTATATATCAACGGCTCTGGAGAGAAGTTCCGCCGATCACTGCGTTGAACGGGGTGATTACTCGTTATATTATCACTGAATCGGCCAGAAGGGGTGTTTCAGTGGCCGGGGGGATGCTGAGAGGGTTGCATCGAACCCACCCTGTTTCCGTTTCTCGACGGTCAGTTTCGAGGGGCGATGAGACCGCACGCCTGAGATCAGGGCCACGAACCGGTGGATCTGTCGTCAAAATCGGCTCAGCCGACTGTTTGTGAGAGGTAAACGACGGTGGCTCACGGCACTGCAGGAGATATCAGCCGAAACCGGCGTTACACTTTTAATGCCGGTTCAGCAATACAGGCCACAGACACCGCGGTAGGGGTTCGTGATGCAGGACTTCACCAACGAGACCATCATCTGGGACGACAACGTCGTAACGCACCGATTAGATGCCTTCTCCGGCATCGAAGAGACCGAGCACCGTGGAAAGCGGGTTCGCGCGTTCGCGGACCGTCCGGAGTCGCTGTTCGAACTCTTCGCCTCGGCAGTGACCGAGGCGCCGGATCGGGAGTTCGTCGTGTTCCCCGACTCGGGCGTGCGATTGACATACCGAGAGATGGCCGACCGCGTCGATCGGTTGGCCGGTGGCCTGCAATCGGCGGGAATCTCGATGGGCGACCGGATCGTCCTGCTCGTCGACAGCCGAGTCGAATTCGTGGAGTCACTGCTCGCGGCAGCGCGGATCGGAGCCGTCGTCAGCCCGCTGAACACCCGCCATTCTCCTGAGGAGATCCGCGGTATGTTCGCGGATGGGGCGCCCGACCTCGTCCTCGTCGGAGACGCCTACGTGGACAAGCTGGACGGATCGGCCTACGAAACCCCCAACAGCGCGACGTTTGTACTGGACGCCGACAGCACCGAACAGTCGTACGACGGCCTGGTGAGTCACACACGAAGAGATGTCGAGGAGTCGGCGACGAAGCCGGCCGATCTGTTGACCGTAATGTACACTTCTGGAACCACGGGACAGCCGAAGGCCGTCCCGATCGACAACTTCCACGGTGTCAACGCGGCGTTGAACAACGCCTACATCCACGATCTTCAGCCCGGCGACCGGATCCTGGTCCCCTCACCGCTGTTCCACGTCACTGGGCTGGTCTGCGGCCTGCTCACTGCGATCGCGCGCACCGGCACCGGCGTGATTATGCGGGACTACGACGCCCAGCGCTTCCTCGAATACGTCGACGCCGAGCGGATCAGCTACTGTATGGGAGTCCCGACACACATCGTCTTAGCGGCGGAGAAAGCCGACGATGCGGCCCACGACACATCCTCCTTCGAGAAGTTCGCCTACGGCGGGGCACCGATGCCGCCCGATGCGATCCCGAAGATCCGCGACGCGTTCCCCGACCTCAAGCTGTACCACTCCTACGGGAAAACCGAGAACTTCGCTGGCATCGCCGCGATGATTCCCGATCAGTACATCGACGACAATCCCGACGCCGTGGGGATGCCGACGCCGACGACCAAGTTCGCCGTCGTCGATGAGGACCGCAACCGACTCCCGCCCGGGCAGATCGGCGAACTGGCGATGTACGGCCCCTTCGTCGCCGAGCGGTATCTGAGTTCGCCAGATGGGACCGAAGAGGAGTTCGAGGACGGATGGCACTACACCGGCGACATCGGCGTCATCGACGAATCCGGCTTCATCAGGCTTCGCGGGCGCAAGGGCAATATGATGATCCGCGGGGGCGAGAACGTCTACCCCGTCGAGGTGGAGGACGCGCTACTCTCGGTCCCAGGGGTTCGTGAGGCGGGCGTCACCTCGTTCCCGGACGACGTCCTCGGCGAGCGGATCATCGCTGTGGTCGCACCCGAGGAAGGACACCGCGTCACCGAGGAGATGCTCGTCGCCGCCTGCGAGGAGCACCTCGCGGAGTACAAAGTTCCGGACATCTTCAGGGTCGTCGACGAACTCCCCAGGAATCAGAACGGGAAGCTCAAACGCCAGCAACTGGTCCCGAAGCCGCTGCAGTTCGGCATCAAATTCGGCGGCTGAGTCGGCGGATCCGCTGGCTCCTGTACGGTGGGAAAAACTTATTCGCCGGGCTGCGAATGTCGTAGACGGAATGTTAGAAGATACGGTCTGCATCGTCGCAGGAGCAGGTCGCGGTATCGGCAAGGAGACGGCGAAACTGATGGCCGACGAGGGCGCGTCGGTCGTCGTCAACGATCTGGGTGCCGACCTCTCGGGTGAGGGGCAAGACGTGCAACCAGCACAGCAGACAGTCGACGAAATCGTCGAAGCGGGCGGCGAGGCGATGGCCCACTACGGCGACATCACCGATCTGGAGTACACTGACGAACTCATCCAGGACACCGTCGACGAGTACGGAGCGGTCCACAGCATCACCAACTTCGCTGGGATCCTCCGTGATCGGATGATATTCAATATGAGCGAAGAGGAGTGGGACGCCGTCATCGACGTCCATCTGAAAGGACACTTTTCGCTGCTCCGAAACGCTTCACAGCAGTGGAAGTCCCGGTACGAGGAAGAGGAGTTCGACCGCCAGCGGTCCTTCCTCGGCGTGTCGAGTTCGGCCGCGATCGGCTGGGCGGGCCAGCCCAACTATGCCGCCGCGAAAGCTGGTGTCCTCGGCCTCGTGCGGAACTGTGCGCAGGAGCTCGAGCGATACAACGTACGGGTGAACGCGCTCTGGCCCGAGGCGTACACGCGAATGTACAAATCCATCCCGGAGGAGTACCAGCCTGACGGGATGACAGACGAGACGCACGGCCCACAGCTCGTGGCACCGTTGCCGGCATTCCTCGCGAGCGATGAGGCGACAGACATCACCGGCTGCACCGTCGGGCTCGGATCCGGTGAACTCTCGTTCATCTCCGATCCGGACCGCAAGCGGAAGATCATCAAGGAAGTCCCAGCGGACACCAAGACGGGTGGCTGGACGCCCGAACAGATCGCAGACGCCTGGGAGAACCTCACCGACGGCTACGAGACCACGCGGACCTCGAAGCCGAGCATCCCGAACGTACAGAACTGAACGCCGTGCCGGCGGAAGCGACGTGCGCTGCAGTCGGAGCCGACACCGAGAATCGACCCTGACGCCGCGCTCAGTCGTCGTCGATCGGTTCGAACACCGGGATCGACACATCGTCGGTCGCCGTCGGGACGAACGTCACCGCGACTGACGTGCCGATTTCGATCGCATCTGGATCACACCCCTGGAGCGCCGTGAGCATCCGCGGTCCTTCTGTGAGTTCGACGTAGGCGAGCACGAGCGGGAGGTCCTCCTCCGGCCACGCGGCGACGGTCTCCGTCGAAGTGTGTGCGTACACCGTCCCCGTTCCGTCGGCTTCGACCCACTCGACGTCGTCTCCCAAGCAGTCGGGACATCGCGCTCGCGGGTAGTAGAAGGTGAGTTCGCAGTCGGGACAGCGGCGGAGCAGCAGGGTGCCGTCCGCCGCCGCTTCCCAGTATGGGGCTGTTTCCGGCGTGACAGACGGCACCGGTCGCGGCTCCCAACTCATCGGTCGACCCTCCCGAGCACGGCCGTCGACCCCGCGTGTCTCGTGCCCAGATAGCCGCCCGTCCCGTGCGCGAGGGCGACAGTGGCTTCGGGCACCTGCACCGGGTCGTTGGCTTCTCCACGCAGTTGTCTGACCGCTTCGATCACTTTCGTCATCCCGCCGCGGTCCGGGTGGTTCGAACACAGCCCACCCCCGTCGGTGTTGAACGGCAGGTCACCGTCTGGCGCTTGAAGCGTCCCGCCTTCGACGAACTCGCCGCCGCGGCCCTTTTCACAGAACCCCAGGTCTTCGAGCGTCTGCAGGACGGTGATCGTGAACGAGTCGTAAATCGAGACGTAATCGACGTCGTCGTGATCGACTCCAGCCCGCGAAAGCGCCCGGGGACCGGACTTCCGAGCGGCGGTCTCGGTGAGATCGATCCGCCCGGCGTCGTGGTGGTCGACCGCCGCGGCGTGTCCGAGAATCTCCACGCATTCGCGATCGATCTGCTGTCGGACGTCTTCGGACACGACGACGAAGGCCCCGGCACCGTCGGAGATGACACAGCAATCCAGCAGGTGGAGCGGGTCGCTGACCACCCGAGAGTCGACGACCTCCTCGACGGTCACGGGATCTTGGTACAGCGCGTGTTCGTTGTGCTGGGCGTGCTGTGACGCTGCGACCCGGATTTCGGCGAGCTGCTCGGACGTCGTCCCGTACTCGTGCATATGCCGGCGGGCCGCGAGCGCGTACTGGGGCAGCGTTTCGGCCCCGTAGATCGACTCGAAGTTCTCCTGCATAATCGTCTCGTCGTGCTCCGGATGGGCGCGCTCGTCCGTCCGCATCCGCCCCGCGAGCGTGACCAGTGCGACGTCGCACTTGCCGTCGGCAATTGCACTCGCGGCCTCCCCGACGTGGTTCACGTACGCCGACCCGCCGTCGTCTGTCGAGTCGAAGTACGAGACGTCGAGGCCGAGGTAGTCGGCCATCGCGAGCGGCGGATACCGGCCGACCTGGTAGTTCTCACCCGCCGTGAGATACCCGTCCACGTCGGCCGCCGCCAGCCCGGCGTCCTCGAGCGCGCCGGCGGCGACCTCCGCGTGTAACTGTGCGATCGACGTCTCCGGTGCCTCTCGTGTTGGGTGTTCGAAGACACCCGCGATGTAGGCTGTGGCGTCCGAGCTCGTACTCATTGGTAGTTCGTATCCTCCGGCAACTGCACGACCGCATTACGTGGCCGCCCCAGTCACCACTGTATGCGTTCTGAGCGGGGGAGTATTAGTATTCGGGTGGGGTCAGGGGTGATCGCAGACGGCGGGCCGCCTCAGGTCCCCTGCCACTCGGGGTCCCGATCGGCCGAGAAGGCCGCGGCACCTTCCGCATAATCATCGGTGTTGAGGAGCGGGAGGTACGCGCGGTACTCGTATTCGATCCCGTCACGGAGCCCGACGTTGCGTGACTGATTGATCGTGTCCTTGATCGCCCGGAGCGCAAGCGGTGGCTTCCCCGCGAGCTCGTCTGCGAAAGCGTCGACGGCGTCCGAGAGCTCCTCGGCCGGATGGGCGTCGGTGATCAGCCCCTCCGCTGCCGCCTCGGACCCGGAGAGGAACTCGCCCGTCATACACAGTTCCTTGGCCCGGCTCGGCCCGACGAGCAGGGGAAGTCGCTGTGTCGTGCCCACGCCCGACGGGAAGATGCCCAGATCTACCTCCGGAAAGCCGAGCTCGCTCGATTCGCTCGCCAGCCGGAAGTCACACATCAGCGCGAGTTCGAGACCGCCGCCGACGCAGTACCCGTCGATCTCGGCGATCACCGGAGCCCCGAACGACTCGACGCTGAACAGCGCCTCCCGGAACGACGAGGCGGTGAAGGGGTACTGCTCGTCGCCGATTTCGTCGACGTCGACGCCGACACAGAAGGCGTCCTCGCCGGCACCGGAGATGACGACACTCCGGACGGAGACGCCCTCTCCCTCGCGATCGAGTTGATCGAACGTTTCGATCGCCGTGGGGAGTTCTTCGAGCGTCCGCATCGACAGGGCGTTCAACGAGTCCGGGCGGTCGAGGACGATGCGGCCGATGCCGGTCTCGTGATCGAACCGGCAGCGGATGGTGTCGAACTGATCGCTGTAATCCGTCGCCATATCGGATAGGATCTGCTGCCCACAACTACCTAAAACTTGACCAACTCACGGGACGCGAGAGCGATCGGACGCGGTGGGGTTCTGCTGCGGCGCGATCGCAGGCGGGAGCGATCGGACGCGGGGACGAACGGATGTCGTGCCGATCGGCCAGAGCGAGACCTCACGTTCGGGCGCGCCGCAATCATTTACTTGTTCGGGCTGCTGTGTGCGTATATGCCAGACGGACCACCGCCCGAGGAGCTTCATCTCTCCCAGCGTCCCGCCGTGACCGAGCCGATTCCCGGTCCGCGGTCCAGCGACCTTCTCGAGAGACAGGCTGCGAGCGAAGCGAACACCGTCGCGTACCCGTTGTCGCTCCCAGTCGCGATCGATTCCGCGCGAGGGGCGACGATCAAAGACGTCGATGGTAACGTCTTTCTCGATTTTTCGGCGGGGATCGGCGTCGCGAACGTCGGACACTCGAACCCGTACGTCGTCGAGGCCGCGAAGGAGCAACTCGATGCGGTGGCGCACACGATCGACTTTCCGACCGAGGCCCGCCTTGCGTTCATCGACGCGCTGGACTCGATCGCACCGGGGACGCTGCCCGGCAATAGCCGGATCGCCTTCGGCGGACCGACGGGTACCAACGCCATCGAAGCGTCGATCAAACTGGCGAAGTACAACACGGGGCGAAGCGGAATCGTTGGCTTCGACCGGGGCTATCACGGCGGGACGATGGGCGCGCTCAGCCTCTCGGGCTGGTCCTCATACAAGAGCGACTACACGCCTCTCCTCCCGGACGTCGCGCACGTCCCATATCCCACCCCCCGGGACGGCGAGACGCCCGACGCGGCACTGGAGGCGACGCTCGAAGAGGTCCGAGCCGTCGTCAGCGGCCGTGCGAGTGGTCTCGACGAACCGCCTGCGGGAATCTGGGTGGAGCCCATCCAGGGCTCAGGCGGGGTCATCGTTCCGCCGGAGGGGTTCTTAGCGGAGCTCGCCGAGATAACCGCTGCGCACGACGTCCTCCTGATCGTCGACGAGATTCAGACCGGGATGGGTCGAACCGGCGAGTGGTTCGCCAGCGATCACGCCGGAATCACCCCGGACGCGATGACAGTCGGTAAAGCCATCGGCGGAGTCGGCTTACCGCTCTCGGCGACGGTGTACCGCGAGGAACTGGACACGTGGGGGCCGAGCGCGCACGCGGGGACGTTCCGCGGACACGTCCCGGCGATGGTGGCTGGGACCCGTGCGATCGAGTACATCGACGAGTATGACCTGCTCGACCGGGCGACGCGCGTCGGCTCGTATCTGCAGGACCGCTTCCGAGAGATGCAACAGGACTGCCCCAGTCTCGTCGACGTGCGGGGTCGAGGGCTGCTCATCGGGGCCGAGTTCCGTGACGCGGATGGCTCTCCGCTCCCAGACGTCGTCGAGTCGATCCAGACGCGGTGTCTGCGCCGCGGGCTGGTGGTCTGGACGGCCGGTATCGAGGGCCACGTCCTCAGACTGCTCCCCCCGCTCGTCCTCACCGACGAACAGGCCCGCGTCGGGATGGACATCGTGCAGGACGTCGTCGAGACGGTGACCGAGGAGACGGCGGATGGCCGGTGAGACGATCGGAATCGTCGGTGCTGGAATCACCGGAGCCTGTACGGCCAACTACCTCTCGCGGCGATCTGACCGCCGCGTCGTGGTGTTCGAGCGCGACGAGGTAGCCGCCGAGACGACTGCGAAGTCCGCCGGATACGTCGGCGTTCGGGCCAGCCACACAGCGGCACACAGGGCGCTTATGACACGCAGTATCCACGTCTACAACCGGGTGATCCGCGAGGCCGACGCCGACGTGCGACACCGGATGCTCGGCGGGCTCAACGTCGCGACGACGGCTGCGGGGCGAGCGGCGCTCCGCGACCGGCACCGCTCGGTGACAGCGGACGGTGATGGTGCCGATGCAGCGTTTGCCAGGTTCTTCGACGGCGAGACGATACGCGAGTCGTTGCTGTTGCCGGACGTCCGCCTCGATGGACTCACCGCTGCGTGGTTCTGGCCGAATTACGGTTACGTCACGCCGGCCGCACTGGCGACAGCCTTCGCCGACCGCGCTCGGGACGCGGGAGCGGAGTTCCGAACCGATACGACCGTCCTCGACCTCGAACGCGACGCGACGGGAGCGATCGATGCGGTGCGGACTGATCGCGGCCGCACCCCGGTGGACCAGCTGGTGTTGGCCGCGGGGCCCTGGAACCCGACGCTCGCCCGGTCAGTCGGTGTCGACCTCCCAGTCCGCCACAGCGTCGCACCGGGAGTGCTGGTGGATGATCCGACGGCGAGTGTCCATCCCAGCCTCACGCACCACGAGTCGGGCGTGTACCTCCGGCCCCACGGGGACGGACAGCTCTTCATCGGTCACTATCAGGGCGACTTCGCCGCCGCGGCTCCCGCCACAGCGAACCCGGAGATCCCAGCGGACGTCCCGGCCGACCTCCGAGCAGAGATTCTCGAGGGGGCCGGGCGCCTCGTCTACGGCCTCGAAGACCCGACGGTGAGGGACCAGTGGGTCGGTCTGCGGAGCCTGACGCCCGACGGGAATCCAATCGTGGGCTGGACGGACGTCGACGGGCTGTTGGTGGCGACGTACAACGCCACAGGAATCCAGCACGCACCGGCGGTGGGGCACATTCTGAGCCAACAACTGCTGGGCGATGAGCCGACGCAGTACTACGATCTGGTCTCGATCAGCCGCTTCGAGGGGTACTCAGATGTGTACGACGGAGCGCCGACGTAACGCTGTGCGAAGGCAGTCGGCGGCCGAACCGACCTATTCGTCGAGAACGGATTCGGCGATGATGCTCCGCATCACTTCGTTCGTGCCGTCGTAAATCTGGGCGACTTTCGACCAGCGGAGGTACTCCTCGACGCGGTACTCGTCGATGAGACCGTAGCCGCCGTGCAACTGGATCGCGTCGCTGGCCACCTCCTCGGCTAACTGCGCGGCCAGCAGTTTCGCCATCGCCGGCTCCTCTGCGAGGTCGACGTTTTCCTCGAGATCCCGTGCCGTCTCGTAGGTGAACGTCCGAAGCGCTTCGAGCCGAGCCTCGTAGTTCGCGATGCGGTGGCGGACCGCCTGGCGGTCCTTGACCGGCTTGCCGAACGTCTCCCGTTCGGAGATGTACTCGATCGTGTGGTCGAGCGCCCCGCGCGCAGTCCCGATTGAACTCGCGGCGATCTCGAGGCGGCTCCCGTTCATCGTCCGCATCGCCTGATAGAAGCCGTCTCCCTCCTCGCCGATGCGCGCCTCGACGGGAACCCGGGCCCCGTCGAGCGTGAGTTCGCCCAGCGCCATCGCGCCCGGACCGACGTACCCTTCGACTTCCTCCCGGTGGAACCCGTCGGTTCCGGCTTCGACGACGAACGACGAGATCCCCCGGTGCGGCGGGTCGGTGTCGCTGGTCCGCGCGAACACTAAGACGGCGTCGGCGATGTGTCCGTTCCCGATGAAGATCTTCTCGCCGTCGAGGACGTACTCGTCGCCGTCCCGCCTGGCTTGGGTCTCGATGTTGGCGAAGTCGGAACCCCCACGCGGTTCGGTCATCGCCGCGCCTGTGATCATCTCGCCGTTCGTCACCGGACGAACCCACCGTTCGGCCTGCGCGTCGCTCCCGTCTTCGGCGATGATTTCGCACCCGAACATCGAGCCGGTGATCGCCTCGGCGATCCCCGGATCCGCTGCGTACAGTTCCTCGCGCACGAGCAGGCTGCCGGTGATCCCCAGCCCACCGCCGCCGTATTCGGCCGGGAGAGACGCCGTGGTCAGCCCCTCTCTGGCGGCCGCTCTGACGATGTCTGTCGGGTGAGTGCCGTTACGTTCGTGTTCGACGGCCGCAGGCTCGACTCGCTCGTCCGCGAAAGACGCGGCTCGTTCCCGGAGTTCGGACTCCGTATCGGACAACCTCATACGAGTCTGGTTCCGTCTGCACGTAAATATAGGTATGGGGCGATCCCGTTTCAGTGGCCCCGCAGGCGACTCACTCGACGTCGAGCGCGTCGGGATTCACGACGCCATCGACCGGTTCTCCCCGGAACGCAGCGGCGGCGATCTCCGAGCCGCGCCGCCGGACCCGCTCGACCGCGCCCGGCGAGTACCACGCGGCGTGGGGAGTCACGATCGTATCGGGATGGTGAAGCAACGGGTTGTCCGGTTCGGGCGGTTCGGTGGCGAGCACGTCGAGCCCGGCACCGTGGAGCGGTCCGTCGTCGAGCGCCTCCAGGAGCGCCGCTTCGTCGATCAGTTTCCCGCGCGCCGTGTTGATCAGGATCGATCCCTGGGGCATCCGATCGAAGACCGACGCGTCGAACCGCGCTTCGGTCTCGGGCGTCAACGGGGCGTTCAGCGAGAGGACGTCGGACCCCTCAACGAGTTCGTCGAACGAGACGGGTTCCGCTCCGGCGTCGCGGATGTCTTCGGCCGAGAGGTACGGGTCGTGCGCGACGACGTCGAAGCCGAACGCGTCGGCCTTCCGCGCCGCGACGCGAGCCTTCCGACCGAAGGCGAAGAACCCGAGCGTCTGGGTCGCGGCCGTTCCGACCGCGTCGGCCGCTCGCCAGTCCCACCCGCCGTCGGCGGTGTGGTCCTCGTACTGCGGGAGGCCGCGGCGCAGCGCAAGTGCGAGCGTCACGATGTGTTCGCCGACCTCTTCGTCGCAGTACTTCGGGACGTTTGTCACGGCGATGCCACGCTCCGTGGCCGCCTCGACGTCGACGTTATCGACCCCGGTCGCATAGCACGTGACGACGGAACACCCGGTGGCGTCCATCGCGGACGCGGGGACCGCGGCGTAGTGCGTGAGGATGATGTCGGCCGTCTCGACCTCGTCGGCGATCGCTTCTCCGGCCGTGTCGACAGTCTTGAACTCGATCGAGCCGAGTTCTGTCGCTAACGTCGATCGTTCGATCGTTACGTCCTCGAAGCCATCCGGGTCGATGTGAACGATTCGGACGGGTCTCTCTGACGTCATCACCTGTACACTCAGCAGAGGGCTACATACGTCTTTGGTCCAGAACACCCCACCCGTCGACGCAATGTGGCCCGTTCCCGCCTCAGTCGCGGACGGGAACGTCGACGACCGCCGGGCCCGCATCGTCAACCGCGGCTGTCAGCGTCTGTGACAGGTCGGCCGCGTCGTCGACGCGGAACCCGCCCGCGCCGTGGCTCTCAGCGTTCGCCGCCAGATCGACAGCCGGGTCGAAATCCATCCCGACGTACTCGTGGTCTTCGTCGGCTCCGCCGTAGATGTCGAGCATTCCGTCTTTCAGAATCCGGTAGTTCCGGTTGTTCGGCACGACCACGGTCAAATCGAGGTCGTACCGGGCCGCGCTGTAGAGCGACTGCGGGTAGTAGAGGTACGACCCGTCACCGACGAATCCGACGACGGAGCGGTCGTCGCCGCCCTCTCTGTGTGCGACTGCCGCGCCCACCGTCGCGGGGAGACTGTACCCCAGCCCGCCGTTCTTGTTCGAGAGGAACTGTTCGGGACCCGGCTGGAACCGAGAGAGCAGAGCGAACTTGCTGGTGTTGCTCTCGTTGACCAGGAATCCGTCCGGGGCGACCTCGGTGATCGTCTCCGCCAGCAGTTCCTTCGAGATCTCCCCGTCGGAGGGGGTTTCGGTCTCGACACCGAGGAACGACGCGGCCTCCGAGCGCCGGGCTGCGAGGTCCTGCGTGCGCTGGCGGCGACGCGCCTCCGAGACCGCCACCGAGTCGGCGATCTCCCGCATCACCGACCCCAGGTCGCCGACGATGGCGATGTCTGCGGGATCGTTCTTCGCGATGTCGGCGTCGTCGACGTCGATGTCCACGATGGTTGCATCCGACGGCACGTAGGGCTCGTCGTACGGGATGTACGGCGTGTTCGACGTACACCCCACGAACACCAGACTGTCGGCGTCGAACGCCGCGCGGCCCATATCCGGATCCGGGGTGAGATACGAGACCCACTGCTCGTGTTCGGGCGGGAAGTTCACCTCACAGGTGTTCATCTCGCTGTACACGGCACACCCGGTCGCCTCGGCCAGACTGACGGCCGCCTCGATCGCACCGGGGCCCGCTCGCGCCACCCGATCGCCGAGGACCAACACCGGATCGTCACCGCGCTCCAGCGCGGCCGCCGCGGCGTCGATCTGCGATTTGTCGCCGCGTCCGGGCGCGGGTATCGCGCCCAGCCGCTCCGGTTCGGCCGTCGTCTCGGCGTTCATCACGTCCATCGGCAGTCCGAGGAACACCGGGCCCATCGGTGGCGTCAGCGCCGTCTTGACCGCGCGTCTGACCATCGTCGGCACGTTCGAGACGTCGCTGATTTCGGCGCTCAGTTTGCAGTACTCGTCGACCATCCCGGCGAGTTCGCCCGAGAGGATCGGCTCCTCGTGCTGGAAGTCAGTGCTGTGGTTGCCCGCCGTGACGAGGAGTGGCGCCCCGGACCACGAGGCGTTCTGCACGTTTCCGAGTCCGTGCGCCAGCCCCGGTGCGACGTGGAGATTCACCACACCGAGCGGCGTGACCGACGGATCGTAGTGCGCGTGATATCGTCGCACGCTCGCGTACCCGCCCGCCATCCCGACCGCGATGTCTTCGTGTAAGCCGAGCACGTACGTGAGATCGGACTCCGCGACCGCACGCATAATAGGTAACTCCGTCGTGCCGGGGTTACCGAAGAGGTGTGTGACGCCGTACGACTCCAACGCGTTCAAGAGCAACTCGGCTCCTGTCGTGGGTTCTGATTGCATGGTTTGTGTCAACAGCAATCAACAGCCTGTGCTCCACTGACAAAAATAGTCTGATCCGGCAGGACGAGCCCGAATTGAGGACGTCAGGCCGCCGAGCGCGTCGCTGGCGGGAAATCCGGCCGGTCACAACACTTTTCATCCGCATTCAACAATTCGTAGGTAATGACACAGAATCTCAAACAACAGTCGCTGACGTCGGTCGACGAACTCGAGACGATCGTCGACGCCGACGCTCACGCCCAGGCGTCGTGGGACGACATCATATCGCACCTCGACGACGGACACGAGCGCTTCGAGCGGTTCTTCGAGCGCTCGCCCGCGCCGGGGAGCGAGATGAATCTGTATCACTCGCCGACGCCGACGTACCTCTACGAGGATATGAAAGAGCGAGACGACGGGAGCACCGGGCTCTACGAGGATGCCGGGCTCGAAGACACTGCGGCGGTGACAGCGCGGATCGGCGTCGACAAGGGAGTCGTGAACCCGACGCTCATCCTCAATCTGAACTTCGTCCGGGAACGCGACTACGCCGTCGCGATTATGCAGGGCTACAACGACTGGCTGGTCTCGGAACTGGACGAGTACGACAACATGGTGGGCAACCTCATCGTCGCGGCCCAGGATCCCCACCGCTCTGCGGAAGAGATCGACCGACTGGCGGACGAAGACGACATCGCCGGGGTCCAACTCCTCGGGACGGCGCTCGTTCCCCCCGCGGGTCACCCATCATACGACCCCATCTACGAGGCGGCCGAAGCGAACGGGCTGCCGATCAGTATGCACACGAGCGGCGCCGGTATGAAGCCGTTCCCGGAGCAGTCCTTCTGGGCGGAGACGTACGCCGAGGACCACGTCACCCAGCACCCGTTCGCGCACATCGCGAACGCGACGTCAGTCCTGCTCAACGGCGTCCCCGAGCGGTATCCGGACCTGAGGTTCGTGTTCCAGGAGGCGGGAATCGGCTACGTGCCGTATCTCATCGGTCGCCTGGACACGGCCTATCACGAGTTCCCCTCGGAGGTGCCGGCGCTCTCGGCACCCCCGAGCGAGTACGTCTCCGATACGTTCTACTGGTGCACGCAACCGCTGGGGCACACCGCGGAGACCCCCCGACACCTGGCGTGGCTCGTCGAACTCGTCGGACCGGAGAACCTGCTGTTCGCCGCGGACGCGCCGCATCCCGACTTCGACACCCCCGAGGAACTCTTCGACCGGGTCCGTGCGTACTTCAGCGCCGACGAGGTGGCCGCAATGATGGGCGAGAACGCCGTCGAGGTGTACGACATCGAATGACCGAACGGTACGCGATCGCAGACGTCGACGAGTTCGACGGGGACGGCTCGCGAGTGATCTCCGAGGTGGAAGGCCAGGAGATCGCCGTGTTCCGACACGAGGGCGAGTACTACGCACTCGCAAATTTCTGTATCCACCAGGCCGGCCCGCTGTGTGAAGGAGCACTCAGCGGGAGCATCTCCACGGACGAGGACGGCTGGGACTGGGTGTACGACGACGAAGAGCGATACATCGTCTGCCCCTGGCACGGATGGATGTTCGACATCGAGACCGGCCGGAGTCCCAAGGACGAGCGGTACGCCGTCCCGACGTACGACGCCGTCGTCGAGAACGGCACGGTCTACGCGGTTCGCTGACCGACGGCGACACCCCGGCGGTGACCGTCGTACTCTTTTCTTCTGGGTAGGGTCGGCTCGACGGTCGTCGAGCGAGGTGGCAGGAAGCACCTCCGAACCCGCGATACTATTATGTAGCACGGATGGCAACGCGGAGATATGTTGGACAACGCACTGCAGGTCCCCGAAGCGGATCGACTCGGGAGCGTCGAGGACCTCGATCGGATCGTCGATGCCGACGCGCAGGTACAGGAGACGCCCGAGGCGCTGTTAGAGCATATGGACGACTCCTCCGGCGCGCGCCGGGTCATCTCGCTCACCGAACTGCGCCACGATATGATCTACGCCGGGCCGTCCAGTTATCCGCTCTATGAGTACAAGCGGACCGACGGCGACGACGGCCCCGTCGCTGAGGACGACGTGAGCGAGACGATCGGGGCCGCCGAGGTCGCCGAGCGGGCCACCGAGGCCGGGATCGACGATGGGGTCGTCAACCCGACTCTGAATCTGGGGCTCTCGGAGGTGAACAACGACCGCTTCGCGGTCGCGCTGGCGAGTGCGTACAACGACTGGCTGCTCTCGCAGCTCGACGACTGTCCGAACCTCGTCGGGAACGCCGTCGTCGCCCCCCAGCATCCGGAGCGGGCAGCCGAAGAGATCGACAGAGTCGCCGACGAGGACGACATCGTCGGGATCCAACTGCCCGCGAGCGGCCTCATGCCGCCGCCGGGGCACCGCCAGTACGAACCGCTGTACGACGCTGCCGAGTCGAACGACCTCCCGATCGCGATGAAGTCGACCGTCGGGAACAAGAGTTTCGGACAGCAGTACTGGTGGGCGCAGTCGTTCCCGGAGGACTTCGTCTATCAGCACGGCTTCGTCCAGATGCGCAATCTCACGTCGATCCTCTTCGAGGGCATTCCCGAGCAGTACGACATCGACTTCGTGATCCAGGGAGCGGGGATCGGGTTCGTCCCGTTCTTCACGCACCGACTCGACGATCACTATCTCGAACTCGGATACGAGATCCCCGCGCTCTCACAACTCCCGAGCGCGTACCTCTCGGAGTCGTTCTACTGGACGACCAACCCGATGAACCAACCCGCCGGGGGGGACCCGCAGTTCGCGGCAATGGTGAATATGATCGGTCCCGAGAACGTCCTGTTCGGGTCGGACCTGCCACACGGAGTCACCGACCTGCCCGAGACGGTCGTCGATCGGCTGGCGGATACGGTCACCGCTGGGGAACTCGCGGCCGTGATGGCTGAGAACACCGAGCGCGTCTACGGGCTGTAAGCGCCGGTCACTCGGAGACGGCATCGGTGACGGCGGCCTCGAATGCCGCCGCCGTGATCTCGTATCGCGTGTTACCCGCCTCGGTGCGCGTCCGCGCGACGGAATCGACCGCCTCGCCGTCGACGAGAATCTCCCACGCACCCCCCTCTTGGGGGTCGACCGCACGGATCCGAATGTCGACGTCGTGTGTCGATTCTAACCGCTTGATGAGTTCCGTCGTGACCGTCCCGTCGGAGAGTCGCGGCGGCCGGTAGGGGCGCATCTCGTGGTGCTGGAACTCCTCAACGTTGCGTCTCCACCACTCGGGGAAGGCCTCGAGGTCGACATCGGCGTACGGCGCGTCCTCGTCGTACCCGGGAGGCAGATTCGCCGGCCGGGGAGCGTCGTCCTCTGTCATTGATAGAAGGTCCCGGCCGGATCGTAATAACGCTACCCCGACCGACTCACACAGCGGTGATCCCCGCACCCACGACAGTCAGCACCGCGCTGGCGACGGTTCGCGCGGTGATCGTCTCGACGTCTGTCAAGAAGACCGCCGCCAGCGCAGTCGTGAACAGCGGTGACGTACTCACGAGCGGCGCGACGATCACGACCGGGCCGTTCGCGAGGGCGGTGAACATCGTGAAGACGGCCACCGCATTGGCCAGTCCGGAGCAGACGAAGTACGCGTCCGAGCGATCGGGCGTCCCCAGCGCGTTCCGATGGTACCCGAGGGTGTGACCGACGATGAACGGCAGCGCACTCGTGAGGTTGATCGCCGCGGCTTCCAGGGGAGTCGCGGTCGACGTCTGAAACCCGAAGCGGTTCACCACGTTGCTGATCGCCGCAAACACCGCCGCGGCCAACGGAAACAGCAGCGCCTTCGAGAGCCGAAACTCGAGGTTCGATCCGCCAGACAGCGACAGCAACCCGACGCCGAGCACGATCAGGACGACGCCCACGCCGGTCACCGACGTCAGCCGTTCGCCGAGTACGGCTGCCGCCAGGAGTGTGGCAAAGAGCGGTTGCGTGTAGAACAGGACGTTGCCGACGCTGGCGCCGACCAATCTGATCCCCCGGAACCACGATAGCCACGCGAGCGACGTGCCGATGACGCCCGAGACGGCGAAGACGGTGATGTCCACCGCGGGCAATCGGGCCACGGACGCCTGACCAGCGCCCCGCACGAGCAGAGCGGCCCAGAACACCGCCGCGCCGACGACGAGGACGATGAGCGTCGCTCGATGCGGCCGCCCACCTCGTTCCATCCCGAGTTTCGAGAAGATCGGTCCCACTCCCCAGAACGCACCCGAGACGAGCGACAGGGCGACAACGACGGGAGTGGCTGACATCCTTACCTGAAGACAGAGGTCCCGGGGTGGACAAAAACGTTCCGCGGTGGCGACAAAAACTTATGACAGTGTGTCCCACATTGCAGGCCGATGGAGCCCTTGTACATCAACGGCGAGTGGATCGAACCGGATTCGGGCCGAATCCGTGCCACGTCACCGATCGACGGGAGTACTCTCGGGACGGTCGCTGCTGGGTCGGAAGCCCACGTCGACGACGCTGTCCGAGCGACAGTCGAGGCCTCGGACGCGCTCCGCGAGCTGAACGTCCACCAGCGGGCGGAGGCCATCGAGACGGCGATGGACGTGCTCGAGGACCGACTCGAGGAGATTGTCAGCACGATGACCGAGGAGGTGGGGAAGACGACGAGCGAGGCCCGAGAAGAGGTCGAGAGCGCGGTCCGATCGGGGCGCGAGTACGCGGCCGATGCGGTCAGGCTGACCGGTGAGGTGACGCGGTCGCAGTACGACGATCGGCACAACTTCACCCGGCGGGAACCCCACGGCCCGGCGGGCGTCATCACGCCGTGGAACTACCCGTTCGAGATTCCGACCGATCATCTGTCTGCGGCGCTCGTCACCGGGAATCCGGTCACGTGGAACCCCGCTTCGGAGGCCGCGCTGACTGCGACACACATCGCCGCGGCGTTCGCTGCGACGTCGCTCCCCGACGGCGCGTTCAACTTCGTCCCCGGTGCCGGCGGGACCGTTGGGGCGGCGCTGAGCGGACATCAGGACGTTCGACTGCTGGCGTTCACCGGCAGCACGGCGGTCGGACAGCAAATCGCGGCGACCGCAGCGACGCGAAGTGCCGAGTGCCTCCTCGAACTCGGCGGGAAGGATCCGGTCTTGGTCTTAGACGACGCGGATGTCTCGCGAGCGGCAGACGCGATCGTCCTCGGGAGCAACTACAACTGCGGCCAGTCGTGTTCGGGGACCGAGCGCGTGATCGCGACCGAGTCGATCTACGACGAACTGGTGGCCGCAGTCACCGCACGGACGGAGGAACTCACCTACGGTGACCCCCGTGACGCGGAGACGGACGTCGGCCCGCCGATCAACGACGACGTCAGGGAGACGACGGAGCGGCAGATCACTGAGGCCGTCGAGGCGGGGGCGCGCGTGACCGCAGGTGGCTCCGTCGGTGATCGATACATCGAACCGACGGTCTTGGCCGACGTCGCGCCCGAGATGCGGGCGGCGACCGAGGAGACGTTCGGCCCGCTCACGCCGCTCATCTCCGTCGCGGACCGCGAAGAGGCGGTGAGAGTCGCCAACGACACGCGATACGGACTCCAGGCGGCCGTATTCACCGAGTCCCTGCAGGATGCACACCGGGTGATCGACGGACTCCAGTCGGGAGGCATCGTCGTCAACGGAACGAACAACTTCTGGGAGCATCAACTGCCCTTCGGCGGGGTGAAACAGAGCGGGAGCGGCGGCGAGTACAAGGGCCGGTGGCATCTGGAGTCGATGACGCAGCGCAAGTCCGTCGCGATCGACTACAGTGACTGAACCCGCAGAGAGCCGAAGCCGCCAGTCGCGCGCCGATCGCGGTCGAGCGGCGGACCGCGTCGGGTCCGCGATGAACAGACTGTCACGACGGCGCTCGATCCGTCGGGGCACGCCCGTGAGTCGGCGTCGGCGGCCGTGTCGGACGCGGGGATGACGGGGGGACGGGTGTCTGTGATGGTGCGGCCTCGGTTCCGTCGTCGGTCCCGCCAGCGACTCGATCGAACACGGACGCGGTGTGAGTAACCGTTCGCGGTTTCCGGTGGTAGAAAAGCTTTTATAGCTATGTTCATAGATGGCATACGTCATGCGGCGACGCAAACTCCTCAGAAGAGGCGCACTGCTAGGTGCCGTCGGGCTCGCCGGCTGTAGTAGCGGCGAAGATGGCGCACAGACTGGTCTAGATACAGAGACGGAGGCCGAAACTGATAACAGCGGCCAAACGAGCAGCAGCGATTCGGGTGACGGGGGAACGGTACGGATCGGGCTTCCCGAGGAGATCCCGCCGATAATGGACACTCGGAAAGCGGCTGACGACGGCGCACACAACTATCGGGTCATTAGCACCCTGACGACGTTCGATCTGGAAGGATCCGTCCAACCGCATCTGGCGACTGACTGGTCGTTCGAGAACGACGGCGCCGAACTGGTACTGGAACTGCGAGACGACGTCACCTTCCACGACGGCTCTGAGTTCAATGCCGAACACGTCAAGTGGCATCTCACGGACTTCCTCGCGAACGGTGGCGGAACGTCATACATCGTCAGTGGTGTCGACGACGTCGTCGTCGAAGACACCTACCGTGCCCGGGTGATGTTCAGTTCGCCCGACCCCTACATCCTCTGGGACCTCGCATCCGCGTGGGGGCAGATCCACAGCCGCGAGGCGGTCGAAGAGTACGGTGACGAGTACGGACAAAGCGGGAAAGTCGTCAGTGCCGGCCCGTTCAAAGAGATCGAACACGACTCCGATCACGCGGTCCTCGAACGGTACGAAGAGTGGGATTGGCCCAAGCCGTGGCAGGAAGAACTGTTCGAAGGAGACGTCGAGGTGCGACCGAAGCGGCTGGAATACCAGTCCTATCCCGAGACGGCCACCCGGACGTCAGCGTTCGAGGCCGGCGACATCGACGGTATGATCGCCGGGGTCCCGTACTCGAAGTTCCCGAACTACCAAGAGAGCGATCAGTACAACACCGGGACCCCACCGGTGAGTACCGAGCAGATCTTCATCATGCTCAACCTCAATCCGGAGACTAGCACGGCACCCGTGCTGGCAGAGGATCTGAGCCTTCGGAAGGGCATCTCCTACGGCATCGACCGGCAGGAGATCGTCGACGTGGTGTTCAACGGCGTCGGCGATCCCGCACCGAACTACCTCGTGCCGTCCGTCGAGGCACACGATATCCCCGAGGAGTACAACTACACGTACGACCTCGAACAGGCGCGGACCGTGATGCGTGACAACGGCTGGACGGTGAACCCCGGCGGCGTCAGCACGAAAGACGGCCGAGAGGCGAGTTTCACGCTCCTGACGCAGAATACGGGACTGTCACGCCGGCGCGCGACGCTGATCAAAGAACAGTTGAAGGACATCGGCGTCGAGATGAATGTCAGCACGACGGACACCTCGACGTTCAAAGCGGACGTCGGCAGCGGAAACTTCGCCGCCGGGATGTCGACGTTCTACGACTGGGGCAACGCCGACCAGCTCTGGTGGACGACGAGCGAGAGCGCAGAGGACTCGTACTACCTCAACTCTAACGCGTGGAACCAGTTCCCCCGGGCGACTGAACTGACTGATCGGGCAAAGAATGCGACGACGCTCGAAGAGCGCACGCAGCGATACAAAGAAGCCCACAAGTACCTGCTCGAGGACGTCGTTCCGATGGTGTACCTGATGTATCCCAAGGGCGCAGACGCCTGGGGCTCACACGTCCAGAACTGGGAACCGCACTACAAAGGTGCGCCAATGTGGCCCGTCGAAAGCGACGAGTGGTAGACTGCCGGACTACCGATGAGTTATTCATCTTATATTGTCCGACGGACGCTGGGGCTAATCCCCAAACTACTCATCGCGTCGGTAGTGGTATTTATGCTGGTGCAGATCACGCCGGGTGATCCGGTCACGACGCTCGCACCACCCCGCGCAAGCCCTGAACAACTCGCGGCGCTGCGGGACAAGTGGCGACTCAACGAACCGCTGTACATTCAGTATCTGACGTGGATGGCGAATCTGCTCCAGGGAGACCTTGGGCTGTCCGCTGCGACGCGGCGGCCGGTCACCGATATGATCGCCCTCCGGGTTCCGATCAGTCTCCGGTTCTCCGCACTGGCGTTGTTCATCTCGTACGCCATCGCCATCCCGTTCGGTATCATCGGCGCAGTCAAGCAGCACACGTCGTGGGATTACCTCTCGATGGGGTTCGTGCTCCTCGCGATCTCCTTCCCCAGTTTCTGGTTCGCGATCCTCCTCATCCTGGTCTTCGCGATCCAGTTAGGCTGGACCTCTGCGGTCGGGTATGGAACGGTCGGACTGCTCGTCCTCCCGGCGGTTGCGCTCGGGTTGCGCGGCAGCGCGATCGAGACCAGAGTGATGCGGTCCTCGATGATCGAGACGCTGAACGAGAAGTTCATCACCGCCTCCCGGGCCCACGGACTGCCCGAGCGAAGCGTCATCTTCAAACACGCGCTTCGGAATGCACTCATCCCGATCATCACGCTGTTCGGCCTTCGATTGGGATACATTCTGGCGTCCGGACTGGTGATCGAGATCGTGTTCAACCGCCCCGGCGTCGGCCACCTGCTCGTGGATAGTATCTTCAAGCGTGACTACCCCGTCGTTCGCGCCATCCTGATGATTCTGGTCACCACGATCATGCTCGGCAACTTCCTCGCCGACCTCCTGTATGGCCTGGCCGACCCGCGAATTCGCTACGACTGACAATGAGTGAACGCACATCGACCGAAATCGACTGGGACGGACTACTCGAAGAGTGGGACGACGAGGTAGAGCGGATTAGCAGTGCGGAATCGCGGTTCGAACGAGCCTGGTTCTTCATCAAGGACCTCTCGAGTCACCGCCTGTCGATCATCGGTGGGGTGTTGCTGTTAGGCGTCGCCGTCATCGCGATCTTCGCGCCGCAGATCGCGCCCTACAGCCCGACGGCTATCTCTGCGACCGCTGTCCGAGCGCCGCCGTCGATTGCGCATCCGATGGGAACCGACAGCCTGGGGCGAGACATCCTCTCACGCGTCATCTTCGGGACCCGGATCGCGCTGATGATCGCCATCACGTCGATGGGGATCGCCTTCGTGGTGGGTTCGCTGCTGGGTGCGCTGGCCGGCTACTACGGCGGCTGGGTCGACGCGATCGTCCGGACGGCGATCGATACGACGTGGGCGTTCCCAGCAATCATTATGGGGCTCGCACTGGCCTCGATCCTCGAACCGGACCTCACCACGGTCTTGATCGCCATCGGCTTGGTGTTCTGGGGCGTCTTCGCCAGACTCGTCCGCGGAGAGGTGCTCTCTCTCCGCGAACTCGACTTCATCAAGGCCTCGGAGGCCATCGGCTTGAGCGACACCAAGATCATCTTCAAACACCTCATCCCGAACGCGATCATTCCCGCGTTCGTCGTCGTCACGCTCCAGATGGGGAACGCCATCGCGGTCGCCGCGTCGCTGTCGTTCCTCGGGCTCGGCGTCCAGCCCCCGACTCCCTCGTGGGGAATTATGCTGTCTACCGGTCGGCAGTACATCACGTCGGCGTGGTGGATCTCGGTGTTCCCGGGGCTGGCGATCGTGCTCGTGATTATGTCGTTCAATTTCCTCGGTGAGGGGCTCCGCGATACGATCGATCCGAAACTGGAGGACAAACGATGACACAACCACTGCTCGAAATCGACGATCTTCACACCAATTTCGACACCAATTCAGGGACGGTAAACGCGCTCCGTGGGGTGAACCTCACGATCAACGAAGGCGAACGGGTCGGACTGGTCGGCGAATCCGGAAGTGGAAAGTCCGTCACGGCGCAGTCGATCCTCAGGCTGGTCGATTCACCCGGCCGGATCGCAGATGGGTCGATCACGCTCAACGGACGAGACCTGCTGTCGCTCTCGGAGTCCGGGATGCAAAACGTCCGGGGCCGAGACATTACGATGATCTTCCAGGATCCCTCGACGTCGTTGGACCCCGTCTACTCCATCCGCAGCCAGATGATCGAGACGATCGGACACAACCGAAATATGAGCGATGCCGAGGCGGAGTCCGTGGCGATCGAGTACCTCGAACGGGTCGATATGCCGAACCCGGAGCGGATCTTGGACAGCTATCCGCACGAACTGTCAGGTGGAATGAAACAGCGCGTATCTATCGCGATGGCATTAGGATTCGATCCGGATCTCATCATCGCCGACGAGCCCACCACAGCACTGGACGTGACGGTCCAGAAGAAGGTGATGGAGATCTTCAAGGACATCGTCGAGGAGGAAGATCTATCAGTTCTCTGGATTACTCACAACTTAGGAGTTGTCGCGGAGTTCTGTGACAAGATCGCGGTCATTTACGCGGGGGAAGTCGTCGAGTACGGGAGCGTCTACGACATCTTCGATCGGCCCGCTCACCCCTACACCCGAGAGTTGTTGCAGACGATTCCGAACATCGAGCGCGCAGACGAGGAGTTACGAGTGATCGAGGGCACTGTGCCGAATATGCGAGATCCACCGAGTGGCTGTGCCTTCCACCCGCGGTGTCCCGACGCAGAACCGCGCTGTGAGACAACGCGGCCGGACAGGGTCGATGGTCGAGAGCACCAAGCCTCGTGTCTGGTACACGACGCAGAAGACCAATGAGCGACTTCACACACGCAGACGCGGACTCGACGACGGGCGAACCGCTGTTGCAGGCCAGAGACGTCAAACAGCACTACCCAATCAAGGAGGGAATCCTCCGACGACAGACCGGGACGGTGCGCGCCGTCGACGGCGTGGACATCGACATCTATCCCGGTGACACCCACGCGATCGTCGGCGAATCCGGGTGTGGAAAGAGCACCCTCCTGGAGACGCTTCTCGGATTAGAAGAGCCGACAGACGGAACCATCTCCTACGAGGGGACCCCGTTCAGCGACCTGTCGGGCAGCGAGAAGCGGGCGCTCAAAAGCGAGATCCAGATCGTCTTTCAGAACCCCGAATCCTCACTCGATCCGCGTAACACGATCGGGCAGATAATCAGCGAACCGCTCCACCTGCACACCGACGCGTCGACCCGAGAGATCGACGCCCGAGTCGTGAGCCTGCTGGACGACGTCGGCCTCGGGCCGCGGTACTACGGGCGCTATCCACACGAACTCTCTGGCGGCCAACAGCAACGCGTGGCAATCGCTCGCGCGATCAGTCTGAACCCGACGCTGCTCTTCTTGGACGAACCCACCAGCGCCCTCGACGTGAGCGTTCAATCGAAGATCCTGCGACTGCTGGACGAGATCAAAGACGAGTACGACCTGACCTACGTGATGGTGACGCACGACCTCTCGGTCGTCCGCCACTTCGCGACCGACGTCTCGGTGATGTACCTCGGCAATATCATCGAGAAGGCGACCACGGATGCGCTGTTCACGGACCCGAAACACCCCTACACGCAAGCGCTCATCTCGGCAGTCCCGGTGCCGAACCCGCATCATACGGCTGAAAACGATATCACGCTCCCGGGGACCGTACCGGAGCCCAGTGACCCGCCCTCGGGGTGCCGGTTCCATCCGCGGTGTCCGATCGCAACCGACGAGTGCGCCGAGGACTTTCCCGATTTCGAGTCCCACGAGGGGCACGACGTCCGTTGCATCCGCATCCCCGAGGCAGAGGATCTCGGTTCAACCGAAGGGAGCGCCGTGAACGCCTCCGGAGAGAACTCGAGGTCCGGACTGTCTGCGACACGTCGCGAGGAGGCGAGACAGGAATAGCCGTCGTCGTGCGTCTCCCGAACGGGTGGAGGGAACGGTTCGACGCCGTGCTGACACCCCGGTGCTCGTCGCCCTACCCGCAGTATTCGAGGATATCGACCGGTCGTATGCAACGCCGCACAGATCCCGGGTCGTCGATCCGTCACCGCTGGTCTGCAGTGAAGATACTCCAAGAGGAGAGCCCAGTGGCACGCACCAGCCGCTCGACCGCGGTTCGCTGTGGGGCCGCGATCGGAGGGGACTGGACGGGTCCGACGGCCCTCGGAGACCGGCTGCTGTTCGCCGTCGTTCCCCACGATCAAGCCGAGACGAGACGTCGCTCACTCCGACCCGGCCAGAACAGGGGGCCGGACGAGTAGTGGACCGAGTGAGGAAATCCACCCGGAGATGCGGTGAATCTCGTTCACGAACTACCTGAGCGCGTTCATTTCAGCCGCTATTGGGTGCAGCAGCCACTCGCCGTCTGTGAATTCAGTTCGTAATAATACCAGTCGGAGCACAGTGATGATAGTTCTGTCACTCTGCAAGAGTGTTCGGTGCCGCGCGCTCGGATCAGGCGATCGATCCGTCTGTAGACACGACAAATTACGATTTTATTTCCAGTCCCGTCATAGCGTGTAGGATAGAATATTGATAGATACACAATCATCTGCCGATCGATTTATGTTACCACCCTCGATATTACGATTGTGCTGGAACGACTGACGATCGATAGTCTCGATTTGCGGCCGAAACTCATTATCGCCTTTCTCCTCGTCGCCGCGCTCGTCGTCATCACCGGCGCGGTCGGCTATACCGCAGTTGCCACCGTCGACGAAGAGGCACATCGCATCGCGGCGGACAGCGAAAAGATGGATTCAGCGGCGAAACTGATTGTGGCCGTCGAGCGGCAGCAGGGTGCGATACAGGCCGGCCAACTCGGTGAGGAGACGGCACGGCAGCAGTTCGAAGACGCGAATGAACAGTTCGAAGCACAGGCACAGCGACTCGAAGAGGCTGAATTGACCTCGGAGCAGGAAGAACAGTTCACAACGCTCAGATCACAACACGAGAGATACAACACGCTCGGCACTGAGTTCTTCGAGGCGAAAGCATCAGGCGAGACGGCACTCGCCCAAGAGAAAGCCGACGAGATGGACTCCGTCGGGTCACAGATGGAAGTCGCGGCAAGCGCGATCGAAGAATCGGCACAGGCGGACGTACAGTCCCAGATAGCGATCGCCGATCGCACGACGCGGCTTGCGCAACTGGAGATCGTCGGACTCACTATCGGCGCTTTCCTCGTCGCCATCGTCGTCGGACTGTTCGTCGCCAGACGCATCGTGGCTCCCGTCACCCAACTCTCGGAAGCGGCCATCGCGGCCAGTAACGGCGATCTCGATACTGAGGTCGAAGCGCACGCCGAGAACGACGAGCTGGGGCGGATGGTCGACGCGTTCACCGAGATGCAGGCGAACCTCAACGAGACCTTCGACGAACTCGACGCCGTCAGTACTGGGCTCAAAACCGGGCAGTTCGACCACGACGTCGACGCGTCACAACCGGGGCAGTACGGGACCGTGTTGCAGAATTTCCAGGCGGGGACCGATCAACTGTCTGAGAGCTTCGGACAAATCAGGAGGGCGAGCGACGGGCTCAGCGCCGGCGACTTCGACAGACGGCTCCAGACCGACTACCCCGGACAGTACGGCGCTACCCTCCGGGACCTCGACGAGGGTATCGAGCAGATGAGCGAGAGTGTCAGCGCCGTGCAGCAGATCGCCGACGACGTGGCCGCGTCCAGCGAAGAGGTCGCGGGCAGCACCGCAGAGATCGAGCAGGCAAGTGCGGAAGTCGCCGACTCGGTCGAAGAGATCTCTCACGGCGCGGACGAGCAAAGCGAGAACTTGCAGGAGGTCGCCGGCGAAATGAACGATATGTCTGCGACCGTACAGGAAATTGCCTCCTCCGCAGAAGCGGTTACCGAGACAGCGAGGACCGCCGTCGAGCGGAGCGAAACGGGCCAAACGTACGCCGCAACGGCCACCGAAGAGATCGAAGCGATCGAGGCGCAGGCAACCGAGACCACCGCGCACGTGGAGACGCTCGACGAGCGGATGGACGAGATCGGCGAGATCGTCGGGATGATCACGGGGATCGCTGAGCAGACGAATATGCTCGCGTTGAACGCCTCGATCGAGGCCGCGCGTGCGGGGGAGGCCGGTGAAGGGTTCGCCGTCGTCGCCAACGAGATCAAAGCGCTCGCCGGAGACGTCGCCGATGCGACAGACGAGATCGAACAGCGGATCACGGCGATTCAGGCGACGACTATCGAGACTGTCGAGGGGATGGAGACGATGAGCGAACGCGTCGAGCGCGGCGCTGCAACCATCGAGGACGCGATCGAGATGTTCGACGATATCGCGTCCGCGGTCGGAGACGCAGAGTCCGGCATCCAGGAGATCAGCGACGCGACGGACGATCAGGCTGCCTCCACAGAGGAGGTGGTCGCGATGGCGGACGAAGTCTCGAGTGTGAGCCGACAGACCGCTGCGGAAGCGAGCAACGTCTCTGCCGCCACGGAGGAACAGACGGCGTCGCTCTCGGAAGTCGCCGAAACCGTCGAAAACCTCTCGCAGCTCTCAGAGACGCTCCACGACCAGGTTTCGATGTTCGAGATCCGTGACGGGGTGTCGGATCTGGACCACCGCGTCTCTACGCCTGCAAACCAGGCGTCGGTCCAGGCCGACGGCGGGGGTCGCCCCGCACCGGACGATGAGAGCGACCCGCCCGGAGGACACAGACGAAGATGAGCACCGGGACCCCACCGAATGCGGTACAGCGACGGAGCGACGCACTCGAACGAGTATCCGACGGCGTCGTGGCGTTGGACCAGGACCTCAGGTACACCTACGTCAACACGCGAGCGACGGAACTCCTCGACACCGACGCCGACTCCCTCCTCGGGGAGCACGTCTGGGAGGCCTTTCCGAGCACTCGGGGGACGAAGGCACAGGATGCCATCGAGCGGGCGATCGAAACCGACCAGCGGACGTCGTTCGAGCGGTACAACGATCAGTTAGCGAAGTGGTGGAAGGTCAGAGTCCACCCGGATCAGACGGGGGTGACGATCGTCTTCAGCGACATCACAGAACAGAAAGAGCGGCTGTACGAACTGGAACGTAAAGACACCCTGTTCCAGAACGCGCAGGATGGACTGTTCGTCATCGATGTCGAAGACGGAGGAGAGACGTTCCGTGTCAACCAGGTCAACCCGGCATACGAGCACATCACCGGGATATCGGCCGAGGAACTCCAGGGGAGAACGATACGCGAGATCACCGACGAGGAAGACAGCGCGGCCGTTCGCGAGCGGTACGCGGACTGCGTGCGCGGACGAACGCCCCGCACGTACGAGGAGCACCTCGCGGGGTTCGACAGCGGGTCGTGGTGGGAGACCAGCATCGCGCCGGTGATCGTCGATGACGAGGTGACGCAGATCGTCGGATCGACCCGGAACGTCACAGAGCAAAAAGAGCGCGAGCAGCGCCTGCAGAAGTTCGAACAGATGATCGAGCACACCGGGCACGCTGTCCTCTTCACTGGCGTGGACGGGGAGATCGAGTACGCGAATCCCGAGTTCGAGGAGCTAACCGGCTACACGGCTGCTGAGGTACGCGGGAAGACGCCCCACGTGCTGAGTTCCGGGGCACACGACGATGCGTTCTTCGCCGACCTGTGGGAGACCGTACTCGATGGGAAGGTCTGGAGCGGCGAGATCGAGAACGAACGGAAGGACGGCACGCAGTTCGTCGCCACCCACACGATCGCGCCGGTGATGGACGAATCGGGATCGGTGACCCACTTCGTGGCGATCTACGAGGACATCACCGATCGGAAGGAACGCGAAGAGGAACTCCGACGAAAGACGCGAGCGCTCGATACGGCGCCAATCGGCATCACGATCACGGAGCCCTCACAGGAGGATAACCCGATGACCTACGTGAACGAGAAGTTCACCGAGATCACCGGATACGAGCGCGAAGCGGCCGTCAGCCGGAACTGTCGGCTCCTGCAGGGCCCGGAGACCGATGCGGAGCAGGTCGCGAAACTTCGTGACGCGATCGACGAAGCCCGAGAGACAGAACTCACGCTCCGGAACTATCGGGCGGACGGGACCGCATTCTGGAACCGGTTGTCGATCGCCCCGGTGCGAGCCGAAGATGGCACACTGGAGAGTTTCGTCGGATTCCAGAAGGACGTCACCGAGGAGAAAGAGCAGGCCAGACGCCTGGAAACGCACGAACTTCTCGTGCAGACGATGGACGAAGAGGCGGTGCTCGTCGACAGCGACAAGCGGATTCGGTTCGCTAACGAGGCGGCGACCGACTTCGCCGACGTGCCGGTGCAGGCCGCCGAGGGACTCCCGGTTCGCTCCGTCGTCGAAGCAGTAGCCGCACCGGACGAGGACCCGCAGCGGTTTTTGGACGTGATCGACGCGGTGCTGTACAGCGTCGAACCCGACTCCGGTGAACGGTTGGCAGATCCCGACGGGACGGAGACGGTGAGTCTGGAGTTCGATCTCTACATTGAATCGATCGGGAAGATACACACCGAGCAGCGGCTCGTGCCGGTGGAACTCGAGGACGGTGAGCGTGGCGTTGCGGTGATCTCTCGGGACATCACGCAGCGACGGGAGCGAGAACAGGAGATACAGACCCATCTGGTACAGGCCCAGGAGATCGGCAATATGGGCAGTTGGGGACTCGAAATCGGCAAGAGCGAACTGCAGTGGTCCGACGAATGCTATCGGATCTTCGGGCTTGAACCCGGGACGCCGATGACCTACGAACGGTTCTTGGAACTGGTCCACCCCGAAGATCGAGCCGCGGTGGACGACGCGTGGAACGAGGCGCTCATCGACGGCAGCTACGACATCGAACATCGAATCATCGTGGACGGCGAGACACGGTGGGTGCAGGAGACCGGCGAGATCGAATTCAGCGTCGACGGAGAGCCAGAGGTCGGGATCGGCGTCGTGCGCGACATCACGAACCGGGTTCGACAGACCCGTGAGATACGGGCGCAGAAGCGACGCTACGAATCGTTATTCAACAGCGTCAGCGGCGCCGTCGTCGTGACAGATCCCGACGGGTGCATCACGACGTACAACCCCGGCTTCGTCGACCTCTTTGGGTACGAAAGCGAAGACATCGAAGGCTGCCATCTCAGTACGATCACCGACGAGCAGGCGGCCGTAGAGCGCTTGCTCGAAGAGACAGACGTCCCCAGCGAATCGCGTCTCGTCAACTATCGGAAGAACTCCGGGCAGGTGTTCACGGGAGAGTCACGGAGTTCGTCGCTTCGGACGCACAACGACACTATCAGTGGCTACGTCGTCCATATTGTGGACGTATCCGAAGCACAGGAGAACCGAGAGCAACTGCAAGTGCTCAGTCGGATTCTCCGTCACAACGTCAAGAACGATATGAACGTGATCCAGGGACGCGCAGAACTGATCGAAGCACGCGGATCACCCGCGGTACGAGCCGACGTGGAGAAGATACTTGAAAAGAGTCGCAACTTCGTCGAGATGGCCGAGCACCAACACAGAATCACCGAACTACTGACTGAGACCGCTGAAACAGTGACGGTGGACGTCGCGTCGACCACGAGACGGGTCGTCTCGGATCTGCAAACGCAGTACTCTGAGGCGGTGCTACAGACCGACCTGACCACCGAATGTCAGGCGAAAACCCCGAGTGAGATCGGTGAGGCGGTCCGGGAGCTGGTCCAGAACGCGATTGTCCATTCCGACCAGGAACAGCCGATCGTCGACATCCAGCTTCAGTGTACCGAGACAATGGCCGAGATCAAGATACGCGACGATGGACCGGGAATTCCCAAACAGGAATGGGATGTGCTGACGGTGGACGGAGAGATCAGTGCCCTGAACCATGGAACGGGACTCGGCCTCTGGTTCGTTAATCAGGTTGTCCGCCGTTCGAACGGAGGGCTGTCGTTCGATGAAAACGACTCGGGAGGAACGACCGTAACGGTCCGTCTTCCAACCAGCTAAGAGGCCGCGGCGATGAGCGACTGAGATCGATCACCCGAGCGCGAGACGGGTAGGCGCCCAAGCGATAAGCGTTCTCCGAGTCTCAACGGTAGCGATCGTAAGTCGAGTGACTCGGCACTAGTGGTGGTGAGTCGTTTCGCGCTACTAGGTGACGTCGCCGCTGGAATCCTCAGCACAGGATAGTACGAGCTGTCGGTGACTCACAGGAGCAACGCTCAGAAACGTAAGAGTCGTTGGTGACTTTGCGTATCCGACTGAGCAACTCACAGCACGTGGTTGGACCACCACCACCGGCGACTTCCAGACGAGGGATTCCCGTATTTTTTCGATCCTTGAGGACGCTGACCGCGGGACCAAGGTCGATTGACCCGACTCAACGACAGCGAATCGGTACCCCTGTCGAGAAACGCGGAGAGGGGCGAAACCCGGGGCGAGGAGCGCTCGTTGTTCGGCGTGACGGAATTGCTATGACGCAGTGATGATCACTAATTTATCTAATTTAGTGGTAAAATTTCTCTACAGTTAATATTATTTATCTTTTGAGTTCGGCCGATCCAGGGGATCGCGTGATGCCACAGCTTCAATATAACTGTGTTTTATCAAAAATCGCGGTATTTTAGCGAAAAGGTGCAATAATAGCAGTATAATAGTCCGGTAAATTCGGGGTCGGGTTAAGACCGGGATTGTAGTACATCCCGAACGCATTTTCCATTATCTCACTTATATATGATTATAGATGATAATTTTGGACGTCTATCGGATACGATCGCGGTGGACGGTGTCGCTCGGGGATCGAACAATATGTATAACACTTGTACTCTTGTTATTGGAGGGCTCAGTGGGTTGCTAGCCGCGTGTCAACAGAACGGAATGGGAGGCCGACGGGCCGACGCTGTCCCATTCGGCGACGACGAATCCGTCTCTCGACCGATAGCTGACGTCTGTAGTCGTATACAGGCGTATCGAGACAGCAAACGGTCGAAACAAGGCCCACCGTATGATTCACGATGACAGAATAGCGTATGGCACTGTGTCGCAATGACTCACTGGATATTTGGATCGTTGAGGTTCAGTTCGACGACGTTGACCGACTGGCGAAGCAGTTCCGGCATCTCCTCTCGTAGCCTGTCGTCTTTCATCCGGTGGACAGGCCCGGCAATACTCAGCGCACCGATCGGTGTCCCGTCCTGCAGCAGGATCGGTTTGCCGACCGATCGCATCCCCTCGCGAAACTCCTCCATATCGAACGCCAGGCCCCGTTCGCGGATCGTCTCCAACTGGTCGTAGAGTTCAGCCCGGTCGGTGATCGTATTCGAACTCTGCGCGGGGAGCCCGTGCGTGTCGATGATCGCGTCGACGTCTTCCTCGGGAAGGTGCGCCAAGATCGATTTCCCGGTCGCAGAGCAGTGAAGGTAGGTTCGTGCACCGGCTATCGCAGGGTACTCGATGTCCTGGCTGCCCTGGCCGATGTCGAGGTAGATCCCACGTCCGTGTTCTTCGGTGAGCAGCGTGATCAACTCCCCCGACTCCGCAGCCAGTTTCTGCACCTCCGACGTGGCGAAGTTGTACAGCGTCGACCGGTGTCGGACCCGTTCACCGAACTTGAGGAAGCGAAGTCCCAGCTGATATTGGTTTCCGTTTTGCACGACATACTCAAGCTGTTTGAGAGTTGTCAGGTGATTGTGGACGACGCTCTGTGGTCGGTCGAGATGGGCGGCGAGTTCGGTGACGCGAGCGCCGTTCAACTCGTCTAGCGCCTGGATGATGGAATTGGTCGTTTCGAGGGCGTTTACCCGGATTCCGGTGTCGTCTGTCATCGGTACGCTATCGCACAACTCGGAGGGAGAAAAGTATTGTTCTGCGATACCGAATACCAGTTCTCGACGTTCGACGTCGCGTCGAATGTCAGGCGACGTTGCGACGACTCGGGACAGCCCCCTCCTGCAGGACGAGTTGATCGAGAAGCTCGCGGTAGAGACGGTTCTTGAGCGATTCGGCGTCCTCGTCGTCCCAGAGGTTGTGCAGTTCCGCTGGGTCTTCGTGCAGATCGAACAGTTCGCCGTAGTCCTGCTCGGGATACACTGTGAGCTTGTACCGGTCGTTGATCAGCGTGCGCGGCCAGATGCCCAGGTAGTCTTCGTCGGTCTCGACGACGGTCGACCGGTCTCGGGGATCGGCCTCGCCCGTGAGCAGGGGGACCAGCGATTCGCCCGGCCACGTCTCTGGCCCGTTTCGATACGACGGTTCGTAGACCGCGTGGGGCGATGTGACGCCGCAGAGGTCCAGCATCGTAGGCAGCAGATCCTCGTGACTCGTCACCGTCTCGACACGCTTGCCCGCCTGGAACTCACCGGGCCAGCTCCAGATCATCGGCACGCGAAGCAGTCCCTCGAACTGGAAGGGACCCTTCCGGATCATCCAGTGATCACCCATCATCTCGCCGTGGTCCGACAGGAAGATCACGATCGTGTCCTCTCGGAGTCCGTTCCGCTCCAGCGCGTCGACGACGCGACCGACCTCGTGGTCGAGGTAACTGACCATCCCGTAGGTGACGGCGATGATCTCTTTGATCGCCTCCGCTTGGACCTCCGGGCCCGGATCGGTGTAGAGTCCCTGTAACTGGAAGAAGTCGCCCTCGTACACGTCGCGATAGAACTCCGGGAGCGCGTCGAATTCCGCCTCACTCCGCGTGGGTAACTCGACGTCGTCGGGGTCGTACATCGAACCCCACGGCTCGGGGGCGGCATACGGGTTGTGTGGATCGGGGTAGGAACACCACAGGAAGAACGGATCGTCGTCTTCGTCCTGCTCGTTCAGGAACTCGATACTGCGGTCGCTGATCCAGTGGTTGTAGTGCGCCTCCGCCGGAAGCGACCACTCTCTGAGTACTTGGAAGGTATCCCCGCGGACGTTGTCTGGGTGGTCGAAGGAGATCCGCTCGTAGGCGTCAGGATGGTTCGTTTGCAGCCACCGCTTGTATTCGCCGTAGATCTCGTTGACGTGGCCGCCGGTGAAGTCGGTCGTCTCGAATCCGTAGAAGGGCTCGGGAAGTGCAGAGAGAAGGCCTGATTCCCACACTTCGCGAGCTTCGGGGAACTCCGCAGGGTCGAACGACAGGTCGTCGTAAGCGGTCGCGTCGACGGTTTCGAACATCTCCCCGAGGCGTGCTGTGAGTTCTTCGGCAAACGCCTCCCAGTCGGCCTCGGAGAGTTCGTCGGTCGGCCACCCGGAGACGGCCTCCGCGGCGGCCTCCTGAAAGAGCAGCGCGCCGTCGGACCACTTCGGCACGTGAATCCGTTCGAGCGTCTGCAAGAGGAGATTGTCACCGCGGTTCGAGAACCCCTCGTGGGATCCCACGGACTCCCGTCCCGCAGCGAGGTCCTCGGGGCACTCGAGGAGGTCACGGAGGACCTCGTCGAGGACCTGGCCGAGTCGCTCGCCGAACTCGGTCTCCGCGCGCTCGGAGAGTTCCGCCGCGATGTGTGAAACCTGCTGGGGGGCCGGAAGCGTGTAGAGATGAAGGTGGAGTTTTCCGGCCGCGTGCGTCCGGTAGCCCGCATCCGAGAGTTGCTGCGGAATGTTCGGGAGGCTCTCGCGAAGGTGGACGCCGTTAGATCGGACCCCGTGCCGATGCGGGTTCCGCCCGGTGAACATCGTGGCGCGGGCGGGCATACACATCGGGTTGTTCGTGTAGGTCCGGTCGAACGAGACGCCAGATTCAGCCAGCGCGTTGATGTTCGGCGTATCGACGACGTCGTTTCCGTTGCACTCGAGGTGGTCGTATCGCAACTGATCGGCGACGAAACACACCACGTTCGGGGTGCTATTGCTAGTCATACACATCACCGACTCCCTTGGGGTGTCAAATAAACCTTTTCCAAGGACGGGGACGCTCTCCGGCAGACCGCGGCGGGTGCAACCGACCGAGACCGGTCGTGTCCGCCGGAGAGCCTCAGGGTGAGTTCGCTCGGTGTCGGGGCGAATCCGATCCGTATCGGGTCTCGCGACTGCCCGAGTGAGTCACAGTTCGGGGTCGTCGAGGTTCACGTAGACGCTCTTGGTGCGCTGGTAGTGCTCTAAGGCTTCGAGGCCCAGGTCCTTCCCGAAGCCCGAGCGTTTGAAGCCGCCGTACGGGGCATCCGGCAGGATCGGTCCGTACTCGTTGACGTACACCAGCCCGGCATCCAGATCGTCGGCGGTCTGATGGACCAGCGAGGTGCGCTCAGTCCCGATACCCGCGGCGAGTCCATACTGCGTGTCGTTCGCCAGTTCGATCGCCTCGTCGTAGTCCTCGAACGTCTGGATGGTCTGGACCGGCCCGAAGATCTCCTCGCTCCCGATCGTCATCTCGTTACTCACGCCACCGAACACGGTTGGCTCGACGTACCAGCCGTCGGAGAGGTCCGCGTCGTCCGGTGTCCCGCCGCCGGTGAGCAGTTCGGCTTCCGCTTTCCCGGTCTCGATGTACTCCATCACGGTCTCGAACTGACTACCGGACGTCAGCGGGCCCATCGTCGTCTCCTCGGAGAGCGGATCCCCGAGCACGTACGACTCGGCCTGCTCGACGAATCGGTCGGTGAACTCCTCGGCCACCGACTCGTGGACGATGGCCCGCGAGAAGGCGTCGCAGATCTCCCCGGTACTGTAGAAGATACCGTCTGCGACGGCCTCAACGACTTTGTCGAGATCGGCATCGGGGAAGACGACGAACGGGGACTTGCCGCCGAGTTCGAGCGTCACCGGCGCGACTCGGTCGGCCGCCGCGCGCATCACGCCGCTGCCGACGTTCGTACTCCCGGTGAACGAGACCTTCCGGACGTCGTCGTGTTCGGCGATCGCCTGCCCGACTTCGCTGCCCGAACCCGGGACGACGTTGAGCACGCCGTCGGGGAAGATTCCCGCCGAGAGCTGCGCCGCCCGGATCGTCGAGAGCGGGGTGTCGTTCGCGGGCTTGAGGACGCACGCGTTCCCGGCAGCCAGCGCGGGGCCGAGTTTCCACGCGGCCGCCCACAGCGGGTAGTTCCAGGGCACGATCTGTCCGACGACGCCGTAGGGTTCCTGCGTCGTGTAGAGGTGGAGGTCCTCGCCGCCGGGGATCTCACTACCGCGTTGCGCCCGGCAGGCAGAGGCATAAAACTCCAGCGTGTCGATCGCACCCTCGACCTCGCCCCGGGCCTGTGAGATCGGCTTCCCGCAATCCAGACACTCGAGCAGCGTGAGTTCCTCGGTGTGGTCGTCTAAGACCTCGGCCCACTCGAACAGCCGGGCCGACCGCTCGCGCACGGTCATCGACTCCCACTCCCGATCGAACGCGGTCCACGCGGCGTCGACTGCGGTATCGACGCCAGCCGAGTCACTGAGAGGGATGTCGACGATGGGGCGTCCGATTACGGGGTCCTCGACGCTCCGCTCTGCCCCCGCTGTGTGTCGCTCACCGTCGATCCACGCACCGAACGCGATGTCGCTCGTTGCCTCGTCGTGTTTCGCGCGGTGTCTCTCGATGAGGGTACCATCGTCTGTGTGGGCATCGCTCATAGTCGCATTCCTGAATCTGCGTATAAAAAACTTCGCCCGAGAGCGACCACCGGCCGGTAACGAAGCAGTAATATTTTCTTCTACATTCTCATTTTTACAATGACTTCCAGAAGTGGCGGACGGATGCCCCAGTATAGCCACGACTACCCACTGTGTCGGACGACGAACGGCGATGAACGGAGCGCGATACGATGAGCCTCGGCGAATACACGCTCTCGTTCCCAATCTCAGTCGAGTTCGGGAACGGAACGAGCGAGCGGACCGGCGACGTGATCGACGCGAAGGGATGGGAGAGTGCCCTCGTGGTCACCGACCAGGGAATCAGAGACGCTGGCATCGTCGACGGCGTCGAGGCCTCGCTCGAAGCCGCAGGGATCGAGTACGCGGTCTACGACGAGGTCGAGCCCAATCCGACGACGGAGATGGTCGCCGACGCCTTGGAGACGCTCACCGCCGGCGGCTTTGACGTCGTCGTCGCGGTCGGCGGGGGCAGCGTCATCGACACGGCGAAGTGCGCGACGCTGCTGAAGACGAACGACGGGCCCCTTCCGGAGTACGAGGTGAACACGCCTGAAGACGTGACAGCCGGCAGTATCGAGAACCACACCCATCCGCTGATCACGATTCCGACGACGGCCGGGACCGGGAGCGAGGTGGACTACTGGGCGGTGATCACCGCTCCGGACCGTGAGTTCAAGATGGCGATCGGCCAACCGCCCCTGTACCCGGACGGCCCGTATCTCGGTGCCGACGTATCGCTCGTCGATCCGGAACTGACGGCGTCGCTCCCGCCGCGACAGACCGCCGCCACGGGATTCGACGCGTTCTCACACGCCCTGGAAAACCACGTCGCGGCGGGCGCGCCCGAACTGGTCAAGCCCTACACGCGGCACGTGATGGGGCTCGTCCCGGAGCACCTCCCAGACGCCTACGAAACGGGCGCGATGGAGGCCCGCGAACAGCTCCTGTTCGGGTCGCATATGGCGGGCTTCTGTGAGAACTTCGCCGGATTCGGAGCGATCCACTCGCTGGCGGAGGTGACCGGGGGAATGTATCCGGAGATTCCGCACGGCGAGGCGATCGCCGTGTTCACGCCGCCGGTGATGCGGTACAACCTCGAAGAATACCCCGC
>NZ_FNPB01000010.1 GCF_900107195.1 Halobellus clavatus
GACGTCGTCGTCGCGGTCGGCGGGGGCAGCGTCATCGACACGGCGAAGTGCGCGACGCTGCTGAAGACGAACGACGGGCCCCTTCCGGAGTACGAGGTGAACACGCCTGAAGACGTGACAGCCGGCAGTATCGAGAACCACACCCATCCGCTGATCACGATTCCGACGACGGCCGGGACCGGGAGCGAGGTGGACTACTGGGCGGTGATCACCGCTCCGGACCGTGAGTTCAAGATGGCGATCGGCCAACCGCCCCTGTACCCGGACGGCCCGTATCTCGGTGCCGACGTATCGCTCGTCGATCCGGAACTGACGGCGTCGCTCCCGCCGCGACAGACCGCCGCCACGGGATTCGACGCGTTCTCACACGCCCTGGAAAACCACGTCGCGGCGGGCGCGCCCGAACTGGTCAAGCCCTACACGCGGCACGTGATGGGGCTCGTCCCGGAGCACCTCCCAGACGCCTACGAAACGGGCGCGATGGAGGCCCGCGAACAGCTCCTGTTCGGGTCGCATATGGCGGGCTTCTGTGAGAACTTCGCCGGATTCGGAGCGATCCACTCGCTGGCGGAGGTGACCGGGGGAATGTATCCGGAGATTCCGCACGGCGAGGCGATCGCCGTGTTCACGCCGCCGGTGATGCGGTACAACCTCGAAGAATACCCCGCTCGGCACGCGGAGGTGGCCGAGGCGATGGGCGTCGACGTGTCTGGACGCTCCGACGTCGAGGCCGCGCACGCGGCGGTCGAGGCCGTCGAGGCCCTCATCGACGAGGTCGATCTCCCGACGAGCCTCGAAGAACTCGGCGTCGATCGGGGCGACCTCCCCGCGATCGCCGAAAAATCACTCGACACGATCGAGATCCACGACAACCCGCGTGCGGCTGACGCCGAGGACCTCCTCGAAGTCGCAGAGGACGCGTACTGACCGGCTCTCGCACCAGGGTGTCCGTCTTGGCACCCGGTTCGGCTGCCGACTCCCGGTGCACACCCGTGGTCAGGCGAGCTCGCTGTCGATCTGCTGCCGAAGTTCCTCGGCGGTAATCTGATACACGTTGTTCCCGCGGTCGTCACGACGGCGAATCGCACTCGCACACTCGACCCCGTCGATCACGAACGCCCACGTGCTGGGATGACTCGGCTCCTCGCTGACCAGTTCCACCGTCACGCCGTACTCGGACTCGACCGCGGCGAGGACTTCGTGAACGTACGTCCCGTCCAGAAGGCGCGACGGCTCGTACTCCGGCAGCCCCAGTTCGTCCCGGAGTTCGGCGTTTTTTTGCCACCAGTCGGGTCTCTCGGAGGAACCCATACGCCGCGATTACGGATCCGGTCAGGTAGTCTTTACGACGGTGGGGGACCCACTCGCGCCAGCGAAGCGGACCCGACGAGAGTGAAGCAGCCTGCCGCAGCGGCGAATCGTCACCAGTGCAGAAAAAGCGTTATATAATCCCTCGTCGAAACGTGCAACTGGATGTCACAGAGAGCCGCCCACGCGTTAGCGGAGACCACGGTCGTGGACACAGACGTTCACATCACTGTCCCCGAAGAAACGATCGCAACGTACCTCGAGGAGCCGTACCGTTCGAGCATCACCGACTCGCCGCACCCGATGTTCCCCTCAAGCAGTTGGGATCAACGGATGGGCGGCAAGATCGACGACTACTTCTCGACGTTCACTGGGCCCGAAGACGTCAGAGAGTTCCAGGCGGACTTCGAGATCGAGTATCCGATCATCAACACCTTCGAACCGCTCGGAAAGTTCTCCCAGCCAGACTTGGCGATGAGTCTGATGCGGGCGTACAACGACCTCCTGCTCGACAAGTTCCTCGACGACTACGACTTTCTCGGGTTGGCGGCCGTGGCGACACAGCGGCCGAGAGAGGCCGCCGAGGAGATCGAACGGATCGGTGACAACGACCAGATCGTCGGTCTCTATCTCGGGACGAGCGGCGAGTACCCGCCCCTCGGCGATCCGTCGAACGATCCCATTTACAGAGCCGCCGAAGACCACGACCTGCCCATCGTGTTCCACGGGAACGGGGAAGAGTTCATGTTCGACTTCCCGTTGCACAACAAGGGGTTCAACAACTACTTTGAGGTCCAGTCGCTCGGCCACCCGTGGCAGCAGATGGCGACGATGGCCAGCGTTATCGGCGAAGGCGTCCCGGCGAAGTTCCCCGATCTCAACTTCGTCTTCCTGGAGGCGGGGATCGGGTGGGTGCCGTATATGATGCATCGGATGAACAAGATCTATCGGATGCGTCGGAGCGAGGTCCCGCTCCTCGAGCAGTCCCCCGAGGAGTACATCCGCGATCAGTTCTACATCGGGTCACAGCCGCTCGGTGAGCCCAACCGGTCCGAGGATATGAAACGCATCATCGAGACGCTCGGAGCGGATATGCTGATGTTCGCGACCGATTACCCACACTGGGACTTCGATCACCTCGAAGAGCTAGATAAGTACTTACAGCACTACTTCACCGAAACGGAACGGCAGCAGATCCTCTACGAGACGCCGGCCGAAGCGTTCGGGCTGTCGATCTAATCAGCAGGGGAGACACTATATGAGTGAACACACCGTCGCAACGGTCGGTGAACTGAACGATGGCGACAGAAAACTGGTCGAAGTCGAGGGACGAGAGATCGCCCTGTTTCGGACTGATGGCGAGTTCCGAGCCTACACCAACTGGTGTATCCACCAAGGAGGGCCTGCTTGTGAGGGCAGCGTCACGGGGACTAGCGACGCGGAGTTCGATCGCGAGGAACTGGAAACCGAACTCCAGTGGTGTAAGGAAGGAGAGGTGCTGAACTGTCCGTGGCACGGCTGGGAGTACGACATACCGACGGGCGAGTGCCTCTCGAAGGAGGGAGCGAAACTTCCCGCACATCCGGTACGAGTCGAAGACGAGGAAGTCGTCGTCTCACTGTAGCGGAACGAAGGGTATCGGATTCGCGGCAGCGGTTCCGCAGCAACTCGATTCGCTGTCCGGCACACGACTGGTGCTCAGCCCCCAATCATCAGCCATATAGAAAAAGAATTAAATAGTGTTATCAGTATTTCCGAGTGTATGGCTAACACACGCCGAGATGTCCTCAAGCGAGGCCTTGCCGCGTCCGGAGCGACCGTCCTTGGATCCCTGGCCGGGTGTACAGGAACGCTCACCGGCGGGGGGTCGACCACGACTGTGACCGCCGCATCGATGCAGTGGACCGAAGCCGAACTGATGGGATATCTCGGGTTCGAGTCGATCAAAGCGAACACCGAGGCAGAGATCGAAGACGAACTGTCCCTCGGGGGGTCGATGCAGTGCTTCCAGGCGCTCAACAACGGGGAGATCGGGTTTTATCACCTCTACACGGCCGGTGCGTACGCGACGATTCCCCCGAAGCACGACGAGATTCCGAGCGATCCCGAGGAAGTATACCAGCAAGCGAAGCAGGAGATGCAGGAGGAACACGACCTCCGGTACCTGCAGCGCGCCAACTTCAACAACACGTACGCCCTCGCTGTCCGTCCGGGCTGGCAGGAGGAGACGGGCGTCGAGACGATCAGTGACCTCGCAGACTATCTCAACAGCGGAAACACCGACATTACCGTCGTGCTGGGTCCAGAGTTCGCCGAACGTGAAGACGGCTGGCCGGGAGTCACCGACTCGTACGGATTCACCGGGGCGGCCGAGGAACTGAACATCAGAAAAATCGGGGCGAATCTCACGTATCAGGTCCTCGGCGAGGGCGAAGCGGACGTCGGGATGGTCTTCACGACGAACCCAAAGATCCAGCAGTACGACCTGGTCGTCCTGGAGGACGACCAGAACTTCTTCGCCCCGTACAACCCGGCGCCGCTCGCCAGTCCGGACGCCGTGCCGTCAGGGTCCGCCGTCGAAGAGGCGCTCAACGCGCCGATGGCCGCACTCAGCAGCGAAGAGAAGGTAATCGAGCTGAACGCTCGAATCGCTCTCGATGGAGAGGACGTCCAAGACGTGGCTGTCGACTTCTTAGAGAGCGAGGGGATCATCTAACTGATGAGCGCAGCGCACCTGGGCGTGGTGCCGTTGTTCATATCGCCGTACCTCGAGTTCGTGGTCCAGAACGTCGATCAGTTGTTCGCCCGACTGATCGAACACATCCTGATCACGGCCGAGACGGTGCTGATCGCGGTGCCGATCGGGGTCAGCCTCGGGGTGCTGATCACGTACAACGACCGGGCAGCGACGGCGGTGCTGTGGCTAGCCGGTATCGCAATGACGATTCCGAGTCTGGCGGCGTTCGGACTGCTCGTCCCGTTCTTGGGGATCGGGAGCGATCCGGTCGTGTTCACACTGATACTCTACTCACAACTGCCGGTCATCAGGAACACGTACGTCGGCCTGACGGGTGTCGAGGAGGCGACCAAGGAGGCCGGCAAGGGACTCGGGATGACCCGCCAACAGCGCCTCAGGCGGATCCAGATTCCGATGGCGCTGCCGATTATCCTCGCTGGGGTCCGCAACGCCGTGGTCATCGTGGTCGGCGTCGCCGCAGTCGGAGCGTACATCGGCGCCGGCGGCCTCGGAGAGTTCATCTTCAATGGCATCAGGCAAGGTGATTCGGTGATGATCGTCGTCGCGACGATCATCGTCTCGCTGTTGGCACTCGTTGCCGACTACGGGATCGCCACTGTCGAACAACTGCTCCGGATCCGCAACGGCGAACAGGTCGAACAGCGGGCCAGCACACAGCTCATACAGAAGGCACGATAATGATCGAATTCGAAGACGTTACGAAGGTATACGCGGACGGGACCGAAGCCATAGACGGGATCAACTTCACTGTCGAGGAGGGCACCACGACCGTACTCGTCGGCCCATCCGGTTGCGGGAAGACCACCAGTATGAAACTGGTGAACAGGCTCGAAGAGCCCACCGAAGGGACGGTGTACGTCAACGGAACCGATAATCAGGAACTCGACAAGATCGACCTCCGGCGGGGGATCGGGTACGTTATCCAGGAGATCGGCCTGTTCGATCATTTGACCGTCGGTGAAAACATCGCGACGGTTCCGGAACTGGTCGGCTGGGACCAATCGAGGATCGACGACCGCGTCGACGAGCTGCTGGAACTGATGGATCTCTCGCCGGAGTACCGAGACCAGTATCCGCGCGAACTCTCGGGTGGGCAGCGGCAACGAATCGGTGTCGCCCGAGCCCTCGCCGCCGATCCGGATATCCTGCTGATGGACGAACCGTTCGGTGCACTCGATCCCATCACCCGGGAGAATCTGCAAGACGAGTTCCTCCAGATTCAAGACCGGATCAACACGACCATCCTGTTCGTCACCCACAGCATCGACGAGGCGCTCAAGATGGGCGATCGGATCGCCATCTTCGACGTCGGCGAAGTCGTCCAGTACGACACGCCGGCGGAGATCCTCTCCAATCCGAAAAACGAATTCGTCGAGAACTTCATCGGAGAGAATCAGACGTTCAAGCAGCTCTCGATCACACCCGTCCGCGAAGTAATGGACGACCCACAAGCCTACGAGTCGGCCGAATCAGAGGTGGCACCCGCAGCCGACGGTGGAGAGTACTACAGCATCTCACCCGATAGCTCACTGCAGGTCGGCTTGACGCGGTTGTTGAGTATCGAGCACACCACACTTCCGGTCGTCGACGGTGGTGAGGTCGTCGGCTTCCTCACCGAGGACCACGTCCGGTCGTACTTCGATTCTGCGGGGGAGCCGTAGTATGGCTGGCGTGATCTCTACCTCACTCAGTGGAATCCGGTACCTGCTGGACAATCTCCCGGAGTTCTGGCAGCTACTGGCGGAACATCTGGTCCTGGTGGTAGCGTCGGAAATCATCGCCATCTCGATCGCTGTGCCGCTGGGAGTCATTGCTGCCCGGCACGAGAAGCTGAAGAGTCCGATCCTCTCGGTTGGCAACGTGGCGCAGACAGTGCCACCGCTGGCCATCATTGCGCTGATGTTTCCGATTCTCGGCCTCGGGTTTCTGCCATCGTTCGTCGCCCTGTTCATTTATGCGCTGCTCCCGGTCCTCGTTAACACGATTACGGGGCTAGAGAGCGTGGACGAGGGGACGATCGACGCGGCGAAAGGAATGGGGATGACACAGAACGAGCGCCTGACCAAGATCCGCTTTCCGCTGGCGCTGCCGATCATCTTCGCGGGAATCCGCACGAGCACCGTGATCAACGTCGGGACGGCCTATCTGGCCTTCTTCATCGGCGGCGGCGGCCTGGGTGCCTGGGTCATCAGTGGCATCAACCTATTCAATATGCCGCAGGTGTTCGCCGGTGCGATCTCCGGTGCGGTACTCGCTATCTCTCTCGACCTGTTGTTGGCGGCGGTCGAGAGCCGCCTGGGCAACTCGGGCCCGGCCTCTGCACAGGTGGCAGCGTAAGTTCGGCCGGACCCGCCTTCGGAGCCACGAACTGCTGACTCGCTGGACGCTCTGGTTTCCTCCGCTTCACGCTCGATAGATTGTTTGTTCGGGATCCCGAGAGTGTCTAGAGATGAGCAAATTTTCTATCAGTCTGCAGTATATATTTAGAATGTGTAATAAATGTACATACGGACTCGTATAGGGGATTTGTCGCTGACGGTCTGCGCGTCGAACTACCGCCATCGATCACTGACTAGCCGCCTTACGAGTACGGGATGAACGCTCACTAAGGGTTCACGGATCGCTCGTCACGATGCGAAGTCAGTGAAGAAAATATTTCCCGCTTGACCCAAAATAAACCGGAAAGATACTCGTGTTTCACAGTACAATTATGTAGTTTAGTTCGACTCGCCGTCAGCCGCAGCCAGGGGAAGACTGCCGGACGATAGCGGCGGTTGATACGACGTCTGCGCGTCGTCTGTGGCCGCCGCGCGGCCGGCGCTCTCAGATTCGACAGTGGTGTGGCTTCCCGCGTCGGTTTCCACGCCACGACTCCCGGAGCCGCCTCGTTGGTTGCGACTCGATACTAATAGCGGGTATCCGCGGTGTCGTTCGCAAGCCGCAATGGGACGCGGATCCCCGAGTGGTCCCGAGTGGTCCGGAGGTCCCCTCAGGGTGTCACATCCGGATGGGTCGCCCGAATCGAACGGTCTGAGTCGGAGCGTGCTCCCCGCCGTGACACGGTCGGCTGCGCTCGGCGCATCATCGGGTTCCCTTTGTGAGTACCCGGCGTGCGGCGGAACCCTTACCGCCCCGGCGACCACTGCTGGTGGTATGCAGGCGGTCCCAGAGACACCGGAGTTGACGCTGTCATCTGATCTGACAGGACACCTCTGGATCCAGGAACTTCCCACGGGTGGGTGGCTCCGGTTTCAGGTGACGGCTGGCGGCGGACTCGAGTTCGGCACGCCGGAGGGGACAGGTGTGACCGCTACAGCGGTACCTCCCCCGTATCGTCGGGCCGCCTTGCAGGTCCGCGGCGCGATCGACCGGGAGGCGATGCGAACCGCGACTGATGACCCCGCCGCGATCACGTTCGTCGGCCGCGCCACGTGGAACGACGGCATCGCGTACCCGTGGCAGGAACTTCCGGCGTTTCTCGGCACGGACGTCTGGACCGACGAGCGGGCGCAGTATCTGTCGCCGGATATGGCGACGAGTGCGTTCGACCGACTTGGCCTCCCGACGCCCCCCGCAATCGTGAAGGAACAGCCCGCCGCCCACACCGATATCGCCCGGTACACGGAGGCCGAGGAGTTTCCCTCGTCGGCTTGGCGCGACGGCCGCGCGGCCGGCGTGCTCATCCGCGATAAGACCGGGACCCGTGCGCAGGCGTGGCGTCCCAGAGTGACCGAGGCGGGATCGGCGCACGATGCCCAGTCGGCCGAGTCGCTGGCCGAACAGTACGCGACGGAAGCTCGCCTCGCGGCTGTGGTCGACCGCCTGCAGAACGCCGGAGAGGCCCCGTCGGTCGAGACCGTGCGTGACCGGGTCGTCGCCGACATCGCCCGAGAGCACTACCCCGTGTTGTACCACGACGGTGCTCCCGTGGTGTCGATGCGGGCGTTCGAGTCTGCGGTCGCCGAGACCGTCCACCGATACCTCGCAAGTGAATCGTAAATGAGGGACCTGTGGGGAACGCGGTGGCGACGACCGATCTCGGGCGAAATCACGAGGAGGGTCCCACAGAGCTACGCGTGTGGATCTTGGCCGGGGGAACTGACCGTCCGAGAAACAGCCCGGGCGTTTCCGAAATATAAATCCGCCAGACGGCGTATGGCCAACCGTGACCCAACTGTGAACCGACCGTCGTGTCGATGTCGTCCGCAGCAGCGATCGGGCAACGACCGCGGGCAGTTGTGGCGTCCGCGCCGGAACCTGAGGCCGAGATGAGTTTTCGGAATCGGCTGGAACCGGAGGCCCTGCTCGTCGCGATTTCCGGCTTCGGCATCACGCGGTTGTTCGTCGCGGAGACGCTTCGCATCGACGCGGCTCTCCCGTTTTTGATCGCGGGACTGCTCCCGCTCGTCGTGGGACTCGGCCTGTGTCTCTACGGCGTCGCCCTCGCCGTCGGGCCATTCGCTCCGGCGTACGTACGCACCGTCGCACGCTGGCACCTCCTCGGCGTCGCGACGATGGCGGCCATCTTCGGGATCACGGCTGTCGATCAACTGCTTCGAACCGGGGTCGTCACTGTCGGTCAGGACGCGCCGCTCCTCTTCGCAAACGTGCTTCTCGGGGGCGCGGTCGGCGGGACCCTCACCGGCATCCAGTCGGGACGATCCCTCCGGCAGCAGCGGGAGATCCGACGGTCGGCGAACCGCGCGTTGCTCGTCAACCGACTGCTGCAACACGAAGTCATCAACTCGATCACCATCATCGGCGGGCACGCCGACGTGCTGCAGAACACCGACGGCGACCGCCCGGAGTCGACAGCGGCGATCAGGCGGGCCGTCGATCGGATTCGTGAGACGGTCGACGAAGTCGGCATCGTCGCACGAGATGCCGAGGGCTCGGACCGAAGCGACCTCGAACAGATCATCAGGACCGAAGTGGCGGCGCTCCGGGAGGAACACGACGTCGACCCCGACATCGTCATCGACGCGGAGGACACGACCACCGTCGGCGACGATCGGCTCTCGCTCGTCGTTCGGGAGTTGCTGACGAACGCCGTTACACACGGCGCGTCGCCGACCGTCACGGTTCGCGAGCGGGCCAACGCGCTGGAACTCACGGTTGGCAACGACGGGCCGGGGCTCCCACCGGGACAGCGGACGTTGCTCGAGTCGGGAGAGTTCCCCGAGTTCGACGACCCCTCGGCGGGGTTCGGTCTCCAGATCATCCGCTTGCTCGTGACGCAGTTCGGCGGCGACATCCGAGTGGCGTCGGGAGACGACGGGACCGATCGCACGCGGATCACCGTCGCGCTGCCGCGTACCGAACGAGAGCAGTTGCGTCCGGAGACGATCGGACTCGGGATCTCGACTGTCATCGGAGCCATCGTGGCCGGCGTCCTCGGCGGCATCGCGATGGGGGCGTACTTTCAGTCCGCGACGGGGGTGCTGCCGGTCATCGGGTCGCTGTACGGGATCGAGAGTCCACTGGTGGGATGGATCACCCACCTCTTTCACAGCGCCATCTTCGGGCTGTTTTTCGCCGCCGGGACTGCGACGCCTGCAATCAGACGGTTCGCGTCCGGACCACTCAGGTCCGCAGCGCTGGGTGTCCTCTGGGGTGTGGTACTCTGGTTCGTCGCCGCAGGAGTTCTGATGCCGCTCTGGCTCGGCGTGCTCGGGATTCCGGCCCCCGTCCCGAACCTCTCAGTCAACGGGTTCGTCGCCCACGTACTCTGGGGAGCGGTGATGGGGTTCTCCTATCGCGTGGTGAGTGCGGCCAGCCCCGGACGACTCGTGCCGCAGAAGACGTGAGGGCACCTGGTGTCGGTATCGACCGGCGAGTCGTGAGGGCGGTCGGCGTCGGTATCGACCGGCGAGTCGTGACCCGGCGGTGCGGCAGGCCACCCAGCCGCGGTCGCCGCCGTCGTCAGGTTCGCTCCGAATCTCTCAGTATTCCCGAAGAACGGCTCGAATAGCTCGGCGGTTTTCGCACGGACGGGGAGTCGGGCCGGCGTCGCTGTGCGGTCAGACGCTCGCGACGATCGAGACGTAGCTCACCTGTCCGGCCTCGACCGCGGCTTCGAGTTCCTCGATGGCGTCCAGCGCGCGCTGCCCCCGCTCGCCCAGCAGGCCGAGGATTCCCTCGTAGTCGACGCGGTCAGTCACCCGGTCGCGCAGTGCGAGGAGTTCGTCGTGGTGGTCGTCCACTGTCTCGACGTCGAACCCGGCGTCGCGGAGTCGGGCCAGGAATCGGTCGCGACTCCGCGTCCCGGTCAGACAGAGGGCCTCGGCCATCCGGTCGGGGATCGCTGGCCCCTCGCCGTCGACCACGACGTCCGAGAGGGCGAGGCGACCGCCGGAGTCCAGCACGCGGTGAGCCTCCTCGAGCGCCGCCGGCAGCTCAGTGAGACAGAGGACACACTCCGCGAGGAGGACGTCCACCGACTCATCCGCGACGGGGAGCGCCGTGGCGTCGCCCCCGATCGTTCGGTCAGCACTCCGCGAGGGGTCGGGGTCGACGCCGACCGCGGTAGCCCCGCGCTGGCGTGCGACCGTTAGCGCGTGACCGGCACCGCAGCCGACGTCCAGCAGGCGTGTCTCGGAATCGACGTGGGCTCGATCGAGCAACTGCGCCGTCGCCTCGATGCCGCCGGGATGCAGGGGGCCATCGAGGACGGTGTCGAGTGTACCCCACGGGTTCGCGAGCGCGGCGTCGAGCAGTCCGTCCATCAGTCACACCCGTCGCCGCACCCGTCGGTGGGACACCCGCCGTCGGGAGCCGTCTCCCCGCCCCGATAGGCCGCAGCGTCGCCACGCGCTGTGAGCGAGTCGTCGACGGCGTCCTTTCCGCCCCAGTCGTTGCGATTCCGGAGCGCGTACACCCCGTCCTCGGTCGTCATATTGTGTCCGCAGAAGGGGACTAGCTCCCCATCGGTGGTGGGAACGGAGAGACAACAGTTGCTCAGTCGGTCGAGGTCGGCCGCGTCCGCGTCCATAAATCCGGTAAACGACACGGGAACGACCTCGTCGAACAGTCCCTCGACGCCGCCGGGCACGTCGACGCCACAGCACCCGGCGGTCTTGCACGCCCACTCCTCTCCCGCGGCGGTGCCGGCGAGTAACTCCATATAATCGCCTTCGTCGACCATCCCCGACAGGGCGTCCCAGAGGTGGTCGTCGACGTACTGCGTGAGTGGCACGAACTCGTCGACGTCGGCGGACGTCTCCGCACAGCCACAGGTAGCCGAGTCCTCGGCAGCGTCGGCAGTCCCTGTCGGGTCCGTCTCGCGCGGAACGAACGCGGTTCCGATCTGACAGTACGCCGAACAACAGGGGGCAGGTAACAGGTCCCGGGGATCGAGCGTCTCGATCTGTGTGGCCAGCAGTCGGGTCGCCTCGTCGAGGGCGAATCGGCCCTCGTCCTGGTCGTAGCGGCCGAAGTGCGCCACCGGCTGGAAGTTGACAGAGCGAACGACGTCGCGGTTCTCCAGCGCGAATCTGACGATGTCGCCCATCTCGTGGTCGTTGACCCCGGGGACGACCGTCGGGACCAACACCACCGGTAGGTCGGCGGCGCGACAGGCGTCGATGGCGGCGTGCTTCTCCTCGACGAGGTCGACCTCGCGAATCTGCTCGTACGTCTCACTCGTCAGGCCGTCGAACTGCAGGTAGATCGCCGTCACGCCGGCGTCCGCGAGTCGTTCGGCGTAGCCGTCCGCTGTCGCCAACCGGATCCCGTTGGTGTTCACTTCGACGTGATCGATGCCTTTGCTCTGAGCGCGCTCGACGAGTTCGGGGAGGTCGTCTCTGACGGTGGGTTCGCCACCGGAGAACTGAATCGGGCGACCGCCGGCAGCGGCCACCGTCTCGAGGAGCGCGTCGATGTCCTCGTCGGACCGGTGCGCGCCGCCGGGACCGGAACTGGCGAAGCAGTACGAGCACGAGAGGTTACAATCCTCGGTCACCTCGACGACGGCCAGGCACGCGTGGTCGGGATCGACGGTCAGGTCACCGTCGTACTCCGGGTTCGGCCCGAACTCCGCGGCCCACTCCCAGTGATCCAGTGACCCCCAGACCTGTCGGGTGGCCGTCCCGTGCTCGGGGCACTCGCGGGTGAGAAAGACCCCGTCGCCGCGCGTCTCGTACTGGCCGGGGACCGCCTCGAGACAGTCCGGGCAGAGACTCGTCGTCGTCGCAAGCGTGTCACTCTCTTGCACGTTGGTCAGGAGGGTTGCGGTATAATAATCGTGCCGGGGGTGTGCAGCGGGCAGACGATACCGGGTATCGCTGCCGGGTCCCGTCGGTACCACAGCGCCCAACCCTTATTTCGAGTGGGTCCGGACAGGCCGTATGCCCCGCACAGAAGCGCGCTCGCAGCCATCTGCGCCACCAGATGAGTCGCCGACGGCGCTCGCTCGGGGGCTGCTCGTCGCCTGCAAGCGCGGCGACGCGACCGACCGATATCGGAGTGCGCTCGCGGCGCTCACCGAGGACGAACTCGGCCGGGTCAGGACCGACCGACAGACCGCGCTGGCGTTCTGGCTCAACTGTTACAACGCCGGCACGCAACTCTTGCTGGCGGAACGGCCCGACCGCTACGAGAGTCCGTTCCGGTTCGTTCGGTTCTTCCACGCGCCGGCCCTAACCGTCGGGGGGTCCTCGTTGCCGCTGGATCGTATCGAGAACGGGATTCTCCGCGGGGGTCGATCGAAGTACGGCCTGGGCTACCTCCCGAAACTGTACGTCACTTCCGTCGAGCGGCGGTATCGGCTGGACGAGTGCGACCCCCGGATCCACTTCGCGCTGAACTGTGGCGCGGAGAGTTGCCCGGCCATCCGCGAATACGAGCCGGATCGAGTCGACGAACAACTCGACCGGGCGACTCGCCACTACCTCGATTCGGAGGTGACGTACGATCCGGACTCGGGTGTCGTCTCCGTCCCTCGCGTGTTCCTGTGGTTCCGCGGCGACTTCGGTGGACGGTCGGGAATCCGGTCGTTCCTCCGCTCGTACGGGGCGCTTCCGGACGGCGCTCGACCGAAGATCCGCTATCAGTCGTGGGACTGGTCGAAAGCGGCCGGCGCGTACGCCGAGTAGCCACCTGCACGGTTTTCACCGTCGGATGTTACTATTGCTGTATGGCCACGCACGTGCGAGACTTCACGCTCCCGAACGTCTCCGTCGGTCCGGACCCGTTCTCGCTCGCTGGGCTCTCCGACGACGTCTCCTTCGTCGTCCTCTTCTTTCAGCGGGATCACTACTGTACCAACTGTCGGAAGCAAGTCCAAGCCCTCGCTGCGCGGATCGACGAGTTCAGAGAGCGCGACGCCGAGATCGTCTCGATCGTTCCGGAACCCGTCGATCGCGTCGAGTCCTGGCAGGAGACGTACGATCTCCCGTACCCGCTGTTGGCCGATCCGCAAGCGGAAGCGGGGGACGCGTACGACCAGCCCGTCCGGTTCGGGATTCTGGGGAAAGTTTCCGACTTCTTCGGTCGGATGCCGGCGGTCGTCATCGTCGACAGACGCGGGGCCGACCCCGAGATCGCGTACGTTCACAAGGGATCCTCGACGTTCGACAGGCCCGAGATCGACGACCTGCTCGCGGAACTCGAAGCGCTCCGGACCGCCGAGTGATGGCCCCGCGGCCTCGACGCCGCCCGGCCACTTCGGCGTCATCGGGGGAAAACATCTCTGGGCCGGTGCTAGCGAAGGGGCCCGCAGGTTCCTCGTCGTGGCGCTTCGCACCGTCGTCGACTTCCGTCTGGTCGGCGGCGGATTCGGCGGACGATGAGCACCGACCGAGCGGCTCAGGTGTCAGACAGATCGAGCGAGTAGATGCGTTGTCTGGCGTCGACAAAGGAAATCTGTGACGTGACGAGGTCGTGTTCTTCCAGTTGGGTGAGCGCGTATCGAACGGTGCGCGGCGGGAGGAGCGTCAGTTCGGCGAGTTCCGACTGTGTGCTGTCGCCCTCGTATTCGAGCGTCTTCACGACCAGTTTCGCGCTCGGGGGCAGGTCGCGGAGGACGCTCGAGGCGTCCTGAGCCGCGAGGGGTCCTTGATCCTGGATCATTATCATTCCCCACGGACGGAACCGTCTTAATACACTATTGCCCGTGCGATTCGATCACACAACCGTCGGACTCCCCGCCAGCGCTCTACGCCCGACAGGGTGAGTGTTCTGCGGCGGTGGGTGAGACGGCGACAGGTTCGGTCACCGTGAGGCCGTCGTGCGACTCTCGGGATGCGCGGTCAGTGACGGACGATCATCCCCGTCGCATAGACCCATATTTCAGTTGTGATAATGGATAAGTAGTATTTTGAGGGTCTGTTCGTATTTCGACAATGTATGGCAGAGACTGTACTCGAAGAAGCTGACGCATACACCGCAAAATGGGACCCGGAACTCGAGATTCCGATCTTCAAGTGGGAGGGGTTCGTCGCCGGAGACGAATTCCGGGAGAACGCCCGTCGGTGGGAAGAGATTATGGCGGATCGTGGTGTCGAAAGGTACATCGTCGACACGCGGGAAATTGACGCGCACGATGACGCTGACAAGCAGTGGCTTGCGGAGACCTGGGTGCCTGCGCTCGTCGATATCGGAATTCGCCGCGGTGCTGGTGTCTACGGTGAATCGACGCTCGCCAGTATGGAGATGGAACAGGTAGAAGAGGAACTGAGCGCGATCCATCCGGAGTACGAATTCCGTGTGTTCCCGACTGCGGAGGAAGCGAAAGACTGGTTGGCCTCCCAGTAACGCGGTCACAATCGCTCACGCTCCAGTGCTCCGTCGTGACACGCCAACGGGCCACGTCGTCGCCGCTCGGGTATTCACTGTTGACTGTCGTCGAGTCGCCCGAATTGGTCACGAGGAGCCCATTGAAGACAACGCCCTGAGCCAGGCGTACGATATCCACTGCCCGCTTGCCAACCGTTTCCATTTCCCGCCACTTTTTGTGTCGAAACTTCGATACGTATGGGCCTGACTATCGGTTATCGGTCTTCGAATATCAAATTTGAGTATCAGGGGTAATGTTTATCACGGTCTCTTCTAACTAGCGGGTATGGTAACACTGGGGGCACTCGAACCCGGAGAACTAGTACTGTTGACCGTCGCACTCGTCGGGGTAATCCCGGTGGCCCTCAGATACAGTGACGAGGCCAAGTGGTTCACCGTCGGATACTGCTGTCTGGTCATCGGCGCCATCGCGACGAACGCGGAGGCGCTTTTCCTCGGTGACCTGCTGAACTTCGTCGAACACGGCGTCGGGTTGCTCGGATCGGGGCTGGCGTTCGCCTACGCAGCCTACGAGCGTCGGGAGTCGCTCCTCGGTGCGGGAAGCGCGGGGAGTGAGACCCCAGAGGCGACGGAGGTCGCGGAGGGATAACCGATGGTTTCGATCGTTGCCCTCATAGACGTCGTGGCGGTCGCCGCCTTCGGAGCCGCCGTGGTGATTTCGATTCGCAATTACCGTGACTTCGAGCTGGAGGCCGGGTTCTGGTCGAACGTCGCCTTCGGGAGTCTCCTGGGGGCGATGTGGACCGGCGTCGTCGCGCTGGAGTGGCTCGGCATCAGCGGGTCCTTCTGGGACCTGCTGAGTCTGCTCCTGTTGTCGATCACGATTGGCGTGTTCGCGATCACCTCGACCGGGTCGCTGTCGTCGGTCGTCGAGCTGAAGACGGAGCGACAGCGCGTCGAGCGCGAGCGGCAGAAGGCGCAGGGAGCGAAAGAGGACGCACAGGACCTGAACCGGGCGCTCGAATCGAAGGCGACCGCGTTCGGCAGGACGATGTCGGCGGCTGCGGACGGCGATCTGACCCAGCGGATGGATCGGGAGAGCCAGAGCGAAGCGATGACCGAGATCGCCGAATCGTTCAACGCGATGATGGCGGACTTCGAGTCGACGATGGCAGGGATCCGGGAGTTCTCCACTGAGGTCGTCGACGAGGCCGGGAACGTCGGTAACAGCGCCCGCGAGGTCGAATCGGCCAGTCAACTGGTCAGCGAATCCGTGCAGGACATCGCCACGAACAATTCCAGACAGACCGAGAGCCTCGAGACGGTTTCCAACGAGATGAACGACCTCTCGGCGACCGTCGAAGAGGTCGCGTCCTCGGCCGACGAGGTCGCGACGACGGCCGAAGAGGCGACGAGACGCGGCGAGAACGGCCGCGAAAATGCGACCGAAGCGATCGAAGCGATGACTGAGATCGAAGCGACGAGCGAGCGGACCGTCGAAGAGATCGAGTCGCTTGAATCGCAGATGACCGCCATCGGCGACATCGTGGACCTGATCGACGACATCGCCGAACAGACGAACCTCCTGGCGCTGAACGCGTCGATCGAGGCCGCTCGTGCGGGCGAGGCCGGCGAGGGCTTCGCCGTCGTCGCCGACGAGATCAAAGATCTCGCGATGGAGGTCGGCGAGGCAACTCGGAAGATCGAAGAGCGGATCGGGGACGTCGAAGCATCGACTTCGGATGCGGTCGACGAAATTCAGGAGATGCGCTCGGAGGTGACCGGGGGCGCGGACACGATCGAAGAGACCGTCGAGGCGCTCGGCGACATCACCGAGTACGTCGAATCGATCAACGACAGCATCCAGGAGGTCAGTCGGGCGACTGACGAACAGGCCGCCTCGGCACAGGAAGTCGTCGCGATGGTCGACGAGGTCGTCGAGGACAGCCAACAGACCGTCGAGAAGACCGAAAATGTCTCTGCTGCCGCCGAGGAGCAGGCGGCATCCCTCAGCGAGGTCTCGACCGGCGTCGACGTCCTCGCCGATCGAGCCTCGACCCTCGAAGACGAACTTGCGACGTTCGAGATCGAAGCCGGTGCCGACGAGGACGACTCGCTGACGGTCGATGCGGGGAGCGCCGACAGCACGCGTGCCGCGGCCGACGGTGGAGATTGGACCTTCGACAACGCCAATTCGTCCTGACCCGTCGGCCGTTCAGCCACTGGGTGAGGCACCGGGTGCGGCGTTTGGGTGTGCTTCCGTGTCTCCGCATCGTGGAGGAGCAAGAGTGTCGTATCCGGACAGCGGTGTTTCCTTGATCGTGCCGTCGGTTAGGACGCGAGATCGGCCGACTGCTGGAGCCACTCTTCGCGAGGCGGGCCTCAGTGACGATTCGGCGTGTCGCTCGTGGCCTGGTCGGGAGAGTCGCTGAACCGCACGACCAGTTCCTCCGTCGTAACTGCGTAGACGGTCATCTCTTTGCCTTTTTCTGAGTACCACGTCCCGACTGGCGCGACGAGATCGACCTCGTGGAGCCGATCTAGGTGGTACGTGACGTTCTGAATCGACTGCCCGATCGCGGTGGCGACGTCCGAAGCCGTCCCCGGTTCGTCCTCGAGCGTGTTCAGGATCTCCTGGGCAGTGTCCGATGAGAGCACCTGTAGCAGATCGGAGTGTGTCTCTCCGTCGAGGACGACGTCGGTCTGTTTCTGCGGGGCGTGTTCGACTGTCGGTTCGTGGGGGAATGCGCTGGACATTGGTTGCAGGGCTCTATCGTTCTGTTTGTTCGGTCCAGTCCGAACAAACGAATCAAACGATTTAATACTTACGGAGCCCTTACCAGAGATATGACCCAAGAGAGAACTCATCACGTCGGGAACCAAGGGGCCTCATATGAGTGAAGGGAACCGTCCGCTCGCACGTGAACGCGTCATCGAATCGCTGGAACAATCGGCCGAGGTGTACGGATTGAGTCGGAGCGCTGGACGGATCTACGGGGTTCTTTATTTCGCCACCGATCCGCTCTCGATCCCTGAACTCGTCGAAGAGACCGGGTACGCGAAATCGACAGTGAGCAACGTGACGCGGACGCTCACACGGATCGGACTGATCCACCGTCGCTCTTCGGAGGGCGGTGGCCGGCGCGTCCGCTTCAGCGCCGAACAGGAGATCTGGTTCATTCTACAGGACGTCTTTCAGCAGTACATCCAGCGCGAAATTCAGACGACGCTGCGGACCATCAAACGAGCCGAAGCGCAACTGTCGGAACCGGAGTCGCACGAAGGGGAGCGAATCAGGGAGCTCCGTGCGACGTACGAAGACCTCGAAGAGATCACCCGACTGGCCACGGATCTCTCCGCCGCGGAACTTCGAGCGGCACTCGAAGCGTACGAGCGGTGACCGACCTCGACGGTGGGGGTCGGGCCGTCCCGTCGGCGCTCGCCCGCGCCGTCGGTCACCAGTAGACGGTGTACGTACAGCGGTCGTCCCCGTTCCGCCGGCAGCCGGATCCGGTCTCCTCGATGAACACGAACGAGTCCATCGACGCGTACTGTTTTGCCACCCCTCTGATGAGCCCACGATCGAACGGACAGGGATACGGATTGTGGCACGTCATCGTGCCGGCCTGGTCGTCCGTCTGCTCGAAGCGATACCACCCGATCGCTCCGCCTCGATGGTTCCGCTGATACGCCTCGTCGATCGACTGCAGCCCGGCTGGAACCGTATCGAAGTCGTTCGGCCACTCGGCGACCTCGGGAATCTGTTCGCCGAGCCGATCCAAGACGTGTGGCTGCAACTCGTCGGCGATCGCCTCGAACGCATTCAACCACGCCTGTTGGGGATACCACTCGTCGGGTGCTGGGTCCGTGATCCCCTCCTCAGCGAGGGCACGCAACGCGCGCTCCTGATACGACGCGGAGAACTTCCCCATCCCTTCTTTCACGATTGTCAGGACCGTTTGCCCGTTGATTTCGACGTCCGGGTCAAACGCTTCGTACGAGGCCATTACACCAGAATTTCAGGCGGCCCGACATAAATCCGGCAGGTATAGTAGCGTGTGCAAGTCTTCACTCGCACGATCGCACAACGGCATGCGATCGGCTGCGCAATCAGTTGCAAACGCTACTAGATGCTCCCTGTGCCCTCTCGGGAACCCACGGTCCGTCTTAATCGAAGTCACGTTCTCTCACTATTCCGGGATTACCCGTGATAGTTCATATGTTCGATACTTACTGTCAGCCCCTAGATGATCTAATAATTCCCGATCAAAGACACCAGATAGCCGATATCTGAGAGGAAATTTGCGTATCGTATCGAACCAGTGAATAGATATATTTCTCGTTATATCGCGTCTGTACCGGACACCTGAACACACACGTGCCGGGATGGTCAGCCCTCAGCACTCGGCACCCCCACGCGAGTCGCCGGGGCGGTTGCTGGCGAGCCACGCACCGATTCGACTACCGAGTTCGCCGACGAGCGCCGCGAGGCCGAATCCCAGCGCGCCGACGGCGATGACGAATCCACCAGTGAGTAGCGTCGCGCTCGTCAGGAACCACGCCGGTCCGGCCAACCCCGCAGTCGCCGCGACGATGTCGAAGACGACCCACAGCACCGGGAGGCCGCCGATCACGCCGACCTTGGCTCCGACGCCGGTCGGGGTGCAGTCCGCCCGCACGGTGAGGTATCCGGCGAGAATTCCACCAAACACCAGTGCGTTTAACGAGAGTTCGGACCCCGTCTGCCAGTAACTGAGAGTGGTGAACGGGAGCGAAGCGAGTCCGCCGACGAGCGCGTACCGCCACTGGTCGGCGTCACGGAGGGAGGGGAGACCGTTGTCGAACATCGGATGATTCCCGCTTCGGTAGCGAAGCGGATAATGCACCTGATGAATACAATATGTATTTGACCGTTCACTCGGTGTCGAGGGGTCTCTCTCCGTGTTTCTCGACGAACAGCGGCTGACTGGATGTACATAACTCCGGCGGCGAGTGTGCGATCAACCCTCCATATGACTCACGTTTCACCCCACTGGCGGGCCGCGCTGCTCGGCGCGATCGCCTCCCTCCCCCGTGACGGCTGTGCTGAACGGGCTGCCGAACGCTGAAGCGACCGTCGTCGGTAGCGTGATGATCTTCGGCGCGTTCGTCGCCGGCGCCATCGCCGCGCGCCGCTCGATAGACCCGGGTGCCGTCGGCCTGCGGACCGGATTCCTGGGTGGCATCGTCGCAATAGGGGTCTTTCTCGGCACCAGCGGGATAGCGGCGACCTGGTCGCCCGCGCGGACCGCCTTCTTCGTCGTCGCGGGCGGGGTGGTGCTCTGCGTCGCTCCGATATTCGGGCTCGGTTGCGGTCGCGTCGGTGGCTGGGTGGCGAGCCTCGGTACCTCGTATCGGACGGCATAGCGGACCCATCACTCCGGTCAGTGGGAAGTATGCCTGAGACCGTTCGATCTCTCCACGCGGCGCAGGCCCTCTGAGCCGACGGTCTCGCGGCCCTCGCGACATCGTCTCGTCACGGTGATGAGTTCTCCGTCGCCCGGGGGGTGACGCAGCCCCCGCGAGCCCCTCGGTCACCCTCTGCGGAGTGGACGCCCAGCGCCGTCAGAGATGACCACTCGCGGGGACGGCGGACAGCCGTCAGCGACAGTGGCACCCGGTCCTGCGCGTGAGACGGATCGTCAGAGAACAGGTGAACGAAGGGGTGCCCGCGCGTCTGACCGGATTACGACACGACCCAAATCCATATATTTGGTGAGTTGGAAGTGGACGACACTATCGAACGTATGCCGATCATCGCGAAGGTGTATTTCTCACACCCAGATATGGCGTTGGCAAACGTCATCTCGTCATTCCCGGACACGAACATCCGTGTGCTACAGGAAGTGAGCACGGATCCGGTGAGTGACAACTCCTTCTTCGTCGTCGAAACCGAGCAGACCGAGGCCCTCGAACGTGAACTCTCCGCGGATCACACCGTCGAAGAGGCACAGCGCGTGTCGAGTTACGAGGACTGGCCCGTCTACAGCATCAGGTTCACGCCCGAGACGCTACTTCTCGGGTCGGTCGTGACCGAGCAGAACGGCTTCGCGCTCGATGCGTACCAGTACGAGGGCGGGTGGATCGAACGGTGGCAACTGCCCGACAGAGAGTCCTTGCAGTCCGTCTGGGAGTACGCGAACGATCAGTCGTTCGACTTCGATATTCACAAGGTTTACCAGATCTCTGAGAGCAACGGGCAGGACGACACCACCATCACGGACAAACAGCGAACTGCACTGCTATACGCCTACGACAACGGCTACTTCGAGAAGCCCCGCGGCACGACGCTCGAAGAGATCGCAGACGCCCTGGATATCTCCACCACGGCAGCCAGCGGACGGATCTATCGCGGGATGAAGAACCTGATCGAGTCCTCGATGAAGGATCTCTCCTCGTGACGCGACTCAAGTTACCCGTCAGGTGATCACCCCAGTCGGCCGAGCGGTCGCCGAGCCGGCGCCGCCGACGCGTTCGGACCGGGACGCGAACTTTCTTGCGGACGCGGGATGAACCGTCGTGATGAATGGTATCACGCACGCTGAACGTCCGGACGGGGAGGCGTCTGCCGACGTCACGTCGCGCCTGGGGGAGATGGTGAGGACCGCTCGACCCAGTCGTCGGTGCGACGCGCAGTGCCGACCCAGCGAGAACGCCTGTGGCCCCCAATGAGTGAGGACGGGCGGCCCCGCGTCCTCGCCGTCGACGACGAACCGAACGTCGCGAAGGCGTACGCGATCTACCTGAAAGAAGCGTACGACGTCGAGACGGCAACCGACGGCGAGTCTGCGCTGGCGGCGGTCGACGACTCGATCGACGTCGTCCTCCTTGACCGGCGGATGCCGGACCTGACTGGTGACGAGGTGCTCCGGCGGCTCCGAGACCGCGGATACGACGGGCAGGTCGCACTGATCACCGCAGTCGACCCACAGCTCGACGTACTCGAGCTCGACTGTGATCTGTACCTGACGAAACCGGTCACCAAGGCCGACCTCGTCGATGCGGTCGACCAGTTGGTGCAGGTCGGCCAATACGATGGACGCGTCCGGGAGCAGTTCAGACTCGCGCAGATCCGAGTGGCGGTCGAAGCGGGCGTCGACCCATCGAAACTCGCAACCAGCGAGGAGTACGACGCGCTCCTCGAGCGGCTTGCGGAACTGAGCGAGCAGACCGAGGCGGTCGCAGAACTGATGCACGAGGAGACGTTCGCGGCGGCCTTCCGCGATCTCCCGGACCCCTCGGGAACGTAGCGATCACGTCCCGGGGGCACCCCGGCGGGTTCCATAGGGGTGTTCTCGCGAGGGTCGACCTCCGAAGAACGGTGGTCGAGACGCTTCGACGGGAGAGGAAACTCCAGCCGTGGGTCGGCCAGCCAGCGCCAATCAACAACGGTTTTGCCTCTCGATGGCGCTTCGGAGAGGTATGCACGCGATCACCAACAGCGGGTGGATCGAGGTCGTCACGGGGTCGATGTTCTCGGGCAAGACCGAGGAGATCCTCCGACGGCTCAGGCGGGCAGAGATCGCGGGCCAGGAGATCGCGGCGTTCAAACCCGCTGTCGACGACCGCTACGGTGAGGCGACCGTCGGTTCGCACGTCGGACGGCAGTGGGACGCGACGGTCGTTCCGGGCGAGGACGAGGGCGTCTGGGAGATCCGTGAGGCGCTCGACGGCGAGGACGTCGTCGCGATCGACGAGGCGAACTTCTTCGACGCGGAACTCGTCGAGGTCTGTCAGCGGCTGGCCGACGAAGGACGGCGCGTACTGATCTCCGGCATCGATCAGACGTACCGCGGCGAGCCGTTCGAGCCCCTCCCGCAGTTGATGGCCGTCGCCGAGTACGTCGACAAACTGCAAGCGATCTGTGCGCAGTGTGGCGAGCCGGCGACGCGGAATCAACGGCTCGTCGACGGGCAACCTGCGCACGTGGACGACCCGACGATCGTCGTCGGCGCCGAGGAGTCCTACGAGGCCCGCTGCCGGAACTGTCATACCCTTCGGCGCGACTAACTGAGGTATACTGTGACGACCTGGGTAGCCGATCCGGAGGGCGGACGGGACAGAGGACCGCGGGGGATCGCACGCGCGTGGGTGGAAGTACTCGTCCGCCCCCGACAGTTCTTCACGAACGGGGTCGCCCCCGGGGATCAGGCACCCGGACTGGTCTTCGCCGTCACCGTCGCCGTGGCGTATACGATCGGATTGTTCTGGTTCGTGCCCGAGCGGATTCCGAGCCTCGCTGGTGGTCCCGGCGTCTCAGCCGCCATCGCGATCGCGGCAGTGACGCTCGTGATCGCGCCCGCGACGCTTCACCTGACGGCCGCGCTGCAGACCGTGATACTCATCCTGCTCGTCGACGACCGGGCCGGCGTGAGTGAGACGGTACAGGTGATCGGGTACGCGGCCGCGCCGTGCGTCGTCGCCGGCGTCGACGTCCCAGCGGTCCGGTTCGTCAGCGTGCTCTACGCCGCGGCGCTACTCGTGATCGGCCTCCGGGAAGTCCACGAGACGACAACGGCCCGCGCGCTGCTCGCAGGCGCGATTCCCGCCGTGTTGCTCTTCGGAACGGCCTTCGGCGGTATCCCGGCCGGCGAGGCGCTGCTCCGCGCGGCCGGACTGATCTGATCGGTCGCCCGGGGAGCGATGACCGTTCGATAGCCGTCGAGCGGTCGAACGGTCTTCCCGCGACGCTCGGGACGAGTCGGATCGGGGGTTCGGCAGCCGTGATTCGACAATCGTTTTAGTCGTGGCATATTTGATGCTCATAATGGATTGGATTACGCACGACGAGGACGTTTGGTTCGAGTTCAGGGGCAATTCGCCCGAGCAGCTCACTCCGGGACGGTTCTACAAGGGAACGGTCGACGGGTTCGCCGACTTCGGCGTGTTCGTCGACCTCGCGCCGGGCGTCACCGGCCTGCTGCACCGCAGTGAACTCGACCGTCGGCTCGAGAGTCTCGATTGGGAATCCGGAGACACGGTCTTCGTACAGGTGAAGAACGTCCGGAGTAACGGAAACATCGACCTCGGCTGGTCGATCCGCCAGTCCGAGTCGGAGTTCCGCGGGGCCCGCGTCCACGACCCCGACGGCGACGAGGACGGACAGCCCATCGAGGCCGACGACGGCGGCCCCGAGCCGGTGAAGAAGACGCCGAAGGGGGTCTCGACGAAGTCGCGGGCGACGAACGGCACGGAGTCCGGCGACGAACTCGGAGCCGACACGACGACCGAATCGGACGCGGGAGCGACCGAGACCGACGACGTCGACTCCGCGAGCGGTGAAACTGCGCCGGCGAGCGACGAAACCGAGCCGGCCGGTGGCGAGACTGACTCCACGGGCGACGAGGCCGACCCCGTCGAAACGGATGCAGAGGCGTCGGCGGAGGCCGACGACACCGTGAGCGACGGGAGCCACGACGACCACGAGGAAGCGGACGAGCGCGAGGACGAACCCGAACCGGAGCCTGAACGCGTCGCCGTCGAATCGCTCGGCGACCGCGTCGGTGACCGCGTCCGCATCGAGGGCGAGGTCGTCGGCGCGCGCCAGACTGGCGGCCCGACGATCTTCGAGGTCCGCGACGAGACCGCCGTCGTCGACTGCGCCGCGTTCGTCGAGGCCGGCGTCCGCGCGTACCCCGAGGTCGAGGAGGGCGACGTCGTCCGACTCGACGGCGAGGTCGAACTCCGCCGCGGCGAGCTCCAGATCGAGACCGAGGACCTGACCGAACTCACAGACGAGGAGGCCGACGCGGTCGAACAGCGCCTCGTCGACGCACTCTCGGAGAAGGCCCGCCCCGAGACGGTCGAACCGCTCGCCGACCACGAGGCGGTCGCAGCAGTGACCGAACAATTGACCGACGCCGCCGAAGCGGTCCGCACGGCCGTGTTGCAGTCCCGACCGATCGTCGTCAGGCACGCCGCCACCGCCGACGGCTACGTCGCCGGCGCGGCCATCGAGCGGGCGGTGCTCCCGCTCATCCGTGAGGAGCACGCGCGCGCCGACGCCGAGTACCACTTCTTCACCCGGCGACCCCTCGACGACCCGGTGTACGGGATGGACGCCGCGACGAACGACGTGACGCGGATGCTGCAGGACAACGAGCGCCACGACGAGAAACTCCCCCTCGTCGTCCTCGTCGGCGTCGGCGGGACGACCGACTCTCTCGACGGACTCGGCCTCCTCGGCGTCTACGGGGCCTCGCGCGTCGTCGTCGACGCTGACACCGTCGACAGCGAAGTCGTCGACGAGGCGAGCGTTCTGGTCTCGCCGAACCTTACCGACACCGACGTGGCCGACCTCTCGACCGGCGCACTCGGCGCGAACCTCGCGGCCGCAGTCAACGCCGACGTCACGGACGACCTCTCGCACCTGCCAGCCGTGAGCTACTGGGAAGGAACCCCCGACGCGTACCTCGATCTGGCTGACGAGGCTGGCTACGACCGCACCCGCACGCGCGAACTCCGCGAAGCCGTCGCGCTCGAAGCCTACTACCAGTCCTACCAGGACAAGCGCGAACTCATCACTGATCTCCTGTTCGAGGACGATGGTGGACTCGCCGGCCACGTCTCCGAGCAGTTCCGGAAGAAACTCGACGACGAGGTCGCCACCGCCAAGGCCAATGTCGAGTCCCGAGCGGTCGAGGGCGTCGACGTCGCCGTCCTCGACGCGGATTCCTACAGTCACCGCTTCGACTTCCCGCCGACGTCGCTGCTCGCGGACACGCTCTCCCGGCGTGACGACGCGGCCGCGACGGTGGTCTACGCCACCGACGAACTGTTCGTCCGAACCGACGCCGACATCGACGTGCGCGCGGTCGCGGCATCCGCCAGCGAGGCCGTCCCCGAGGGCGGCGTCACCGCGGTCGGCGTCCGCCAGAACCGCATCGAGTTCCTCTCAGGGGCCCGCGACGATGTCGTCGACGCCGTCGTCGACGCCGTCGTCGCCCAGCTCTGAGGCTCCCGCAGTCCCGCTCCGGATTCGCGCGCATCGCCTGAGAGCCACCGCTGTTCGTCTCTCGCCCGATTCCCGGGAGCGACACGCTTAACCCCGAAACAGGTCGATAGACGCGTAATGAATCGTCGCTCGTCGCCACTGCCGGCGGTGATCGTCGCGTGAGCACGGACACTGATTCGGAGTCCGACGTCGAGGAGTCCGATCCCACCGAGAGCGCGGCGTTCCGCCGGACCTGTGAAGACCTCGTCCAGCGGATTCTCGACGGCGACGTCGGCCGCGACGACCTGGAATCGGCGAAACTCGACGCCTGTTCGACGCACTCGTCGCCGAAGGTACCGAAGAACGCCGAGATTCTCCAGCACGCGCCGCAGGGTCGTCGCGAGGAGGTGAAAGAGGTCGTCCAGCGGAAGCCCGTCCGGACGGCCTCGGGCGTCTCGCCGGTGGCCATCATGACGTCGCCGCATATGTGCCCGCACGGGAAGTGCCTGTATTGCCCCGGGGGGCCGGCGTCGGAGTTCGACTCCTCGCAGTCGTACACCGGCCACGAACCCGCGGCCGCTCGCGGCGAACAGAACGATTACGACCCCTACGGGCAGGTGACGCTCCGGCTCGAACAACTGCGACACATCGGCCACCCCGTCGACAAGGTCGAACTCATCCTGATGGGGGGGACGATGACCGCGCGGAGTCACGACTACCAGGAGTGGTTCGTCAAGCGCGCCCTCGAGGCGCTCAACGACTACGATCTCGACGCCCAGCCGAATCCCGCCGAGGGGAAGTCGTTCAAACCCGATCCCGAGGACGTCGAGTTCCGCTACCTCGAGGACGTGATCGCCGAGAACGAGACCGCTGACATCCGAAACATCGGGACGACCTTCGAGACGAAGCCCGACTGGTGCGACCCCGAACAGATCGACCGGATGCTCGACCTGGGGGCGACCAAGGTCGAGGTCGGCGTCCAGACGACGTACGAGCGCGTCAACAGAGAGATGCACCGTGGTCACGGCGTGCAGGCATCGATCGACGCGAACCGCCGGCTCCGCGACGCCGGGTTCAAAGTCGGCTTCCATATGATGCCGGGCCAGCCGGGAATGACCAAAGAGATGATCCTCGAAGACTTCCGCCAGCTCTTCGAGCGCGAGGCGTACCGCCCCGATTACCTCAAGATCTACCCGACGCTCGTCGTCCGCGGGACGCGCGTCTACGACCAGTGGCGGCGCGACGAGTTCGAACCGCTCGACAACGAGGCGGCCGCCGAGATCATCGCGGAAGTGATGGGCATGATCCCCGAGTACACGCGCCTCCAGCGCGTCCAGCGCGACATCCCCGCAGACTTCATCGACGCCGGCGTCTGGAAGTCGAACCTCCGGCAGTTGGCCCAACAGCGAGCCGATGAGAAGGGCATCGACGTCCGCGACATCCGCGCTCGCGAGGCGGGGATGAACGAGGCCGATCCCGATCCCGAGCGGGTGGAACTGAGCGAGACGACCTACCAGGTCGCCGGCGGGACCGAGCACTTTCTCGCCTTCGAGGACCCCGTCGCAGATCTCTTGGTGGGGTTCTGCCGACTCCGGTTCCCGAACGAGCCGATCCGTCGCGAACTCGACGACGCCGCGATCGTCCGCGAACTCCACGTCTACGGCAGCGAGGCGGGCATCGGCAGCGGCGAGGGCGAGTGGCAGCACAAGGGCTACGGCCGCCGTCTGATCAGGCGCGCCGAAGAACTCGCCGCCGACGCCGGCTACGACGAACTCGCGATCATCTCGGGTATCGGGGCGCGAGCGTACTACCGGGACAAACTCGGCTATCACCAGGACGGGCCGTACGTCTCGAAGTCCATCCGGTGATCGACCGGTGGGATCGGGCGGGACCCACAGGGTGGTCGACGGACCGACAGTCGTCGAATCACCGACTCCGAAAGAGATTCCCCGACGTACTGCGTCGCCGCCGGTAGACCGATGAGCAAGCCGCCACTCAGTGAGGTGATCAGCGCTCGGACTGTGACCGAGGCGGCGGCTATCGTCGAGCGGGTCTGGGAGGCCAGAGGGTACGACGCTCGGATCCGGTTCAGTGGCCCCGACGTTCACGTCGAAGCGGCAGGCGAAACGCCCGACGGCACCGCTCGCGAGGTCCGTGTCTGGGTCACCGCCGGCGGACGAATCGCGGCACACCAGACGCGGGCGTACGCTCAGCAGTGCGACCGCGCGGACGTCGAGCCGTATCTAGTGGTCATCGGCGACGCACGGCTCGCAGGCGACGCACATCGACCCGAGATCGTCGAACTCGACGCGTCGTCGCTGGCGGCGAGAGTCCGCGAGGCGGGTGTCGAGTCGTCCGTCTACGACTTCGTAGAGAGGGCTGCCGACGCGGGGGATGACGTGGCACGGGACTGGTTGGGCGATCCGATCGACGAGACGGCTGAAGCGACAGCCACGGACGACGACTCCTCGGCAGACGGCGACGACGAGGACCGGCTCGGACGCCGTGCTGCGATCAAGCGCGGGAGCAAGTACGTCGTCGCGAGTTTCCTGACGTACCTCGCCGTGGAGCGGCTCTCAGAGGAACTCCGCCGATCGCCGGGTCTCCGGAGCGACATCGACCGACGCATCGCGTGGCTCGGGGCACGGGTACCCGACCTCGAGGCGCCGATCTCCGAGAGCACGCCCGAACCCACTGAGGCTCCCGAGACACCCGCCAACGGGAGCATCCCGAGCGTCCCGAACGGATCGGCGCAGGGGACGCCGCCCGCGGACACGACAGCGCTCTCGTTCGAGTCACTGCGGTCGGATCCGGCCGCCTTCGTCGGGACGACGGTTCGATACAGCGGTGAAGTCGCCGAGACCACTGAACGTCGCTCGAAACGGTTCGTCGTCATCCGGGTCGAAGAGGGCGGCGCGTGGCGCGGCGATCTCGTCGGACGCTGGCCGGCCGGGCGCTTCTTCGACGGCAGTCTCGGGTTTCGGTTGCTGGACGGATCGACGGTCACCGTCTGGGGCGACGTCCTCGGAACGTCGTCGGTGATCGTCGGCGAGACCCTTCCGGCCATCGAGGTCGTCGCGTTCGAGCGAGTCTGAGCAGCGTCGAGGCCCTGGTCGGCTGCTGAGGGTGCCACCCAGAGCGACATAGTCGCATCACAGGGGGCGAACAGTCGACACGGTTCGAATCGAATCGCGCCCCGTGCCGCCGTGTCGAGCAACCGCGAGACGGCAGGGGCGTGGCGTGAGGCACGCGGGGACTGGCCGCGGTTCTGGATATAAACCTTCGGCCCTGCGTCGACGACCGAATCGCTAGGTGTCGTCCGGGAGCGCCGTTTCCATCGCGATGTGTGGGATCCCGGCCTCCTCGAACTCCGCACCGTGCGCCTCGTAGCCGAGTTTGTCGTAAAACGCCCGAACGCGGGTCTGTGCGTGCAGCGCGAGCCGATCGAACCCCTCGGTCCGAGCGTGGTCTTCGACCGCCCGCATAATCCGGCGGCCCCAGCCCTCGTCGCGTCTCTCGGCGGCGACCGCGACGCGTTCAGCCTTCGCCGTGTCGGACTCGCCGCCGTCTCCGTGCGCGTCGCTCGCGGCGGGTCGAAGTCTGGCCGCGCCCACGGGCTCGCCGTCGTCGTACGCGACGAAGTGTGTCGCCTCGGCGCTGGGGTCGTCGTACTCGTCGTACTCGATGGCCTCGTCGACGCCCTGCTCGTCGACGAAGACCGTTCGGCGGACCGAGAAGGCGTCCCGCCGCTGTGCGTCAGTCTCGACGACAAATACGCCCGTCGGGTCGTCGGCGGACGCAGGCGGGTCGCCCGGTCCGTCACCGGAGTCGTCTGTCGGAGTCACGGTCGACGCCACGGACTGAGCGACGCTGAGCGTTTCGGTCTCGGAGGAGTGCCCGACGGAGAACAGATTCAGGGCTGCTCGACGGCGACGCCGCCGTCGACGGGGCTGCTGTCACCCGTGCCGCCGAGGCCACCGCTGTTGTCGCCGCTGAGTTGTACGTAGGCGTCGGCCATAATGCCGTACAGGAGGATGAATAGCGTGCTGTTGAGCAGGGTGACAATGACTTCGCCGACGAGGGCCGAGCCGACGAGATCGAAGATGGTCCCGACGGTGCCGACGACCGCGCCGACGACACCGGCGAGCAGGATGATCACTGACAGTTTCAGTCGGCTTCCCTTCGTCTGGCCCCAACTGCGCTTGATCGCGGCGAACGCACGCTGGTCGTCGACGGCGACCTCGAAGAGGAAAAAGAGCAGCGCTGCGCCGAGGTAGATGCCCGGGAGGACCAGAAGCGTCAGTCCGATCGACACCGCAATCCCGACGACGAGTCCGCCGCCGATCAGCGACAGCGTCGCGCGGCCGATCCGTCGGCGATAGAGCTCCGGGGGGAACGTCGAGAGTTCGCTCATCGGCCGCGTGAGCGCTCGCGCGAGCGCGACGAAGAACGCCGAACTGAGCACCAGCACGACGAGGAAGAGGATGCTCGCGACCGACCCGGAGACGGGCAGCGTCAGCCCGAACATCTGGCCGGTCTGCGGAGCCGCGCCCGCGGGGATGAAACCGAGCACGGCCGTATTGACCGTCGCCTGAATCGAAAACTGGATGAGTAACAGGGCGACGAACAGGATGCCACCACTTCGGGTGAGAACCCGTCTGATACCGTCACCGAACGCTTGACCGAGTCGGAGGGCCATACCCGTAGTCGTGTTTCGACCACTATAAGCCCCGCTGAGACTCACACGCAGATTTCAGCTATCGCTCTGGGACTAGTCGGCGCGAAAAAATATCGGGGTGTGCGAGTCGTCGCTTACTCGAAGAGTTCGACAGCCTGCTCGTAGCGGGCGCTGGGTTCCTCCCAGTCGACGACCTCGAAGAAGTTGTCCACGAAGTCGCCGCGAGCCGGACCGTAGTCGTGGTAGTAGGAGTGCTCCCAGACGTCCAGTGCGAGGACCGGGTGGCCGCCCCAGACCGCGCCTTCGTCGTGGTTGTCGACGACCACGTTGCGCAGCTGGTTCGAGAAGGAATCGTAGACCAGGAGGGCCCATCCGCTCGCGTCGGACGCGGCGGCTTCGAATTCGCCCTTCCAGGCCTCATAAGACCCGAAGTCAGCTTCGATGCGGTCGGCGAGGGCACCCGTCGGCTCGTCGCCGCCCTCCGGCGACATCGAGTTCCAGAAGAGGTCGTGGAGGATGTGACCGCTGCTGTTGTGGGTCACGTTCCGGATCGCACCCGCAGAGGAGGAGAAGTCGTGCGCCTCGCGGTTCTCTTCGAGCGTCTCCTCGGCCGCGTTCCAGCCGTTCACGTAGCCCTGATGGTGCGTGTCGTGATGCCACGTGAGGACTTGTTCAGAAATGTGCGGTTCGAGGGCGTCGTAATCGTATGGTAGGGGATCGAGTTCGTAGCTCATAGTTTGAACCTCCGTTACATCACACGTTCGGAACGCTGTTAAATATTGAGGGAGAAGTGGTAACAAGGTACGTCCCTCGGTATCTGTAACCAGAATCAATTTCACCTCGCGGACGGACGTTTTTGTCTCTCTGTCCCCTCGCTCCCATATGTCCACGCCCGACGACGGACCGACTGCCGCAGACGACACCAACGTGTTCGGCGACCCGCTGGAACCGTGTGGCCGCGACCCGGAGACGGGCTACCTGCGCGACGGGCACTGCCGACACCTCCGACGCGACCCCGGGCGACACGAGGTGTGCGCCGTGGTCACGGAAGCGTTCCTCGAGTTCAGCAGACAACGCGGGAACGACCTGATCACCCCGCGGCCGGAGTTGAATTTCCCCGGACTCGACCCCGGCGACCGGTGGTGCCTCTGCGTCCCGCGCTGGATCGAGGCCGAGGAGGCGGGGTGTGCGCCCCCGGTAGTGTTGGAGGCGACGAGCGAGGCCGTCCTCGAAGACGTCTCGCTGGCGACGCTCGAATCCCACGCCGCCGAGCAGACGTAGCCACGCAATCACCGGATCAGCTGCGCCCGGGCGAACCCGCGATTCAATCGTCGCCGCGGGCGGCCTCGAACATCGCGAGCGCGGCCTCCCGTCGCTCGCTGTGGTCGACGATCGGTTCCGGGTACTCGGTCTCGATACTGGCTCGCTGCGTCGGCGAGAGTTCGTGCCACTCGTGGATCAGGTCGGCCTCGACGCCGCGGAGTTCCGGGACGTACTCTTTGATGTACTCCGCGTCCGGGTCGTAGCGCTCGCCCTGCGTCATCGGATTGAAGATCCGGAAGTACGGCTGGGCGTCCGTGCCCGTCGAGGCCGCCCACTGCCACCCGCCGTTGTCGTTGGCGGTGTCGTGATCCGCCAGGTACTCCCGGAAGTGCGCGTAGCCCTCCCGCCAGTCGATCTGGAGGTCCTTCGTGAGGAACGAGGCGACGATCATCCGCACGCGGTTGTGCATATACGCCTCGTCTTTCAGCTGTCGCATCCCCGCGTCGACGATCGGATAGCCCGTCTCGCCGGCCTTCCAGGCCGCCAACTCCTCGGCGTCGTCGCGCCAGTCGATCTCGTGTTCGTACTCGCGGAAGTTTTCGGAGACCACCTCGGGATTGAAAAAGAGCACGTGGGTGTAGAACTCCCGCCACGCGAGTTGGGACTGGTACTCCTCGACGGACTCACGTGCGGCCTCGTCGTCGGCCCGCTCGAGCGCGTCGGCGGTGGCCTCGTACACCTCGCGTATGCCGATCGTGCCGAACTTCAGATCGGTCGAGAGGTGCGAGACCGCGTTCCGGGTCGGATAGTCGCGGTCCTCCTCGTAGCGGAAGATGCCGTCCGCACAGAAGTCGGCCAGGCGCTCACGGGCTGCGGCCGTACCGGCCGGCTGCACGTCAGCACCGGGCGCTTCGAATCCCAGCTCCTCGATCGACGGCAGCGCGTCGCCCTCGACGGCGGCGAGGGCTTCCTCCTCGGGGGCGGCGAACGGGTCGGGTTTCGGTCGGTCGCGCCACTTCTTCCAGAAGTACGTGAACACCGAATAGGGATCCCCGTCGTTGGTGGTGATCGACCCCGGCTTGTGGAAGATCGCGTCGTGAACCGAGGCCCTGGCGATATCGCGCTCGTTCAGAGCCCGGCGGACGCGGGCGTCCCGCTCGCGAGCGAGGCCGGAGTAATCCTTGTTCCAGACGACGCGTTCGGCGTCGTACTCGACAGCGAGGTCGGGCAGGATGTCGGCGGGGTCGCCGCGGGCGACGAGGAGATCCGACCCGCGATCGCGGTACCACGCCCGGAGCGTCGAGAGGGCGTCGAGCATGTACCGAACCCGCGGCGCGCCGGCGTGGTCGAGGACCGCATCGTCGAAGACGAACACCGGAACCACGGGGCCGCTTGCTGCGTCGCCGTCGGCCGCCCCGCCGTCGCGCTCCCTGTCGCCGCCCGCTGCGTCGGCAGCCATCGCGAGCCCCCGGTTGTCGGCCGCTCTGAGGTCCCGCCGGTGCCAGTGGAGTTGCATACCGATCGGTGGGCCGCCCTTCCCGTGAACGTGTCGGCAGATCCGTCCGACTCCGAGTCGACGGGATCGATGTCTTCCCGTTTCACTCGGGAGTGGTTAGATCGATGTCTTCCCGTTTCACTCCGGGTCGACTGGATCGATAGCCTCCCGCCTCCCGTCGAGGACACCGAACCGCTCGTCGCGGCGGCGCTCCAGGTACTGAAGGAGTCGTTCGGCCCAGCGGAGTTTGGCCGCCTTCGCGTCGTCGACGGTCGGGTCGTCGAAGTCCCAGCCGACGAAGCGGAGGGCAGCCGCGCCGAACTCGTCGGCCAGGAACGCCGCCCGGTCGCCGTCGGTGAAGCCGCCGAAGTTGTAGACGGTCGGAATCGGCTCGGCTTGCGTGGTCGCGAGAACGTGCGCCTGGTCACAGCGCGGCGTCCACTCCTCGACCAGGGCGAGGTTGTCCCCGTGGGCGTGTGCCGCGACGGGCGTCCCCTCCTGGGAGAGGGTCACGGCCGTCTCGGGGTTCTTGTCGAGATCCGTCACCAGGAGGTCGAGATCGTAGCCCGCCTCGCGGACGACGTCGCCGGCAGTCGAGGCCGCGAAGATCAGGTCGGCGTCGGCGACGCGGTCGATTTCGGCTTCGAGGCTTGGGGCGGCACCGACGATCGCGACTGTCGATCCGGCGCAATCGAGACGGTCGAGGTCGAAGGGGGTCGCGTACTGCGCGATGGCGTCGCGGGCGCGCTCGTCGCCGTCGCGGGGGTACCCGAACGCTGCGAGAATCGACTCGTAGATCGGTTCCCACGCTTCGAAGCGCATCGTTACCACTCTCCGGCATAACGGTGCGAGTCGGAATGGCACCAAGTACCCCTACCCGCGTGCCCTTCCGACTTCCAGTGCGTCGATTCCGATGGGTTCATCATAAGTTTTCCCGTGTTCTGATGGCGCTGACACGGCGACACGGGTCGTCAGATGCCCGTTCGTGACACGAACGTTCATATTCTCGTCTGTCGTCGGCGACGGACGCCCGGGTCGCACTGCGACGCCGCAGGCTGTCTCTCATTCGACGTGGGCGGTGATCGTTTCGAGCGCGTTCGCCACGCCGGCGGAGCACTGACGCTCGTCCGCGTCGAGTGCCGCGAGTGCCCGCGGGGTCCCGAAGAGCAGGGCCGCGCGGCCCCCGTCGGCGTCGACCTGCCCGCCGTCGCTGCGAGGCGCTGCATTCGCCGCGCCGTCGGTGGGCTCGACGGCCTCGCCCGTCACGACGGTTGCACCCGCAGCGGCGGCGGCCGTCGACAGCGCGCCGACGTCGCCGTCCGAGAGTCCCCCGAGTTCGAACACCCGCACGACGGCCTCGGTGCCGAGGCGCTCGTCGTCGGTAGCGCCGATTCGTGCGAGGTGACGCTCGGCCTCCCGCGGCGTGGTCACGTCGAGTTCTTCGACCGCGACGTCGCCGCTGCCGCGTTCGCGGATCCGCGAGCGGGCGAACTCGTGGCCGATCAGGGCCGCGTCTCTCGTCTCGGCGACGTCGTGCGTCCGGATCACGTGCGCCCCGCGTTCGACCGCCATCGAGGTCGCCGCCAGCGAGACCGGGAGTGCCTCCTCGGTATCGCGACCGGCGACCGCTCGGAGGAAGTTCTTCCGATTGATCGAGACGAGAATGGGATAGCCGAGTCCGCGGAACTCCCGCAGCCGCCGGAACGTCTCTCGATCGTCCGCGAGCGTCTTCTCTTCGGACCAGCCGCCGAAGGCCGGATCGACGAGGGTCTTGTCGGTGAACCCGTTGAGCGAGAGCGCGTCATAAATATCGTCGACGTCCTCGATCGCGCCCGGGCGTGTCAGATCCGGCGGTGACGCCATCTTCGCGACCGCCACGTCGCGCTCCGCACAGACCCGTGGCATCTCCGGATCCGCGAATCCGCAGATGTCGTTGACCATGTCGAAGCCGCGATCGAGGGCCGCCTCCGCGACCTCGTGGTACCGCGTCTCGATCGAGAAGACGGCGTCGCCGGAGACGCTTTCGAGGGTCTCGACGGCGGTATCGAGCCGCTCGAGTTCGCCCTCGGCGGAGAGAACCTCGAAGCGCTTGTTCGCGGATTCGAGGCCGACATCGACGATGTCTGCGCCCTGTTCGATGAGTTCCTCGTCGACGTAGGCGGCGGCCTCGCCCGGGTCGTCGAAGACGCTCGGATCGTACGGCGACTCCTTCGAGACGTTCAGTACGCCCATAATCCGCGGCGGGTGTTCGTCACCGATCGGCAGTCCGGCGGCGTCGACAGTTCGCATATACGTTGCTTGGGCGGCGGACACATATACTGACTGGCAGCGGCGGGGGGTCGCGGTCGATTCGACGACGCCGGATCGACCCCGGCGCATTTTAGCCGTGCGACAACAACCGCCGCGTATGCCGAAGCCCAAAACCGAGTTCGAGACGCTCTATCCGTACCGGCTCTACGAGCCCGAAGACCTCCTCGATCCCGAGTTGATGTACACCGTGCCCGAGATCGCGCGCCTCCTCCAGGGGCTCGATCCGGACGCCGAACTCGATCCCGACACCGAGGCGCAACTCATCCGGTGGACGGTCCCGTGGCTGATGGCACATACCGACGATCTGGTGATCAACGATCCCGTCGGCGACGAACCGGGCTACTTCGGACTCGTCCACGACGAGCATCCGCCCGAGGAGATTCCCGAGGACGCCGACGAGTAGGTATCGACGTAGCAGAGCGTCCTCACAGCCCTCCACAGCGCGTCCGCCGCGGCGACTGTCGTGGCCGACACCTCATCCCATCCGGGCTGCCTGTCGGGCCAGTTCGACGTCGGCGAGCGGGTCTTCGACGATGCTCGGGCCGTGCCCGACGTGCAGCGCCGTCAGATTCGCCTCGACGGCCTCGTACAGCGCGTCGATGCTCTCGATGATCGTCTCGCGGTCGCCGCCCTCGAGATCGGTCCGGCCGAAGCCGCCGTTCTCGAAGACCAGGTCGCCGGCGAAACAGACGCCGGACGCCGGCGAATAAAAGCAGAGGTGGTCGGGCTTGTGTCCGGGCGTGTGCAGCGCCTCGTAGTCGTCGTCGCCGAGCGGAACGCGGTCCCCGTCGTCGACGACCGTGTCGACGTGTTCGTTCGTGGGGTCGAACCCCCAGGTCTCCACGTCGAACGCCGAGCGGATCGCCGGGAGGTTTTCGACGTGGTCCGGGTGCGTGTGCGTGAGGTAGATCCGATCTAGGTCGTCGACGTGCTCGTCGATGCGGCTGACGACGTCGAAGTTCGACCCGGCATCGACGAGCGCCGTCGTCTCACCGGTCACCAGGAACACGTTCGAGGTAAACGCGCGGACGCTCCGAGCGAGGTTGTGAATCACGCCCGTCACTACTCGCGTGCCCGACTTCGCTCTTTCCTCTTTCCTCTTTCTGCGCGACGGGTGCCGTCTTCGCCGGTCCGTGTGCTTTTGTGTGCTCGCAGCGACGACACCGACGTGTACCGGAAGGGTCACTACGGCGTCTCGTTGCTGGTCTTTGCGCCCATCGCCTTCGTGCTGCTGTCGTTCGAGCAGGTCGACCTCGCCGTCATCACCGGGGCGGTGATGCTCTGGCTGGCGATGCTGCCCGACGTCGACCACCGGGTGCCGGGGATCGCCCATCGCGGGCCGACTCACTCGCTGGCGTTCGCCGCGCTCGTCGGAGCGGCCTTCGGCGGCGCTGGCGTCGTCCTCTCGGGCGCACTGGGTGATCCACTCACCGGCGTCGCGTTCGTCGGAGGAGTCTCGGTCGGCGTCCTCGGGTTTTCGATCGGCGCGCTCACCGTCGTCGCACACCTCCTCGGCGACGCACTCACTCCCGCGGGGGTGAACTTTCTGTGGCCGCTGTCGGGGCGAACGTACTCGCTCTCACTCTGGACTGCCGACAACACCGTCGCCAACTACGGGCTGTTTGCGGTCGGCATCTTCGCGACGGGCGCGGGCGCGTATCTCGGAGTCGCGCTGTGACCGGCCTCCGGGGTCGATAACGTCACAAGGCTTATTTACCATCTTCTCGTTGGGGCAAGTGCAATGGCGAAAGGTACGGTTGCGTTCTTTAACGACACAGGCGGATACGGTTTCATCGAAAGCGAGGACTCTGAGGAGGACGTCTTCTTCCACATGGAGGACGTCGGCGGCCCGGACCTCGAAGAAGGACAGGAAGTGGAGTTCGACATCGAGCAGGCCGACAAGGGCCCGCGCGCGACGAACCTCCAGCGCCTGTAAGGACGCACCACGGAAGCGGTACTGCAGTCGGCGATCCAGTCGAGTCTCACCACGATTCTACATTTCTCACGCTCTGAGCGGAGGCCACGTCCAGCGCGATCACAACGTACCCGAATCAGCGCGCTCGCGCAGTTCCGCCGCGCGCTCCCGGATCTCGGCCCATTCCGCGTCGTCCTTTCGGTCGACGTGTGAGTACATCAGTCCCATCCGTCCTGTGCCGCGGAGGGTCTCCTCGTTGCGGTCGAGGAAGTCCCAGTACAGCGCGTTGAATGGACAGGCGTTCTCCCCAGTCGTCTTCGTCTTCGCGTACGCGCAGTTCGCACAGTGATCGCTCATTCCGTCGATGTAGTTCGCCGAGGCGGCGTAGGGTTTCGACGAGAGCACGTCGGTACCGAACGACCCCATCCCGACGACGTTCGGTGTCGTCACCCAGTGGTAGGCGTCGACGAAGCCGAGGTGGAACCACTCGTTGAGTTCGGCGGGTTCGACGCCGTACAGCAGTGCGAAGTTCGAAAGCACCATCAGCCGCTCGATGTGGTGAGCGTACCCTCGCTGGCGGACGTGCCCGACGGCTTCCGAGAGGCACTCCATCTCGGTGTCGGCGTCCCAGTACAGCGGCGGCAGCGACGCCGTCTGCTCGAGTTGATTCGCCGTCGCCAACTCGGGCATCGACCGGCGGTAGACGTGCCGCATAAACTCCCGCCAGCCGATCACCTGCCGGACGAACCCCTCGACACTGTTGAGCGGCGCGTCGCCCGATTCGTAGGCCTCGAGGACCGGCTCGACGACCGCCTCCGCGCGGAGGAGCCCGAGATTCATCGCGGCCGAGAGCAGCGAGTGGCTCATCGCCCACTCGTCGGTGCGCATCGCGTCCTGGTACGCGCCGAACTCAGAGAGCCGTTCGGAGACGAAGTGATCGAGCGCGCGCTCGGCGGCCGCGCGGGTGACCGGCCAGACGAACGGCTCCGGTTCGCCCCAGTGGTCGTCGTAGCGTTCGGTGACGAACTCCTGGACGTCTTCGGTGATTCCATCGGGCTCGAACCGCGGGACGCTGGGCGGCGTCCAGTCGGAGGGCGGCGTCTCCCTGTTCTCGTCGTCGTAGTTCCACTCGCCGCCGACCGGATCGGCTCCCTCCATCAGGATCCCCGTCTCCCGGCGAACGTGGCGGTACCACGCCTCTTGCCGATAGCTCCCGATGTCGTCCCCCTCGGTCCCCGAATCGGCCCGACCGTCGGCCCACTCGTCGAAGAACGCGCGATCGGTCAGAAACAGGTCGTTCTCGACAAGCGTGAGGGTCCCCCCACGCTCCTCGACGAGGCGGCGGCGTCGCTCGTCGGCGCCGTGGCTCGGAGACCGGATCCCGACGAGATCGTCCTCTGGGTTCGCCGCGAAGTACCGATCTAGCCCTTCACCGAACGTCTCGGCTTCGAGGTAAGTGACCTCGTACCCGCGTTCGCGGAGCGCATCGCGGAAGTGGCGCATCGCGCTGAACACCAGCGTGAGCTTCTGCGGGTGGTAGCGCTTCCGTTCTGCGAACGCGTGCGCCTCGATGAGCAGGACGTGGTCCGCCGATGCGAGCGCCGCGGTCTCAGGGTGCAGTTGATCGCCCAGGAGCCAGACGGTCATCGTATCAGTGTCTGACGCTGGAGACAAAACCGCCACGGCCGTCGGGCCTCGCGGGACCGCAGAGTTCGAGTGGTGGAGCCGCCCGCTTTCCCCGTGGTGATGCGTGTCACCCCGCGGTGCTGAGATCGGCAGCAAACGCGCCGGTGCGCCCCGTTCGTTGCTGATAAGCGTGACCGGTCACTCACGCTGCCGTAGGGCAAGAATTTAGATGGCTGGCCCCGAGACCTACAATAGATCGATATGGACGGCGCTACTCCCCGAATCCTCGTCGTCGAAGACGAGCCTGACTTGGCAGAACTCTACGCCATCTATCTCTCGGACACATACGATGTGGAGACGGCGACCGACGGCACGACCGCACTCGACGTGGTCGACGACGACGTCGACATCGTGTTGCTCGACCGTCGGATGCCTGATCTGACTGGCGACGAAGTCCTCGAGGAGATCCGCGCTCGCGGGATCGACGCGCAGGTGGCGATGATCACCGCGGTCGAACCCGACACAGACATTGTCGAGATGCCGTTCGACGACTACCTCGTCAAGCCCGTCACCCAAGAGGACCTCCACAGCCTCGTCGAGGTGCTCCTCCGCCGAGCGAACTACGACGACCGTTCCCAAGAGTTCTTTCGCCTCGCCTCGAAGAAGGCCGCGCTCGAATCCGCCCCGGACGTCTCAGTCGAGGAGGAAGACGAGTATCAGGAACTCACCGATCGGATGGAAGAGATCCGCGACGAACTCGACGATACCCTCGCGGACCTGAGCGACGACGACTTCCGCGACGCGTTCGCCTCGTTCCCCGACGGCGAGGCCGACGCCGATTTCGACGACCTGGATTCGGATCCCTCGTTCTGACGCCATCTCATCGCGGCCGCGCCCGCTATCCGCTGAGCCGCCTCGCACCTCACGGCCGAGCGGCCCCGGTCACCGACGACTGCCCGGTTGCGGATCGACGTGCGCGGGGGCGAGCAGATCCTCGATGCGCTGTTCGTCGAGCCACTCGAGGAGGTGTGCTAACTGTGTCGCGGCGGCATCGAAGAGCTCCGCCCCGATCTCGGGGGTCGCGTCCGTCTGATCGCCGAAGACGCCGCTCTCTGAGTTCTCGACCGCGTCGTAGAACGTCCGCGCGCCGTGTCGGTTCAGATGCTCGGCGTTTTCGACGTCGACGATGCCGCCGTCGCGGGCGGCCTCGAACTCCTCCTCGCGGACTAACTCGGGCGCGAGGTGCTGGATCATCGCGGTCTCTTTCGGTCCCCCGTGCGGGCCGTTGTGCTCGAAGGCCTCGTCGACGAGTTCGGGGATCGACTCGTCCCACATCCACTCGACGGCGTAGATCGTGCCGTCGTCGCGGAGGCGCCGACCGACCTCCCGCAGGTGTTCGACGTTGCCGCCGTGGGCGTTGACGAAGACGACGCGGTCGATGCCGTGGTACGCGAGGTTCCGCGTGAACGACTCGACGTAGTCGCGGAACGCCGGCGGATCGACCCACATCGTGCCGTGGAACTGCCGGTGGTGCGGGCTGACACCGACGTTCACCGTCGGCGTACAGAGGTAGCCGGTCCGGTCAGCGGCCTCACGGGCGAGTCCCTCCGCGATGAGGTGATCCGTCGCGAGCGGGAGGTGCGGGCCGTGCTGTTCGGTCGACCCCAGCGGCACAATCGCGACCGATTCCTCGGCGACGTAGTCTCCGAGTTCGGGCCACGTCTGGTCTGCGACGTACATACCGAGCGGTAGACGTGAAGCCTCAAGAAGGTACGCCACCCGGCGGATCGCAGGTCGGGTCGACGCAGTCTGGGGTTATTCGATCGCGATCGGACCGGTGCAATCCGAAGTTATCCGGTCGGGGTCGAGTCGGCGCAGTCCGGAGTTATTCGACCGCGGTCGGACCGGCCGCCGTCCCCACGTCGCCGGTGTCGCCAACGTCGCGAACCGCAGCGACGAAGGCGCCGAGTCCTAACAGCACTACCGCGAACTGGATTAGCCCGCCAACGACGGGAACCGCGGCGAGTATCGTCACGACGGCGACGCCGACCAGCAGCGCCACCCAGCGATTCGCATAATCGGCCAGCGACAGCGTCCAGCTGCCGATCGCGACGGCGCCGTACACGCTGGCGACCCACAACAGCACGCCGAAGACGAGGAAGCCAGCCAGCGAGAGCGGGATGCCGACGATCGTGATGAGCAGTATCAGGAGGGCGATCGGCGTCGCGATCAGCGCGAGCAGACCGACGCCGAGGCTCCGGAGCGTCCGCGTCGTGCCCTCGGTGACCACCCGGCGACCGAACGCCGGGGCGGCGAACAGGAGGACGGCTCCGAGGAGGAGGTTCGTGACGGCGCCATAGAGCGTGCCGACCCAACTGGGAATCGTCGGCAGCGACGCCCCGCCGCCACCGCCGCCGGAGCCGAACACGTCAGGGCCGGCGACCGACAGATTCTCGTCGCGAGTGACCTCGCCCGCGACGGTCGCGCCGTCGGCGATCGTTGCGGTCTCGGCGTCGTACGTTAGCGACCCGCCGATGGAGGCGTTCGGTCCGACGGCGAACGTCTCCGCGCCGACGGTCGCGTCGCCGTCGACTGTCCCGTCGAGTCGGACGTCAGCCGACCCCGCTTCGAGCGCGCCCCCGATCCGGGCGCCCTCGCGGAGTTCGAATGCGGCCGAACCGGCGGTGACGTCGCCCTCGACGACGCCTTCGACGATGACGCTCCCCGCGGCCGCGTCCACGGAGCCTGTCACGCGGCCGGTCTCGGTGATCAGGACCGACCCGGCCGCGGCCTCGACGTCGCCATCGACCGTCCCGGCGATGATGACGCTCCCGGCAGCCACTTCGAGGGGTCCGTCGCGCGTCTCTTCGGCGTCAACGCGGACGACGCCGCCGAAGGATCCGTCTCCGCCCGGCCCGCTCGGGCCGGTCGACTGTGCGCTTGCGAGTGCTGGCACTCCGCCGAGGACGACGAGCGCGGCGAGGAGGAGTGCCAGGTGTGGATGGAGGTGTGACATCGTGCTCACGAGAGGGGGACCTCTCAGGTGAGGCTACGATGGAACGTGAGTAAAAACTTATCATCTATCTAATTGGTATCCGGCCGTGGACGCCGGTCGGTCCCTCGGCTGCCGGCGCGCGGAGGTTTTTGACGCCCCGGTTCGTGGCACCGCTATGGAGTACACGACACTCGGTAACACGGGCGTAACGGTCTCGAAGATCTGTCTCGGCTGTATGAGCTTCGGGGACATCGGCTGGCGCGATTGGGTCCTCGACGAGGAGGCGGGGACCGAACTGGTCGACCGGGCGATCGACCTCGGTGTGAACTTCTTCGACACGGCGAATATGTACTCCGAGGGCGGCTCAGAGCGCGTCCTCGGTAACGCCCTCGCGGAGTACGACCGCGAGGAGTTCGTCGTCGCCTCGAAGGTCTACTTCCAGATGGACGAAGACGACCCCAACTCCGGCGGGCTCTCGAAGAAAGCCATCGAGCGTGAACTCGACAACTCGCTCGATCGTCTCGGGATGGACACACTGGACCTGCTGCAGATCCACCGCTGGGACTACGACACTCCGATCGAACAGACGATGCGTGCGCTGGACGACGCTGTCCAGCGAGGCAAGGCCCGATACGTCGGCGCGTCGTCGATGTGGGCACACCAGTTCGCCGAGGCGCAGCACGTCGCCGAACGCGAGGGCTTGACGCCGTTCTCGACGATGCAGAACCACTACAATCTCCTCTATCGGGAGGAAGAGCGCGAGATGCTGCCGCTCTGTGACAAACAGGACGTCGGCGTCATCCCGTGGTCGCCGCTGGCTCGCGGGTGGCTGACCCGCCCCCACGAGGAGGCCCGTTCGACGACGCGCGGGGAGAGCGACGACTACGCGCACCAGCATCCGTACCTGGAGGGCGGCGGCCGCGAAGTCAACGAGCGCGTCCAGGAGCTCGCCGAGGAGAAGGGCGTGAAGATGGCACAGATCGGCCTCGCGTGGCTGTTCGAGGACGACCGCGTCGACGCGCCGATCGTCGGGACGACGAGCGTCGAACACCTCGAAGACGCGGTCGAAGCGCTGTCGATCGATCTCTCGCAGTCGGACATCGAGTACCTCGAGGAGCCGTACGAACCCGTCCGCGTCTCGGGCCACGAGTGAGAGCACGAGTGAGCCTGCGAGCGAGGAACTGGATCGACCGCGAGAGCGGCTGACCCGAGGCTACGACGACCCGTCGACGGCGACCTCGCGGTCCTCGTTCGGTCCGCCGCTCTCAGATGCGGTGATCCGAACGACCGCGCGGGCGGCGACGAGTGCGATGGCCACCTCCGAGAGGCCGACGACGAGGAACGACGTCAGATAGCCCGCGGCCGCCGTGGTGACGCCCCCCAGCAGGAAGCCCGCGAGAAAGCCGAGACTCCCGAAGACATTGAATCCGCCCAGCGCCGCCCCGCGCGTCTCCGGGGTGGCGACGTCGGTGACGAGCGCCATCGTCGCGGGTGAGACGAGCGCCCCGAGCGCGCCGACAGCGATCATCCCGGCGATGGCGAGCGCGACGGTCGGCGCGATGCCCACGGCGACGATGCCGAGTCCATAGCAGATGGAGCCGACGACGACCGGGGCCGCTCGGCCGATCCGATCCGAGAGGATTCCCGCGGGATACTGCAACAGCGCGAACGGGACGAAGAACGCCGCGAGAGCGAGCCCCGCACCCGCCGCGCTCAGTCCGAACGCGTCGCGGAAGTAGTAGACTCCGACCAGCGCGAAGAACCCCGCAGTCATCCGGTCGATGAACCCAAACGCGTACGGGACGCCGAGTTGCGGCCGGCGTCTGAGCCGCCGGAGCGCGTCGCCGACGCGGAGGCCCTCGGCACCCGGGAGGTCCTCGGAGATGGTCACGAAAAGCACCGCGACGACGAGGAGCGTCGTTGCGGCCGCGTACAGCGGATAGATAGGGTCTGCGTCGGCCAGTCGGCCGCCGACGACCGAACCGATCGCGGCCCCCAGTCCGATCGCGATCCCGGCCGCCCCCATGTTCTGGCCGTTGCCGCCGGCGAGATCCGCGAGCGCGGTGATCGCCAGCGAGAACGCGCCGATCGTCATCGCGCCGCCGAAGAGTCGAATGACGAGCACAGCACTGAACGAGAGCCCCAGTCCCGGGGCGGCCGCCAGCAGAAGATAACTGGACGCGCCGCCGACGGCACCGGCCGCTGCGAGCGGCGTTCGTCGGCCGAGCGCGTCGCTCGCGGCCCCCCAGACGCTCGCGAAGATCACGAAGGCGGCGAACTCCGCGACCAAGAACCACATTCCCGCCCGGATCGCCCCGTCGCCGCCCAGCGCCGAGATGATGTCCTCGACGCCCGGGTACAGAAAGACCTGCGAGACGAGGACGCCCCAGACGGCTACCGCCAGCCGGATCCGGGTTCCACGACGAGTCACAGTCTCCATAGCCGGCCAGAACAGATATTCACGTCGTTTTCCGCTCTCCCCAGTTCGACGCTCCGGGTACCCGGACTCGTCGTCCAGCCGTCATCGCCGGGCGTCCGGCGGTTCACCGTCCCAACAGAACCCACTTTGCCGTCAGTCTCCTACGGCGTGTATGGCTGATGGACCCGACGAGTGGACGCGGCGGGCAGCGATGAAGGCCGCCGTCGCGGCCGGCGGCGCGGCGGCCCTGTCGGCGTGTCTCGATCGGTCCTCGGAGCCGGCCCCGTCGGGCCCGGACGACCCCTCGTCGCTCCCGGCGCGACAGCACGCGTGGAACGACCGCGTTCGAACCGACGACTACGGGAACAGGCTCCTGCCCCGACACCAGACGCTCATCTATCTTCGGCTTCCCGGCGAGGGGCCGCCGGAACCCGCCGCCCGGAGCGCCGTCGAGAGAGCCCTCAGGACGCTCGATCGAGCCTACGAGCGGAGCCACGATGGATTGCTCCACTCACTCGCGTACTCGCCGCGGTACTTCGATCGCTTCGACGACGCCCTCCCGGCGGATATCGATCTCCCCGAACCGCGCACGCTCTCGCCGTTCGAGACGCCGACGTTCGATCGGCAGGACGCGCTCTTACATCTCGCGTCTGATCGGCCGGACGTCGTCCTCGCGGCCGAGGAGGCGCTGCGGGGACGCGAATCGACGGTGAACGGTGTCGAGGTCGAAACCGCCCTGACCGACGCGTTCGTCGTCGCAGACCGCCGAACCGGGTTCGTCGGTGCCGGGCTGCCGGCCGAGAGACAGGACGGGCTCAAGGGGATCCCGAATTCGAACCCCGTTCCGGAGGCATCCCCGCTGTTTATGGGGTTCAAAGCGGGGTTCAGGAAGAACCAGGCCACCGAGGACACCGTCACCATACCGGATGGCCCCTTCGCCGGTGCAACCACGAAACACGTCTCGAACCTCCGGATGCGCCTCGACGACTGGTACGGGGAGCAGTCGTTCGACGAGCGTGTCGCGGAGATGTTTTCGCCCGCACACGCTGAACGCGGGGTTGTCGACGGTGTCGGCGAGAACCTCGGCGCGAGCAACGGCATCACGCCGGAGATACTGGATCGCATCCCCGAAGACGTTCGCGAGCACGCTCGCGTCGGCCACGCGCAGAAGGCGGCACGGGCGAACCGGAGGGACGACGGAACGGTCCGGACCCTCAGACGGCACTTCGAGTCGACCGACGACAACGAGGCCAGCCTCCACTTCCCGAGCCTCCAGCGGGAGATCTCGACGTTCGAGGAGGTCCGAGCCGCGATGAACGGAACGGACCTGACGGAACTCCCCACGATCCGGCAGCGAGCGAACAACGGGATCCTCGAATACGTGTTCGTGAAGCGGCGCGGCAATTTCCTCGTGCCTCCGCGCTCGCTCCGAGCGCTGCCGACGCCCGCGGGTGACACACCCGGGCTCGACTGAGCAGTGTGGGGTGGGCAACAGGGACGGTTCGACGCTCGTCCGAATAGTGGAACCCGACCGTTAGAGCTGGCTGTCGATCGCGCTACGAACCGTGTCCAAGCCGTATCCGTCGAGTAGTTCGCCGTCGACGTAGACCGCCGGCGTCCCGGGGATCTCCCGTTCGACGCCCTCCTCGCGGTCCGCCTCGACGACGGGCCGGTAGGCTTCCTGATCGGCGGCCCCGGCCACCGCACACCCGTCGACGCCGAGGTCGTCAGCGAGGTCGTGGACGACCTGGTAGCCCTCGCCGGGCAGTCGATCCTGATTCTCGTAGACGCCCTTCGCGAACTCGAAGAAGGTCTCCTGATCGCTGCGGTCCTGTACTGCCCGGGCGGCCGAGGCGGCGAGCCACGACCAGTCGCTCACCGGGATCGGGAAGTCGAAGAAGCGGTAGTGCACGTCGCCGGCGTCGACGTAGGTCGATTTGATCTCCGGATACACCGACTGGGTGAAGTCCCGGCAATGCGGACAGGTGAAGTCCTCGAACACGTCGACGGTGACGGGGGCGTCGCTGGGGCCGAGTGCCGGACGGGGGAGCGAGGAGACGGATTCGAGCGTGCCGACGTCACACCCCTCCGGGAGCGCGGCGCTGGCGGTCTGCGTACTCCCACTCTCACCACCGCCGCCACCGCCGAGACAGCCCGCGATCGATCCGAGCGCGGTCGCGCCGCCCAGCGCGGCGAGGTACGACCGTCGTGTGGTTCGCATACCCGAATTGTGGAACCGAACCCATATAATCGCGTTCGTCCCGGAACGCCGGGCGGAACCAGTCTATTTTTCACCGCCGCGCGCGCTCTGTCGGTATGGAGTTCGACGAAGACGACAGCGTGGTACTGCACGACAAACACAGCGAGTTCGACGGCGAGGTCGGCACCATCACGCAGGTCGTCGAGACGATGTTCGGCGACGCGACGTACACCATCAGCTTCGACGAGGGCCAGGAGGTCGGCGTGTCGGCCGATCAACTCGAGGTCGCAGACGACGCGGACGACGCGGACGACGAAGAGTAGCGGGAGTTTTTCACGCCCCAACGCGAAGCGTTCTCGATGCCCCGAATCCCGTTTCACTACGTCGATCTGCGGACCTTCTGCTACGAGACCGAGGACGACAAGCGCGTAGAGAGTGCGCTGCGGACGTTCCTCCCCGAGGACTTCGCGGTGAGCCGCACCGAGAGCGAGGGCCACCACGGCGATCGGATCGTCGTCCTCTCGGCGCGCGTCGAGAACGCTGACGACGTCCGGCACGTCCTCCGGCGACTCGCGTCGCTTCCGGAGTTCGAGACCCTGCTCTCGGAGTTGGACGACCGCGTCACCGACAACACCGAACTGTTCCTTCGCCTCGACAAACAGGCGGCGTTCGGCGGCACGGTCCGTCGCGGCGACGGCATCACCCTCCGAGCGAAGGTCGAGGCCTACCCGGCGTCGAAGGAGGCGGCCGTCGAGAACGCCCGCGAGGCGCTCGAACGCGCAGCGACGCTCGATGCCGACCCCGAGTAGGGCGACCGGCTCTCCGATTCGCTGTCGGCGTCGGACGCGCCGTTCAGAGCCGGTCGTGCCGCACACCAGCGACAGATACTGGCCATTGCAATAAATATATCATCCGACCGAAAGAACGGTCGACGATGCCCTCCACCCGTCAGGACGTCGATCGGCCGTCGGACGCGGTCGCCGTGGCGAATCGGTATCTCAGACGTGAACGCCCGCTGAGTGCCCTCGTCGCCCTGATCGTCGTCGCGATATTCGTCGGAACGTTCCTCGCGACCTCGCTCGTTCCAGCGCTCGTGATCGGGGCCGCGCTCGTGCTCCTCACCCGGGCACCGATCATCCGGTCCCGCGGATCAGTTCGGCTCCAGACCGACGCCGACGTAGAGAGCGTCGTCGACTCGTTCACCGGCGCGACGCCTCCAGTGCTGGCGTTTCAGTGGGGAATCGCAGATCGGATCTCCACGGAAGACGGGCGGGTCCGCTACCACATCTCGTATCTCTTCGGGTTGCGATCGGTCGCGGTGACTGTCGAGACCGAGACCGAGACCGCAGCGAACGGAACCCAACACCTCGAGTTGACAGTCACCGCGAACGAACGACCCTGGTCGACGTATGCTGTGCGGATCTCTCGAACGGCCGATCGGACCGTGATCGAGTACGAATACGAGGCTGACCGGCGGTTCGGCCTCCGACGGATCCCGCAACGTCTCGTCGCCGTGCGGTATCGCGACGAGGCGCTCTCGGCGCAGGGGTACACGGTCGTCGACCGCGACGAACACTTCGGGGTGTAGCGACTCGCTCAGTCGAGCGAGCCGCCGTCGGCGGCGGTTTCCGATCGGGTCAGGCCGCCTGACTGCGGCTCAGGCGTCGGCGACTCCGTCTCGGAGACGGTGAAGGCCGCCAACTGCGCCTGTAGTTCGTCGGCCTGGTCGGCGAGCGTTTCGGCACTCTGTGCGACCTGCGTGAGCGACGCGGTTTGCTCTTGAGCGGCCGCCGACACGGTGTCGGACTCCTCGTTCACCCGCTCGGCCTTCGTAGAGACCTGGTCGACCATACTGGCCACTTCCTCGGTCGAACTCGCCTGTGCGTCCGTCGCATCGCTGATCTCCTGGATGCTCTGGTTCGACGCCTCGACGTTGTCGGCGATCGCTCTGAGTGCCGCCGAGGCGTCCTCGGTCGTCGCCGCCCCGTCCTCGACTCGCTCACCCATCTCGCGGATGCTGCCCACGACTTCGTCCGTCGACGCCTGGATGTCGGTGATGAGTCCCTCGATCTCGTCTGTCGAATCCGCGACTTCCTGTGCGAGTTCTTTGATCTCGTCGGCGATGACGGCGAACCCCTCGCCCCCGTTGTTGGCCTGAGTAGCTTCGATCGAGGCGTTCAGCGCGAGCATATTTGTCTGCTCGGCGATGTCCGTGATCACCTCGACGATCTCGCCGATCTCGTCCATCTCGCCCGCGAGCGACTCGACCTCCGTGATCGTCTGCTCGGCCTGACTCTCGATAGCGTCCATCTCTTCGAGCGCCGCGGTAGCCGATTCGCGGCCCTCCTCGCCGAGCGTCGCGGTCTGCTGTGATTTCGTCGCCATCTCGTCCACCGAGGAGGCGACTTCCTCGATGGTTCCCGAGAGGTCCTGCATCTCCGCGGCGACCTCTTGGAGGTTCGCCGACTGTGACTCGGCGTCCGCGGCGATGTCCTGGATCGAGGCGTTCATCTGTTCGCTCGCGGACTGGCTTTCGGCCGTGCCGGCGGTGACTTCCTCGCTGGCGACCGCGACGCGGTCGGCGAACGAACGAATCTCGACGACCGTCTCCTCGATGTTCCCGACCATCGCGTTGAACGCCTCGCCGATCTGTGTCATCGCCGCGTTCTCGCTTTCAGGATCGACGCGGACGGTGAGTTCCCCGTCGGCGGCGCGTTCCATTCCCGAGCTGTACGCGTCGGCCTTGGCTTCGAGGTGGTCGACGAGCTCCGCCGAGCGCTGCTTTTCGCGCTCGGCCTCCCGGATCCGCTCGCGGAGGGCGTCACGCATCCCGCCGAACGCGCCGTAGAGTTGTCCGATCTCGTCGACCCGGGCTGATTCGAACGCGACATCGAGGTCACCGTCTTCGAGGGCCTGCGCCTTCGAGGTCAGCCGGTTGAGTTCCGAAATGGTGTTGCGACCGATCGTCACGCCTAGCACAGCGAAGCCCAACAACGCCCCGCCGAGGAGGATCAACAAGTTCTGCGAAATCTGTTGTTGGAGGGCGAAGAGCGTGCTCGTCGGCGAGTGGATCATCACGACCCAGTCCGTGCCCGCGACCGGCGCGTAGCCCATCGCCATCTCCGTACCGCTCATCTCCATCTCCATATACCCGGACTGTCCGTCCAGCCCGTTCTTGACGGCCATCGAGTCGACCGATTCCGTGTCCGAAGCGCCCATATTCTGCGTCAGGATCTCGTCGGTTCGGTGGCTGAGGACGGTGGTTCCGTCGGAGTCGACGACCTTCGTGAACGAATCCTGAAGCGGCCGAGGCAGGCCAGCGGCGTAGCTCTCGAGATCGATCACCATCACGAGGACGCGATTCTCCTGATTCGGCACGGCGGCGATGACTGCGGCTGCGGCCGTCTGGGTGTTCGGGTCCTCGTACGGTTCCGAGACGCGAACGCCGTTCTCGCCCAGGTCGAGCGAGCGCTGCATCCACGGGATACCGCGAACGGCGGCGTTGGCTCCGACCGCTTCCGACTCGGAACTGGCCCGATAGATGCCCGTCTGGGTGTCAAGATAGTGAACGACGACGACGTCACTCGGGAGTTTGCCGTCTTCGAGTTGCTGACTGAGATACGCGGAGATCTGCGGTGAATCGCCGCTCTGGACGGGTGCCGAGTACGCCAGCGTCTGGGCGGCCGTTCTCATTTGCTGGACCCACTCGCTGAGTGACACCGACTGCGTCTCCGCGGCCGTCTCCAGTCGAATTTGGGCGTCTTGTGACAGTTCCTCGTTGGTCTCGACGTACGTTACGGCGCCGACGCTGCCGATGAACAGCAGGATGACGAAGATCGCGATGCCGGATTTGACCGCCCATCGCTTCCGGATCATCGCAGGGATCACTATCTCGCGTAGTGGGCGCATTATCACGCTGTGGGAAGGGTACCCAATTAAGTGATAGGTCGTGACTATCACGGTTGAAAATAGCCTCGGAACGACCGGCCAGTCGGGCCGTACCGGGGGTCGAGTCGGGCCGGGTGAATCCGTGCCGGGATCGGACCGGTCGACGGGAGGGGCCGCAGCCAGCGTGAAGAGTAACGGCCGTCGTCGGAGAGAACCACTCGCGGAGAGAGATCCGCTCGGACGGGGCCGAGAAACCGGGCTACTGTGCGTCCTCGATCTGCGGCGAGACATCTTCAGAGAGGTAGTCGATGCACCACTCGATATCGGCCATCGAGGCGGCCGTTCCGTCGCGCTGAATCGAGATCAGGATGCCCGACTTCGTCGTCAGGTTGTCCGGCCACTGCAAGATCCACGCCTCCTCGAAGATGTGGATGACCGACTGGAGGTCGCCTGTCTTGAATGCGTCTTCCGTCCCTCCGAGGTTCAGTTGACTGAGAACGGCTTCGTCGACCAGTTCGCGGTCCTCGGCGTTCGAGTACGACGCGCGAACGTCCGCTCGGAGTTTCATCTCGAAGTCCAGCCCGTTGTATCGGGTCACACCCCGGAGCTCGTCACCGACGCGTTCGGAGACGGCGTCCCAGATCGTCTCTACGAGCGGTTCAGTCATATGTGATTGTGGTGGGGAGATGTGTTAACTATTGTTGCAGATAGCCCAACGGCGGCCGCCTGACGGTGAGAGCCCGTTCAGTCGTCGTGGGAGGTCGGGACGTTCGTTCGGACCGGCTCAGGCATCTATCCACTTGATCGAGCAGCCCTGTGACGGGGTCGACTCGACGGGAATCTCCTCGCCTGCGAGCAGGGCTTCGACGGCGTCGCGCATCTCGTAGCGCTCGGGCTCGGCGTCGGGGTTCATCGCGTCGTCGATCCGCGAGTGGAACGCCAGCCGGAACGCGTCGCCGTCGCGTTCGAACAGGAACGGATCCGGGGTACAGACCGCCCCGTACTCCCGGGCGACCGCTTGCGACTCGTCGCGCAGGTACGCGGTGTACTGCACGTCGCCGTTTTCGACCCGTTCTTCCATCCGTTCGAGTGAGTCGTCGGGGTACTCCTCGGCGTCGTTCGGGTTGATCCCGACGACCGCGAGATCACCGTACGCGTGAGCCAGGTGATTCAGTTCCTCGACCTTCGCCTCCGCATACGGACAGTGATTGCAGGTGAAGACCACGAGCAGGGCGTCGTAATCGGCGAATTCCGACAGCGAGTACGTCTTACCGTCCGCCCCGGGAAGCTCGAAGGCCGGGGCTTCGTCGCCACGCGACAGTTCGGAGTCGGATTCGACAAGGACCATATCCGATGGACGGTCCCGTGGGTAAAAGACGTGTCCGTTCCAGGAGGGACGGCGTCTGCGCCCGCTGGCGGTCCGCGGCCGGTGCCCGCGCCGCCGACTCAGTCGCTCTCGACGCCGGTCGCTGTGCGGAGCACGTCGCTGTCGGCATCGCGGACGATCCGCCACGCGAGCCCGAGCGATGCGAGGCCGATCCCCGCCACGAGGCCGAACGAGACGCCGAGGCCAGCCGTGTCGATCAGATACCCGAACACTGGCGGGGCGACGACGCCGCCGAGTGAGATGCCGATCGTCACGAGCGCGAAGTTCTTTCCCAGATCGGCACGCGCAGAGAGCCGGTCGGCGAGCGTCGAGCGCGCCGGGCGGGAGAAACTGATGCTCCCGCTCAGGAGCAACACCAAGACGAGCCCCGCCAGTGGGAGCGAGAGCGTCGCCAGCAACGCCGACAGGACGACGAGCGCAGCGTAGCCGGCGACGACGATTGGCCCTGCCCCGATCCGATCGGTGAGGCCCCCGCCCGCGAGGATCAGCCCGGCCCCGACCGCGAGCATCGCGGAGGTGAGCGCGCTCGCGGTGCCGTCCGCGAGGCCGTACCCCCCAGCGAGCAGACTGGGCGTGTAGGTCCGGATCGTCCACGCGGCGATCGACGTGAGGAACGCGAGCACGGTGAGCCCGAGGATCCCCTCCGAGGCGGTCAGGGTCCGGACCAGCGACTGGAGTCGACCCGGGATCGAGCGCAGGGTGGGACGCTCCTCGGGGCGTTCGGCCAGCCCCGGCCGCGTGATCTCGTCGTCGACCGTTCGGAACCTGAGGAGGCAGTACGCGCTGTAGACGGCCCCGATCGCGGTGAGCACCCACAGTGCGGTCCGCCAAGAGAGCCCGAGCGCCGTCGTCGCTGCCACCACGGCGAAGGGGGCCGCGAGTCCGACCGCGCCGCCGAACGCGTGGACGCTGTAGGCCCGCCCGCGGGTGTCGTCCGTCGAGGCCGATGCCAACAGCGGATAGTGCGCCGGGTGGTGGCCGGCGACGCCGACCCCGACGACGAACTGCGCGGCCAGGAGCCACGCGTAGGAGGTCGCGGTCGCCGTGAGCACCGCTCCCAGCGTGCCGAGCACGAGCGAGATGCCGAGCACGAGCGTCCGGCTGTACGCATCAGAGAGGTAGCCCAGCGGGAGCTGCAAGAGGAGGATGACCGCGTTCTGGACGCCGATCGCCAATCCGATGGCCGCGATGCTGACGTCGAAGCGAGCGGCGAGAACGCCGACGAGCGGCGCGAGCATCACGATGTAGGAGTGATTGACGAAGTGCGACCCTGTCACGAGCGCAACGACGCTCCGGTTCCCTGCAGCCGTCACAGGTGGTGGTCGTCACCGAAGGGGAATATACTCGCCGAAACCGTCCCGCGACTCGTCCGCGACGACGGGAAGAGAAACCGAGACACAGCGGACGGCGAACGCGCCGCCCTGACCGGTTCACCCGCGGCTGCGACGCCGCTCGCGGTCGCCCTGGCGTCGCCAAACCTGCGCGAACGACTCGAAGAAGTCCGCATCGGTGTCCACGACGACGTGCTCGGCGCGGAGGCGCCGCGCTCGGGCGGCGACGTCGTCGATGTGGGCCGACAGCCTGTTTCGGTACGACTCCGCCGTCGAGCCCGCGAAGTACGTCCGCTGGGTGGCTCCGGTCTCTGGGTCCTCGAAGACGGTGTCGCCGGCGACGTCGGGGTCCCGTTCGTCGGGGGCGACGACGTGGAGCAAGAGCACGTCGTTGTCGCCGAGCGCCGCGAGTCCGTTCTCGATCGCGTCGGGATCGGCCAAGAAGTCGCTCACGACCACGACCAGCGAGCGCGAGTGAATCGTCCCGGCGTAGGCCGCGAGCGCGTCGGCGAACGCGGTCCGGTCGTCGGGGTCGATGTCGTTCACCCGATCGAGGAGTCGGAGCAGTTCGCCCCGGTTCGACTGGCGACGGTCGAGCCGTTCGACGTCGGTCCCGATCGTCGCGAACCGGAACGCGTCGTGCCCCGCCGCGGCGAAGTACGCGAACGCGAGTCCGAACCGGGCGCCGAACTCGAATTTGTGCGCGTCGCCCTCGCCGAAGTCCATCGAGGCAGAGGTGTCTAAGAGCACGTGGACCGTGAGGTTCCGCTCGGCCTCGTACTGCTTGATGAAGTACTGGTCCGTTCGCGCGTAGACCCGCCAATCGATGCGCCGGACGTCGTCGCCCGGCGCGTACCGCCGGTAATCGCTGAACGTGAGCCCCTCGCCGACGTTCGGCGACTGCTGTTCGCCCTGTCGAGGCGAGTCGGTCTCCCGCGTCAGCGACGTCTCGAGGGCGGCGAGTTCGTCGAGGAACGACGGCTCAATCGGCATCGTCGAGCAGCGTCGCGACGACGTCGTCGGCGGTCGTGCCCTCGCGCTCGGCACGGAAGTCGACGATAAGTCGGTGTCTGAGTACCGGATTGGCCATCGCCGCGACGTCGTCCCAGGTGACGTGTGATCGGCCTTCGAGGAACGCGCGCGCTTTCGCGGCCACGACGAGCCCCATACTGGCCCGCGGACTCGCCCCGAACTCGACGTTCTCTGCAGTCCGGGTCGCCCGCACGAGATCGATCACCCTGTCGCGGATGTCGTCGGCGATCGGTAGTTCCCGCACCAGTTGCTGGGCGCGCTGGAGTCCCTCGCGGGAGAGCACCCGGTCGACCGCTGGGTCGGGTGCGCCCGTCGTGTAGCGATCCACGATCTCGCGCTCCTCGCCGCGGCTCGGATAGTCGACGAGGATCTTGAGGAGGAACCGGTCGGTCTGGGCCTCCGGGAGCGGGTAGGTGCCCTCCTGATCGATGGGGTTCTGCGTGGCCAGGACGAAGAAGGGCCGCGGGAGGTCCCGCGTCTCACCCGCCGTCGTCACCTGTTTCTCCTGCATTGCCTCCAGGAGCGCAGCCTGGGTCTTCGGCGTCGCGCGGTTGATCTCGTCGGCGAGGACGAGGTTCGCGAACACCGGGCCACGCTCGAAGACGAACTCCCGATCACCGCCGGCCTCGCGGATGATCTCCGTGCCGGTGATGTCGGCCGGCATCAGATCGGGCGTGTTCTGGATGCGCGAGAACGAGAGGTTCGTGGCCTCGGCGATCGTCCGCACGAGCGTCGTCTTCCCCAGTCCGGGGTTGCTCTCGATCAGGGCGTTGCCGTCACAGAGCAAACAGACGAGCAGTTGCTCGACCACGTCGGACTGCCCGACGATTCGTTTGCCGACCTCCGTGCGGAGGGCTGTGAGTCTGCGCTGAATCCGGTCGATGTCGTCGTTTGAGCCGTTCATCGGTTCGTATCGCTATTGGGTCGTCGCCGTCGTCTCGTCGTCTTCGATCTCTCTGATTCGCAGGTTGTACTCGCGGACGAGGGCGGCGTCCTCGATCCGTTCTTCACCCCTGAATCCGGCCTGCTGACTGTCGAACTCGCCGCTTCCGCCGCCGACGTCGCCGTAGTTGTCACCGCCGCCGGCCCCGCCTTCGTCGATCACCTCGCCGCTGCCCGTGACGCTGATGTTCTCAAGTTCCTCGCCCGCCTGGACGTCCTCGCGGTCGCCGAGTACTTGGTCGCCGTCCTGGAGCCCGTCGTCGTCCGGCTGCTCGACGGTCGGGCCGCCGTCGGGCCCGAACAGCCCCCCGAGATCCGGATCGACGACAGCGACCTGGATGCTCGCGATGCTGATGAGGACGATCAGCACGGCCGTGACGGCGACGCGGCGCAGCGCGACGAGCTCGAACGTCGACGTCTCGCCGAGCGTCTCGATCACGTCGTCGTAGAGCCGCCGCGCCATCGTTCCGTCGTGTCCGTCCTCGATGGCGTCGCGAGCCGTCCGCAACGCCGCGCGGAGCGTCGGGTTCGCGGCCTCGAACTGCTCGACGAGGGGCCGTCGCATCCGGAACAGAAACCCGGCGGCGAACGCGACGACACCGAGTGCGACGGCGACGAGCGAGGGCGCGCCGACCGTCTGGGGCGCTGCGGTTCCCAGGACGGGCACGCCGCGGAGCGCTGTGACCAGAGCACTCGGGAGTCGGACGTGGACCGCCAGAGCGCCGGGCTCGAAGAGCGCCAAGAGGAGGTTCGCCGCGAGTGCGACGAGCGCCGCCTCGACGGCTGCGTGGATGACCGCGGCCTTCCGGACCTCACGGCGGACCTCGTCGAGCGCCGCGCGTATCTGCGCGGTCGGGGCACCGGACGCCGCCGACGCTGCCTCCGTCGATGGGGATCCACTCGCTGCGTTCCTTCCGTCGGGATCTGGATCCGGGTCACTCGACATTATCACACGCTTCCGGGACGCTCTCGTTCTCTTGCGGCCACTGCTCACAGACCGTCTGCAGGTCCTCGCGGGCGGCGTCCCGGTCGGACCGCACCTGTTCGAGTTGGCTCTCCAGCGATTCGATCTCCGATTCGAGTTGCGACACCTGCGACTCGAGCGAACTGACCCGATCGCGGGCGGTCTGTAGGTCCTCCCGCAACTGTTCGTTCTGTTCGCGGAGCTGGCTGTTCTGTGTCTCGACTGCCGAGACGCTCGACTGGTAGAGGACCGTCACCCCGACGGTCCCGGCGGCGAGGACCAGCAGGGCGACGACGAACACCACGTTGGGGCGACGGCCGACGAACGTCACGGGAGGCCTCCGTCCGAGGTGGTCGTTTGGCGACGAACTTGAAGCCGCCGGTAGCTCACTTCGGCGGTGAATACGAGCAGTCCGGCGAGGAGGAAGAGCCAGGTCCAGTCGGTCTGGACCGGACGGACGCCGCTGGCCCTGTCGGCGGCGAACCGGGCGATCGCTGCACCCTGGCCGGCGGTGAACTCGCGACCGCCCGTCTCCTCGACGAGCGAGTCGAGGCCTGGTGCCGGGCCGAACGAGGCGTACTCCGCGGGGTAGTTCGCGGCGTAGGTCGCGTTCGCGACCCGGAAGTAGCCCGTCTCCTCGGGAGTGACCGTCGCCCGATACGTCTCCTCGCCGGCCCGTCGGAACGAGAGGCTCTCGATCTCCGGGCGCGCGGTCCCCCGGTACGTCACCGTCGTCGGGACGCCGACGCGGGTGTCCGGCAGGCCGACGATCCCCGTCGCTTTCCGCTCGGGGTCGCCGATGGCGTAGTTCGTCGTCCGCGTCAGGAGAAGCGAATCGGGCTCACGGAGCAGGCCGTCGAGGGTCCCGTCTTCGCTGTAGGCCGAGACCGTCGCGACGCGCCCCAGCCCGTAGCGCCACGTCGCGACCGCCGGCTGCCCGTCGCTGCCGGCGACGAGGAAGTTCGCGCCCGGGCGGACCGAGACCGCGTTGAACGCCGCTGGCGACGACGTCAGCGTGACTCCCGAGGTGACGAATGCGCTCCGGTCGAGCACGACGAGGCCGGACCCGCCCGGCGCGCCAGCGCCGCCGAAGAGGATGCCCAGCCGAGTCGTCTCCGTCGCGCGGAAGTAGCTGCCGCCGCCCGCGCCGGCGATCGTCCGGAGCGTGCCCTCGTTGACGCGCTCGCCCGCACCGACGGTGATGACTCGGATGCCCCGCTCGGAGAGCCGCGCGGCGATCTCCGCCGCGCGCTCGGGGTTGTCGCCGCCGTCGCTGACGAGGATGATCGTCCCGGTCCGATCGCCGAGCAGTTCGGCAGCGCCGTTCACGCCGGCCGCGATGTCCGTTGCACCGCCGGCGCGGAGCCGCCGGATCTTGTCCTGTAGTTCGCCGCGGTTCCGCGAGAGCGGTTCGACATCGCTCACTCGGTAGGCCTGATAGTTGAAGCCGACCAGACCCACCTCGTTCTCGTCGCCGAGTTGGTCGAGGACCGACAGCGCGGCGGACTTCTGGATCCGCATCCCGCCCTCGGCGCTGCCGGAGACGTCCACGGAGAGGACGATGTTCGTCGCGCGCCGCTGGCCTTCGCCGACCGAGACCGGGAGCATCGACGCGATCTCCGACCCGCGGTAGTTGCCGCCGGCGAAGGCGTTGGGCCCGCCGACGACCAGCAGGCCCCCGCCGTCGATGACGAACGCCTGCAGTCGATCGACGTTCCCGATCGAGTCCGCCGGTGCGTCCTGCACCACGACGGCGTAGTACGAGGAGAGGTTCTCCGGGACCTGTTCGGCGGTCGTGACGTCGTAGAGTTCGCCGAGGTACTCGCGGAACGGGTACTCGCCCGGCGAGACGTAGAGGACTTCGGGCCGCTCGACGACCCGCACCGTCTTCCGGGAGACGTCGTTCGCCGCGAAGCGGTCGGTCACGTCGATCTCGGCGGTGATCGTGTGGCTCCCCGTCGACTGGAACGTGTGATTGAACGGAACCGTCGTCGGCACGTCGTTCGCCGTGCGTTCCAGCACCCGCTCGCCGTCGACCCGCACGGTGACCGTCGCCGAGGTGTTCGGGCCGACGCCGTCGATACGAGCAGCGAAGCGGTTTTCGACGCCGAGGCTGGCCTTTTCGGGCCCCGAAACCGTTACCGAGCGCTCTCTCGTCCGCGGCTCCGGGGAGACGGTCGAGACCGACGCGTTGACCGAGCGTGCGAGCGCCGCCGCCTCCCGGAGCGACTGCCCGCTCGTGACGCGTCCGTCGCTGACGAGGATGAGGCTGCCGTTCTCTCGGACGTTCGCGGCCACCGCGTCGCCGATCGGCGAGGACGCGTTCGCGCCCACCGGAACCCGCCGGACCGAGACGCCCGCGGATTCGATAGATTCGGACAGCCGACCGGCGACGTTCGGTGTGACGGCGACGCTGTCGGAGCGGTCGACGAGCATCGTCACGCTCGGGTCGCCGGCCGTCTCCCGCGACTGGACGGTGTACGGCCCGGCGGCACCGACGACGACGAGCGCGACGACAGCGACGCGCGCGGCCAGGAGCCAGCGACGGGAGGTCATCGACGCCGCCCCCGAGGCGGCCCGATAGATCAGCGCCCACGCCGCCGCTGCGCCGAGCGGCAGCGCCAGGAGGAACAGCGGGCGGGCGAGTCCGACCGAGAGCGCGTCGGTGAGTTCGACGCTCACCATCAGAGATCACCTCGCCGTCGGAGCACCGCGAGTTCCCCGATCGCGACCGCAACGAGGCCGAGCGCGAGATACTCAGTCAGCGGATCCGGGGCGGTCCGCTCCTCGGTGCGCGACGTCGCGCCACCGCTCGCCGTCTGATCGACCGGTGCTGCCACGACGTCGGACTCGCTCGGGCTGAGGAGCGTCGCACTGTATCGGCGGTCGTCGGTGGCGTAGAACCCCGCCTCGCGGGTCACCACGCTCGACGCAGTCACCTCGCCAGCCGGCGTCTGGATCGCTGTGCGGTTTCCGAACCGGATCCGTGCGCCGGTCTCGCGGTTCAGTTCCGCGAGCGACTCGCGTCCGGCGAGCCCGTAGACAGCCCGTTTCCAGAAGATCGGGTACTCGTAGTCGTATTTGAACGACGAGGCCGATTCCAGATAGCCGTAGTAGAGGACCCGACCGCCGTCGCGCGAGTCGGTCGCCACGATCGGCGTCCCGTCGGTCGTCGATACGAGCGCCTGCCCCGCCCGGAGGTCACCGCGAACGTGTCGCTCCGGCGGCGGGAAGGTGAGACCGCGCGTGAGATCGGCGTCTGCGGGGGTCCCGAGCGTCGGGTTCGACCCCATCGTCGTCGGCTCGACGAGCAGGAGGTCGCCGTAGTCCTCGACCGGCATCGACGAGAGCGACTGCGCCTGGATTCCGACGCCGCCGCCCGCCGAGAGCGCCTCGCGGCCGGCCGTGAGGTGCGTTTGCCCGAGCGAATCGGCGTCGGCGTTGCTGTAGAGGACCGCGTCGTAGGCCTCGCCGGGCGGGTTCGGGGGCCGATCCGGCGGCCTGACGGTGGTCAGTTCGACCGGTTCGAGCACCGACAGTGCCGCGGTCAGATAGCGGTTCTCGTCGTTCGTGACGAGTAAGACGTCGACAGTCGCGTCCGCGGGCGCGGCCACGTAGGCGACGTCGTCGGTCGGGAACGAATCTCCCGGCGAGAGGCGGAGTTCACCGCCGCCGTCGGGCACCGGGAGCGTGACGCTCCGGACGTCGCCGGCGTCGAGCGAGACCGTCGTGGACTCCTCGCCGAGTGAGACCTCCCGGTCGACGGCGTCTGCGCCGAAGTTCTGGATCGAGACCGTGACTTCCTCGCCGGAGAACTCCCGATCGACGATGCCGACGTTGCCCGCGCCGCCCCCGGCGAACTGCCGGAGATCGACCGTCAATCCGCGTGCGCGGGCCGCCTGCACGGCCGGTCGCCAGTCGTCGTCGCCGGCGAAGTCGCTGAGAACGACGATCCTGGCGTTCTCGCCGGCGATGCTCGTCGCTCGTGAAATCGCCGTGCGCAGGTTCCCGGGAGCGGCCGTCGGGCGGAGCGACGACAGCGTCGTCTCGGCGTCCGACGCGGTACCGCCGCGGAGCGCGATCCTCGCGCTCCCGTCGGCGACGACGACGGACGTGGTGGGGGTGACGTCGGTGCGGGCGGCCGCGACTGCCTGATCGAACCGCGTCCCGTCTCCGGTCTCGACGTTCATACTGGCGCTGGCGTCGACGATCAGTACTGTCTCCTCGACTGTCTCGGACTGTGGCGCGGCGACGTACGGGCTCGCGAGCGCGAGCGCGAACAGGAGTATCGCCAGCAGATGGAGCGCCAAGAGCGCGTTGCGCTTGAGTCGTTCGAGCAGCGGCGTCGACGACGAGGTCCCCGAGGCGTCCGACAGGAATCGGACCGTCGGGAGCGTCACCCGTCGCGGATCCGGCCGGATCAGATAGAGGATGAGCACGGGAACGGCCGCCAGCAGGGCGGCGAGACCGAGCGGAGAGAGGAAAACGTCGGAGAGGGCCATCGTGATGGTGGGGGACCCCCGGGATATTGGGCCTTTCCCACTGCCGTCGGCCGACAGTTCGCCCGCAGCCGATGCGTGCCGTTCGATGGCGGGAGAGCAAATCATTTCAACAGGGCACCCCTCGCCTCAGGTATGGAAGCGAAGCGGGAACTGCTCGACCTGTTGCTGAGCGACGCTCGACAGAGCACTGAGGACATCGCGCGACAACTCGGCGTCGACGCAGCAACGGTCGAGGAGCTGGTCGACGAGCTAGAGGCCGAGGGGGCAGTCCGCGGGTACCAGGCCGTCGTCGACTGGGACAGCGTGGACGAAGGACACGTCCGCGCGGAAGTCGAGTTGAACGTCGAACTCGACCGCGAGACCGGCTACGAGGACATCGCCCAGCGGATCGCGAAGTTCTCTCAGGTCGCGTCGCTGCGGCTCATCTCAGGCGACTACGACTTCGCTGTCGACGTCGAAGGCGACTCGATGCACGACGTCTCGAACTTCGTCTCAGAACAGATCGCGCCGATTCCCGAAGTCACCCAGACGGTGACGCACTTCGTGATGCGGACCTACAAGGAACGCGGCGTCTACTTCGGCGACGGCGACGACGACGACCGACTGGCCGTCTCACCATGAGCGAGGAGCTCACGAGCCCGCTCTCGAAGCGAGCGCGACAGACGCCGCCGTCGGGAATCCGCCGGTTCTTCGAACTCGCCGAGGAGATGGACGACCTCGTCTCCCTCGGCGTCGGCGAACCCGACTTCTCGGCGCCGTGGGCCGCTCGCACGGCCGCGATCGACTCCCTGGAGAAGGGACGGACTTCCTACACCGCGAACCGCGGCCGTCGCGACCTCAGAGAGCGGATCGCCGAACACGTCTCCCGGTACGACCTCCACTACGACCCCGACGAGGAGGTCCTCGTCACCACGGGCGCGTCAGAGGGGGTCGATCTCGCGATGCGCGCGCTGGTGGATCCCGGCGACGTGGTGGCGGTCCCCGAACCGTCGTACATCTCCTACGGGCCGACGGTGACGTTCGCCGGCGGCGAACCGCTCTCGGTTCGGACTCGCGCCGAGACCGACTTCGTGCTCACCTACGACGACCTCGAACGCGCCGGGGCCGCCGAGGCGTCGGTGCTGGTCCTCTGCTATCCGAACAACCCGACCGGCGCGGTGATGAGTCGCGACGAACTCGCCGAGGTCGCCGAGTTCGCCCGCGAGCACGATATCTTCGTCCTCTCGGACGAGATCTACGCGGCGCTCCGGTACGAAGACGACCACGTCTCGATCGCGACGCTTCCGGGGATGCGCGAGCGGACGGTCGTGTTCAACGGCTTCTCGAAGGCCTACGCCATGACGGGGCTGCGTCTGGGCTACGCGCTCGGCCCCCCGGAAGTGATCGACGGGATGAATCGAATCCACCAGTACACGATGCTGTCGTCGCCGACCACGGCACAGTACGCCGCCATCGAAGCGCTCGAATCCTGTGACGACGCCGTCGCGGAGATGCGAACGGAGTTCGATCGCCGGCGACAGTTCGTCATCTCGCGGTTCAACGAACTCGGGATGGACTGCTTCGAGGCGAAGGGCGCGTTCTACGTGTTCCCGCAGTGTCCGCCCGGGTGGGAGAACGACGAGGAGTTCGCAGAAGCCCTGATCCGAGAGGAACGCGTCGCACTCGTACCGGGACGGGTCTTCGGGGCCGGCGGAGAGGGCCACCTGCGCGTCTCCTACGCGTCCGGAATGCGTGATCTGAGGACGGCACTCGATCGGATCGAGTCCTTCGTCGAGTCGCGCTGAGGGAGACGTTTCAGTTCACAAAGTATTATTTGGGAGGCCAACCTGAGTGAAAACGAATGCACGCAGGACGCGGCTCCGACGACGCAGCCGTTGGTGCCACTGTGGGCGTTGCGACGGCCCTCGAGGACCTGAAGTCGCGCGGAAGCGCGCTGCTGGTCGTCGGGTCGGTGCCGGAGACGGAGTACGCACGCGTTTCGGGGTGTATGCTCGGTGACGCCTCCGAAGATCGGCGGCGATTGATCGTCGAACGGGGACGAAGTCCGGACGTTCGCTTCGCTGACATCGATCGCTGGACGCCCGAGTGGACGCGGATCCTTCACTGCGATGTCGACGCCAGAGGGTCGACGGACGTAGACGCCTCGGGAGCAGCGACTCCCGAATTCGGAACCGACGGCCCCGAATCAGGACCGACTGGCCCGTCGTCCGAGGGAATGCCGACGAATGGTCCCAAGCGATCGCTCGACGTCAGGACGTCGGTGTCGGGGTCGGTCACCGAACTGGGTATCGAAGTCAGCACCGCAATCGATCAGTTGAACACGATCGCGGGAGGACTCGACCCGGCGGAACTACGAATCGCGTTCGACTGCACCACGTCGCTCCTCTCGAGGTACGACGAACAGACCGTCTTTCGCTTCCTCCACCTCCTCGCCAACGACGTGCGACGCGTCGAGGCGATGGGCCACGTCAGGCTCCAGAAGCCGTACGACGCGGAGATCGTCAGGCTGCTAGAACCGCTCTTCGACGCGGTCGTCGAACTGCGTCTCGAGGGGACGGTGACGCAGCAGCGATGGCACTTCCGCGACGCGGGGGTGACCTCGGAGTGGCTGTCGATCGACTGACTGCGGCGAGCACACCGACCAGTACGTTTTTTATTATGTGCGTGAATCCGTAACACGATGGAACGCTTCGATCGCCGTGAGCACTCGGCTTCCGACCCGATCCCGGCGACCGGGGACGATCACCTCCAGATCGAGTTCGAGACGCTCCCGGATCGAAGCGGAGTCGTCGTCTCCGACCCGATCGAACGGAGCCAGTTCGCGCTTTCGACGCCCGGACCGGGCCGCATTCGACAGGCCGATCCGACGGCGTTCCAGTTCCCCGCCGACGCCGCGGTGAGCCTGCGGACCGACCAACTCGACCTCGAAACTGCTGTCTCCGTCTGTGTTCGCGACGGCGACGGCCAGATGCTGGCCCAGACCGAACACTTCGCAGACCAGACGTTCCCCGAGGGTCGATACAGCATCGAACTCTTCGCGCCGATCAAACTCTACCTCCGGGTCGACTCCTCGCTTCGGGTCGTCTCGGACGCGATGCAAACCAGACTCGAGTTCGGTGACGACACCGACGTGCTCGTGGGCGCGCGTTCGCACCACAAACGCCCCGCAGCGACGATCCAGACCACCGATCGACCGCGGGACGCGATGCGTGCGGTCTCGCTCCTCGGGTCAGCCCTGAAGACGACCAGCGTCGAGCGCTCGTACCCGTCGCTGCGTGGCCACCCGCCGTCGATCGAGCGCGGGGCGACGTTCGACGCGCCCGACGGACTCGAACCGCCGGAGACGGGCGTCTCGATCGTTCTGCCGGAGACCCGACGGCACACGTACGTGGCCGCACCGCTCGCGTACTACCTCGGGGCCGAGGTCGTCCCCGGTGAGGCGGCACGGATCGTCACCGACGACGGCTTCGAATACGATCTCGATGGTCCGACCGGGTTCGAAGAGACAGTGTCTCGCGTGCTGAAGCAGACGTTCTTCCTCGATTGTCTTACCAGGACGGAGGGCTACTACGAGGTCGACCTCCACGAGCGAGCGGCGCTGGAATCGGATCTGGGACTGGACTTCGGCGACCTCTACGGCCGCTCGCTCGGCGCACAACTCGATGCGTACCTCGACGTGCCGTACGAGCTGGTCGAACCGCACGTTCCCGAGTGGAAGCTCACCACCCACGTCGCTCCGACCGGGTCGAATATCGAACTGTTGCCGTTCGTCGCTAACGATCTCGCCGTTGTCCGGACGCCGGAGCGCAACCCCAGCGATGGATCGGCCGTGCAGACGGACGCGGTGAACGAGTTCCTCCGCGGGGCATCGACACCGGTACCGGCGGGCCCGACACCGTCCGGCGACGACTTCACCCGGAGCGTCGGCACCCGGAGCCGAAGCCGGAGCCAGAGTGTCGGCTCGGGCGAGCGCACCGACGCACAGCAGACATACGTCAGGCCACCAGACTCCGACTCGCTCGAACAGTCGTGGGTCGGCGACGGGATCCCGATCGGCGCGAGCAAGGCCTCGCTTCAGGCGTACCGGAATCGGCTCGACAGAGAACCGATCGAGGGCGACATCGGCATCACCGTGGTCTGTAACGACCCGCGGATGGCCGAGGAGCGAGACGCCGTCGAGTCGGTGTACGGTTCCCGGGAGGAACTGCCGTTCGACGTGCGGACGCACTACGAACTCTCCGTCGGGGAACTCAGAGACGTCCTCACGGAGGAGACCGAGTTCCTGCACTACATCGGCCACATCGACGACGACGGGTTTCAGTGCCCCGACGGCGCACTCGATGTGACCTCAGTGGACTCGATCGGCGTCGACTCGTTCCTCCTCAACGCGTGCCAGTCGTACGAACAGGGAATGGAGTTGATCGAGCGCGGGGCGATCGCCGGGATCGTCACGCTCAACGACGTGATCAACAGCGGGGCGGTCGACATTGGACGGGATCTAGCACGCTTGTTGAACTATGGTTTCCCGATCCGAGTATCGTTGGACTTGGCCAAACAGGATAATGTAATCGGTCAAAACTATATTCTCGTCGGCGATGGCGGATTTTCCGTCACACAGGTACAGGCATTGCTCCCTAATATGTGCAAGATTGAACGGCAGAATGAAATATATGCCGTAGAGTACCGGACATATCCATCTGGCGAGTACGAGTTAGGGAGTCTCGTGGTCCCCTATATCCCCGGAAACGAAACGTACTATCTCTCTTCAGGGACTGCTACAGTGTTTGATTTGTCACGGTCCGAACTCGAGGATTTCCTCTCGTTAGAGAACATACCGGTGATGGTCGACAGTTCGTTACAGTGGAGCGACGAACTCTGTATCGACTCGATTTAATCTAAGGCCCAGAGATCGCGCCGTGATTTCCGGCAGCGACCGTCCCCGCCTGCGAGAGCAGGAGGAGCGCGGTGAACAGGACGCCCATCGCACGGGGGTGATTGGACAGGTACTCCGCCACAGCGTTGGTGTCATCTTCGGACATGACGATTGGTACATAGCGTCGATTTAATAAGAATTTTTCTGACACTTTCTGATATAATATAACTTTATTTTAAACAGAAAGTAGCCTCACAAAAAGTGGGACGGCGACGAGATGCGCTCTCGGGGCTAGCGCTCCGTTCACTGGAGAAAATTCGAATAGAACTGTTCAGCTCAGCTGATAGGTCGTTACTTCGAGGAGATATCTTCGCTGTCGGCGGCCTGATCGATGTCGCGGTACATTCCGGCGAACTCGTCGCCTCCGCCGAACTGACCGAGCGTCTCGTCGAGTTCACCTCGAAGCTCTGCGACGCGTTCAGAGAGTTCTTGGTACTCCTCGTTGTTCTCGAGCGAGACGGAGTCCTTCTCCGATTCGAGGAGGGCTTTTTTCGAGGCCAGTGAGAACAGCTCTTGGATTCCTTCGTCGTAGGTATCCCGCAGGAGGAGGTTCTCGGCGGTCTCTTTGAGCGCGTCGCGAGAGACGGGTTTGACGAGGTAGTCGTCGAACCCCATCTCGACGATGTCGTAGTCGGGTTCGACGGCGGTGACCATCGCGACGCGGCAGTCGACGCCGCGCTCGCGAATCGCCTCGAGCGCCTCGTCACCGGAGAGATCCGGCATCCGCCGGTCGAGGAGGGCTACGTCGACTTCGTCGTCGAGTTTCTCGAGTGCCTCACGACCGCCGTAGGCGACTCTGACGCGATAGTCGTCTCGCAGCCACGTTGCATACAGGTCAGCGAGATCCGGTTCGTCTTCGACGACGAGGACCAGTGGCGGGTCAGCACTCATTGGTAGATTCGCGGTGTTTCTGAAACACCGATACAATGTGATTGAACTCCGTGGGCATATCAATATATCCCTTATGCGATGTGATCCCACACGGGTCCGGATCGGCTGCCTCATACTGTCGGACAGAACTATGTGAAAATCATCGGCACCTCGTGGGTGCCAAAATGATTCACGAACTTCTGTCCGACAGTATCAGTTCCCGTCGGGGCTGTAGTTCGGCGCTTCGTCGGTGATCATCACGTCGTGCGGGTGGCCCTCGGTCTGGCCCGCGCTCGAAACGCGGACGAACTCCGCGCGCTCTTTGAAGCCCGGAATCGTTTCTGCGCCGACGTAGCCCATCCCCGAGCGCATCCCGCCGACGAGCTGGTGGAGCTCCGAGGCCAGGGTACCCTTGTAAGGCGTCGCGGCCTCGACGCCTTCGGGGACGAACTCCTCGTCTTCGGCATCCTCTTTGAGGTACCGCTCGCCGCCGCCGGACTTCATCGCGCCGACCGAGCCCATTCCGCGGTACTGCTTGTACTTCTTCCCGTTCATCGTGATGACGCGGCCCGGTGCCTCGTCGGTGCCGGCGAAGTACGACCCCAGCATCACGGCGTCTGCACCGGCAGCGATCGCTTTGATCGCGTCACCGGAGTACCGAATGCCTCCGTCCGCGATTACGGGCACGCCCTCCGGCGCGGCGACGTCGGCGACCTCCGCGATGGCCGTGATCTGCGGCATCCCTGCCCCGGAGACGACGCGGGTGGTGCAGATCGAACCGGGACCGATGCCGACTTTCAGGCCGTCTGCGAAGTCGACGGCGGCCTCCGCCGCCTCGCGCGTACCGACGTTGCCGACGACGACGTCCGCACTGACGGACTCCTTAATCTCGCGGGCGCTGTCGAGGACGTTGAGGTTGTGCGCGTGGGCGCAATCGATGAAGATCACGTCTGCGCCCGCTTCGTCGGCCGCAGCGGCGCGTTCGTCGTCGAATGGCCCGACGGCGGCCCCGACGCGGAGGCGTCCGTCGTCGTCGCGGGCGGCGTTCTCGTGCTCGCGTCGCTGGAGGATACCCTGCATCGTGACGAGTCCCACGAGTCGCTCGTCGTCGTCCACGATGGGGACGCGCTCGATCTTGTGGTCATACATCAGTTCGAGCGCGTCGCGCGCGACCACGTCGCGATCCGCGGTGATGACCTCGTCGGTCATCGCTTCTCTGACCTCGTCGAACTCACCGACCTCGAGGTACGGGCGGATGTCGGTGCCGGAGATAATGCCCAGGACGGTGTCGTCTTCGGCAACGACGGGTGCCCCCGAGATCCCCTCGCGCTCCATCATTTTGTCAACCTCACGGACCGTCTGGTCAGGCCGGGCGGTCACCACGTCCTCGCGACGAATGACCAGTTCGTCCGCACGCTTGACGCGCTCGATCTCGGTGACCATCTGGTCGGTGTTCATATTCTGGTGGAGGACGCCGAGTCCGCCCTCGCGTGCCATCCCGATGGCCATCGCGCTCTCGGTGACGGTGTCCATCGCCGCCGAGAGGATCGGGATGTTGAGTTCGACGGTCTTCGAGACGCGCGTGGAGACGTCGGCGGCGTCGGGTTCGACCCGACTCTCCATCGGTCGAAGCAGCACGTCGTCGAACGTCAGCGCTTCCGGTACCTGGAGTTTCTCCGAGAATGAACCGCGTTCGGAAACGTCGTTCGCCATATAAACGGTCCGCAGGCGACCGACAAAAACGTTGTGAGATGCCAGGGGCGTGCAGATCGTTGCCACGTGTGTGAGCGAAATATGCACGCCTGTGGATAAGGCGTTCACAGTGCGGGGGGAATGCTCGCAGTCGCTGTCGCGGGGACGCAGCTCGGTTCACCCGTCGAAGCCCCACTGTCCCACCCAAATGGCGGGAGAACGGCGCAATATCTGCGACGGGGTCCGAGGACGCCGTCGATTCGTCGGGAGTCGGCTGGTATTTTCTCACAATCGGTAGCTCATCGTGCTCGTTCCTGAAAGAGGCCCAGATCCGTGAGCACACCTCCCACACAACGTTTAATATCCCACTGCGATTATCCTCGTGTATGGACTCCGAGTGTCCCTCTGCATCGCGCATCGCGGGTCAGCCGATCGACCGCTTCGATGCCGCCTTTACATTTACAGCGATGCAGAATTTCAAACGCGGGAACTGGACGCTCCCCGCGCTCGACTCGCTCGGAGTGCTCGGTCGGGCCCGCGCCGCGTCGGCGTCGGGCTTGCGCCCGTATCGCCGTTTGGCCGATGGGTACGGCCGCTAGTCTCGAATGAGCGTCTCTCGGCACCCAGTCGCGCTCCGACTCGAGCAGCAGGTCGGCGGTGCAACCCGACTCCTGGCGACGGTAATGGCGTTGCCGCTCATCGACGGGATCTTCCCGGCACTCATCATTGCAGGGACTCTCAACAGTCCGCTCGGGATCGTCGAGACCGGGCTGTTGATCTTCGGTGGTTCGGCGACCGTCGCAGTCATCCTCGCGGAGATGGATGGCTCCCGTCGTGAGCAGATCACGTCCGTGCTCATCCTCGGCGCGATCCTCCTCCCGATCGCCGGGCTGGAGGCCCTCTTCGCAGAAACGCTGAAGACGGTGCTGGACTTCCAGGTCTTCCACCGCTTCGCCGGACTGGTGATCCTCGCGGTCGCCGCGAAGACGGCGTCTGCGAAGATCGGCGAGTACCTTCCCTCGCCGAGCATCATCATTGGGCTGGGGCTGGTCGCCAGCATCAACATCAGCGGCGCGGCGCTGGTCGTCAACCCCAACCCCGGGATGATCCTCCGCGCGGTCGCGGCCGCCGGTGTCGGCGTCGGCTTCGCCCTCGCCGTGGCCGTTTTCGCCCCCCGGCTTCGCGGAGCGGTCGACCTCGACCTCTTCCGCTTCGGGAGTTCGGTCGCACTCGGGATGCTGGCGATCGACGTGTTGGGACTTCTCCCCACGGAAGCGCCCGTGGCACTGGGCGTCTTAGGCGTCACGGCGCTGTTCTCGTATGATCCCGGCACCGAGGTCGGACCGGCCCGAGACGACGGGACGGCAGACGACCCCGAAGGTCCGGCCGAAGCCGACGACAGCGCGGCTCCCGAATCACCGGCTCCCGCGCCGGGAGCGGTCGCCGACGGCGGCGACTGGAACGACGACGAGACGATCGAGAGCGACGACGAGGACGGCGGCGACGTCGGATACGGCTACCCCGACTCCGACGGCTCACGCGCTCCGTGGCTCTGAGCGGTACCCTGCCGCCGACCGCACGACGGATTTACCACACTCGGTTCCGTGAGTGGTGGTATGAGCAACCGAGTCGTCGAGGGACGGATGGTGACGCCGGAACGGTTGGCAGAACTCGTCGAGGGCGATCGGCCGATGGAAGCCGAGGCGATCGAGGACGCCGAGATGGATTGCCCCGAGTGCGGTTCCAACGTCCTCTCGGTGGGCTATATGCCGAGCGTGACAGAGTTCGTGACGGCTTACAAGTGCCAGGAGTGTTCGTGGTCCGATACGGACCGCTGAATCCAGGGAAGATCCGCGGACTGAGCCGGCACGGTATCGACCGATCGTAATTCCTTTAAGCAGTATTGCCATACCCGTATATGCACATCACGGGGCCGTGGCCAAGCCCGGCATGGCGACTGACTCCAGAGGCTTGCGCCCGGTGACGAGACTCCAGACTGATATACCGAGCGACCGACTGATCATCGGCTCGCGTTGACGACCCTCTGGAGTACCGAGGCGCGTACCGGAGATATCAGTCGATCGGGGGTTCAAATCCCTCCGGCCCCATTTTCTGACCTGACGATCACTACCGCAGGACTGGCGCGCGTTGCGTAGAAAAGCGTCCGTCATTCCGATTTTGATTGTATCATTGGGCTCGGGTGGGGCCGGGCAAGCCGAGCGCGGACGCTCGCACAAATCGTCACACAGTCCCCTGCCGAGGAATCCGCTCCAAAGTTTCCGACTGGTGCACTGAAACTTCACCTACTTGAAATCCACAAGGGGGTCGCCTCGGGCCCGACTGTGGCCGAACTCGCTGACAGCGAGACGCCTCACCCAGACAGGCAGCACCCATCCGGGGATAGTGTGTCTCCCATTGGCGAAAAAGATCCGGAGGAACTGTCCGCCGAAGGCCTGTTCCACCACGCGGCGGCAGCTCGCGTCGTGACACTCTGGATGATCACGCCGGTGCTGTCGCTCGTGCGATCCTATGGCGTGTTTTCACTCCTCGGCTAAGAGACCCACCTCGGCTGTCCACCGGCCTCAGTCGTGGTCAGAGGCACAACCCATCGACGAGAATCGGATGTGAGTGGGAGAGTTGGGTCTTTGACACCGATACCGATGTGCTGACTTGCTCCTCTGTATCGGGCACTTCTCGACCTCTGATACGCTGAATAGATCGATCCACGGCGTGCAAGATGGAGGGCGCGTATCTTGCACAGAATCATCTCCAGGTTCGGTTAGCTCGAATCGCTCCGTACAGTAGCGCAGTCATACGATCATATCCAATACGAAAGTATCGTTAACAACAGTTCAGGCCAGCAATTACGTGTCGAAAGGAAAGTTGATGACTGACAGTCAGTTCGTCTCGGACCTCCGAAACGGCGAGTTCTCGTCACGCCGGTCTTGTACCGCAATCGTCGGGTGATAATCCAACGATGTTGGACTTCTCTGTACGCATCGGCGCTGACGGGCGGCTCGGATACGGATGGCGTACTGCCGGTAGCGCAGCCCGTGCGACCGCGTTCTGGTCGGCAGTGACCTTCCGGTTACTCTATCTCCCGATGTTGGTTGTTGGCCTGCAGAGTACCACGTGGTGGCTCGTCTTCACTGCCCTGCTCGTGGCCCACGTGATCACACTGCTTGCTGGACGGACCCACAAACAGTAATCGTCTACCAGAGGATTTCACCGACAGCCGAAATAAAATCCCCGAACAGCGTGCTAATCCTGAGAAAACTATATACGAACATATACTACCCGTTCCAGTCAATTATTATATGCTGCAATCCTAGGTTGGCGCCACTATCAGACTCTTCAGAGTACTAATCAAGGTTGGGAGAGACATTCAAATAATACTCCCAGAGCTCTGCTGTGGAGTTCCAAATCCAAGCGGCTAGGGTTCCGATGCGACCATTTACAAGATGGACGTTCTATATCCAGCACCTCGTTCCTGACAGTCTTCGAGTAGTTGGCCGCCTGCGGCGATACAACGTGCGTCTGCACTGAGCGGTTCCTACTTCTGGTGAGCAATTCTCCTGCGAGACTCTCAGCTACAATCTATCCAGCATTTGCTTCCGGTTCGGTGCCGGATCGGCTTCGAAGACGTCGCCGGCGCTGGGACGCAGGCCCAATTGAGCGGTGAGGAAATGGGTGAGTTCGCGAGTCAGTCCGCGGTCGGCCTCGAGCTCGTCGATGGCCGCCGAGTGGAGTTCACTTGGAGTGATCCGAAGACGCTGCTGCTTCGGCACGCGCAACAATTCAGCACTCCAGTCGAAGCTCGGTCACTGTATCAAGAACTGTTGGTCCCTCACAGAATCGCTGAGTACACTGATCGTTTTATGCGTGAATTGGCCTGCGTCCGGTAGGTCCAGCCAGTTCAGGGACGACGGTCGGCGACGTTGCTGAAGTGGTGGTTTCAGTTATCTTGCAGATTAAGGCGTCTGCGACGAACGGGTGCGTATGGTCCTCGCATCCTCCCTCAGTGGGTATGAAGTGATGACCACCGAGGGTACGGAACTCGGCGTCGTCGAAAGCATCACGATAAACCCCAAGACTGGTGACCTCCAGCACCTCCGACTGGAGGGACACGATGGCGGTGGTGGTGGCTATCAGCGGATCGAAAACGGGCAGTTGTTGATTCCAGCCACTCGCATCGAGGCGAAACAGGATTACTTGCTCGTCCGCCCACCGCGATAAGAGAACGTTCCCCAACGGCTTGTGCCGCGGTAACAGTCCAGCCGTGTCTGCGATTTGGACGACGACACCGACTCGCTCGTCGTCGTCCCCGATGTAGAAACTCCCCCGGTTCGGCCCGGCCTCATCCGACGGCAACCCGTTCTTACCGAGTCGCATTCCGACGGAGGCGATCGTCTCGTGGGTGGCTTCCAAAGGCCGGCGGGTCGGGCTACGCGTTTGATCCATCGCGACAGCGAGCAACTCCTTGCGCCTCGAGTATCACTGCACAGGACGTTTTGGTGGCTGGCCTGGCTAGCTGTTTCGAGCGTGCGTTGCGTGATCCACTGCGCCGGCGACCACCGTCGGATTGCAGTGGATTCGTCGTCTCTCTGAACGCTTGGGGCGTTTTTGACGAGGACGATAACGACCCATCCGCCGTTGGAGAGCGGAGCGCCCGGTACCGCCTCGATCAATCCGTTCGGTCCCTCCTCAATCAGTCCGTTCGGTACTCCCTCGATTCGTCCGTTCGGTACCCTACTTATGTACTACCCACTCGTAGCCCTCGTATGACCGGAACGTTGCATCGAAAGCTGCTCGAAGAACTCTCCGATATGGCGACAATCATCGCATCGGACGGGACGATCACGTACGTGAGTCCCGCAGTCGAACAGACGCTCGGGTACGAACCCGAGGACTTAGAGGGCGAAGTCGGATTCGAGTATCAGCATCCAGAAGACCGTGAGCACGTTGCTGACGCCATCGAGACCCTCCAGACGAATCCGGATGAGCCGCAGATAATCGAGACACGGTTTCGCCGCGCAGACGGCTCGTGGTGTTGGATTGAGTCGACACTGCAGAACCGGCTGGACGATCCCGAAATCGATGGGATTCTCGTGAACAGCCGGGACATATCCGAGCGGAAGCGACAGGAACAGCGGTACCAGAAGCTCGCCGAGGAGTACAAGACGCTACTCGAAACTGTCGACGACAGTATCTTCTTCCTCACTGTCGAGTCGAGTGATCAGGAGTACGAGTTCCGCTTCGAGCGCCTGAATCGCGCCTACGAGGAGCAGACCGGGATCACCACCGACGAGGTGCGCGAGAAGACGCCCAGAGAAGTGTTCGGCGACGACATCGGCGCAGACCTCCACGCGAACTACCGCCGATGCGTCCGGGCCCGAGAATCCATCTCCTACGAGGAGGAACTCCCCGTGGAGACGGGCGCACGGTTCTGGCAGACGATTCTGACACCCGTTATGACGAATGGCGACGTGACCCAGATCATCGGCATCACACGGAACATCACCGAGCGGGTCAAACGAGAACGACAGCTCCAGAATCAGAAGGAGCAGCTCGACGAGTTCGCGAGCGTCGTCTCACACGACCTGCGAAACCCCCTCAACGTCGCACAGGGCCGGACGGAGCTACTGAACAACGACTGCGAGAGCGAGCATCTCACCCCACTCGTCGACTCGCTCGACCGGATGGACGAGATCATCACGGATACGCTCACGCTGGCCAGACAGGGGCAGGCCGTGTCGGATCCGGAACCGATAGAGCTAGTCAACCTCGTCGGCTCCTGCTGGAAGAACGTCCAAACGGGGGAGGCAACCATCGAGATCGAAGACGAGGTCACGATCAGGGCCGATCGGAGTCGGCTCCAGCACGTCTTCGAGAACCTCTTTCGGAATGCACTCGAACACGGCGGGGCGAACGTGACGGTCCGCGTCGGCCGAATCGGTGACCACGGCATCTACGTCGAAGACACGGGATCGGGAATCCCCGAAGAAGATCGAGAGACCGTCTTCGAGCCCGGGCACACCTCGATACCTGGCGGGACCGGGTTTGGGCTGACGATCGTCAAGCGGATCGCTGAGGCCCACGGCTGGCAGGTCGCGGTCGTCAGTGGCACTGAGGGCGGCGCCCGCTTCGAATTCACTGACATCGATCTCGAGTACTGAGCGCGAGCGCTGTGCACACGGCGGACGCTGCGAGAACCGACGGGGACCGCCCCGATCGTCTCCGGTCAGGTAGTGTCGACGACTGACCGTGCGACGCGGGTGAGGGTGTCGACGTCGACCTGGCCCTCCACGCGGAACGTGTAGCCGTCGGCGACCCACTCGATGCTCGTCGTGTCGTTCGTCTGTGAGCGTCGTGCCTCGTAGGGGCCGATGTCGACCGGCGTTCCCGACGTGTCGTTGGTGGCCGATCCGAACACGAAGATGCGAATCGTGTCGTCGCCGTTCGGGCGTTCGTATCGGAGGCTGACGAGTTCCGGGTTCGCCGTGCGGTGCGTGGCCGATTCGAGGCTGAACCCTTCGGGAACGGTCGGCCTGGGGACCGGAACGTCGACCGCGTCGGCCATCGCCGCCGCCGAGTCGTACGCGCTGAACTGTACCTCACGGGCGCTCGCCGGGACCTCATCGGCGTCGACGCGGAAGGTCCCGGGCTCGAACGATGGATTGAACGTGACGTTCCGGAACGTAACCGTGTACTCATAGTCGTCGCCGTGGGCCGTGAACCTCGTGTGCCGCTTCACCGGATACAGATACTCGGTATCGAGCCAGAGCGTCTGCGACTCCAGCGACATTTCGGCCGAGTTCGGCGTCAACTCCAGCCGGTAGGCCGCCCGGCCGTCGACCATCTCGGTCCCGGTGTAGGTAACCGAGACGGTGCCCTCACGGTAGGACGTCGATCCGTTGCCGTCCTCCTCGGAACCGCTCTCTACGGGGACTCGTGGCAGCGAGGAGACGCCCGGAGTCGTCGTGGGGCGGGTGACGGGCTGGCCGCTGCGGGCCGCGTTCACGAGGCGCGGAAACGGCGATTCCTCGGAGTCCGTGCTGCCGCGGATCGTGGCCCTGGTCACCTGTTCGGAGGCCGGATCGAAGTACACGAACCGCGACTCGTTGACGACGACGAATCCACCCTCGGACACGAGCGGCTCGCGCGCGCCCTCTGTGCGCTGGACCGCGAGGACTCGGTCGCGGTAGGCCCACGGATCGAGACGGAGTCGTTTCTGCGCCACGGTGGTCATCGTGTTGTTGTTTCGCGTCTGGACGGTGGTCACCGTGGCATTGAGCGTCTCGAGTGAGGCATACCGATCTGCCGCCTCCGCTTGTGACGGCAGCGCGCTGTCGGCTTCCGATGGGGCCCCGTACGTACTGCACCCGCTCGCCGCGAGAAGCGCGGCCACGACGAGTATCGGGAGCAGTCGCGATCGAATAGCCGGACGACCGTCATCGGGCCCACTCATCGGTCCGTGCGGGAAGCGTGGAACTGCGACCAGTTGAAAGACGCGGTGTGACAGGGAGCTATCACTTCTGCGGCGCGGAGCAGCAGCCGGTCGGTCCGGTTCCAGCGGGTATCGAACAGAGTGGAACCGCGCCCGCTCGACAGCAACGGGAGGGCGATTCACGCCACGAGGCCGGCGCTCGCGAGGTGGAGAGAATCGCGCCGTGACCGGAGCCACCGACGAGTCCCGGTCCGCCCCCGACGGGTCCGGTGGGGGCACACCCGCTCGCGCCCATCGGATCCTTAATACGTCGGGCACCGCTGTTACTGGCGTGTCCTGGCTTCCAACGGTCTTCTACTCGATCGCGGCCCTCGTTCCGATGGTCTGGCTGTTGATGGACGATGCGCACGAGGCGGCGGCGACACAGGCGATCGGGGTGGTCGTCGTGATGCTCGTCGTGGGGGGCGTGGCGACTGTGCTCCTCCTCGCGGGTCTCGGAGGCGCGAGCGTGCTCCAGTTCGGGGGTGCGGTGCTCTCGCTGACTGGCTTCCTGGGCGTGCTCGGATACTTCGGACGCCGCGTCGGGATCCTCTCGGTCGTCACGGCCATCTTCGATCCGATTCGCTGAGGCGGGCCTGCCCCCCGTAGAGCGGAATGACGGACGGTCGGTGCGAACCGACACGACGGACCTGAGCGTCCCGACCAGTACACACATAGTGTCGAATTGTTCTACGGCTCACTGAGATGAGAGTCCCCGTCGGGATCACGACCCTCCACCTCTCACAGCGGAGCCTCCTCCGCTTGCTCGTCGCCAGCGGTCTCCTCGGTGTCGACGTCGCCGCGCTGTCGGGACTGAGAGCACAGCGTCCCGGCCGACAGGTGGGACGGCCGGCGAGCGAGGTCCAGTCACCACTGCGTCGGTCCTGGGTCGACCGCAACGGAGCGACCATCACTCGGGTCTCGAACCGGCTGTTTGCCGGCCGCTTCGTAGCCTTCTGGCTCTCGATGCTCGGACTGCTCGTCGGCCTGGTGCGCGCGTCCGATGGACTCGGCAGCCCCGGAGGGACCATCCAGGCAGCTCCCGCCAGCCCGGTCGGGCTTGCACTGCTCCCGGGATTCGGATGGTGGATCGGGATGAGTCTCTGCTCTGTACGGCGTCTGGTCGCTCGCCGAGTACCGAGCGCTCGGACGGAGGCTCGAAAACCCGAAGCCACCGAGTCCGTTCGCCCACCCGAGCCGACTCGTCAGCATCCTCGGGACGAAGGGCGACGAGTTGCGCGAGTACACGGGCGTCGCGTCCGGCTGACGGGGTTGGCACTCGTCGCGATCGTACTGATGGGAGGAGTCCTGATTCAGCTCCGCTCTGCCGCCGTCTCACTGTCACCCCAATCCACGCTCGGCGGATTAGGACTGCTCGCCGAGGTCGAACCAGTAGGCGAACGCGGTCGTCGAGATTCCCATCGTGATCGTCTCGACGAGCAGCGACCGATCGAGGAACGCGCTAACGACGATCAGCAGCCCCGCCGCGACGCCGCCGGTAAGCAGAGCGGTCCGCAACCGAGAGCGGCCTCCGAGTGTCCCGACGACGGAGCGTGGCGATCGGCTCATTGGTGGCCTCTTTCGGGCAGACGCTCGTGGATCACCGTTGGAACGGCAATGTCGACACCGAGGGGGATCAGCCGCGACAGCCACGCTTCGATACGACCGAGCGCGAGACCCCAGAGTCGCGGCGCGTCGAGGACGAACGGGAAGGTTCGCTTCGTATTCGCAGCGACCATACGTTCGATTGTCGAAACGGCGTCAAGAGCCTGCTGTTGCAGACGCGAACCGAGTCTCCGCCATCGTCAGCGACAGAGCAGACGGGGCGGCGTTAGAACAGCGCCGCCGCGACAGTCTGGGCCGTCTCGATGACCGGACCGAAGGCGGGGAGCAAGAGCAGCGTCCCCAGTCCGGCGAAGAGCACGGCCGCGTAGAGGCCGACCGGTCGGCTCTGGATCTCGAAGGTTCCGCTGGGCTCTTCGATCCACATCGCCTTCACGACGCGGCTGTAGTAGAACAGCGACAGCGCGCTGTTGACCGCGCCGACGGCGGCGAGCCACCAGAACCCGGACTCGATGGCCGAGTAGAATAGGGCGTACTTCGAGAGGAAGCCGCCGAACGGCGGGAGCCCCGCGAGGCTGAACATGAACACCGTCATCGCCACTGCGGCGACGGGGGCGGCCGAGGCGAGGCCGTTGTAGTCCTCGAACGTCCGACCGACACCCCAGTGCTCGACCAGTGCGATGAACAGGAACGCGCCCGTGTTCATAAAGCCGTAGACGAGCAGGTGTGCCATCGAGGCCCCGAGCACGTCGCCGTTGGGACCGCCTGCGGTCAGCGCCGCGAGACCGATCAGCGCATAGCCCGCGTGGCCGATCGAGGAGTACGCGAGCATCCGCTTGACATTCTCCTGTGTCGCGGCCGCGAAGTTACCGAGCGTCATCGTGACGACGGCCAGCACCTGGAAGGCGAGCACCCAGTCGACGCCCGCCGGGATCGCCCCGAGCGGGAACGCCTCGACGAAGACGCGGAACGCGAGCGCGAAGCCCGCCGCCTTCGAGGCCGAGGAGAGGAACGCGGAGATCGGCGCGGGCGCGCCCTCGTACGCCTCCGGCGCCCAGAAGTGGAACGGCACGGAGGCCGTCTTGAACGCCATCCCGCCGACGATCATCAGCACGCCGAGTCCCACGACGCCGGTCATCTCGGAGACGCCGGACCCGAGCGCCGACGCGACGTCGGCGAAGATGAGCGAACCCGACGCGGCGTAGATCAGGCTGATACCGAAGACGAACACCGCCGAGGAGACCGATCCGATCAGCAGGTACTTCAGCCCCGCCTCGACGCTGCCGCGGTTCTTCCGGAGGTACGCGACGAGTGCGTACGACGGGAGTGACGCGAGCTCTAAGCTGACGAACGCCGTCGCCAGGGAGTTCGCCGTCGCCATCGTCGCCATCCCGGTCGCAGCGAAGAGCACCATCGAGTAGAACTCCGCGCGGTGCTCGTGTCCGTCGAGATAGTCGTAGGCGGCGACGGCCACCATCGCCGTGACGATCGTCGTGATGAGCGTGAAGAAGAGGCTCATCCCGTCGACGACGAGCGACTCGCCGTACAGCGAGATCGCACCGCCGGTCTGTGGCTGACCCGTCCCGGCGACGAGGAACCAGGCGGTGATCCCGAACGCCAGCAGCGAGCCGCCAGCAGCGGTCCCGGCCAGGACCGTGTTGTTCGGATCGTCGCTCCACACCGTATCGATCCCGAGGAGCACGAGCCCCGTCAGCGCGAGGACGATCGCGGGCGCGAGCGCCGACCACATCGGCGTGGTGGCCTCCGCCGTCTGGAGGAGGACGGACATCACAGCCCACCTCCCGTCAGGATCGGATTAACCGCATCTTGGATCATCCCGAAGAAGAGGTCGGGGGCGACCCCGAGGACGATCACGAGGAGCAGGAGCACCGCGAGCGGCGCGACGTCCTGCATCGGTGCGGTGGTGATCTCGTAGTCACCGTCGAAACTGAACGGACCGAACAGCGTCCGCTGCATCGCGAACAGCAGGTAGCCCGCGACGATCACGATGCCGAACATCGCCGCCGCGGTGAACAGCGGCATTCCCGAGTGGACCGTCGAGGCGAACGAGCCCTTGAAGATGAAGAACTCGCCCGCGAAGCCGGCCATCAGCGGCAGGCCCATATACCCGAACGCGCCGGCGACGAAGATGCCGGCGGTGACGGGCATCCGGTCTGCGATCCCGGACATATCGCCCACCATCCGCGTGTGGGTCGTGTTGTAAATGACGCCGACCGCCATAAACATCAGTCCGGAGATGAGTCCGTGCGCGATCATCTGGAACGTCGCGCCGCCGACGCCGTAGGTGGTGTACGCGACGAGTCCCAGGATCACGTACCCCATCGACGAGACCGACGAGTACGCGACGATGCGCTTGAGGTCCTGCTGTGCGAGCGCCAGGAGCGCGCCGTAGATGACGCTGATGACGGCGATCCCCGCGATGGGGACGACGAGCGCCGTCGCCACGTCGGGCATCATCGTGAAGTTGAACCGCAGCAGGGCGTAGGTCCCCATCTTCAGGAGGACGCCCGCCAGCATCACCGACACCGGCGTCGGGGCCTCGACGTGGGCGTCGGGCAGCCACGTGTGCAGCGGCGCGACAGGCACTTTCACCGCGAAGCCGAGGAACATCGCCACGAAGGCGACGGTCTTCAGCATCCCGGCATTCAGCCCCGCGAAGCCGGCGAGTTCACCCGCTCGGAGCGCCTGGGCGATCTCCGGGAGTCGCATCGACGACACCGAGTCGCCGAGGCCGAAGACCAGCGCGATGAACCCGATGAACATCACGAGCGACGCCACGTTCGTGTATACGAAGAACTTGATCGCGGCGTAGCGCCGGTTCGGACCGCCCCAGACGCCGATGAGGAAGTACATCGGGACGAGGACGGCCTCCCAGAAGACGAACCACGCGAAGAAGTCGAGCGCAGTGAAGACGCCCAGGAGGTTCGCCTCCATAAACAGCATCAGTCCGTAGAACTGCGACTGGCGCTCGGAGATGGGCGTCCACGCGCTGATGATCGCCAGCGTCGAGAGGATCGTCGTGAGGACGACCAGCGGCAGGCTGATGCCGTCGACGCCGACGAACCAGTGCAGATCGAGACTGCCGAGCGTCAGCCAGACGAAGTCCGTCTCGAACGCGATCGACCCGCCCAGGAGGGCGTTGCCGCTCGCGTCGTACTGTGCCCACATCCAGAGGCTCCCGAGCACCGGGAGCGCGCTGAGTGCCGCCGCGAGTCGACCGGCGTACTCGTCGGGGGCGACGAACACGACCAGCGCGGCGAGGAACGTGACAGCGATGAGCGCTTCAATGATCATACGAACCACCCTCCGAGGAGACCGAAGGCGACGAGAAGTGCGGTCAGGCCGAGCGTGAGCAGCGCCGCGTAGTTACTCACCACACCCGTCTGGATGCGGCGAATGCGACTGCCCGAGAACAGGCTGACGCTCGAGACGCCGTTGACCACGCCGTCGACGATGCCGCCGTCGAACTTGTTGGCGGCACGCGCGACCGGCCGCGTCACACCGTTGGCCAGCCAGACCTGGTACTCGTCCTGGTAGTAGTTGTTGTACAGCAGCGTCTTGATGCGCCCGAGCCGGTCGGTGTGTCGGATCGGTTCGGGGACGTCGTACAGGAGGTACGCGAGCCCCGCCCCAGCCAGTGCCAGGCCGAGCGAGATTCCGGCACCGAGTGCCACCGTCGTGGCCTCGCTGCCGATGTACGACGAACTGTACGGGATGAGTTCGCCGTAGTGGTGCGCGGTCAGAGACGCGTAGCCGCCGTCGAGCCACTGGTGCAGGAAGTCGATGCCCTTGATCCCGAGCAGTTTCTCCACCGGCACCATGTTCACCAGTCCGGCCGTCGCGGCCAGGACGCCGAGCACGACGAGCGGAGCCTTCACGTTCCAGCCGACCCCGTGCGGATCGCGCGCCGTCTGCGAGCGCGGGTTGCCGTGGAACGTGAGGAACACCATCCGGAAGGTGTAGAACCCGGTGAAGAACACGGCGAGGAGACCCATCGCGTACGCGCCGAGCAGAATCGGGTTCCCGCCGAGGCCGTGGATGAGCGTCTCATACAGGACCTCGTCCTTCGACCAGAAGCCGGCGAAGGGGACGATGCCCGCGAGCGCGAGCGACCCCGAGAGGAAGGTGTAGTAGGTCACGGGCATCTTGTCTTTGAGGCCGCCCATGTCCCACATATTCTCGTTGTGATGCATCGCGATGATGACCGATCCCGCACCCAGGAAGAGCAGCGCCTTGAAGAACGCGTGCGTCATCAGGTGGAAGGTCGCGGCGACGTAGCCGCCGCCACCGAGGCCGAGCATCATATAGCCGTACTGCGAGATGGTCGAGTACGCAAGCACCTGCTTGATCTCGCGCTTGACGACGCCCATCGTGGCGGCGAACAGCGCGGTGAAGCCGCCGACGAACGCGATGATCGCCAGGGCGTTCGGTGAGAGCGCGTAGAAGCCGTACATCCGCGCGACGAGGTAGACCCCGGCAGCGACCATCGTCGCCGCGTGGATGAGCGCCGAGACCGGCGTCGGGCCTTCCATCGCGTCCGGCAGCCACGTGTGCAGCGGGAACTGCGCGGACTTGCCGATCACGCCGCCGAGGATAAGCAGGCCGACGATGGTGAACCACGTCTGCGGCGCGAAGCCGAAGGTGGTGACCGAACCGGCCTCACCGTTGAGCGCGGCTTCGGCGAGGACCGGGAACGAGCCGTCGCCGGCGAACGCCGCCGTGCCGAACGTCGCGAAGACCGCGACGACGCCGACGAGGAAGAAGTAGTCCCCAAACCGCGTGACGAGGAACGCCTTCTTCGCGGCGCTCGGCGGACCGGGCTCCCGGAAGTGGAAGCCGATGAGCAGGTACGAGCAGAGCCCGACCAGCTCGAAGAACATAAACGCCATCAGGAGGTTGTTCGCCACGACGAATCCGAGCATCGACGCGGTGAACAGGCCGAGGCCGGCGTAGTACCGTGGGAGTCCGGTCTCGCCCTCGTCGTTCATATAGCCGAGACTGAAAACGTGGACCAGGAAGGCGATGAGCGTCACGATGAGCAGCATCATCGCCGACAGCGGGTCGATCAGAAGGCCGAAACTCAGATCGACCGCATTGAGTCCCTCGGCCCACGTGTAGATCGTCGCGTTGTACGTCTGCCCGCCGGAGACCGTCAGGAACGTCGCGGCGGCCAGGAGTAGCGAGCCGGCCGTCGCGGCGATCCCGGCCAGCGCGCCGCCCTTCGGCAGGCGGTCGCCGACCGCGAGCGCGACGAGGAACGAGACGAACGGCAACAACACGATCGCGGGTGCGAAGTCGAGTATTCCTGCCATCTTACCACCTCATCGTTGTCGCTTCAGTGACGTCGACGCCGTCGAAGTTGCGGTACAGCACCAGGACGATCCCGATCCCGATCGCGACTTCGGCGGCGGCGAGTGCCATCACGAACAGCCCGAACGTCTGTCCCGTGACGTTCCCCCAGACGTAGGAGAACGCGACGAGGTTGATGTTCGCGGCGTTCATCATCAGTTCGACCGACATCAGGATCAACAGCGCGTTCCGGCGCGTGAGGATCCCGAACAGCCCGATACAGAAGACGGCGGCCGAGAGGAGCAGATAGTACTCCGGTGGGACCATCAGTCCTCACCTCCGAAGAGCGTCTGTTTGAGCTTCGTCCCGCCGTCGGTCAGCAGCGCCCGGTCCTCGTCGTCGCTCCGCCGTGCGAGGTGCACCGCCCCGTCGAGGGCGACGTCCAGCGCGACGGCGATCAGGAGGAACGCCGCGAGGAAACTCTCACCCGGCACGTCGCCGAGGTCGAGATTGAACATCGCATATCCGATGCTCGCGGTGATGTTCGATCCCTCGGCGAACCCCTGTGGGTCGGGGAACGACGCCGTGAGGAACGTCGTGGCCATCACGACGAACAGCGCCGCGGCCGCGAGGCCGGGCAGTAGGTGCGATCCGAGCTTCAGTTCAGGCTTCGTGGTCATGTGCTACTCACCTCCGGTTGTGTGCGCGTCAGCATCACGGCGAACGTGATGAGGATGAGAACCCCGCCCACGTAGACGAGGATCTGCATCGCGGCCAGAAATTCGGCCTGTAACATCACGTAGTGCACCGCGACGCTCAAGAGCGCGCCCCCGAGCAGGAGTGCGGAGTGCCAGATATCCCGCACGAGGACGACGCCCAGGCTGCAGCCCACGGTCACGAGGGCGAACAGCGCGAACGCGATGGTCTCGTAAACCATTGTATGTGTCTCCTTGAGGAACCCCTTTGAAGATTTCGAGAAGTCCGCGAACATCCGAAACGAGCCGTGGACTTCACGGGCCGAACCCGTGATCGAGGGGTTTCACCTCACTGGTAGTCCACCTCGCCCTCCCCCTCGCCGATCCACGCGTCGCGATCGGGTTCCCGGGAGTTGAGCGGGTCGATGTCCTTGTACCACGGGACGTTCTTCAACTGCTCTTTGTTGTACACGAAGTCGTCCTTCGTGTCGGCGGTGAACTCGAAGTTCTGCGTGAGCAGGATCGCATCGACGGGGCAGACCTCCTCGCAGAGTCGGCAGTAGATGCACTGTCCGATGTGGAGGTTGTACTCCTCGCCGTTGCGCTGGTCGTCCTGTACGATCTGAATCGTGTCGTTGGGACAGACGTTCTCGCACTGGCGACACCAGATGCAGCGCTCCTGGCTGAACTTGTGGACCCCGCGGAAGCGAGGGCTCACTTCGGGTGCGACGTCCGGATACTCGACCGTGAACGTCTCGCCGTCCAGTGCGTGCTTCATCGTCGTCGCCATCGATTTGAGTACGCCAATCATGCTATCACTCCCACGATGATGGCCGTGAGTGCCAGGTTCGCGAAGGAGAGTACGAGCATCCCCTTCCAGCCGATGTCCAGGAACTGATCGATCCGAACGCGCGGAATCGCCGAGCGCGCCCACTGCGTGAACAGGTAGAACGCCCAGATCTTGATCGTGAACCACACGAAGCCCGGGAGGAACGGTCCGGCCGGGCCGCCGAGGAACAGCGTCGCGGCGATCGCGCCGCCGAGGAAGATGTGGATGAACTCACCCAGGTAGATCAGGACGAAGTACACCGAGGAGTACTCGGTCTGGAAGCCGGCGACGATCTCGGTCGGGGCCTCCGGAACGTCGAAGGGGTTCCGGCCGACCTCTGCGAGGTTCGCCACCACGAAGAGCACGAAGGCGAAGGGATTGACGATAGCGAACCACTGCGGGATCGTGACGCCAGCGATCGACAGCAGCGGTTGGGTCTGCTGGGCGACGATCTCGCTCATCTGCAGGGTGCCGGTGAACACGACCACCGACGCCGCGGTGACGACGAGCGGGATCTCGTACGCGATGTTCGACGCGATCGCGCGCAGGCCGCCCAGGAGCGAGTACTTGTTGTTCGAGCCGTAGCCCATCATCACCAGGCCGAGCGAGGCGATCGACGACGCCGCGAAGGCGAAGACGAGCCCCGTCTCCGGATCGGCGAGGTGAATGCCGTTACCCATCGGGATCACGGCGAACCCGAGCAGTGCGGAGAACGGCACCAGAAGCGGACCGAGGTCGTACGCGGGCCGGTCGACGCCCTCCGGAATCACGAGCTCCTTCGAGAGCAGGCGGACGGCGTCGGCGACGATCACGACCAGGCCGAACGGGCCGACGCGGTTGACCGCGATTCGGTCGGTGAAGGCCGCGGTAATCTTCCGCTTGGCCCACGGGCCGGCGACGGCCGTCTGGACCAAGAGGAGATTGGCGATGATGAACGCGCCGAGGAGGCCACCGACGATCTGACCGATCGTTCCGGAGAGGCCGAGGAGCCCGGCGATCCGCTCGGGCAGGAGTACCTGCGACTGGAGCGGCGTGACCATCAGCGATCCACCTCGCCGAGGACGATGTCGAGGCTACCGAGCGAGGCGACCATATCCGGGATGTATTCGCCGGTGGACATCTCGGGCAGCGTCTGAAGGTTCGAGAAGCACGGACTGCGGATCTTGAACCGGCCTGGCTTGTCGGTGCCGTCGCCGCGGATGTAGATGCCCAGTTCGCCCTTCGCGGCCTCGACGGCACGGTAGATCTCCGTGTCGTCGTCGGGCTTGAGCGTCCGCGGGACGTTCGCCTGGATCTCCCGTTCGTCTTCGGGCCAGTCCTCGAGCAGGTCCGCGCACTGTTCGATGATCTTCGCCGACTCCTCGACCTCTCGGAGCCGCACCAGCAGACGGCTGAAGTTGTCACAGCCGTCCTCGGTGATGACGTCCCACTCGAGTTCGTCGTAGTAGCCGTAGGGATCGTCGCGGCGGAGGTCGTAGTCGATGCCGGAGCCGCGGGCGACCGGTCCGGTCGCGCCGTAGGACTTCGCGACCTCCGGCGGAAGGACGCCCGTGTCGATGGTCCGAGACTGCAGGATCTCGTTGCCGGTGATGAGATCGTGGTACTCCTCGAGCGCCTGCGGGAGGTCGTCGAGGAAGTCGCGGACCGTCTCGAAGAACTCGTCACGGGGCTCGGGAAGGTCCCAGACGACCCCGCCCAGTCGGAAGTAGTTGAACATCATCCGCTGGCCGGTCAGGTCTTCGAGGATGTTCTGGGTCTTCTCGCGGTCCCGCATCGCATACATAAAGATCGCGGTGAAGTCGCCGTAGACGTCGAGCGCGAACGTGCCGACTGCGAGCATGTGTGAGGCGATCCGGCAGAGTTCCGACCCCATCGTCCGGATGATCTGTGCGTACTCCGGCACCTCGATGTCGTTGAGGTCCTCGGCCGCGCGGGCGTACGCCCACTCGTTGAGGAGTCCAGAGGAGGCGTAGTCCCAGCGGTCGGGGTACGGCATAATCTGGTGCCGGTAGGTCTTCGTCTGACACATCTGCTCCTCACAGCGGTGGAGGTAGCCGATGTCGGGGTCGACGTCTGCGACCTGCTCGCCGTCGAGGACCGTCTTCACGTGGAGGACCCCGTGGGTCGCGGGGTGGTGCGGCCCGATGTTGATGTACATCGTGTCGCCCTCGTCTTCGCGGTGGTCCTCAGCGAGCGGATTCTCCCACTCGTCGAGCGTGACGATCTGCGGCCGGTCCTGGTCGTAGTTCTGTGAGAGCGGGTGCCCCTGCCAGGTCTCGGGCAGGAGAATCCGTCGCAGATCCGGATGGTCGTCGTAGTCGATCCCGACGAGGTCGTAGGCCTCCCGCTCGTGCCAGTCAGCCGTCCGGAACACCGGCGCGGCCGATTCGCTCACGGGGTCGTCTTTGGTCGTCGGGACGATGACGCTGACCTCGCGCTGGCGGTCGTCGAAGCTCGTGAGGTGATAGATCGACTCGTAGCGGTCCTCACGCTCTTCGGCGGTGACACACGAGAGGTGATCGAATCCGGCCTCGTCGCGGAGGCGGCGGAGCGTCTCCTGGACCGTGTCCGGCCGGATCACGAATCCGGGCGCGTTGACGTGCGTTTCCGTGTCGATCACGAGGTCGCCGAGCAGTTCCGCGATCTCGTCGGCACCGGTCGGCAGCGTCTCGACAGCGCCGTCGTCGGGCGTCGGTTCCTCTAAGCTCATGGCGAATCAGCCCAGTTGTATCGCATCACCAGATCGTCTTCGTCGATCTGGTCTGCGAGCTTCTCGACGATCTCGTCCTGTTCGAGGTCGTCGAACTGTTCGAGTTCGTACGGCTTGACCGTCACCGGACTCGACTCGCCTTCGGCGATCCGCTGCTGCAATTTGGCGACGCCGTAGATCAGCGCCTCGGGGCGCGGGGGACAGCCCGGGACGTGGATGTCCACCGGGATGACCTCTTCGGCGCCCTTGATGACGTTGTAGCCCTCCTGGAACGGGCCGCCCGAGATCGTACACGAGCCCATCCCCACGACGAACTTCGGCTCGGGCATCTGGTCGTAGACCCGCTTCATCCGCGGGGCGAACTTCGAGACGATCGTCCCGGGGACGATGATCACGTCGGCCTGTCGCGGCGACGCGCGAGGGACCCCGGCCGCGAAGCGATCGAGGTCGTGCTTCACGGAGTAGGTGTGCATCATCTCGATGCTGCAGCACGCAATCCCGAACTGCAGCATAAACATCGAGGACCCGCGGACCCAGTTCATAAACTGGTCGAACTTGGTGAGGATGAACGGCGAGGAGCCGAACGCCTCCCGGAGTTTCGAGTTGAACCGGTTGTCCGCGCCGCCGCCCGTCATCCGGGCGTCTCGGGTCTCGGTCTGTACTTGCGTGTCGTCCGTGACAAATGGTCTGTCTCGTTCGCTACTCATGCGTTTCTCTCCGTCTTTCGGCGGTTCGCCAGCGGGCTCTTGACCCACTCGACCGCGCCGTTGCGCCACGCCCAGACCAGACCGACGACGAGGGCACCGATGAATGCGAGCATCGGGCCGAGGATCGTCGTGAGTCCGACTCCCTGGTCCAGCGCGGACCGGTAGATGACGGTCCACGGGAGGATGAGAACGGTCTCGACGTCGAACACGACGAACAGCAGCGCGACCATGTAGTACTGAATGTTAAACTGGACGCGCGCCGTGCCGGTCGGCACCTCACCGCTCTCGTAGGTGGCGCGTTTGCCTTGTTCGGGTACCGATGGGCGGAGCAGCGCCGAAACGGCCATCATCCCGAGCGGGATGCCGACGGCCACGAGCCCAAGGGCACCGATTGCGATCCATTCACTCATTCCTGAATCTCCTGACGTTCGGCAGTTAGCAGTGCCCCCCCATAAGCGTTGATTTATACTGTTGTGCGGGCACAAGTCCGGCGGCTCGGGGTTCGGAATCCTGCGAGAATATCGCACGCACTGGCCGATCGGCGGGTGCGCGCGCGCCGAAAGGTCACGCCCCGTCGCGTTCGTCGACGTAGGCGTCGACGCCGCGGTCGTGGAGGTCCCGCGAATCGCGCGCGACGGCCCCGACGAGCGACTCGTGGTACTCGACGAGACGCGTCTCCAGTTCGTCGTGTTCGCGCGAGAGGATCTGCACTGCCGAGAGCGCGGCGTTGAACGACTTGCCGGCATCGACTGCGACGATCGGTGCGCCGGTGGGCATCCCGATTACGCTGTCGACGGATTTCTCCTGGACCGGGACGCCGATCACCGGGACCGGATAGGCGATCGAGGCGGTCATATTCGGCAGATCTGCGGACTTCCCGCCCGCGCCGGCGACGATCACGTCGACCCCTCTGTCGGCCGCGGTCTCGCCGTAGGCGTACATCAGTTCCGGCGTGCGGTGTGCGGAGACGACGTACGTCTCGTAGGTGAACCGCGCGTCGGGGGCGTCGTGAAAGTCGGTCTGCTCGTCGAAGCCCAGTTCATCGAGCGCGTCGTGCGCGCCGCGCATTGTGTCGAGGTCCGAATCCGATCCCATAATGATGCCCACGTCGGGCGTCTCCGTCGGGTCCGCGTCGGCGTCGGCCTCGCGCTCGAGGCGGTCGATCAGGTCCTGTACGGTCACGTCGGCGTCGTCGTCTGGGGTGTAGTCAGTCATCGTCGTCACTCGGTCGTCCGCTGGTCGTCACTCGAATCGGAGCGCGTCCCGTGCTTCTCTCGCGTGCGCGAGGAGGTCACTCGGGTCCGTCTCGTCCGCGCTAGTCAGCGTCACGTGGCCCATCTTCCGAAGCGGGCGCACCTCGTCTTTCCCATACCAGTGCAGCGAGGCGTCCTCGTCTCCGAGGACAGCCTCGACGGCACCGAGGCGCGCCGGCTTCGGCTCCTCGACGGTGCCGAGCACGTTCGCCATCACGGTGGGACAGCGCAACTGGGTCGAGCCGAGCGGCCAGCCCAACACGGCGCGGACGTGCTGTTCGAACTGTGAGGTGCGCGCGCCCTCGATAGTCCAGTGCCCGGAGTTGTGCGGCCGCGGCGCGATCTCGTTCACCGAGATCGCGCCATCCGGGGTCTCGAACAGTTCGATGCCGAACACCCCGCGGCCCGAGAGCGTTTCGAGGACGTCGCGGGCGACGTCCGCCGCGCGGGCGAGCACCTCGTCGTCGGTCCGTGCGGGCAGGATCGTCTCCCGGAGGATCTCGTCCTCGTGGACGTTCTCGCCCGCGGGAAACGTCCGGACCTCGTCGTCGCCCTGAACGGCGATCACCGAGAGTTCCCGCGCGAAGTCCACGAATGTCTCGGCCATCGCGGGGCCGCCCACCGCCGCCATCGCGTCTTCGGCGTCGGCGGGATCGGTGACGGGGACGTTCCCGCGGCCGTCGTAGCCGCCGGTGCGAGCCTTCAGCATCACGCTGCCGAACTCCGCGAGCGCGTCGCGGAGGTCCGCGGCGTCGTCGACGCGCCGGAACGGCGGCACCGGGACGCCGGCCTCGCTAAGCGTGCGCTTCTGGATCAGTTTGTCCTCGATCATCGAGAGCGTCGCCGGGTCCGGGTTCACCGAGAGGTCGAACTCGTCGGCAACCGTTTCGAGGAGCGCCGAGTCCGCGAGTTCGATCTCGAAGGTCAGGGCGTCGACCCGCGAGGCCAGTTCGCGGAACGCCGCGGGATCGTCGAACTCGCCGACGATCTGATCGCGCGCGACCGGCGCGGCGGGACAGTCCGGGGTCGGATCGAGAACCACCACGTCGACACCGAGCGGGGCGGCCGCCTCGGCGAGCATCCGGCCGAGTTGGCCGCCGCCGACGACGCCGAGCGTGGGGCCGGGAACGGTGACGGTCACGGTCGAGGCTACCGAAGGACAGTGAATAAACCTTGCCGAACGGCCCGGTGAGGGAGACGGACAGACGGATCCGGGGGCGGGGCGTCGGTCACGGTGTCGCGTGGGAAGCCGGCCGCGTCTGTTGGCTGCGCGTCAGATCTGCGTGCCTTCCTCGACGCGCTCGGGAGCGACTTCGCGGAGCCGTTCGGTGTCGATGTAGACGACGACGCGATCGTTCCAGAGCCGGAAGTCGTGTTCGAAGACGGTGTATCCCGACAGTTCCTCGCTGACCTCGTCGCGGTCGTAGTCCTTCGTGATGACGACCGGGGGTGCCTCAGCGAGTGCTCGGAGTGTCTCGTCGGGCGGCGAACTGGTGACGGTGGCGTTGTGTTTCTCCAGATACCACGGGAGCGGGAGGCGGTCGTGCCAGGCGGGGCCACCGGGGGGAGCTGTCCGTAGCGACGACTCGTTGCGGACGTAGAATACCTCGTTGTCGCTCCCGGGCGCGCTCGTCCCGACGAAGAGGACGTCGGTGCCTTCGTTCGCGGCCGACACGGCACCGGCGGCCTCCATCGTAGGCTTGAGGTCGTTTGCCGGCTGCGCCCACTGCAGTACTTCTCTATTCTCTTCGGAGGCGGTATTGAAGTACGTCGCGTTGGCCGCGACGGCACCGCTGAACGCCGCGAGCACGACGACAGCGGCCAGGCCGACGCTGATGGCGTCGCGTGCGTCGAGCGCGTCGCGTGCGGACGAGACGACGAATCCGACGCCGACCGCGGCGGGGATTGCGAGCGGCACGACGACGTGGACGCCCGCCCAGGGGGCCTGGATGTCGGTGGCGATCGGATAGCCGAACAGCGACGCGATCGCCCAGTACGTCGCGAACGAGACGAGCTCGCGCTGTCCGCCCTCGCGCAGCCCGTAGCGGTCGATCACGACACCCAGCAGGCCGAAGGCGATCACCGCCGGCGCACCGTAGACGAGCGTCTCTGCGAGGTCCCCGAGATAGGGCAGGTACGGGTGGTCCTGATGGCTGCCGCCGGCCCACGTGTCGGTGAACTTCTCGGCCGCACCGACCGTCCCCGCGTCGAGGACGCCCGGGATCTGCGAGGGCGCGGCGAACATCTGCCAGAGGTCGGGCCGGGGCGCGTAGAAGAACAACACGACGCCGACGAACAGCGCCAGCGAGCCGACGGCGACGCCGAGGACGCGGCCGAGCGACGCGCGCGGCGTCGGGCCGTGGGCGAGGAGGCGTGTCCTGATCGCGGCGCGCCAGCGGCCCACGACGCTTCGAGCGGCCTCGCCGCGGGCCCGCGCCGCGAGCAGCCGATGGTCCGCCAGTACTGCACCCGCACCGAGGAAACAGAGGACGTAGAGGATAGCGTTCTCTTTGGTCGTGAAGCCCAGGCCGAGCGAGAGCGCTGCGGGGAACGCATAACGGAGTCGGCCGGTGTCGAAGCCGCGCACGACGAAGCCGAGCGCGGCGAACGCGAAGACGGCCACGAGGACGTCGTTGCGCATGAACCGCGAGTAGTAGACGGCGAGGGGGTTCAGCGCGAACAGCGCGGCCAGCGCGACGAGTTCCACGTTGCGGAGTCGCTCGCGGAACAGCCACACCGACAGCGGCAGCAACCCGCCGACGACGGCGACGGGGAAGCGCGCGAGGAAGTCAGAGACGGGCGCGAGCGCGAACAGCCAGTCGTTGACGATCGGGAGGAACGGGCCGTGGACGATCGGGCGGTACTCGTGGATGCCCGTCTCGTGATACCGGAGGATCCAGTAGCCGACGCGGCCCTCGTCCCAGTGGAAGATCCGGCCGCCGAGCGCGACGAGTCTGAGCGCCAGTGCCACGACGGTGAACGCAGCGACGCCGGCGAACGCGTGTCGGCGGGAGAGGAGACCGCGCTCGCGGCTGGCGACGGCGGTTCCCTCGGGACTTCTGGTCGTGTCGACGGCGGACTCTCCGGGGGGAGTCTCACCGATGCCGAGTCCGGGGTCGGGATCCTCTTCGACGGGGGCGTCGCCGACTGCGACGGGGTCGCCGAACGGATCGTCGCCGCCGGCGTCCGCTGGAGGGCTGCTGGAGGTCGTCTCGTCGGTTTCGCGGGGGCCCTCATCAGGGCTCATTGCCAGTGTTTGGCGACCACGCCGTTACAACTCTTGTGTTTGGTCAGTGCGCGCCGTGACCCTATCTGGCAGTCCGTGGAGTCGCCCGCGGGGCGGGTTCCCGCGTGGCCACCCGATACCTCTTTGAGGACCCCGTGGGACCGGACCAGTATGGCAACGCTCGGACTGGTGGTGACCGAATTCAACGCCTCGGTCACCGAAGAGATGGCGACGGCGGCGAAGGAAGCGGCCGTCGAACGCGACGCGACGATCACGGAGACGCTTCGGGTGCCGGGAGTGTACGACGCACCGCTGGCGGCGGATCGACTCGCTCGGCGCGAGGAGGTCGACGCGGTCGCGGTCGTCGGCGCGGTCGTCACCGGCGACACCGATCACGATCAGGTCATCGCGGACGCCGCGGCGCACTCGCTCACGGAGATCAGCCTCGATCGGGACGTGCCGGTCACGCTCGGCGTCTCGGGCCCCGGCCAGAGCGGGGCCGAAGCGCGAGAGCGAGTCGACAAAGGTGCGGAAGCGGTAAACGCTGCGGTCGATATGGTGGAGACGTTGGCATGAGTTTCGACTTCGCAGCCCGCGTCGAACGGGTGGAACCGAGCGCGACCCTGGCGATCAGCAACAAGGCGAGCGAACTGGAGTCAGACGGCGTCGACGTCGTCGACCTCTCGGTCGGCGAACCGGACTTCCCGACCCCGGAGAACGTCGTCTCGGCGGGGCAGGACGCGATGGCCGCCGGACACACTGGCTATACGCCCTCGAACGGCATTCCCGAACTCCGGGAGGCGATCGCGAGCAAACTCCGCGACGACGGCATCGACGCCGAGAGCGACGAGGTGATCGTCACGCCCGGCGGAAAGCAAGCGCTCTTCGAGACGTTCCAGACGCTGATCGACGACGGGGACGAGGTCGTCTTACTCGACCCCGCGTGGGTCTCCTACGAGGCGATGGCGAAGCTCTCGGGCGGGACGCTGAACCGCGTCGACACCGCGCCGTACGACTTCCAGCTCGAGCCCGCCCTCGAGGACCTCGAGGCGGCGGTTTCCGACGAGACCGAACTGCTCGTGATCAACTCGCCGTCGAACCCGACGGGCGCAGTCTACTCCGACGCGGCGCTGGCGGGCGTCCGCGACCTCGCAGTGGAGCACGACGTCACCGTCATCTCCGATGAGATCTACCAGCAGATCACCTACGGCGTCGAACCGACGAGCCTCGCGACGCTTCAGGGGATGGGCGAGCGGACCGTCACGATCAACGGCTTCTCGAAGGCGTACTCGATGACGGGCTGGCGGCTCGGTTACCTCCACGCGCCCGAGTCGCTCGTCTCGCAGGCGGCGAAACTGCACTCGCATTCGGTGTCCTGCGCGGTGAACTTCGTCCAGCACGCCGGCCTCGAGGCCTTAGAGCACACCGACGAAGCCGTCCTGGAGATGCGCGATGCGTTCCGCGAGCGGCGAGACATGCTCGCCGATCTCTTCGCCGAACACGACGTCGACGTCCCGGTCGGCGACGGCGCGTTCTATATGATGCTGCCCGTGGCTGAGGACGATCAGGAGTGGTGTGCGGGCGCGATCGAGGACGCACACGTCGCGACCGTCCCCGGATCGGCGTTCGGATCGCCCGGCTACGCGCGGATCTCGTACGCAGCCAGCGAGGAACGGCTCCGCGAGGCCGTCGATCGTCTCGCCGAGCACGGCTACATCTGAGCGTGAGAACGGAGGACGGGGGCTGAGAACAGCGAACGGAAACGGAGAGCGGAGAACGGAGAACGAAGCGCTGGGTCGCACGACCGAGACAGACGCGCCCGAACGGCAGCGGGGACGCGAGCGAGGACCGGGGTTCAGTCGGCCGCCGTCGACGCCGGCCCGCCGACGTCTGAGACGACGCCCTCCTCGGACCACCCGCGAACGTCGTAGTAGGCGTCGAGTGCGGCCTCGAACCCGTCGACGTCGTAGGGGAGGCGGTCGTCGCTGCGGTCGAAGCCGCGCTGATTGTTGAAGTGTCGTTCGAGTTCGACGACGCGCCCACCGACCGCCAGGAGGTCGTCGTAGTCGGCGCCGAACAGCCCCTCGAAGCGCTCGGGCGTCATAAAGTCGCGCGAGAACCGACAGACGACGCCGCAGTCTTCGAGCGCGCGCGTGTTTTCGAGTTCGACGAGCTTTGCGGCCTTCTCGTCGCTGAGGCCATCGGGGTCGAACGCGTGCTCTCGGGGCACGAGCGGGTACTCGTAGGCGTAGAAGGTGGCGTACATGTGATCCGCGCCGCGGTTGGCCGTCGCGAAGGAGAGGCCCTGCCCGTTGAGCGCGCGGCCGTCGTGGGCCGGGAACTCCATTCCTTTGACCGTCCAGTTCTCGACGCCCAGTTCCTCGTGGGCGCGGTCGATTCCCTCCGCGAGCGTGTCACCGACGCCCTCGCGGTGTGCGATCTGCTCGACGGTCTCTCTGACGAGGGCCGCGTCGCCGAAACGGTCCTCGCTCGCGAGGTACCCGGCGACGACGTCGCCGGCGGAGATCACGTCCAGTCCGAGGCGATCGCACAGTTCGTTCGCGCGCATCACGTCGACGATGTCGTCGACGCCACAGTTGCTGCCGAACGACATCACGGTCTCGAACTCGGGGCCCTCCGTCTCGACCCCGGTCGCCTCGTCGCGCGTCGGCAGTTTGCACGCGAACGCGCACTGCGAGCAGGTGCCCTTCTTGTACTTCTTTTCCTCGACGCGGTCGCCGTTGATGCCCTCGGCTCCCTCGAACGACTGGTCGGCGAAGTAGTACGCCGGGAGCGCGTCGGACTCGTTCGCGAGATCCGTCACCGAGGTCGTGCCCTGCCGCTTCATGATGTGGTCGTCGGTGGCGGCCTCCTGGTGGACCTCCATCTGCATCGGTGGGATCTCGACGGGCGGTTCGGCCTCGCCATCGAACGTCAGCAGTTTGATGTTCTTCGCACCGAGGACGGCTCCCAGTCCACCGCGACCGAAGGCCCGCGACTCCGTCGTCATAATCGATGCGAAGCGGACCTCGTTCTCGCCGGCCGGCCCGATGCACGCGGTGTGTTCGGGGTCGAGGTCGTGTTCCGCCGCCGCGTATTCGACCGTCTCGGGGACCTCTGCGCCGGCCAGTTCCGGCACGGGCTCGAAGGTGACCCCGTCTTCGCGAACGTGGACCGCGAGGAGTTCGTCGGCTTTGCCGGTGATCTCGACGGCGGCGTTGCCGGCGCCGACGAAGTTCCGCGAGAGGAAGCCGCCGGCGTTCGACGAAAAGAGCCCGTCCGTCAGCGGCGAGATGCCCGTGCAGTTCATCCGCCCGGTGAACGACATCCGCGAAGCCTGCATCGGGCCGGTGGTGAAGTACAGTTTGTTCTCCGCACCGAGCGGGTCGGCGTCGAAGGGGATTCGATCGTGTGCGAGCGCCGTCGCGACTCCCCGTCCGCCGATGAAGTCGACGAGGATGTCGTCGATCGATTCGGTGGTGGTGTCGCGCGCACCCACGTCGATCGATCGGAGCGGTCCCTGGGTGTGCAGCATATCGGATATCAGGCCGTCCCCGGTAATAAATGGTGGCACACCTGTGCCAGGCAGATCAGACGACGCCAACGGCGCGGACCGGCGCACCGTCGCCACCGAGTGCCAGCGGATACGCCCGAAGCTCAAACCGATCCGCGGCCGCGCCGAGGTTCGTGAGGTTCTCCAGAACCAGACAGTCGGCTTCCAGAAGCGCGTGATGAGCCGCGAACCCCTCGGGCTCGCCGTCCGCGGCCGACGGCGTCGGCGTCGGATCCGGATTCAGCGTGTCGGAGGCGACGGCCAGTCCCCGTTCGGCACACCGACGGGCCGCTTCCGGTGAGAGATACGGGTGATCCAGATAGCGATCCGTTCCCCAGTGCTCGTCCCACCCGGTCCAGAGGACGAGACAGTCCGCAGCTGTCTCGGGGACGCGCTCGGGGGGAATCGGATCGCGGGGGCCGAGATCGCGGCAGTCGACCCGGACGGCATCGAACGCGAAGCGGTCCACCGGGTACGCCGAGAGCGTCTTCCCGTCCGGAATCACGTGTGCGGGTGCGTCGACGTGCGTCCCCGTGTGACTCCCCAGTTCGAGCGCCTCGACCCGGTAGCCGTCGGCGTCGTGTGACGCGTGGTCCTGTACTTCCACCGTGGGGTCGTCGGGGTACGTCTGCATTCCCGTCTCGATCGAGTGCGTCAGATCGACGGACATTCTGGTGGGAGTTTGTGACACGTGTAGGTAAGCCATGCTACTTGGCTGCACAAATTTTATGTACATCCTCACACACTGGTTCTCTTGATATGGTAATCCATTACCACCCTCGTCGGTCGGGGACGGGGGCGATCGGAGGTGAACGGGCGTGGTAACACAACTCACCGGTGCCGGCCTACTCGCGTTCTGGGGACTGGCGATGATCGCGCTGAGTTACTACATCTACCGGCGCCAATCGGTGACGGACACCGAGGAGTTCATCACAGCCGGCGGCCGGGCCCAGGTCGGATTGACGACCGCGTCATTCGCCGTGACGTGGATGTGGGCGGGCGACATCCTCGGTGTCCCGCAGTACGTCGGCATCACCGGCGTCGCGGGGCTGTGGATGTACGCCGCACCGGCGGTGCTCTCCTCGTTCGTGGTCATCCCCTTCGCACTCCGAATGCGGAAGCTGTTCCCGCAGGGGTTGACCTACAGCGAGTACTTCATCGAACGGTTCGGTGACTGGGCGCACCTCGCCGTCATCCTCGTCATCCTGTACACAATGGTCCTCGGCGGCGTGATCCAGCTGTTCGTCGGGGGCACCGTCATCGGCGGACTGACCGGGATCGACCCCAACGTCGTGATGGCGGTCCTGATGGGCGTCATCGGGATCTACATCCTCCTCGGTGGGCTCTGGGGATCGATGACGACGGACTTCGTGCAGTTCGTCAGTGCACTCGCGCTGACGCTGATCTTCGTCCCGCTCCTCCTCGTGGAGGCCGGCGGGCCGGGGCAGGTGTACGAACAGATGGCCGCGAATCTCGGATCGCAGGCCTCGTCGTTCCTCTCGATGGCGAATCTGAACGCGATCGAGGGGCTGTTCCTGCCGTACGCGCTCGGCCTCGGCGTGTGGGGCGTCGTCTCGCTAGCGACGTGGCAGCGGGTGTTCGCGGTCCGGCGCGATAAGACCTCGCGGTTCCTGACCATCGGCGGCATCGGCGTGTTCACGACGATCGCGATGTACTCCGTCATCGGGTTCGTCGGGCTCGCGGCGTTCACTGACGTCGCGCCCGGAAACCTCTCGATCGAGGCGCTCGGGCTGATGCCCGACTGGGCAGCGATTCTGTTCCTGCTGGTGGCGCTCATGGTATTGGGCTCCTCGGTCGACTCGTATCTCACCGCCATCGCGAGTCTCACCTCGCGCGACATCTACTACCGGCACATCAACAAGGGCGCTTCCGACGATCAGCAGCTTCGTGTCGCCCGCGCGGCGTCGATCGGCTTCGCGGTCGTCATCTTCGCCGCGACGGTGCTGGCGCTCGGCTCGATCAGCTTCGTCCAACTCCTGCTCATCGGCGGGATCGGCGCGTCGGCGCTGGTCGGCCCGTTCGCGCTCTCGCTGTTCTGGACGAAGGCGTCGCAGACCGGCTTCGTCACTGGCGTCGTGGTCTCCCAACTGGTCACGGCGTTCCTGCTCGCAGCCAGTTACGACGTCGTCGTGACCAGCCCGACGCTGAAGCTCTGGGAGATTATGGCCGTCGGGCACCTCGTCTCGACGGGGCTGACGGCGGTTGTCAGCGCGGTCTCCCCGGACGACTTCCGCTTCGAGTCCATCGCCCAAGAGGGCTCGGCAGTCGCGGCCGACGGCGGCGTCGAAGGGGGTGATGCCGAATGATGAGTCAAGGCCTCTTCACGGGAATGATCGTCCTGTTCTGGGTTGCTGAGGCGCTGTTCGGTGCGCTGGTCGTCTACTGGTTCCTCACGCAAGGGTTCGACAGTGACGCGGACACCGCCGCGGGTGGACCGGTCGAACTCGAAGACAAATCCGAGACGTTGCGTTCGCTGGGGATGTGGGCCGCGTTCTTCGGCGCGATCATTCTCGGGATCGTCGTCGGCGCGTAGTCAGAGTCTCTCGCGGACCGCGGGCGCGGGCTCGAACGCGGCCCGCGGTTCGATACCGTCGAGCGATTTCCACCCGGAGAGGAGTCCGTGTTCGTGCAGCAGCGCGAACGCGGTCTCACCCGCGCCGCCGTAGGTGAGAGAGGCGAACTCCCACCCCTGCGTCCCCGTGGGCACCTCGCCGGGCTCGCGCGGCCGACGGAACTTCACCACCCCCCCGAGCCGATCGCGGGTCGCCGTCGAGAGGTCCTGCGTCTCGTCGAATCGGGTGAGGGGAAACTCCCGGCTGTCGACGATCAGGACGCCCTCGCTGCCGTGTAGGATCGCATCCACGTCCGTCCGGTCTGCCTCGACGAGCAGGTGGACCACGTCCATCGTGGATCCCTCGCCGCTGATGGCGTCGATGTAACGGGTGATCTCCCCGTCGTACTCGACGAGTCCGGCGGCGACGAGGCGTGTGTTGATTCCCCGCGAGAGGAGCACACCATCGAGAGTGATACTGGAGGGGACCGCGAGTTCGACCCCCGAGTCTCCGTCGGTCACCGAGACGGGGATCGGACCGACGGGCGATTCGTGGAGTGCGGTCAACAGGTCGAACGCCTCGTCAACGCGGTCTGTGGGGACCTGGGCGGCCCCGGCGACGACCTCGCCACCGTCTTCGGCAGGGTCGTAGGTCACCTCGCTGGTCAGAGTGGCGATCCGTTCGCGGATCCGTTCGAGTCGGCCGCTCACGTCGCCGCGTTCGAGTTCCTCTCGGCCGTCCGACGTCAACCGTCGACCCTTGCCGGCGACCTTCTCGGTCAGGTTCTCCTCGTCCAACTCCGAGAGCATCAGTCGGATCGTCCGGTCCTTGATCGAGTACCCGCGCTGCTGCATCATATCGACGAGCCGAATGCTCCCGATCGGTTCGTTCTCGTCGATGAGACGAAGCAAGTCGTACCGGCGTCTCTTCCCCCCGGTGGCCATCGGTCACACCCACGAGTGCCCCGAATAAAAACCTCCCTAACCCCGTGTGAAGCGGAAATTGATTACCGTGTGAAATCGCCGTGTATTGTATCACTGACTGTCATTTTCGGCCGGAGAATGCCCAAATCTGTACGTTCAGGGGACGAAAGCCACCTCAAGATTTTTGAACACATCGGCACAAGTGCGTATAAGGTGGAATAGGAGTTCCATATATGTCACACCAAACGGATCCTCCAACGTCGAACGAGCGGGTCGAAGCGCAGTACGAAGAGTATCTGATGCCCATCTGGAAAAATCTGAATGTCCCGATCAAGCGGGCGTCGGGGTGCACCGTCGAGGACTTCGAGGGCAACGAGTATCTCGACGTGTTCTCCGGCATCTCGGTGACGAACGCGGGCCACAACAACGAGGCGGTCGTCGACGCCGCGAAGGAGCAACTCGACGAGTTCGTTCACGGTTGTACGTACGTCCACCCGAATCAACCGGCGGCCGAACTCGGGGAGAAACTCGCCGAGGTGACGCCCGGCGATCTCCAGAAGACGTTCTTCTGTAACTCGGGGACGGAGGCCGTCGAGGGAGCGATCAAACTCGCTCGGAAGTACACCGGGTCCAAGGAGGTCCTGGCGCTCGAGATGTCGTTCCACGGGCGGACACTGGGATCGCTGGCGCTGACGGGGAACAAATCCTACAAGTCCGAGATGGCCCCGACGATCAACGACGTGTCCCACGTCGCGCCGCCGTACGCGTACCGGTGTCAGATGTGTGACGGCGGTCCCTGTTCGTGCGCCTGCGCCGAGGACGTCGAGCACGTCATCGACACCCACACCGCCGACGACCTGGCCGCGGTCGTCGTCGAACCCGTGATGGGCGAAGGGGGGATCATCGTCCCGCCGGAAGGCTGGCTCTCGCGGGTGAAAGAGATCGCTCACGACCACGGTGCGCTCCTCATCGTCGACGAGGTGCAGGCCGGCTACGGCCGCACCGGGGAACTGTGGGCGTCAGATCACTTCGACGTCGTGCCCGACATCATGCCGCAGGCGAAGGGCATTGCCAACGGGCTTCCGCTGGGGGCGTTCACCGCGAGCGCGGAGGTCGCAGACGCCTTCGAGGCCGGCGATCACCTCTCGACGTTCGGGGGCAACCCCGTGGCGTGTGCCGCCGCGCTGGCGACCATCGAAGAGCTAGAGAACGGCATCATCGACAACGCCCGAGAGCAGGGAGCGTGGCTGCACGAGCAGTTGGCTGAGTTGGAACGCGAGTACGACGTCGTCGGCGATGCACGCGGACTGGGCCTGATGCAAGGCATCGAACTCGTCGATCCGCAGGAGACCGGCCGGATGGACGTCGCGCCCGCGCCCGATCCGAAGCTCGCGAAGGCGGTCGGCAAGCAGCTTCGCGAAGACGGGATCGTGATCGGCGTCGGCGGATTCCACAAGAACGTGATGCGGTTCCAGCCGCCGCTGACCATTTCTCGGGACCAGCTCGAACGCGCCGTCGAGGCCCTCGGAGCAGCGATCGAAGCCCATCGAGAGGATTCGGGTGCCTGAGATGAACCCGGAACAGCACGAGAGTCGCGTAACGGCGTTCCGGGAGTCCACTCCGGGGAGCGGCGTCGAGCTCCCCTACGCGGGGTTCGACACGTTCCTGAAGCGGGAGATCGCCGACGTCGAGGATGTCTCCGGAGCCGACGCTGCCGTCCTCGGCGTCCCCTACGACGGCGCGGTGAGCAACCGCCCGGGAACGCGCTACGGGCCACGCGCCGTCCGCCGAGCCAGCGGCTGGCCGGCGTATCTCTCGGGGTACAAAGGCGGCCTGACCAACATCCGCACGGGTCGACAGGTCGACTTCAGTGCCCTCGATCTGGTTGACTGCGGCGACGTGCCCGTCTTCCCGATGGATCGCGAGACGACGGCCGAGTCGATCACCGCCCACGTCGCGACCGTCGCCGAACAGGGCGTGATGCCGGTGGTCGTTGGCGGCGATCACTACTGTACGTTCCCCGCGTTCGAGGGGTTCGCCGCGGGCAGTAGCCACGACACCGTCGGCCTCGTCCAGATCGACGCCCACACCGACACGACGTCCGAGAGCGCGCTCTTCGGGGAGCACTTCCACGGCTCCTCGACGCACCACATCGCGGAGTCCCCGTACACCGACTACGAGCACGTCGCACAGGTCGGCATCCGCGGCTACGAGTCGCCCGGGTTCTTCGAGTTCGCCGAGGAGACCGGCCTGTCGGTGTTCACGATGCGCGACGTTGAACAGCGCGGCATCACCGACGTCGTGGAGGCGGCGATCGCGGCGGCCGCGGCCGACACCGACGCCGTCTACGTGACGTTCGATATCGACTCGGTCGATCCCGCAGTCGCGCCGGGGACGGGAACGCCCGAACCCGGCGGGCTCTCGGCGTCGCAGGCGCTGTCCGTGATGGAGCGACTCGGCACCCACGACGCCGTCGCGGCCGCCGATCTGATGGAGGTCGCGCCGCCCCAGGATCCGACCGACGGCACCGCGCGACTGGGGGCGTACCTGCTGACGACGCTGCTCGAACAGCGGTTCGCCCACTGAGGCGGCTGTCGCGCGGCGTGTCCGTGCCACCGAGATTGCGAACAGTCGGCACTCGTGACCGTCGCCCACGTCGGTCGTGCCGAACAACCGCGACCCGACGCAGGGCATCGCTTACGTCACAGCGTGCTTGGTTCCGTCTTCGTATATAAACGATCGCGTCGAACCCGCCGCGAGTTTTTATACGATACCGCCCCACGTACCACCGTGTACGTCCGGGATCTCCCCGTCTCCGCACCCGTCCGCGAGCACTACCGTGCGTCGGGGATCGACGAACTGTATCCGCCACAGGCCGCAGCCGTCGAAGCCGGTGTGACAGCGGGCGAGAACGTCGTCGCCGCGATCCCGACAGCGTCCGGAAAGACCCTGATCGCCGAACTAGCGATGCTGACCGCCGACGGGCCGGCGCTGTACATCGTCCCCCTCCGCGCGCTCGCCCGCGAGAAGTACGAGTCCTTCGCCGAACTCCCCGGCGTCAGCGTCGGCATCTCGACCGGCGACTTCGACTCCCCCGCCGAAGAACTGGGCGGCGAGGATATCGTCGTTGCGACCGCGGAAAAGGTCGACTCCGCGATCAGGAACGGTGCGTCGTGGGTTGCAGACCTCGCCTGTGTCGTGGTCGACGAGGTCCACCTGCTCGGTCGGCCGCGTCGGGGTCCCACGCTCGAAGTCACGCTCGCGACCCTCCAGCGCCGCGCGCCCGGCGTTCAGATCGTCGCGCTGTCGGCGACGATCGACAATCCCGGGGACGTCGCGGCGTGGCTCGACGCGGAGTTGGTGGAATCGACCTGGCGACCGGTGGACCTCCGGACAGGTGTCTATACCGACGAGCGCGTCGAATTCGACGACGAGAGCGTACTCGCCGTCGACGTTGGCCCCGTCGGCCCGGACGAGGAGCGGGACACGGAGGTGACCGCCGCGCTCGTGGACGACGTCGTCGACGGCGGTGGCCAGTGTCTCGCGTTCGTCCGCTCGCGCCGCGAGGCGGAATCGCTGGCGACGCGCCTGGCTCGGACCGCCGAGGGAGAGGCCGCCGACGTCGCCGAGTCCGTTCGCGAGGCCGGCGGGACCGAGACCGGCCGCCAACTGGCCGCGGCGATCGAGTCCGGCGTCGGTTTCCACCACGCGGGCCTCGTGAGCGAGCACCGTGCACTGGTCGAGTCGGCGTTCCGCGACCGCTCGCTGCAGGTGATCTGTGCGACACCGACGCTGGCGGCGGGCGTGAACGTCCCCGCACGCAGAGTCGTCGTCCGCGACCTGAAGCGCTACACGGGCGAGGAGATGTCGTGGCTCTCGACGCTTGAGGTCCACCAGATGTGTGGCCGTGCCGGCCGGCCGCACCTGGATCCGTACGGCGAAGCGATCCTCGTCGGCGACGAACACACGGCCGGAGAGATCGAAGCCCGCTACGTCGAGGCTGGCCCCGAAGCCGTCGAGTCGCAACTGACCGCCCGCGACGCGCTCCGGACGCACGTCCTCTCGGTCGTCGCCTCCGGCTTCGCGGACTCGATCTCCGGGGTGCTCGATCTTCTGGACGCGACCTTCTTCGCCCACCAGTCGCCGGACGTCGACTTATCGGGGTTGCTGGGCAGCGTCGTCGACGAACTGGCCGAGATGGAGCTCCTGGACGTGGACCCGAGTCGCGAGGGACATAGCGAATCGGCAGCGGACGGCGATCCCAGCCCCGAGACACTCGCGGCGACGGCCCTCGGCGAGACGGTCTCGACGCAGTACGTGCGCCCCGAGACGGGCGCGCGACTGCTGGCCGGGATCCGGACGATCGAATCGATGCCTGACGGCGACGTCACCCCCCTCACTGCGCTGGGCGTCGTCTGCGAGACGCCCGACATGCGGGGTACATACCTGGGCAACCGCGAGCGCGCCGAGATCTACCGGTACGCGACGCGGCACGCCGCGGAGTTCACCACCGGTCCCGACGAGGCCGCGGACTTCGAGGAGTGGCTCTGTGCGATCAAACTCGCGCGCATCCTGCGGGAGTGGAGCGAGGGAGCGACCATCGAGACGCTGGTCGAGCGCTACCGGATCGGCCCCGGCGACGTCGAGTCGCACGTCGAGCGTGCGGCGTGGCTGCTCGGGGCCGGCGACGCCCTCGCGGAGACACTCGGTGCCGACGTGTCGATCTTCGAGTCGGTCCGAGCCGACCTCGGCGAGTCGCTCGGGGGAGCCGCCGACCGCCGTCGGACGTAGGCGGGTGGCGTCAGCAGGACGAGACGTCGGCGAGCGGCCCCACTCGGCGTCTGTATTTATCAGCCCACGCCGTGAACCGTACGGGTATGGCTGGCATCACTTACGAGGACTTCATCGACCTGTCGTACGACCCGGCAGCCGCCGACCTCGTCTGCACCTTCCGGATCGAACCGGCGGCGGGGATGACCGTCGAGGAGGCTGCCTCCCGGGTCGCCTCAGAGTCGTCGAACGGAACGTGGGCCGCGCTCCCGACCGGCGAGGGATTCACCGATATGGGCGCGACGGCGTTCGCGATCGGCGACGACGAGTCGGGGGCGGCCGACAGTGCCGGGACCGAGATCAAGGTCGCCTACCCCGAGGGGCTGTTCGAGCCCGGCAGTATGCCACAGATCCTCTCCTGTATCGCGGGGAACATTATGGGGATGAAGGCGGTCGATTCGATCCGGTTGGCGGACTGCGAGTGGCCGGAGGGGCTGACGACGTCGTTTCCGGGGCCGCAGTTCGGCTCCGACGTGCGCGAGGAGATCTTCGGCGTCGCAGACCGTCCCATCTTGGCGACGGTCCCGAAGCCGAAGGTCGGCCTCTCGACGGAGACCCACGCCGAGGTCGGCTACGAGGCCTGGACGGGCGGCGTGGATCTCCTGAAGGACGACGAGAACCTCACCGACCAGGCGTTCAACCCCTTCCACGACCGCCTGGTGGAGAGCCTCGCCCAGCGCGACCGCGCTGCCGAGGAGACCGGCGAGCCCAAGTCCTACCTCATCAACGTCACCGCGGGCACCAACGAGATGCTCGAACGCGTCGATCAGGTCGCCAGCGAGGGCTGTGAGTACGTGATGGTCGACGTGATCACCACCGGCTGGGCGGCGGTCCAGACCGTCCGCGAGCGGTGTGAAGAGTTGGGGCTCGCGATCCACGCCCACCGGGCGATGCACGCCGCGTTCGACCGCCTGTCGCACCACGGCGTCTCGATGCGCGTGCTCGCACAGATCGCCCGCCTCGTCGGCGTCGACCAACTACACACCGGTACCGTGGGACTCGGCAAACTCGCCAACGAGGACACCGTCGGCATCAACGCGTGGCTTCGGGACGACCACTACGGGCTGAACGACGTCCTGCCGGTGGCCTCCGGCGGCCTCCACCCCGGCCTGGTTCCGGACCTACTGGACGCCACGGGGACGAACGTCTGCGTCCAGGCCGGTGGGGGGATCCACGGCCACCCCCACGGGACCCACGAGGGCGCGAAGGCGCTCCGAGCGGCCGTCGACGCCTACGCGGCGGGGAGGTCACTCGAAGCGAAGGCCGAAGAGAGTCCCGCGCTCGCGACAGCGATCGACGAGTGGGGGACCGAGACACCGAGATAACTCTCCGAGGCGGTGGCCTCGGCACTGACAGATCGGCGCGGAGCGGAGTTTCTCGTTCCGTTCGCGACGGCTTCACCGGGAGCGGTCCGGTTCGTCGGTCTCCACGGACTCCGTATCGTCGCCAGCGGGAGCGCCATCCCCGTCGGCGACGACGACGGGGTCGCCGGCAGCGGCCGAGACGGGGGCGGCGATGCGCCGTCGGTACCCCCTCGCCGCGAGTGCGAACACGACCGCTCCGCTCGTGTTGACCACGAGGTCGATGACCGTGTCTTCGATGTAGAACCCGAGCGTCCAGTGGTGCCAGAAGCGCTTGAACAGGAACTCGTAGACCTCGAAGCCCGCACCGATCGCGAGGACGGCCGGGACGACCCAGAGCGGCGCGCGGAGCGTCGACCGCCGGAACGTGAGACCGAGGAGCGCGGCGACGCCGAACCCGCCCATCGCGTGCGTGAGGAGGTCCCACCACGGGACGACCGTGTAGACGTTGTAGAGCACCCCGCCGAAGTGAAGCACCGAGACGAGCAGGGACCACCCTGCGAGCGCGCCCCACGCGGCCGTCAGCGAGTTGCGACGCGGTACCTCTCGACGAAGGCGGCCGGCCAGCACCGCGGGCCACGAGCGGAGGGCGTGCCGGTCCGGATAGCCCGACGTCCGCGCGGTCGCCCACGTCGCAGCGAGGGCGAGGAGGAGGGACCCGACGCCCACGACGAGCTTCGGGGACAGATATTGGGAAGTCGCCATCGACGCGAGATGACCGACGCGCGGGTAAAACCTTTCTGTGGTGGCGTGACCCTCAGGCGTCCCAGGGGTGGTCTGAGCCCTCACCGAACAGGTCGCGCATCAGCGTGACGATGCTCTCCGGTGGGTACTGGCCGCGTTCGGTGACGATGGCGTCGACGTAGCGCGGGGGCGTCACGTCGAACGCCGGGTTCAGGACCGTTGGATCGCCGATCTTCGCCGCCTGCTCGTCGTCGATCACCTCCGATTCCGCGCGCATCTCGATGTCGACCGTGTGGCCGGTGAGCGTTCCTGGGTGGAGTTTGATCGTCTGCGCGGCACAAACAATTGGCGTCCCGCGATCGCGGGCGTTGACCGCGAGCCCGCTCGTGCCGATCTTGTTGATCACCGACCCGTCGGCGGCGATGCTGTCGGCCCCAACGAGGACGTGGTCGACGTCGTTGAGGTAACGCCGCGCCGCGGAGTCGACGATCAGCGTGACGTCGACGCCGATGTCCGCGAGCGCGTCGGCGGTGATGTGGCCCTGGTTCCGAGGCCGTGTCTCTTTGACGTACGCCGACAGCGACTTCCCCTGCTCGACGGCGGTCTCGATGCAGGCGAGCACGTCTGTCGAGTGGCAGTGCGTCATCACCGTGTCGCCGTCGCGGAGGCGGTTCGCGCCCACCCGACCGAGGTCGTTCTGGGCCGTATCCAGTCGGTCACGGAACTCCGCGACGCTCGCGCGGACGCTCGTACGGAGTTCCTCCACCGTCGTCCCTTCCACGTCGCGGAAGACGTACCGGAGCGCGTTCGGGAGGCTCACGGCCGTCGGTCGAGTGTCGTAGAGGACGCGGGCGGCGGCGCGAAGCTGCGCGCGGAACGTCGACGGCTCGTCGGCCTCGCTCTCGGCGGCCTGAACGCCGAGCGCCCGCGCGGCAGTGTCGGCGATGGTCGCCGCGCCACGGATCTCCATCGAACCGATGTCCGCGGCGACGCCGTGGACCTCGTCGACGACTTCGGGTTCGGTCGGAGCGCCGTTCATACTGGCTCTTCGACGCGGCGGCTGAAAAACGCGACCCCGCCGGCGGGGTCCCGATCGGGGGTGGGGGAACGCTGGAGGAGGAACGTTGTGGGGCGACCGCAACCGGATCGGAACGGCGTGACCGACAGCTTACAGGTACTGTTCGATCAGCGACCGGTACGTCGACTCGTCGCGGACACCGACCAGCTGTTCGACCGCCTCGCCGTCGCTGAACAGCATCAGCGTCGGCACACCGCGGACCTGGAACTGCTGTGCGAGCTGTTGGTTCTGATCGATATCGACTTTGACCACGGCGGCGTCGGTGCTCCCCGCGAGCGACTCGACGGTGGGTTCGAGCATCTTGCACGGTCCACACCATTCCGCGTGGAAATCGACGAGGACCACGTCGTACGACGAGAGGGCCTCCTCGAACTCCGACGCGCCGTTCACGTGGATGGGCTCCGAGGGGACGGCTTCAGCACCGTCATCACCATCGTCTTCGAGTTGTGACGCCAGTTTCTTGCGTTTTTGTGCTTTGATCTCGTCGATTTCGTCGTCCGGGCTTGCTTCGCTCATCATCACGTCGTACGCGCTCTGCGAATAAAACAGTTTTGCAAACTAAGAACAATACAATCGGGGGAAGATACTACTCTGCGTACAGTGAGTAGGTGATGACAGCGAAGCCGACGAACGTGAGCGCGGCGTCGATGAGGATGCCGGTCGTGATGTCGACACCGAGGATGAAGTCGAACGTCCCGCCGAGCAGGGACCCGAGCGTGATGATCCCGAACCCGATCGCGAGCGAGCGCAGCGCTCGGGCGCCGGTGCTCCGATATGCTTTCAGCGAGAAGTACGTGATGAGTCCACCGAGGACGAGAATCCCCGTCTTCACCGCGACGATACCTGTTGCGACACTCGCTGAGAGATCTGCGTGTACCATTATGTTTCCTCCCGTACGGCGGTCCAGATGTCGGCGAGCCGGTCTTCGGGGGTCTGGTCTGTCTTGACCACCTCGACGTCGAGCGTTCTGGATTCAGTGAGCGCGATCCGGACCTCCTCGAACGCCACCGCGTAGGTGGTCGTGTGGTGGCCATCAGAGCGGATCTCGGTCCCCTCTTCGAGCAGATCCGCCTCGGTCAGGAGGTCGAGCTTTCGATACGTGGTCGACAGCGGAATGTCGCAATCCTCCGAGAGTTCGCTGGCCGTGCGTGGCTCGTCGAGCTCCCGGATGATGGCCCTCCCGTCTGCGTCGTCCAGCGCATCGAGGACTGACTGAAGATCAGCTGACTCCTCCACGGACGGCTCGCGCGCCATTACCGAATCCGACGGACACCGGATGTATTAATGTCTCGGGACGCACTCGTCTCCGTAACGATCTTTCGGACGCGAGGTGATACCCCTGAAGCGGCGCGTTCACGCCGTGTCCGCTTGCTCGTGGGTGTGGTGGTAGAAGTACACTCTGGCCTCGCCCTCGACGAGGACGGGATCGAAGCAGACCCGGCGGTACCGCTCGTTGTCCAGGAGGTTCACCATCAGTCCGGCATCGTGCGCTGAGACCGAGTCGTAGTCGGTCTCACACACCGGGCAGATGTCGGGCGCGTCGTCGGGGATCTCCATCGTCTCGGGCCGCTCACGCATCATCGGAACGGACGGCATCGGCGACGTCTGAGACGGTCTCGTAGCTGTCGTCTCCGTACGTGATGAACCGAACGTCGTCGAGGGAGTCGGGGTCGAACGCGCGGATCTCCTCGGCGATCAGCCGCGCTCCCTCTTCGAGCGGGAAGCCCGCGACGCCGCACCCGAGCGGGGGGACCACGACGGATTCACAGGCCAGTTCGTCAGCGCGCGCCAGCGCGTTGCTCGTCGCGTCGCGGATGCTCGACGCCGTCGCCTGACCGTCGCCGTAGTGCGGCATCACGGCCGCGTGGACCACGTACTCCGCATCGAGGTCGTAGGCGTCGGTGACGGCGACCGCTCCGAGGGCGATCGACCCCTTCGCGACCGCGGCGTCGTTCAGCGCCTCACCGCCGGCGCGGCGGAGTGCCCCGGCGACGCCGGAGCCCATCACGAGGCTCGTTCCGGCGGCGTTGACGAGGGCGTCTGCGGACTGCTGGGCGATGTCCCCCTTGACGACGGTAAGCTCCATACTGAATAATCGAGAGCGACGGCAAAAATACCGGCGGCGCCTCGCGAGCGGGCGGTTCCCCGAGTGGAAGACCGAACGCTCTTGTTGCGGTCGGCCCGTTGCGCAGATATGGACGACAGCGCTCCCGAGCCAGCGGTGCTCGAGGCCATCGCCGCGCGAGCAGTCCGTGCCGGCGGCGACTACCTCGCGGACGCCTTCCGTGACCGTGAGATCGAGGCCGAGTACGGCACCCACGACGTGAAGTCCGCTGCCGACGAGACTGCCGAGCGCCGGATCGTCGACGTGATCACTGATGCCTATCCGACGCACGCGATCCACGGCGAGGAGTCGGGGCGGAACGGGTCACATCGGTACGAGTGGGTCGTCGACCCGCTGGACGGGACCAACAACTTCGCCGCTGGGCTCCCGTCGTTTGCGACGGCCGCGTGTGTCCTCGAAGACGGGGAACCGCTCGTCTCGGCCATCTACGAGCCGCTTCCGGACTCGCTGTATCTCGCGCGCCGCGGCGGAGGTGCGACAGTCGACGGGGAGCGACTGCACGCCGAGAGTGACCTCTCGCTCCCGCAGGGCACGGTCTCGTTCGTCGTCGGACTCCCCGCCATCCGGGACGAGACGGATCGGGCCACTGCGACAGCGGTCGAGGACGCCCTCGGAGACGTCTGCAAACGCACGATCAACACGTGGTCTCCGTGCGTCGATTGGGGTCTCCTCGCCCGCGGCAGCATCGAAGGCCTCGTCGCCTACCGCCCGGACGTGTACGAGCAGTACGTCGGGACGCTTCTCGCAAGCGAGGCTGGGGTCGCGAACCGCGTCGTCCCGCTCGACGGCGAGGACGCCGACGAGATCGGGGTCGGACACCTCTACGTCGCCGCGCCCGAGGAGGCGAAACTCGACGCACTCGTCGAGGCCGCGACCGCGGGGATCGACGCGTAGGACCGCCTGAATCGCGTTCACGTGTGACGAACCAGCGAGGAAGGCGAAAGTACGTCGGGGCCGTATACCGAATATGAACGTACTCCGAATGCAGTGGCGCGACGCGCTCTTCGCCCACTGGCCGGTCGATCCCGACGTCGTCGCCGCAGCGCTGCCGGCCGGCCTCGACGTCGCCACCTACGACGGCGACGCGTGGCTCGGCGTCGTCGGCTTCGTGATGTCGGACATCCGTCCGCGCGGCTCGCCGGTCGGGCTCTCGTTTCCGGAACTGAACCTCCGGACGTACGTGACGCGCCCCGGGAGCGACGAGCACGGCGTCTACTTCTTCAGTCTCGACGCCGACGATCGCCTCGGCGTCTCTGTCGCTCGGACCGTGTTCGAGCTCCCGTACTACCGTGCGGAGATCCGGGTGACGCGTGAGGACCACGACGGGACGCCGGAACTGTCGATGCGGAGCCGACGCGATCACGCGGGCGTGGCCCCCGCGCGATTCGAGGCGTCGTATCGGCCCACCGGCGAGCAGTTCACGCCGGAGTCGGGGACGCTCGAAGCCTTCCTGACCGAGAACTACCGGTTCTACACCGCAGGCGACGGGAAACTCTACTACGGCGACATCGAACACCCGCCGTGGCCGCTGCAGGAAGGGAAAGCCGAGATCGAGTCGAACACGCTGTTCGCCGCGGGCGGCTTCGATGAACCCGCAGGAACGCCACTCGTCCACTACTCCCCCGGGACCGAAGTCAGTGCGGGCCCGCTCCGGCGCGCATAACTCGACGCGGCGATCCGGCGAACGGTCACGCGGTCGGTCGTCGGGGATCGCCGGGTTTCAAGCGCCGCCGGTCCATCTCGCTATTTATGGTACTCGACACCGTAATGCGGACGCTCCACACCGTCGTCGGAGGGCTGTGGGTCGGAAGCGTCGTCTTCGTCGCCGGAGCCGTGCTCCCGAGCGCCGTCGACGGCGCGATCGACGCGGCTCCCCTGGAGACGATCGCCGATCGACTCGTCTACCTCTCTCGCGGCGCCTCGGTCGTGATGCTGCTGACCGGCGGGCACCTCGCCGGCACCGGATACACTGTCGGCAGCCTCACCGGGAGCAGTCGTGGCCACCTCGTGTTGGCGATGCTCGTCCTGTGGCTCGTGTTCACCGCGCTGGTCGAGATCGGGCGGAGCCGGCTCGTCGACGGACTCCAGGAGAAGCGAGTCCGCACACCCGCCGCGGAGGTGACGACGCTCTTTCGCGTGGCTGCGGTGGTCGGCCTCCTCCTGCTCGTCGACGCCGGACTGCTCTCCTCGGGAATCGTGCTGTACTGAGTACCAATGAACCGCCTGCATCCCCGCGTTCGGCTGTTGTGGGTCGCCCGCGCCGTGCTCACCGCCGCGGTGCTCGGCGGCGTCGCCGGCGGCGTCCAGTTCGCCGTCGCACCGCCGTGGCTCCCCGGCTGGACGCCCGCAGCCGTCTTCGCCTTCCTGGCCGTCGTCGGCGTCGTGACCTCGCTCCTCCGCTATCGGGTCTGGCGCTACGAGGTCCGTGAGGACTCGCTGTATCTGGAACGCGGCGTCTTCACCCGCGTCAGGACCGTCGTGCCGTTCGTCCGTGTCCAGCACGTCGACACGTCGCGCTCGCCGACGGAGCGACTCGTCGGTCTCGCCAGTACTGTCGTCTACACCGCGGGCTCACGGGGGGCCGACGTGTCGGTCCCGGGGCTCGCGCTGGAGGACGCCGACGGCCTGCGCGAGCGGCTCAAGGGGCTGGCGATCCGCTCGGAGGGCGAAGACGCCGTCTGAGATGGTCCGGAGCCTCTCGCCGCTGTCGGTGCCGTACCGCGTCTTCCAGCGGGGCAGCGGCATCGCGATCGCGCTCCTGTTCGCGCTCGGCGGCGGCTTCGATCTCCCGGTCGTCGGGGCCGCCGGACCGTTCGTCGTCGTGGGCCTCGGAGTGGTCGCGGCGACCGCACTCGTCGGCTACGAGGTCGCGTACGTCAGTCGGTTCAGCTACGAACTCACCGCGGACACGCTCGATATCGACTCCGGCGTCCTCTCACGGCGGAGCCGCGAGATCCCGCTGCGACGGATCCAGAACGTCGACATCTCCCGGAACGTGATCCAGCGCGTCCTCGGGATCGCCGTCGCCTCCTTCGAGACCGCCGGGGGCGGCGAGACCGAGGCCGAACTCCGGTTCGTCTCGTTCGAGGAGGCGAAACGTCTCCAGCGTGAACTCGGCCGACTGAAGCGCGACGAGGACGCGACCGCCGAACCGGACGCTGCCGGTGCACCCGCCGGGCCGGAGACGACCGAACTGTTCGCGCTCGATCGCGGCGAACTCGCGCTGCTCGGCGCGTTCTCTATCGATCTCCGCGTGCCTGGGCTCCTGTTCGTCGCGGTCTCCACGCTCGGATCGACCGTCGTCCCGCAGTACCTCACCGGCGCAGGGGGCGTGGCAGTCGTCGGACTCGGGGTCGCCGGCGTGATCCTGCTCGCCCTCGCCTCGTGGGTCGTCGGCGCGGCCGCGTCGATCGTGGAGTACTACGACTTTCGGCTGGTGCGCTCGGGCGAGGAACTCCAGTACGAGCGGGGGTTGCTCCAGCGTTACGACGGATCGATTCCGTTCGACAAGATCCAGACGCTGACGATCCGGGACAACCCACTGAAGCGGCGGTTCGGCTACGCCACGCTGTACATCGAGACCGCGGGCTACGGCGGCGGCGACGGCCGGTCCCGGGGTTCGGAGGCGGCGATCCCGCTGGCCGAGCGCGACCGCATCCTCGATCTCGTCGAGGAACTCGAACCCGTCGGCGACGTCGACTTCGAGCGGCCGCCGAAGCGGGCGCGGCGACGCTATCTGGTCCGCTATCTGTTCGTCGTCGGTGCGCTTGCGGCCGGGCTCTACGCGGCGCAGGCACTCGTCTCGCCGTCGATTCCGTGGTGGCCGCCGCTGGTGCTCGCGCCGCTCGCCGTCTGGTACGCCCACGCGACGTGGCGACACCGTGGACACTGGCTGGGCGATCAGCACGTCGTCACGCGAAACGGCGTCTTGCGACGGGAGACGAAGATCGTTCCCTACTACCGGATCCAGACGGTCATCGACTCCCGGAACGTCTTCCAGCGCCGCCTCGATCTCGCCACAGTCACCGTCGACACGGCGGGGTCGCTCTCGCTCGGCGGGCAGGACGCTGCCGCAGTCGACATCACCGGCGAGCGAGCGGACGAACTGAGGACGGCACTCGACGCGCGACTCGACCAGGCGGTCGACGCCTATCGGGCCGGCCGCGCGGGGATCGGCCTCGAAGCGGACGGAACTCACGCGGAGACGTCTGGACCCGAAGAAGTCGACGCGGGCGCGGTGACCGAGCACGTGGGGGCCGGATCGACCGAGCGCGGAGGACCGACGTCACCCGACAGTGAGCCGGTGGCCGACCCCGAGGGTGCGGACGAAACCGACGAGACCGAGAGTTCCGGCGGCAATCGGAGTGGAACCGACGAGACCGAGAGCCCGGGCGACGGTCAGAGCGGAATCGAAGAGAACGGGTAGTTCGGGCGGCAATCGGGGCGGAGCCGAAGGGGCCGAGAGTCCGGGCGGCGGTCGAGACGACTCAGTCGTCGGCGGCGACCGGGGTCTGTGCCGTCGCGGGTTCGGCTTCGGCCAATGGCTCGGATTCGGCGTCCCCTGTCCAGGAAAGGTTCTCCTCGTAGTGGAAGGCCTCGTGATCCCGAGTGGGATCGACGACCGTCAGCGAGAGCCAGTCGTTGTCGAGCAGTTCGACGAGGTTGGCGTGAGCCGAGAGGATGTCGGTCACGCGCTCGACGGGCGCGTGGATGACCGTCGAGAGCCGGAGCGGCTGGTGGTAGGGCTCGTCGTCGGCCTGCTTCACGGACTGGAGGGGGAGGCCACGCATCAGATCGCCGCCGTTGCCCTGGTAGACCCCGACGTTACCGACGGGGTTGTGCGTGACCTTCGATCCGCTCCCGTACGCGGCGGTGTCGACGGTCGCGAAGTAGTACTGGGTGTTGATCCACTGGGTGACGACCATCGGCCCGGTCAGGATCGCTTCGAGCGCGTCGCCCTCGGCGTCGGTCCGCCAGTCGTAAGAGTGCAGGAACGCGCGGCCGTCGAGGTCGACGTCCGCAGTGAGATCGCGGGGGCCGATGACGAAGCCGGCGTTGCCGGCGAGGCCCCACTCGGGCCGGGTCTCCGCCCAGTCGGCGGCGCGGCGCTCGGTCTCACGGGCGGGGTTCGACGCGTCCCCACCCATCGACGCCACGCGTTCGGCCGCCGCCGATTCGGCCGCCGCCGCGAGATCGCCCCGCAGTTGGTCGAGATCGCCAGCGTGGCTCTCGGGGACGGGATCGTCGAACAGTTCGATCTCGTCGGTCGTGGTGTTGTGTTCGCCGGCGACGAAGACGGTGTCGTCGGGGATCTCGATTCCGCGCGTTTCGAGCGCCGCCCGCACCGCCTCGTCGTTGCAGATCGCCGCGAGCACGCGGGCGTTCGGGCCGCCGGGGCTCCCGGCGCAGGCACCGCAATCGAGACTCGATTCGTGGGGGTTGTTCGTGGTCTCACTCGCGTGGCCCGCGAACACGACCACACGCGCGAACTCGTCCCAGCCCATCAGCTCGAAGGCCGTCGCGGCGTACTCGACGCGCTCCTCGTGGGTCAGCCCCGCAGGGAGGCCGCCGTCGGCGGCAGGGGTGCCGGAGTCCGCTCCCGCGTCGGGATCGAGCACCGGCCGGCAGAACTCCATCGGGCTCGGGATCCGCTCGTCGATCGCGTCGATGGCGTCGTGAACCCGACCGGGGAGAAGGGTCCGAGCGGTGAGCGCGGCCCCGTAGCCGCTCCCGGCGGTCTCGACAAAACTGAACGCGGTCGCCGCGTTCGACTTGAGCGACTCGATGAGGTGTTCGGCTGCCTCGAACCCGGCCGTCCAGCGCGCGTGATCCGCGTGGCGGTGGTCGTGGTCGTCGCTCGGCCGGTCCGCGATCCGGTGTTCGGGATCGACGATCGGCGGGCACGCGTTCGTTCTCGTGGCCGCGTCGTACCCCTCGTACCGCATCGGGATCCCGAAGAAGCCCGCGTAGCCGTGCGTCTCGTAGTCTCCGGTCGACTCGATGTGCCGACGGATGACTTCCGACCGCGTGTCGATACAGAAGACCAGTTGCGCGTCCGGCCTGTCGCCATCGCGTTCCTCGGTGAGCGAGGCGCTCCGCGTCGCGACGACGTCGCTCAGTTCGTCGCGGTACGTCGCCTCCCACGCGGTCAGGAAGGCCTCGGCGGGCGGGGCGGCGTCTGTCGGTGCAGCGTCGTCCCCGGTGCCTGGCGTCTCGTGCCCGCTCGTATCCGCCGGTGCGATCGGCGCACCGAACGCGTCTGCGAGCGTCAGTCGGACGGCCAGGTAGCCCGGGAGCGTGATCGGGTGCGCGGACTGCCAGACGTCTCCGTCCTCGACGCGCTGTTTGAGCAGCCCCGTCCAGCCCGGGAGCGCGGTCAGGTGGTGTTCGAGAATCGACGGCCAGTGGTCCTGCGGATGCTCGGTCAGGTGCGCGGCGAGTGCGTCGATCGGATCCTCGGGGAGGTTGGCGACTGTTCCGTTCGGGATTTCGCCGTCGTGCCGGGCGACCGAACGGAACGCGCGGTAGAATCCCTGCGAGCGGTCCGGCATCGGCCACTCCGCGGCACCCTGGTCGAGGAACGCCGACAACCACTTCGTCAGGACGTGGTCGACGCGCTCGGAAGCCGGTTCTGAGTCGCGACCCTCGCTGTCGTCGGCCGAATCCGCCGACGCCATCCGGTCTAAGAGCGTCTGGGGGTCGGCGTCGTATCCGTGGCGATCCAGTTCCTCGCGCAGGACGTCGCTATCGATCCGGCCCGCCGCCACGGCCCGGCGGAAGACCGCGGCGCGCGGGTAGCCGTCGGCCCCGAACAGCGCCTCGCCTCGTGCCACCGCCTCGTGGAATGGGCGGTCCTCGAACCCGGCGAGCGGGTTGGCCGTCACGAACGAGTGGAGCGGCCAGACCCGGCCCACCGCCGTCGATGCCTGTTCGATGCTGTCGCGGATGGCTGTCTCAGTACTCATTGTAGTCCTCCGTCGCGGTCGTCATCGTTGTCGTCGGCGAACGGGATGCGTTCAGGAGCGCCACGTAGAGACGGCGACTCCGCTTATACGCGCCAGTGTCGATCGCAACGTAGGCGATCACGAACGCGGCAGCGACGAGTGCGTGAACGGGCGTCAGTGCCGTCGGCGCGGTCACGAGCGGGACGCCGCGCAGAACCGTCGTGATCGCGTTGTAGACGAGGCCGTAGAGGGCGATCGCCGGGAGCAGCACCAGCGGGATCGCGGCCAGACGGGCTGCGGCCGGGAGCGCCTCCTGTCCCAGCGTCGCCCGGGCCGCGTGGGTCGTCGATAAGACGACGATCAGGGTCAACAGCAGTCCGGTGTCGAGTCCCCCTCCCTTTCCGGTGATCACCACGAACACAGCGCCGCCGGCGACGGCCGAGACGGCTGTGACGGCGATCCCGACGACACCGAGTGAGTCGCGGTCCGCCGCTGTCGACGGAGCCGTGCGCTCGACGCGGCTGCCCGTCGAGAGGAACTTGTAGGCCTTATAGAAGCCGTGCAGGACCAGGTGCGTGATCGCGGCACCGAAGAATCCGAGGCCGGCCTGCATCAGCATAAAGCCCATCTGTCCGACCGTCGAGCAGCCGAGCCGGCGCTTGACGTCGGTCTGGACGGACTTCAGTAGTTTACCCCCGAGCGCGCTGACAGTCCCCAGAGTCACGATCGCCAGCATCACGCTCGGTTCGATCGTCACGACCGGTGCGACGCGGAGCAGGAGAATCCCGCCGGCGTTGACAAACCCCGCGTGCATCAGTGCCGACGCCGGAGTCGGGGCCGTCATCGACGAGAGGAGCCACGTGTGAAACGGCAGGAGCGCGGACTGGATCGCCGCCGCGAGGACGAGCGTGCCGGCAGCGACGAACACCACGGGGCCGGACAGCGACCCGGCCGCCGCGGCGACGCCGGAGACCGTCGTCGCTCCGGTCTGCCACCACAGGACGGCGAACGCACCGCCCACCAGCGCGCTACTGCCGACGAAGTACCGGCGGGCGAGGCCGGCGGCCGCCTGCGCCTGTGACCAGCCGCGAACGTGACCGATCAGGTCGGCCATCACGAGCCCCATAGCCAGCCAGCCGCCGACGAACAGCGCGGCGTGGTCGGCAGCGGCCAGCAGCATCACGGCCACGGTGAAGCCGAAGACGCGCGTGAAAAAGCGGGCGAGCCCCGAGTCGCCAGCCATATACCGGCGCGAGTAGCTGTGGACGATCCCGCTGAAGAAGGTCACGACGACCCACAGCAGGGCGGTCAGCCCGTCGACCGTCACGGCACCGAAGAACTGCCACGGCGCGTCGGCCCCGCCGAGGACTCGCACGCCGAGCACGCCAAGACTCGCGGCGAACAGCGCCCACACGAGTCGCGTGAACGCCGCCGGCGCGAACGGCGTCGCGTCCGTGACCTCGCTCGGTACCGGTCCCACCGTCGTCGACTGTGTCTCGTCCGTCATGCGTTGATACGTGGTCGGCCGAGCGCCCCTCGCAGCGAGAGATGAGACACGCAACGAACGGCGCGCGGCCAACTTGCCCCAATATGGAACAGAACGTCTATTAAATCTGTTTATCTGAACAGATCGTTCTCTCATCTTGTATTATAGAACATTATGTTCTTTGATGTGTGGCGTGGTCACACGGAACTCGGTCGATCCGGTTGGCTCTCTCGGCGCGTGCAGGGCGGAATTTCCGGAAGGTACGAGACGATCGAGAGCAACGAGGAACCACTCCGCAGTCGTCCGACTCGACGGCACCGACGTGCTGACGCGAGCGGCCTTATTCCGTGCCGAACTCCCCGAACGGCGTCGTCTCGTGGCTCCGGACGAGGACCTCGTCGGCGACGGTCAATCCCATCTCCAAGAGCTCCTGCGCGACGGGGGTGATGTCGTCGTCGTCCTTCCCGACGACGGTGACGAGGAGGTTCTGTTCGCCCGTGACCAGTTCCTGTACGGAGACGACGCCGTCGATCGCTAAGATCCCGGGGATGAGTTCGCCGCGCTCGGGGATCGAGGCGGTGCAGAACAGCAGCATCCGGAGCGGGTAGCCGGACGCCTGATAGTCGATCTCGGCGCTGTAGCCCTTGATGACGCCGTCGGATTCGAGCCGTTGAATCCGCTTGCGGACGGTGCTCCCCGAGGTCTCGGTGCGCTCGGCGATGTCCCCCGAGGACATATTACGGGCGTCTTCCTGAAGCGCGTGAAGAATCGCTCGATCGACGTCGTCGACGTCCTCTTGACTCATACGCACTTATCGCGAGTGGCGAACTAAGATACTTCGGCTCCCTGGCTGTGTGTTCTCCGAACCGCCCTCTCAGTCGCTCCGGGCCCGTTCGATTTCGCGCGTGAACGCCCGTGCGGTGTCGGTAATGGCCTCGAAGTCACCCGCCGCGATCGCGTCGGCATCCATAATCGCACTGCCCGCGCCGACGACGGCCGCACCGGCCTCGATGTAGTCGCCGACGTTGTCGGCGTCGATGCCGCCGGTCGGCATCAGCGGGATCTGCGGCAGCGGGCCGGCGATGCTGGAGAGGTGTCCGGGCCCCATCGACGAGGCGGGGAACACCTTCGCGACGTCGGCACCGGCCTCGTAGGCGTCAAGCGCCTCGGTCGGCGTCAGCACGCCGGGGGCGACGAGCGTCCCGTAACGGTTGCACGTCTCGACGACGTCCGCGTCGAAGGTGGGGCTGACGACGAACTCGGCGCCGCGTTCGACCGCCCGCCGAGCGGTCGCACCCTCGAGAACCGTCCCGGCCCCGACGATCGCCTCGTCCGCCGAGAACGACGCAGCGACCTCCTCGATGAGCGCCATCGCGTCGGGGTTGTCGGCGGTGATCTCGTAGGCCGTGACGCCGCCGTCGTGAAGCGCCTGAGCGACCTCGATGACCGTATCGGCGTCTGCGCCGCGCATCACCGCGACGACGCCGCTGTCGACCAGCCGATCGAAATCCGAACTCGGATCTGGGATACTCATCTCGTCTCTCCGTCGTCGGGGAGACAAGATAAAAGCAGGCGACGCGCAGTGGCGACGTGCGCGGTCGCGAGCCCAGCGAAGGCTGCACTCAGTGCACTCAGTCCGTCTGTGGGACCGCGTACGCGCCCGCGACGAAGAACGCGGCGGCCAGCACTGCGGCGATCACGAGATTCGGGAGCACCACGGTCGTCGCGTCGGCGTACGTGACCGCGCGGATCCCGCGGGCGACGTACGTCAGTGGCGAGAGACCGAGCGCGGGGCGGAACCACGCGGGGAGGAGTTCGGGCGTGACGAACGTCTCCGAGAGGAACAGCAGCGGGAGTGCGATGGCGTTCGACGCCGCAATGACGCCGTCCTGGGAGTCGGCGACACGGCCGATGATCGCACCCAGGCCACAGAAGAGCACGACGCCGACGGCGACGAGCGGAACCACGAGGAGCGTCGCGGGCGACAGCGCCAGCGCGGTTCCGGTGACGAGCACCGACAGCGCGAGTAAGAGGAGCGCGGCGACGCCGATGACGACGACGTTCACGAGCGATTGCGCGAGGAGCCACTCGGCGCGAGAGAGTGGCGTCGTCGACAGCTTCTCGAACTGGCTCCCCGCCCGGTGCCGCGCCACTGTGCTCCCGACCCGCGATAGTGGCGTGAACAACACGACGACGGCGAGGTAGCCGGCGACGTAGTAGCCCTTCGGCTCGGCGAAGATGCCGCCGCCGGTCGGCTGGGTCTGGATCAGCGCGCCGAAGATCACGACGATGATCGCGGGGAAGAAAAACGTGAAGAACACCGCAGTCCGGCGGCGAAGGAATGCGTGCCAGGCCGCCGTGAACTCCGCGCGGAGGCGACCGTGACGGGTCACTGGTCCTCACCTGCCGTCGCGGGCGGAGATGCCGCCGTGACCGCGGCCGATCCCTCGAACGCGTCACCCGTGAGTTCGAGGTAGACGTCCTCTAAGTCCGGTTGTTTCCACGTCAGCGATTCGAAGGCGAGCCCCGCGGCGTCGAGCGCGTCGACGACATCGCCGATCTCCCGCGGGCCGACGTCTTCGACAACCAGCCGGTCGCCGCGGGTCGAAACCGCGTGCGAGAGCGTCTCCGTGAGGCCGGCAGGGGTGGCGTCGGTCTCGACGAGGAGTCGGGACGCGCCGCCGTGGGTCTCCACGAGGTCCCGCGGGGAGCCGACGGTGACGAGATCGCCCTCGGTGAGAAAGCCCACGCGGTCCGAGAGCCGCTCGACCTCCGCCATCGAATGAGAGGTGAGAAAGACTGTGGTCCCGCCGGCGGCCAGTTCCTCGAGCAGTTCCCACAGGGCTCGCCGACCGGCCGGGTCGATCCCGGTCGTCGGCTCGTCGAGGAAGAGCACGTCGGGGTCGTTCACGAGCGCGATCGCGACGCAGACGCGGCGCTTTTGCCCCCCGGAGAGTTCCTCGTACCACTGCTCGGCCGGGCCGCCCTCGATGCCCACGTCCGCGAGCACCGCGGCTGGGTCGCGGCCCGCATCGTACCGACCGGCGTACTGCGCGAGCAACTCCCGGGGCGTGAGGCGACCGGCGGGCGAGAAGGACTGCGGCAGCAGGCCGATCCGCGACGGGTCGACCGCCGTCGGCTCCCGACCCAAGAGCGAGACCTCGCCTGTCACCGCCGTCGTCCCGGTGAGTGCGCGGACGAGCGTCGTCTTGCCGGCACCGTTCGGCCCGACGAGGCCGAACACCTCGCCGGCGTCGACGGAGAGCGAGACGCCGTCGAGCGCCGTCACGTCACCGTAGGATTTGGTCACGCCCTCGGCGACGAGTGCGGCTGTCATACCTACGGCTCGGAGGCCTCCGGTCCTAAGGCGTTCGGATTCGATCGACGGGGGACGATACTTGTGTCTCGGAACCAAGCAATCGGTATGAAGCGTCTGCGACGACGGCGGTTCCTTCGGGTCAGTGGCCTCGCCGCGCTCGGGTCGGTGGCGGGCTGTAGCGCCTCCGAGGACCCGGCCGGTGAGGACGGCGACGCCGGAGAGACGGCCAGCGCGTACGGGACGACAGACGGGTCGGACAGTGGCGACACCCAGAGCACGCGAGTCCCGACGCCCACCGAGAGTGGCGGCCCCAGTCCGGCGCTCGACGGGGCGCGCGTCGCGCTCGAGACCGTCGCGTCGGGGTTCTCGGCCCCGCTGGACTTCGTCGCCCCAGAGGACACGGACCGACGGTTCGTCGTCGACCGCGACGGACGGATCTGGGACGTCACCGACGACGGCCGTCGGGAGACGCCGTTTCTGGACCTCACCGACCGGATCGTCCTCGGGAGCGAGCGCGGCCTGCTCGGCGTCGCCGCACACCCGTCATTCGCGAGTAACGGCCGGCTGTACGTTCGCTACAGCGCACCGTCGCGGGAGGGGACGCCCGACGGGTACAGTCACACGTCCGTGCTCGCGGAATTCACTGTCGACCCGGCCGCACGGGTCGCCGAGGACGCGCAGGAGCGCACGCTGTTGGAAGTGCCGCAACCACAGGGGAACCACGACGCTGGCGCGGTCGCGTTCGGCCCGGAGGGCTCCCTCTACGTGCCCTTCGGCGACGGTGGCGGAGCCAACGACGTCGGACAGGGTCACGCCGAGGACTGGTACGACGCCGTCGACGGTGGCAACGGCCAGAACGTCACGGACAATCTGCTCGGGAGCGTCCTCCGGATCGACGTCGACGGCCGCGGTGGTGTCGACGGGAGCGACGGCGAGAAGCCCTACGCGATCCCCGACTCGAACCCGCTCGTCGGGCGCGAGGGACCCGCCGAGCAGTACGCCTGGGGCTTCCGGAACCCCTGGCGGCTCTCGTTTCACGGGACGGACTGCTACGTCGCGGACGTCGGCCAGAACGCCTGGGAGGAGGTGAATCTGCTCGAATCCGGAGGCAACTACGGCTGGAACGTTCGCGAGGGAGCCCACTGCTTCCGGCGTGCGGACTGCCCGACGACGACGCCCGACGGCGAACCGTTCGTCGATCCGGTGGCGGAGTACCCCCACGAGGGCGGCGAGGTCGCCGGGATCTCGATCATCGGCGGCCACGTCGCGACCGGGGACGCGGTCTCGGAGCTCCGCGGCGCCTACGTCTTCGCGGACTACGTGGCTCGCGGCCGGCTGTTCGCGGTCGATCCCGGTACTACGCCGCCCTGGGAGATCGCGACCGTCCCGGTCAGCGGCGACACCGAATTAGGCCAGTACGTGCTGGGATTCGGCCGCGATCAGGCCGGAGACCTCTACGCGCTGTCGACAGACCAGAGCGGCGGCGACGGCGAGTCGGGTCGTCTCCTCCGACTCGTGGCGCCCTGACGTCGACGCGCCGCTATGTGGAATCGGCGGTATCCGAACTGTCGGCGGGATTCTCGGCGTCTTCGGTGTCGCTTTCTCCGTCGTCGCTCGTGCTGTCGGCGTCCGCTGGATGGCTGTCCGCGTCCGTGGCGTGGCTGTCGGCGTCCGCTGGATGGCTGTCGGCGTCCCCGGTTTCGTGGTCGGCGCTGTCCGTCTCGCCGTCGGCATCCTCGTCGCTGTCCGCTGTGGGGTCCACGCGACCGGTGCCGCCTGCCACCTCGTCTTTGATCGATTCCAGTTCCGCCTCGACGTCGACTTCGGGAGTCGCTTTCCCCTCCGCGGAGTGGTGTTCGTCGTCTCCGTTGCTGGCGTCCGCACCCGGGTCCGTCTGCGGCCCGGTGACGTCGATTTCGACCGCCTCTGTCGTGTGGGTCGTACGTCGGTCCGTGTCGGCTCGTCCGTCCGAATCAGTTCGTTCCGCCACGTCGGTCTCCCGGTGCTCACGTCCGGACGCGCCGCGTGCCGCGTACGCGTCTCCCCGCTCGCCCGACGCCGAAAGGCGGGCCGAGACCTCCTCGGAGAGTTGCCGGGCGTCTTCGAGTAACTCGCGGGAGGGCTCGTCGTCGGGGAGATCAGACTCCGAGAGCGCGCGCTGCAGTTCGGAGAGGGCGCGTTCGACGCCGGACGCGGCCCCGCGGCCGAGGTCGGCAACACCGTCACTCAGGCGGGCGGTCGACGACGCGCCGGGGTCGCGAGCGTCCCGTGAGTCGAGCGCCGATCGCTCCGGGTCGACGAGTCGCAGGACGCTGCGGAGGAGTTCCAACGAGCGGATCGTCGCCTCGAGTGTCGAGATGAGCGTCGGAATCGTGTGCTGTTCGGTGAAGCGAAACAGCTCCGAGGGTGAGGGCGGACGCAGGCCACGCTGACGGCGACGCCCCGAACCGGTTCGCTGCGCCGGCGACGCCGTGTCGTCCCGTCGTTCCAGTTCGTCGCGGAGGGTCGAGAGCGTCCGGTCGAGGTCCTCGACGAGGCCGCGGAGGTCCTCGTCAGCGAGGTCGTCCGGGTCGGGAGCAGCCATATCACTGCTTGGGCGTGCAGCGGCAAAAAGTGTCCGTGCAGGTCGCGATCGATTCGGTCACGACACCGTCGTCTCGGTCGGGTGCTCGACGCGGCGTCGCCAGGCACCCTCGACAGCGTGGTCGTGGTCGGGATGGAGACAGTCCGCCAGCACTTCGAGAGACGCAACGAGGCGGGGGCCCGGACGATTGAAGAGCGCATTGCCGTCGGCGGCGTAGACGTGGCCGCTGCGGACCGCGCTGAGATCCGCCCACCCCGGCCGTGCGGCCAACTCGGCGACGGCCTCGGCCGCCCGGTCCGGCCCGAACCCGCAGGGTGCGACCACCAGCCGCTCGGGGTCGTACGCGCGGAGGTCCGACCAGCGGACCGGCTCCGACGGACCGTCGGGCTGGAACGACGCGTCGCCGCCGGCGATCCCGACGAGATCGCGGACCCAGTGACCGGCCCTGATCGGCGGGTCCGTCCAGTCGAGCACCGCGGTCCGTGGGCGATCGGCATCTTCGGCACGTGATCGAACCCGTTCGATGCGGTCTCGGGCCGCCTCGAGCAGTTGCTCGGCGTTCTCGACTCGGTCGACGGCGTCGCCGACGCGACGGACGTCGGCGAGCACCTCCTCGAAGGAGTGTGGATCCAGGGTGAGCACCGTCGCGTCGAGGTCCCGAGCGGCGACCGTCTCGAAGACTGCCGAGGACTCGACCGCGCAGACGTCGCAGGTGGCCTGTGTGACGATGATGTCGGGGTCGAGGGCTTCGAGCCGATCCGCGTCGATGTCGTACACCGCGCCGTCGACGGACTGCATCTGCTCGTCGATCTCGCGGCTCGATCGCCCCTCGTGGTCGATGATGGTACTCGTGACGCGGGGGCGATCGGTGACATCGGGCGGGTGATCGCAGCTGTGTGAGATCCCGACGGGGTCGACGCCGACGGCCGACAGGATCTCGGTCGCGGAGGGGAGCAGGGAGACGGCGCGCATATCGGCGAGTCGGCCCCTGTGAGAATAAATTCGGGGGTGAGGAACGGACGCTCGATCGGCGGTCGATTACCGGAACCGGCCGCGGTCGTACTGCTTCGGCCACTCGATATCGACGCCGAGTTCGTGGGCGGCCTCCAGCGCGAAGTAGGGGTTTCGGAGGTGCTCGCGGCCGACGATCGCGAGGTCGGCCCGGTCGTTCCGGATCAGCTGATCGGCCTGCTGGGGCGTCGTAATCCCGCCGACGGCACCGACACGGATCTCCGTGGCGTCACCGACGCGCTCGGCGTAGGGGACCTGATAGCCCGGGCCGGTCGAGGGGAGTTGTTGATCCGGGTGGATACCGGCCGAACTGACGTCGATCAGATCTGCGCCGGCGTCGGCCAAGAGCGGGGCGAGGCGGGCCGAGTCCTCGACGGTCCACGAGTCGCGGTCCGGGAGCCAATCACTCGCCGAGATTCGGACGAAGACCGGGGCCTCCTCGGGCCACACCGATCGGACCGCCTCGGTCACCTCGCGGACGAGTCGCGCGCGGTTCTCGAAGGTCCCGCCGTACGCGTCGTCGCGGTCGTTGGTGACCGGCGAGAGGAACTCGTGGAGCAGGTAGCCGTGCGCTGCGTGTACCTCTGCGACCTGGAAGCCGATGTCGCGTGCGCGCTCGGCGGCGAGGCGGAACTGCTCGATCACCCGATCGATGTCGGAGTGGTCCATCGCCTGCGTCGGGACGTCGCCGTCCTCGTGTGGGTAGGGGTTCGCACTCGGTGCGAGCGTCTCCCAACCGCCCGCATCGGGCGCGATCGGGCCGCCGCCGTCCCAGGGCGGGCGGGTGCTCGCCTTCCGCCCGGCGTGCGCCAACTGGATCCCAGGGACGCTACCGCGCTCGCGGATGAACCCGACAGTGTCCCGGAGCGCGTTGGCGTGATCGTCCGACCAGATGCCGAGGTCTTGCGGGGTGATTCGCCCCGTGGGCGAGACGGCCGTCGCTTCGGACATCACGACGCCCGCACCGCCGACGGCGCGGCTACTCAAGTGCACGTGGTGCCAGTCGGTCGCGAACCCCTCGGGCGCGGAGTACTGACACATCGGCGACATCATAATTCGGTTCGGAATCGTCGTGTCCCGGAGCGAAAGCGGCGTGAAGAGTGAGTCAGTCACACCGGATCGGTCGAACTGGACGGACTAATACTGTCTGCACTCGTCCCGACGAGGCGGCGATTGTTTAGGCCGACCAAAAACATTATACACGCCTGCACGTCACTTGCTGATGATGGAACACAGCGACGCCGACCCGCGCGCGACCGACGGAGAGACGGGCACCGCTCACGAACAGATCTCCGCACACCAGTCCTCGCCCGACAGGGTCGTCTTCACCGAGGCCGACAACAGCGACGGGTGGATCGCGCTCGACGCGGACGCCGCGGTCACCATCGAGCGCTGAAGCGGCGTCCCGAACCGCCCGGACCGGTCAAGAAGAGATGCGGTCGGTATTACTCGCTGACGAGCGTGTCGTCTTCGAGGTAGTGCTCGATGTGGTGCGCCGCCTCCTCAACCTCGATGAGGTTCTCGCGGAGCATATGAGCGGTCGTGGGGTCGCCGAGGTTCTGAGCGAGTTCGATGTGGTCGCGGAGCGATTCGATGATGTCGCCGTACATTTCCATATCGTTCTCGAGCGACGTGCGGATGTCGTAGACGTCTTCGTCTTCGGCCTCGACCGTCGCCTGCTCGGTCAGTGCGTCCATCCCAGCGACCGGGACGCCACCGAGTGCCTGGGCGCGCTCGGCGAGTTCGTCGGCGAACGCTTCGGCCTCCTCGGCGGCGTCGCCGAGGAAGAGATGGAGGTCGCGGAACTCTGCGCCCTCGACGTTCCAGTGGTGCTTCTTCAACTGGTGATAGAGGACGTACGTCGAGGCGAGGTCGGTGTTCAGCGCGTCGACGAGCTGGCTCGCTTTGTCTGCGTCGATCCGGAGCGCGTCGCTTCCTTCGACTTCGTCGGCCCGCTGTCGGACGGTCTGTTGGGTACTCATTACGGTTGTATATGGGGTCGCCAACAACTTAGTTCTTTTCGCGAAAAAATATTTTTCCAAAACAAAAACCCGCTCGGCGAATTGTCACCCGATCGGGTCGGCGGCCGACGCTCAGTCAGTCGCGACTTCGACGTCGTCCTGGTGCGTTCCCAGTTCGACGACCGTCCCGTCGTGGCGGCACGTTTCGAGGGCGTGTTTGGCTTCCATTCCTGCCCCGTGGGGCGTCTTGTCGATGCCGACGCCGACCTTGAGTTCGACGCCCGCGGTGGCCTCGACGTGCGAGATCGACTCGCGGTAGTCGGCTTCGGTCATCCCGGGACAGATCGAGATGATGTTGTCGCCGCCGACGAAGAAGGACAGGCCGCCGTGCTCCTCGCGGAGGTACCGCATCAGCGTCGCGTAGCCCTGTTCGATCTGGATGAACGAGTCGAACTCGTTGAGTTGGTCGGTGTACTTGCCGGTGGCGTCGTTGACGTCGAAGTGGGCGATCTGGACGTCCTCGGGCGTCCGCTGTTCTTCTGCGAGGTACTCACCGAAGCGGACCTCTCGGCGGTCGCCGTCCTGGGCGGAGCCGGCTTCCTGCAGCCCCGCTGTGGCCGATTCGAGCGCCACGATCGGCGAGGGGTCGGTCCCGGTGCCGAGACTGATCGTGACCGGATAGCGGTTCCCGATCGTCTCCTGAAGCAGGTCGTGATCCGTTCGGTCGAGACCGTTCGTGATCGCGACCATATTGTCGAAGCGAGTGAAGAAGACGTATCCTCCGCGGCCGCCGATGAACTGCGCGAGGTCGGCGAAGAGCCGCGACTGCATCGTCTGGAGGTCCATCTCACGCCGCGGATTCGGCGTGACGGTCCACGGTCCGTAGTTATCGATCTGAATGAGAGTGAGCTGGGCGTTCGTCACATTCGGACTCTGGGACGTGCCCTATATGCCTCTTTCCGTATCAGATCAGTTTTGCATCCCATTTCTGAGACGGTGTACGGCAGCACGGGCCGGTGCGGCCGCTACGTTGAACACGGCGTCGCATCTAGCGATGGTGATGGACGTGCGCGGTGTCATCTTCGACGTGGACGGAACAGTCGTGCGGGGCGACGAGCCGATTGCCGGGGCGCAGGCCGGTATCGACGCCGTCGAAACCGCCGGGATCCGTCGGCTCTTCGTCTCGAACAACCCGACGAAGCCGCCAGAGGCGTACGAGGCCCGCCTGGAGCGCGCGGGGATCCACGTCGAGGCCGACGAAGTGCTCACCGCCGGGACGCTGACTGCGGCGTACCTCTCGGAGTACCACGCCGACGACCGGATCGCGGTGGTCGGGGAACCGGGACTCGTCGACCTCCTCTCGGCGGTGGGGCTGTCGGTCGAGCGGGTGGATTCGAGCGGCGAACTCGAACAGACGCCCGACACGCTCGTCGCGTCGCTCGACCGCGAGTTCGATTACGAGATGCTGCGGGCCTGTCTGTGGCTTCTCAGCAAGGAGCAGGTCGCGTTCCTCGGGACCGATCCCGACGTCGTCATCCCGGCGCCGGAGGGCGACGTCCCCGGATCAGGTGCGGTCATCGATGCCATCGCGAACGTCGCGGGTCGCGCCCCGTCGGCCATCCTCGGAAAGCCCAGCGAGACCGCGCGAGCGATGGCACTGGACCGCTTGGACCTTCCGCCGGAGGACGTCCTCGTCGTGGGCGACCGCCTCGATACCGACATCGCTCTCGGAGCCCAGGCGGGGATGACGACAGCGCTGGTCCGGACCGGCGTCACCGACGACGACGACCTCGCGGCGTCGGCGATCAAACCGGACTACGTGCTTGACTCGCTCGCGGAGTTGCCCCCGCTCCTGAGCGATACATAACGATAAATAGTCAATAAGTATAACATTCTGGCGTGCCTATCAGCGGACGCTATGGGCAAAGAGATCCTGATGATCGTCGGCGACTTCGGTGAGGACTACGAGACGATGGTACCGTACCAGGCGCTCGAGATGGTCGGCCACGACGTCGACGCCGTCTGTCCGGAGAAAGAGGCGGGCGAAACGGTCAAGACCGCGATCCACGACTTTCGCGGCGACCAGACGTACCTCGAAGAGCGCGGCCACAACTTCGAGGTCACCGCGACGTTCGCAGACGTCGACCCCGCCGATTACGACGCGCTCGTCGTCCCCGGTGGGCGTGCGCCGGAGTATCTCCGCACCTACGACGAGGTGTTAGCGGCCGTCCGACACTTCTTCGAGGCAGACAAGCCAGTCGCGGCGCTCTGTCACGGGCCGCAGATCCTCGCGGCGGCGGGCGTCCTCGACGGCTACGAGATGACGGCCTATCCCGCGGTCCGGCCGGAGGTCGAGGCCGCGGGGTGCTCGTGGGTCGATGGCGTGACCGTCGACGACAACCTCGTGACCGGGCAAGCCTGGCCTGATCACCCCGAGTGGCTCGCGGCGTTCCTCGATCTCCTCGGGACGGAGATCGAAGCCGGCGAACCGGCAGTCGCAGACGACTGAGTTGCGGTATGTGGTAACGTCTGACAAACCTTTTTATACGATCGTCGCGTGACACCCTGTATGGACCACCAGCCAAACAGCCCATACGTGTACGCAAAGGACGTCTCAGAACCCGCGGGTCCGTACGTCTCACACGACGAAGTCGAAGAAACCGACGTCCCGGATCCCGAGGGCCGAGACGTGGTCATCGCCGACGGGGAGGCGATGAGTTACCGAGCGTACCACCGGCGCTGAGTGGGGCCGCCTCAGAACGCGTCGCCGTGGGCGGTGATTGCCGCGCGAAGTTCTTCACGGAGCGCGCTGTGGACGTGACAGATGTCCTCCGCGCGATCGACGATTTCTGCGAGTTCCTCGTCCGAGAGGTCGGCCTCCACGTAGAGTTCGAAACGGATCGCTTCGAGGTCGTCGTCCGCGTCCAGATCCGCGTCGGCGTCGATCTGGACCGTCCCGAGGTCGTCGTGTCCGCGCTGTTGTGCGCCCACACGAACGGCCGGGAGGAAACAGGACGCGTAGTCCGCCACGAGTGTGGCGTTCGGATTCGGTCCCTGCTCGTCGGTCGCGTCGATCGTGAGTTCGAAGTCGCCGACCTGGCTCGTGCTCGCGTACCCTTCCTCGCTGACGGTTGACGTTTGGATGTCGCTCATACATCCGTAAGACGACCGCTGTCGCCCTAAAGGTTGCTCACCCCGGGCAGGTTCGGCACACTAGAATTATTTATTTCGATAATCAGAGGAAGAATTTATATATTTTCTTAGTTATTGGGCTATTGAATTATGCGAGGGGACAGGGGGAGCATATTCGGCGGGTGGGAAGTGGTGGCGATAGTCGTCGTAGCCATCGGGCTACTCGCCGGGGCCACGTCGCTGTCCGTCGTCGCACACCAGTCGGATACGGCGCAGGTGGGGGGCGATGAGTCGGCTGTTGCGGCCCTGGAATCCACGTTCGGTTCGTCGGTTACGTCAGGTCTCCAAGCGCCCACGGCACGATCGCAAGCGCAGAACGGCAGCGAATCGTCGGACAAGGGACAAGAGCAAGGACAGGGACAAGAGCAAGGACAAGGACAGGAGCAGAAGCAAGGACAGGGACAAGAGCAAGGACAAGGACAGGAGCAGAAGCAAGGACAGGGACAAGAGCAAGGACAAGGACAGGAGCAGAAGCAAGGACAAGGACAGGACCAAGGGCAATCACCTGAACAGCGGGGAGGCTCATCGGGGGAAAATGCCAATCCGCCGGGAGGGGGCAGTGAGCAAAGCCAAGCCGGCGGCAACGGTGAGGGTCCACCAGACGAAGCGCGTGGAACAGACCGCGGGGCCGGAAAGGGCTCTGCCGGCGCACCGGGGCGGGGACC
>NZ_FNPB01000008.1 GCF_900107195.1 Halobellus clavatus
CATCGATTCGAATCACAGTCTCGTCAAGAGCAACGTGATTCGGGCTTCGACCCTCTGTGGGCTGTAGATCGGCTTTCTGCACCCAATCGTGGATCGCTTTCGGCGAGCGCTCGACACCCCACTCTTCGAGAACCGGGACGGTATTCCGGAGCGACAGCCCCGCTAACTGCAACTGAATACCGAGCTTCATCGCACGCTCGGGTGTCCGCTGACGCTCCACAAAGTCCAAATCAATCCAGTCTGTACATCCGGTGAGGCGGGCGATTTCTGGCATAGATCACCAAGAAATCACTCCGCCTCACTCTTCATCCTTAACTAAACACGACTCCTCGAATCGGGGTACCGTTCAAGACCCCACCGGACGAAGTACCGGTGAGATGTACGATCACGTACTCGTGCCGACCGACGGGAGCGAGGGAACGCGAGAGGCGCTCGATCACGCGCTCGACATCGCGGCCACGCGCGACGCGACGATTCACGCCCTCTCGGTGGTCGACCGACGGCTCTACCTGGCGGCCGGTGAAGACCAGAAGTCCGAGTTGAGGACATCCCTCGAGGAAGACGCACACGACGCGGTCGAACGCGTCGCGACCGCCGCCGACGACGCGGGGGTCGACTCCGAGACGATCGTCCGTGACGGCACCCCGTATCGAGCCATTCTGGACTACGCCGAGGAGTCTGCGGTCGATCTCATCGTGATGGGGACGCACGGGCGCTCAGGCCGCGATAAGCTCCAGAACCTCGGAAGCGTCACCGAACGCGTCGTCGAGAATACCGACATCCCGATCCTGGTCGTTCGGATGAGCGGGGAGTGACGTACGGCCGCGTGCGTCGGCCGGGCTCGTCGCCGTAGGTTTATCTCCGAAGACGGGGCCAGACGCCCTGTGACGTGACTGCTCCCCCGCGTCGTGCTGCGGTTGCTCGGCACACCGGCGCGGGTAGTCGGCGGCGACGCCGACAGCCGGTGCCGACTGTTCGCCACCCCCGACTGCAGACGCTCTCTCGTCTCGCTCAGTCGTGTCTGAAGCACCGCCGTCCAGTGAACACCATCGGCATCCCGCGCTCGTCGCAGGCGGCGATGACGTCCTCGTCGTTGACGGAACCGCCGGGTTGGATGACGGCTTCGACGCCGGATTCGGCCGCTTCCTCGACGCCGTCGGGGAACGGGAAGAACGCGTCGGAGGCCATCACCGTTCCGTCGGGCCCCTTCCCCTCGGCGTGCTCGTCGGCCTTCATCGCGGCCAGTCGGACGGCGTCGACGCGGGAGACCTGCCCCATCCCGACGCCGACGGTTTCGGTCCCGTCCGCGAGGACGATACCGTTGGATTTGACGTGTTTGAGCACCTTCCACGCGAAGCGCATCGTCTCCAGTTGTTCGTCGGTGGGCTCGGTCTCGGTGACGACCTCGAGGTCTTCCGGACCGGGCGCCCAGAGATCGCGTTCCTGGACGAGTCGACCGCCGACCAGCGGCTTCTCGGTGATGCGATCGGTCCGTTCGTCGAGGGGACCCACGTCGAGGACGCGGAGGTCGTCCTTCTCACAGAGCACATCGAGTGCTGCCTCGGTGTACCCCGGCGCGACCACGACCTCCTTGAACGAGTCGACGATCTCCCCGGCAGTCTCGGCGTCGCACTCGCGGTTCAGCGCGACGATGCCCCCGAACGCGCTCATCGGGTCCGTCGAGAGGGCGTCGACGTAGGCGTCCGCGAGCGTCTCTGCGGTCGCACAGCCCGCAGGGTTCGTGTGTTTGATCACCGCCGTCGCGGGCTCGTCGAACTCCTTCACCAGTTCCAGCGCGGCGTCGGCGTCGTTGTAGTTGTTGTACGAGAGCCCCTTCGCGCCCTCGTTCAGCTGCGGCGCATCGACGACGCTCGCCTCCGTCGCGGCCGCATCGGCGTACACGGCGGCGTCCTGGTGCGGATTCTCGCCGTAGCGGAGTGACGCCGTCCGGTCGTTCGAGAGCAGACGACGCTCGGGAAAGTCACCGCCGTCGTCGCCGTCGATCGATACCGACAGGGCACCGTCGGCTTCGGTGACCTCGAGGGCTCCCTCGGCGAACCAGCGGACTGCGCGTGGGTACGCGGTGAACTCGGCGTCGTAGAGTACGCGCGACTTCAGCGACTCCACGTCGTCGTCGGCGTACACCGGAACCGATTCCTGGGTGACGATCGGACCGGCGTCGACCGCCTCGGTCACGACGTGGACGGTGCACCCGGTCACGCTCACGCCAGCGTCGAGTACCTGCTCGTGGGCGTCGTTGCCGGGAAACGACGGGAGGAGCGACGGGTGGACGTTGAGCGTCGTCGGCGTCGCGTCCAGGAACGTCCCGGTGAGGATTCGCATATAGCCGTCCAGACAAACGAGATCGAAATCGTAACTCGACAGCGCGTCGAGAACGCGACGTTCGTGTGACTCGCGGGACTCGTCGTCGTCCCGTTCGACGACTTCTGTGGGGATGCCGCGCTCGGTCGCGGCGTCGAGAATCGGCGCATCCTCGTGGTTTGCGAGGACGACGCCGAGTTCCGCGCCGCCGGGCTGCCGCTCGTCGATGTGTCGGAGGTTCCGTCCGCGATTGCTCGCCAGGCCGGCAATCTTGGTCATACTGGAGGCCCCTCGCGCAGATAGTAAGTCAGTTGTGGTCTCACCGAGCCGTCTATACACAATTGCGGATAGCGAGGGCTAGATACCGGGTCGTACCGCGCAAATCTATGCACGGGAATGGGATACTCATCGACACGCTTTTTTCAGCGCACGGGGACGATGGGCGTATGCAGGATCTCTCCCGTTCCGACCCGCTCGCGGCCGTTTCGCCGCTCGATGGACGGTACGCGGGTCGAACCGAATCCCTCGTCCCGTACGCCAGCGAGGCGGCCCTGATGCGGGCCCGACTCCGGGTCGAAGTCGAGTATCTCCTCGCGCTGTCCGATCTCGATGCGACGTCGCTGTCGCTCTCGGACGACGCGCGCCGAGCCCTCCGCTCGGTCGTCGAGCACTTTGACGGCGACGACGCACGACTCATCAAACGCCTGGAGACGGAGGGCGCTGCGGGTTACAGCGCGACCAACCACGACGTGAAGGCCGTCGAGTACTTCCTCCGCACCGAGACCGACGATCACGTCCATCCGTGGATCCACTTCGGACTCACCTCCGAGGACGTGAACAACCTCGCACACCGCCTGCTCGTCAAGCCCGCCGTCGAGGACGTGCTCGTCCCGGCGATCACGGCCGTCCGCGACGAACTCGAAGCGCTCGCACACGAGCACGGCGACACACCGATGCTCGCACGAACCCACGGACAGCCCGCGACCCCGACGACGTTCGGGAAGGAGATGGCGGTCTACGCCGCCCGATTGGGCACCGCGACGGGTCGCGTCGTCGACGCGGCGACCAGTCTCTCGGGCAAACTCGCGGGGGCCTCGGGCACCTACGCGGCGCACGTCGCCGCCTACCCCGACGTCGACTGGCGGGGTTTCTCGCGGTCGTTCGTCACCGACCTCGGACTCGATCACACCGGACTCACGACGCAGGTCAACCCCTGCGACGACCTCGCGGCGCTGTTCGACGCGCTTCGGGGCGTCAACAACGTCCTCCTCGATCTCGACCGCGACATCTGGCTCTACGTGTCGGATCGCTACCTCGGACAGGAGGCCGCGGCCGGCGAGACCGGGTCGTCGACGATGCCGCACAAGGTGAACCCGATCGACTTCGAGAACAGCGAAGGGAACCTCTCGAAGGCAAACTCCGACCTCACATTCCTCGCGGACTACATCACGACCTCGCGGCTCCAGCGCGACCTCTCGGACTCGACGGTGAAGCGAAACATCGGCGCGGCGTTCGCGCACTGTCTCATCGGTTACGGCAAGACCGAGACGGGCCTGGACAAGGTCGTTCCCAACGAGTCCGTGATGCGTGAGGAACTCGACGCCCACCCCGAGTTGATCGGCGAGGCGGTTCAGACGATCCTCCGTCGCGAGGGAGATACCGAGGCGTACGAACGCGTCAAGGAACTCACCCGCGGCCGCGACGTGACGCTCGCGGACTTCCGTGACCTCTTCGACGAGCTGGACGTCGACGAGTCCGTCCGCGCGGAACTCCGAGCACTCGCGCCCGCCGACTACCTCGGCGTCGCGGCCGAACTCGCCGAGGACCACTGAGACGGATTCTTAACTCACCATAGAATAAATCTTTTAGCACTCCCGACGAGACGGTAGTGTATGAAAGCCATCGCTGTCGAGCGCGGGGGTGACGGCCCGGCCGTCGTGGACGTCGAGCGGCCGACACCGGGGCCCGAGGAGGCGCTCGTCCGCACGCTCCGCGTCGGCGTCGACGGGACCGACGGGGAGGTCATCGCCGGACACCACGGAGGATTCCCTCCGGACTCGGACCGCCTGATTCTCGGACACGAGGCGGTCGGTGTCGTCGAACAGGCCGGCGACACCCACTTTTCGCCCGGCGACGTCGTCGCCCCCACGGTCCGTCGGCCGCCCGGGGAGTCAAACGAGTACTTCGAGCGCGGCGAGCCGGATATGGCCCCCTCCGGTGCGTACTACGAACGCGGCATCGAGGGGGCAGACGGCTATATGGCCGAATACTTCACCAGCCCCGGGGAGTATCTCGTCTCGGTGCCGCCCTCGCTCGCCGGCCTGGGATTCCTCGTCGAACCGCTCTCGATCGCTGATAAGGCGCTCGAACTCGCGTACGCCTCCCGTTCGTCGTTCGAGTGGGACCCCGAGTCCGCCGTCGTTCTCGGCAACGGCAGCCTCGGCCTGCTCACCCTCGCGTACCTGCGAGAGCGGCACGAGTACGATCGACTCTACTGTCTCGGACGCCGGGACCGCCCGGACCCGACGATCGACATCATCGAAGAACTCGGCGCGACCTACATCGATTCGCGCGAGACCCCCGTCGCCGAGATACCGGCAGCGTACGAGTCGATGGATCTCGTCTTCGAGGCGACGGGCTCCGCCAAACACGCGCTCGACACCGTCGCGGCGCTCGCACCCAACGGCGTCGGCGCGCTGTTGGGCGTCCCAGAGCCGTGGGAGTTCGAGGTCGACGGCGGGAGCCTCCACCGGGACCTGGTCCTGCACAACAAGGCGCTCGTCGGCAGCGTGAACTCGAACGTCCGGCATTTCGAGGCCGCGGCGGACGCCCTGGGCGCGTTCCCCGAGTGGCTCTTCGACGAACTGGTCACCGGCGTGTACGACGTTTCCCAGTTCGAGGCCGCCTTCGACGACGACGACACCACTATAAAAACAGCCGTGCAATTCAGTGCATATGAAGAACGTTGACGACCTCATCGCCAGCGCGGCGGAGCTCGCAGAACGGGGGCTCTCGAAGGGCGAAATCGCCGACGAGCTGAACGTCTCCCGGGAGACGGCCAGCTGGCTGGTCGAACGCAGCGGCTCGATGGGCTACGACGATCCAGAACCGACCGCGACGCCGGACGCCGAGGACGGCGGTCCGCACGACATCCACGTCGACTGGAGTGCGGTCGGGCGGGACTCCGCCCGACTCACCCAGGTGGCCCGGGCGATGGCCGATCTCCTGTCGAAAGAGGGTGAGGCGGTCGATCTCACGATCGGCGTCGAGAAAGCAGGCGCGCCGCTGGCGACGGTCGTCGCGAACGAACTGGACACTGATCTGGGCTCGTACGCCCCGGCGAAACACCAGTGGGACGACGGCGACATTGAGGAACTCGGCGGCTCGTTCTCGCGGAACTTCGCGCAGATCCGCGACCGGGAGTGTTACGTCGTCGACGACATCGTCACCTCCGGGACGACGATGCGCGAGACGATCGAGTCCATCCGCGAGGAGGGCGGCGACCCCGTTGCCTGCGTCGTGATCGTCGACAAGCAGGGAATCGACGCCATCGAGGGCGTCCCGGTGTACTCGCTGATCGACGTCGTCCGCGTCGGCGAGGAGTAACGACCGTTCGTTTGGGTCGGGCGTCCACTCTCCGTTCCAGCACCGATTTCGCTCGCCGCGCCGACGCAACCCCTTTGTTCGCCCGTCGCATACGAAGGCGTATGACGTTTCAGCCCGAATCCGATCTGAGCGACGACGAGGTCCGCGAACGGGTCGACGACGCCATCGAGTCCAACGACGTGGTGCTGTTCATGAAGGGGAACCGCCTGATGCCGCAGTGCGGCTACTCTCAGCGCGCGGTCGAACTCATCTCGCAGTACGTCGAGGAGTTCGAGACCATCGACGTCCTCCCCGCGCTGGATCAGTACCGAAACGCGCTCGAGGCCCACAGCGGCTGGGAGACGATTCCGCAGACGTACGTCGAAGGGGAGTTCGTCGGCGGGAGCGACATCCTCGCCGAACTCGACGAACGCGACGAACTCGAAGAGACGCTCGGCGCGTAACCCGTTCTCGTTGGTTGTGAACAACTGGCACACGTATGCCAGTCGCTGTCACCCGAGAAATGCAGAGACCCTATAAGCCCCCGGCCCGTACCACCACACAGGTACCGACGTCGCGTCGTTCCGTCTCGTACGGCTACCATCCAACCCCAGATTAACTATGTCAGGCCGCGTATACCGACTTCACTCGACACTGGAACTGCCCCTCGAAGATGTCGAAGAGTACCTGAACGGTGACCCGGACCTGCCCCCCGAGGTCAACGACGTCGAGGTGACCCGTCGAAACAACACGCTCATTCTCAAGGCCGTCGCCGCGGAGGACAACCTCAGCAAGTACACGCCGACCGCTCAGTTGAAGGCCAGCATCACGGAGAATCGCGTCTACGAGGAAGAACCACCGCGGGCGGGCGCGCCGCGCTGGGAGGAAGAAGAAGAAGAGATCCCGTCCGAACTGGTCGAGTTCGCCTGTTTCAAAGGCGACCGCGAGACCGTGCTTCAGAACACGGCGCTGCAGTATCCGATGTTCCTCGTCCTGCGCGAGATCGCGCTGCTCGCAGAGAAGGGGACGCTCACCGCGATCACCGAAGTCGACGACGAACTCCACGCCCACCGGATCGTCGAGGGCGAGGAGCGCCCGGCGAGCATCGAAGTCGTCGAGAACCCCTCGAAGAGCGAAAACGGCTCGAACGGCGTCAACTGGCGCGACAACAAGTTCATCTCGGACTGATTCCGTCGGCGACGGTCGGAGCGCGACTCCCTCGCTGCGTGACACGCATCGAGAGGCCGCTGTGCGCGCCTCGCCGGTCTTTCAGCGCCGATCCTGCTTGTACGGGGCCTTCGCGACGGTCGCACTGATCTCCTTCTCGACGTGGCGCTCGACGCTGTCGTTACCGGAGCCGTCGGCCTCGCCCCAGGTGAGCGTGACCTCGGTCCCGGGCTCGGCGTATTCGGTGTCGACGAGCGCGAGCGACAGCATCTCTCGGTGGTTGTAGATGTAACTCATCCACTTCGAGACGCCGACGTGTTCGCCGTCTTTCGTGACCTCGTCGTAGTGACACGCCGACGAGCGGGGCGCCGGCATATTCATGAATTTGTGCGACGCACCCTCGCGGAATAGCGACGCGAACACGTCCACGACGTCCTCGTCGTCCCACACGAGCGTGACCTTCTTGCGCTCGGGGTCGTCCATCTCGGCCTGCAGGGCCGCCTTGCCGACGAAGTCGTGATCGAAGTCGATAATGTGGTCGTAGCCGACCTCGATCGGCGTGACGTAGTAGTCTTCGACGTCGTCGGAGTCGTAGCTCCCACCGATGGAGATGAGTCCCCGGCGGACCGAGAGCCACTCTCGGAAGTCCTGCATCTCCCCGCCGCTGTAGATCGCGGGGAGCGGGAGCGGCAGCCACCCGAGCACGACGTTGGCGCTCTGGTAACTCTTCCCGCCGAGGCGGCGGATGTCGTGGTCCTCGCCGGCGTCGAGGATCGCTCCTTTCACCGTGTCGGCGTCGTCGTAATCGCCCCAGAACTCGAAGCCGGCCTCGCCCGCCATCCCGTGACGCAGCAGGTAGGCGTCGACGCCGTCGATCGAGATCTCTCCGAACCGGAAGAAGCCCAGGTCGGGGAGGTCGCCGTCGACCGCCTCGGCCATCACGTCGACAGCGTCGGGGCCCTGGACCTGATACCGGAAGTTGTTCGGATCGTCACCGGTCGCGGCCGGACGAGGCTGCATCTCGACGTCGATGTCGTACGCTCCGGTCGCCGCCTGGTAGTCCAGCCAGTTGTGTGCGGCTGCTGCACCGACGCTGAGGAACTGGTCCTCGGCCTCCCGGAAGAGAATGGCGTCGCCGATGAGGTAGCCGTCCGGATTGGCGACGACGAGCTGTTTGGCTTGCCCGACGTCGAACTGGCTGAAGTCGTTGACCGCGTAGTCACTGTAGAGATCGATGGCCTCCCGGCCGGTGATCCGGAGGTCGGTCATATGGTACGACTGATCCGCGAGCGCGACGCCCTCCTGCCACGCGCGCTGTTCTTCGATCCAATTTGTGTACTCGTCAGGGACGTTGGTGAAGTTCCCGAGTCCGAGGTCGCGCAGCAGGTCGACCTCGCTCTCCGCAGACTCCAGTACGTCGGCCAAGGTACGGTCTGACATATCGCAATCACACAATCGGGAAGACCAGCATAATACTTTATGAAAGAGGTGCGAGCGCGACGGGGGTGACTTACTTTGCTGTGCCTTGTCGTGGCTGCTGTTATTTTGCCGTGCTTTGCCTTACCGCCCTTTCGACGCTGACTCAATCCCAACCGGACCGTCGACCGCTGGACCGTCCCGCCCCCGGCAGTATACTTATTTCGCCGCCGGTGGTGGGTGACACACGAAGATGATTCGCACGCCGACTGAGGTGGACTCCCGATGAGCGACACACAGACCGAGGTCCGGGCGTACACACTCCGACTGGAACTGATCGACGAACCCGGCGAACTCCTCCGCTCACTCCGGCCGATCGCGGACAACGGCGGGAACCTCCTCTCGATCTTTCACGAGCGTGGGAACGTCACGCCGCGCGGCCACATTCCCGTCGAAGTCGACGTCGAGGCGACGCCGGAACGCTTCGAGCGGATCATCGACGACCTGCGCGACGCCGGTATCAACGTCATCCAGGCGGGCACCGAGCGCTACAGCGAGGGGCTCACGGTCATTCTCTCGGGCCACGTCATCGACACCGACCTCTCGAACACGCTGTCACGGATTCAAGAGTCCGCGAACGCGAGCGTCACGGATCTCTCGCTGGCCGCGCCAGACGGGACGAGCGATGTCTCCAGCGCCCGAATCCGCATCGCGGCCGAGCGGGGTGCGACCGACGACGTCTTGGGGAAACTCCGATCGATCGCTTCGGAGAAGGATCTCCGACTCGTCGAACCGCTCAAACCGGCCTAACAACGGACTTCCGCGGACTGCGCCGCCCGATCAGTTCGGGAGGCCCAGTTCCGAGGGGACGGCCACGTCGTCCTCGACCGCCTCGATCCGTTCGAGGTTCGCCCCGTCGATCCGGGTCGACTCGACGAGCGCCCTGAGCTTGCCGAGGGGGATCTGCCCGGGCGCGTACTCGCTGTCGTCGTCGAGGAGCGGGGCGTAGCCGAGCTTCGAGCCGTAAATGTGCCCGATGACGCGCGTGTGGCTGCCGGTCTCACCCATCGCGATACCCGCAGCGCTGATCCCGTCTTCGGTCGCCTCGCGGAGAGCCGTCAGGAGCGTCAGCGTGTCCGAGAGGTCCTCTGGGTAGACTGCGACCTTGGCGATCTCGCCGTAACTCGCACACTGGTCGATGATCGCTGTGAGAACGTCCTGCTCGGGGGTCGACTCGAAATCGTGATGTGAGATGATCAGCCGGACATCGTTCTCCCGGAACTCGTCTAAGATCCACTCCTTCGCCCGCGCGGTTTCCAGTTCGATGTCGACGTACGCGACGTCCTCGAACCGTGACGCTGCGAAGAGCGTGTCGAGCCGTCCCTGATCTCGGGCCTTGCCGCCGAACCACTGATTCCGGTTCGTCGCGATGATCGGAAGTTCGCCGTCGTACGCTTCGAGTTGTTCGATCGGGTCCTCGGCCTTGTCCATCCGGAATTCGACGATGTCCGCCTTCCCCCGGACGTCCGCCTCGCGTGTGAGATCGTTTGTGGTGGCCGCGAGAGCGAAGTCCTCGATTTTCATTGTCACTCGGTAGCATCCGTTTGTTTATAAATTTGCTCATCGGTGTCGCCCTGGGCTCAGGGACGCTCGATCTCGACCGGCCCATTTGAGTATTATAATAATTCATATATTTTAGACTATCTTCCGGATAAGTATAAAAGAATTTAAGACCCAATCGGTCTAAAATTACTTTGAAAAACGACTTCTACGTATTCAATACTAAATATATTTAGAATATTATATACACTCAGAAAAAGAATATCGGCGAAATTGGGACGACTGGTTCACTCGTAAGTAAGGTCCCACTCCCTGTTGAGCAGCCAGTCGTCGAGTTTCTCCAGGGGGTCTTCGACCACGTGACTCCCGTGGCTCACCAACACCGTCTCGATGTCGTGTTCGAACAGTTTCCCCAGATTCCGCTCGGCCGCGGCGTGGCTGTAATCGTTGAACTGTGCAGCGGGCGGCACGAGGTGGCCCGCGGGTAACCCACGTCGATCCGATCCCTCCAGTGAGTCGCAGGCAATGAGGGTCGACTCCCCTTCGAGCAGAAAACTACTGTTTGCGACCGTGTGCCCGGGTATTCGAACGACGCGGATACCACCCGGCAGTACGTCGCCGTCGCCGAAGTGATCGTCCGCGTTGTAGTCCAGCGCGTCGTAGAACCCGCGCGACCCGCCGGGAACGAGCAGTTCCGGATCGAACGCTTCCATCAGCGCGGGGACGCCCCCGAAGTGTCCCTCGTCGCCGTGAGAGACGATGAGACGGTCGACCCCGCCGTACTCCGATTTGAGCGTCGCCGCCAGGTCTTCGCCGTCGTCGGGGAACCCGGCGTCGATGACGGTGACCGTACCGGTGGGCCGGTCTTCGAGTACGAAGACACGCACGTGTTCCAACTGGACGGTGTCCACACTCTCGATGGGACTGTTGATCGACATCGTCACCTTAGGATCGCCGCTGATAATACATAAATGAGTATGTCGGCTCTCGATTCTCGGGAGTCGCCGCCGACCGACGGGCGGGCCAGCCCGCTCCCGGGCCGCTCGATCTCGTGGCCCGGATCGAACTGCTCCTCGGTCACCCGTGCGCTGTGATTTCAACGATAGTGGAACGCTACTGCCCGACTGTACGGGATACATAACGATTGTACGGCTGTTATCTGCCTGTACGACCGCCCGCTCGTGGGAATGTTTTCCAACGATGTTGAAAATCTTCACAGGCGGGGTGAATCCTCCTTCACAGGGAGTGCGCGGGGTCGCCCCCGGCGGTCCTGCCCTGTGAGGGTCAAGAGCAACAGAATTATGTACGAGAACGAGAGAACGCGAGGCACGATGACTGTCAGTACCGTCGTCGACGGAATCGACCAGATTCAGTTCGAGCACGTCCGGGTGTTCGTCCTCGAAGATATGCCGCGCGAGGGGGCGGTCACGCTCGTCGATACGGCGTTCGACGAAAACGGTGCGGAACTCGTCGACATTCTCGAATCAGAATACGGGCGTGTGGATCGCGTCATCCTGACGCACGGGGATCACGGACATCACGGCGGCCTCTCCCACGTGGTCGACGCCTTCGACCCCGAACTGGCGATGCCGGCCGACGAGTCGAAACTCTACGAGCACCTCGAGGAAGCGGGCATCGACGTTGAACCAGACGTGGCCTACGAGGACGGCGACGTCCTCGCGGGGAACATCCGGGTCATCCAGGTCTCCGGCCACACCGAAGCCACCTCCGCCCTCCTGCTGGCGGATCGAGACATCCTCATCTCCGGTGACGTGCTGGACGGCTCCGACCGCGGTGGACTGCCCGCCGGCTACCTGCTTCCGCCACCGGCGCTGTTCAATGCGGACCACGAAGCTGCCGAACTCAACCTCTACAACCTGCTTGGTCACGACTTCGACACTCTCCTGGTCTTCCACGGCTCTCACGTCTTCGAGGATCCGAAGGAGAAACTCGACGCCTTCCTCGTCGAGCGCGAGTGGAACGAGTGGGACCCGCGGACCGACTGAGCGTCACAGGCTGTCGCGTCTCGTTCTCTCTGCTCTGATTCACTCGACCGGACGCACACGCGTTGTCTGAGGCAGCCCTCAGCCGCGAAGTACGGAGACGTCGAACACGGGCTTGCAGGTCTCGCCGTCGAGGAAGGACTCGAATGCGGACTCGGCGTCGAGCAGACTGAACCGATCGTCGAGGAACGTCGCGTGGTCGACGTCGCCGGAGGCCATCAGTTTGAACGCGCGGTCGAAGTCCTGATACAGCGCGCTGTAGGAGCACTGGAGGTCGATCTCGGCGCGGACCAGCGGAGTAGTCGAAACGGTCGTGTCACCGGCCTGCCCGACGAGGACGATCTGGCCTCCCTTGCGGACCTCGTCGACGGCCATCGGGAGCCCCGAGGGGTGACCGGTCGTGTCGAACACCACGTCGTACCCGACGTCGCCGGTGAAGGTCTCGCGAGACGCTTCGAGCGCAGCGGTTTCGACGTTGATCGTCTCGAACCCGAGGTCCTCGGCGAGCGGGAGTCGATACCGGGTGTCGGCGTCGATTCCGGCGACAGCGACCTTCGCCCCCTGGGCACGTGCGACCTGTGCGGTGAGCAGGCCGATCGGTCCCGGACCGGCGACGAGGACCCGATCGCCCGCGCCGACGCGAGAGTTTTCGATGACTGCCCGGGTACAGACCGCAGTGGGTTCGGCCAGTGCGGCGTGCCGTGGATCGACGCCGTTCGGAACGGACTGGACAGCGTCTGCAGGCGCGACCGTGTACCCCGCGTACGCACCGTCGCGGTCGATGCCGATTAGCTCGATGTTCTGACACAGGTTTTCCAGTCCGGACTGACACTGGTAGCACTCGCCACAGCCGCGGACGGGACGCTCGACGACCTGATCACCGGGCGCGAACTGAGTGACCTCGGCGCCGACTTCCACGACGCGACCCGTGTACTCGTGGCCGATGATCGTGGGTAGGTCCATCCGTTCGAACGCCGATTTGAACTCGTAGATGCCGGCGTCGCTCCCGCAGAGGCCAGCGTAGTCGACTTCGATCAGGACTTCGTCCGATGCAGGGGCTGGGCGCTCCCTGTCGACGAGTTCTACGTGTCCGGACTCGCGCCCGGTCTTCGCTAGTCCGCGCATACGAGTAGGACTCGATTCACATATTATAATCTTTCGTACTCGGTGGGATCGATCGATGCGATAGCCGCAATTGCCGGCGGCGTCTCCGTCGATATTCAAAGCGTTTATGATCGTTGATGGTTTTTCACCCGCTATGGCATCGGACTGGTACGATACGGCCACCGTCGCACTCGGCGTCTTCCTGCTCAACGCGATGCTGGTCATCGGCGTTATCCAGGTACTGAACCGATACGTGGACTTCTCGATCGAACTGTACTGGACGTACGAGGTCGCCAGGACGATGCTCGCGTTGATGACGATTCTCGCGATTCCGTATCTGTTCAAGCGGGACGCAGACATCTCGTTCCTGCCGGTCCTCCGACGGGTCACGTCGCAGACCGACCGGTTCCTGCTGATCAGGAACGTCCTGATGAGCGGGCTCTCGATCGTGCTCGTCTGGTCGGCCTCCCTCGCCTACGTGACGTCCGGCGACACCACGCTCCCGACGGTCAGTTGGTTCAAAATCGCGTGGGGCTACCTGTTCTTCGGTGTCGCCGCCGCGGTGCTGTTCGTCGTCGTCCTCAGTGACACGAAGCGTCGTCTCGAAGCGGTTCTCGGAGGGTCCGATGTCTGAGCTCTTGCTCGCGGCGTTCATCGGCATTCTCTTTCTTCTCTACGGGATCGGCGTCCCCGCGGCCTACTCGCTGGCGCTGACGGTGATCTCGATTATGCTCCTGCCGATCGGTCCGGATCTGAACTTCATCGTCATCACCCAGCGGTTCTGGTCGGGGATGAACTCCTGGGTGCTGTTGGCCGTCCCGTTCTTCCTTATGGCGGGCCGGATTATGAACATCACCGGGATTACCGACGATATGTTCAATTTCGCCACCGAACTCGTGGGCCCGGTCCGCGGCGGACTCGCGCAGGTGAACGTCGTCGTGAGCCTGATCTTCTCAGGAATGAGTGGCTCGGCCGTCGCTGACGCCGCCGGCATCGGGAGCGTCGAGTACGAGGCGATGACCACAAACGGGTACGAGGGCGAAGACGCCGTCGGCATCACGGGGGCGTCCTCGATCATCGGCCCGATCATCCCACCCAGCATTCCGATCGTCGTCTACGCCGTGTTGGCCCAGGAATCCATCGGGACGCTGTTCATCGCCGGCGTCGTCCCCGGGGTACTGATGGCGCTGGCGATGGCCGGGACAGTCTATTATCTGGCTCGGACGCAGGACTGGCCGAGTGCGGGCTCGTATGACCTCTCCAGTCTGTTCGAGTCCTTCCTCAAGGCGGTACCAGGGCTGATGGCTCCGCTCATCATTATCGGGGGGATTCTCTTCGGCGTGTTCACGGCCACCGAAGCAGCGCTCGTCGCGGTCGTGTACGCGATCCTGCTCGGGTTCTTCTACTACCGCTCGATCACGCTGCAGGATCTCTACGAAGTGAGCAAGGAGACCTTCGAGGACACCGCCAGCATCGTCGTGATCTTCGGCTTCGCGAACCTCTATGCGTACTGGCTGACGCTCGCCGGCATCCCGGATCTCATCGGGAACATCGTCACCGGCCTCGGGGCGAGTACCGCGGTCACGATGCTGCTCCTCGCTCTCGTGCTGCTCGTGCTGGGGACGTTTATGGAAGGGATGGCAGTGCTCTTGATTATGGTCCCGATGCTGGTCCCGCTGTACCCCGAACTGGGGATCGATCCGATTCACTTCGGCATCGTGATGGTCGTGACGTTGATGTACGGGCTCATCACGCCGCCGTTCGGACTCATCCTCTTCGTGCTCGAACGGGTGACGAACGAGTCACTCGACGAGGTGATGCGATCGATGCTGCCCTACTACCTCCCGCTGCTCGTCGTCCTCCTCCTCGTCATCCTCTATCCGGAGCTCTCGCTCGCACTCCCCGAAGCGTTCGGCCTGCTCTGAGCGGCCGACAGCGCGTCTTCAGGATCGGATTCTCGACGCCCGTCGTGTCCCCGTTCACCCACTCTGCCCCGATCAAATGAGCACTCCGGTCTGGAGCAGCGTGATGACGACGCCGAGCAACGGAATGGACGCGAGCGTGGTCACGAATACCGTGGCCGAAACGAACTCCGGAAGGGTCACGCCACCGACGGTGGTGTCACCCGCGACTTCGCCGACGAAGATGACCGGGGCCACGGCCGCGGGCATCGCGGTCAGGAGGACGAACACCCGCCCCACCACCGGCTCCTGAAACCCCAGCGTCAGGGCGACGGCGAGCCCGACGAGCGGGGAGACGACGAACCGGAACAGCGTCGGGATCACCGTCATCGAGAGCGCTCCGTAGTACTCCGTCTCCGACAGTTGCACTCCCAGCACCAGGAGCATCACCGGAATCGACGCCTCGCCAACGAGTCCCAGCGTCTCCATCAGCGGTGAGCCAGCCTCCGGGACGACACCCCCGACCCGAGCGAGGACCGTGAGGGCAACCGCATACACCAGCGGGTAGCGGAACACGCGCTTCGTGACGACGTCGCCGCCGTCGTCTCCGGAACCCAGCGCGATGAACAGTCCGAGCGTGAACACCAGCGCCCCGTGGACCGCGGCGAAGAGCACCGCGACCTGCCGTCCGACGTCCCCGTACGCGAAGTCGGCCAGTGGGATCCCCAGCGCGCCGGCGTTTCCGAACGCCGTGACCAACAGGAAGCCGTTCAGGACCGCGCCCTCCTTTCCCGTGAGCACTCCGTAGAGCCAACTCACCGCGAGCACGCCCGCGAGAAACGCGCCGACGCCGACAGTTATTTTCACCAACGCACCGGTTTCGAGGTCGGTGAGCGCGATGCTGTGAATCACGAGCGCGGGGGTCAACACGAACAGCGAAAGCGTGTTCAGCGGGCCGGGATCGATCCCTCGTATGCGGTTCAACAGGAACCCGGCGGTGAGAATCAACAGAATCGGGACGATAGCGGACACAATGGTCCCGAGCGCGGAGGACATACACCGGGTTTCTGACAGCCGAAATAAAATCCCTGTCGGTCCGACGGCCCCCGCTCGTCTCCGTCCGGTGGCCCCCGCTCGTCTGCGTCCGGCGGCCCCTACAGCAGTCCTACCCCGGCGACGGGACTATACTAAAAATATAACACGGGTGAGTCAGAAGTGCCAGTATGGTTATCCTAGCAGCAGTGGACGAATCCGAGCAGGCTGGTGCCGTCCTCAGCGAGGCCGACGCGCTGGCGGCCGCGTTCGACGAACCGATCCACGTTCTGCACGTGATGAACCGATCGGAAGCGATCCAGGTCGAAGAGGACAGCCTCACCCAGACTGACGAGGCCATCCCCGTGGACGATCTCCGTGCCCGGGCCGCAAACGTCGCCGCAGCGGTGGTCGAGGACCATCCCACGGACGCGGAACCCACCGTCGCCGGACGGATCGGCGATCCGGCCGGCGAAATCGTCTCCTACGCTGACGAACACGAGGCTCGATACATCGTCGTCAGTCCGCAACAACGGAGTCAGACCGGGAAGATCCTCTTCGGCAGTGTTGCGCAGTCGGTTCTGTTATCGGCGAATTGTCCCGTCGTCTCGTTGCGCGCCCGCTCCGCTGAGTAGGCTGTGCGGTAGTCGGCCTCCGTATACAGCCCTCAGTGGGCTGTCGGGTCGCCGGACTCGGAGTCGGAACTGCCACCACAGCCGCCGATCCGCGAAGACCGACAGAAGGAATCGATGCGCTGGCCTAGGCCAGGTCCTGCACGTCGTTGATGTTGACTGCCCAGTTGGACTCGGACAGTTCTTCGAGTGCGGGCTGGCCGGCCTCGACGAACGCCCCACGGTCGACGTCCTCGGCCGGAACCACTGTCGTCCCCTCCTCTTCGGCCTGCGCGTAGAGCTCTTCCTCACGGGACTTGATGTCCTCGGTCATCCCCTGGACCGCGTCGGCGGCTGTCGACGTGATGAGTTCGACGTCATCGTCGCTCAGCCCCTGGTAGAACTCCTCGTTGTAGAGGAAGTGTTTCGTGTCCAGAAGGTGGTTCGTGACGCTGAAGTGCGACTGGACTTCGTAGAGACTCACGGCCAGGAACTGCGAAATCGGCCCCTCGGAGGCGTCGACGACGCCGGTCTGGAGTGCGGAGTAGAGTTCGTCGTAGGCGACCGGCGTGACGTCGGCACCGATCTCGTCCCACACCGACGTCCACGTCTCGTACTGCGGCAGGCGGAGTTTGAGTCCCTGCACATCTTCGGGGCTCGTGACGGGCGTGTTGCTGGTGAAACACCGGTTTCCGACGTAGAACGCGTCGCCGAGTCGGATACCGTTTTCCAGTAGGATGCCGTTCAGTCCGTCCTCGGGCTTCAGGAACTCCTCGTTCACCGCGCGGTAGTGCTCCATATCCTCGATGACGAACGGGTCGCCCGCGAAGGAGTACTCCGAGGCGAAGCGCTGGGACAGCGCCGTGGGGCTCTCGTGGAGGATGTCGACGGTCCCGGCCTCGAGCGCGTCGAGGTTGTCTTCGGTCCCACCGAGCGTCGCCGCCTCAAGATTCACCGTGATGCGTCCGTCGGTCTCCGTTTCGATCACGTCGATGAAATGTTCCTGGGCCGCCTGGACCGAAACGTTCTCGGGTGGCTGCGTGGTCGCGAAGGTGATTTCGACCTCTTCAGCGCTGCTCTCGGTGGTCGTAGTGGCACCACTGTCGGTGCTCCCGCTGTCGGTATCCTCACCGCCGCCACCGCCGCCGTTTCCGGAACAGCCGGCGAGTCCCATTCCGACACCGACCGCGATGCCGCCCTTTTTCAATACACTCCGCCGTGTGGTTGGCTTCGAATCACGAGCCATACTGGTACGCGAATCACTAATCAATAATAAAGATTGTGTTAATTGTCTCTGATACTCCGACTATCTCCGGTACTCACGAACCGTTCCGTGTCTGTGGTCGCCTCAACCCCCCCTCGGCTATCTTTGCTCTCGGTCCGATCGACGCAGCCACCCTGATCACAGCCCGGCGTCCTGTCTGGCCGAGTGCGGCAGCGGTTCGCCCTCGATTCCGGCCTCGGTGCACGCGGCGACCATCTCGGCCATCCGGTCCCGCGTTCCGATGCTCGCACTCCCGATGTGTGGCGTCACGACCAACCGCGACGGTGCGTGTCGGAGCAGCGGGTGGTCACCGGGGAGCGGTTCCGGGTCGGTCACGTCCAGTCCGGCGCGGGCGATCCACCCCTCTTCGAGAGCGGTGTCGAGCGCGTCAGTGTCGACGACGCCGCCCCGACTCGTATTGACGAGGATCGAGTCGTCCGGCATCTGCCGGAGTTCCGACGCACCGATCAGCTCCTCGGTCGACTCCACGAGCGGCACGTGCAGGGATACGAAATCGCTCTCGGCGAGCAGTTCTTCGCGGTCGACGTACGTCGCGTCGACCCCGACTTCGGCGAGTTCCGCCTCGCGATCGGGCTTTCGGGACCGACCGCTGTATCGAACCGCCATCCCGAAGCCCGCAGCCCGTCGGGCGGTCGCCGTGCCGATGTTCCCGAGTCCGATGATGCCCAGCGTCGCGCCGTGGACGTCGGGCCCGGTCAGGAGCGTCGGCCCCCACGTCTCCCACTCGTCGGCCTCGACGTACGCGTGGCCCTCTACCGTTCGGCACGCGCACGTCATCAGCAGCGCCCACGCCAGATCTGCGGTCGTCTCGGTTAGCACGCCGGGGGTGTGACCGACGGCCACGTCGCGCTCGATTGCCGCTTCCAGATCGATATGGTCGTAGCCGACGGAGAACGTGCTCACGACGGAGAGGTCCGACGACGCGTCCAGCACGTCGGCGTCGATCGTATCCGAGAGCAGACAGACGAGTCCGTCGGCGTCGAGGTCTGCGAGCCGTCTCTCGATGTGTGCCTTCGACGGTGGAAGTTTCTCGTCTCGGACGACCACCTCGTAGCGGTCGCGGAGCCGTGCGAGTCCGGCCTCGGGTACCTTCCGGGTCACGTAGACGGTCGGGGTGGCTGTCATTGCTTTCCGATGGACGTTCGCTGATGAAATCGTTTGGTGTCGAGCGTCGATCAGTAGCTTAATGTGCGCGATCGATCTCTTCGGACGTATGCACACGATCGAGCCCGATGTCGAGCGACCGGACCGCGACGTCGTCGCCGCGTTCGAGGAGATCCCGAGCACCATCGTCTCCGACGTGACGGGCAACGTGGGACGAACGATGGACGCCGATCTGTCACCGGCCTCCGACGGCGTCGATCTGGCCGGGACCGCAGTCACGGTCACGGCCGCGCCCGGAGACAACCTCATCATCCACAAGGCGATCACGATGGCAAGCCCCGGAGACGTGCTCGTCATCGACTGTGACGGCTACACCGGCGTCGGCCACGTCGGGGAACTGATGTGTGAGTCCTGTCGGGCCAACGACCTCGCGGGGCTCGTCATCGACGGCGGATACCGCGACAGCCGGGAGATCGCCGAGATGGACTTTCCCGTCTACGGCCGGGGCGTGAATCCACAGGGGCCCCTCAAGCAGGACCCGGGCTCGGTGAACGTCACGGTGTCCTGCGGCGGCGTGAGCGTCGACCCTGGCGACGTTGTCGTGGGGGACGACGACGGCGTTGCGGTCGTCCCCGGCGAGGACGCGCAGGACGTCCTCGAACTCGCACGCGCGAAACTCGAGTCCGAGGAGGAGACCCGCGAGGAGATCCAGGACGGCACGTATCTCTTCGAGCGCAACGGATACGACGAACTGTTCGAGGACTTAGACGTCGTCGGCCCCGAAGACTCGATCCAGTAAGACTCCCAGCGCTGGTCAGCCACACACGCCGGATGCCACCCGGCGGGCGGTTTCGCTTGAGAAGGCCTACGGCCAGCGGCGAACGCCCACGGCCGATTCAATATCGTTGTAATTCCCCACAGGGCTTAAGAAGGCCCGCACGAAGCAGTACGTATGGCCAACCCGGATGAATCGAACGCTCGCGGGCTACAGAGCGTGGAACGGTCTTTCGAGATTATCGAATACTTACGCAGTGGAGGCGGCGCGACGCTCTCTGAGGCGGCCGACGACCTCGGGATGGCGGTGAGCACCGCCCACATTCACCTCACGACGCTCGTCGACACCGGGTACGTCGTGAAAGACGACGATGTCTACCGCTGTGGGTTCGAGTTCCTCCAGACGGGCGGGCAGCGCCGTGACGGACTGGCGCTGTATCAGGCGGCGAAGCCCGAACTCGACGAACTGCGCGACGAGACCGGCGAGCACACGAACGTTACCGTCGAAGAGCGTGGCTACTCGGTCCAGCTATACAAATCGGAGAACCCCCATTCGATCGACGACGACGCGTCGCTGGGCGATCACTTTTATCTCCATCTGACGGCGACGGGGAAGGCGATTCTCGCGGAACTACCCGACGAACGCGTCGCGGAGATCCTCGATCAGCGTGGGATGCCGGCACTGACTGACGAGACGATCACCGACGAGGATGTCCTCTACGACGAACTGGCGGCCATCCGCGACCGAGGCTATTCGATCAACAACGGCGAGCACTTCCCGGGGGTCTGTGCGATCGGTACGGCAATCGCGTCCGACCCCGACGGAGCCATCGGCGCGATCTCCATCAGCGGCCCGCGGAGCCGAATCACCACCGAGCGTATCGAAGACGAACTCGCGCCCGCACTGCTGAACAAGAAGAACATCATCGAGTTGAAAATCCGGCAGTTCGAGTGACGAGACCGACCCCGGCCGGAGTTCGGCCGTCGGATGCGCCCTGATCGGTCGTTACTCCGGCGGGCTGTCCCACTCCCCGCCGTTGTCCTGGGGATCGTATCCGAGAACGGCCTTGGCGTGTTCGATCCCGAACCACCGAGCGTCGTTGCCGCTGACCGCGTAGAACGTGTCGTAGGTGACGTCCTCGTCTTCCAGACAGCACTCCAGCAGCTGGGCGAAGTCGCGCTGGGACGTCCACGACGCCTTCAGGCGTTGGACCATCTCCTGGTACTCGTCGCTGCCGCGCTCCCAGGATCCAGTCTGGGACTGATCCCACACCTCGTCGTCGTCGACCGCGTGTTCGGTTCCCCGGTCGACGCCGCGCTCGGCGTCGCCGTAGGGGTGGTCGTACTCGGCGGTTCGAACGCTCGAGATCCGGAGCGAGTACACCTGATTGGGTGCGCCCGCCCGGCGGGCGTGGGTCCGACAGATGTGCTCGCCGAACATCTTCGAGGCACCGTAGTAGCCGTCTGGCTTCGGGAGTGTTTCGTGGGTGAGGCGGAACGGATCGTGCGCACTCGGATAGTCTTCCTCGTAGAGCTCCGGCGCGTGATCCTCCTCGTAGAGCCCCATCACCCGCTGGGAGGAGGCGTAGATGAGTTTCTCGACGCCGGCGTCTTCCATCGCTTTGAGCACGTTATACGTCCCGACGATGTTCGGTTCGATGATGTCTGTGAAGTCTGCACCGGCATCGGACTGTGCCGCAAGGTGAATGACGGCGTCCTGTCCCTCGAACGCCGGTCTGATCGCTTCGTAATCGGCGATGTCCGCGACGTGCGTCTCGTACTCGGGGTGGTCACTCCTGTTCAGATACGTGAACTCGTACTCGTCTCGGTCCGCGAGGTGGTTCAGGATCGCCTCTCCTGCCTCTCCGAACGGACCCGTCACAAGAACGTTCTGGGCTGCCATCTATGAGAGGTAATCCACGATACTACTATTTAAATTTACGCAGTTGTCGGCACGCCACACAGCTCGCTCCGGGATTCCGCGGGGCGATTCCACCATCGTTGAAACTCTGGGTGGCCGCCCGACAATAATTATAACAGGTGTACGAAAGTTATTCGAAACATCTAGGCCCCATCGATGACCGCAACTGGCCTTCGCACAGCGTTTCAATATGATGAAAACTCACGGTGGGTGCTGCGTTTCACCCGGGGTACCGACCAGCGAACGACAGTCCTCGGTCAGGTGTGCGATAGCCGCGAGCTCGGACTCGTGTGGGATCCGTCGATCCCGCCTCGGCGATATAGTGCACGCCCAACCCCAGTACTATCAGAACTATGAGATAATACTCAATAGTAAGATTTCGTATATAACACAATACCCCAGTTTGAGGAGAATATCGGTGAATAGACGCTCAAAACAATTTCTAAGAACAGTACAAAATAAAATATAAGATACTAGTGTATACAATAAGATTATAATTTCAATACCCTTGGCGGAGCTATTGTAAGGTGTGTGTCACTCCGATCCATCCCAAAAGGCATTTATCGGTCGTAATTAGATGTAATTACACGATGTCAGACGAGTTCCCCGACTATCTGGACGTCGACTACACCGACGGCGACGGCGAGTCGCCGGCGGACTACCCGACGATCGAAGACAAGATCGAGAAGGCGATCGACGTGACCAAGCGTGGCCTCGAAGAGTACCGGAACCCCGCCGTAATGTGGACCGGTGGCAAGGACTCGACGCTCACGCTGTATTTCATCAAGGAAGTCGCCGAGAAGTACGATCTTGAGACGCCCACGGCGGTGTTCATCGACCACTTCCAGCACTTCGACGAGATCCACGACTTCGTCGATCACTGGGCCGAAGAGTGGGACCTCGACGTCGTCTACGCCCGCAACGAGGACGTCGGCGCGTACGTCGACGAACACGACCTCGAGCCCGGCGACGACATCCCGGTCGCGGAACTCTCAGAGCACAACCAGCACCACATCCGCAACCTCCTCGAGTACGAGGAAGACACCTTCCCGTTCCTGCTCGACACCTACGTCGGCAACCACCTGCTGAAGACGGTGGCACTCAACGACGTCCTCGAGTCTATGAACATCGACGGCGTCATCTCCGGCGTGCGCTGGGACGAACAGGAAGCCCGCGCCGACGAGACGTTCTTCTCGCCGCGGCACGACCCCGACATCTACCCGCCGCACGACCGCGTTCAACCCATCCTCCAGTTCGACGAGTCGTCCGTCTGGGACGCCTTCTGGCACTTCGTCGTGCCCGAGACGGTCGAGGGCTACCCCGACGATGGCTACGTCCCCCAGAGCGACGACGACCTGCCGAACGGGCTCACGATGGCCGACATTCCCGTCTCGCCGAAGTACTTCGCCGGCTTCCGCTCGCTCGGTAGTGAAGTCTCAACCGACAAGACGACCGAGGAGCCCGCCTGGTTGCAGGATATGGAGAATACGACCGAGCGCGCGGGTCGCGCCCAGGACAAAGAGGACCTGATGGAACGACTCCGCGACCTCGGCTATATGTAATCGCGGCGCGACTGCCCTTCGCTTTTCACTGCACGGGCGCGTCTGACTCGACGTCGACGCGCTCGTGAATCGGCCCTTCTCGTTCTCTGAGGTGTCGCGGGTCCCTGCCGTTCGACACCGCCAGCACCTCGCCGACGATGCTGTGGGCGATCTGGTACGGCGATCCGCCGCCCAGATCGAGGCCGACGGGGGTGTACAGCGACGCCAGCGCGTCGTCGTCGAACCCCTCGTCGAATCCGTCGCGGAGTTGTTCGAAGCGTTCGCGCGGTCCCATCAGACCGACGTACGGGATCCCGGCGTCGAGGAGCGCCTCGACGGTCAACTGATCGTCGACGAAGTTGTGCGTCATCACGACCGCGTACGTGTCCTGATCGAGCGACAGTTCCTCGCCCACGGCGGCCGGTGCGGTCGTCACGATCCGGTCGGCGGCGGGGAAGCGGGATTCGAGATCCACCGCCCCGCGGAACCCGACCACGGTGACTCTGAAATCGTTCTTGGCCGCGAACTCCGTGACGGGGCCGACGTCATGGCCGGTCCCGAACACCACGAGTTCGGACGGCGCAGAGAGGCCGTCGACAAACACCGTCAGTTCGGTGCCGTCGACTTCGACCGAGATGGTTCCGGCCGTGCCGTCGGCCGCCAGCTCACCCGCCGGTCCCGCAATCCCGGCCGGCCAGTCGGCCGCGGGCGCTCCCTCCGGGGTGCGCAGTTCGTCGGCTGCGGGGTGGTAGTACGCGCGATCGCCCTGTTCGAACGCCGAGTCACCGCCGTCGAGGACCGTCGCGATCCCCACGTCACGGCCGTCGGCGAACGCCTCGACCGCCGAGCGGTAGGTATCGGTCAGGGGTTCGACGAGGACTTCGATCACGCCGTTACAGCCGACGCCGAGGCCCCACACGTCCGCTTCGTCGTCTTCCATCAGGTCGTAGGTGACGAGCTGTGGACGCCCGGTCTCGCGGACCTCCGCCCCGACGGTGACGAGTTCGTCCTCGAGGCAGCCAGCGGTGATACTGCCGACGCCGGCACCGTCCTCGTCGAGGAGCATCTTCGCACCCGGTCGTCGGTAGGCGTTCCCCTCGACGTCGACGATCGTGGCGAGGGCGTCGGTGCCGTCGCCATCGAGTCGGTCGTGGATGCGCTGTACTACCTCCGTCTCTGGAACACTCCAGTTTCGCTGTGTCATAGGTCGTATCTCCCTCCGTCGGTCGTCTCTGTCGTATTCGTCGTCTCCAGCTGGACGCCTGCGGGCTGCGACGCGGCCACGTACACCTTCTCGACGCCGTTGTCGTGCAGGTCGGTCCCGCACGCCCCGTCGGACACGCCCGCTCGGACACTCGCGACGTCGCTTACCGACGCACCGGCGACGACGTCGACGCCCGCATCGAACAGCGGTTCGGGCAGGAACGACGCCGTCGCGCCGATCACCACGACGGTCGCTTCGTCCGGGGCCGCGTCGAGATAGCGGTCGACGCCCCCGTAGACGAACGCCGACCCGGTGACGAAGACGACTTCCGCACTCGCCATCGCCGCGTCGGCCGCGTCCGGCGTGAACGTCCGCACGTCGACACCCGGCGGATCCGGCGGCTCCCCGACGGGGTCGCGTTCGACGACCCGCACCTCGACGCCGTCGAACTTCCGGAACGCGGGCCCGAACAGGCCGACCGTCGTGATCCGCTCGACGTCGGGATCGAGGAGGGCCATCGGATCACCCCGACGCCAGTCGATCTGTGACGCCGACAGCGCGTTTGCCGTCGCGATCCCCAACGCGCGGTCGGATCGGATAGACTCGGCCCCGGAGTCGGTCGCCGCAGACAGGAGTGCTGTGACGTCACGGTCCGCCCGTTCCGGCGGATCCCCGGGCGGCCTGTGTGCGAGTCCGGCCGCTGTCGCCCCGTCGCCCTCGCGCAGTTCCACGAGCATCGCACGAGGACCGATCGTGATCTCCTCGAGGGCGGCCGTCTCGGCGCGGCCCGCACTTCGGAGTCGATCGATCGCCGCCCGCAGGACCTCGCTCATTCTGTCCCTCCCGCGCGGCCGCCGCTCAGCCGCGCGTCGAACTCGTAGCCGACGCGACGGCCGAGCCCGCGCTGTTCGATCTGCCGCGCTGCCTCCGCGAGATCAGCCGGCTCGGCGAAGCCGAACAGGGCGTCGAGATACGGCTCGACCGTCGACATCCCCCGAGAGCGCGGCTCGAACTCCGGCGAGACGGCCAGCGGATTCAGCCAGACGAGGGTGCCCGCGCGCCCGGCGAGCCACGTGATCCCGTCGGCCAGCGTGTCGGGGTCGCCGACGTCGAGCCCGTCGCTGACGACGACCACGACGGTCCGCCGGTCGAGCGCGTGCGGGTGCTGCCGCCGAAGCGTCTCGAACGCCGTTCCGATCTGCGTCCCACCGCCCCACTCGACTTCGGCCTCGCGGAGCGCCGCTGCGGGGTCGCCGTTCGCCCGCTCGAACTGCGGCGTCGCCTCCACGAGGTCGGTGTCGAACAGGAACACGCTCGCCCGCCGTGCGCCCGCGTGGAGGCGTTCAGCGAACGCGAGCAAGACGCTCCGATCGATCGTATCGAGGACCGACCCGCTCACGTCGACCAACAGGCAGCATCGGAGTTCGCTCGGAACCGGCCCGGTGTCGGGCAACTCGATCGGCGCCCCGCCGGTCGCGAGACTCGATCGCAGCGCCCGTCGGGCCGCGATCCGATCGCCCGTCTCCGATCGGCGGCGGCGGCGGCCGGGGACCGTCGAAAGCGCGTCGACGAACCGGTTGATCGCGTCGATCTCGGTCCGACCCAACTGCGCCGTCTCGGCATCGATCCGTTGCCGGCTCCCGACCGCGCTGAACCGCCTCGCGTCGTCGTCGCCCGTCTCCGCCGGGCGATCACCGGTCACGTGCCGCCGCTCGGTCGGGATACGGACGTCCACGTCCCCGCCGTCAGATCCGTCCAGTTCCGGCGGGGACGCGTCTTCCAGCACACCCGGGTCGTCGGCCGGCGTCGCCGTGTCCGGACCGTCCGGCGAGTCCTCGTCGGCATCGCCGGCTGTCGGCCCGTCGTGGTCCGCGCCGACGGCGCTGAGCCCGGAACGGAGCCGGTGCCAGAAGGTGTCGAACGCCGACTCGAACACCGTCTCGTCGGCGGTCGCTGACAACAGGGTTGCGCGCAGCGCGTCCTCGACGCGCCGGCGGTCGTTTAGACCCATAACGGCGAGCGATCTGGCAGCGTCGAGCGACCCGCTGGTCGGCACGTCCACGCCCTCGCTACGGAGTTGTGCGGTGAACCGGAGGAGTTCGATCAGGACGTGCCGGCGCGCCGCGCGGAAGTCTGGGACCTCGTCGGCCCCATCGAGCGGTTCAGTCCGGGGCTCGCCGCCGTCCGCTGTCGGGTCCTCCGGTCCGGGCATACCCATCAGGCCTCGATACGCTCGTCGGCGGCCGATGCGGCCGCTTGTAGGTTTTCGAGCAGTTCGGTGTCGATCCGATCGAGATCCTCGGCCTCCTTGAGCAGGCAGCCGAGCGTCCGCTCGATCTCGTCCGTCGACAGCGGCCGGGCCTCCTCGCCACGCCGGAGTTGTGCGACCGCTCGCGCCCAGTCGAGCGTCTCCGCGACGCCCGGCTGTTTGAGGAACGCCTCCTCGCGCAGTCGGTCGACGACGGCGCAGACCTCCGCAGCCACCGCGACGTCGAGTTCCGGGACTTTCCGGCGGACGATCTCGAACTCGTTCTGGAACGACGGCGGCTCGACGTGGAGATACAGACACCGGCGCTTCAGCGCGTCGGAGAGCCCGCGGGTCCGATTCGAGGTGAGTACCACCACCGGCGGTTGCTCGGCGCTGACGGTTCCGTACTCGGGGATCGACACCTGGAAGTCCGAGAGCAACTCCAAGAGGAACGCCTCGAACTCCTCGTCGGCGCGGTCGATCTCGTCGACGAGCAGCACCGGCGGCGTGTCGCCTCCGGCGGTGAGCGCTCGGAGTAGCGGTCGCTCGAGGAGGAACTCCTCGCCGAAGACCGACCCGCGGTTCGCGCTGTCGTTCGGCGCCACCGCCGCGTCTCCCGCGACGGTCCCCTCGTCGGCCTGCACGGCCAGCAGCTGTTTCGTGTAGTTCCACTCGTAGAGCGCGTTCTCGGCTGTCAGGCCCTCGTAGCACTGCAGCCGAATCAGCTCCGTCTCGAATGCGCTCGCTAAGACTTTCCCGAGTTCGGTCTTCCCGCTCCCGGGTGGTCCTTCGACCAACAGCGGGCGGCCGAGCGTCAGCGCGAGTTGGACCGTCGTGACCGTGCGGTCGTCTGCGACGTACTCGGCCGCCTCGAACCGCTCTTCGAGGTCGCTTTCGGTCACCGATGCGAAGGCCTGTCGGGTCATGCTGAGGCCGTCTCCTCCGCATCGAGATACGAGGCGGGGTCGTCGCGGAACGACGCCGCGCAGTTCTCACAACAGAAGTAGTACGTCTCCCCGTCGTGGTCGACCGACGGCGCGGTCTCCGGGTCCGCGGACATCCCACAGACGGGATCGGTCGCGAGGTCGTCGGTCTCGGAGTCGGACGCGGACTCGTCGTGGCCGGCTTCGGCCGCGGGCTCGGACGCATCCCCCGTGTCGGTGTCCGCCTCGCTGTCGGAGTGGTCGGTCCCGACACTCGCACCGAGGACGCCGGTGTTCGCCCGCGCGTCGACGATCTCGGCGAGGATGGCCGTCGCGATTTCGGCTGGCGTCCGCGCTTCAATGTCGACGCCAGCCGGGTTCGTGACGGCGGCGCGTACCTCTTCGGCGTCCCCGTCGAGGAGCGTCGCCGCGCGATCGATCACTTCGTCGCTCCGCTTGTCGCTGGCGACGAGACCGACGTAGGGGGCCTCGGCGCTGACGCCGGCGGCGACGCCGCGGGCGTCGTACTGCCCCATCGACGTGACCACGACGAGCGGTGCGTGCCCGATCGCTTCGACGATCCCTTCAGGCTTCGTCGTCGTCACCGTCTTCGCGTCGCCGTAGTCGCCGCCCTCCGGGTCGACGACGGTCACGTCGACCGACAGTTCGGGCGCTAAGCGCGAGAGCGACTGGGCGACCGGCGAACTGCCAACGATCAGCAGGTCCGGCGTCGGATTCACCGGCTCGATGAACAGTTCGAGCACGCCCTCGCTGTGGCAGTGCATCGGGAAGGCTTCGAGCCCCGGCCGATCGACGGTCTCCGGGTCGGGCGCGATCCCGACCAGTCGCGGCTCGCCGGATTCTAAGGCCGCCTGCGCCTCACTCGTCGCTGTGGTCTGTGCGCAGGCCGCCCCGCCGATCCAGCCGGTGAGGTCGCCGTCGGCCGTGACGACCGCGCGATCGCCGACGTTCGCCGACACCGGCGGCTCCCGGCGGACGACGGTCACTCTGGCGTACGCTTCGCCTCGCTCGGTGAGTGCTCGTTCTAGCGCGGCGACGTCGCCGTCGGCCGCATCCGCTCGGTGCGGCGGTTCGTCCCCGCTCGTCTCGCTGTCGTGTCCTGTCATCTCTCGGTGGAAGCGGCGGTGTGCGCCCGGGTGGGGCGCTCGCCCGGAATCGGCTGCGGTCGTCTCGGCGGCCGGTCCCGGGCGATCCGCGGACCGCCGGTCGTCGTTCGGTGCCTCACGCGTCGGTCAGTCGTCTGCCGGTTCCTCGCTCGCGCCGTCGTCGAACTCGAAGCTGACGTTCTCGCTCGGGCTGATCGAGAGGCCGACCTCGTCGAGTTCTTCCCAGACCGTGTCCGGGGTCATCGGCATCTCGACGTGAGAGGTCCCCGCGTGGGACATCGCGTCCACGACCGCGTTGACGATCGCCGGCGGCGACCCGACCGTCGGCGACTCGCCGACGCCCTTCGCGCCGATCGGGTGGTGCGGCGACGGCGTGACGGTGTGGCCCGTCTCGAAGTTCGGAATCTCGTTCGCGGTGGGGAGCAGGTAGTTCATGAAGTCCCCGCCGGTGACGTTGCCGTTGTCGTCGTAGGTGACGTGTTCGAGCATCGCGGTGCCGATCCCCTGCGCGAGACCGCCGTGGATCTGCCCTTCGATGATCATCGGATTGATGCGGTTACCGCAGTCGTCGACCGCGACGAACTTCTCAAAGTCGACCTCGCCGGTCTCCCTGTCGACCTCGACGACGACGATGTAGGAGCCGAACGGATACGTCATCTCCGGCGGGTCGTAGTAGTTCACGGCCTCCAGTCCGGGCTCTTCGTTGCCCGGGGAGTTCATGTACGCCCCGGCGGCGATCTCGGTGATCGTGATCGAGCGGTCGGGTGCGCCAGCGACGTGGAACTCGCCGGATTCGCGGTCCCACTCGATGTCTTCTTCGGCCGCTTCGAGTTCGTTGGCCGCGATCGACTTCGCCTTGTCGCGCACCTTGCGCGCGGCGACGGCCGCGGCCGCGCCAGCGACGGGCGTCGAACGGGAGCCGTACGTGCCGAGCCCGTACGGTTCGGTGTCGGTGTCGCCGTGTTCGACGGTGATGTCGTCGACGTCCATCCCCAGTTCCTCGGCGACGATCTGTGCGAAGGTCGTCTCGTGACCCTGCCCCTGCGTCTGGACGCCGATCCGGAGGACCGCGTTTCCGGTCGGGTTCACGCGGAGGTCCGCCGAGTCGAACATCTCGATGCCGGCGATGTCGCACTGCTTGCCGGGACCGGCCCCGACGACTTCCGTGAACGAGGAGATGCCGATGCCGATGAGCTTGTCAGCGTCCTCGGCGATCCGGCGCTGCTGCTCCTCACGGTAGTGCTCGTAGTCGGCCATCTCCAGGGCCTTATCGAGCGCCTTCTCGTAGTCGCCGGAGTCGTAGTTCCACCCGGTCGCGCTCTCGTAGGGGAACGCGTCCGAGGGGATGAAGTTCCGCCGTCGGATCTCCGCCGGATCCACGTCGAGTTCGTCGGCGAGTACCTTCACCATCCGCTCGATGAGGTACACCGCCTCCGTCACCCGGAACGAACACCGGTAGGCGACGCCGCCCGGCGCGGTGTTGGTGAAGGCGCCGGTCAGTGACCCGTAGGCCGCGTCGACGTCGTAGGACCCGGTGAAGATGTTGAAGAACCCGGCCGGGAACTTCGAGGGCTGGGCCGCGGCGTTGTACGCGCCGTGGTTGGCCAGCACGTCCACCTTCACGCCCTGGATGACGCCGTCCTCGGTGGCGGCGATCTCGCCCGTCATGTCGTAGTCGCGGGCGAAGCCGGTGGTCTGAATGTTCTCCGAGCGCTCTTCGATCCACTTCACGGGCTGCTCCAGGACGTACGAGGCCGCGGCGGCCACGACGTACCCCGGGTAGATCGGCACCTTGTTCCCGAAGCCGCCGCCGACGTCGGGGCTGACGATCCGGACCTTGTGCTCGGGGATGCCCGACACCTGCGAGAACAGCGTCCGGTGGGCGTGCGGCGCCTGCGAGGTCATATGGACCGTCATCTTGTCCTTGCCGGGGTCCCAGTCGGCGACCGCACCGCAGGTCTCGATCGGCGCGGGGTGGAGCCGCTGGTACTCCATCTGCTCTTCGACGGTCACGGCCGCCTCGTCGAACACCTCTTGGGTGGCCTCCTTGTCGCCGGTCTCCCAGTCGAAGATGTGGTTGTCCTCCTGATCGTCGAGTTCGTCGCGGATGAGCGGCGCGTCGTCCTCGAGCGCCTCCTCGGCGTCGACGACCGGTTCGAGGACGTCGTACTCGACTTCGACCTTTTCGGCCGCGTCCTTCGCCGTGTAGCGGTCTTCCGCGATGACGGCGGCGACTTCCTGACTCTGGAACTTGACCTTGTCGTTGACCAGCACGTCCTGGGTGTCGTCCATCAGCGTCGGCATCGTCGCCAGGTCGTGCTCCAGCAGGTCGTCGGCGGTGAGAACGGCGACGACGCCGTCGAGCGCCATCGCGCGGGAGCCGTCGATGTCCTCGATGCGGGCGTGGGCGTGGGGGCTCCGAACGATCTCACAGTGGAGCATTCCCGGTTTCTTGATGTCGTCGACGTAGTTGCCGCGCCCGGTGATGAAGCGCTTGTCCTCCTTTCTGGTCACTTCCTCGCCCATTCCGCCGCGGCCGTGTCCGCAGTGCTTCTCGGGCTGTGGGCCGCCGTCGTCGGCGTGTTGATGCTCCTCGGGTTCGGCCGTGAGATCCGGTTCGCTGCTCATTGGTCTCCTCCGTCTGCGTCGAACTGGGAGTCTGCTCCCTCGATGTGGTCGTAGGTCGATTCAGCCGACGGGCCGCCGCAGCAGTTCTCGACGCCGCAGTCGAACTCCGACGTCGTGTCTCCGTCGAACACGTCCGCCGCGTCCGCGCTGGGTTCGGGACCGTCGGTCGCGCCGCGATCCTCGGCGACGACCCCGCCGTCGGCGGCCGCCTTCTCTTCGAGTTCTTCGGCGGCGTACTCGATGGAGCTCACGATGTTCTGATACCCCGTGCACCGACAGAGGTTGCCGCTGATCGCGTCGCGGATCTCCGGTTCCTCGGGATCGGGATTCTCGTCTAAGAGTGCCTTGCCCGCCATCAGCATCCCGGGCGTGCAGTAGCCACACTGGAGACCGTGTTCCTCTTTGAAGCCCTCCTGCAGGGGGTGGAGTTCCGGTCCGGCCTCGGGGAGATCCTCCATCCCCTCGACGGTGAGGATCTCGCTCCCGTCGGCCTGCGTGGCGAACATCATACAGGACTTGATCGGCTCGCCGTCCCGCAGGACCGTACAGGCCCCGCAGTTGCCGGTGTCGCAGCCGATGTGCGTGCCCGTCATGTCCAGATCCTCGCGGATCGCGTGGACGAGCAGTCGTCGCGGTTCGACCTCGATGGTGTGTTCGGTGCCGTTGACAGTCAGCGTGATTTCTCGTTCGTCAGTCACGGTGTTACCCTCCGTTTGACGACCCCGGCGCGTTCGGCGGCGTCACCGAGCGCGCGCTGGGTCAGTACGTCGATCATCCGCTCTTTGTACGAAGCGTCGCCGTGTTCGTCGGATTCGGGGTTCGATTCCTCGGCGGCGAGTTCGCCGGCCGCCTCGAAGAGGTCGGCGCTGGGGCGCTCGCCTTCGAGATGCGCTTCGGCCTCCCGAGCGCGCGCGTTCGTGATGTCCACGGCGGTCATCCCGATGCCCGCGTCCGTAATCCGCCCGTCGTCGTCGAGGACGAGGCGCGCCGCGACGCCAGCCATCGCGTAGTCGCCGGTCTTGCGCTTCAGCTTGTGGTAGGCGCTGCCCTCTCCCGCTTCGGGGACGGGGACTCGCGCCTCGGTGACGAGTTCGTTCTCGCCGAGCGAGGTGTCGTACGGCAGCAAGAACAGTTCGTCCGCCGGAATGACCCGTTCGCCGTCCGGGCCCTGTGCGACGACCTCGCCGTCGTGGGCGAGCAGGACCGATCCCCAGTCGCCCTTGGGGTCGGCCTGTGCGATCGAGCCGACGATCGTGCCGCGGTTCCGGATCTGCGGGTCCGCGACGAGTGGGGCCGTGTCGGCGAAACTGCCGTACTTCTCGTCGATGAGGTCTGAATCTTCCACGTCGGCGTGGCGTGCGAGCGCGCCGAGTTTGAGGTAGCCGTCCTCCTCGTGGAGGTAATCCAGGGAGTCGATGCCGTTGATGTCGACGACGGTGTCGGGGCGGGCGAGCCGGAACCGTAGCATCGGCACAAGGCTCTGTCCGCCGGCCAGGATGGTCGGGCTGTCGAGGCTCTCGAGGAGGCTCACCGCCTTGTCCACCGTCGTCGGTTCGTGGTGTTCGAACGCTGCTGCTTTCATAGCATGTTCCGGAGTCTGTCGGTGACGCCGCTGTTCGTCTCCTCGTCGACGTCGGACATCTGCTTCTCGATGCTTCCGAAGAAGTTGTTCACGATCTTGTTCGCGACCGGATTGATGACCCGCGAGCCGAGCTGCGCGATGCGGCCCGACACGTCGGCTTCGGTCCACCACTCGATCCGCGCCCCGTCGCCGTCATCGAGTTCGTGGATCCGCATCCCGGAGTTCATACTGAAACTGCTGCCCGAGGCGTCACCGCCGCCCGAGGCGAGCATCTCGAACTCCTCGTCGTCGCGGTCGTCGATGGTGACCGTCGTCTCGAAGCGCGGCTTGACGCTCCCGACACCGACCTGCATCAGGGCGGCGTACTTCTGCCCCGCGACGAACGCGCGGTCGGCGACGGTGTCCGGATCCGCCTCCGGAAGCATCTCGACGTCTTCTTTGGCCTCGTACTCGTCGAAATTGAAGTCCTCACCCATCGGGGTAATGTACTGACACCCCTTCAGGGAGTCGCGGACCGCCATCGGGTCCGACAGGACGATCCAGGCTTTTTCGGGCGGTACTCCGTCTAACTCGAATTCTCCTTCAAATTCCATGGTCTTACAGTATCGCTGACTCGGATCGGCCGTGGATTCGCGCCATCATCTTTTAAGTACCCTCACTATGTGCACACTATTAGCACGATCGATGATATCATACAGAACCCAAATAAAGGTTTGCGTTCCTCGCCGCGGGGGCGAGCAGACCGAGCAGTTACGTTCGGCACCGACCGGTACCGGCGACAGTTACACGGATCAGGTGGAGCGACAGCGTGCCGACGGATCGAAGCGCCTCCGGAACGTATGACCGGCGAGATGGATCACGACCACGACGATATGCTCACGTGGGACGACGGCGCCGCTCGCGTCCGCGCGCTGCGGGACCGCTGGCTCCCCGGGCGTCAAACGACGTCCGTCGGACTCGACCGGATCGCCGGACGGACGCTCGCGGAGCCGATCGACGCCCCGACCGCGGTGCCCGAGCAGAGCCACTCGACGATGGACGGGTTCGCCTTCGACGGCACCGACGAGTACCCGCTGGAGGTCGTCGACGGCGACGTCTTCCCCGAAGACGATCCGCCGGAACTGCGTGCTGGTCAGGCCGTCCGCATCGCCACCGGTGCGCCGCTTCCACCCGCGGCGAACGCGGTCCTCAAACGCGAGGAGGCGACCGTCGAGGACGGACAGTTGACGGGGACCGAGACCGATCCGGGCACGTACGTCTACGAGCGGGGGAGCAACGTCGCCGAGGGGGAACGGCTGTTCGAGGCCGGTGAACGCCTCGGTCCGAAAGACGCGCTGCTGCTGGGCGACCTCGGGATCGACACCGTCACCGTCTACGAGCCGCTCTCGGTCGGACTGCTCGCGACCGGCACAGAGATCCACGAGGGGCGCCACCGCGACCTCGATTCCCCGATGCTTGCGGGACTGGTCCGCTCGTGGGGCCACGAGGCGACCTACGAGGGATCGGTCCCCGACGCGTACGACCGGGTCGAGTCCGAGATCGAGAGCCTGGCGCGCGAGCACGACGTGGTGATGACGACTGGCGGCACGAGCGTCGGCGACAAGGACTACGTGATCCGCGCGCTCGAATCGCTCGGCACCGTCCGCTTTCATCGGGTCCGACTCCGCCCCGGCAAGCCGATCGCCGTGGCCGAACTCCCCGACTACGACGCCGTCGCCTTCGCGATCCCCGGCAAGCCCGTGGGCGCGCACGCAGTGACGTCACTGGTGGCTCGCCCGTTCTTCACCGGGGAGTCCTCGCTCCCGACGGTCTCCGCGCAGATGGCTCGCGACGTCGACATCACGGTGCCGGGGTTCGCCTACGCGATTCCGGTCACCCTCGAGGCGGGAGCGCCCGACGATGCGGACGAGGCTGCCGGCGACTCATCCCCGGCACGGGCGATGCCGCTCGGACACACTGACTCGTCACTCGACGTCTACGACCGGGCGTTCGATCCGAGCGTCCTCTCGTCGAGCACCCGCGCGACTCGCGCCGACGGCTTCGTCCTCACCGACTCGGCGGTCGACCGCGACGACCCCGTCGAGGTGGTCCCCTACCCCGTCGTGGAGCGATGAGCGGGGCGACAGGCGACGGACTCCCGATCGTCGAACCGCCGTTCGACGCCACCGGTCGGGAACGTAGCGACTCTGATACCGGAACCACTCGGGTGGCCGGCGTCGTCCTCGCCGCCGGAACGAGCAGCCGCTTCGGGACGGCGAACAAACTGCTCGCGGCCGCGGACGACAGCGACGAGCCGATCGTCCGTCGGGCGACTCGAACGCTCACCGCGACGCGGCTCGATCCCGTGGTGGTCGTCCTGGGTCACGAGGCCGACCGCGTCGCCACGGCGGTCGACGGCCTGGACGTCGAGTTGGTCCGGAACGAGGCGTACGCCGACGGACAGGCCACCTCGGTCCGCGCCGGGGTTCAGGCCGTCCGCGACCAATCCGACGTGGACGCAGTGCTGATTGCGCTGGGCGATATGCCCTTCGTCGCCCGAGAGACGATCGAGGCGCTCCTCACAGCGTACGAAGCGGACGTCGGCGCAGCGCTCGCGGCCGCTCACGACGGCGACCGCGGCAATCCGGTGCTGTTCGATCGCCGGTACTTCGATGCGCTCTGTGACGTCGAGGGCGATGTCGGCGGCAGACGGCTCCTCTTCGAGGGCGACCGCAGTGCGTGCGTCGCTGTCGACGATCCGGGCGTGCGCCGCGACGTGGACGAACCGGACGACCTCGACTGAGTCTCGCACGCGAGACACCGACGCGGACGTCTTCGACCTCGACTTTCAGGATGTCGCCGGATTCGGGCCCCTCGAGGGTGACCGGACCGGTCGCGTCGTTCACCTCTCCGGGAACCGAGTCGGCCAAGTCGTCGTCGGATTGGATCGCCTTGTTCAGGCTATCGACAGTTTCGAACGGCAGGGGTTCCCCGTCTCTGTGCAATATCAGTGCCTGACTCGCCAATTGCTGGCCTGAGATCCAGTCGCAAAATCTCTCGGAGCTGACTTCCGGAGAGTGCCCGGTCAGAAGCGGGAATGGGGTGGAGGAGTCGGCCGGCCAAGAGAGGTGATTGGCAAGAAGAGCCGGTTACTCAGAGAAGTCGTCGCTCAGCAGCGTCGGCTAGGGTTCCGTCGCGGCACAGCCGATACCGGCCGTCTCGCCGCCCGGATCTCACTCCTCGTCGCCGTCGCACTTTTTGACGATGATCCGTCCGTCTTCGACCTGCCACTCGACGCGGTCCCCGGCGCCAACGTCGAGGAAGTTTCGCACGGGTTTCGGGACGGTCGTCAGATTCTTACTCGAGATTTTCGTGTCCGTGAGCGTTCCCATACGGGCCGTATGGCCGTAGTATTTACATAGTTTACGCTATGCTCAGTCGCGAGGAGCAGGAGACCGATCACACCGACGACTTCCACCGGTGCGCACCGCCATTCGAGGCGTTCGTGAAGTCGAGCTCGAAGCGGTCCGAGTGCAGTAACACGGGACCGGGGAGGTACGTGCCGTCATCGATCGGTCGCAGGAGATCGCGCTCGGCCATCGTCGAGAGGACGTCACACACCGTCCGTTCCCGACCGGGAATGAGGTTCGCCTCCTCGATGACGGCCTCGGCGTCGACTCGCCCTTCGAGCATCGCGAGTCGGATGGCCGCCACCCACGTCGGCTCCCGCTTCAGTTCCCGGCACATCGTGTCCAGTTTCGGTACTGCAGGGACCACAATAGAGTTTGCGGATGGGTCACCCATTCGTGGGATTCTTCCCGAAACGTTATCGAACCGGTCGCGCCTACTTCCGTTCGTGATGATGCGACAACGCAGCCTGGTCGCCGCCGCGGTCGTCGCCTCACTCGCCGTCGCGCTTCTGTGGGGGGCGGTCCGCGCCGTCGGCGGCGACAGTCGAGTCAGCACCATACTCGCTGACCTGACCGGGGTCGGTCCCCTCGGTGCTCCCGCGTTCGTCCTGATGTTGCTCCCGACGGGGCTCGCGGTTGGGTTCGCGCTGCTCGTGTGGCTTCGCTGGTGACTCATCTCGGCGGGCGTCGATACCCTGGTCCCCCCGTCTCTCGGCGTCACTGCTTCCCGTCTGCGCGCTGGTCGCGTACCGACCCCGTCTGAGCTTCACGTCTGATACTCGGGCCACAAGTACTACTTGTCGTGGGATCCGCCGGAGCATATGGACAGGTTCCCTGAACGCGTCGTCGAACCCGGTCCATCGAGCAACGGTGAGGCCGGGCATCCGGGGGACTCAGGTCACATTCAGTTGTACGATATCGTCCTGGATACGTCGACGAGTCTGATGAGCGCCGAGCCGGACGAGTTCGACACGAAGCTTCGCTGGGTCCTCGAGAGCGTCGGGACCCACATCGGCGCCGATCGAGGGTCCGTCTTCCAGTCGATGGCTGAGGGCCACGAGCGCGTCGCGTCGTGGTCCACCGACGGGGTCGATCCGGTGACCCGCCGCCGCGCGGAGTTGGACTCGCTGGAGTGGTTACAGGAGCGACTCGAACAGTTCGACAACGTGCCGATCGGCCGGCTGGAGGACGTGCCGCCGAGAGCGGCGCTCAGAACGCGATTCCGTGAAGATGATATCAGCGCCGCGGTGTTTCTGCCGATCGTCGACAACTGGTCCTTCGGGGGGTTCGTCGTCTTCGACGTACTCGATTCGCCCCGGGAGTGGTCGGACACGGAGGTCGAACTGCTCCGGACCGTCGCGGATATGATCGGCCACTCCCTGGCGCGGGTCCGACGAGAGACGAAACTCGAAGCGCAAAACGAGCGACTCGAGACGTTCGCGAGCGTGATCTCCCACGACCTCCGCAACCCGCTGAACGTCGTGACCGGATCGCTCCACATCGCACAGCAGAATCAAAACTCCGAGCACCTCGATCGGGCGGTCCGCGCGGCGAACCGGATGGACGACCTCGTCGATCAGGTGTTGAAGCTCGCCCGTCGGGGCCGGGACGTCAGCGACCCCCAGCGCCTCGATCTCGACGCGGTGTTTCGGCGCGCGTGGGAGACCGTCGAGACGCGCGCCACCACGTTCGAGCCGAAGCCGATCGGGCACACTGACGGTGATCCCGAACGGCTTCGGGAGGCCTTCGAGAACCTCTTTCGGAACGCGATCGAACACGGCGGCGAGTCGGTGACGGTCCGAGTGGGACCGATCGACGGCGGCTTCTACGTCGAAGACGACGGCCCCGGGATCCCCGAATCCGAACGCGAAACGGTCTTCGACCGGGGATACACCACGGACGGCGGGACCGGACTCGGGCTCGCGATCGTCCAGAGCATTTTCGAGGCGCACGGCTGGTCGATCGGTGTCTGCGAGGGCAGCGATGGCGGGGCCCGATTCGAGGTCACCGGCGTCCGACTCGTGGAGTGACTGCCGGCGGGGGCTCACCCACCGCTGCAGTCGATCAATTTCCCGGCTGTCAGTAGTGGAAACAATTATGACGCGATGGACGGAAGGTGACTCCAGACGTATGACACGGCGTTTCTCCCGTCTGTTACCCATCATCGGCGTGGTGATTCTCTTGGCGTTCAGTTCCATGGCGGCTTCCGCCGCCGTCACGACCAGCAACGACACAGCCTACAACGGTACGCAAACGGACGCCGATCAGGCGATCGAGGTGACGTACACGGTCTCACCTGAAGGGAGCACGATCAACAATATGACCGTCGCGTTCACCGGTACTAACCGGGCGCTGCTCGAACCCAACTCGTTCAGCTTCGCGGTCCGTCCGGGAGGGGCGGACATCAACGTTGAGTCCCGGCCAGGAAACGCGTTCTTCATCGAGGAGATCGAACCGGACGAGGAGGTGACGTTCGTCTTCCAGACGTATCCCAAGACGATCAAGCAAGAACAGATCGACGCGGCGAACGTTCGGATGGAGTACATCCAGAACGGCCAGGAACTCACCGACTCCGAGACCGTCTCAGCAGACATGAGATCTTCGCCGTGGTTCGAACTCCAGCAGGCGAACGAGGAGGTCGATCAACTGCAGTCGCAACTCGGTGACGTCTCTCTCGCCGGGCAGTTCACCAATGCGGCCTTCCTCGGTGGCCTCGCCATCGGCATCGTCGGGCTCGCCTTCGGCGCGTACTCGTGGCGGCGACGCAGCAGCAGTGCGAGCGATCTGAAGCGAGAACACGCTAACCACCTCGAACGACTCGCGGGAGGAATGGAGAGCAGAGACGACACGAAGACGCTCAACAACGCGGCCGAACAAATCCGTGAGGAGATCGACTCTGACGACGGGGACGATTGGTGACGCTGTCGAGCAGACGAAGGCCCCCGGGGCCGATACCTGTCTTCGGACGCCGCGATACTCCCACGCTCGGTCGGCCACAGGTGATCTGCGAAGACGCGAAGTGACTATCAGTCGATGATTCGTCGCCTCTGAAGCGTCGCCTGACCCCCATTTATGTGGCTCAGTCCACACGCTTACTAACCGACGGACGGGAGCGGATTTGTGCTTCCGACGTTTCTTGCGCCCCGTCCCTTAGTTATAATATACAGCACAGCGAGATATCTGACAGAGAATGGTTACGAACCCATCTATCGTTATTGGGATTGGGGAGGCCGGTTGCAAGATGGCTGCTCGGACCTACCGAAGCATCGTCGATGAGGTCCCAGCCGACCGTGGCGATCAAGAAGAGGTCCTCGACCGCTTCAAATTCGTCGGGATCGACACGAAGGCCGACGAAGTCGAGGAGTACACTCCAGACTCCTTCCAGACGATCGCGCTCGAGACACCGACAAAGAACTGGGAGAACGACGTCGAGGAGTACCCGTACCTCCGTGACGATATGCGCCTGGCCGACGTCGGTGGGGCGACGCGTCAGCGCGCGGTCTCCCGGTACTACATCGACAACCTACAGAACTACACGAGCTTTCGACAACAGTTAGAACGCGTCGTCGAGGAGTTCGAGGACGACGCTGGGAAGGCATTAGACGATCCGGATCTCGACGGCGCGAACCTCTGGATCATCAACTCCTTCGGGGGCGGAACCGGTAGTGGCGCGTTCCCCCTGATTGCGGGTGAACTCGACCGGATCACGGCCGACGCCGACGAGAACTACTACCTCTGCGGCCTCGGTTCGCTTCCGCGACTCGACCAGATCGACGAACAGTCCCGGCCACCGACCGCGAACGAGAACTTCTACGCGAACGCGTACACGGCGCTCCGCGAACTCGCGGTGCTACTCGACTACGACTTCGACGGCACGTTCGAGGACGCCGCCGGCGCCGGGTACGCGAATGACGGGCTCAGGATCCCGCTGTATGCCACCCACGGAGAGAATCAGCTTCCGGGCTACGACGACATCGTTCTCGAAAGCCCACCGTTCGACTTCTACGGGCTGATCGGCTTCAACGAGGAAAAGGGCGACAACACCGACTACCGGGAGAACCTCAACCAGGTCGCAGCGGACACCGTGCGACTTCTCGCAGAGGCCTTCGAGGAGGACTTCCCGAACGGCTACTCCCGGTCGGGGCGCAACGGGAAACCGAAACTCTACTCGGTCGATAGTCGCGGCGTCGAAGTCCCGGTGACGGCCGTCGAGAACTACGTCCAAGCGCTGGAGAACATCCAGGACATCGACGACCGCATCGAGAACGCGGAAGACGAACTGGAGCGGTACCAGGAAAACCGCGATTACATCAACCAAGCGCTGGACCTCGAATCGGGAAGCCAGGCGTTCGAGGAGGGCCGCGCCGAGGACGGCGAGGAACTGTACGTGGACAAGTCGCTCGTCGAGACCGCTCGAGAACACGCCACCAACGAATTCGACCCGCGGGACGGCTACGACGACGCCCTCTTAGACGAGAAGTACGAGAAAGCGCTCTCACAGGTCGGCTCGCTGTCGAGCCGGTACGAGTTCTCGGTCGACGACGTCTTCTCGTACTTCTACTACCGCGAACTGGTCACCCGTCTCCAGTCGCTCAAGCAGGGCCACCGGTTCACCCGGCTCGTCCAAGACGCTGTCGAAGACTACGCGGATAAGTTCTCCCGATACCTCGATAGCGACCAGACGCAGTTGCTCACCGACTCCAGCGCGGATCCGCTCGCGAAGTGGACCGGCGGCCTCGAGGAGTGGTTCGACGAGGCGATCGACGATCAGGAGCGAAAACTCGAATCTACGAGCCGGATCAAGTTCCGGCTCCGCGGGGAGATCGAAGACCGAATCGACACCCTCGAACAGCGGCAGAACGAACTCACTGACGAGTACGCGGAGTTCAAGCACATCGAGGACGCACAGAGCACCGCCCGCGGCCGTCGCGAGGACGCCCGGACCGGGTTGGCGGACATCCGTGACGACATCAACGACAAAATCCGTCAGGCGGAGTCCGACCTCGAACAACTCCGCGAGGAACGCGGCCGCCGCGAGAACGTCCAGCGCTCTCGGCGGGAGACGCTGGAGTCGTACAAGCGCGAACGGTACGTGAGTATCCCGTTCCAGAACTTCGAGAACGCCAGCGTCGAGTTTCTCACCGACCTCGAGAGCATCGGTGACCTGCTCGAACGGAGCATCGTGAGCCGCCAGCGGGTCGCTCGTGCGCTCGAGTTCACCCTCGAACACCTCGAAGAGCCGTTCCAGGACCTCGAACCGCAGAACGTCCCGATCAACCCATACCGGTACCTCGGCGTCCTGACGAACGACTCGAACGTCGATCTGCTTCAGGGCGAACTCGACGACGTCGAGGGGATCGACACCGTTCCCACACTGATGTCGACCAACAGCGAGGAACAGGAGACGGCACTCGTCGACGACGTGTTCCGCATCCGATTCACCGGCGTCCACGCGGACATCGCCTTAGAGAACAGCAGCGAGTTCGGCCAGATCCACGAGCACTTCCGCGCCGACGAGGACGTCGGCGAACTGCTCGGATCGACGGCGGAGGACGCCGAACTCGTCGCACGGAAGTTCGGCTACCCGGAACTGTTCCCCGACGACGACCAGATCAACGACGCGTGGGGATTCTCCTCGGAAGTGACTGAACCGGCCGAAGACTGAGCTGCACCGTCGGTGCCAGCGCGGTCGACCCGGCGGCCCTCGGCAGGCCTCGGTGGCGACAGTTCGCGACTCACTCCGCGTTTCCGAGATCCGTTACCTCGTCGCGATTCGGGAGATACGCGTAGATCACACCCGCGATCGCTGTCAGCACCGCGAGCAGGACGAACGCGGCCGTGTACAGATCATGGTCGGCCATCGCCCCGACGGCGGTCGAGCCGAACGCGCCGACGACGAAGAGCGAGGTCCGAATGGCTCCCCACGCAGTCCCGCGGACGTCGGCGGGGAGGAGGGCGACGATGTACGCGTTGGCGACGGGGCCGACCACGAGTCGCATCCCAAGCAGGAGGACGATTACGACGAGCGGCACGATTCCCTCCGCGAACGGCAGCGCGAGCAGGGGCCCGATGCCGACGAACGCGACGATCGAGAGGACTGTTCCGTACCCGTATCGGTCCGCCAGTGCGCCCCCGGTCGACTGAAACACCGCCGCGCTCAGAAACAGGAGGCCGAAGAGCGTCCCTGCCGTCGCCTCCGAGAGCGCTTTCGCGGTCACGAGATACGTCGTGAGGAAAGCGGTCAGCCCCTGAAACGCGAACAGCATCAGCGTCGTCCCGATCATCGCGAGGACGACCTTCCGCGAGCTGACGCCGCGGCGGACGTCGCCGGCGGCGGCGCGGAGTCGTGCTGTGAGCGGCCGGTCCTGCGGTTCAGTCTCCGCCTCCGCGGCCGCCTCGTCGCCGTCGGTCCGACGGGCTGCATCGACCGTTGATTGCGCCGGTACGAACGCACCGAGCGCGACCGCCGCGAGGAGGAAGCCGGGTGCGGTGAGTCCCAGCGCGCCGCGCCACCCCACCACCCCGGTCGCGTAGGTCGCGAGCGGGGGTACGAGCGCCGCGCCGATGCTCCCCGCCGCGAGGACGATCCCGAAGGCGGCACCGTCGCTGTCGGTGTAGGTCCGCGTGAGTACGGTCCCGCGGGGCGGTCCGTAGAGTCCCGAGGCGAATCCGAACGCGGCGGTCGCGAGGACGAACAGCGCGAACGTCGGCGCGACGGCGTAGGCGACCATCGTGAGTGCGCCCGTCCCGGCGCTCCCGACGAGCAGCGTCCGCTCGCCGACCCGATCGACCAGGACGCCGGCGGGGAACTGCATCGCGGCGTAGGTGACCCACAGCAGCGTGATCGCCGCACCAGCGACGGTCTCCGAAACGGGGAAATCGGCTCTGATGGCCGGTAACAACGCGGGGATCGTGAATCGTAAGCCGAGCGCGAAGAACCACCCGCCGGCGATGGCGAGCAGCGTCCAGCCGCGGCCGTCGCCCCGCAGGGAGGCGACCACGGCCCCCACTCGGTCGGTGAGGGAGCTCGAAGACGGCGACACGCTCTCGTGAAGCACCCATCCGATAAAGACCCTGACGGAACCGGTGGCGTCCGCCCCGACTACTGCGACGCGGTCGTCGTGGCCGTCTGCGCCTGCGACTGTGCCTCCTCGAACGTCGATTCGGGGAGCAGTGCCGTCACTCCGTCAAAGTCCAGTGCCCCGATCAACGCCGCTGCCGGCCCGCTGACCAGGACGACGCCGAACTGGTCGACGCTGTCCTCGACCGAAATCCCGGCTTCGCTCGCCTGCTCTTCGAAGGCCGCGAGCGCTTCCTGTCGGAGTTCACTCTGTGCGTCGCGGAACTGCGCTCGGGCCTCCGACTGCGAGATATTGCCCGAATCGAGTTCCGACCGGATCGCTGATTCGCGCTCCTGCAGCTGCTCTTGGTCCGGCTCTACGGCGGCCGTCACCGTCGCGGCGCCCCCGTTCGTGGCGGTACTGTCCGTTGTCTGTTCGGTCTGCCCGGTGTTACACCCGGCGAGCGTCGCGGCGGCCCCGACTCCGGCGAGTTCCAGAAACCGGCGACGGCCTGTGTCGAATTCCATCCCCTCATCGTCGGGCTCGGATTCTGATAACCGTGGCGGAGTGGCCATCGAGCGCGCTGACGTGTGGACGGTCTGTAGTCGGTCGATTTCGCTGGATTCGACCGTCTACGATCCGTTTCGGCGGAAACACGCGACGCTCACTGGCCACAGGTGCAGTGGAGAAGTGGACTCGGCGGGATTTGAACCCGCGGCCTTCCCCGTGCCAGGGGGATGATCTACCGCTGATCTACGAGCCCTCGGTCGCACTCTCAGATACCCTGCTTTTGTTCTTAAGGGCTTCGACTCGGCGAGCAACGGTCGCGGGTCGCAACGCTTTTGACGCCGTCACTGGTGGGTAAAAACGGGAACAGCACGGCCGCAAATCTGACTCGCCGCGCGGTGCGGCTTGGGATTGCGGAAGTGCGATGCGGTCGCGACCCGACCGCGTCACATCGCGTATTCTGCGGTCTGTGCCGTTCCAATCTATACCAATGGCACGAATGCACACCCGCCGCCGCGGCTCGTCCGGTTCGGACAAGCCGGTGGCAGACGAACCCCCGGAGTGGAGTGACGTCGATCCCGACGACATCGAAGCGCGCGTCGTCGAACTCGCAGAGCAGGGCTACGAGCCCAGTCAGATCGGGCTCAAGCTCCGCGACGAAGGCGTGAAGGGCGTCCCGGTCCCCGACGTCAAAGTCGCGACGGGCAAGAAGGTCACGACGATCCTCGAAGCGCACGACGCGAAGCCCGAGATCCCCGAGGATCTCCGAAGCCTGATGGAGCGCGCAGTGCGGCTCCGCCGCCACGTCAACGAGAACCAACAGGATATGCAGAACAAGCGCGCGCTGCAGAACACCGAGTCGAAGATCCGTCGCCTGGTCGACTACTACCGCGGCGACGAGCTCGACGAGGACTTCACCTACACCTACGACGCCGCTGTCGAAATCCTCGAAGAATAGCGCGTCTCACAGTCCACAATGGCCTCCCGATCCGACCCCACGCCGACCCCGGACGCACCCGCCGAGCGCGTCGCGTCGACGCTCCAGAGCGCTGGGTTCGTCCGTCTCGTCCCCACGGCTACCGGGGACGCGCTGGCGGCCGCGGGGTTGCTCTCGCGGGCGCTTCGCGGCGTCGACGTCCCCTTCCAGGTGCGCGTCGATCCGCTCGGCGCCAAACCGCCGGCGACCGACGAGGGCGTCCTCGTCGCGGTCGGGGCCGAACGTCCCGGCGCGGACGTGACGCTCGCGCCATCGGTCGGGTCGGCCGTGAGCCACCGCGCGTACGACGTGGCGTCGACGCTGGCGGGCGAGGAGCCCGATCCGGTCCTGGCGCTCGCCGGCGTCGTCGCCGGGGGCGCACACCCCGGCTCGGTCGCTGGAGCCGTGCTCGATCGGGCCGAGGCCGCTGGATCGGTCGAGCGGCGTCCCGGAATCGCGATCCCGACGGCGGACGTCGTCGACGGGCTCGCCCACTCGACGCTGTTTCACGCGCCAGTCTCGGGCGATCCCGACGCCGTCAGATCGGCGATCGGATCGCTCGCGGCGGCCGACGGGGAGCGGGCCGGGACGGAACTGGCCTCGTTCGTCGCGCTCGCGGTGGCCGGCGACGACGAGTCGACGCCGCGAAGCGCCGACGCGGTCGAGCGGGCGTTGCGTCCGTACGCCACGCCCGACGGTCCGACGGCGACGGTCGGCGGCCTCGCCGATGTCCTGAACGCCGTCGCCCGCGAGCGCCCCGGAACGGCCGTGGCGCTCGCACTCGGCCACGGCGGGACCGACGCCGCGCTCGAGGCGTGGCGGACACACGCCCGAACCGTCCACACGGCGCTTCGAGCGTCCCACACCGGCCGCTACGACGGCGTTTTCGCCGTCCGGAGCGACGTCGGTGCCGACGAGGACGCCCGCGCCGCCGGACGGCTGGGGGCGCTAGCCAGACTGGCTCGCGACTTCCGTTCGCCGGAGCCACTCGTCGTCGCGCTCGGCGAGGGCGTCGCAGCGGTGTCAGCCACGGAATCCGGCGCCTCCGACGCGGCCGAGGCGATCGCCTCGGAGTTCGCCACCGGCGAGCGCGCCGCGTGGACCGGCACGCCGACCGAGGCCGTCGTCCGCTTCGATCCGGACGCGGCCGACGCCGACGTCATCGCCGCGATCAGGGAGGCCACCCGATGACCGGGAGCGACCGCGACGCGCCGACGGACGGACTCGACACCCCGCGAGCGGACGAGGACGAGACGACGGCACGTACAGACACGGAATCACATTCGGATACGACGCACGACAGTGCGTCGCGCACGGCCCGCCTCCGGACGACGCACGCCGACGCCGAGACGGTGATGGCGGCGCTCCGTCCGGACAACACCGACTCGATGGAGATCAGCGTCGAGGGCGATACCCTCGTGACGACGATCTCCCGCGAGACGACCGGCGGGCTGCAGTCCACGGTGGACGACACCGTGGTCAACCTGACGGTGGCCGACGCCATCGTCGACACTACCCAGACACACAATGAGTGAACGATCAGTCTCGAAGCAGCAAAGCGGAAAGCGATGGTACACCCTCATCGCGCCGGAACAGTTCGACCGGACCGAGATCGGTTCGACGTTCGCAGACGAACCCGAGAAGGTCTACGGCCGAACCGTCGAGGTCACCCTCGGCGACATCACCGGCGATCAGGGCGAAAACAACACGAAACTCACCTTCAAAGTGAACGACGTCGCCAGCGACGCGGCCTACACGGAGTTCATCAAACACGAACTCGCACGCGACTACGTCCGGAGCCTCGTCCGACGCGGGGCCTCGAAGGTCGACGTCGCGATCACGGTCCGGACGACCGACGACTACCGCGTCCAGCTCCAGCCGGTCGCCTTCACCACGAAGAAGGCCGACCGCAGCCAAGAGCAGGCGGTCCGTCGGGTGATGATCGACCTCGTCAAGGAAGCCGCTGCCGAGCGGACCTTCGACGAACTGGTCGATAGCGTCATCGAAGGCCGACTCTCGTCGGCGATCTACGGCGAAGCCAAGACGATCTACCCGCTCCGCCGGGTCGAAATCCAGAAACTCACCCTCGAAGCGCGGCCCGAAGAGGTCGCCGCCGAGGAAGAGGCCGCCGTCGACGTCGACGAGGAAGACGTCGCGGTCGACGACGAGGCCTGATTCGGCCGGTTCGACCAGACATTTCCTCTTTCGGTATCGGTACCCCGACGAGTGACCCGAGCGGCAGCTATCGTAGCGTTTGCAACTGATTGCTCATCCGACGTCTGCCGTCGTGCGATCGTGCGGGTGAAGACCTGCAAACGCTACGATCGATCACTCCTCGACGACGACCGTCCCCACCATTCCGGCCTGCTCGTGGGGGATACAGAAGTACTCGTACGTGCCGGGGACCTCGAAGGTATGGGACCACGTCTCGCCGCTGTCGATGATTCCTCCGAACTCGGACATGAATCCGTCCCGGGCGGCCGCCGTCGAGTCGTAGCCGCCGCTGGCGAAGAAGGCCGCGTCCTCGGGGATCCCCGAGTCGTACGCCGTGACGGTGTGTCCGCGCGAACTCGTGTTCCGCCAGACGACGCGCTCGCCCACAGCGATGGTGGTTTCCGGCGGATTGAACGCCACTGCGGTCATCCCGACGTCGTAGTCGTTCGCCGCGCCGGCCCCAGCGCACCCGGCGAGGCCTGCGATCGTCACCGTTCCGAGGCCGGCCAGGACGTCCCGTCGGGAGCGCCGAGTCCCGTCTCGCCCGCCCGTCACAGACCGTTCGCTCATACGAGACACTCAGGATTCGAGCGCTATATGTCGCGCGGTCCGCGGCCCACTGACGTGGTTCGAGCCATCCTCTCGGCTGTCGCGTCCGGCGACCGGATGTAAAGAGGTAAACCGATCGTCCGAGTCGTCGGCGGTATGAAGCCCCGGTTCGTGGGTCGGCTGGGTCTCGCCGACGCGGTCACGATCTCGAACGCCGCCCTGGGGTTCGTCGCCGCCGTCGCCGCGACGGTCGACGTCGAACTCGCGGCCCGGATTCTCCTCCTGGCGGCGATCGCGGATGCGCTCGACGGGGTAGTGGCCCGCCGGCGCGGTGGGACGACCGTCGGCCCCTATCTCGACTCGTTGGCCGACGTCGCGTCCTTTGGCGTGGGTCCCGCACTGCTGGTGGCGATGGCCGTGGCGGAGACGTGGGGCCTCGGGACCCCCCGCGGCATCGTCGCCATCGTCGGATCGGCGCTGTTCGTCGCGACGGCGGTGACGCGGCTGGGACTCTACACTGCGTACGACAGCGGCTCCGCGGAGACCGAGGGCGTCCAGACCACGCTCGCAGCGACGATTCTGGGCGCGACCGTGCTTGCGGGTTTCACGAGTCCGATCGTGCTCGTCCCGCTCGTGTACCTGCTCGCCGCGCTGATGCTCGCGCCGATCACGTATCCGGACCTCCACGCGCAGGACGCGGTCGTGATGGGGATCGTCCAGGCGGCGGCGATCATCCTCGGGGGCCGGATGGGTCGCCAGGTGGTCGGAGCGATCGGTGAAGGGTTCGCGTACGGCCTGCTGTTTCTCGCGCTCTCGTATCTGTTCCTCGGGCCGCGGTTCTACTGGCGTCGCGACTGATTCGACGGGCCACCGACCCCGTCGCTCCGGTCGGCCAGACCGTTCACATCCCCATATCGGCCGCGGCCTCGGGGACGGGGAGGTCGTGGGGCGCCACGTTGAGCAGTTCCGCGGCGTGATCGAGCGCCATATCGAATCCGTAGTAGCGCTCCAGTTCGTCGCCGTCGGCGGCCGGCCGCACTTTCAGCATCGCGTATCCCTCGCGGTTCTGTGCGATCGCGGCCGTACTCCCGTCAGATTCGAACGTCAGGAGCCGCTCAGTCTCAGTCTCGTCGTACTGCGCGGTGATCCCGTTCGCCGTCGTCTCGCGTTCCGCCATACCACCGGTTTGGCCGCGACACAGTCGAACTTACCGGTTCGATGTGGAGCACCGGGCCCTCCGCGCGCCGGCCTCGAAGCGAAAGTAACGTAGGAGTCGGCTCCGAGGGTCCGACAATGGCCAGGTGGCTCCAGAGCGGCCGGCGGCGGGATCTATGCGCCCTGCTCTACGACGCGGGACCGATGCGCGGACAGCAACTCAAGACCGCGCTCGAACGGCACTACGAAACCCGACTGGATCCACAGTCCTTCTACGGCAGCGTCGACGCACTGGTGGACCGTGGCCTGATCGCCGTCGAGACCGAAGGCATCCACGACGTCTACCGACTCACCGACGAGGGGGCCGAACGGGTGGACGCTCACTACGCGTGGCTCACGGCGCGGGTCGATGACGACCCCGAAACCGCAGCGGGCGCCCCCGACGCCGAGGAGTGAATCGATCTCGGTTCGCACTCGGTCCAGATCTGGGTTCGAGGCGCGGGCGATCACGATACCCCTGCGTGTTTCCCCACGAAGTTTTTTAAGCCGCCCTTCGTAGTGGGTCACACTCCGAATGTCTCAGCAGGAAGAACGTCCCCGAGTCGACGAAGCCGACCTCCAGTGGTGTCACGAGTCGGTCCAGGGAGTCTCTCGCACTTTCGCGCTCACGGTGGACGTGCTCGACGAGCCGATGTCGTCGTACATCTGTCTCGGGTATCTCGTCTGCCGGATCGCCGACACCGTCGAAGACGCATCGCACATTCCGCCGGCAGAACAGGCGGCGTTACTCGACACGTACGACGCCGTGCTCGACCCCGCGGACGACACCGAGGCCGAGGCGTTCGCGGCCGCGGTCGAACCGCACCTCCCCGCGGACGAACTGACCGACGACTGGGCGGTCGTCCGCGACTCGCCGCGCGTCCTCCGGACGTTCAACAGCCTCCCGGACGACGTCCAGGAGGCGATCGTTCCGCCAGCCCGCGAACTGGTCCAGGGGATGGCGACGTTCGTCGAGCGCTACGAGGACGAAGGTGGACTCCGCATCCAGACCCGCAGCGAACTCGAAGAGTACTGTTACTACGCGGCGGGGACCGTCGGCAATCTCATCACGAACCTCGTCACGCGACATGACGTCTCCACCGACCGACGACAGCGCCTCTACGACACCGCCGAGGAGTTCGGGCTCCTGCTGCAACTGGTCAACATCTCGAAAGACGTCTACGACGACTACACCGCCGAAGACAACGTCTACCTTCCGGCCGAGTGGCTGCAAGATGCCGGCGTCCCACAGGAACAACTCGTCGACGACGACCACCGCGCGAACGCGGCGTCGGTCGTCCGCCGGACCGCCGAACTCGCCGGGTCGTTCCTCGACGACGCGCAGACGTACCTCGAGACCGTCCCGCTCCGTGACGGGAACACGCTCGAAGCGTGGGCGATCCCCTTCCTCCTCGCGGTGGGGACGCTCCGCGAACTCCTCTCGCGACCCGAGGACGCGCTCTCCTCGACGGGCGTCAAGATCTCCCGCGAGGAGGTGCTGGCAGTCGTGAGCGATATGAGCGCCGGCCGCGACCGCGACGCGCTCGGCCAACTCCGAGAGGACATCGAAGCGGGTCCGTACCACCGGACGCTGTCGAGTGCGGACTGAGACCGCCCGATTCGGCACTCGGTGGCGTTCCCTGAGACACCGCGCGTTTTGGGAGGGTTTTTAGTCGTCGGATCGAAAGGGTCGTCTATGGGTACCGAAGAAGCACACGACGACCACGGACACCACCTCCCGGCGGTCGAGGACTGGCCCCGCGGGTTCGGCGAGGCCAGTTGGTGGCCGTTCGTCACCGCACTCGGGGCGGCTGGCGTCTACGTCGCGGCCGCGCTGTACATTCTCGGTCGGGGTGACAGCGCCATCGTCGGCCCGATGGTCGGCCCCGCCGCGCTCGTCGCCACGATCGGCATCTTCCTCGTCGGACTGTACGGCTGGACGTATCACGCGTTCGTTGTCAAGTTCTGGTCTCGGGATGCGAGCGCCCAGAGCGCGAACAAACTCCGCTGGGGAATGCTCGCGTTCCTCGGGTCGGAGTTGGCGACGTTCGGCGGCCTGTTCGGCTATTACTTCTACATCCGCACGGGCGACTGGGAATCGATCTTCGTCGGCATTCCGGAGCTGACGGGCTCGCTCGTCCTCATCAACACGGCACTGCTGATCCTGTCGTCGATCACGCTCCACTACGCGCACCTCGCCATCCGGAAGAACGACCGGCGCAAGTTCATCGGCGGGCTCGCGGGCACGCTCCTCCTCGGGGTCGTCTTCATCGGCGGGCAGGTGTATGAGTACTACGAGTTCATCATCCACGAGGGCTTCACGCTCACCTCCGGGTTCTTCGGATCGGCGTTCTTCGGCCTCACCGGGCTGCACGGTCTCCACGTCAGCCTCGGCGCGGTCCTCCTAGGGATCGTGTTCGCCCGCGCGCTGCTGGGACAGTACTCCGCGGAACGCCACGTCTCCGTGAGTACGGCCTCGATGTATTGGCACTTCGTCGACGTCGTCTGGATCTTCCTCGTCGTCGTTCTCTACGTCGGCGCGGAAGTCGGCGGCTGACGCAGCGAGCCGAGGCGCCCCCTTTCGGATTCTTCTGATTCCACCGTTTCTCCACCGACGTCTGGAGCCCCGGCTCCGCGCCGTATCCGGGACGTCGGACCGCGATCGGACGCCTCCGAGATGTCGAGTCTCTCCGGGCGTGCTCGGGCGACCCGAGACGCTCGGGTGCCTGCGGCCTCCCGAACCGGATCAGTTTTCACCGTTCGTGGTGCGTTATCAGATATGAGCGACGAGTCCGACGATCCGACGGTGCCGATCGTGTGCGAGGCCTGCGATACGACCTCGCGCGTCCCGCTCTCGGAACTGCGCGAGTCGCTGGATGCACACAACGAGAAGCGTCACGACGGGGCGGAGAAGGCGCAGGTCGATCCGGTCCTGGCCGACGCACTCGCAGACGCCGTCGCCGACGACCTCGGACTGCTCGACGAGGAGCCCTGATCCACCGAGGCGGTGGGGAGGCGCTGCAGGCGACGGTGTGAGACGAATCCGACGTGTGGCGCGGTTCCCGACACCTGCACACGACGGCTTTCACGCGCTTTATGATCGCGGCCGCACAGGTCTCGATATGCTCACCTTCATCGGTCTCGGACTGTACGACGAACGCTCGATCACCGTCGAGGGGCGCGAAGCCCTCGCCGACGCCGATCGGGCCGCCGCCGAGTTCTACACCAGCCACCTCGTCGGCGCGACCGTCGACGAGCTCTCGGCGCACCACGACATCGACATCGAGGTCCGCGACCGGGCCGGCGTCGAGCAGGACCCGGCCGACCTTCTGGACGCCGCCGAAGACGAGCACGTCGCCTTCCTCACCGCCGGCGACACGATGATCTCGACCACCCACGTCGACCTTCGACTGCGCGCGATCGAGCGCGGGATCGACACGCGAGTCGTCCACGGCGTGACGGCCCAGACCGCTGCGAGCGGCCTCACGGGACTGCAGAACTACCGGTTCGGAAAGGCGGTCACGCTCCCGTTCCCGTACGCCCACGGCGCCGACGGCGTCCCGGGGAGCGTCGTCGACTCGATCGAGGCGAACCGCGAACGCGGCCTCCACACGCTCGTGTATCTCGACATCAAAGCCGAGCGCGACGAGTATATGACCGCCGACGTCGCAGCCGAGATGCTCGCCGAGGGGTGGCAAGACGGCCTCGGCGTGGCGGTCGCCCGTGCCGGCAGTCCCGAATCGACCGTCGCGGCGGACCGCCTGTCCGCACTCGCCGATCGGGCGTTCGGCGACCCGTTACACCTCCTCGTCGTCCCCGGCGACCTGCATCACGTCGAGTCCGACGCGCTCGCGACGCTCGGCGGTGCCCCGGAAGACGTTCTTCGCGAGAACGAACTGTAGGCGCACCGAGCGGGAACGAACCGGGGCATCGGGAACGGGATCGACGAGCGTCGACCGCGTTCTCGCAGTTCAGCGAGGCTTCGTGGCGTCCGCGATCGGTGACTCACCCTGTGGCACAGCGGTCTCCTGGGGCTCGACCGACAGATGCGTCTGCGTAAAGCCCGTCGGTGATTTGAGTCCGTACCCCACGAGCCGATCCGCCCCGATGTGGCCGATCCACACGAGCGCGACGAGGGTGAGAGTCGGCGCGCCGACCCCGTATCCCACCGCACCCACCACGACCGGGACGGTGTACGTGTGCGCGAAATTGTACGTCACGCTCCCGAGTCGCGGGCCGCGGAGGTAGCCGAGCATCGACAGGTCGGGCGCGAGCGCGAGGACGAGCAGTAGCCAGAGCGGCCCTCTCAGGAAGTAGTATCCGCCGAGTGCGACGCCCAGCGCCGCGGCCCCCTCGATCCTGAGTATCGTCTGTGGATTCATATGATACTAACGTCGGCTCAGAGCAAAAATGATGCGGTCGTACTGCCGCACGATCGCCGTTAGACGCCGCGACGGCGCAGTCCGAGTGACGACTCGAGGTCGTACTCGTCGCCGGTGAGCATGTAGAGGACGTCCTCGATGACCGTCAGGAGCTCTGGGACCTCGCGGACGACGAGGTAGGTGATCCCGACGAGGACGACCACCGCGAGCACCTGGCTGATGATCCGATCTGAGATGAAAAACGAGACCATGTACGGGTCCGTAGAGCCGAACAGGAGCATAATCTCGTCGACGAACCACTGCATATACTGCTTGCCGAACATAATCGTGATGAACGTGGTCCGCAGGAGGTTCAGGCCGTAAATGATGGGGACGGCGATCGCCAGCCCGCGGAGTTTGCGGCGGAGGGGGGCTTTCACCGCGGCGATGAGGCCGCCGAAGATGGCGATGCTCCCGAGTCCCGTACACGCGAGGACGACCGAGACGGTCAGCCGGTGGTCGCCGTCGTAGAAGAGGAACGTGTTGTGATAGCCCTGCTCGCCGACGATCATCTCGGGCGTGTAGCCGAGCGCGTGTACGAGCGCGCTCGTCTGGTCGGCGACGGTCTCCATCAGGATCCCGCGGGGGGCGGGGATCGAGACGCCGAACAGCGAGAGCGCCGGAATGGTCTCGAAGGGCAGGTAGATCAGTCCCATCGCGGCGACCGCCCGCGAGAGAACGAACAGCGTACCTCGGCCGTTCCACAGGAGATAGCCAGTGTACAGCGACGCGGGCACCGCCGCCACCGAGAGGATACCCTCGACGTAGCTCTTCTGCTCGAACGCGAAGTGGGGAACCAACTGGAGCCAAAAGACGGCGAAGCCGACCCACGCGGCCGTGGTGAGGGCTCGCGCGAGTCGCTCGTTTCTGTCCTCAGAGAGCACGCCGACGCCGAAGAGGAGAATGACGGCCCACGCGAGCGAATCGGAGAGCAGGCCGGGCATAGGCGTGAGAATGCGGTTGAGGAATAAATCCCTTGTCGTTCCGTGCGCCGGCGGCGCGAATCCGGTTCCGGCCGCTTACGACTCGGGGTTCAGCACTTCGATTTCGTGACCGTCCTGATCCGTGGTGAACGCGTACCGGTCGTTGCAGGATTCGGGGTCACGGTAGTCCTCGGCTCCGCGTTCCATCAGCGTCTCCCAGTACTCGTGGAGGTCGTCGGCGCGGACACAGAGGTGTCCCCACGCGTCGCCCATCGTGTACGAGCGGCCGTCGTAGTTGTACGTGAGTTCGACGGTCATCGCGGCGTCCGAGGCGCCCTTCGGCTTCATAAAGTAGTTCGCGAAGGTGTCGGATTCCCAGCGACCGTCGGGGACGTACTCGAACTTCCGGGTCCAGAACCCCAGCGCCTCGTCGGCGTCCTCGACGCGGATCATCGTGTGATCGAGGCTCCACGTCGGCAGGTCGGCGTCGCGCTGGACGATCTCGACCTCGTGGCCGTCGGGGTCTTTCACGAAGGCGTAGCGGCCGCCGCAGGATTCGGGGTCGCGGTAGTCATCGACGCCCTCGTCCAGCAACTGCTCGTAGTGGGATTCGAGTTCTCCCTCGGGGACGCGGACGGCGATGTGGCCCCAGGCGTCGCCCATCTCGTAGGTGCGGTCGTCGTGGTTGTAGGTGAGTTCGAGCATCGCACCCTCTTCGTGCATCTCCTCGGGACCGAGATAGACGTTAGTGAAGGTGTCGGCCTCCCAGCGGCCCTTCTCCTCGTAGTTCAGGTGGGTCGTGTACCAATCGAGCGACGCGTCGAGGTCTTCGACCCGCATCATCACGTGATCGAGTACTCCGGACATAGACGACACATCGAGTGCCGCGGTGAAAAAGGATGCCGAACGCGGCGTTCTGTGTTCGGATCCCGCCCCCCCGGGATCTGTCACCCGCGGTCACGGCAGTCTTCCACCCGTCTCCGTCCGTCGAATCGGGTGATCTCCGTCCGTTTCACCGGACCGTCGCGCGGAGTTGTGGCCAGTAACTCCACCAGACGACGACGAGCAGTCCGAACGTCGCCAGTGGCCACGCCGTCCGGTTCGGCTGGATGGAGAATCCCCACGCGAGTCGCACCTGTGCGATCGCGGCGAGAGCGAGGAGGCCCGCCGTGACGCGGGGATCCTCTCGTCCGGCCAGCCACCCGACCACCGCGCTCGCGAGCGCGAGGGCGTAACAGATCACCGACAGCGGCCACGCGAGGATGAACTCGGGGAGACCCCGCGTGTACACGAACAGAAATTCCGGGAGCGAGACCATCGAGACCGGATTCGTGTTCACGAGTCCCCAGGCGAACAGGAACGTGGCGTCCCGGGCGGTGAACACCTGGATCGACCAGGGGAGCAACAGCAGCGCAAGCAGGAGGGCGACGCGAGTCCGCGGTCCGGGCGTCCGTTCCGAGGTGGCGTGCGACGCGGTGTCGGCCCGGCTCACACGTGCTCACTTCCGTGCGACGACGCGCAGGACGTCTTCGTCCCGGAGTTCGTGGTCGCGGCCGACCTGCTGTTCGTCGTGCTTCGCGCTCGGGCCCGTCACCCGCGCGAATCGGAACCGCTCGTCGAGGGTCCCGCCCAGTCTCCTGAGGGCGTCGTCGACGGTGTTCTCGCCATCCATCAGGACCAGCGGTTCGTCGTAATCGACGCCGCGGCCGGGCTTGTCCATGTACACCCGGATGAGTCCCAGTTCCTCCCAGAGCCGCTCTTTGAGTGCGTCGAGGCCCTTCTCGGCCTCGGCGCTGATGAACGTCGCCTCCTCGGGATCGATCCCGACGTCCCGGAGGTCTTCTTTCACGGTGGGGAGGTACTCGCGGTCGATCAGGTCCGCCTTGTTGACCGCCACGATCGACGGCAGGTAGACGCGGTTGTCCATGATCCCGTCGATGAGTTCGTCGATCGTGATGTCTCCGCGGACGGTCACGTCGGCGTTGACGTACCCGTGTTCGCGGAGGACGCTCGCGATGGTGTCGTCGTCGAGGCTGACGTCGTCGGAGGTCGTCACCTGGATGCCGCCCTTGCCGCGCTTCGAGATGGTGATGTTCGGGGGCGAGGTGTCGAGGCGGATCTTGTTGTTGTACAACTCCTGTGCGAGTCGCTCGTAGCGCTCGATCTCGAACACCGAGAGCAAGAACACCACGAGGTCAGCCGTCCGGACGACCGAGAGGACCGCCTTGCCGTCGCCGCGGCCCCCGGCAGCGCCCTCGATCAGACCCGGGACGTCCAGAATCTGGATGTTCGCTCCGTTGTGCTTCAGCATCCCGGGGTTGACGTCGAGCGTCGTGAACTCGTACTCGCCGACTTCGCTGTCGGCGTTCGTGAGCGCGTTGATGAGCGTCGACTTGCCGACGCTGGGGAAGCCGACGAGTGCGACGGTCGCGTCGCCGGTCTTCTCCACTGCGTACCCGTGCCCGCCGCCGCTCGAGGACTGGTTCTCGAGTTTCTCTTTCTTCTCCGCGAGTTTCGCCTTCAGCCGGCCGATGTGCTCCTCGGTGGCTTTGTTATATGGCGTGTTCGCGATCTCCTCGCGGAGTTCGTCGATCTCGTCTTCCAGTCCCATCGGTTATCGTTCGACGACCTGCGTCGAAAAACCTGTTCTTTCCGCCCGATTCGCGCCAGCGACCGAGACCCAGCGAATCGAAGCCCTTTGTACCATCGGGCCCCTACCGGGACGTAATGGACGCTGAACCGGGTCTGTCTGAGCAGTATCGGATGGCGAGCCCCTGGCCGTTGTTCATCGCGCTGGGAATCCCGATCGCCGAACTCGGCATTCTCTTCGGACTGTTGCCGCTCGCTGTCGGCGGCCTGCTGTTGTTCGGCGGGAGCGTCGCCGGGATGGCGACCGAATCGGGGTACGCGCGAACGCCGTGGCGGGCGCTCGTCGTCGTCGCGATCCCGCTGGCGGCCCTGGGCGCCGGGTTCGTCTTCACCACGATCAACCTCCCGAACCGCGGCTTTGCGATCGTCGCGGCCGCGGTCATCTTGGCGGCGGCGGGAGTCGTCGGCTCCGCGTTCAACACGACCAACGACCCGACGTACTGATCGACCGATCGGCGGCGAGCCTCGGTACACCTCCCACTTCCGACGGCGTGCCGTCCCGCCGCTCCGATCGTAGACCGGAAACCAACAAGCTATTTGATTCTCCACCGAAAGGCTGGCGTATGGCGAACAAGATCTTCGACCGGGATACGCTCTTGGACCTCACGGTCAACGTCGTCCCGCTGTTCATTATCGGCTTCTTCGTCGTCGGCTTCGTGGTGCTCGCACCGTTCGGTATCGACCCGCTGGCGTCGGCGATTCAGTTCGGACTGCTCGCCGTGCCGTTCGTCCTGCTCGCGGTCCTGACGTACTTCGCCGGCCGCGCTGTCGCCGGAGCGGAGCACTCCAGCGACGTGTATCTCCCCGGGCAGGCGAGCGTGCGCGGTGCCGAACCACTCGAGGAGTTCGACGACACGCCCGAGTCGCTCGAGCGGGACCAGACGAACGCCGTCGAAGGTGAGACCGCAGACGACGCGGCCGACGACCACTGATTACGCGGCTGACGACCACTGATTACGCGGCTGACGACCGCTGACGACGCAGTCGATCACCCTGCCGTTCGGGGCATCGTTGTCGCCGCCGGCCGCAGTTTTCGCCCCCGTCGGTCCGTCCGATGTCTCACGGTTTCGCCCGGTGCAACGATCCCTGCGCATCGACCGCCACCGTCCCGAACCTTTCATTACCTTTCGTTCCTCAGGTGCTTCTATGCAGGTCAACGGACAGCTCGCACTGACGGTCCTGATGGGGATTTTCCTCGTGGCCGTCGCCGCGTGGCTGGCGCGGATCGAGAACTGGCGCTCGTACACCCCGATCGGGGGCGGTGGTGCGCTCGGACAGCAGGAAGGGTACGTCTCGGAAGAGAAACCGTCCGGGATCATCCGCTGGCTCACGACAGTCGATCACAAGGACATCGGACTCCTGTACGGTACGTACGGTCTGATCGCCTTCGTGGTCGGCGGACTGATGGTCACCGTGATGCGGATCGAACTGATCGACCCGGGGATGTCGTTCATCTCCAATCAGTTCTACAACTCACTGCTGACGAGCCACGGCATCACGATGCTGTTCCTCTTCGGGACACCCATCATCGCGGCCTTCGCGAACTATCTGGTGCCGCTGCTCATCGGCGCGGACGATATGGCGTTCCCGCGGATCAACGCCATCGCGTTCTGGCTGCTCCCCCCGGCGGCACTGCTCATCTGGGCCGGGTTCTTCCCCATCCCGGATCTTATCCCGGCACAGACCGCCTGGACGATGTACACGCCGCTGTCTGCGGGTGTCGGTGCCGGTAATCAGGCCAACGCCGGCGTCGACCTGATGCTTCTCGGACTCCATCTCTCGGGCGTTTCGGCCACGATGGGGTCGATCAACTTCATCGCGACCATCTTCACCGAGCGCGGCGACGACGTCTCGTGGGCGAACCTCGACATCTTCTCGTGGACGATCCTCACGCAGTCGGGACTCATCCTGTTCGCCTTCCCGCTGCTCGGCAGCGCGCTCGTGATGCTCCTGTTCGACCGCAACTTCGGCACGACGTTCTTCGCCGGTGAGGGCGGGGCGATGCTGTGGCAGCACCTGTTCTGGTTCTTCGGCCACCCCGAAGTCTACATTCTGGTGTTGCCGCCGATGGGCATCGTCAGTTACGTCCTCCCGCGGTTCTCCGGCCGGCGGCTGTTCGGCTTCAAGTTCGTCGTCTACTCGACGCTCGCGATCGGGGTCCTCTCGTTCGGCGTCTGGGCGCACCACATGTTCGCGACGGGGATGGATCCCCGACTTCGCGCCTCGTTCATGGCCGTCTCGCTCGCAATCGCGATTCCGAGCGCCGTGAAGACGTTCAACTGGATCACGACGATGTGGAACGGCCGGGTGCGGTTGACCACGCCGATGCTGTTCTGTATCGGCTTCGTCTCGAACTTCATCATCGGCGGCGTCACCGGTGTCTTCCTGGCGTCGATCCCGGTGGACCTGATCCTCCACGACACCTACTACGTCGTCGGGCACTTCCACTACGTCGTGATGGGCGCGATCGCGTTCGCCGGCTTCGCGGGCCTCTACTACTGGTACCCGCTCTACACCGGCCGGATGTACCAGAAGACCCTGGGCAAGGCGCACTTCTGGCTCTCGATGGTCGGGACGAACATCACGTTCTTCGCGATGATCCTGCTCGGCTACGGCGGGATGCCGCGGCGCTACGCGACGTACCTCCCGCAGTTCGCGTCGCTCCACCAGGTCGCGACGATCGGCGCCCTGATCCTGTTCGTGGGGCAGGTCATCTTCGTGTGGAACTTCGTCCAGTCGTGGCTCGAAGGCCCCACGGTCGACGACGGCGATCCGTGGGATCTCCGCGAATCTGGCCTCTACACGGCCGAGTGGGACTGGTACGACCAGAAGCTCCAGACGGCGATCGCCGACGGTGGCGAGGAGGAAGACTCCGTGCTGACCGACGGCGGCGACGAGGAAGAGTCAGTCCGGACTGACGGCGGCGACGTCGACGCAGCCGACGACTGACTGCGACCGACGCTCGATCCGTGTTTTTCACGCTGTTACGACATCGGCCAGAACGCCGACCGGCCCGTCCCGATACGGTTCGCTCCCGATCAGACGACGAGGACGATGCCCGTCGCAAACATCAGGACGACGACTGCAGCCAGGATAATCCCGAGGAGATCTCGATCGGTCATACCCACCGTTCGCCGCCGTCGGGCAAAGGTCCGTCGGTCCCGTGAGCCCGCCAGAACGGGCCGTTTAAGCGCTCGCGAGACACACGTCCGATGTGACCGAACGGGAGGCCGATCCTGACGCGGGTGCACAAGCCAGCGAGGGAGAGTCCGGCGACGCGACCGAAGCGGGGCGAGACGGCTCCCGGTTCGTCATCCAACTGTACGTCGCGCTCGTCGCCGTCGGGGCGACGGCCGGGTTGTTGACCGGAACGTTCGTCGACGGACTCACCGCGCCGCGGTTTCTGTTTCTCGTGGCGCTGCCGCCGACGCCACTCGGGTTCGCGCTCTACGGGGGGCTGACGCTCGCGCTTGTTCTCGGCGTCCCGCTCGCGCTGGTCGTCTACGTCTCGCAGTCGATCGACGGCGAGTGAGTGCAGTCTTCGAGGCCGAAGAGATGGCGAACAGCCGGCAGGCAGCAGACCCACGACGGCGTGCCGGACACCCGCGGACCGGCGTGGGTTCGATCCTCACGTCATAGGGTCGGTGGACCCCCCATCTGATATGAACCTTCGTCAGCGTCGGATCGGCTCCCCGCGACCCTTTTTATTCCAGGCGGCTGTAGTCTCGACCGATGGACGTAGACGAACACGCCGAGGAGCTCGCCTCCGCCCTCGGTGTCGACAAAGCGGAGGTCAAAGACGACCTGGAGAACCTCGTGTCGTATAGCGTCCCGATCGACGAGGCGAAACAGAGTATCCGTCGGAAGCACGGCGGGAGCGACGGAAGCGACGCCACGCCGACGACGAAGGACGTCGCCGCGGTGACGCCCGAGGACGGCAACGTCACCGTCACCGTGCGCGTGCTCTCTGTCGGCCGCCGCTCGATCAGGTATCAGGGTGACGAACAGGTCATCCGCGAGGGCGAGTTCGCGGATGCGACCGGCAAGATCTCCTACACCGCCTGGGAGGACTTCGGGTTCGAGCCCGGTGACTCGATCACGATCGGCAACGCCGGCGTCCGCGAGTGGGACGGCGACCCAGAACTGAACGTCGGCCAGTCGTCGACCGTCGCGCTCGAGACTGACCCCGTCGACGTGCCCTACGAGGTCGGCGGCGACACCGACCTCGTCGAACTCCGCGCGGGCGACCGTGGGCGGAACGTCGAGGTCCGCGTGCTCAAGGCGAACGAGCGCGTCATCGACGGTCGGAACGGCGAGACGACGATTCGCGAGGGCGTCGTGGCCGACGAGACGGGACGGTTGCCGTTCACCGACTGGGAGGCCCGATCGGAACTTCGCGAAGGTCACGACTTCCGGTTCGAGGAGGTGTACGTCCGCGAGTTCCGCGGCGTGCCGCAGGTCAACCTCTCTGAGTTCTCGACCGTCACGCCGCTCTCCCGCGAGGTCGCGGTCGAAGATGAGGCCCCGCGGATGCGGATCGCCGAGGCGGTCGGCTCCGGCGGGCTCTTCGATGTCGAACTCGTCGGCAACGTCCTCGAAGTCCGGGACGGCTCTGGGCTCATCGAGCGCTGCCCCGAGTGCGGACGCGTCCTCCAGAACGGACAGTGCCGCACGCACGGCGAGGTCGACGGCGAGGACGATATGCGCGTGAAGGCGATCGTCGACGACGGGACGGGGACGGTGACGGCGATCCTGGATCGGGACCTGACCGAGGAACTGTACGGCGGCACGCTCGAAGAGGCGATGGCGGCCGCCCGCGACGCGATGAGTAAGGAAGTCGTCGCCGACGAGATCCGCGAGCGCGTCGTCGGCCACGAGTACCGGGTCCGAGGTAACCTCTCGGTGGACGAATACGGCGCGAACGTCGAGGGCAGCGAGTTCGAGCGTGCGGACGACGATCCCGCGACGCGTGCGACCGAACTCCTGACGGAGGTGCGCTCGTGAGCGACGCGCCACAGACCCGCGAGGTCGCCCGCCGCGTCTTCGCGGCCGAGTTCGACGACGCGACGCTCTCGTACTCGGAGGGCGACGAGGAGCGCGCCCCGAACTACGTCGTGACGCCGACGGGCGCGCGCATCAACCGCCTGTTCGCCGTCGGCGCGCTCACCGAAGTCGAGGCGGTCAACGACGAGATTGTGCGTGGGCGGGTCGCCGACCCCACGGGCGTCTTCGTCAGTTACGCCGGGCAGTACCAGCCGGACGCGATGGCCTTCCTCGAACGCGCGACGCCCCCGTCGTTCGTCTCGCTGACGGGGAAGGCCCGGACGTACCAACCCGATGACTCCGACCGCATCTTCACCTCGGTCCGGCCGGAGAGTCTCAACGAAGTCGACGCCGACACCCGGGACCGCTGGGTCGTGGCCGCCGCGGAGGCGACGCTCGACCGCATCGCGACGACAGCCGCGGCGCTGAAAATAGACGCGCGCGGCGACGACCTGCGCGCGACACTCGAATCTCGGGGGGTCGAGGGGGCGCTCGCACAGGGGGTCGCGCTCGCGCTCGATCACTACGAACCCACCGAGCACTACCTCGAAGCCGTCCGGACGATGGCGGTCCAGGGGCTGGAACTCGTCGCCGGCGACCGCGAAGCGGTCGACAGTCTCGACGTCGCCCCCGACGAGACCGGCCCCGACACGCTCGGCCCGCTCCCCGCCGTCGCCGCGGCGTCGGCCACGGCGGACGAGGACGTCGCTTCTGCCGTCGGCGGGACGGCTTCGAGTGCGGGCGGCGCCTCCGCCGACGAATCGACGGACGCCACCACCACGGAAGTGACAGACGACGCGGCAGCGACGGGGTCCGACACCGGCGCCGACGTCACCGACGCGGAGTCCCCGGGGAGCGTCGACGACGCCTCCGACGGCGAGTCCGCATCCGGGGCTTCCGACACTGCGGAGACGGCAGAGGCCCCAGAGAGCACCGCCTCGGATCCCGGCGCTGACGCCGAACAGACCGAGAGCGAACCGGCCGCCGACGAACCGACCGCATCGGAGGCGGCTGGCGTCGGCGACGACCCCGTGAACGCGGCAGCGCCAGCGGACGACCCCGACTCGGGGTCCGACGGCCTCGGCGACTTCGGCGTCGAGGACGAGGCAGTCGTCGCCGACGAACCGACGGGCGACGAGGGCCCCGCAGTCGGCGGAGGGACGACGAGCGGCGACGAACCGGCGGGTGGCAACGAATCGACGGCCGACGAACCGGCGGCCGACGAAGCGTCGGCGGCCGCCGACCCCGACCTCGACGAGGGCGAGATGTACGAACTCGACCCCGAGGAGCGCGCGGAGATCGAGGCCGAGTACGGGACCGAGTTCTCGACCGGGAACGAGGTCAGTGAACCGGGAGAGGCCGACATCGACGTCCCGGACGTCGAGGAACTGGAATCGGCGGCTGCCGGTGCGGTGCCGAGCGAGGACTCGACAGCGGACGATTCCAGGGTCGATTCGACTCCCGACACGGGGACCGACTCGGCGGAGACCGACGCGGAGACAGCGGTCGATTCCGCCGACCCGACCGAGGAATCACCGGCCGCAGTCGAGGACTCGCCCGGGGACGACCCGTCCGCCGATCACTCGTCACCAGACGACCCGGACGCTTCGGCGTCGTCGGACGCCGTCGCCGAGGCGCGCGAGACCGACCCATCGGACGTCGACCTCGAAGCCGCCGCGGTCTCGGTGATGGCGGAACTCGACGACGGCGACGGGGCCGACCGCGAGGCCGTCCTCGCGGCGGTCGTCGACGAGTACGGCGTCGACCCCGACGCCGTCGAAGACGCCATCCAGGAGGCGCTGATGAGTGGACAGTGCTATGAGCCCTCCGAGGGGACGCTGAAGGCGATCTGACGCGGATGGCCGGAGCCGATTCGGGGCCGGCGCTCGTCGAACCCGTCCCGGGCGCCCCCGCCGCCCGCGCGTCCGTCGATGGCGAGACGGCCCTCGTCGTGGCCGACTACCACGCCGGCATCGAGGTCGGACTCCGGTACGAGCGCGGGGTCGAACTCGAAAGCAACGCCGACCTCCGGCGGATCCGTCTGGTCGGCCTGCTCGATCGCGTCGATCCCGACCGACTCGTCGTCCTCGGCGACCTCGGGCACCGGATCGGCGACGCCGGCGACCGGGAGGCCGACGAACTCGCCACCCTGTTGACGGCGGTCCTCGACCGCGTGCCGGTGACGATCGTCCGCGGCAACCACGACGCCGGGTTCGATCCCGACGAGTTCGGCCAGTCAGGACGGCACCCGCTCGCGATCACGGAGCCAGCGGGGACCCGACTGGGTCGCGTCGGGTTCCTCCACGGGCACACCTGGCCCGCACGGGCAGTCGTCGAGAGCGATATCCTCTGCGTCGGTCACGAGCATCCCGCGGTGCGCCTCGAAGACGAGGTCGGCGGCGGGCGCAAAGAGCGCGCGTGGCTCCGTGGCCCGCTCCGTCCGGAGCCGTTCGCCGACCATCTGGGCGTCGCGGCCGACGACCTCGACTGGCGGAATCCAGCGGTCGTCGTCTTTCCGGCGTTCAACGACCGCTCCGGTGGGACCTGGGTGAACGTCGAGGGACAGGGGTTCCTCTCGCCGTTCCTCCCCGACGCGCTCGTCGCCGACGCCGTCGACGCGTACCTCCTCGACGGCACCAGACTCGGGCCGTACCGGACGGTCTGACCGGGGTCGATTCGGATCGGCCGCGGACACGGCGGTCGCTCAGATCCCACCGATCAGCAGGGCGAGCGCGTAGCCGACCGCACCGAGGACGGCGGCGACGACAGTGAGATCCCACTTCTCGGGGCCGCCAACGTCTTCGGGTCTGCGGAGCGCGTATGCGGCGCTCGCGACGATGAGCGCACCGGCGGCGGCGCTGACGACTGCGCTCGTGTCGCTGAGACGGAACGAATCGGCGACTGACGCGATCGAGAAGAGACCGTACGCGAGGAGGGCACTCCAGAACGTATTCCGGGGATTCACAGGTGCCGTTTCGTCAGCGAACACAAAAATACGCAGCCACCTGGAGTCTCGTCCGTCGGCGAGGCCGACGGCCCGGCCGGTCCTGTCGGCGCCGATCTTTTTGCGCCCCAGCGCGAGCGTGACGTATGCGAACCTCGACGATCGTGCTGATCGCTGGTGTACTGTTGTTCGCGCTCCCGATCCCGGGCACGTTCATATTGGGTGTGCTCGTGGCGGCCACCGGCGTCGCGCTCAGAGTCTTCGTCGAGTGATCCGCCGGCCGGCCGGGACCGCCCGAACGCTGCGCTTAATCCGCTCGCGCCGGTAGTACCGTCGATGTCGGACGGCACCGCCGCGCGGGGAATGGACGCCTTCACAGCCCTCGGCGACGCCGTACGCGCTGCGCTCTCCGAGCGCGGGTTCGAGACCCCGACCGAGCCACAGCGCCGCGCGATTCCGCCCCTCGCTGCCGGCGACGACGCCCTGGTGATCGCGCCCACCGGCACCGGCAAGACCGAGACGGCGATGTTGCCAGTCTTCGACGCGATCGTTCGCGCCGACGACGAGTCCCGACAGGGGCTCTCGGCGCTCTACATCACGCCCCTGCGCGCGCTGAACCGCGATATGCGCCAGCGGCTGGAGTGGTGGGGCGAGACGCTGGACGTTGAGATCGACGTCCGTCACGGCGACACGACCCAGTACCAGCGTGGCAAACAGGCCGACGACCCCCCGGACGTGCTCGTGACGACCCCCGAGACGCTGCAGGCGATGTTGACCGGGAAGAAACTCCGGCGCGCGCTTTCGGACGTCCGCCACGTCGTCGTCGACGAGGTCCACGAACTCGCCTCTGCAAAGCGCGGCGCGCAACTGACGATCGGGCTCGAACGCCTCCGAGCACTCGCGGGGCCGTTCCAGCGAATCGGGCTCTCGGCGACGGTCGGATCGCCCGAGGAAGTCGGGAAGTTCCTCACCGGCGACAGGGGGTTCGAGATCGTCGAAGTCGACGTCGGTAGCGACGTCTCCTTCACCGTCACGCACCCCGAGGTGACGGCCGCGGACGAACGTCTGGCCGGCGAACTCGCGACCGACGCGGAGATCGCGAGCCACGTCAGAGTCATCCGTGACCTCGTCCGCGAGCACGAGTCTACCCTAGTGTTCGTCAACACCCGGCAGACCGCCGAGGCGCTCGGCTCCCGGTTCAAGACGCTCGGTGAACCCATCGAAGTCCACCACGGATCGCTCTCGAAGGACGTCCGGATCAACGTCGAGGACCGGTTCAAGGCCGGCGATCTCGACGCCCTCGTCTGCACGTCGTCGATGGAACTCGGCATCGACGTCGGCCGCGTCGACCACGTCGTCCAGTACGGTAGCCCCCGCGAAGTTTCCCGGCTCCTCCAGCGTGTGGGCCGCGCGGGCCACCGCCGCGACGAGGTGTCCCGCGGCACGCTCGTCACCGCCGAACCCGACGACACGCTGGAAGCCCTCGCGATCGCTCGCCGCGCCGAGGCCGGGGAGGTCGAGCCCGCGCGGATCCACCACGCCAGTCTCGACACCGTCGCAAACCAGATCGTCGGCGTCGTGATGGACGAGGGCGAGGTGTCGGCGCGGCGGGCGTACGAGATCGTGACCGCGGCCTACCCCTTCGCTGATCTGGAGGAAGCGACGTTCCGCGAGGTCGTCCGCGAACTCTCGAAGAACCGGCTCCTCTGGCTGGAGGAAGACGCCGACCGACTCGAGAAATCCGGCGGGACCTGGCAGTACTTCTACGCCAACCTCTCGATGATTCCCGACGAGGAGACCTACGAGGTCCACGACATCTCCTCGCGGGGCCAGATCGGCACGCTTGACGAGCGCTTCGTCGTCAACTTCGCCGAACCGGGGGCCGCGTTCATCCAGCGCGGCGAGATGTGGCGCATCAACGACATCGACGACGAGGAGGCGCGGGTCAACGTCACCCCGATCGAGGACCCAAGCGGCGAGGTCCCCTCCTGGACCGGCTCGGAGATCCCGGTCCCGCAACACGTCGCGCGCGAGGTCGGTGAGATCCGCGGCGTCGCCGCCGAGCAGTTCGGAGGGGGAGCCTCCCGCGAGTCGGTCGCTCGCGACCTCCGGCACCGCTATCCGACCGACAGCGACACGCTCGAAGCGGCGCTAGACCCGATCGAGCGACAGGTCGACGCCGACCTCCCGGTCCCGACGGCCGAGCGACTCGTCGCCGAGGGGCAAGCCCGCACGGTCGTCCTGAACAGCTGTTACGGCCACCGGATCAACGAGACGCTGGGGCGGGTGCTCGCCGCACTCGTCGGCCAGCGGACCGGCTCCTCGGTCGGGATGGAGGTCAGTCCCTATCGGATCGAACTCGAAGTGCCGACCCGCGCGTCGGTCACCGACGTCACGGACGTGCTGGAGACGACCGATCCCGCACACGTCGAGGCCGTCCTCGAACTCGCGCTGCAGAACTCGGACGCGCTGAAGTTCACGCTCGCTCAGGTCGCCGCGAAGTTCGGCGCGCTCAAGCGCTATCAGGGTCGGGACCGCTTCGGGGCCGACCGGCTACTGGCCGCGCTCGAAGACACGCCCGTCTACGACGAGGCCGTCCGCGAGGTGTTCCACGTCGATCTCGCCGTCGAGGCGGCGGCCGACCTCCTCGCGGGGCTGCAGGGCGACGCGGTGACGCTCGCGACCGCTCGCGAGCGGACCCCGATCGGGACGGGCGGCCGCTCGAGCGGTCGCGAGTTACTGGTCCCAGAGAACGCCGACGCCAGCGTGATCGAGGCCGTCAAAGAGCGGATCAGGAACGATCGCGTTCGACTGCTGTGTCTGCACTGTTCCGACTGGGAACACAAGACGAAGGTGCGTCGCGTCCGCGACCAGCCCGAGTGTCCCGAGTGCGGTGCGACCCGGATCGCCTGTCTGAACCCCTGGGACGAAGAGACCGTGGCGGCGGTCCGTGCCGACGCCGCCGACCGCGATGACGAGGCGGAGCGACTGGTCGAGCGCGCGTATCGGTCAGCGAGCCTGGTCCAGAGCCACGGTAAGCAGGCCGTGATCGCGCTGGCGGCCCGTGGCGTCGGCCCGCAGACCGCCGCGCGGATCATCGCGAAACTCCGCGAGGACGAGGCCGACTTCTACCGCGACATCCTCGAACAGGAGCGGCAGTACGCCCGGACGCAGTCGTTCTGGGACTGACGGGTGGGCTCGTGGGTGCCGATCACGCTTCCTCGGAGGGGCCGACTGCGTCGACGGCCGCCTCGACGTGCCGGCGTTCGATCAGCACTTCGTCGGCGTGCTCGTTCGCGGCGGCCCCCTCGTAGGCGGCCGCGACGTCCTCGATCGCGCGCATCGCCGCCTCGCGGACCACGGCGGCGACGTCCGCGCCCGAGTACCCCTCTAACTCCCGCGCGAGGGCGTCGCGGTCGACGTCCTCGCCGAGGGGCTTGCCGTCGAGATGAACGTCGATGATCTCACGCCTGGCGGCTCGGTCGGGGGCCGGTACCGCGACGTGTGACTCGAGGCGACCGGGGCGGAGCAGCGCGGGATCGAGTGCCGCCTTCCGGTTCGTCGCCGCGAGCACGACGAGGTTGGGATGATCGGCCAGCCGGTCGAGTTCGGTCAGGAGCTGTGAGACCACGCGCTCGCCGACGCCGGAGTCGCCGCCTGCGGCGTCGCGGTCGGTCGCGACCGCGTCGATCTCGTCGAAGAAGACGATCGCCGGCGCGGCCTGTCGCGCCCGCTCGAACACCTCACGGACGGCCTTCTCTGATTCGCCAACGTAGCGATCTAAGAGTTCGGGGCCCGCCACCTGGACGAAGTTGACGCCGCTCTCGCCGGCGATGGCGCGCGCGAGCAACGTCTTGCCCGTGCCCGGCGGGCCGTGGAGGAGCACCCCCGTCGGCGGCTCGGTCTTCGCCGCCTCGAACAGCGGGCCGTAGGTCAGCGGCCACGTCACGGCGCGCTCGAGCGTCCGCTTGGCGTCTTCGAGGCCACCGACGTCGTCGAACGTCGTCGTGGGCGACTCGGCGACGTACTCTCGCATCGCCGACGGCTCGACCGCGGCCATCGCGGCCTCGACGTCTGCGCGCGTGACCTCGAGATCCGTGATCGGTGCCTCGACGTGCTCCTTCCGCCCGCGACGGAGGGCGTTCATCGCCGCCTCGGTCGTCAGCGACTCCAGATCGGCGCCGACGAAGCCGTGGGTTCGACTCGCCAGGCGCTCGACGTCGACGTCGTCGGCGAGCGGCATCCGCCGGGTGTGGACCTCGAGGATCTCTCGGCGGCCCTGTTCGTTCGGCACGCCGATCTCGATCTCGCGGTCGAAGCGACCGCCCCGCCGAAGCGCCGGGTCGAGCGTGTCGACGCGGTTTGTCGCGCCGATGACGACGACGTCGCCGCGGGCGTCCAGCCCGTCCATCAGCGAGAGCAACTGGCCGACGACTCGGTTCTCGACGTCCCCGCCGTCGTCTCGCTTCCCCGCAATCGAGTCGATCTCGTCGAAGAAGACGATCGCCGGCGCGTTCTCCCTGGCCGTCTGGAACTTCTCTCGGAGCTTCTCCTCGGATTCGCCCTTGTACTTCGACATTATCTCCGGCCCGGAGACGTCGACGAAGGTCGCATCGACCTCGCTGGCGACGGCCTTCGCGATCAGGGTCTTGCCCGTCCCCGGTGGCCCGTGGAGCAACACGCCCTTCGGCGGGTCGATCCCGAGGTGGGCGAACACCTCCGGCCGCGAGAGCGGGAGTTCGATCATCTCGCGGACGAGGTCCAACTCCTCGTCGAGACCGCCGATGTCCTCGTAGGTGACTGTCGGTCCCGGCTCTGATCCACCGACGTCGCCCCCGGAGCCCCCGCCGGACGCCGAGCCGGTCGGCCCACCCGCGGCACCGCCATCGCGGCCGCTTCCGGCGACCGCCGACACGACGCGACTCAGCGTCCCGTCCCGTTCGAGACGGAGTTTCGTGGCGTCTGTCACCCGGACGCGACCCGCGGGGGTCGTCTCGCTCACGACGAACGGGGATTCGCTCAGCGACTCGAAGTGGATCTGGCCGCCCGGCTGGATCGGCCGGTCGCGGATCGCGCGTTTGATGAGTTCGACGGCACGGTCGTCGTCCGCGAAGGCGACGTCGTCCGGCATCGACAGCGTCACCGACCGGGCTTCCTCGACGTCGACCTTGCGGACGCGGACGGTCCCGTCGATCTTCGCGCCCGCGTTCGTCCGCGTGTCGGCGTCGACGAGGACGACGTTCTCCGCGACGCCGCCACCCGCCGGCCACACCTTCGCGACCGTCTCGCGCTCGCCCTCGACGACGACGGTGTCCCCACTGAGTACGCCCAGTCGCCGCCGCGCCGCCTCGGGGAGTCGTGCGATCCCGCGGCCGGCGTCCCGCTTTTCGGCGCCCCGAACGACGAGTTCGAGGCCCTCGTCCGCGTTCATACGGTACGTTCGGCGCGGTCGGTCTTTTGTCTTGCCCGCGGGGGAAGCGTTTTGCCGGACGCCACCTTCTCACAGCGTATGGTGAACACCGTCGAACGGGACGGTCAAACGTGGTACGAGTGTGAGGAGTGCGGCCTGTTGCTCGAAGACGAGACGGAAGCGAAGACCCACGAGGAGAACTGCAGCGCCGAGGAGCCGTCGTATCTCCAGTGAGCGGGCTGCGGCCGGTCTCTCCGTCACTCGATGAGGAGCCAGCCCGCGATCGCGACAGCCGCCGTGACGATCGCGACGACGAGGAGTGAGAGCAGGATCTCGCCGACCGCGGTGATCACGGCGAGTCCGACGACGAGCGCAACCGCAACCACGCCGAGGAACGCCAGTCTTTCTCGAGAGTCGAGCCCGATCTGTGCGAGAAGTGTCGACGCCGTATCATCGAAGAACGTCGCCGTCCCGCGGCTCGAACGCGTCGGACGCGATCGTTGACGGGCCTGCCGACTACGATTTCGGTTCGCGGTTCCGCCGCTGCCCGACGCCCCGGTGTGGGTGGCGGCCGCGCTGGCTTCGCTGGCCACTGTCTCCTCGGCGCCGTCGTCGGCGGTGGTCGGACCGTCGTCGACGAACGTGAGGTCGACGCGGGTCGTCTCCGCGCCGTACCCCGTGACGATTTCGAGGACGCCACGCGCCGGCGCGTGTTCCGGGACGACCCCGATCGGAATCCGGCTCGTCTCGCCGCCCTCGACGTAGTGGTTCGTTTCGTCGATCCGCGCGACCGCCGAGAGGTCGTCGTCGAAGTGGAGGTGAACGTGAACCGGCCCACCGCGATTCGCTAAGACGACGTGGAACGGGCCGCGGACCGTCGCCTCGTCGGGCGCGTCGATCGCGTGGACTGCCCCCTCGTTCAGTGCCACCCGAAGCGACTCTGACACGACCCGACTGACGTAGCGGACGAGTAAAAGCGTTCAGGTGGGTGGCGGTCCGGACGCGACGATGATTTATTAGGCCCTGCGGTGTACCCGGACCCACGATGGCCACGGTCGAGGTCCAGGGGCTGACCAAACGCTACGGCGAGACGCTCGCGAACGACCACCTGGAATTCGCAGTCGAACGCGGCGAGATATTCGGCTACCTCGGCCCGAACGGCTCCGGAAAATCGACGACGATCCGACAGCTACTCGGCTTTCACGCGCCCACTGAGGGCACCGCGACGGTTCTCGGCGCGGATGTCAGAGACGAGGCCGCGCTCCAGTCGGTGAAAGATCGGATCGGATTCCTCCCGGGCGAACCCGCGTTCGACGGGAGCGTGACGGGCGCCGAATTCTTGGACTACCACGCCCGACTCAAGGGCGATCCGCGGCGCGAGGAACTCCTCGGACTGTTCACGCCGCCGCTCGACCGGAAGATCCGCGAATACTCCACGGGGAACAAGCAGATGCTCGGGATCGTCCAGGCGTTTATGCACGATCCCGACCTCGTGGTGATGGACGAACCGACGTCGGGCCTGGATCCGCTGAAACAGGAGGCGTTTAATCGGTTCCTCCGGGGCGAGCGCGACGACGGCAAGACGGTCTTCTTCTCCTCGCACGTCCTCGGCGAGGTCCGGCGCGTCTGCGACCGCGTCGGTATCATTCGTCAGGGGCGACTGATCACCGTCGAGAATGTCGAAGAACTGCTTCAGCGGGGCGGCAAGCGCATCCGCATCCACACGGACACGCCCCTGCGAGCGGCCGACCTCGATCTCGACGGTATCGTCGAGTTCGAGACCGAGGGTCGAGAGGTCCAGTTCACGTTCACCGGCGACTACGACGTGCTCTTCGACGAACTCACGACCCACCATGTGATCGACGTCGAGATCGAAGAACCGCCCATCGAGGAGGTCTTTCTGCACTTCTACGGGGACGAACATGGGACTTGACACGACGCGCTATGAAGCCCGTCGACGCATCCGTGGGTCTGTCGCGTTGACGAGTATTCTGGCCGCGTTCGCGGTGCTCGTAGTCTATCTCTACCCGTCGATCGCGGAGTCGAGCGCCGACATCGACGCGCTGATTCAGGCCTTTCCCGAATCGGTCCGTCAGGGGCTCGGCATCGAAGCGTACTCGTCCATCGAGGGCTTCGTCGCCGCGGAACTGTATCAGTTTCTGTGGATTCTCCTCCTGGGGCTGTATATGGCCTACACTGCCGGTGGCGCTTTCGCCGGCGACATCGAGTCCAAGCGGCTGTACCTGGTGCTCGCAACGCCGATCTCCCGGGCCCGCCTTCTCGTCGAGAAGACCCTCGCGCTGCTCACGCCGCTCGTCGTACTCAATCTGGTACTTCCGCTCGTCGTCTTCGGCACGACCATCCTCATCGATTACCCCATCGATCCGGCCTACCTCCTGGCGGTGCACGCCGTCTCGATCCCCTATCATCTGGTCTGTCTCGGCATCGGTCAGGTCCTCTCGATTGCCTTCAGTCGCGGCAACACGGCCCAGCTGGGCGGCATCGCGATCATATTCCTGCTGTTCCTGCTCGACTCGGTCACTGCCGGCACGGACTACGAGTGGCTCGGACGCGTGAGTCCCACCCGGTACGTGGATCCCACGGAGGTCCTCCTCGAAGAGACGATCCGCATCGGCGACGCGGTGTTCCTTCTCGCAGTCGCGTTGCTCTTGCTCTTCGCCAGCTTACTCGTATTTCAGTCCCGAGACGTCTGACGCACTTCCGCGCCACCGCGTTTCGGGCTTGGGGCCAGATATGTAACCTGACCCATAATTTTACACTGGATGGCGGTGTCTGTGCCGAGCAATGCCCGCACACGCCGTCCATCGATTCAGCTCCGTCCAGCCTTTCGCGGCTCCCCGTCGGCACGAACGCGAGGGACCGGATCGATGAGCGAACGGTTTGTGGTCCTCGTGATGGCCGTCCTGATCGCTCTTGCGGGCGTCACTCCGGCCGTCGTGGCTGCCGATCAGGTCACTGGATCGCCCGACATCTCTCTGCAGGCGCCCGCGAACGAGGTCGCGCCGGGTACCGACGTCGAACTCCCGGTGTACGTCTCCAACGAGGGTCGACTCCAGGAGTCGGGGCCGGACGGGCTCGTCGCGCGGGTGACGACTGCGCGGGCCGTACGGCTCACCGCGCGGGACAGTGAGACGCCGATCGAGGTCAACACCGGGACCTATCCCGTTGGCAACGTTCCCGAGGGCACGTCCGGTCCGATTCCGCTCTCGCTGACGATCCCCGAAGACACGCCGCCGGGTACCTACCGGATCCCGGTCCGGGTCCGGTACAGCTACGCGCCGTCTGTCGACTACGGGTCCGGGACTGACGGTCCCGAGTACCGCTACGTCGACCGGCGCGAGACGCTCGCCGTCTCGGTGATCGTCAGGGACCGCGCGCAGTTCGCTATCGTCGACGTCGACTCGGCCGCGCGGGTCAGCGGCGACGGTCCGGTTTCGATCACGGTCCGGAACACGGGAACGGCCCCGGCGCGCGCGGCGACGCTTCGGGTGCATTCGTCTGACGATGAGGTGACGTTCGGCAGCGGAGCGGATCGATCGGACGCCTTCGCCGGGACCTGGGCGCCCGGCGAGAACCGCACTTTCGAGTTCCGGGCGACCGTCGCTGGCGACGCCGTGTCACGGCAGTATCCCCTCAACGGGACCGTCGCATTCACCGGCGTCGCGGGCGTCGAGCACATGTCGCGACCGCTGAACGCGGGGCTGCAGGCCCGTCCGGAGACCTCCTTCTCGGTGGGGAACCTCTCGGCGGAACTCCACGTCGACGAACCCGGGACGATCCGTGGTGAGATCCGCAACGAGGGACCGATCGCCGTTGACGACGCAGTCGTCGTCTTCCGGTCCGCCGGCTCGGTGACGGCGACCGACCGCGCGGCGTCGGTGGGCCGCCTCGACCCCGGTGAGAGCCGGTCGTTCACCTTCGACGTCGACGTGGGATCAGCGGCCTCGGCGGGAGACCGACAGCTGAATCTCTCGGTCCGCTACCGCGACCCCCAGGGGACGCGCCACCGGAGCGATCCGCTCACACCGACGGTGTCGGTGGATCCCGAGCGAGACTGGCTCCGACTCGCCGCGCAGAATGCGACGTTCGGCATCGATACGGACAACCGGTTGGCCGTTCGCGTCGAGAACACGGAGGACGTCGCGCTGTCGAACCTCAGGGCGCGATTGGAGACCGAACCGCCGTTCTCGACGGAGTCGCGGCTCGCGTACGTCGATCAGCTCGACCCCGGCGAGACCGAGACGCTGGCGTTCGGGCTCACGGTCTCAGAAGACGGGGTGGCGACTCGCTCGTCGATTGCGGTCACCGTCACCGCCGAGCGGCCCGACGGGGAGCGGATCACCGTCGACACGTTCGTCGTGCCGGTGTCGGTCGCCGCCGAGCAGCGTGCGAGTGACACGACTCTCCTCGCGATCGGGGCGCTCGTCGCCGTGGTCGCGATGATCGGGGGGTGGTGGTGGCTCCGCCGCCGATGACGCCGTCGGCGGAGACGCTCTCTGGCCGAGACTCGAATCCGGATCAGTCCTCGTCGCGCATATCCGGGGGCAGGAGGTTCGGGATGCCGTCCTCGATGGGGTAGACTTCGCCCGTGACGGTTCCGATGAGTCGCCCTTCGATGATCTCGTCGCCGTCGCGTTCGTCGACCTCGAGTTCGAGGTCGCTCTTGTCGAGGGGGTCACAGAGGATGTCCATCAGTGACTCTTTCATCGGTCGATAGGTGGCGAGCGGCGGTGAAAAGACTACGGGTTCCCGGTGACTGCGCCGGAGGTTTATCACCGAAGGGGGGATCACCGACTCTGTGATCTGACGAATGCCCCGCGTCGGGTTGCGGTCGTCCGGCACGTCGACGCGGGATCGGTTCGAGAACGGGTGTGCCGGCTGCTCGCCTTACTGCTCGAAGGGATTCTGTCGTTCGATCGTCTGTGCGCGGTCGGGACCGACGCCGATGGCGTAGATGGGGGCGTCGACCGCATCGGCGAGGTACTCGAGATACGTGCGGGCGTTCTCGGGGATCGCGTCGTACCCCTCGGCGGCGACTTCGCTCCAGTCGACCTCCGGCCACGGCTCGAACTCGCGGAGGTTCGGCTCACAGCGGCCCCAGCGCTCGGTCGTCGCGGGCATCGACAGGAGTTCCTCGCCGTCGAGATCGTAGGAGTGGCCCACTTTCACTTCGTCGAGTCCCGCGAGCACGTCGATGTGGTTCACGGCGATGCCGGTGAAGCCGTTTGCGCGCGCGGCGTGCCGCAGCATCGGCACGTCCAGCCAGCCGATGCGTCGGGGACGGCCGGTGACAGTCCCGAACTCGCCGCCCTTCTCGCGAATGTAGTCCGCTAGCTCCTCGTCGTCACCGGTCAGTTCGGTCGGGAGCGGTCCCGTTCCGACGCGAGAGAGATACGCCTTCACGATGCCGACGATCTCGCCGCGGCCGACGACAGTCGGCCCGACGCCGGTGCCGGTAGCCGCACCGCCAGCGGTCGGATTCGAGGAGGTCACGTAGGGATAGATGCCGTGATCGATGTCGATCGAGGTTCCCTGTGCGCCCTCGAACAGCACGTTCTCGCCGGCGTCGACGTGCGAACTGAGGAACTCGCCGGCGTTGACGGTCATCGACTCGCGCTCGAGGCGCTCGCCGATCTCTCGGTACGTTTCGTAGACAGCGTCGACGTCGAACTCCTCGCCCGCCTCGACGCCGAAGACGTCCTCGGCGAGCGCGCGCTTCTGCGGGACCACGTACTCCAATCGATCGCGGAGCACCGCTGGATCGAGAAGGTCTCCGATTCGGATGCCGCGACGGCCCACTTTGTCCTCGTACGTCGGGCCGATGCCGCGACCGGTCGTGCCGGCGTCGAGATCGGAATCCGACTTCGCCTCCTCTTCGATTCCGTCGAGGACGCGGTGATACGGCATAATGACGTGTGCGCGCCGAGCCACGCGAACGTCAGGATCGAGCCCGCGCTCGCGCAATTCGTCGATCTCCGAGAACAGCGTCTTCGGGTTGACGACACAGCCGTTTCCGAGGACGCCGACCTTGTCGCGGACGGCCCCGCTCGGGACCAGCGATAGCTTGTACTCATCGCCGTCTTGGACGACGGTGTGGCCGGCGTTGTCGCCGCCCTGATACCGGGCGACCACGTCGGCGTCGCCTCCCCACAGGTCGACGAGCGCGCCTTTGCCCTCGTCGCCCAGCTGGGAGCCGACAATCGTGACGGTCATACGTGCCGCTTCTGCGCCGGCGGTGAAACCCATTACGGTCCGTCGCGCAGCGACCTAAACCCTCGTGACGCCGCTTGATCGGGTGCAACGCCCGGGTTTCGATTGCGAGTTTGCGAGAGCCACGGCTCGATCGAGCGGGATCGGAGGGGCCGTCTACGGCTCCCGTTAACAAGATTAATTACGCGGACCGGCCTACTTCCACCTGTCCACTGTCTCGCGGTTCGGCGTCCGGAGGGCAAGGTTTAAATCCCGACCAGACAAGTTAACAGATGACATGATAGACCGACTCGAAAAAGAAGTGGATATGCTTGAACGCCACTTACAGGTCCTGAGAATGGTTATCGAGAGCGAACCCATCGGCATCGTCAAGATGTCGAACGAGACGGGCTACCCCCATCACAAGGTCCGCTACTCCCTCCGCGTCCTCGAAGAAGAGAACCTCATCGAGCCGTCCAGTCAGGGTGCCATCACGACCGAGCAGACCGCTGAATTCGTCGACGAACTCGACGAGAAACTCGATCAGATCGTCGACAAACTCGACGAGATGAAGATCGAAGAGACCGTCGAAGTCGAAAACTGAACGCTGTATCGGATTCGTCTCCGTCGCTATAGATCCGGAACGTTCAGGTGGAATTCGCCGTTTCGGGCCTCGACTAAGCAGAGGTGATAGCCGCGTTTTCGCGACTGTTTGACGTACGAGAGCTTGTTCGAACGGGAGAGCAACCCTCCGCCGGTGGCCCCTGCGACGGTCTCCAGCGCGCCCGGCTCGTAGAACGACTCGGTGACGTAGAAGCCCGAAGCCAACGACTCTTCGCTTTCGGCGATCGTCTTGGCGTTCTCGACGAGCGAACTCACCATCGCCTCGGTGGTCGCGTTGCGGGAAGCGTTGATGTCGGCGACGAAGAGGGGATCGCCCATCTGATCTCGGAAGATCACGTCGAAGTCGCGCTGCTCGACGCCCTCGTCGCCCTCGATCCCGACAGATCCGTCGAGTTCGATCCGGTCGATCTCCGGAATCGCATCGAAGACGCCGCTCAGCGACGAGCGGTTGCCCGTCTCGCCGATCTCGTAGAGCAGGTCGATCACGACCCACTCGGCAAACGAGTACTCTGTCGTGTCTCGGAGGAACTCCTCGTAGGGGCGATCGTCGACGACGAGGCCGTCGGTCTCGAAGGTGGTGTGGTGTTCGAGACGGAGGTTGGCGCTGACGTCCTCTCGGGTCGATTCGCCGTCGTGGGCGTGTTCGAGCGTCGCCTCGCTCTTTCGGTCGTATCGCACGAAGAGATTCGTCCCAGCGAGTGCGCGCTCGGGCGGCATCGTCTCCGTGTCGGTTCCGACCGCCTCCTCGACGCCTGCTCCTACGGCTTCCAGACGGTCGATTTCCGCCTGGAGTTCGTCTCGCTCGGCTTCGAGGTCTGCGACGAGCGTCCGCTGCTCGTCGAGTTCGGCTTCCAGTTTGTCGATGCGCTCCTGCTGTTGGTCCCGGGTCGCGGCGAGCTCGTCGCGTTCGGTTTCGAGCGCTTCGATCCGGTCTCTCGCCCGCGAGAGTCGCTTTCGGAGGCGATCGGCTTCCGGCGACTCCTCGGAGTCGGACCGACTGCGACTCCGGCGTTGCTCTCGGCCGGACGCCGTACGCTCCCGCGTCCGCGCTGCCGGCTGGCGCTGTGTCATCTGTGCCGTGGCCTCGCGGGCCGAGTGCTGGTCGGCGTCCGCGCCATCGTCCTGGGCCCGGGCCTCGCCACTCGACTCACTCGGGTCCAGCGACGGGATCGTCTGCGCCTCCCGCCAGCGCGCCTCGTCGGAGAACACGCCGTCTGCACCGTCGGCGTCCGCCGCTGCCGACTCCTCTGGGTCGGCTGCATCGACCTGGGGCTCGTTCGGGTCGTCTGTCGGGGGAGGATCTGTCCGGTCCGTCTCGGGCTCGTCCGGAGTGGTCGCGTCGGTGGAGTCCGCGACCTCGGCCGCCGACGCCTGTGTCGTGGCCGCCACCGACTCGGTATCGGTCGTCGCCTCCGCCTCCCCAGACGGCTCCTCGTCGGCGTCGGCCGACACCGGATCTTCGGCCGCGACTCCCCCGTCGTCGGATTCGGGAGAGTCGGGCTGATCGGAAGTTTCGCGGGCCGTTACGGCGTCGTCCTCGGCTGGTCCGTCCACGTCGGAGCCGGTGTCGGGCCCTTCTGTCACTCCTGCGTCGGAGCCGGTGTCGGGCCCTTCTGTCACTCCTGCGTCGGAGCCGGTGTCGGGCCCTTCTGTCATTCCCGCGTCGGGATCGGCTACCGCGGCGTCTTCGGAGGCTGTCTGTCCCGCGTCGTCGCCGGACTGTTCCGCGTCGTCTCCGCTGCTGGCGTCCTCCTCGGAGGTGGGGTCGGCCGCCGGATCGGATTCCGGATCCGAGTGGTCCGGAATCTCGGTCAGTTCCACGTCGACGTCTGTGACCTCGTAGATCCCGACCTCGTCGGCGGCGCGCTCGAACGCCTCGTCCCCCGTGATGAGCCGTTCGGAACTGCCTACGAAGGCGGCACTCATCGACTTCCCGCCGTGGTAGACGACGTAGTAGTCCCCCGAGAGCACGTTCTCCGACAGTTCGATGTAGCCCGTGAACCCGCCGCTCGACAGCGTCTGATCCGCGTCCGAGAGCGGCGTCTTGTTGGTGTAGTAGTTCGCCCGCGTCTCGCCGCCGCGCTCCTGCATCGAGAAAAGCAGTGGCAGGCTGGGATCGGCGGCGCGGTACGCAGTGAACTGTGCGTCCTCGAAGTCCTCGATCTTCCCCTCGAACACCCCGACGATCCGGCCGTTCAAGAAGAAGGCCCACGTCGTCCCGGCGGAGACGGCCCCGCTAAACTCCGATTCCGAAAGCTGGTGGAGCCCCTCGTATCCGTCCGGCGCGGCGACCGTCTCCCAATCGGTCACCACGTCGATAGTACGACTGTTCATCCCTATGTGTATCACTGAATCCGCATCAAATACTTTCCGGAGGTTCGACCTCCCGCTGCGCTCCTCTCAGGGCGCGCGGCACCCACTACTCGGCGTCAGGCCGCCCGGTCACCGAGTGCGACGACGGCGCTCGCGAGGACGTCGATCCCGACGCCGATGCTCGACTCGTCGACGTCGAACGTCTCGGTGTGGTGGCCGCCCGGGTGATCCGTCCCCACCCCGACGTATGCGGCCTTTCCGCCCTGTTCCTGCACGCGGCGCATCAGGAACGTCGCGTCTTCGCTCCCGCCGAGATGGTCGTTTTCGACGACGGACGTCACGCCCGTCGTCTCGCTCGCGACCGACGAGACGAGATCGCGGAGTTCGGGGTCGCTCTCAGCCGAGGGGGCCCGCCCCGCGGGCGTGCGCTCGACCGTACAGCCGTGCATCTCGGCTGCTGACTCGAGCACTCGTTCCGCCTTCGTATCCATGTACTCCATCAGTTCTGTCGTCTCACCGCGTACCTCTCCCTCGATTCGGACCCGCTCTGGGACGATGTTCGTCGCGGTCCCGCCCTCGATCACACCGACGTTGACCCGGGTCGGACCGTCCCCGTGCCGCGGAATCCCGTAGAGGTTCTCGATCGCTGTCGCGGCCGCCTGCATCGCGTTATCGCCGGCCTCGGGGCGCGCCCCCGCGTGCGCTGGTGACCCGGTGAACTCGGCCGCGAACTGCGAGACGGCGAGGAAGCCGTCGATCCCGGCGACGACCTCGCCCGATGGATGATCGAGGCCGACGTGGACGGCCAGCAGGTAGTCCACGTCGTCGAGGTGGCCGGAGTTCGCCATCGGTTCGCCGCCGACGATCCGCTCCTCGCCGGGCTGGAAGAACACCTTCAGCGTCCCCTCGAAGTCACTCTCCAGCACCGCATCGAGGACGCCGAGCCCGATCGTCGCGTGGGCGTCGTGGCCGCAGGCGTGCATATACCCCTCGTTCTCCGAGCGGAAGCCCCCCGCCGCGGGTGCGTGCGTGTCGTCGTCGGACTCGGTGATCGGGAGCGCATCGATGTCGACCCGCAGTCCCACGGTCGGCCCCTCGCCCCGCTCTGCGACCGCGACTGCGCCCGTCTGCCCGCCGTCGAGGCGGTTGAGGATATCCTCGCGAGCGCCCGCCTCGCGAGCGCGCTCGCGCCAGGCGTCGCGTTCGTCTTCGTCGGGGACACCAGCGCGGTCGTCTCCGAGGACTTCGCTCCCGACGTAGAGCGCGTCGATGTCGCGCGTCTCCAGTTCGTCGACGATCCGGGCGGTGGTGTAGAACTCGCGCCACGCGGGTTCGGGATGCCGGTGCAGGTCGCGACGGAGTGCCACGAGGTCGGCGGCGGTCATATCTCCCTCTGGGCAGTCACCCAATAAAATCGCGTCGGCTACGACGGGTCACGCGAACCGACATCGTGCGGTCGCGCTCGCGCGTTCGAGTGAGTCACCTTCACTCACCCCGGCCCAGTATCGGTCGGTTTATCGGGAGGGATCGTGATCCTCCGCGCGATGAGTGATACGAGTGACGAGTCGACGACGCTTCGATTCTACGGCGGTCGCGCCGCCAGCGCGATCCCGATCGGCTTCTTCATCGTCTGGGCCATCGTCCAGAGCGGACTCCTCGGAATCGGGGATACGAGCGGCCTCATCGTGGGAATCCTGCTGGGACTGATCGTCGGGATGTTCTTCGTTCGCGGGGCCTGGAAGGTCTACGCGGACGTCCTCTTCGACGGAATGACCCAGCGAGTCGCCGCGACGGCGATCGTTGCCTGGCTGTGGGCCGGGATGTTCGCCGAGACGATCCAGGCCGGTGGGTTCGTGGACGGGCTGGTCTGGGCGGCCGACGTCGCGCAGGTCGGGGCCGGGCTGTTTCCCGCTGTGACGTTCGTGCTCGCGGCGCTCCTGGCGACGGGGATCGGCACCGGATACGGCACCGCTATCGCGTTCACCGCCCTGGTCTTCCCCGCGGGCGTCGCGATCGGGGCTGCCCCGGTGCTCCTGTTCGGCGCGATCCTCTCCGGAGCGGTCTTCGGCGACAACCTCGCGCCCGTCAGCGACACCACGATCGTCTCCGCGGTGACGCAGAACGCCGACATCGGCGGTGTCGTCGCGTCGCGATTCAAGTACGCGATCGTCGCGGCCGTCTTCGCGTTTGCCGCATACCTGTTCGCCGGACAGACGATGCAGGGGACGCCCGTCGACGTCGGCAGCGCCGGGGGGGCGGGGACCGCGCTCGGATTAGTCCACCTGCTCTCGATCGGCGTCGTGATCGTCACTGCGGTCCGCGGCCGCCACATCGTCGAAGCCATCTCGTGGGGGATCATCCTCTCGGTCGTGCTCAACTTGGTGCTGGGTCTCGCGGAGGCGTCCGCGATCGTCGCCTTCGAGGCACCCCGGACGTCGGGTATCGTGCAAGCGCTGGACGCGGTCCCGGTCATCGGCGCACTCGTGGTTCCCGTCGACCCGGGCAACGCGGCCGTCTCGGGGAGCCTCTATACGGGCGCGGTCGGCTTCTTCCCGCTGATCGTGCTCGTCCTCCTGATCGTCGCGGCCGCGCAGGTGATGCAACGCGGCGGCGGCTTCGAGGCGATCCAGGAGTTCCTCCTCGAGCGCGTCGCCACCACGGTTCGGCGTGCCGAGACGACGATGGTGGTCGGGACGGCGCTCGTGAACGCGATGATCACGATCAACACCGCCGCGGAGATCGCGATCGCGCCATACATCCGAACGCTCGGCCGCCGATTCAACATCAACGGGTACCGCCGGGCGAATATCCTCGACGCCAACACGTCGGCGCTGGGCTACATCTTCCCGTGGGGCGGCGGCCTGCTCGCGGGGTTCTCCGCGATGCAGCGACTCCCCGAGCAGTACGAGTGGTTCACCCAGGCGATGGTCGTCAACCCCGCCTCGGTCTTCCCGTTCGTCTTCCACGGGTGGTTCCTCGTCGCCGTCTTCCTGCTTGCGGCGTGGACCGGCTACGGCCGGGAGTACGTCTCCGATCGGGCGAGTGAGGAGGTGAGTCGCGTATGAGCCGCTTCGAGAGTCTGTTCGCCGGCCTCACCTTCCGCACGTCGACGCCGGCCTTCGAGGTCGGCGACGAGGTCCCGGCGTTCGTGACCGGCCGCGGCGACGACGGCCTCCTCGTCCGCGTCGGCGATACGGTGCTGGAACTCCCCGACGCGGACCCGTCGCTGCTCGACGCGAAAGTGCAGATCGAGATCGAGTCGTTCGACGCGCGAACGCACCGCGGGACCGCCCGAGTCGTCGACGTCCTCGAAGAAGCCGAGTGAGGGCGTCGATCGGACGGTCTTCGGGTGTGACGTCTGGAGGCGTGAAGCCGTCAGCCGCAGGCGTCGGAGGCTGGAGAAGAGACGGGGTCAGTCGTGATCGCCGGGGGTGATGACGTCAGTCGCGCCGGTGGCCGAGCGGCTTCTTCTGTTCGACTTCGATCTCGATGTGGAGGCTCTCCGGGAACTCCATGTGGCCGACCTCGCGGGCGATGTGGTCGTTGCCGTGGATCTCCAGTTGCCGGGAGTAGACCGTGTAGTCCCACGAGGAGAACTCGTCGCCCGGCTGGAGTTGTCGGTACTGCGGGACGGTGATCCGCTCGGGCGGGTCGGCGTGGGGGCCCTTGCACTCGGCGCCCTTGCGTTCGATCATCGACTTGAGGTCGGAGACCGCGGACTCCAGTTCGTATCGGTTCCCCGACTGAAAGTGTAGTTTTGTGACGAAAGTCATCGTGAGGCTGAGTTACTGACACATCGACGCCGAGCCGTAAAAACACATCTATCGGGCGCGTGAGCCCTCGTGACAGGAGGGGACGACAGTGCGTCCACCGGCCGGTGGGCGAGCCGAGTTCGGGGCTCCGACGGGGGTCTGCCGGCCTCGAACGTCCGATAGTCTCTTAACTCCCTACCCGGTTTATCCACCTAATGACAGTGGAAGCGGTAAGCGCTGGAGCCATCCTCTTCCGCGACACCCGCGGCGAACGGGAGTATTTGCTCCTGAAGAGCCGACCGGGGGACTGGGAGTTCCCCAAAGGCGGGGTCGAGGGCGAAGAGGAGCTCCAGCAGACGGCTATCAGGGAAGTGAAAGAGGAGGCGGGAATCGACGATTTCCGCCTCATCGACGGGTTCCGCGAGGAGTACGACTACGTCTTCGAGGCGAACGGGAAGACGATTCACAAGACGGTCCACCTGTTCATCGCGCGCTCGTTCGAGGCCAGTGCGGAACTCTCGAACGAGCACCGCGACCTGCAGTGGCGCGACTACGAGCAGGCGCTCAACACGATCACGCAGGACGGTCCGCGCGAGATCTTCGAGCAGGCCCACGAATACCTCGACCAACTCGCCGCCGAGAGCGGTGAGGGCGAGGAAGGGAAGTACCTCGCGTAGGCGGCGGCGTGTCCCCCGGAACTGCGGAGTTCGGATTCGAACTGTCCGTCTGTCGCTGGGCGGAGCTGTCGTGGCCGCCGACGGGCGACCGCGAGCACGCCGTCGTGGTCGCGCGTCAACTCGGTACGCAGCAGCGGCGCTGGGATACAGTCGTTCTCGAATGCGACCCTGCGGGACTCGCGGCCCGTCAGCGATTCGGCCCGCGTGAACTCGATTCGGACCTGTTGCACGTCGTTCGCCACGCGCCCGCCGAGTGGGCGTGGTACCGCGACGCGCTCCCGGATCCGGGCTATCCGTGGCGCTATGTTCGCGCTGCGGTCCACCGCGCGGCCGACCGCGACGTCGTCGAGACGCGCCGCCAGGGCAACCGGATCGAGATCAGACGCATCGCGCCGTATCCCGACTGGCTGCATCGACTCGTCGCCATCGAGAACAAACCCGATCTGGACGCGTCGGCCGCGCGAGCGCTCGCCGATCAGGTCGCCCACGACGTCGAGACCGGACTGGCCGACGAGGTCTGGGTCGCCACGGAGGCGACCGGCGAGCGTATCGAACCGGCGCTCTTGGCGGACTTCCCGGTCGACGTCGGGATCCTCGCGTTCTCGTTCGACGAGGCTGACAGCGCCGGCGGGGACGGGGCCGCTGACGGTCCCGTCGCTGCCGGTCCGGCCCGCACCGCGGCGTCGGTCGAGTGGCTCCCGAGCGAGGTGACGCCCCCCGGTGCGCCCGGCGACGACGAGCGGCGTCGCCGTCGCTTCGAGCTCGCCGAGCGGGCCTACGGACGCGGCTGGCGCTCGTACGTCGAGACGATGCGACCGGACTGCAGACACTTCGAACTCCGTCGGTTCGGGCGGTCGCTGCTCCCGCACTGCGCGGCCAAGGACCGATCTCCGACCGCCGCCGAATGCGCCGGGTCGTGTCCGGCGTTCGAGCCTGAGCCGCCAGCCTGGCGCACCCGCGGGTGGCCGATCGAGGGCGGCCCCGGAACGGGCATCCAGGCGTTGCTTCGCGGGCGACGCGAGTGGGTCCGCGAACGGGAACGCGAGACGAGTGGTGGCGGAGACGGCGGCTGAGTTTCAGGAGTCCGTCACTTCGATGTCGATCTCCTCGCGCGGAGCGGCCAGTCGGAACGTCGGGACCGTCCGGTAGATCACCTCGACGACGCCCTTCCTGCGGAGGCTCTGGAGCGCCTCCCGGACGTCTTCGACCGGCGGGTCGACGTCGAACGCTTCGCGAACCCCCTGCAGAACGCTGACGACGCTCTCGGACCGCTCCTCAGGACCGGCGACGACCGCGAACACCTGCGATTCCAGTTCGGGCACGCGGATTACCGCGGGAACGCCGTCGGAGCCGTCGCCTCCCTCGACGCCCGGTTCGACGTCCACCAGATCGGCAGCCTCGGGGGTCGCCCGAATGAGGCTGTTGTCGTCGCGGTAGTAGTAGTCCCCCAGTTCGTTCTCGAGGTACTGGTGGACCTCGCTGCCGGATTCCATCCCCCACGCGTCCTGTAATTCCTTGTTCTTCGTCGGCTGCAACCGGACGACGTCGGCGAGGCGCGAAATCTCCGCTTCGGAGAGGGCTGGATCGGTGGTCACACCCGGCAGTTCGTCCCCGAGTACAAAGTCGTTTCAACATCCCGTCGCGTCGATCCCGGTCGTTTAAGTCCGTCAAGCCTCTGCGTGGCGGTAGACGTACTATGGAGTTCTGCGACGAATGCGGCTCGATGATGAAGACCGACGGCGACGTCTGGGTCTGCAACAACTGCGGGAACGAAGCGGACCGCGACACAGCCGACGAAGCACATATGACCTCGACGGCCGCCCGCGAGGAGAGCGAGGTCGTCGATATGTCCGACGTCGACGACTCCGAGATCGGCCCGACGACGACCGTCATCTGCCCGGAGTGCGGCCACGACCGCGCGCGCTATGAGATGAAGCAAATCCGCTCCGCGGACGAATCCGAGACGCGCTTTTTCACCTGTACAGACTGCGGGCACAAGTGGCGCGAGGACGACCACTGAACGGTCGAGGGCCAGTGTCTCGATCCGGTCGGGGCCACAAGACAGTCTGCAGTCCTGCAGTCCGCCCGCAACGCTTCTGCCGCTATCCGCTCGGTACGGTTCTCACGACACCCAGCGCGCTTATCAGCGACACCGACGCGCGCCGAACGTCCAACTGAACAGGGACCCGTCTCCGTTCCGACGACAGCGACTGCGACAGCGACTGTGAACGCGACTTCGGAACTGGCGAAGACGAGAATCACTGCGGCGGAGCTGTCCGGCCTGTTGCTCAGCGCTCCTCGAACGTCGACAGACATAGCGAACCCGAGTACGAGAACGTCCCAGGTCTACCACGCGGATCATCCGGCCGGTGTCGGGCAGTCACCCGGGAATCGAGCGCGAGGCGAGTATCGCCAGCGACAGGACCAGCACCTCCTACCGGAAGCCGGGGATCCGTCCGAACGGGGTCAGCGCGTCCAGCGTCCAGACCTGCGTGCGTCCTGTACCCCCGTGTAGTCGGTCGACGACGGGAGTTATGGATATTTTATGTAGCAAAAAGCGGTTTATGACTCTCGAAACGAGCCGGCTGCTGGTCCGCTGAGGACTGTCTGAGCCCCACCGCGACGAATTAAGTCGCCACCACCCGAAGGATCGGGAGTGACGCGCGACGTCCCGCCGCCCGAACTGGATGTGCCCGACGACTGGCGTCTGGTCTCCGAAGAGCGGCAGACACCGTTCGACGTCGGCGTCGTCTCGGTCGACGCGACGACCCGGATCTACGAGGACGACGCGCTTCGCGACCGCCTCGCCGACGTCACCGGCACGGAAACCACCTGGCGGTTCGTCTTCGCCAGTCGACTCCGAATCCGCCCGGCGACGTCGGTGTCGCAGTCGCTCACACGACTCGTCACGGACAGAGCGAACGCGCGTTTCCGGGACGTGTTGCGTGAGCGCGGGTTCGAGGCGATCGAGCGGGCCGACGACCACCGCCTGGACGTGGGCGAAGAGACGGCCGACGCGACGCGATACCGGGCCAGCGTGCGGATCGACGGCCTCGACGTCCCGGTCGAGGCGTACGTCGCGGTGTGGCCCGACGACGGCGCGTATCTGCTCGGCGGCGGTGCGTATCCGTTGTCGCTCCCCGATTCGGAGACGTTCGATCCCGAACGTGGACGGGAAGAACTGTTCTCGATGCTGCGATCGATCCGATGAGACGACGGGGACGCGTTCGACAGCAGTGACGGCCGGCCCCGACTGCAGATGGTGCGGTGAGGCTGCTGTGAGACGAGGGGCAGGCCGAAACGTACTATCAGTTGAAGAATTAGAGATAGTGCTGGCCCGAGGGGACGGACGACTCGGCGTTGCGACTGTCGCCCTAGCGGTCGTCGGACTCGGCGACAGACCGCCACGCGTCGATCCGTTCGTCGGACGCTCCAGTGCGGTCGAGGGCCTCGAACCGGCTTTCGAGCGACGCGAGGCGCGTCTCCAACTCGGCAACGCGGTCGGCTCCGGCGTCTGTATTCGGTTCACTATCGAAATGATTACGCAGCACGAATCGAATGTATTCGGATTGACTACGCTCCGAGGCGTCGGCGGCCTCCTCGACTGCTTCGGCGAGGTCGTCCGGAAGCCGTACGGTAGTCACTTTCACACCAGTCGTACTCGGTCGCCATCACCAAGTAATCACGAGTATTCGAACGTATTCGCCGGTGTCGTTGCATCCCCCAGAGCCTGATCCCCTCGCGTCTGTGAGTCCTGGCCTCTGAACCGTCGGCCCGCGTCGCTGTCGCAGCGCGATGTCCGTCCGGGCCGATACTTCATCCTCGCCGGTATCGCTGAGGCGTTCGACGACCTGACTGTCGGCGACATCGCGCGTGTAGCGGTGCCGTCCGAGCGCTCGATTGATATCGCCAGTACCGTGTGGCTGTCCCGATGGTCGCCACTTCCGATTCGAACTGTCGTGTCAAGGCTCTAAACTATGGTTCAGCAGGTGTTCACTCGGCAAGCATACAGCTCGAATGCGGATTCGACTCAGACGAGCGAAGCACTCAGCAGTGAGAGGCCGAGATTAACCAGGAGCTGGAGGAGGACGACAGCACCGGAGACGACCCCGGCGGTTCGAGTGGTGAGGTTCTGCGTGGAGGCAATCGCGTGAGTCCACATCCATCCAGCCCAGATGAACATCACCGCGTTCACCCCCTGTGACACCAGGCCGAGCGTCCCAGTCGTGGCCGTTTGAGATAGTCTGCGAGCCTGCTGCGGGTCAGAGAAGTTCGTCCCGGAGAGGAGCAGGAACGCGACGACTCCACCGACGAGGGGGACGACGATTCGTGGGGCAAACCCCCACCCGGCGAGGGCGAACAGGTCCCGAAACGCCCCATCGCCGCCCGCCAGCACTGCGCCGATGAAGAGCAACGTGGCGACTATCACCCACGACACGAACGGACCGATCACAGCGGTGATGCTGCCGAACAAGAAGCCGATGGCCGCAAACAGTCCGGCTTCCGCTGGAAGCGCTCGGTTGACCGCGAGAACCGTCGGGATCGATCCGAGGATTCCCGCCACTGCGACGAGTCCGACAACCACCACCGGTGGCCCCAGACTCGGATCCTCTGATTCCGTCTCAAAGAACGTTGCCGGCTGCGTCACTGCTCGCTGGAGGGCCGAGAGCATACCTCGAATTTGTTCCTAATCACAAAGTAGCCGGCGGTTTCACAGCCTCGCGTTTGATTTGGGAACTGTAGGCTCCCGGCCTCACGGGCGATTGGTCGGTGCCGGCAACTGATGGACTCTGTCCCAAAACGGTCGGGCGACAGTGAGGGGACTAGCGCCTCTGTATTCCTATCGATTCGCGTGGGATGCCGACAGCGTTCGCGTGGTATCGGACGCGAGCGCGATTCTCTCGGTGTATAAGTGTGGTCGGTCGGGTCGGCTTTCCGGCCGTGTCGACAGTGGCTGCTATTTTAGACAAACACACAAGTGTCGAGCCGACTGAAGATATCGCTATGGCATCATCACTTGCTGATGAGGAATGTGAGGCCTGTACGTCAGAGGACGAACCGCTCACCGAGACGGCGTACGCCGAGTACCTGACCGAAATCGACGACGACGTCTGGGACGTCGTTGACGATCACCATCTCGAAGGCGTGTACCCGTTCGAGGATTTCCGCGATGCACTGGAGTTCACCTACGAGATCGGGGAACTCGCGGAACGAGAGTGGCACCATCCGGATATCCAACTCGAGTGGGGCGAGGTTCGAGTCGAGATGTGGACCCACAAAATCGACGGACTACACAAGACCGACTTCGTAATGGCGGCGCGTATGGATCGAATTCACGAAGCGTACGCTCCGGAGTGACCTGCGCCGATTACAGCGCTATCGCCCGCTTCGCGCGAACGTCAGATAGCCGGTGTGACCGACGCCGGCCGTCGAGGGTCGGGACCCGCGCTCGCCGAAGTCCATCTCGCGCTGGATCGTCTCGTAGGTCTCGATGTCGACCAGCCCCGCCTCGCGGGCGGCCTCGACGGCCTCGCGGCTGTGCTCGACGAACGGCGAGTAGACGGCGACGTGGCCGCCATCCGACAGGAGATCCGGTGCGTGGCGGACGACCTCGGGTGCGTCACCCGTATCGAGCGTGATCGCGTCGAACGCTCCACCGCTGGGGAGGTCGTCGAGGCGCTCGGTGAGGTCGCCCGTCCGCACGTCGACGCGGTCGTCGACGCCGGCCAGGCGCATATTCTCGCGAGCGACCTCGGCGAATTCGGGGTCGATCTCGTAGGAGGTCACGCGGGCCCGCATCCGACCGAGATACGCCGCGAGGACACCTGTCCCGGTCCCGGCGTCGAGAACACGGTCGTCGGCCGCGATGCCGGTGTAGCCCACCACGAGGCCGACGTCGCGCGGCATCATCGGCGCGCCGGTGCGCTCGAAGTGGTTGAACAGGTCCGGCCCGCGCAGCCGACGGACGACGAACGGTTCCCCGAGATGCGTCTCAAGGACGTCTCCGGGTTCGACGTCTTCGGGCACGTCCAGCACCCCGAGATCGGTCTGGAGTTCGTCGCCCGGCGCGCGGAGGTACTCGCGATTCTCGTGGACGAGGAGGTAGCTCACTCGAGGTGGGCGATGGCGGCCGCGAGGTCGCCGTCGTGTGCTTCGAGAGCCTCTCGGGCCGCATCAGTGTTCACGCCCGCTCGCTGGGCGACGAGTTCGACGTCCTCGGTCGGGATGCCCTCCTCCCCGTCCGCCCCGTCGTCGATGGCTTCGGCGTCGGCACCGTCGGATCCGCCGGCGCCGCGCTCGCGGGTCTCGGGCTCGCCGACGACCTGGTACGTCTCCTGCCCCTGGGCGTCCATCCGGGTGACCTGCGCGTCGGAGAAGACGAGTTCCTCGTCGGCCGTCTTGATGACGACCTCCTCGGCATCGAGTTCGGTGACGTCGATGCCCATCTGTTCCATCATTTGCTTCATCTTCCGGGGGTTCATTCCGCCTCCGCCAAACATAGTTGTCCGATGCGAGGGCGGCCGGTAGCAAAAGCGTGGCGAACCCGGCCTGTGCGGGCATTTCGTTCGACGCGCCGGGCCAGCGGTCACTCCTCGGGCGAGCGCTGCAGGCCGGTCGCCTCCTCGATCTCCATCTCGTACCCGACGATCGAAAGTTGCCGTGGGCCCACATTCGAGAGGTCCGGCGACCACGCGTTCTCGTCGATCAACGCGCCGATATCGGACCACTCCTTTGTCGAGAGTTCCCTCAGCGGCCCGAACGCGAGCACGCTTCGCCAGTCAGCCTGCGATTCGATGTCGTACACCGCCAGGCAAGCGCGCTCGGTCGCCTCACTGAACGCGATCTTCTGGCTGTCGGACCGGAATCGCCAGAAGGCGAACACCGCCCGTCCGGATTCATACCCGAACGAGATCGGCACTGCGTAGGCTTCACTGTCGTCGGCCAGTGAGAGAATGCCGGTACCCTGTTCTGAGAGATATGCGTCGATCTCCGCGTCGGTCATTTGCCCGCCGCGAACCCGACCCGGATCGACATCATCAGACATAACCGGCGCTTCGTCGGCCTCCGTTATGGCCTTTGTTCCTTCGGGCGGCGTCACGACGACACGCGCGTCACACAGTTTCAAGGTCGCCGGCGCGCTCGTTCGGGTATGTTCGACCCCGACGACCTCGCGAAGATCCGCGCGGCCAAGCGCGAGTGGGAGGAGGAGACGCTCGAACCCACGATCGAACGCTTCGGGGAGCGAAAGGAGACGTTCACGACGGACACGAGCGGCCCGGAACTGGATCGGGTCTACACTCCCGACGACGTCGCAGACCTCGACTACGACGCGGATCTCGGACTCCCGGGTGCGGAACCGTACACGCGGGGGGTCTATCCGACGATGCACCGCGGCCGACTCTGGACGATGCGGCAATACGCCGGGATGGGGACCGCACGTGAGACGAACGAGCGGTTTCGGTATCTGATCGACCAGGGCTCCTCGGGGCTCTCGATGGCGTTCGACCTCCCGACGCAGAAGGGCTATGACTCCGACGCGGGGATGGCCGCCGGCGAGGTCGGGAAGGCGGGCGTCGCCATCGACAGCCTCCGGGATATGGAAGTCGTCTTCGATGGGATTCCGCTCGATGAGGTCTCGACGTCGATGACGATCAACGCGCCCGCAGCGGTGCTGCTCGCGATGTACGTCGCTATCGGCGATCAGCAGGGCGTCGACCGTGATAAACTGCGTGGCACTATACAGAACGACATCCTCAAGGAGTACATCGCACGGAACCTCTACATCTACCCGCCGGAGCCCTCGATGCGGCTCATCACGGACATCTTCGAGTTCTGCGCCGAGGAAGTGCCGAACTTCAACACCATCTCGATTTCGGGATATCACATCCGCGAGGCGGGATCGACAGCGGCCCAGGAGATCGCGTTTACCCTCGCTGACGGGATTGCCTACGTTGAGGCGGCGCTCGACGCCGGTCTCGCGGTCGACGACTTCGCGCCGCAACTGTCGTTCTTCTTCAACGCACACAACAACGTCCTCGAGGAAGTCGCGAAGTTCCGGGCCGCGAGGCGACTGTGGGCCGGGATTATGGACGAGCGGTTCGGCGCCGACAACCCAAAGTCGAAGCAACTGAAGTTCCACGCCCAGACCGGGGGCTCGACGCTGACGGCCCAGCAGGTCGAAAACAACGTGGTCCGCGTGGCTTACCAGGCGATGGCGGCCGTCCTCGGCGGGGCCCAGAGCCTCCACACCAACGGGAAAGACGAGGCCCTCTCACTGCCGACCGAAGAGTCGGTTCGGACCGCGCTGCGGACGCAGCAGATCCTCGCGCACGAGTCGGGGGTCGCAGATACCATCGACCCGCTCGGCGGGAGTTACGCCGTCGAGTCGCTCACCGACGAGATCGAGGCCGAAGCCCGAGACCTGCTCGAGGAGATCGACGACCGCGGCGGGATGCGGCCGGCCGTCGAATCCGGGTGGGTCAAACGCCAGATCCAGGACGTCGCGTTCGAGCGCCAGCGCGAGATCGAAGCCGGCGAACGGGTCGTCGTCGGCGTCAACAAGTACCAGGTCGACGAGGAACCCGAGGCGGACATCGAAGCGGTCGATCCCGAGGACGAACGGCGGCAGCAAGAGCGCCTTCGAGCGGTGAAAGACGAGCGCGACGACGAGGCTGTCGAGGCGGCGCTGTCAGACATCCGGGCGGCCGCTGCAGGCGAGGAGAACCTCCTCCCGCCGATCGTCGAGGCGGTGAAGGCGTACGCGACGGTCGGGGAGATCTCGGACGTCCTTCGCGAGGAGTTCGGCGAGTATCGCCCCGCGGTGTGATCGCCCGCTGTAGCGGCTGTAGCGACGTCCGTACTCGTCGCACCGACCCCGACGCTTTATTCGCCTCTCGCGCGAGGAATCCGGTATGTCGGTGTCTTTCGACCACCTTGGCGTCGCGACCGAGTCGGGAGCGGACCTCGCCGAGACGTTCGAGACGCTCTTCGACGCGTCGCTCGTCCACGAGGAGCGCTTCGGGGGGATGACCGTCCGGTTCTTGGATCTCGGGAGGGGCTACTTCGAGATTCTCGAACCGCACGAAACGGGGACGATTTCGCAGTTCCTCTCGCGGAACGGACCGGGTATCCACCACGTCGCACTGCGGACTGCGGACCTCGACGCTGCCCTGAACCGCGCCCGCGACGCCGGTGTCGAACTCGTCGACGAGGAGCCCCGTCCCGGCGCCTGGGGCCACGACGTGGCGTTCTTACACCCGAACTCGACCGGTGGCGTGCTCGTCGAGTACGTCGACGGCGCGTCGGCCGCGTCCGAGTGACGGCCCCCCGGTCAGTACAGTTTAGACCGTCGCCTACCCAGTGGTGGTAGTATGCGCGATTGGCTCTCTCACCGCGCCCGGATCGAGCCGTCCGGCGAGGCGCTCGTCGTCGCTCGCAGCGGCGACGTGTTCACTTTCGAAGACCTCGATACGCTCGTCGAGGACCTCGCCGGCCGCCTCGCCGCGGCGGGGGTCGGGGCGGGCACACATCTCGGTGCCGTTCTCGACACTCGTCTCGAGTACGTCTGTCTGATCCACGCCGCGATGCGCCTCGGTGCCCGGCTCGTCCCGATAGGGGACGAACTCACCTCGCGCGAGCTGGCCGGACAGTTCGAGACGGCCGACGTGACTACTGTCGTCTGCGGCGCGGAGACCGAACCGGCCGTCGTCGACGCCACCGAGGGCCGCGAGACCACAGAGCGCATTTCGGTGTTGAGCGTCGACGATCCGCGAACGTCGGGGGCCGAAGCGCTCTCGCAGATGGAGCCCGAGACGGTGTCGCCGGCGGACTGGGCGCTCCACGACACGACTCTCGTGCTGTTCACCTCGGGGACGACGGGGGATCCGAAGGCCGTCCAGTTGACGATGCAGAACCTCCTCGCGAGCGCGGTCGCGTCCGCGTTCCGGCTGGGGATCGATCCCGACGACCGGTGGCTGGTGACGCTCTCGCTGCACCATATGGGCGGCATCGCGCCGATCTTGCGGCTCCCGCTGTACGGCACGACGGTCGTCCTCCGGCAGTCGTTCGATGCCGGCGCGACTGTTGACGACATCGACCGTTACGACGCCACCGCGACTTCACTGGTGCCGACGATGCTTCGACGGATGCTCGCCCGTCGCGGCACGCTCCCGGACTCGCTCCGGGTCGTGCTGCTCGGCGGCGCACCCGCCTCCACCGACCTGATCGAACGCTGTCGAGACTACTCGGTCCCGGTGTACCCGACCTACGGGATGACCGAAACGGCGTCGCAGATCGCCACTGCCAGCCCAGCCGAGGCGTTCGAGGCGCCCCAGTCGGTGGGCCGGCCCCTGTTTTTCACCGATGTGACCATCGTCGACGAGGCGGGGGCCCCGCTGCCGGCGGGCGAATCCGGTGAGATCGTCGTCGAGGCGCCGACCGTCACTCCGGGGTACTACGGCGACGCCGACGCGACGGCCGACGCGTTCGGCCAGCACGGCTTTCACACCGGCGACGTCGGCGTTCGGGCGGCGGACGGCGTTCTCACGGTGTTGAACCGCCTCGACGATCGGATCCTCACCGGCGGGAAAAACGTCGATCCCGGCGAAGTCGCCGACGTCCTCCGGGCCCACCCGACAGTCTACGACGCGGCAGTCGTCGGCGTCCCCGACGCCGAGTGGGGCGAGCGCGTCTCCGCGCTCGTGGTCCCGGAGCGCGCCCACCGGAGCGACGTCGACGCCCACGCGGACGACCCCAGTGATCCCCTGGATCGAGACGACGTGCTCGCGTTCGCCCGCGAGCGACTGGCGGGATTCAAACTCCCGAAGACGATCGCGATCGCGGAGTCGCTCCCCCGGACGGTCTCGGGCACGATCGATCGAGAAGCCGTGCGGGCGCAGTTCTCTGGTGCCGACGCGGGCCAGCCCCCGGCAGGCGACGACGGGGCGACGGTCGCCGATGTCGGGGCCGATTCGGTCGCCAATCCCGAGACCCCTGGCGAATCGGCATCGGCTGGCGGGTCCGAGTCGGGCAGTGACTCCGAGTCGGGCAGTGACTCCGAGTCGGGCAGTGGCTCCGAGTCTGGCAGTGGATCCGAGTCGGGCAGTGACTCCGAGTCGGGCAGTGGCTCCGAGTCTGGCAGTGACTCCGACTCGGACGGTGGCTCCAAGTCGCCCCCCGAGTCTGCATCGCCTGCGGGACCCGAATCGACCGCTGACCACGACGGAACGCACGAGGAACCAGCGTCGGAGTCTGACGACGGTGAGGACGGCGAAACGCGGTGATAAACGAACAACCCAGTTGAAGTTTTCTCCAGTTCTGGGGGTTATTTAGTTTCGCGCCCCCATCCGTGGCTATGGATCTGCTCGACGAATCGGTCGTCCCTGCGCACGCCCACGAGGTGAAGCGGGAGGCCCGAGAGTTCGCCGACGAACACATCCGACCGAACGCTGAGGAGTACTTCCGATCGGGGGAGTACCCGTGGGACGTTCTGGAGGCGGGAATGGACGCGGGACTCGTCGCTCAGGACATCAGCGAAGAGTACGGCGGTCGGGGGCTCGACCTCGAACAGGTACTCGCGATCAACGAGGAGTTCTACGCCGCTGACGCGGGGATCGCGCTCACGCTGATGCTCGCCTCCTTCGGGTGTGAGATCATCGAGACCTACGGAACCGAAGCACAGAAAGACGAGTATCTCCGCCCGGTCGCGGCCACCGACCAACTCTCCGGACTCGCGGTGTCGGAACCCCAGACGGGGTCGGATATGGCCGGGATGACCACCACCGCCGAGCGGACTGACGACGGCTGGGTCCTGAACGGTGAGAAGTACTGGGTGGGGAACGCAGTGGAAGCCGACTGGCTCACCGTCTACGCGAAGACCGGCGACGGCGACGACCGCTACGGCAACTACTCGATGTTCATCGTCGAGACGGATACCGCCGGCTACGAGGCCCAGCACATCCCCGAGAAGATCGGGATGCGCGCGTCCAAGCAGGGACACATCATCTTCGACGATTGCGAGATCCCCGAGGAGAACCTCGTCGGCACCGAGGGCGGCGGATTCTACGTGCTCGCGGACTTCTTCAACCACGGTCGGGTGGTCGTCGGCGGCCACGGGATCGGTCTCGCGGCTCACGCCATCGAGGAGACCTGGAAGTTCGTCCACGACCGGGAGGCGTTCGGTCGGGACATCGCAGAATTCCAATCGACGCAGCACATCCTCGCGGATATGCGAATGGAGTTCGAGGCGGCACGAGCGCTGAACTGGCGCGCCGCCCGGAAGGTCAAACAGGGCGAGGACGCCGGATTCTGGGCCGCCGCGACGAAGACCAAATCCACGGAGACTGCGGTCGATTGCTCCGAGCGCGGGATGCAACTCCACGGCGGACGCTCGGTGCTCGAAGAGTACCCCATCTCGCGTGTGTACCGCGACGCCCGTATTCCGGTGATCTACGAGGGTGCGAACGAGATTCAACGCAATCTCATCTACCGACAGGGCGACATCTGATCGACACCCTAACATTGTAGGGTCCGGTGTCAATGTTGTGGCAGTCCTCGTTTGTAGTACCGAACAACGATGTCCAAGAGCCAGCCCACTGTCACCGAACTGACCGAGTACTGTGAGACCTGCGACACCCGGACCCCCCACGAGGTCTCGATCGAACTCAAGACCGAGAGCAAAAAGGAGACCAACCGAGCGTTCTCCCGCGAGCCCTACCGCGTGACCAAGTGTCACACCTGCGGCGACGAGCGAAGCCAGCGGATGAACGACGCCTGAGCGGCGGCGTCAGTCGTCGTCGGCCGCGTTGCCCGCGCGCCGTTCGCCTGCCCGCCTGTCCGCTTCGGTCTCTGCGAAGAACGACTCGATAAGCTTCCGCTCGCCGGCGCGGAGGTGTTCGTGGAACGTCGGCGCGGCGATTCCCAGCGAGTCTGCGACTTCTTCTGCGGTGCTCCCCCGCGGCCACTCGAAGTACCCCGAGGCCAGCGCCGTCTGCATCACGTCGCGCTGGCGATCGGTCAGTTTCTCCTCCAGTTGCCGTCGGAACGACGACGGCGACTGCACCGCCGACTCCACCTCGCGCTTCGCCAGCACCGACGTCTCCGGGAACTCAGACTCGATCGCGTCCCGGAGGGCCCTGAGGTCCGCCTGGGGCGGGACACTGACGACGAACTCGCCGTCACCCCGCGTCGCACTGAAGGATTCCAGCGTCGCTCCCAGCGCCGCCACCGTCACGAAGACCGACGCGCCAGTCATCCGAAACTCGAACAGCGCCTCGTCGGCTTCCTCAGAGACCGTCCGCGCGTCGATCACCGCATCGAGCGGCGCGACCGCTCCGACGACCGCCGCTGGGTCTCCGTCCTCGACGGCGATGTACGCCGAAACCACGCCCTCGTGCGTTGGTGTGATCCCCTCGACGCGAACAGTCGTCTCGAACTCCAGTGAGAGATCGATCACGAGGTCCCGAGTGTCGGTGTGGCCGAACACCAGTTCGACCGCCGTATCGGCGTAGAGCAACTGTTTCGACTCCGCGGCGTTGATGCCGTTGCCCACGGTTTCGCCGATCTCGGCGAGCATCGATCGCTCCTCGGCGGAAATGTCCCCGCGAACGTAGATCACGAGCGCCCCGTAGATCGTCTCCCGATAGACGATCGGGACGGCGATCACGCTGTGACCTCCGTCGACCGACGGAGGGGTCGTCAGTGCGCGTTCGACGTGCGCTTTCGACACCGGCGCGGTGACAACCGACCGCGACTCGATTGCCTCGCGGACGACGGCGGTGGGCTCCCGTGCCGCGGCCGACTGCCCGCTCGCGTCTCCGCTCGGCCCGTCCTCGCTCGCGAGTGGGTCGCCGATCGACGCAGCAGCCGCCTGACGCTCGATGGCGTCGATCGTCTCGTCGTATCGAGCGATCCAGGCACCGTCGTACGGTGACGCCTCGAAGGAGTCACAGACCGTCTGTGCGATGTCGTCGCGGGTGGTCGCATCCACCAGCGCCTGATCGATCTGTCGGAGGAAGCCGTTGATCCGGCGGGCCCGTTCGAGTTGGCGTTCCCGCTCGCGGATCGCCGACTCCTGTTCGGCCCTGAGCTCTTGGACTCGGGCCGTCAGATCGTCGAGCGCGCCCGGGTCGCCGAGGTCGTGGGCGTCGCGGGATTCGAGGACGGCCTCGGTGGATTCGAGAGCGAAGTACTCGCGCACCCGCGCGTCGAACTCGGCGCGGACGAGGAGTTCCTCGACGGTCTCCCGGAGGTCCGTCTCGTTGACCGGCTTGACGAGGTACTCGTCGAACGGCATCTCGACGATGTCGGTGTCGGGCTCGACCGCAGTCATCATCGCGATCCGGCAGTCGTACCCCTGCTCGTCGATCGCCGCGAGGACCTCGTCGCCCGAGAGATCCGGCATCCGACGGTCTAAGAGGACCACGTCCACGGCGTCGTCCATCCGGTCGAGCCCCTCCCGTCCGCCGTACGCGACGCGGACGGCGAAATCGTCCCGGAGCCAGTACTCGCAGGTGTCTGCGAGGTCCCTGTCGTCGTCGACGACGAGCACGACCGGTTCGTCGTCCTCCTCTTCGGCCCGCCCCGTCTGCGCCGCGGGAGCGGCCGCGCGTTCGTCGGCGGCCCCGCTCGCGCTCTCGATATCGTCGGCTGCGGGACGCTCGGACGGCATCGTATCTCCCGGAAGAAGCGAGTCCACGGGTAAATAACTGCCCCTCGGTCGAATCAGCGAACGGTCCCTAACGACATAGGGTTCCGTGTTAGGTACTCCCGTTCCCTCCACCTAAGTGGATATGCACGACCGAACTGTCACCGAGGTGGGCCCCGATGCCTGAATGCCAGAACTGCGGCTCCTTCGTATCGCGGGACTACGTCCGCGTGTTCGCCCCCGAGGGGCTGAAGGACGCCCGCGTCTGCCCGCACTGCGAGGACGCGATCCGCGAGGGTGCCGAGGTCCGCGACGCCCGTGCCCGCCGCGTCTCGTCGTCTCCCTGACGCCGAGGGTCACACAGTTCTCTCCCACCCCGTTTCCCCGCCGGTCCGCGCGTCCCGTGTTGCGGTCGGGTCGCGCGGCCGGCAGACGGACGCCGTCACTCCCCCCGTCGGCGTTCCCTGAACGCGTCGAGCGCGAGGAGCACGTACACCGCTCCGAGCGCGCGGACGCCGGTATCGAGCGCGTCGGTCCAGACGACGTCGCCGCCGTCCTCGTAGAGGAACGCAGCGGCGAACCGACGGTAGAGGCGTGGAGCGATCAAGACGACACCGCCGAATATCCCGGTGAGATTCAGCATCCAGGCGTAGGCTCGTCCGTCGGTGCGGCTGGCGGCAGCCACGACGACGCCCTCCGCTCGTATCGCCGACGCGGCCCACGACCGCCGCGTTCGGTCGTCCGCGTTCTCGACGGCGAGGGTCTCGAATACGTCGAGTAGCCGGCCCGGCACCGCAGCGGCGAGACACCCGAGGAGACCGATGAGTGATCGGATCATACCTGAACCGACGACCGCGATGGACCTAACGGTACCTGACCGTTCTCAGCGGGTGGGACTGAGGATCCGCGGCGCTCCCGCTGACTGATACCGCCGTCGGTCGGCATCATCGTAGTCCGACGCCATCGGTCGGCGTCGTCACAGCCCGACGTCGTCGGTGCAGGTCACCGCCGTGAGGAGACACCGCGGCTGTCGGTCGCCGCCACCGCCGACCGGAAACCTACAAGACGGTCCCGGCTGAGGTGCGGATATGCGACTGGAGGACTACTGGGGCGTCGGCCCGAAGACGAGCGAGCGACTCCGCGAGTCGATTGGTGTCGAGGCAGCGGTCGCGGCCATCGAAGACGCCGACATCAGGGCGCTCGCGGACGCCGGACTCCCGCGGGGGCGCGCGGTTCGCATTCTCCGACGAGCCAACGGCGCGGACGGGATCGAGACGCTCGGGACGCGCGACGCCCGCGACGTCTACGACGACCTGCTCTCGCTCGCGAGCGAATACGCGCTCACCCGACACGCGGCCGACCGCGTCCGCGTGATGACGCCGCTTTCCACCATCGACGAACGAGAGACGCGACTCGACCGGGTTCTCGACGCGCGCGACGCGTGGCTGGGACTCGACGAGGCCGCCCGCGAAGCGATCACGTCGGCCTTCGACGCGTACGATCGCGAGGACGGTACCGACCGCGCAGCCGTCGAGACGGCGCTGGAACTCCGCGACGCGGGGCTTCGCGGGGGGACGTTCGCCGCGCTCGACGACCTCGACGACGACGCGCTGCAGGCAGCTGCCGAGGCGCTCGGCACCATCGATGCGGACGGCCGCGTCGCCGCCGGCGCGGACGAGGAACTCGACCGCCTGCGCCAGCGGCGCGACGCCGTCGCCGAACTGGAGACGAACGCGCTCGACGTTCTGGAATCGATCAGAGAGCGCGGCGTCCGCGACTTCGAGGAGTTCCGCGCCGCTTTCGTCGAGTACGTGGCCAGCGAGGCCGACGTGCGCCGGGGACGCGTCGAGGCCGCCGTCGCCGGCGATGCCCACGACGAGGCCGACTTCGCCGCCACCTCGCTTCGCGCGCTTCGGTCGGAACTCGACGATGAGGTCGACGAGCGGGAGGCGACCGTCGCCGCTCAGCTCGAAGAGTCGATCGAGACGGCACGCGAGGGCGTCGAGACTGCGGTCTCGGCGGTTTCGGACATCGCGTTGGACCTCTCGCTGGGGCGGTTCGCAGCAGCGCACGATCTCACACGCCCGCGACTCGTCGACGACGGCCTCGCGGTCGTCGGGGCGCGGAATCTCACGCTCTCGGGCGAGGTGCAACCCGTGACCTACGCCATCGGCGATCACGACCTGGACGGCCCGAGTGCCGGGGACGCGTCCGCGCCCCGGGCTGACGCCTCGACCCGTCGTGAGAGTCCGCAAACGCCACCGACCGGCGACCGAGTCGCGGTTCTCACCGGCGCGAACTCCGGCGGGAAGACGACGCTCCTGGAGACGCTCGCGCAGGTCGCCCTGCTGGCGGCGATGGGACTGCCGGTCCCCGCGTCCGACGCGGCCGTCGGCCGGTTCGATACGATCGTCTTCCACCGTCGACACGCCAGTTTCAACGCCGGCGTGTTGGAATCGACGCTGAAGTCGATCGTCCCGCCGCTCTCGACGGGCGAGCGGACCCTGATGCTCGTCGACGAGTTCGAGGCGATCACCGAACCCGGTCGGGCCGCCGATCTCCTGAACGGACTCGTCGATCTGACGGTCGACCAGGAGGCACTCGGCGTCTACGTCACCCACCTGGCAGACGACCTCAGTCCGCTCCCGCCCGAGGCGCGCATCGACGGTATCTTCGCGGAAGGATTGACCGAGGACCTCGCTCTGGAAGTCGACTATCAGCCGCGGTTCGGCACCGTCGGAAAGTCGACACCGGAGTTCATCGTCTCCCGACTCGTGGCCAACGCACGCGATCGGGCGGAGCGCCGTGGGTTCGAGGCGCTGGCGGCCGCCGTCGGCGAAGAGGCCGTCCAGCGGACGCTCTCGGACGCACAGTGGTCGAATGATTGATACTGGCTACGCTCACTATTTACCGCCGGGCGTCACCCCCGTTGACGGCGCCCGGCGGTAAGAGACGAGAGTCATCAGTATGCGGCCCGAGCGGGTATCCCAAACGACTCGGCAACTCCCGGTCGGGCCGAACGCTTTTGCGAGCGCTCTGGGTAGACTCCGGCGATGATCGACTTCCCCTGGGGTGGCGGTGGTGGCGATTCGAGCGACGACGCCGACGAATACCCCGACGCGATAGTCGTCTGTTCGTTTCAGGACGGGACGCTCGTCGTCTACGCCGACCGCGTCGAGATCGAGCGCGTCGAGCGCTCGCGGTTCGACGACAAGACGATCCCGGCGGACGAGATCGAGGGCGTCGACCTCTCGAAGGGCGTCACCATCGGCTATTTCCAGATCGAACAGACCGGGGTTGCGGTCGACGCCGGCGGCCTGCTGAGCGATCCGGTCAACGAGAACACGCTGCACTTCGGCCGAAGCGGTCGCGACTGCGCCTCTGAGGCCCGCACGGAAATCTTAGCCCACGCGTCGGGCTGATCGGGCGCTCACAGACCGAAGCCCGGGGAAGACGAGGTTTCAGAGCTCTCGCTCGCTCGCTTCGCTGACCGTGAACTGTGTCAGCTCCGGTTCGTCTGCGAGGAGGTCCGAGAGCGCCTCGACGAACGCCTGAGCGTGCGCCGTCTGGGCGTGGTGCTCGACGGCCGCTTCGTCCTCGTACTGCTCGAAAAAGCGGAGCGTGTTGTTGTCGACGACGTCTCTCGCTATGCGGTAGTCGATGACGCCTGGCTCGTCGTTCGTTTTTTCGACCAGTCGGTCGGCGTGCGCGAGCGCGTCGTCCATCCGCTCGGGATCGATCGGAAAGGTGCCGTGAAAGACGATCATCGGTCGTTCTCTGCGTCGCCGGCCGACGGGATATAGCCACGGGTCGGCCGACCGTGTCGGTCGCGGCGCGCTGTCACATCTCCGCGCCCTGTTCGTCGATCGCGTCCGCCGCGATCGACCGGCCACGGGCGTTGAGTTCCACCTCGTGACGGATCCGCACCTCGTCGAGGACGTCGTGATCGATCAGTCGGACGAAGAGCTCTTCGACCTGATCGACGTCGATGCCGAGGAACTGCGGGATGTCGAACGGTGACACACCGGAGTACAGCGCCATCAGCACCTGTTTGTCCTGCATCGAGAGATCCAGCGACGTCTCGGTCTGCTCCTCGCCGATTCGGAGGAGCGACTTCAGGATACTCACGGCTCGTTCGGGGCCGGAGACGTACGTCTGCACGCTCGTCCCCTCGCTGTCGGAGTGTTCGACTTCGATGACCTCGCGGGGTTCCTCGCGGACAGTCCGTCGGCCCATCTCGATGTCACCGATGTCGTCGAGGCGGATCTCGACGAAGGTCCCAGAGACGGTCGCGACGCTGACGGACTCCTCTTCGACCTTCATCCGCGCACCCTCCCACTCGGTGTTCTGCACCACGCCGCCCTCGACGGCCGGGTGGCGGACGAGGAACTTCGTCGAAGAGAGGAGGGCGTCGTAGAGGTCCATCTCGAACTCCTCGAAATCGGCGGGTGCGATGAGGATCACGTTCTCGCCGTCGTCGAACTGCAGCGCGAGGTAGTCCGAGACGGTAGCGACGCGCTGGTTCACGTCGAACCGTCCGCCGACCCGGTCGATGGCGTCGAGCCGGAACGTGCGTTTCCCGCCCGTCCCCGCCAGAACGATTCGCTTGTTCGATAAGAGAATACGTCCGTTGGTCCAGCCGGCGTCGTTCCGTTCGCGACCGTCACGGAGGGCTCTCAGGAACTCCCCTCGTGTGTCAGCGATCTTCGTTTCGCCGGGTTGCACGCGTGCTCACCTCCGTGAGCGGTTTCTGGACCGCGACCCACCGTCGCCGGCGTCACTGGCGTCGCGGTAGATTCGGAGCCGTTTCTCCACCGGATCGAACCGGTCACGACAGGAACTCGGTATCGTCTCCGTCATTCCGATCGTGAGGTATCCGCCGGATTCGACGGCCGAACTCAGCGTCTCGAAGATCGCCTCCTTCGCCTCTCGGTTGATGTAAATGAAGAGGTTTCGACAAATGACCAGATCGAACGTCTGCGGCGGGTCCTCTTGGACCAGGTCGTGTTTCCGGAACGAGACCAGGTCTTTCACCTCGTCGGTGACGCTAAACGTGTCCCCGTCGCGTTCGACGTACTGGGCGTTGCCCGCCAGCGGTTCGAGTTGTTCTTCGAGGTCGTTGGTCTCGGAGGCGTGATACTCACCGCGTCGGGCGGCCCGCAGGATCTCGGGTTTGATGTCGGTCCCGAGGATCTCGACCTTCCGCTCGTTGATCCGGTCGTCGTCGAGCGCCAACATTGCCGCGGAGTACGCCTCCCGGCCGTCGGAACTGGCGGCGCTCCAGATCCGCGTTCGCCCGTCTTGGCTGAGTTCAGCGATGATCTCCCGGAGCGACTCCCAGACCTCGGGGTTGCGGAAGAAGCTGGTGACGTTGACGCTGAGCGCGTTCAACAGCGCCTCACGCTCGTCGTCGTCCTCCGCGAGCAGGTCTTGATACACGCCGTACTCGTCGATTCGCTGGCGACGCATCCGGGCGGAGATCCGGCGGTCGAGATACGAGCGGTTGTACGAACTCGTCGCGAACGACAGCGAGGACTCGACGTACTCCAGCAACTCCTCGAACCCCTCGTCGTCCTCGTCGGCGTCGTCGTCGGACCCCGAGCCGATGTCGATGTCCAACCCCATCAGTCGGCTGCCCCCTCTGCTTCGGCGGCGTCGTCTTCCGGCGGGGCCCACTGGCGGCGAGCCTGCTTGCCCTGTTCCGGGATCGAGAGGGAGTTCACGTCGAGGATCGGCACGACGTTCCCGTCGCCCACGACGGCCGTCCCCGAGAGCCCCTCAGTCCCCTTGAGCGGCCCCTGCAGCGGCGTGACGACGACTTCTTCCTGCCGCGAGACGCTGTCACATCGGAGCGCGACCTGCCGGTCGGCCGGCCGGATCCGGACGGTCATACCGGCCTCGTGGCGCGGCCCGTCGATATCGAGCGCCTCTCGGAGTCGGATCAGCGGGAAGATGCGCTCCTCATGGACGATGACCTCCGCGCCGTCGACGCGCTCGACGCGGGACTGCTGGGAGACCTCGTCGATGTACTTGATCGGAACGCCGAACTCCCGGTCGCCGATCCGGACGAAGAGGACCTTGATGATCGCGACCGACACCGGCAGTCGAATCGAAATGGTCGTCCCCTCGCCGAGTGTACTCTCGACGTTGACCGACCCGTCGAGCGACTCGACGGTGGTCTTGACGACGTCCATCCCGACACCGCGGCCGCTGACGTCGGTGATCTCTTCGTTGGTCGAAAAGCCCGGGTGGAAGATGTAGTCGTACACTTCGCTGTCGGTCAGCTCTGCGAGTTCGCTCCGCGGGCGGATCCCCTTCTCGGCCGCTTTGTCTCTGATCACGTCGGCGTCGATGCCGCCCCCGTCGTCCTCGACGGTGATGACGACCGTGTCGTGTTCGCGCTCCGCTCGGAGTTCGACCGACCCGGTCTTCGGTTTGCCGACCGATTCGCGCTCCTCGGGGGGCTCGATCCCGTGGTCGACCGCGTTGCGGAGCACGTGCATCAGCGGGTCGGAGATCTCGTCGAGAATCGTCCGGTCGAGTTCGATGTCCTGTCCCTCGACGGAGAAGTCCACTCGCTTGTCCTGATCCCGCGCGAGGTCCCGCACCAGCCGCGGGAACTTGTCGAACACCTTCTTCAGCGGGATCAGCCGCATATCCATCACGGTGTCTTGGAGGTCCGAGGAGATCTTGTCGAGTTCGTCGAGCGTGTCGCGGCCGGCGGAGTCGTCCGCGCCGAGCGCCTGACGGAGTTTGATCCGGCTCGTGACCAGTTGCTCGACGAGGCTGTGGAGTTCGTCCAGTTGGTCGACGTCGACGCGGACCGACTTCACCGCGGAGATCGAGCGGGCCTCCTCCTCCTCGGAGTCCTCTTCGGCTCCCCCCTCGTCGGTGTCACCACCACGCTCGTCGGGCTCGGCGGCCCCGTCGTCGGTGTCGGCTGTGCGCTCGTCGGGTTCCGCGTCACCGTCGCCCGCTTGATGGGCAGGCGAATCGTCGGTCGATTCGTCCTCGGCCGCCTCGAACCCAGCCGCAGCCAGATCGGCATCGGTCTCCTCCGGGACCGCTTCGATGGCTGGTTCGCCCGCCTCCGCTTCTGCGGGCGTCCCGTCGTCCGATCCAGTCGCAGCGGATTCGCCATCGCCCTCGCCGCCGGAATCGTCGGTCGAGCCGCTCTCGGCGTCGTCATCCGACGATTCGCCGTCAGTGTAGGCACTGACCACGGCGTCGACCGCCGCGGCCGCGGAGTCGGTGTCGACGTCCTCGGTGGGCGTAGCGGTCGAAACGGCGGGTGCGGACTCGTCCGCCGCGTCGTCCGGTGTCGGTCCCTCGGTGCCGGCGGCACTGCCATCCGCGTCCGCCCCGGCGTCGGAACCGCCTGCGGTCGCCGAGTCGCCGTCCACTCCCCCATCGGTGTCCTCGACGATAGCGGTGACGTCGGTGAGCGTCACCGACTCGACCTTCCAGAGATCCCACAGGGTCTCTTCGAGGTCGCCCCGCTCTTCGTCGGCGATGTAGACGACGAACGTTTCGCCGAAGTCGCCCGCTTCGATCCGATCCAGGCTCGGGTCGGCCCCGACAACCCCGAGGTCTTCCGGCAGCCCCTGGACGAATAGCCCGCCGTCGACGCCCTTCATATCGCCGACGTTCAGCGCGATCTCTGCGCTGTGGAGCCGGTCGGCGTCCGCGACGGCAGGATCGTCGAGTTCGAGCGCCTCGGCCGCGGCTTCGACCGCCTGCCCCGCATCCGATTCGGTGCTCTCCGCGTCGTCCGCGCCGCTCTCCGCGTCGTCGTCCGGAGTGCTCTCTGCGTCCGCCCCGTCCGGCGCCGATTCGGCGTCAGCCTCGTCGCCCTCGACGGGCTCTGCGGCCGCGCGGATCTCGTCGACGAGGTCGCTGGGGTCCCGCGTGGACTCGCCGTTCTTCTCGATCTCGTGGAGGATGTCGAGGATCTCGTCCATCCCGTCGAAGACCAGGTCCATCCGCTCGTGAGTCACCTCGATCCGGTCGTTGCGGACCTCATCGAGCAGGTCCTCGACGGCGTGAGCCACCTTCGCCGCGTCGTCGAAGCCCATCGCACCGAAGTTCCCCTTCAGGGTGTGTGCCTGCCGGAAGATGTCGTCGATCGCCTCGTCGTCCTCGGGGTTCGATTCGAGATCCAAGAGGGAGTTGTTCAACTGGGTGATGCTCTCTTCTGACTCGGTGATGAATTCCTGGTAAAGTTCGTCGTCCATAGGTCACTCCTCCGCGAAGTACTGCAGTGCATTCTCGGCGATTTCGCCCGCCGGCGCCACGTCGTCGACACAGTCGGCTTCGATTGCCCGTCGGGGCATCCCGAAGATCGCCGAGGTCTCCTCGTCTTGGGCGACAGTGTGACCGCCGCTCCCAGCGACGCGCTGGAGCCCATCGACCCCGTCGCGGCCCATCCCCGTCAGGAGGACCGCACAGAGCGGCCCATCGACGGTCTCTGCGGCCGCAGCCATCGTAACGTCGATTGCGGGTCTCACCCCGTGGATCGGTTCGCTCTCGGTGAGTTCGAGTTCCAGTCGACCGCTCCGGTCAGACGTCGTGAGCAAATGGTGGCCCCCCGGGGCGACCCGGGCTTCACCCGGTCCGATCCGCTCGCCGGACGTCGCTTCCGTGACGGTGTAGGACGACCGGCCGTCGAGACGGTCCGCGAAGCGCGTCGTGAACCCTTCTGGCATGTGTTGAACCACGAGCACGCGGAGGTTCGCGTCCGTCGGCAGACCGCCGAGGACCCGCTCGACGACTGCCGGACCGCCGGTCGATGCGCCAACGACGAGCGTGCCCACGTCCGGGTACGACGACGCTGACCCGCTCGCGCTGGCCGCTCCCGTCGAACTCCGACTGTCGCTCCGTCCGAGCCCGCTCGCGCCCCCGGCGGCTGTGGGGTCGCTGCTCGCCTCGCCGGATGTCGATCCGGCGGTTGCCGCGCCGCCACCGGCCGATCCGGCCCCGCCACGCCCACTCGATGATCGACCGGTGGCCCGCACGTCCGCCGAGAGATCGACGCGAGCGGCGGACTCGACCTTCTCGACCAGTTCGCGTTTCACGCGCGGCATCGACGACGTGACCTCGCCGCCCGGCTTCGTCACGAAGTCGACCGCGCCCCGCTCAAGTGCCTTGAAGGTCACGTCTGCGTCCTCCTCGGCGTGTGCCGAGAGCATCAACACGGGCGTGGGGTGATCTGCCATAATCGCCTCGACAGCCTCGAGCCCGTTCATCGAGGGCATCTCGATGTCCATCGTCACGACGTCCGGATCGTGTTCGACGACCGCATCGAGCGCGTCCGAGCCGTCCGCTGCCTCGCCGACGACCTCGACGCCGCCCTCCTCGAGGAGACTCCGGATCAGGGTGCGCATGAACCGCGAGTCATCGACGACGACCGCGCGGGTCGATCCCTCGCTCCCGCCCGGTTCGGAGGCCGCGCTCACCGGTCCGCACCCCCGTTGTCGACCACGGCGATACCTCGCTCGTCGCGTGTTGCCGCGTGCGGTCCGATCGTGCGGCCCGCCAGACGGCCGCCGAATACCTCGGACGCACACTGCCGGCGGTCCGGCGTCGGAGTCGACTTCCCCGCGGCATACTCGTACCCGCTCATCTATACTTGCACTTCCGAATTGGGGGACTTAAGCACTCGCCGGCGAAAATCATCACTGATAATAGCGTGCGTACATTTATTGCCGACGTGTGCCCCGATTTGTGTAAGACCGACGGCCCCGGCCGTCGACCACCATATGTCCCAAGAACAAACTGCGGCGGCGGGCGCGTCCGCACCCACCGCCACCGACGACACCGACGCTACCGCCCGCAAGATGCAGGTCCTCGAGTTCGAACTGGGGGGCGAAACGTACTGTGTCGACATCGACTACGTCTCTGAAATCGTCGATCGGGGCTCGCTCACGGCGGTTCCGAACGCGCCCGAGTTCGTCGAAGGCGTGATGGACCTCCGCGGCCGGACGACGTCGATCGTGAATCCGAAGACGCTCCTGAACGTCGAAGACACGGGCGAGGCCAGCCGGATCGTCATCTTCGACGCCAGCAAATTCAAAGACGATGCCGCCGTCGGGTGGCTCGTCGACGAAGTCGACCAGGTCGTCCGCGTCTCGATGGACGACGTCGAGGATCCGCCGATGGAGCGCGGGGAGTTCATCGAGGGAATCGTCCGCCGCGAGGAGGGGCTCGTGGTCTGGATCTCCCCGACGAGTACGACGTCGAACTGATCGCTCTCGGTTCCACTGCGCGTCCGACGGTTCTCTCCGTTCTCATCGTATCGCACTACTGCGGTCCGCAGCGTTGCCGCGCACGATGAGCACCGCGACGGCAACGAGGCCGCTGGCGACGACGAACGCGGCAGAGTAGCCGAATCCCTCGGCGACGGCACCGCCGAGCGCGCTCCCGATCCCGCCACCGAGGCTCCCGATCGCGGTGTACAGTCCCAGCGCTTCTGCCCGTCCCGTCTCGGTCGCGAACCGCGTCACTAACCCCGTCGCCGTCACCGCGACGACCGCCCACGAGACGCCGATCCCGACGAACAGCCCAGCGACGGCGACGAGACCGAACGGCGGCGCGACAGCCGCGCCGACGATGGCGACGATCGGAAAGCTTCCCGCGCGGAAGGCGAGTGCGCCGAGTTGGAGGCCCACGGCATCCCGCTCGGACGCCAAGACGCCGGCGCGGCCGTACGCGACGGCCGATGCCGCGGAGTTGATGATGAACAGCGCGAACACCTCGCCGGTCCCGTAGCCCGCGCTGACGAAGTACGCCGGGAGCGGGCCGAAGAACGCCGAGAATCCCGCGAAGAAGACCGTCGCCGCGAGCAGGTATCGACGGAGCGACGCCGGGAAGCGGTCACGGAACCCCTCCACGAGACCGTGCCAGCCCGCGCCCCGGCCGCCGAGGTCCCCGAGCGCCCAGTAGATGCGGACCGGTCCGAACGGGATCCCGCGCGCGCTCCGGATCGGCCCCACGCCGGAGAGGCGGATCCGGCGGGACAGCCGCCGGAAACGCTGTTCGGACATCGTCGGGGCCTCTGGGTACCACGCGAGAACGACGAGCACGCCCAGCGCGCCCGCGACGCCGCTGAAGACGAAGAACAGTCGCATCGCTGGGAGTGACGCGAGCCCGAAGCGTGGGCCTGCGGCGACCGACCAGGCACCGCCGGCCACGAGACCGGCGAGCCAGCCGTAGCCCTGGTAGTGGTTCAGGAGGCCGAAGCGACGGTTCCACTGGTCCGTCGCGTAGCCCTCGACGACGATGATGTTCAACACCGGGGCCGCGGCCGCGACGACGAACCACAGGACGGCGTTCGCCAGCAGGACCGTCCACGGCGACGTGAGGAACGGCAACGAGAGCAGGACCCCCGTAGTGAGACCCAGTGCCACGAGGACGAACGGGCGTCGCTGACGCGTCCGCGCCACCAGCCGTCCCCAGAGGATCGCGCCCGGGACACCCGCGAAGGCGGCCGTTGCGGCGATCAGACTGACAACGAACGCGCCCGCCCCCAGATCGATCGCGTACAGGGGCACCGACAGCGACGCCGCACCGACCGCCGCGTACCCGAGCGCCCACCCGTAGAGCCACGCGTCCGTGCCGCTGGGGTCGGAGCCGTCGGTTCCGTGTCCCCCGTCCGGACCGCCGGATGCGTGTCCCCCGTCCGGACCGCCGGATCCGCCGTCCTCGGTGGCATTCTCGGCCACCCGGCTCTCTGCAGCCCGCTCAGTCACTGGGTCGTCGTCGCCGTCGATCGCCTCGGCGTCCGGGTCGGTTCGGCGCTTCCCGGTCGTGACTTCCGGCAGCGGATCGCCCGACGACTCGGCCCCCCAATCGCTCACGCTCCACGCAACGGCAGGCCCCCGTATAGTAGTTAGCGCTCTCTATCGACTGTGGCGCTCCCGTTAGGCCTCCTCTGAGTCGACGTCCCGATCGAACTCGAAGAGCAGGTCGATCGCTGCGTGCTTGTCCAGGACTGTCCCACAGGCACGGCATCGGGTCAGGAGGCTCCGCTCGGCCGCCCACCTGTCGGCACGCAAGACGACTGCCGTCCCCCGCTGGCCGTAGTGACCGCCCGACGTCGAGACGTGATCGAAGTCTCCGCCACCACAGACCGGACAGGGCTCCCGCAGGTCGCGCCAGTCCGCCCGCCGGATAGCAGTGATCGGGAACGACCCGTCTCCGGTCTCGACGCGAAAGGTTCGCTCCATCGACCGGTCTGGCCTCGTGCTCCCCTAAGAACGTTCGGCCGATCCGGGCCCCACCGGATGTTCGAGCGCCCAGGGGTCGTCGAGCGCGGCCGCCTTGTCGTCGGTCCCCCGCGCAGTCAGGAGGCCGACGTGATACAGTTGCGCTTTGTACTGGAAGTGCAGTCCCGACTTGTAGACGGCTGGCCGGTCGAGTGCGTCCCGGCGGAGGGTCCCGTCGCGGGCGAGCACGTCGTCGCGGCCGTCGGCGGTGAAGAAGACCTCCACGGCCAGCGGTCGGTTAATACGACAGGCCGCGGTCGCGACGGTCGGCAGCGTCGCCGGGCGGACACCGTCCTCGTGAAGGGATTCGAGGGCGTCGACGATGAGCCGTGTCGGTTCGTACTGCATCGTCACGCTCCGCGCCAGTTGCGCCCAGCGCGGCGCGAGTTCGGTGAAGCGCGTCGACTTCCCGGTCCACTCGTCGAACGCCGAGAGCGCCGCCTCGACGCTTCCGTGTCGCGAGCGGGCGAATCTGACGACCTCGCTCCCGAGGTGCGTGAGTCGCTCTCGGGCTCCGTCCTCGACGAGTCCGAGGAGGATCGCCCCCCGGCGGCCATCCGCAGTGAGGCGGATGACGTGCTCTTCGTACGTCGCCGCCGTGTCGCCCTCGGCGGCGAGCGCGAGCGCGTACCCGAGGTAGTTCTTCGGGTGATTCACCGGAAAACTGCCGTCGGTCAGCCGGTGGGTTCGCGCCTGGAACCGAACCGCCTCGACGCCCGTGGAGAACGCCCCTGCTCCGGTCACGCGCGGCGGTTCAATCACCGTGGCTGCGTCGGTGCCCGCGACGCCGACGACTCCGACGTTCAGTTCCCGCGCGAGCGACCGCGTCGTCTCGGTAACGCTGTCGGCGGGGGCGGCCACGTAGCCGAGGTTCACCTCCGAGAGTCGCGAGTGGGCCTGCTCGATGCCGCGCGCCACGTCGACCGAACCCGTCTTCGACCGGCCCTTGGCTTCGACCGCCACGACGGGCGCGCTCGCGGCCGCCGCGTCCAGGACTTCGCCCGCGGGCAGGCCGACCCCGAGGAGGTCCGGTTCGCCGGAGTGGAGGCGGATCGCGTTGTACGGACGGAGCCGCTCGCGGATCCCGTCGGGGACGGACCAGCCACCCCACGAGTCGACGGTGAACTGCGTCTCCGTGACGGCGTACCGGTCGTCCCGTTCGGCGATGTCGGGGTAGAGCGCGTCTTTCGCCGCGGCGAGCACCGCGGGCTCTGCGAGCGTCGCCATCGGCGAGGCATTCTGCACGCGGTCACTTAAGTGTCGGACGACGGGCACCGGCGACCCAAACAACCAATACGACACGTGCGCCACCATAGGACATCCGGTTCACTATGCGACAGTATCTCGATCTCGTCACTGACGTCCTCGAAGACGGGCGGCACAAGCCGAACCGTACCGGCGTGGACACCGTCTCGGCGTTCAGCCGGCACTACCGCGTCGATCTCTCGGAGGGCTTCCCGCTGCTCACGACCAAAGACCTCTCGGGCCCGCGATGGAACTCGCTGATCCACGAGTTCGTCTGGTATCTCTCGGGCGAGGAACACATCCGGACGCTCCGCGAGGAGACGGGGATCTGGGACGCCTGGGCCGACGAGGAGGGCCACCTCGACACCGCCTACGGCCGCTTCTGGCGTCGATTTCCCGTCCCCGAGGCGGGCCTCCCGGGCGAGTCCTGGCCCGAAGCCGACCACCGCTGGATGAACGAGGAAGGAACGTTCGATCAGATCGCGTACGCGCTCGATATGCTCCGGGAGAACCCCAACTCCCGACGGATCGTCGTCAACGCGTGGCACCCCGCCAACGCGGCGGTCTCGACGCTCCCGCCGTGTCACTACACCTTCGTCCTCAACGTTCAAGGAGACACGTTGAACGTCCATCTGCACCAGCGCTCCGGCGACGTCGCGCTCGGAATCCCGTTCAATATCGCGGCGTACTCGCTGCTCGCGACGGCAATCGCTCAGCGGACCGGCTTCGAGGTCGCTGAGTTCGCGCACAGCGTCGTCGACGCCCACATCTACTGCGGCGCGGGCGAGCGAGGCGCGTGGTACGCCGACAACCTCGGCGAACTCCAGTCGCGCCTCGCAGCCGTCGAATCCCGGAGCGAGTACCGCGACGTCCGCGAGTGGCTCGAGGACACCGCGCCGCCGGAGGCCGATGGCGAGGAGCGCTACGATCACGTGCCAGGGCTCCTCGAACAGTGTGCCCGGGAACCGCGTGACCGGCCCGAGATCGACGTCGCGGACGTGCCCCTCGACGAACTCACCTACGAGGACGTGGAACTCTCCGGGTACGACCCCGCGCCCGGAATCCGCTTCGCGGTGGCAGAATGACGGCCACAGCGCGGCGTCCTGCTCGGCGTACGAGCGGCGAGCCACGACGTCGGCAGCCGATGGGGTCGATATGACCGAGCACGACGACGACGAGTCGGACGCCGCTATCGACTCGCCGACCGACATCGACATCGTGTTGATCGCTGCAGTCGCGGCGAACCGCGTCATCGGCCGCGATGGGGAGATGCCGTGGCACCTCCCAGCAGACCTCAAGCACTTCAAGCAGACGACGACGGATCACCCCGTGATCCTCGGACGGAAGACCTACGAGACCGTCGTGGCGGGACTCGGCGAACCGTTCCCCGAGCGGACGAGCGTCGTCCTCACCTCGCAGTCGCTCGACCTTCCGGAGTCGGCCGTCGTCGCCAACTCGATCGAGGAGGCACTCGAACTGGCCCGCGACGATGCCGCCGAACGTGGCGTCGACACCGTCTACGTCGCGGGCGGCGGGCGGATCTACGAGCAGTTCCTCCAGCGGGCGAGTCGGCTCGTGCTCACCGAGATTAACGAAGCGCACGACGGTGACACGCGCTTTCCCGCCTGGGACGACGCGGCGTGGACAGAGGTCGAGCGGGACGAGCGCGACGGGTTCGACTTCGTGACCTACGAACGCGTCGACGAGTGACGCGAACGGGAAGTTTCCGTGCCAAAATTTACCACACCCCCCTGCGAACGCTTGCGTATGTCCGCAACGTTCGAGCTGTTCGAAGACAAGTCGGGGCAGTACCGCTGGCGACTAGTCCACTCCAACGGCAACATCATCGCCGACGGCGGCGAAGGCTACGCGACGAAACAGAAGGCCAAGCAGGGCATCGAGAGCGTCAAGGATAACGCGCACGACGCGGACGTGGTCGAAGTCGACGGGTGAGCATCTCGACGGGTGAGCATCCGACCGGGGGTCGCTCTCGGTTCCGGTAATATCGTGTGACGCTGGTGGCTTTATCCGTCCCCGGCCCGGAGTAGGGATAGATGAACCGAAACGACCAGCAGGCGTACGACCGCGGGACGTCGCTCTTCTCCCCGGACGGACGCATCTATCAGGTCGAGTACGCACGCGAAGCCGTCAACCGCGGCGCACCGAGTCTCGGCGTCCGGACGAACGACGGCGTCGTCCTCGCCGCTCAGCGCCGGACGAGTTCCCCGCTGATGGAGGGTGATAGCATCGAAAAGTTGCACAAACTCGACGATTATCTCGGGGCCGCCTCGGCCGGGCACGTCGCCGACGCTCGTCGACTCATCGACGGCGCACGGACGGCCGCACAGCGCAACCGCCTGCGGTACGGTGAACCGCTGGGCGTCGAGACGCTCACCAAAGACCTCTCTGACGAGATCCAGGAGACGACTCAGGTGGGAGGAACCAGACCCTTCGGAGCGGCGCTCCTCGTCGCCGGGCTGGACGGCGACGATCCCGATGCCGACCCGCGACTCTTCCAGACCGACCCGTCGGGCGCACCGCAGGAGTGGCGCGCCGTCGCCATCGGCTCCGGCCGCGACGACATCCAGGAGTTCCTCGAAGACAACTGGACGGACGATCTCACGCTGGACGACGGGGTCTCGATCGCCATCCGTGGGCTGCTGGAGTCAGAGGCCGAACTCGACGCCGACAGCATCAGCGTCGCGACCATCACGACCGAGGGCTACGAAGTCGTTTCCGAGGACGAGATCGACGCGGTCGTCGACGAACACGCGCCCGAGGATAGCGACGACGACGACGAATAACCGCCGTCTCAGGGCTCACGAGCCGGGGGCCTCCGTACGCTACACCACCGCACGGCGCTGGTAAAACGGAACCGTTTTACACATCCCGGCGATATCCAGAAGTGCGAGATAGCTCCGTTGGTGTAGTCCGGCCAATCATCTTGCCCTCTCACGGCAAGGACCAGGGTTCGAATCCCTGACGGAGCACTCTTTTTCCGTCGCCGTCCGGTGGTTTTTCCCAGTGAATCAGAGGTATATCCATCGGTGAGTTCGAGAAATCCGACGCAGACATCAGATGGGTATAGGCAGCTCCGATAGCTCCTTTCGCTTCAGTACCACTCGGAGAGTCCCCCGTAGCACGGTGCTTTGCTCAACTATAATGAAATTTCTATAATATTTTATTTGATAATTTCAACTAAAAGATTATACTGCAGATGAAAGTACTCTCTGTATGGCCAAAGCAGCGTATGGGAGAGAGGACTTCGGACAAGGTGGCCTGAACAAGCAATTAGACGTAGACTCACTGCTCGAGCAGATCGATCTCGACCGAGACGAGATCGCCTGGCGAAAGGACTTCATCGACTTCGACGAGGACGACGAGCGCCGCCTGCAGCAGTACGAAGGCGTGTTCCGGGAACACGCTGACCAGGTCGCCGAAGACTTCTACGACAACCTCACCGACTACGACCAAACGCTCGAAGTTATTGGCCGATCAGAAAAGAGCGTCGAGCAACTCGGGCGCACGCAGTCCGCCTACCTGGTAACGCTCGTGAGCGGGGACTACGGGATGGAGTACTTCCGTGATCGGGCTCGCATTGGCAAGATCCACGATATTCTGGAGATGCCGATGAAGCACTATCTCGGCCAGTATGGCGTCTATTACGAGCTGATTCTCCCACTCATCGGTGATCATCTCACCGAGACGCTTACCGACCGGCTGGGCGGCACCGAAACACAGAGTGAAACGGAAGCCATCATCGAAGAAACGGTCGGTGACACGATTCAGGACCTCCTCTCGATTCTTCGCATCATCAATCTCGATATGCAGGTCGTCACGGACACGTACATTCATTCCTACAGTCAGAAGCTCGCAGACGAAATCGAGCGCAACGAACGACTGATGGCCAACGTGCAGAGAGAGGTCCAGGATCCGGTCGAAGACCTGCGGACGATCTCTGCGGACGTTTCGGACAGTGCCGAGGATATCTCTGCGACGGCTAACACGCAGGTCGAACAGATGGACGAAATCGCATCTGAGGTGGCGAACCTCTCGGCGACGATCGAAGAGATTGCCTCGACGGCCGATCAGGTCGAAAACACGAGCGATCGCGCCGAAGAACTCGCGCAAGATGGCAAAGTAGCCGCCGACGACGCGGCAGAGACGATGACCGATATCGGCGATGCCGCCCAGACAACTCGCGAGGATATGCACCAGTTACAGGATGGTATCGAAGAGATCGACGAATTTGCCGTCGCTATCAACGATATCGCTTCACAGACGAACATCCTCGCGCTGAATGCACAGATCGAAGCCGCCCGCGTTGGTGAGGCTGGCGAGGGATTCGCCGTCGTGGCGGAGGAGGTGAAGAGCCTGGCTGAAAAGTCTCAAAACCGCGCTGATGACGTCGAAGAGCGCGTTGCAACGGTCAAGGACGACACCGAACAGACCGTCGAGAGTCTCGCCGAGATGACCGAGCAGGTCGACCAGGGGATCGACCAGGCCCAGGACGCGATGGCCAAGTTGGTCGACATCGCCGAAGCAATTTCGGAGACCGCCAACGGCATCGGCGAAGTGTCCAATGCGACCGACGACCAGGCGGCAAGCAGTGAGGAAATCGCTTCGATGGTCGACGAAATCGTGGGCCAGACCGAGAGCGTGGCTGCAGAGATTGACGACTTAGCCGCGGCAAATCAACAGCAGGCGACGATGGTCAACGAGATCCAGACCACCATAGATACGCTGACAGATAGCACCACGGCGACCGACGGTGGACAGGAGAGCAGCGGAGGCGAGGCATCGGCTGGTTCGGTGTCAATCCCGGATGATCTGCCCGAGGGAATCCCCGACTTCGTCGTCGAATCACTCCCCGAGGAGACACTCCGGAAGATCGCTCGCGGTGAACTCGACGCGACCGACGTCCGCTGATCGTTCGTCACTCCGTCCCCGCGATGTCCCCGTTTGTGTCGTGCAATTTGTCGCTGAATAGAGTCAGATATATATCCAGTCCACCCGACCTAGATTCGAAGCGTGAGGGTCGAATTTGCGTGTGTCATTTGCGGTGAAACAGCAACGGCGACAGTGAACGAAGACGAGGTTCGCGCTACCGATCGGCCGCTGGAGACGTTGCGTGACTGTCCGAACTGCAATCTCGAAACGATTTGGACGGAGTCCTGAGGCTCCGGGGCTCAGTCCGAGACGGCGGACACGAGGATTCGAGATCCCGATCGAGGCCAATTTTTATGCGGATTTGTGCCGGATACTTCACTATGTGCGGTGACTCAGCGGAGGACCGCCCTGCCGTGACCGACGCCGAGTCGGCGTTTATGACGCTGAGTCACGACCTCCGGCTGAAGATCCTCCTGGCGCTGTGGAACGCGTCTTCGTTCTCGCTCTCGTTCTCCGAACTGCGCAAGAGCGTCGGCGAGCGCGATTCGGGGAGCTTCAATTACCACCTGTCGGAGTTAGAAGGCCACTTCGTCGCCGATACCGACGACGGGTACGAACTCCAGTATCCCGGGCACCGAGTCCTCGATGCGATCCAGAGCGGCGTCTTCCACGACCAGGCAGCGATCGGTCCGGTCGAACTCGAAGCGCCCTGCCCGGCCTGTGGCGAACGGCTGACGTTCGAGTACGATACGGATTACATCGCCCTCCGCTGCGCACGCCGGTTGACCGCCCCCACAACTGTAGGATTAAGGCCATCGCACGGCCACGGGTGGTATGGACGTCTTCAGCACCGACACGCCGATCATCGGGATGGTCCACCTCCCACCGCTTCCGGGGGCTCCCGGTTTCGAGGGCGACCGCGAGGACCTTCGCCGGCGACTCCGTCGGGACGCGACGGCCCTCGAATCGGGCGGCGTCGACGGCATTATGCTCGAAAACTTCGGCGACGCTCCGTTCTATCCGGACCGCGTGCCGCGCCACGTCGTCGCCGACGTCACGGCACTCGCGGAAACGCTTCGCGACCAGATTTCCATCCCGTTCGGCGTGAACGTGCTCCGGAACGACGGGCAGAGTGCGCTCGGCATCGCCGCCGCGACGGGCGGGGCGTTCGTCCGAGTGAACGTCCACACCGGTGCCCGGCTCACTGACCAGGGGATCATCGAGGGGACGGCCCACGAAACGCTTCGGCTCCGTGAGCGACTCGACGCCGACGTGGCGATCCTCGCCGACATCGACGTGAAGCACTCCGCCCCGCTCACCGAGCGGTCGTACAGCGAGGTGGTGAGCGAACTCGTCGACCGCGGCGGGGCCGACGCTATCGTCGTGAGCGGTGCCGGCACCGGCGAATCGGTCGAGACGAGCGTGCTCGAACGGGTGGTAGAATCGCGCGATGCACAGGCGCTCGACGTCCCCGTGTTGCTCGGCAGCGGTGTGACATCAGAAACCGCGCCGGAGCTGCTCTCGCTGGCCGATGGCGCGATCGTCGGCACGGCCCTCAAACGCGGCTCTCAGACGACGAACCCCGTCGACGAGGCGGCGGTCGAGCGTCTCGTCGAGGCCGTGTCTCACTGACTCGACAGGAACGCTCGAACGTCGCTCGCTGTGGGAAGGGTGCCGCGTGCGCCCACCGCAGTACAGTTGAGTGCCGCGGCAGCGGCGGCAAAGCGCCCTGCGTCCCGTGCGGAGTGACTCTCGCGCATCCACGTGTGGATGAGGCCCGCGGTGAACGTGTCGCCAGCGCCCGTCGTGTCTTCGACGTCCACGTCGAAGGCCGGAATCTCGGTCACCCTGCCCTCGTGTACGAGGAGCGCCCCCTCGGCCCCCTGGGTGACAGCGGCACGAGACACGTTCCGCTCGGAGAGTGCGGCGGCCGCGTCGTCGCCCCCACTACCGAAATACGACTGCGCGGCGATGTCGCCCACCACGAACAGATCGACGACCGGGAGCAGTCGATCGATCGTGGCGGACGTCGTTCCCCGGCCTTCGAGTTCCGAGAGCGGCCCCGCGAGGTCGAATACGAGCCTCGAAACCTCACCTCGTTCACGAGCGCTCACAAGCGCAGAGACCACCTGGTCCGGTGCGTACGCGCTGGTGAACACGACATCCGCATCACTCACGTACTCGAGATCCTGCTCGTCGAGCCGCAGATTCGGGACGCTCGGGCCGCCGGCGACGATCATCCGTTTCCCGTCGGGGTCACGGAGAATCAGGGTGTAGGACGACTCCTCGGGACCGGTGCGCAACCGGGCGCAGTCGAGTCCGCGGTTCCGGAGGTCCGCTTTGATCTCGTCTGCGGCATCGGCACCGACCCGCGAGACGATCCCCGTGTCGTTCCCGAGTCTCGCCAGACCGGAGGCGACGTTGGCAGCGACGCCGCCGACGTCGGTGGCGTGGTTGCGGACGAACGCGCCGCCGTCGGGTTCCGGCAAGTTCGAGAGACCGTATCTGTGATCGATCACCGCACTCCCGACCGCAACCGCATCTAACGACGACATTGGCTGCCGTAGTGGACCGATCGTGTTGAACCCACAGGCGACGAGTTCGAAGATGCTGTTGGCTTTCTCTCGATCAGTCCCGCAAACGCTTCCCCGTCGCTGAGATCACTGTCTGTGAATCCGTTCGGGTACGTAGCCACCGCCACGATGGCTACGGATCGATGTGGTGGACTGCGTCGGGCGAGAGCAACCGGCCGGTCGGCAGCGCGATCCACCCGTTTGGGAGCATCCGGATTCGTCCCTGGTGGAGCACTCGCTCCTGTTCGAAGTCGCCGTAGACCGTGGCCTTCTCGTATTCGATGACCGATTCGGACGTGAACTCTTCGGAGATCTCGTCCCAGACCGACGTGGTTGAAATCACCATATCACGCGCCTCGGGTTTCGACGTATTGATCCTTTCTACGACCCTGATAGTGACCCCGATCGGAGTCGGACGAACCCTTATGTGACAGTCCACCGAACTCGAACGTATGATTCAGCGCCTCTGGAGGGTCTTCCTCAACCGCCTCGGAAGGTCCGAAGAGGAGGCCGACGGGCGTGACGCCGAGACGTTCGTTCCGTCGCCGCTCGATCTGTCCGTCAGAATCGGGCACGGGGGGCGCGACGACGAGGTGGCGCGCGAACTCTCGAAGATCGACGACCGCGCGGCGGAGTTAGAGGACGCCCGACGCGAGGAGTGATAGTGTTTACTCTCATCTCTTACCGCCGGGCGCTGCCAACGGGGGTGGCGCTCGGCGGTAAAAAGTGAGAGTAAACACTATGAGTACCGCGCGGGGAGGGGTGTGGTCGACGGCAAGACGGGAGTCGTCGAGTGAGAGCTGTTCTGGATCCGATGCTGACCGCGCCCCCGGGCGACAGTGAGCGTCGAAACTATTTCGAGCCGCCCCCTCGCTCTTCGAGTATGGAGCAGCCGTTCGCTGAGTATCTCGACGACTTCACGCGCCGTGACTGGCAGACGCTCGACCCCGAGGACGTGAGCGCCCCCGTCCGCATCGCCGTCGTGGGTCTGGGGTGGTTCGCTCGCGAGTGGGCACTCCCGGGCATCGCGCGGTCGGCGTTCACCGACGCGACCGTCGTGACCGACGTTGACGCGGAGGCGGTCGAGACGGTCGCCGCCGAACGCGACGTCCACGGCGTCAGTCCGGAGGAACTTCGCGCTGGTAGCGTGGCCGACGAGTACGACGCGGTCTACGTCGCGACGCCGAACGCCACGCACCTCGAGTATGTGACTGCCGCCGCCGAACAGGGCAAAGCGGTGCTGTGCGAGAAGCCGCTCGAGGCCACCCTCGACCGCGCTCGACGACTCGTGAGCGCGTGCCGCGACGCCGGAGTGCCGCTGATGGTCGGCTATCGGATGCAGACCGATCCCGCAGTGCGTCGGCTTCGCGACCTGGTTCGGGCCGGCGTCGCCGGCGACGTGATCCACGTCCACGCGACGATGTCGCAGACGATGCTCGGCGAACTCGGCAGCGACCACGACCAGTGGCGACTCGACGCCCAACTCTCCGGTGGGAGTGCGGTGATGGATCTCGGCGTGTACCCGCTCAACACCATTCGGTTCGTCCTCGGGACCGATCCGGTACGCGTGTCCGGACGGACCCGCACGGAGCACGAGGCGTTCGCCGACGTCGACGAGCACGCGATGTATCGACTAGAATTCCCCGGCGGCGTCGACGCGATGTGCACAGTGAGTCAGAATGCCCAGCACGCGAGCCGTCTCGAGATCACCGGGACGGACGCCAGGCTGATCCTCGATCCGGCGTTCTACGAGCGCGAGGACCGCGGGTTCGCGCTCGACCGCGGCGGGACCCGGATCGACGTGGATTTCGAGCAAGTCCATCAACTCGAAGAGGAGTTCGCTTACTTCGGTCACCAGCTACTGGCCGAGGAGCCGTTCTCCCCGGACGGGGACCACGCACTCACCGATATGGAGGCGCTCGACGGGATCTACGAATCGGCCGAGACCAGAGAGCCGGTGGCGCTCTCGGGTGAACTGCCGGACTGACTCCGGGCCTCACCGCTCGATGCCGTACACGTCTCGCGACCAGTCCCGCGTCGGCGTGTCGTAGACCGGCTGATCGCGATCCCGGCCGTCGAGGCGTCGTCGGTCCGCCGGATCGAGGTCCCAGTCGAGATCGGCGTTCGCCCGCACGTGCTCCGGCGACGAGGACCGCGGCAGCGCGACGATTCCGCGGTCGAGTGCCCACCGAAGGATCACCTGCGCCGGGTGTTTGTCGTACGTCTCGGCCAACTCCTGGACGGCTTCGTCTTCGAACACCGCTGCCCGGGCCAGCGGCGCTGCCGCCTCGACGACGGTGTCGGTCTCCTGGCAGTACTCGACGAGTTCGGGGCGCTGGAACCACGGGTGGAACTCGACCTGATTCACCGCGATCGGGACGTCCGCGATGTGCTGCGCACAACTCAGTTGATACGCGCTGAAGTTCGAGACGCCGACGTTGCGGACGAGGCCCCGCTCGTGCAGTCGAGCCATCGCCTGCAACGACTCCCGCAGCGAGATTGCCGGGTTCGGCCAGTGGATGAGATAGAGATCGAGATAATCGGTTCCGAGTCGCTCCAGCGACGCCTCACACGAGCGGATCAGCGACCCGTAGTCAAGGTGTTTCGGGAGGACCTTCGACGTGAGGAACACGTCGTCGCGGTCGTACTCCGCGAGGACCTCACCGATGACCGTCTCGTTGTGATATCCCTCGGCCGTGTCGATGTGCGTGTACCCGGCGTCGAGTGCCGCGCGAACACTCTCGGCTGTCTGCTCGTCGTCCAGTCCGTACGTGCCCAATCCGAGTGCGGGCAGTTCGTCACCGCTCGGGAGCGTCTGCGTCGAGAACGTCACAGCAGCGTGTTCGGCAGATCCCCGATTGAAACTACCGCTTCGCGCTCCCCGAACAGCCAACGGAGCAGACTCGACCCCCCGGGGACGAGGGCATCGGGGCCATCGAACTGCAGACCCCCCACGAGGACCGCGAACCGTACGCCGCGTTAGCCCACGTCGAAGTGTCGACTGCGCGTCTTCCCAGACCCTCGATACTCCGTCCCATCACCGCATCAGAGCCTCAGGAGTCTCCGATCACGGCGCTTGGTTCTGCTCGTTGCTCGAACTGCTGGAGCGCAAACCTGTGGCGGCAGACGCGGCGGCCCGGTGTGCGGAGGTTCGGTGGGGGCCGGTGAGTGAAAATCGCGGTGGAGGGCCGATGCGCAGCGGTCAGTGTGGAGGGCCAGTGTCCGGAGATTGCGGTGGAGGGCCGATGCGCGGGGATGCGTTCACTGCCGGTGCAGTCGCCTGGGCGGGGCGGTGACGCCGGAGGACTCAGGCGGCCTGCATCCACGCAAGTGTACCGGAGAGAAGCGTAAAAGCACTACGCTGACAAAATAATACTATTGCTGACGCTAGCGACGTTGATAACAGTAACAGAATAACCGCAGTATTCATACGCGAACTCCCGTTACCCCCTTCCATATGAGTGACACCACCGACGCCGCAAACGCGCAGCAGGACCCCGAAGCGGTCTCCTTCGAGGGCCTGAACGTCTCCGATCGGGTCCACATCGTCCCGCTGGGCTACGAGTACGAACGGGTCACGGTTCCGGCGGTCCGGATGCGGGCCGACCGCGTGCACCTCGTCTACCACGAGGGCGACGATCCCGACGAGCGCCCGGGCTACTACGAAGACATCCACGCGGATCTGCGCGCGGCGGGTATCGAGATCGACGACGACACCGTCTGCGACATCTTCGACCTCTACGACACCCTTCGAACCATCGCCGAACTCATCCAGGCCAACCGGGCACACGACGTCTACGTGAACCTCGCCGCCGGCGGCAAGGTCACCGCGATCGCGGGGATGATCGCCTGTATGGTCACGGGCGAGGCCGAGCCGATCTACGTGAGCGCCGCGGAGTACGGTCAGGACAAAGAGGTGCCAGTGGCCAAAGACGTGACGAGCGTCTCGCGACTCCCGACGTATCCGATCCAGGCGCCATCGCGCGACCCGCTGGTGCTCCTCCAGTACATCGTCGAGGAGGGACCGGTCACCAAACAGGAGTGCATCGAGTTCGCCGTCGCCGCCGGCATCGACCCCCTGGCGCAGCATTCGGCGGACGATACCCGCGGGCTGTACCGACTACTCGATTCCCACCTCCTCGACTCGCTCCGGGCGGACGAGTACGTTGAAACCTACAAGCAGGGGCGGAACAAGTACGTCCAGGCGACCACTGAGGGCGAGAACACCCTCGACGCGTTCTCGTATATGTTGTAACGGCGGTCGTCACCGACCGGTGGCGCCCACGGAGTCAGATCGACCGCTACCCCCTGTCTGGACCCTGCCACGAGGCTTACTTACCTCCTGTGTATAGCCTTCGAGACAGCCGTGAGATCCCCCAAGTTCGACGATTTCGACCACGAGGCGCATATGCAAGCCGCATTCCAGTGCGCTCGTGAGGCGGCGGCGCGAGGCGACGAACCGTTCGGATCGGTGCTCGTCCGGGACGACGAGGTGATTCACGCCGAGTCGAACCGGGTCGTCACCGCCTCTGATCTCCGGCGGCATCCCGAACTCCACCTCGCCCAGCGCGCGCACCGGGCGCACAGCTCCGCGGAGCGCGCTGCGATGGTGATGTACACGAGTACCGAACCGTGTCCGATGTGCGCCGGCGGGATGGCAACCGCCGGGTTCGGCCGCGTCGTCTACAGCGTCGGGGCCGACGAAATCGGGTCGTTCACCGGTAGCGAGCCGGCCGTTCGCGCCGAATCCATCCTCGACGGCGTCACCGAGGTGGTCGGGCCCGTTCTGAACGACGAGGGGCGGGAGATCCACCGCTCGTACGATTGGTGAGACGACTGCCACTGGGCTTCCCAGCCCCCGCGACCACCTGGACGAGACGAGACGTCCCGACGGCCACGTGCCGTCGGTTCCGAAGGTCTCTCCGGGGCCGGAGGATTGAGGGCGGCGGCGATAGTACCGACGGGTACCTTCGGTGATGGTTGTTCGCGATTCCATCTCGCGTGTCCTCGCCCTCTATCCCGCGGCGCTCGCCCGGCTCGGACTCGTCGACCGGGACCAGGCGGCGGACGCGTTCGACCTGGCGGTTCCGGTGATGGTGACCGGTGGGCTCCGGGTCCTCGTCCGGATCGCGGACTTCCTGATGGTGGGCATCGCGCTGGGCGACGCAGCCATCGCCGGGCTGGAACTCGGCTTCCAGTACTACTTCATCGGATTCGGGCTGTCGCTGGCGATCTCCTCGGGAACGATCAGCGTCGTCTCCCGGCTTCAGGGTGCCGGCCAGCCCGACCGCGCGAACCTCGCGGTCAAGCAATCGGTGTGGCTCGGACTCCTGATCTCGATACCGCTCACCGTGGGCGCCTGGCTGTACGCCGAACCGCTCGTCGGCCTGCTCAGCGACGATCCCGCGGCAGTGGAGTACGGCGCCACGTACCTCACTCTCGTGATGCTGTCGATGGCGCCGCGGTTCTGGTCGATGATCGCCGCGCGGGCCCTCGCGGGGAGCGCCGACACGCGGACCCCGATGTACGTGCGGTCGCTGACGCTGCCGACGAACGTCGCTCTCAACGCGCTCTTAATCTTCGGAGTCGGGCCGATCCCCGCGCTCGGCATCGCGGGCGCGGCGATCGGCACTGCAGTCGCGAACGCCGTCGCAGCCGTGGCGTTTCTGGCCCTCCTCGTCTCCGGCGACTACGCGGTCAGGCTCCCGCTGCGCGGGCGACAGTTCGATCTCGACCTCATCACGGAGGTCCTCCGGGTGGGACTGCCGCTCTCGGGGATGCGGCTGGCACAGACGTTCGCGCGGTTCCCGTTCCTGTTCATTCTGGGCGTTCTCGGGACGCCCGCACTGGCGGCCTACGCGATCGCCCGGCGGGTGATGTTGCTGGCGCTGATGCCGGCGTGGGGGTACTCCACCGCCGCATCGACGCTCGTCGGCCAGCACATCGGTGCCGGCGACGACGACTTGGCGACGGCCTACGGGTGGCAGACGCTGCGGATCGCGCTGGTGACGCAACTGCTCTTGGCCGGCGTCATCGTGCTCGCTGCACGGCCGATCGCGCTAGCGTTCGGGACCCAGTACGTCGGACTGACCGTCTCGTTCATCCGGCTGTTCGGCGTCGCCGTCGCTGGCTTCTCGATCTCGCGGACGATGCGCGGGGGTCTCCGCGGCGCCGGCGACACGCGCTGGCCGCTGTACGCGATGGTCGTCGGTGCAGTCTTCGTCCGACTCCCGATCGCGGTGCTCGCGCTCCCTGTCGGCTTCAGTATCACCCTTCTGGGGCTCGGCTTCGCACCCGGACTCGGCCTCGGGTTCCCGGCGGTGTATCTCGCAATCGCCGCCGACTTCTACGTGAAGGCTGCGGTGAACACCGGGCGGTTCTGGTCCGGGCGCTGGCGCGCGGTCGCCCGCGCGTCGGGCATCGGGACCGCAGACTGAGTCGCGGTCCGCGACGGACGAGCGTACGGAACGGCAGGGATGTAGTATGAAGTCGGTGCCGGCACATACGCCGGTGATGACAGCGTCTGACCCCGAACCGCGCGTCCGTCGCGCGGCCGACGTCTCCTACGAACCGGTCGAGTTGGCCGAAGGACTGCTGAAGGGCGTCCTGTTGGGCGACGAGCAGGCGACGCCCACCTTCGATATGCGCCGGTTCGTCCTCGAACCGGGCGCCCGCGTCCCGCGGCACACGAACGAGGTGGAACACGAGCAGTTCGTCGTCGAGGGCGAGTACGAGGTCGGCATCGGCGAGGAGACCTACACCGTCGGCCCCGGCGACTCGCTTCTCATCCCCGCGGGCGTCGAGCACTGGTACCGCAACGAGAGCGACCGCGAGGGCTCGTTCCTGTGTGTGGTCCCGAAGGCGGCCGATCGGATCACTGTGGTCGAGTGATCGCCAGCGGTCGCCCGGGACTCCCGCGGGAATCGCCGCCGGGACCTCGGACGCGCACCGAGCGGTCTACAGGCCGGTTGAAGCGGCCGATCACGCCCAATCAGTGCCGGTCCCTCAGCCGACCGTGGACTCGCTATCGGTCTCCGTCGCTGGTCGGAGCCGCGACAGCCGCATCGCGTTGCCGGTCACGGCGGTCGTCATCCCCGCGTCGCCGGCGAGCACGGCCACCCAGATCGGGACGTAGCCGAACGGGACCGCCAGTGCCAGCCCCGCCTTGACCGCGAGGCTGGACCAGATGTTCTGCCGGATGACGCCGTTGGCCTGCCCGGCGAGTTCGTACAGGTACGGGAGCTTCGAGAGGTCGTCGCTCATCAGGGCGATGTCGGCCGTCTCGATCGCGGTGTCGGTGCCGGCCGCGCCCATCGCCACCCCGACCGTGGCCGTCGCCAGCGCGGGCGCGTCGTTCACGCCGTCGCCGACCATCGCGACGCCGTCGTGCGTCTCGGTCAGCTCCTCGATCGCCTCGACCTTCGCCTCCGGCAGCAGTTCGGCGCGGTACTCGTCGACACCGACGCGTTCGGCGATGGCGCGGGCCGTTCGGTCGTTGTCTCCGGTGAGCATCACCGTCCGTTCGACGCCGAGGTCGCGCAGGCGGTCGATCGTCTCCACCGCGCTCGGGCGGATCTCGTCGGCGACTGCGATGACCCCCTCGAGTTCGTCTTCTGTCCCGACGAGGACGACGGTCTTGCCCTCAGACTGCAGTCTGGGGACGGTGTCTTCGAGCAGATCGAGGCAGTTGTGTCGGTCACAGATCCCCTGAGCCGTCTGCGTGACGACCCCGCCGTCGGTCGTCGCGTGAACGTGCGAGAGGTCGAATCCCAGGTCCTCGAACATCCCCGGCTTCCCGGCGAAGTGGGGCGTCCCGTCGAGGTCCGCGCGGACGCCCTTGCCCGTGATGCTCTCGAAGTCCTCGATGTCGGGCTCGCCGACTTGTTCGGCACCGGCCGCCGTGACGATCGCCTCCCCGATCGGGTGCTCGCTCCGGCGTTCGAGTCCGCGAGCGCACCTGAGCACGTCCGCCTCGGTGTTGCCGCTCAACGGGACGACGTCAGTGACGGTGAGTTCGCCCTTCGTCAGCGTCCCCGTCTTGTCGAATGCCACCGCGTCGACGGCACCCATCGCCTCGAGGTGGTTGCCGCCCTTGATCAGCACCCCGTTCTTCGCGGCGCTGGTGATCCCCGAGACCACCGAGACGGGCGTCGAGATGACGAACGCACATGGACACGCGAGTACGAGCAGCGTGAGCCCGTAGACGATGTACGTCGGCCACGAGCCGCCGAACACGACGGGAGGGACGACCGCGACAAGCACGGCAAAGCCGACGACGATCGGCGTGTAGTACGCGGAGAACCGCTCGACGAACTGTTCGCGTTCGGTTTTGTTCGACTGGGCGTCCTCGACCATCTGGACGATCCGCGAGAGGGTGTCGTCGCCGGCCTCGGAGGTGACCTCGACCTCGAGATACCCGCCCTCGTTGATCGTGCCAGCGTACACCTCGTCACCGGCTGTCTTGTCGATCGGGACGCTCTCACCGGTGATCGGCGCCTGGTTGACGGGGCTCTCACCGTCCCGGACTACGCCGTCCATCGGGATCTTCTCGCCCGGGCGGACGACGACGACGTCGCCGAGAGACACCTCGTCGACGGGCACGGTCACCTCTGCCCCGTCGCGTTTCACCGTGGCCTCGTCCGGCGAGAGGTCCATCAACTCTCGCAGCGAGTTGCGAGCGCGGTCCATCGAGTAGCGCTCCAGTAACTCCGCGACGCTGAACAGGAACGCCAGCGTCGCCGCCTCGAAGTAGAGCGATTCGCCGAAGGCGAGGCTCGCGACGAGCGCCCCGCCGATCGCGATGCTCATCAGCAGGTCGATGTCGAGGCTCCGATTCATCGCCGAGTAGTAGCCGTTTCGGAAGATCACCTGGCCGGCGACGCCGACGGCGACGAGGAAGAACACGTCGGCGAGGAAGAGTTCCCGACCGAGGACCGCCGCCACGAGGAAATCCGCCCCGGGGAGCGCGAACTCGAAGAGCAGTCCGAGTCCGACGAACGCGCCGCTGATCCAGGTCTTGATCGCCCGCGAACTTCGCCAGACGCGCTCGCGGTCCTCGCCGTCGTCGGCCCGCGCCCCGGATTCGCCCCCGGTCGACCCGGTCACTTCGTAGCCGGCGTTCTCCACCGCGCCGACGAGGTCGGCCTCCGACGTCGACGCCGGGTCGTATGCGATCTGCACAGTCCCCGTCGTCGGTCGGGTGTCGTACTCGGTGACGCCGACGTCGTCGAGAGCGGTTTCGACCTTCCCCGCACAGGAGGCACAGTCCATCCCGGGGACGGTCAGTTCGATCTCGGCGGCCGGATTCTCGACCGTGTACCCGGCCTTCTCGATCCGCTCTGTGATCTCTGTCGGCGTCGTCTCGTCGCTGGCGAACGTGACCGACACCTGTCCGGTCGTCACCCGGGGGTCGACCGCGTCGACTCCGTCGAGTGTCTCCACGCTCCGCTCGACTTTCTCCGCGCAGGACGGACAATCCATCTCCGGGACGGCGTACTCCGCGACCTCGGCACGATTTGCCGCCGGCTCCGGCGCGTCGCCAGCCGCGGGGGGGTCCTCGCCGTCGGCAGACGAAGACGATCGAGACGCGTCGTCCCCACCGTCGGAGTCGGTCTCGGACGTGGTCATTACGCGAGGGTAAGCGGTTCCGAGTTATGAAACTAACTGCTATCTAGCCGGTCCAAAATGGCTTTGATTATTATTGAAAACGCTATGAGTTATTATACTTGTCCGAGACGGAACGGCAAATGGAGGGCAGTCGAGAGCTGGCTGCGGGCGTTCTCAGTAGTCGAACGTCTGCAGTGTCGCCGAGGAACTCCCGTCAGTGGCCTCCCAGGTGACGCTGATCGTTCCGCTATCCGAGTTGGCCTCGACCTCGAAGGACTCTCCGGCGCTCATCGTATCACCGCTTATACTCCTCTTGAACGAGGTTACGGAGTTACTCGAATTATAGATATCTCCGTTCGCGTAAAGATTTGCAGTTTCTATCGAGTCACCGTTCGTGTGCGTGATAGTCGCGTTACTACCGTCGGTCAAATCAGTCGAATTGATGTCGAACGTCGCCTGCGGAGACGACTGCTGGACTTCCTGTCCGAGATTCAGCACGAACGTCCCGATGACGGCCGCGAGAATGACCGTGATCGCGACCATCAGGATGACGCCGATAACGGGGCTGACTGCCCGGTCCTCTGTGAATACCTTCTTGATGTTCATCGATTTGCCTCTGCTCTTAGTTTCCCTCTTCCCACACATAACCCTACGCCCTCAAGTATCAAAACTGGTAACAGTTCTGTCAGTATAGCGCAACGCGAAAGCGGTGCTCAACCCTTTCTCCCGCCGATATATGGGTGATAGCTGCCGGTGGCTAGTCTGCGCCCCCGAGCGTACGGTATTATCACGATCGAATATCTGTGCCGGCTGTCGGCCGGCCACACAACTGTCAGGGTGAACCGAGGAACCCGAGGCCGCTCGCACCGGTGACGGCCACTAGAGTAGTGGTAACCCAGTCTCCGAAGGCAGGACAGTCGTCGACGACGCCTCTCAGCGGGCGGCGCAGATCGATGTCGTCGGCCGTGAGAGACCCAAGGAGATTTGCCGAGGCCGCGAGTCGGTCGAAATATGCTCCGACAGGCTCGCGAGTTCGGACCGGCCCTGCTGGTGCCGCTGGCGTGGATCTTCGTCACCGCCGCGCACCTCGACGTCGTCGCGGCGTCGACCCTCTTCATCGCTCACGTGGTGATGTCGGTACTCCTCGCGGTCTTCGCGGTGACCGGACGTGCAGACATGCGCGAGGGCACGCTCCGCGTGTGGTGGTGGGTCATCGCGGTCGGATTCGTGGTCACGCTGCTCGGGACGGTCGGCTTCCGGATCGACACCGGAGGGGCGCTGCTCCAGGCGCTCGCGCTGTACGGCTGGATGTTCCTCCCCGTAGTCGGCTTCGTCGACACCGCGCGGCGCGGGGCCGACAGGCCCCGACGCTACTACGGCGGGGGTCTCGCGTCGGTGCTCGGTGCGATTGGGTACGCCGCGGGGTTCGCGACGGCCTCCCCGTCGCTCCAGATCGGGGGGCTCCTCGTCGTGGGTACCGGCCAGACTGTCGCGATCGTCGACGCCGCGTTCGGCTACTGAGAGCCGCCCGCCCGGCGACGACGCCCGGCCGCCTCAGAGGAACTCGGTGTTCTGCGGTCCGTTCGTGATGTGTACCTCGAACGGCATCGTGTCCACCTGATCCTGCTCGACGAGGTGCCAGTAGGTCTCGGCCATCTCGTCGGGGTCAAGGAACGTCTCCGGGCCGCGGTCCGGCGCTCGTTCGCGGGCGTCGGGCCCGTCGATCTGTCCGTCGATGACGACGTGTGCGACGTGGACGCCTTCGGGGCCGAACTCCTGAGCGATGTCCATCGCCATCCCGCGAGCAGCGAACTTCGCCGCGGTGAACCCGATCGTGCCGCCGAGGCTCCGGACCGCGGAGGTCGCCCCGGTGAAGAGGACGGTCCCACCGCCGCGCTCGACCATATCGCTCACGGCCTCCTGCGAACAGACGAACGCGCCACGCGCGCCGACCTCCCAGGCCCGCTCGAAGTCCTCGACGCTCGCGTCCAACAACCCCTGCCACGACGCGCCGCTGGCGTGGTTCACGAGTACGTCCACGGGGCCGAAGGCCTCCCGGACGGTCTCGAAGCCCTCTCTGATCGCTTCGACGTCCCGGAGGTCGGTGGGGACCGCTAGTCCCTCTCCCGGGTCGGGAAGGTCGGCCGCGAGGTCTTCGATGAAATCACCTGATCTGGCGAACAGCGCCACCTGACAGCCCTCCGCCGCGAACGTCCGTGCGAGCGACTCGCCCAGTCCGGGACCGACACCGGCAATGATGGCAGTGCGTGCCATATCCGCTGCTCGGCCGTCCGCTGCAAAACTGTGGTGGTCGTGCCGTCGTCCCCTCGCCGTCGTCTCGTCGGTGCCACCTCCGGTCAGCGTGGCCACCGAATGCTACGCCCGACCGCTGCCGACGTACGCGAGGCCGAGACTGCCCAGAAGGAGCAGGATGCCTGCGAGAAGACTCGGCAGCACGTCGGCTAGGTCCCCGACGAGTCCGAGTATCACCGTCCCAGCGGCGATGGCGGCCGGAAGTGGTGCCGTTTTCAGCTGCTGTCCGAACGCGCGGAACGACCAGTACGCCGTCTCCGGGGCCGACATGACCACGGCACGGAGGGTCCGGCCTCCCCTCGGATTTCCGGCCGGTTCGAATCCGGATAGCTCCTCGTGGGACACCGTGAGCACTTCGCCCGTGTGCGCCCGTCGACCCTGCTCGTCGGTCACTCGCAGGAGTGTCACCCGGTCGTCGTCGACCCCGACGACGCGATAGACGCCGTCGTCGTAGGCCGGAACGGTCGGCCGCAGGTGATCGGAAACGCTGGGCTCTGTCACTCGGTCGGTCGGTGGTGTTTCCTCACTCATCGAATCAGTACCGCGGGCCGCGACTTCGACCCGTCTTCACCCGTGGGTCTGGCCACCTTCCTCGTGGGGCTGGACGACGACGAAGCCCTCGGATCCGGTGAACTCCATCTGCATCGTCTCGCCCGATTGCTGCCCGATCTCGATCGCTTTGTTCGTCGCGATCGACGGCGAGAGGTTCGTACTCCAGGCGACGGTGGCGTCGGGGTCGGTATAAACCGGCGGCGTCATCACGAGCGGGTCGCCGAAGGTCGTGAGCGCGACCTGCCCCGGGCCCGAGAGGTAGACGTTCGTCAGGCCGCCCGCGGCGGCTCCCGAAAGACTTCCCACGGTGTTGATTTCGAAGTCGACGCCCGACTCGAACGCGAGGACGTCGTTGCCGTTGACGGAGATCGACTCCTCGGGGTCGAGATCGAGCACCTGTACTTTCTTTCCCTGATCGGCGACGTACAGGTGTCCGTGGCCCTCGGCTTCCATCACGGGCGTGCCCTCGCCGCTGACGGCCTCCTTGACGAAGCCGGTGATGCCGCCCTCGGCGGAGGACCTCCCGGTGAAGGTCATCTCGCCGGTGTAGGCGATCATCGTGCCCGCTTTGACCATCACGGTCCCATCGACTGGGACGTCGAGCAGTCGGCTGTTCTCTTTCTGGAATCCGGTCCCGCCCGCTTCGGGCGCGTTCGACCGCGTGAACTCCGCTAGATCCATAGCTTCGATATCGGCGCCGGGTAATAAAGTCCCGATGGAGAGTCAAATCCGGGTTTCACCGACGCACTCTCGACCACCCGGTATCGATCGGGCCGATCCGACACGACGTCCACAGCAATCGTTCCGAGTCCAGGGCCGACTGGACTGGGTTGGACTGGCCTGGGTTGGACCGGGCTGAACTGGACCAGACTGAACTAGCTTTCACCCCGGCCATCCGCGTCCCGCGGACGTGACCATCAACGAGTACGACGAGGTCGACGGCCGGTTCCGCTGGGCCGCCGCCGATTCGGGCCCCTCCGAGAAGAACCGCGCTCTCAGTCGCCCGCGAGACGGACCGACACCGGCCCGTCCTCCTGCGTCGTGATGATTCCGTCGAACAACTGTTTCAGGGTGTTCATCGTCTGGTCGTCGTGGGCGCTGGCGTCGATCGCGAAGATGCCGAGGCCGTCGACGCTCTGTACCCGTCCGGTGAAGACGTGGAGGAAGCGGAAGACGGTCTGGAGATCCGAGTACATCAGCAGCGTCGACAGCGAGTGCAGCATCACGCGATTCTGCTCGATCTCCTGGTTCTGGTAGAACGACTGCAGGAACTCCGAGAGCTTGATTCCGATTCCGGTCATATCGACCGGTGAGGAGGTGTATTTGATCCGGTCGCTGTCGCGGACGTCGCCGACGCCCTGCTGTCGGGTCACGCAGTCGACGATCGCGACGGGCCGGTCCTCGTACGGCGTGCGCTTCTCGAAGTCGTCCAGGACGCGGTCGGCGCCGTCTTTGGTGGTGACGATGATCGCGCCTTCGCCCTTCTCGGTGCCTGATGCTAGAATGTCGAGCGCGAGCGACCGCTTCCCGGACAGCGGAGGACCACTCACCAGGATGTTCGTTCCCGGGGGGACCTCTCTGTCGAGGTCCGGGCCGAGGTCATACATCTGGGGTCCTCGGCGTCGAGCCGCCAGCTAGAACTGCGGGGTCGGTCGTCCGGTTGATCGACTCGCCGGGAGTCATTAGATGAGTAAACCATATCGGTTGCAGATAATATTCTTTTTGATCCTGCCGGTCGATTCTCCGCCGATATTGTCGGAAAGTCGATCAGTTTCGATCAGACGAGGCCCGCGGCGGCGGCCCGTCCGGCGACGAATCCGATCGCAGCGAGGAACATTCCCCGCTTCAACCGTCGCTGCCCGATCGACGGATCGGTGAAGGATCGGCGCGTCGCATCGAGCATCACCGCGTCGGCCGCGACGACGATGGCGACGTAGGCCACGCCGAAGGTCCCCATCAGATACGGGACGGCGCTGGCCCCGACCGCCACGAAGAGGACGACAGCGGCGATCCAGAGCGCGTTCGACTCGCCGATCACGATCGGGAGCGTTCGGAGGCCCTCCTCGCGGTCGCCCGCGAGATCCTCGACGTCCTTCACGATCTCTCGCGTCGCGGTCGCCAGCGCCGCCAGGGCGAACAGCACGAGGACGGCCGGGTTCCAGAGGCGGCCCACCGCTGCGGCCCCGAAGAGGAACGTCGACCCCGTGAGATACGCCACGACGACGTTCCCGACGCCGGGAAGCCCCTTGAACACCTCCGTGTATGCAACGAGTGCCAGGAGGTTCGCGACGGCGATCGCGAGAGCGGCCAGCGGCAGGGCGAGCGCGGCGACCACCGCACCGAGAAACAGCGCGACACTGAACGCCAGGGTGCCGCGCGCGGAGACGGCCCCGCGGGGAATCGGGCGGTCCGGGCGGTTGATGCGGTCGATGTCACGGTCGAAGTAGTCGTTGATCGCGTTGCCCGCGGCGGTCGCACAGACGGTCGCCGTCACGGCCGCGATCACAGCGAGCGGGGCCGCGTCGAACCCTCGCGCGACGAACGCGCCCGTAAACGTGAGCACGCCCGCAGCGATCGCGTTACCCGGCCGCGTGAGGTCCAGCAGGCCACGGAGCGTGGCGGTCGCCGTCCGCCCGCCTGAGTCCATACCTACTCGGTGCCCGCGGCGGCGAAATAAAGGGCGCGGAGTCGATCAGCCGTTCTCGGCTGTGGGTCCGGTTCCCACCGCTCGCTCCGGCGCGTCGATGCGGAACTCGAACCGGGCCCCACCGTCGACGCTCTCGTCGATATCGATCTGCCAGCCGTGCGCCGCCGCGATCCGGCTGACGATCGCCAGTCCAAGCCCGCTTCCGTTCGCGTTCGAGGAATACCCTGATTTGAGCACGCTCTCCCGCTCGGATTCGGGAATTCCATCGCCGTCGTCAGCGACGTAGAACCCCTTCCCGTCCGAGAGCGGGCCGACGGAGACAGTCAGACCGGGATCCGCCCGCGGTTGGGAGGAGTGGTCCGTCGAGCCCTGCTCAGCGATGGCTTCCGCAGCCGGTGGCTGAGCACTCACGGCACCGTGTTCGACGGCGTTTCGAAGGAGGTTCTCCAAGAGTTGAGACAGGCGCTCGGGATCGGCCTCGACTGTCGCGGACGCCTCGACGTCGAGGCGGGCGTCCCCGGTCGGGACGTTCGACCAGCAGCGCTCGACGAACGATTCCAGATCGACCTCCTCCGTCTCGTCGATATCGCGTCCGCTCCGGGCCAATTCCATCGACTGCTCGATGAGCGTCGCCATCCGCTCGTGGGCGGCCTCGATGTTTTCGAAGTACTCCTCGCTCGGCTCCCGTCGCGCGAGTTCCAGATTTCCAGCCGCGACGTTGAGCGGGTTCCTGAGGTCGTGCGCGACGGATTCCGCGAACCCAACGAGCCGCTGATTCTGCGTTTCGATTTCGCGACGCTGCTGGCTCTGTCTGTCGGCGCGAATAGCGTGCCAGATCCGCCGGGCTTCTAAGAGCCCGATTCCGAGCCCCGCGGCACCGCCGACGCTCGCTGCGAAGAGTGCCCACCCGAGGTTGTTGTGCAGGGACCCTGCGGGCCACGTCGCGATCATCACCAGGTTCAATGATAGAAAGCCGGCGAGTCCCCCGACGAACCAGTTCCGGATCCGAGCGTGGTACTTCATCGGGAGCTCGCTCCGTTTGAGCCACCGGCTCCCGTACACCATCGCGGCGAGGAAGGGATAGATCGTCACCACGCTGACGTGGAAGTCGGACGCGATCAGTTGGTCGATAGAGAGGCCTCTGAGAATGGCAAACGAGAGCAGGTGGACGGCAAAGAGACCGAATGCGACCGCCCGAACGTAGCGGGGAAGGTTCGCGGTGATCGTGTCGATACCCCCATCGGTGTCGCTCATAGTATTGTGTCGTGAGTCGATTTGTATAGCTGTTCCCTTATCAAAATCAGTATTGATAATTAAGCGTTAGTGGATCGGCAGTGCACTCACATACGGACTTAGAAACGTCTTCTACCCACAGATCCATTTCAATATTGAGAATAAGAGATAGAGAGATAGAACACGTCGGGTGGAAAGATAGCACAAAGTAGCGGGGCGCCCACTATCAACCCGATGGCTTGGGACGCACTCGGCGACGACGACAGGCGCGTGGCCGATGCTGACGATGCCGGTGCGATAGTCAGCCCCGACAGGCAGTACCGGTACTGTCTGTGGCGGACGTGGGATCGGGCTGAACCGACGGTCGCCTTCGTCGCGCTCAACCCCTCGACTGCGGACGAGACGCAGAACGACAACACGGTCACGACGTGCGAGCGGTTCGCGCGGGACTGGGGATACGGACAACTGGTCCTCGGGAACCTCTTTGCTTACCGAGCGACCGATCGGGAGGACCTCAAACGGGCTCGTGATCCTGTCGGGCCGCGGAACGACGAGTACCTCCGCCGGATTGTCGCTGGGGCCGACCGAGTCGTCGCCGCCTGGGGTATCGACGGGACGTACCGTGACCGTGCGAGCGAGGTCGTTTCCACTCTCGACGTCGAGTGGGACGCGCTGACGACGACTCGGGAGGGACACCCCGGCCACCCGCTGCGCAAGTCGGCCGATCTGGAGCCGGAACCGTGGCCGTAAGTGAGGCCTCGAACCCTCTCCGAGATCAGTTCGTTCCGAGGACGGTTTATAGATCCCGCGGCACCGTTCACTCACGAATGACTGACGAGTGGCCCGTGCTCGATTCCGAGATCGAGTACGCGAACCCGTACTTTGCGGTCGAACGGGAAGCCGTCGAACAACCGGACGGGACCCCGAACGACTATTACCGAATCGACTTCGATGCTGCGGGCGGCGTCATCGCGCTCGGCGTCGACGACGGCGACGTCCTGTTCGTCGAACTGTATCGCCCGCGCCTGCAACGTCGCTTGCTCGAACTCCCCGGCGGCGGGATCGATGATGGCGAGACGCCCGAAGCGGCTGCGCGCCGTGAGTTCGCCGAGGAAACTGGGTTCGAGCCGTCGACGACGACGCACCTCGGGTCGTTTTATTTCAGCGCGTGGACCCGCGCCCAACGAGACGTCGTCTGGGTCGACGACTTCAGCCCCGCTCCGGCGCACGAGACTGAACCGGAAGTGCAGGATATCAAGCGCGTTCCCGTCGCGGACGCACTCAACCGTGTCTGCGACGATCCAGCGGCCGAGTGGAACCTGACCCCGCTGATCCTCGCCCAGCGTGAGGGGTTCATCGAGGGACTGTAACCGATCGTTACCGAGTGCGTTCCGGCTCATCTCACCGCCGCTCCTTTTGGGATCGACCCCCTCTTACCCGTATGCCCCGGATCGAAACGATCCGCGACGCCGGCGGATCCGTGTGTGAAGATCTCGTGCGTACCACTGCGGGGGCCGCGTGGGTACTCGACGGGACGAGCGGGTTTGGCGACCGATCGTTCACCGACGCGGCGAGCGACGGTCGTTGGTACGTCGAGACCCTCGATGCCGCCCTTCGTTCGCGCATCGACCGCGACGGCCCACTCGACGCACTTCTCGAAGCGTCGATCGCCGACACTGCGGAGGATCTCGCTCAGTGCGTGCCAGACAGCGCCGATTCCTCGCTCGAAACGGCTGTCAAGCGCTACGAACTGCCCGCCTGTACGGCCTCGGTTCTCAGATGGGACGACGACCGGATCGAGTACCTCACGCTCTGTGACGCGTCGACGCTTTACCGACGCTCTGACGGCGGCACTGAACGGATCACCTCTCCCGGGATTCTCGACGAGATCGACGCGGAGACGCAGCGCCGGCGAAACCTGGCCAGAGCGGGTGGCGAGACGACCGACAGGGACGTCCGCGCGTACATCCGTGAGACTCGCCAGTACGCTAACACACCCGGCGGCTACTGGGTCGCCCAGACGAATCCGCTCGCGGCGCGGTTCGCGACCGATGGAACGATCGAGCGAACGGAGGTTGACGCGGTGGTGCTGCACTCCGACGGCTTGGATCCGATTGTGGAAGTACACGACGCACTAACCGACTGGGGTGCCGTACTCTCCGCGGCTATCAGCGAGGGCGCGGAGGCCGTCGTCGAGGAGTTACGGCGCGCCGAGAGCGCCCTCCCGAAGAGTGCGTCTACCGGCGTCCGAACCGGCGATGACGTCGCTCTCGCATTGGTGGGTTTCACTGAGTGACTCCGACGACTGAATAATCTCTCAGACCTGTTCACTCGCCGGCCGATCACGGGAGCGGCGAAAGGGTGTTTGTCAACGTTTCCTCCGCCACCCAGCGGAACTTCCGGATCCGCTCGTTTCGTCCCGCGTACGGCATCCGCCACACGTCGGCGTAGGACACGTCGTCCCGCTCCACGACCCCGACGTCGTCAGCAGTGAGTCCTTTGAGTTGTGCGGGAGCGTCGCTGTGTTGTGCCAGGTCTGCGATCCGCTCGGGGGCGCGGAAGCTTGCGCCCGCGAAATTGAACAGTGCAGATTCGGGCGTCGGGACGAGGTCGTACGCTTCAGCGTGTCGAGCCAGGTCCAACAGCGTCCACGCTGCGGTTCCAACGTGGAGTGTGTCTCCGACCCCGGAGGCGATGTGCCGCGCGCTGAAGCTCTCGTCGCTGTCACCGAGCAACCGTTTGCGCACTCGTCGGGAGAGACTCGGCGTTCGGTCGTTGTGATCGGCGACGATCGTCGCGTACTCGTCGTACGTGGTTCCGTCGTCGACGACCGTGTTGAGTCGATCTCTGAGTGCCTCGTAGTGATCGTCGAAGTGGTCCGCCCGTCCCGCGAGGAACCGGTATCGGTCGCCTAATTCCAGTTCGCGAGCCTCTGACGGCGAAAATCGGAGCAGTTCGGAGAGGTGAGCGCCGTCGGTCTCCCAGATATTCAGCTCTTTCGTCTGTAGCGGCTCGTCCTGAATCGTCCCCTCGAGTCGGTTCCAGAGATTGCCGAAGAGCGCTTTCGCCTGTGAGAGGAGATAATCTACGTACCGACGAGCCGGGTTGGGGCCGACGTCGACACTCCCAGTGAAGTCGCAGTAGTATGCCGGGGTCCCGTAATGATTCCAGAGGACGTAGGCTGTCCTGACCAGCGTCTCGCGGGTTTCCGCTTCGCCGGAAACGTAGCGCTCTGCGAGTTCGCGGAGATTGTTGGTTCGCTCCTGATCCGCGGTGATGACGTTGTATACGTCGTCGAGCAGGCGAAGTTTGACCGCCCGTTCGACGATATACTCCTGAAGGTCGTCGTGAACGTCGACGCCGTGTACGTTGTCGATACCCTCTGTCGGCAACGACGCCCAGGGTTCCTGTTCCTTCCAGCGACGCTTCGTCGCCTCGATGTCGATTCTGTCGCCACCCGGTGCCCGCACGTAGGCGGCGGTGTCGTCGAGTTTCTCGGTTGCGGCGGCCTCCAGCGTCGTATCGACGAGATTGAGATACTTCGGCTCGACTTCCCACCGAGTCTCCTCCTCGTCGACGCGCTCGAAGAACGACTCGATGGCCTCGGCGGCGTTCGGTCCGTACTGTTCTCGCCGTACAAGCATCGGTACGAACCAGCCGTCAGCGGTCAGTTTGGCGAGTGTCTCGCTCCGACAGCCGAACTCCCGCAGGACGTACTCGTCGAAACTGAGACGATCGAGTGCGCCTGGATTGATGAATCCCGCTACTCGTCGATAGAGCAGCGGATAGTCGCTGGCCCACCCGCAGGCTTTCGTGTAGTACGAGAGCGGAATCCGCCGTTTTGACCCGTCAGAGCCACCTGCCTCGTCGTAGAGTTCCTCGAAGAACGAGCGGCGCGGGTACCCCTCGCGAAACGCCGACATCGATGCCGGTGGATTGTCGATCGCATCCTGGCGCTGTGTTTCGATCGTTCCCCAGAGGTCACCGTCGATCGGCATACGAACCTGTTCAGGATCCGACTGCTTAGTCTTTGAGTCTAGTGGAACTACGCAGTTGTAAAGACACGCGAGGCCGGAAGGCAAAATCCCATTGGCACGTTGCTCACTGACGTTAGTGCATCGACAGAAGAGAGCCGGAGGAGGGATTTGAACCCTCGACCTATTCCTTACGAAGGAATCGCTCTGCCAGCTGAGCTACCCCGGCACGGTCGTCGTTACGCACTCAGGTGTACTCCGATGATTTAGAAAAGGCTTCCGAATCAACGCGCCGTCAGGCGGACGTCGAGGCAGACGTTGTACTCGTGCGGCGCGTACGATCGGACGATCCGCTCGGTCTCGACCGTGACTTCGTAGTCCGGTTCGGCGGCCTCACGGATGGCTCGTTCGCCCGGGCCGAAGGGATCGTCCTCGTGCTGGATGTCGTAGTAGTGAAGCACGCACTCCTCGCCAGCGAGCGTCACCGCCGTGTCCAGGAACTCGTCGGCGCTGTGGGGGAGGTTCATCACCAGCCGGTCGGTCCAGTCGGCGTACTCGTCGGTGAGACCGCGGACGTCACCTTCGATGGCGGTCACGCGATCGGCCACGCCGTTGCGACGGGCGTTCTCGCGGAGGTAGGTCACGGCCGTCGCGTTGAGATCGCAACCCACCACCTCGGCTCCCCGGCCGGCCATCGGCACGGCGAAGGGACCGACGCCGGCGAACATATCCAGAGCGCGCTCCCCCGCAGCGACCTGTTCGATCACGCGGTGTCGCTCGGTCGCGAGCCGCGGCGAGAAGTAGACGGCCGCGATGTCCAGCGCGAACTCGTAGCCGTACTCCCGGTGGACGGTCTCCGTCGACTCCCCGACTAGCACGTCCCACTCGCGGACGCGGAGTTCACCCTTCACCTTCGAGGCCCGGTTGACGACGGTCGACGCGCGGAGGTCGGAGTCGACAATCGCGTCGGCGATCCGCCGGGCGCGCTCCTCGTCGTCCTCGTCGAGAATGACGATGTCCCCGAGCCGCTCGTAGGAGGGCTCGAAGCCCAGCAGTTCCGCGGGCGCCGTCTGCGTCTCCCGCACGGGGGCGTCGTACGCGACGACGTCGTGCTGCTCGGGCACCGCTTCCGCGTCGATCACGGGGATGTAGAGCGATCCGTCCTCGACGGTGATCTCCCGCTCGCGATCCAGGAGGTCACGCGAGGCGAGCGCGCTCCGGACCGCCTCGCCTTCGCTCGTCGAGACGCGGACGCAGGGGACGGTCATACCGGGACGTCGCGAGCGATCGGAGTAAGCGTGACGTTTCGCCCCGTGTCGGCGGCGACACTGGAATCACAGTGAGGGCCGCCACGCCGGTCGTGTCAGCCTGCCGTGGTCACTCCGCCGGCACGACGAGCACGGGCATCTCCGAAAGCCGGACGACTTTCTCCGCGACACTCCCCAAGACGAACCGCTCGACCCCCGTCCGCCCGTGCGTCCCGAGCACGACGAGATCCGCGCTCGTCCGCTCACAGACGTCGAGAATCTTCCGGTGCGGCACCCCGTGTTCGATCACCTGGCTGCTCTCGACGCCCGCCTCCGTCGCTCGCGACGTGACTCGTTCGACCGCCGCGGTGGCAGCCTCTTCCAGAGCTGCGGTCGTCTCGCTCGATCGGACTGGCCCCACTGGAACGACCGAGAGCGCGCGGACGCCGGCGCCGAATCGGTCGGCGAGCCCCACGCCCCACCGTTCGGCCGGCACGGCGGCGTCGCTCCCGTCGGTCGGGACGACCACGTTCCGATACGGTCGTTCGCCGGTCGCGTCCTCCCGGACGGTCAGGACGGGCACCGGCGAGAGACGGACCAGTTTCTCCGCGACGCTGCCGAGGACGTACCGGTCGAGCCCGGTCCGACCGTGCGTTCCCATCGCGATCAGATCGATCCCCTCGCGGTCGACGACCGACAGGAGTTCCTCGTGGGGGAACCCGGACTCCACCGCGGTTCTGACCGTCGCTCCCGCGTCCTGTACCCGTGCTGCGGCGTCGGTGACGGCCTCTTCGAGTTCGGCTTCGACCTCGCTGCGCTCTGCGACGCTCGACAGTCCGTACGGGTCGACGACCGCCACGAGGTGAACCGTCGCGTCCGCCTCCACTGCGAGCGAGATCCCGTGCTCGAGGGCCGGCATCGCGCTCTCACTCCCATCGAGCGGAACGAGTATCCGATCGACTGCGACCGACGTGGGGCTGGTCATACGCGCTCCTTCGTCGGGTGCCGAGAAAAAGTCCGTCCCTGCGAGCGGGTCGGGTGCTCACTCGGTTGCGTCCGTGTCGGGCCCGGAACCGCGCTCATCCGACGACGTCGAATCCGACGCGGCAGTCTCCGGTCGGGCGTCGTCGAGCGTCCAGCCGTCGGGGCCGGGGGCGTGCCGGCGGGCGGCCACCGATTCGCGATCGGGCCTCCCTCCACTGGACGGTGGGCGTTCACCGCCCGTCGCTCCGTCGCGCCCGTCGCTCTCCCCGACGACGTCGAGGTACGATTCGACGGCGGCGGCGGCCGCCTCGGGGTCGGTGTAACTGTCGCCGAGGCCGACCTCCTGCCGGTGCCAGCCCTCCTCGCCGACGTAGACGTCGACCCACCAGTACAGCGACAGCCCCTTCGAGAACTCCACGATACGGATGCGGTGGTCGCCGCGGTCGTTCTCGTAGACGGCCGTTCGGTCGCGGTACTGCGCCGACCATCCCTCGGGGCGGTCGATGTCGTACGGATCCCCCGGTCGGAACTCCTCGAAGTCGACGGGCGCACCCTCGTCGATCATCGGAACGATGCAAAACAGGGGCGCACCGAACTTGTACTTCCCGGTTCGGCCGTTTTTCCCGTCGTCGTGGCAGGCCGAGCATCCGGGATCGGGCCTCCCCGGCGATTGAGACGGTCCAGGCCGGTGCGCACACCGCGTTACTCGCGCACGATCGACCGCGAAGAGTTGGTGACGACGAGCAGACTGCTCGCGCCCATTGCGACGGCCGCCAGCAGTGGGTTGAGGACGCCCGTGATCGCCAGCGGGACAGCCACGAGGTTGTAGACGAACGCCCACCCGAGGTTCTCGCGGATCCGGCGGTGCGTTCCACGAGCCACGTCGAAGACCGTCGGCACGGCGCCGAGTCCCTCCTTGACGATCACCGCGTCGGCCGCGCTTCCGGCGAGATCTGTCCCCGACGCGAGCGCGATCCCGACGTCCGCCGCCGCCAGCGCCGGCGCGTCGTTCGAACCGTCGCCGACCATCGCGACGGTCCCGCGCGAGCGGAGGCGCTCGACCGTCTGCGCCTTCGCCTCCGGCGGGACGCCGGCGAACACCTCGTCGATCGCGTCGTGCCGCCGGAACCCCTCGGCCGCCCGCTCGTCGTCCCCGGTGAGCACGACGACGTCTCGGTCCGCCCCCAGCGTCGAGACGACGCGGTCCCACTCCTCACGCGGCGCGTCGCCGACGCCGAGGACGGCCTGCGCGCGTCCGTCCCAGCCGACGACCGTCGGAACGCGTCCGTTCTCGCGGATTCGGTCGGTCGCCGCCCGGATCGAACGCGACATCGCGTACCCTCGTGACCGGAGGAACTCGGGAGCCCCGACCGCGACCTCGATCCCGGAATCAGTCCCGGACACGGACGGTTCGCCCTCGTTTCCGATGTCTACGGTGCCGAGGACACCCTTCGCGTGAACCGTCGGGTCGGTCACGTTCGGGAGCGCGTCCGGGCCCGCCTCGACGACCGCGGCCCCGATCGGGTGGGATGCGTACCGCTCGACGGCAGCGGCCAACTCGAGCGCCCTGCGCTCCAGCGCCTCCGCGTCGGGGTCGGTCGATGCGGCCCTGACGGAGCCGCCGTCGGTCCGGCCGCCGTCCGCCGCGATCGCCCCGCCGTCCCCGTCGAACTCGGTTCCGACGACGTCGACGACCCGCATCCGCCCATCGGTCAGCGTCCCGGTCTTGTCGAAGACGACGACGTCGGCGTCGGCGGCGTCCTCGAACACCGCGTCGGAAGCGACGACCACGCCCGCATCGGCCGCGTCGCGGATCCCGGCCGCCACGGCCAGCGGCGTCGCCAGACCGAGCGCACACGGACAGGAGACGACGAGCACCGTCAGCCCGGTGAGGACTGCGTCCGTGAGGGGGATCCCGAACGCGAGGGAGCCCACCGTCGTGAGTGTCGCGAGTGCGAGGACGAGGGGAACGAAGACCGTCGCCAGTTTGTCAGCGAGGCGCTGTGCGCCCGAGCGCGACGACTGGATCTCCCAGAGCAGTTCGACCAGCCGATCGAGCGTGCTGGTGGCCGCGTCGCTCACCTCGACCGTGATCGGGTCGTCGGTGACGATGGTGCCGCCGAGTACCTCCGCGCCCGGGCCGCGACGGTCGGGCATCGATTCGCCGGTCACGAGCGACTCGTCGACGGCGGCGCTCCCCTCGACGACGACGCCGTCGACGGGGATACGCTCACCCGGCCGCACCACCACGCGATCGCCCGCTCCCAACTCTTCGACCGAGACGGTCTCGGTGGATCCGTCGGCGGCGAGCCGCGTCGCCTCGTCGACGCGGGCGCTCGTCAGGTCCGTCAGTCGGCCGGCGGCACGTCGCTTGACTCGGGCCTCGTAGTAGTTCCCCACCGTGACGACGAGTACGATCGCGACGCTCACGTCGAAGTAGACGTGCGTGCGCCCGGCGAGCACCGCACCGACGCTGAAGAGGTACGCCGACACCGCCGCGAGCGCGACGAGCAAGTCCATATTGGGCTGTCCGGCGCGGAGGCTGACGTACGCCCCTCGAAGCAACGGATAGCCCGTGTAGAACAGCACGATCGAGGACATCACCCAGACGTTGCCGAGGACGTAGAGCCCGTCCAGTCCGCCGAGATCGACGAACGGCTCGAAGCCGAGGTACGTCGGATACAGGAAGACCGCGTACCAGACCATCACCATCATCCCGAAGATCCCGCCGCCGATGAGGAGCGTCGCCAGCCCGTCGCGCTCGTCGGCTTCGCTTCCCTCTGGATCCTCGATGTCGTAGCCGTACCGCGAGAGCCGTTCGCCGAGGTCGTCGACGGTCGTTCGCTCGGGGTCGTACGTGACCGAGAGCATGTCCGTCGCGTAGGACGCCTCCACCCCGTAGACGCCATCGTCCTCCGCGGCGGTCGACTCGATGAACCGCTCGCAGGTCGCACAGTGCATTCCGTCGACCGCGAGGTACGTCTCGGCGGCGTCGTCTGGGACCTCGGCAGCCGCCGGCTCGCTCGTCGCGCTGTCGAGTTCGTCGTCGATCGCTGCGGGTCCGGCCTCGTCGGGGCCGCCGATCGATCGGGCGACTTCCAGGCACCCGCGACAGCAGTACGTGCCCGCGACGTCCGCGTCGGTCACCGGCGGGTCCGGCGTCGGGAGGTCACACAGCGAACAGGTGCCGGCGTCGTCGGTGCTGTCTGAACGCATTGGTCACCCCAGCGGCTGGTAGATCGGAATCATCGGATGCGGGATGTGGATGCCCACGAGCATCAATCCGTGTGCGAGCGGCAAATATCCGAGGGCGAGGAAGGCGACACCGAGGACGCGGTGGAGCGTCCGGCGACGACCGACCGACAGCGACCCGAGCGCCGTCCCGTAGACGAAGAGCGTCGGGAACGTCCCGAGTCCCAGGAGCGACAGCAGAAACGCCGCCCGGAACGGATCGCCGATCGCGAACGCGTACAGGTACGCGGGGAACGTGATCGGACAGGGGAGGAACGCGTGCCCGACGCCGAGGCCGACGATCCGGACGTCGCCGACGAGCGCGTCGACGCGACTCGTGAGCGCGGCACTGACGCGACCGAAGACGGCCGAGATCCCGTCCGGCATCCGAATTACCCCACCGGTGCCGCCGCCGAGGTACGAGACGCCCGTCGTCATGATGAGCGCGCCGACGACGATCCCCGTCGCGGCCCGGACGCCGTTACCGATGGCGACGACGGCGTCGGCTGCGCCGACGGTGACGGCGCCGACGAGTGCGAGAACCGCTCCGACGACGGCGTACCCGCCTGCTCGGCCGAGATTGAACAGCGCGTGCTGTCTGACCTGCCGGACCGAGAGCCGGTCCTCGGTCGCTTCGGTGGCCTGGAGTCGGTCGGCGTAGACGCTCACCAGCGGCCCACACATTCCCAGGCAGTGCGCCCCGCCGAGCGCGCCCACGATCAGAAAGACTCCTGCCTCGACGTTCGATGCCGGGAGCGCATCGAGACCGCCGGCTGACAGCAGGACCGCGAGGGACTCGACCGTCGAAGGCCCCGGCACGGCCGATCAGACCGCCTCTTCGCCGCTCGCGGCGTCCTCGTGGGAGCCGTGATCCGCTCCCTCGGTCGGCGAGAAGAGCAGGTACAGACTCACGGCGATGAGGAGGACGTTGACGAGCGTGATCGCCCCGGCCCACCACGTCCGGAAGAGCCCGAACGCGGCGACCGGAAGGATCGCTAACAGCGCGGCCATTCCTGCGACACGCGGCGTCAGTTCCATACGCTCAGTACCGAGTCGGGGTGATTCGACATTTCGCTGATTCTCATGGTGTAGGAATCTCTCCGTTCGTTCAAGAATCTTTAGTCCAGACGCGTCGATATGGCAGCAGAACCGGAATCCGAGGAGATGCCGACGTCGGCCGGCGAGGGGGCCGGTGACGGAGCGTCGATTCCCGACACGGAATCGATCGACGACGAGGGGTACGTGATCGGCTCGGGCCGCGCCGGGGTCGTCAGACAGATCGACCACGACGACTTCGATCCGATCGGGACACTCGTCCTCATCGCGATCTATATGGCGATCGTCGGTGCGATGTGGATATTTATGTACTTCGTCGAGTTCCTCGGCGGTGACCTGACGGTGATCGGATAACTATGGAGATACACAGATACGAGAAAATCTGGTTGGCGGGCGCACTGCTCCTCATCGTCGGCTTCATCGCGACCATCTCCTACGGTGCGGTCGGCGCCGGTATCGAGATGGTCGACGACGACGGTGGACAGATCGAGCCGAACGCGATCAGCGACCATCCCAAGTTCAGCGAGCCGGGAACGTACAAGACCGGCGAAAACGAGTACGACGTCTACGTGGTCGCCTATCAGTTCGCGTTCGACCCCGGCACGTCGGACCCGATCCGGGTGCCGGCCAACTCCGAGGTGACCTTCCACATCACGTCCAGAGACGTCGTCCACGGCTTCGAGATCGTCGGGACCAACGCCAACACGATGGCGATCCCGGGACAGGTCGCGACGATCACCGTCGAGTTCGGCGAACCGACTGAGTACGGACTGCTCTGTCACGAGTACTGCGGATCGGCCCACCACGCGATGGAGGGCAGTATTCAGGTCGTGCCGCAGAGCCAGTGGAACGAGAGTATGGTGGTGAACTGAAATGGCGACGTTCGTCGATAGATATCCGGACGAAGCGAAAGTCGTACAGGCATCGTTCGCAGTCGCGTTTATCGCGCTCGGGATCGGGGCGTTCTTCGGGCTGATCCAGGCCTTACACCGGACCAACATCCTGCGCGTCATCGACTCGGTCGACTACTACACGCTCCTGACCGCGCACGGCGTGTTACTCGCGCTCGTGTTCACGATCTTCTTCCTCGTCGGCGTGTTCACGTGGGCGATCGCGAAGGGGTTCGAGCGCCCGCTCCCGGACATCAGACTGACGTGGGCGTGGTTCGGCCTGATGACGACCGGGACGGTCCTGACCGCGGTCGCAATCCTCGCCGGGCTGGTCCCCGAGATCCCGATGAGCGCGGACGTGCTGTACACCTTCTACGCCCCGCTCGAGGCGCACCCGGCCTTCTACATCGGGCTCGCGATGTTCATCGTCGGCACGTGGATGGCGGGGGCGGACTGGTTCCTCGCGTACCGCGATTGGCGCGGCGACAACCCCGACGAACGGATTCCGCTGCAACCGTTTATGGTGCTGACCACGATGATTATGTGGTACGTCTCGACGCTCGGCGTCGCCGTCGCCGTCGTGTTCTTCCTGATCCCGTGGTCGCTCGGCCTCATCGAGACGGTGAATCCGCTTCTCACCCGGACGCTGTTCTGGTACTTCGGCCACCCCGTCGTCTACTTCTGGCTGATGCCCGCGTACCTGCTGTGGTACACGGTGCTGCCGAAACTCGCGGGCGGCCGCCTCTTCAGCGACCCACTCGCCCGCGTCGTCTTCGTGCTGTTCGTCCTGCTGTCGACCCCGGTGGGGATCCACCACCAGTACGTCGACCCCGGGATCGCAGAGGGGTTCAAGTTCATCGCGATGACGAACACGATGTTCCTCCTGCTCCCGTCGCTCCTGACGGCGTTCACCGTCGTCGCCAGCGTCGAACACGGCGCGCGACAGCGCGGCGGTGAGGGCTATCTCAGCTGGCTGGGCGCACTCCCGTGGCGCGATCCCGCCTTCGCCGGGATGGCGCTGGCCGGACTGATGTTCGCCGCCGGCGGCTTCTCGGGGATGGTCAACGCCGGGATGAACATCAACTACCTCGTCCACAACACGCTGTGGGTCCCCGGGCACTTCCACATGACCGTCGGGACCGCCGTGGCGCTGACGATGATGGCCGGCACCTACTGGCTGCTGCCGCAGATCACCGGCAAGACGGTCTACAGCCGACCGATCGGCCTCTTCCAGGTCGTGCTGTGGTTCATCGGAATGGTGTTCATGTCCAACGCGATGCACCGCGGCGGCCTGCTGGGCATCCCCCGCCGGACCGCCGAGCCGCAGTATCAGAACTTCGACTTCGCGGCCGCGGTCGGCAGCGTCGGCGAGATCCGAATGCAGATCGCCTTCGGCGGGCTGTTGCTCTTCCTCAGCGTCGTCTTCTTCCTGTTCAACGTGGCGGCGACGTGGGCCGAAGACCGAGTCGACACGCCCGTCGACGATACGATTCCCGCGCCGCTATCGCCGCCGAGCGGCGCGCCGCTGATCCTCGACAACCTCGCGCTGTGGACCGGCATCGCGGTCGTGCTTGTCGTCCTCGCGTACACCCTCCCGCTGGCGAGCATCGTCACCGACAGCGGACTGCTCGGAAGTAGCCCCGGCTTCCCGGTCGCCATCTCGCTGGAGGCGCTCGCGGAAGCGGCCGCGTCCGCCCTGCCGCACGTCTCCCTCGACGCGGCCGCGGGGCTCCGGCCGCTCGACGTCGCCGCGGAGGCCGCCGAAACACTGGAGGTGAGTCGCTGATGCGACAACTCTCACCCGGGCTGTTCCTGGTGCTCGTCGCTTTCACCATCCCTCTGGCCGTCGAGTTCCGGACCGTCGCCGGGTTCTTCGGGTTCGACCTCCCGTTCATCTCGATGATCCTCTTCGAGGTGGTGCTGTTGGCGATCCTCACCGGAGTGTACGTGCTCGGACGGCTCACGCCGGACGAGGACACCGCCACGACGTCGTAACCGCTCGGACGGCGTTTCGCGTTTCGAGCAGGTCGCTTTCGACCGGCTCGCTTTCGACCGGATCGATAGGCAGAGGCGTCGCGGCCGCGTCGCCGTGAAAGAGGTGCCGGGCGATCCGCCCCCTGGCCGCTCCGGACTCGACTTCTATAGTAGCGTTTGTAAGACCGGACGGCGCACAGCCATATTCGAGTTGCTTGGCGAGTGAGAGTGGACCGGGTTCCGATGGCCGAAGATGGCTACTCGCCCGCCCGTCTCGGTCGCTCGGGCCGGGACTGAAGAGACTGACTGCTGAGAACAGTGCTGCGATCGGCGGGGGCGATCGACCCTGACGCAGTGAGGCAGTCGGCCGTCTTCACCGGTGGGGGACGTGGCGACGGGTCGCCGCGGCCGTCACCAGCAGGAACGCGCCGAAGACGGCCGTCATCGCGAGCTCAGGGGGGATCGCACCGAGCCCGCCGCCGAGCGTCTCGATGAGCGCGTACCCTGCGACCGCCGTCAGCACGACGCCGAGAACGACGAAGACGCCGATTGCGATCTTCAGGGGGTCAATGGTGATCTTCGGAGTGGGACGTGAGTGACTCATTTCATCCGTTACTACGGGCGACGACAGCATATAAATGGAAACCGCTTCTCAAAACGTTGGAATCGGGTGGGCTCGGGAGCGACTACCGCTGTGGGCCGATTCGACGGCTGCTCAGTCCGCCGCTGATTCCCCTGTGCCGGCGGCGGGGCCGAGGCGCTCCTCGCGCGAGAGGTAACACTGCGGGTCGGAGCCGAAGACGTCGCCCTCGGCTGAGAGCGCGCGCAGGCGGGACCCTCCGCGACAGATGTCCTGGTGGCGGCACTCCCCGCACGGACCCGTCAGGTGCTCCTCGCGGTTCCGAAGCGCGCCCAAGAGCGGGTTCGATTCGTCCTCCCAGATCGCGCCGAAGGGCCGGTCGCGGACGTTGCCGAGGCTGTACCCCTGCCAGAACTGCGTGAGGTGGACGTTGCCCTGGTAGTCGACGTCGGCGACGCGTTCGCCGGTGGGATCGCCGCCGTTGACTTCCAGATACCGACGGACGGCGTCAGCCTTCGCGTCGCTGAAGTGCTCCCGGGCGTACTCGACGAGGAACGCGGCGTCGGCGTAGTTCCCCACGAGTAAGGTCTCGATCTCCTCGCCCTCCCGGTGGTACGCGAGCGTCATCTCACAGAGCCGCTCGACGGCGCGGCGACGATCCGCCGGAGAGAGGTCCGCGTCGGCGATCTCGCCGCCGCGGCCGCCGTAGTCCAGGTGGTAGAAACAGAACCGGTCCAGCCCGACTTCCGAGAGGAGATCGACGACGGACTCCATATCGGCGGCGTTCTTCTCGGTGATCGTGTAGCGAAGTCCCGTCTTGAGCCCCGCGTCGAGGAAGTTCTCGATTCCACGCACGGCGGCGTCGAACGCGCCCTCCTCACCGCGGAACGCGTCGTTGCGCTCGGGCATCCCGTCGACGGAGACGCCGGCGTACTTGAGGCCCGCGTCCCGGAGGGCCGCTGCTCGCTCGGGCGTCGCGAGCGTCCCGTTGGTCGAGAGGACGGGTCGGATCCCGACGTCGTCGGCGTACGCGACCAGCTCTTCGAGGTCGTCGCGAACGAGCGGTTCGCCGCCCGAAAAGAGGACGACCGGCGCGCCGTAGTCGGCGAGTTCCTCGAGCAGCTGTTTCCCCTCCGCCGTCGTCAACTCTCCGGGGGCGGCGTCGAGATCAGCGCCGGCGTAGCAGTGTTCGCAATAGAGGTTACACCGACGGGTGAGGTTCCAGACGACGACCGGCTTCGTCGTCCGGTCTTCGGTGATCTGCTCCTCCTCGGAGTCGCGACCGTCGTCGTACCGGAGGCCGTCGCCCTCGGCGTCGAGAGCACACAGGAGCTTGCTGATCGAGATCATCAGCGGTCACCACCCGTGGCGGGCGCTTCGCTCGTCGCCGCCTCGTCCTCGCCGAACGTTCGGTCACTGAACCGGGCCACGTCGTCCGCGCGGCAGAGCCATAGCGTCTCCGCCGTCCACCCGAACAGCGACGACGCCTGCTCGCGGGCGATTGACTCGCTCGGCGCTGTGACGCTCCCGACGTGTTGCAGCGGCTCGCTCGGCTCACGGCGGAGGAACACCTCCCACTCGGGTGTCGTATCGCTCCGCGGTTCGGTCACGCGCATTCTCGCTTCGTCACTCATCGTCTCTAGTACGTCAGTCACTCCCCGAACCCGTTCCGCCCGTTTTCGAGAACTGAGAACGAGTCGGACTCCATTTATATACCAGACGCTAACCCCTGATGATGTCACGAATCGATTCGACCCGTCGACGCTTCCTGGGTGCCACTGCAGCGATTACCGCCGGTCTCGCCGGTTGTTCTGGCGGTTCGGGCTCCGGTTCGAGCGGTGAGTCCACGTCCGCGTCCAGCGACGACTCGACCGCCGAATCCAGCGGCGACGGCGGTGGGTCGACGCCCTCCTTCGACGGCTATCTCTCGGAGACGTCGAACTACGACGGCGTCGCGGATCACACCGGGCAGTCGGAGGTAACGATAACAGTAGGCTCTGAGGCTAACGGCGGGAACTTCGGATACAGCCCGGCCGCCGTCCGGGTTTCGACGGGGACGACTGTCGTCTGGGAGTGGACCGGCAAGGGCAGTCTCCACAACGTCGTCGCCGAGGACGGCTCGTTCGAGTCCGAACAGGTCCAAGAGGAAGGCCACACCTTCACGCAGACGTTCTCCGAATCCGGGACGGTGCAGTACTACTGTACGCCGCACGAGTCGCTCGGGATGAAAGGCGTCGTCGTCGTCGAAGAATAACCCGCGCGCACCGCGAATCGCCCGTCGATCAGGCCTCTGCCGCGCCGCTGCGGCCGCCGTGCGGCGAATCGAGGTCCCACGCTTCCAGCAGTTCTTGATACCGATTCCGGATGGTGACCTCCGAGATGTCGGTCACTTCGCTCACGTCCGCCTGGGTCAGTTCCTCGTTGGTCAGCTGCGCGGCGGCGTAGAGCGCGGCGGCGGCGAGGCCGACCGGCGACTTCCCGGAGTGGACGTTCTGCCGCTTGGCGTTCTCGAGGAGTTCGTTCGCCGTTCGCTCGGTCTCTTTGGGTATCTCCAGATCCGACGCGAACCGGGGAACGTACTCCGCGGGATCGGCTGGCTGGATCTCGAGTGAGAGCTCGCGAACCACGTACCGGTACGCTCGCTCGAACTCGTCTTCGCCGACTCGGGAGACTCGGGCGACCTCGTCGATGCTGCGGGGTACCTGAGCCATCCGAGCGGCCGCGTGGAGGGCCGCGGTGGCGATCCCCTCGATCGAGCGACCGGGGAGCAGGTCCTCGTCGAGCGCGCGGCGGTAGATGACCGAGGCGGTCTCGCGGACGTTCTCCGGGAGGCCGAGGGCCGAAGCCATCCGGTCGATCTCGCCGAGCGCCTGCTTGAGGTTGCGCTCTTTCGAGTCGCGGGTACGGAAGCGCTCGTTCCAGGTCCGCAGCCGCTGCATCTTCTGGCGCTGGTTCGACGACAGGGAGTTGCCGTAGGCGTCTTTATTCTGCCAGCCGATGTTGGTCGACAGTCCCTTGTCGTGCATCAGGTTCGTCGTCGGCGCACCGACGCGGGATTTCTCGTCCCGCTCGGCGCTGTCGAAGGCGCGCCACTCGGGGCCACGGTCGATCGAGTCTTCGTCGACGACCAGTCCGCAGTCCGCACAGACCGTCTCGCCGCGTTCGTCGTCGGCGACGAGATCAGTCGAACCGCACTCGGGGCACTCTAGCGACTCTTCTTCGCTCGCCTCGGTGCGTTCTGACTCATCGGTGTACCCGGTGGTCCCGTCGGCGTCGTGGTCTCGCCACGTTCGTTCGTCGTCGTCTTCGCGCGTACGCGCGTGAAGGGCGTCACTCATTTTGTATCTCGTGAGACGGCGAGAACCGGTCCACCGCCTCGCTCGTAACTACATATTGTTTGGCTCGCTTAAAAAATCTGTCGGCCGTGTGCGAACACAATGTCGACCAGGTCCAAATTCGACCCCGAACACAATCGAGACCTCGCCGTAAACGGGACGCGAATGCTCAGGAATCCGGCTCCTCCGGCCCGGGTTGTGCCGGCCTCCGTGAGAGCGACCCGCCCGCCGCGTTGTCAGCGTCGGTGACGCTCGATCCATCGACCGCGTCGGTCACGGCGCTCAGTACGTCGCTCGACTCGACGACTCGGGCGCGTTCCCGCAGGGACTCGTAGACCTCGGTGGCCGCCGGTCCGACGTAGTTCCGCTCTTCGAAGGGGCGGTCTTCGACGAGTACGACCTCGTCTGCGGCGGTCGCGGCCCGGAGATTCGGGAGGTTCCCGGTCCCGATCTCGACGTCGGCGACGACTACGCAGTCGGCCGCGTCGATGCGTCGTTCGACCGCCGCACAGCTCTCCGGGTCGACCCCGGCGAACGGTTCGACGGTCTCGACGTCGAGTGCGAGACTCCGGGCGGCCTCGGTATCGGTGTCGCCCTCGTTCAGCGCACCGACAGAGACGTCGTATCCGGCCGCATCGAGCACGTAGAGGTGTCTGGCGGCGGTCCCGCCGCCTCCGACGACGTGGACCCGTTCCGGCCGCGACCGGCTGGTCTCCTGTCCCTGCGCTCTTTCTGCGGTCTCGTCCGGAAGTGCGGTCACGTAGACGGACCCCGTCACCGGGTGCTGTGAGACGACGGCGTTGGCGTCGAAGGCCTCCTGCAGAGCTGTCTCGGTGAGTATCGACTCCGGCGACCCCTGCGCTCGGATCTCTCCGCCGGCGAGCAGCAGCAGTTCGTCGCAGTAGTGCGCCGCGAGATTCAGATCGTGAATCGCCGCGACGGCCGTCTTGCCCTGGCGCACGAGGTCACGGACTAACTCGAGGGTCCGTACCTGGTGGTTGATATCGAGGCTCGCCGTCGGCTCGTCTAAGAGCAAGAGCGGCGTCTCCTGGGCGAGCGCCCTCGCAAGCACCACCCGCTGCCGCTCGCCACCCGACAGGGTCGAGACCGACCGGTCCACGAACTGCTCCGTGTCGGTCCGGTCGAGTGCGCGTTCGACCGCCGCCTCGTCGGCGTCGCTCCACCCGCTGAAGCGCGACCGATGCGGGTTTCGGCCCATCTCGACCACCTGCCGGACATCGAACTCGAAGGCGACAGCGGTGTCCTGCGGGACTGTCGCGACGAGTCGGCTCGCCGCCTTCGAGTCGAGTGCGGGGATCCGTTCGCCCGCGACGTCTACCGTACCGGCCTCGGGGGCCTGCGTCCCGTTGAGCGTCCTGAGCAGGGTCGTCTTCCCCGCCCCGTTCGGTCCGACGAGGCCGACGAACGTCCCCGGTTCGATGGTCGCGTTGATTCCGTCGAGGACCGTCGTCTCGCCGAACGCCACACGGAGCCCGTCGATCCGGACGAGCGGGTCGTCTCGGGTATTGGAGGCGTCGTCGTTCACAGCTGTGTCACCTCCTGCGAGCGGAGCAGATACAGGAAGAACGGTGCCCCGAGCGCCGCCGTGACGATCCCGACGGGGATCTCCGTCGGTCCGGACCGCGCGAGCGTGTCGGTGGCGACGAGGAAGGACGCTCCGGCGAGTGCGCTCGCGGGGAGGAGGACCCGGTGATCCGGCCCGACGACGAGTCGCATCGCGTGCGGCACGATCAGCCCCACGAATCCGATCACACCGGTGACCGCGACCGCGGCCGCCGTGACGATGCTCGACGCGGCGAGGAGCAGGCGCTTCGTCCGCTCGACCTCGATCCCGAGGGTCCGTGCGTCCTCCTCGCCGAGCAGGAGCACGTTCAGATCGCGGGCGTACGCCAAGAGGAGCACGAACAGCGGCGGAACGACGACGGCGATCACGCGCACCTCCGTCCAGGTGGTCCCACCGAGGTGACCCATCAGCCAGTAGACGACCCGGCGGAGGCTCTGGCCGCTGTGGAGGAGCAACAGTGAGATGATCGCCCCCAGAAACGTCTGGACGGCGACGCCGGCGAGCAGAAGCGTCGCCGTCGGCGTGTGTCCGTCTCTCGTCGCGATCAGATACACTCCGAAGGCCGTGATGACGGCCGAGGTGAAGGCTGCGCCCTGGAGTTCGAGGCCCAGGGGGAACGCGATCGGGAGGACGATCGTCGCCACGGCTCCGACCGCCGCGCCGGAGGAGACCCCGACGATCGAGGGGTCGGCCATCGGGTTGCGGAAGAACCCCTGCATCACGACGCCCGCGGTCGCGAGCGCGAAGCCGACGAGCGCCGCCAGGACGATCCGCGGCAGTCGGACGTCGAGCACGATGACGCGGCTCGTCCGCGCGGCGTCGTACGTCAGCGGCGAGGGATCGGCCGAGGCGAGGATCTTCGCGACTGTGGCTGGCGCGATGGATACCGGACCGACCCCGGCGCTCACGACGACGACAGCGGCGAGGACGCCCATCAGCGCGCTCGACCACGCGACGGCACGCGTTCTCACAGTCACGACGTTACGCAATCTCAGTTGGATTAGCCAAATACTTGTTGCAATAGCGTGCAGGGCCGAGTATGCAACGCAGCGCGCTACTCATTTCGATTCTGCTCGTCGTCGCGGCTGTCGGCCCCACCGCCGGTGCAGTCGCCGCGGCCGGTCCCAGCGAATCCGTCGGCACAGCACTCGAATCGCACGGCGGGGATGCCGATACCTGCACGTTCCCGTACGAGACGACTGACGCGACTGGGGCCGAGGTGGAGATTCCAGACGACCCCGACCGCGTGGTGACGCTCAACCCGAGCGCCGCGCAGACGATGTGGGAGATCGGCGCGGAGGACGAGGTGGTCGGCGTCTCGCAGTACGCCACGTACCTCGACGGGGCGAGCGCGAAGACGAACGTCTCCGGAGCGGGTGGACCGAGCGTCGAGGCGGTCCTGAACACGACGCCAGACCTGGTCCTCGTGCCGAACAGCACGCACGGCTTCGCGGCCGAGCGCGTCGAGCAGATCCGCGCCCAGGGCGTTCCCGTCTACGTCTTCGGGGAAGCGACGTCGCTGGACTACGTCGCGAATAAGACCGAACACGTCGGTCGGCTCACCGGGAACTGTGAAGCCGGCACCGAGCGCGCTGCCGAGATGCGCCGCTCGCTGGAGCTGATGCGACAGGCGTTGGCCGACGAAGAGCGCCCGGTCGGACTCAACGTCTTCTACGGGTACACCTCCGGGGCGAACACGTTCATCGGTGATGTGATGGCGGCGGCCGGACTGCAGAACGGCGCGGCGTCGGCTGGTGTCTCGGGATTCCAGCCGATCAACGACGAGACGGTCGTCGAACTGAATCCGGAGTGGATCGTCACGCCCGACGGGAGCTCGGTCCCCGAGACCCCAGCCTACAACAGCACGACCGCTGTCCAGGAAGGGAACGTCGTTCGGGTGAACACGAACTACCTCCAACAGCCCGCGCCGCGGTCAGTCCTCGCGGCGGAGACGATCCTCCAGGCCGTCCACCCCGACGCCTACGAGGAGTACCGGCAACTCGACGCGACGAACGGTAGCACTGAGACTGCAGCGCCGACGACCGAAGGCTCCGAGACGGCATCGCAGACGACCACCGCGGCGACTGACACCGCGTCGCCGACGTCGAGCACTGGCACGCCCGGGTTCGGCGTCGTCGCCGCGATCGCTGCGCTGGCAGCCGCCGCTGCGCTCGTTTCGAAGCGGCAGTGACCGCTGCGTCCCACTAGGTAAAGCGGACAGCCGGCACTCGCTCCCCGTGTCCCCACACCGATGTGCCGGACAACCGCGGCCGGTGCGGGGCGTTCGTCACGTCACGGGGACGCTGGCCCCGGCTTCGTACATAAACCATCGTCACCGTCGGATCGGGACGGGCCCTCGCCGTCGTGAGACGCCCCCCGACAGTAAGTATCAAACCCTCACCGGCGCGAACGGTGCGTATGGACGTCTCCATCTCGCCGTCCCGCGTCGCCGGGCGCGTTCGCGCGCCGCCCTCGAAGAGTTACACGCACCGAGCGATCCTCGCGGCCGGGTATGCCGAGCGCGCCGCGGTCACCGACCCGCTCGTCAGCGCCGACACCCGCGCGACGATGCGCGCCGTCGAGGCGTTCGGCGGCAGCGTCGAACGCACGGCCGGCGACGATCGGCTCGAGATCTCCGGGTTCGCCGGACGACCGGCGGTCCCCGGCGACGTCGTCGATTGCGCGAACTCCGGCACGACGACCCGGCTTGTCACCGCCTGCGGCGCGCTCGCCGACGGGCTCTGCGTCTTCACCGGTGACGAGTCGCTGCGATCGCGACCCCAGGGGCCGCTTCTCGACGCAATCGAGCAACTGGGCGGACGCGCGGAGTCGACCCGCGGCAACGGCCAGGCGCCGCTCGTGGTCGGCGGTCACGTCGGCGGCGGGTCGGTCTCGATTCCCGGCGACGTCTCCTCGCAGTACATCACCGCGATCCTGATGGCCGGTGCGGTGACCGACGAGGGGATCGACATCGAACTGGAGACCGAACTGAAGTCTGCACCGTACGTGGACATCACGCTGGAAGTGCTGGCCGACTTCGGGATCGACGCCGAGCGAACCGACGCGGGCTTCGCCGTTCCGGGCGGGCAGTCCTACGATCCCCCGGGCGGCGAGTACGCCGTGCCGGGCGACTTCTCGTCGATGTCGTATCTCCTCGCGGCGGGGGCGGTCGCGGCTGCCGACGGCGAGCAGGTGATCGTCGAGGGCGCGCGACCGAGCGCTCAGGGCGACAGTGCGATCGTCGACGTCCTGGAGTCGATGGGCGCGACCGTCGACTGGGATCGGGACGCGGGCGAGATCGCTGTCCCCCGCGCGTCGCTGTCGGGCACGACCGTCGACGTCGGCGACACGCCGGACCTGCTCCCGACGATCGCCGCACTGGGTGCGATCGCCGACGGCGACACCGTCATCGAGAACTGCGAGCACGTCCGCTACAAGGAGACCGACCGCGTGAGTGCGATGGCCGAGGAACTGTCGAAACTGGGTGCCTCCGTGACCGAAGCGCAAGATCGGTTGACGGTCCACGGCGGCGAGACTACCCTCACCGGAGCGCGGGTCGACGGCCGGGCCGACCACCGGATCGTGATGTCGCTCGCGATCGCCGGCCTCGTCGCCGACGGCGAGACCGTGATCGAGGGCGGCGAGCACGTCGACGTATCGTTCCCGGACTTCTTCGACGCGATCGAGTCCCTCGGTGTCGACGTCGAGCGCGAAGCGTAACTGGGCAGAGGACGGTTCGCGGCGAGTGCGCCCGTGGCCTCATACTGTCGGACAGAAGTTCGTGAATCATTTTGGCACCCACGGGATGCCGATAATTTTCACATAGTTCTGTCCGACAGTATCAGTCCGTCACCGCTTCCGCTTCGTCGTCCCAACTCCGTTCGACCGACGTTTCGGGATCGAGGTCGGCGACGAAGCGCATCGTCGCGAAGTTCGCTCCGAGCCCGATGACGGCACCGCCGAGAATTCCGACCGGAATCCCGACGACCGGGACGTTCACGACGAACCCGGTCGCGAAGGGTGAGACGAGAACGACGAAGAGTGCGAATCCGACCGCATACGAAACGTACGGACCGCCCTCCGTCGCGAGCGCGTAGGATCGGCGGGCAGCGTCGATCAGGCCGTCGTCCCGGAGCACGATCAGATACGGGGTCGCATAGAAGAGGTAGCCAGCGACCAGGAACCCGAGCAGCGCCGGGATGACGAGGACGAGCGCTACCGCGCCGATAGAGCCGGTGAGTGATCCGAGGCCGAAGATGCCGAGCGCGAACGGGAGGACCGCGAGGAACGGCACGGCGATCAAGACGAAAAAGGGCACGAAGTACTGGCGACTGTGTTCGAAGAACCGTCGGGGCTCGTCGTCGAGTGCAGCACGGAGGCTTCCGAAGTAGCCGGCAGTGACCGCTGCTTGCACGACCACCAGCACCGGCGCGGTCACGACTGCGAACGGCAGCATCTCGATCGGCTGCCCGGTAAACACCGCGACACCGGAGTTGGGGACGCTCACGAACTGCCAGACGGTGATAGCGGAAAGCGGCAGTCCGAACTTGAATCCCAGATGCCCGCCATCGAACGAGGCGATCGCGACGATCTTGTCGGTCTGGAAGAGCGCGAGCAGGACCGGAACGAGCGCCAGCGTGAGGTGTTCGCTGGCGCGGTCCATCCCCGCGGAGATCCGGGTTACGAAGTCGGGCATCGGACGGATCTCCGCAGGTGCGCCGAGGTTGGTTGGAGCGCTACGGCAGTGCCACTGGAGGACGTGCTCCCGGGGTGAGACGACGCCGAAGTCGCCTCCGGGAGCGAGTCGCTGGAGGGGACCATCTGCGTGTCCTCCTTCGAGCACATCCAGGAATAAAAACCCGGCTCGTTGCGCGGCGCAGCCACGGGTGTATCGACCCGGTTTGAAGATCCTCGAAGGGTGCGTACTGCAACGTATATATGGACGGAACCACGACGGCGTGATAATGAACGGCAACCGATTCGGCCGACTCTTTCAGGTGACCACCTACGGCGAGAGCCACGGCGACGCGATGGGTGTGACCGTTTCGGGCTGTCCGGCCGGGCTCGAACTCGACGAGGAGGACGTCCAGGCGGAACTGGACCGACGAAAGCCGGGACAGTCGATGATCACGACTTCGCGGGGCGAACCCGACGCCGTCTCGATCAACTCCGGGATCCAGGACGGCTACACCACCGGCACCCCGATCGGGATGGTCATCGAGAACAAGGACGCCCGCTCGGGCAAGTACGAGCCCTACGTCACCGCTCCTCGCCCGAGCCACGGGGACTTCACCTACTCGACGAAGTTCGGGACGCGCAACTGGGGCGGCGGCGGGCGCTCCTCGGCGCGCGAGACGGTGAACTGGGTCGCCGCCGGCGCAATTGCAAAGAAGATTCTCGAAACCGAAGACATCCGAGTGAAAGCGCACGTCAATCAGATCGGCGAGATCGAGGCGCCCGAGGTGAGTTTCGAGGCGATGCTCGAACACACCGAGGAGAACGAGGTCCGGTGTGCACATCCCGAGACCGCCGAGCAGATGCGTGAGCTCATCGACGAGTATCAGACCGAGGGCGACTCCATCGGCGGCTCGATCTACTTCGAGGCCCGCGGCGTTCCGCGGGGACTCGGCGCGCCGCGGTTCGACTCGTTCCCCGCCCGACTGGGGCAGGCGATGATGTCGATCCCGGCGACGACGGGCTTCGAGTTCGGCCTCGGCAAGAGCGCTCGGGAGTGGACCGGATCGGATCGCAACGAGGACTGGGCGTTCGACGCGGACGGCAACCCGGTTCCCGAGGGCAACACCCACGGCGGACTCCAGGGTGGCATCACCACCGGCCAGCCGATCTACGGCGAGGCAACCTGGCACGCCCCGACGTCGATCCCGAAGCAGCAGAAGACCGTCGACTGGGAGACCGGCGAGGAGAAGGAGATCCAGGTCGTCGGCCGCCACGATCCCGTGTTGCCGCCGCGGGCGGTCCCGGTCGTCGAGGCGATGCTGAACCTCACGATTCTCGACTTCATGCTGCTCGGCGGCCGGATCAACCCCGACCGCCTCGACGACCAGCCCGGCGAGTACGACACGGAGTATCACCCCTCGAGCCCGGACAACGAGTGACGAGATAGCAGCAGTCCGGGCGTCGCAGTTACAGTATATTTTCTATTCTATCGATCAGATGGACGCATACCCAACAATAGTGAGAATATCGTGTGTGTCACACACATATTAGGTCTATCATCATCTTTCCTTGGTAACGTATAGCAAAGGCTTTAATCGATTCCTTTCGAAATTGTTCGGTAGTGGCCCACGCGGGCCGTGAGCTTAGATATGACTGACGACGAACTCATCTGGCGAATCGCGGGAGGTTCCGGAGACGGAATCGCCTCGACGAGCCAGAACTTCGCAAAGGCCCTGATGCGAGCGGGCCTACACGTATTCACGCACCGTCACTACCCGTCGCGCATCCGTGGTGGCCACACCTACACAGAGGTCCGCGTCTCCGCGGACCCCGTCCGGTCACGCGGCGACGGCTACAACTTCCTCCTCTCGCTGGGTGACTCCTTCGCGCGGAACCCCCAGGAGAACGCCTACTACGGCAACGAGGAGGTCAAACCGCTGTCCGAGAACCTCGATGAACTGAACGAGGGTGGGGTCATCGTCTACGACTCGGGACTGCTCGACACCGACGATATCCCGAACTTCGAGGAGCGCGTCGAGGAGAACAACTGGCACGTCTACGACATCGACCTTCGGACCATCGCCCGCGACCACGGCCGCGAAGTGATGCGTAACACCGCCGGTGTCGCGGTCACCTGCGCCATCGCCGACATCGAGCCTCAGGTGATCAAGAGCCTGATGGAAGACGCGATGCCGGAGAAGATCTTCGAGCCGAATATGTCGGTCTTCGACGACGCCTACGAAACCGTCAAAACGGAGTTCGACGCCGACGCCCCCGACATCACGGTGCCCGAAGGTGAGCACGACGAGGAGCAGGTCCTCATTTCGGGATCGGACGCGATCGCTTACGGCGCGCTCGACGAGGGCTGTCGGTTCATCGCGGGCTATCCGATGACTCCGTGGACCGAGGTCTTCACCATTATGTCGCAGAACCTCCCCGAGGTCGGCGGCATCTCCGAACAGGTCGAAGACGAGATCGCCGCGGCCGCGCTCGCGCTCGGTGCGTCCCACGCGGGCGTCAAGGCGATGTCGGGGTCCTCCGGTGGCGGCTTCGCGCTGATGTCGGAACCGCTCGGCCTCGCCGAGATGACCGAAACGCCGGTCGTCCTCGTCGAGGCGATGCGTGCGGGCCCATCCACCGGGATGCCGACCAAGCCCGAGCAGGCGGACCTCGAACACGTCCTGTACACCTCGCAGGGAGACTCACACCGAGTCGTCTTCGCGCCTGCGGGTGCGGAGGAAGCGTACAGACAGACCCGCCGCGCGTTCCAGATCGCCTACGAGTACCAGATTCCGTCGATCGTCCTCTACGATCAGAAGAACGGCGGCGAACTGCAGAACGTCCCGGCCAGCGTGTTCGACGAGGAACCGAACCCCGACCTGGGATCGGTCGTCACCGAAGCTGAGCTCGCCGACGCTCCCCACGACGCCTCCGGGAAGTACAACCGCTTCCAGCACGACGTCGAGGACGGCGTCAGCCCGCGGTCGATCCCGGGCCAGGAGGGCGGTCGCTACCTCGCGACCGGGAACGAGCATATGCCCGCGGGGCACATCTCCGAGGACCCCGACAACCGCGTCAGTCAGGTCGACCGTCGGACGCAGAAGATGGAGGCCATCCGGGCCGACCTCGACACTGACGAGGGCACGAACGCCCACTACGGGCCCGCGGACGCGCAGTACGGGATTATGACGTTCGGTTCCCAGCAGGGGACCGTCGAGGAGGCCGTCGACGAACTGAACGACCGAGGTCACTCGGTGAAGTCCCTCGGCGTCTCCGAACTCGCTCCCTACCCGGTCGAGGAAGTGACCGAGTTCATCGAGAGCGTCGACGAGGTGCTCGTCGTCGAGATGAACGCCTCCGCGCAGTTCCGCGGCCTGACCCAGAAGGAGCTCGGTCGCTTCGGCGAGAAGCTCTCGAGCCTCTTGAAGTACAACGGCAACCCATTCGAGCCCGCCGAGATCGTCGACGGGTTCGTCACCAGCATCGTCGAGGACGGGACGCTGCCCGGCCACGAGACCAAGTTCGTCCCCGCAGCGAGTGATTGAAAATGAGCGCATTCAGTGCAATCGGCGAAGACGACGAACGCGACCGTAACGAGTACACCCCCGGCCTCGAACCACAGCCGACGTGGTGTCCAGGCTGCGGCGACTTCGGGGTCCTGAAGGCCCTGAAGGGTGCGGCAGCGGAACTGGGCCTCTCACCTGAGGAGATGCTCGTCTCGACGGGCATCGGGTGCTCGGGCAAACTGAACAGCTACTTCGACAGCTACGGGTTCCACACGATCCACGGACGCTCGCTCCCGATCGCGCGGGCGGCCAAGTTGTCGAATCCCGGCCTCACGGTCATCGCCGCCGGCGGCGACGGCGACGGCTACGGCATCGGTGGCAACCACTTCATGCACACGGCCCGGGAGAACCACGACATCACCTACATCGTGTTCAACAACGAGATCTTCGGGCTGACGAAGGGGCAGACGTCGCCGACGTCGCCGAAGGGCCACAAATCGAAAACGCAACCGCACGGCTCGGCGAAGGATCCGATCCGGCCGCTGTCGATGTCGCTGAACGCCGGCGCGTCCTATATCGCCCGGACGGCCGCGGTGAACCCGAACCAGGCCAAAGAGATCATCGTCGAGGCGATCGAACACGACGGGTTCTCCCACGTCGACTTCCTCACGCAGTGTCCGACCTGGAACAAGGACGCCAAGCAGTACGTCCCCTACATCGACGTCAACGACTCCGAGGACTACGAGTTCGACAACACCAGCCGGTCGGAGGCCTCCGATATGATGTTCAAGACGGAGAACGCACTGCACGAGGGCACCGTGCTCACCGGCCGCTACTACGTCGACGACCGGCCGTCCTACCAGCAGGAGAAACAGCGCATCGGCGAGATTCCCGACGAACCGCTCGCCGAGCGGTATTTCGACGACGACTACGAGTGGGAGCGTGTCTACGACACGTTCCTCGACAAGCACAAGTAACGACCTCCCGACGCGGATCGCCAGACGCCGCGGCGATACCGACTGGAATCACCCGGCTCCGAAGCCCGCTGGTCAAGCTGTGACTCGATCGTTTCGTCGGCGTGAGGTCGCTTTGTTTATTCGGAAGGTATTTTTTCTATCGAGCAAAACATACAGGTATGGAAACTACCTCGACGGAAGGGCGCATCCTCGACGTACTCGAAGAGGACGCCCAGGCGTCGTACTCGGAGATTGCGGACCGCGCGGACGTCTCGAAGCCGACCGTGCGGAAGTACATCCGGAAGATGGAAGACGAGGGGATCATCGTCGGCTACTCGGCCGACGTCGATCCGAAGAAGCTCTCCGAGACGTCGATCGCGCTGGTGGGGCTCGACGTCGCCTCAGAGCGCTACGTCGAAGCCACTCGCGAACTCAAAGAACTCGAGGCCGTCGAGTCGCTGTACACCTCGTCGGGCGATCACATGCTTATGGCCGAAGTCCGGGCCCCCGACGGCGACGCGCTCGGCGACGTGATCTCCGAAACGCTGCTCGGCATCGAGGGCATCACGGCCGCTCACCCGTCGTTCCTCCAGGAACGTCTGAAGTAAGGCCCCCTGTACCGTCGAGGTCTCCGCTCTTCTGCTCGCCCGTCTCGCCCGACCCCTCGCTCGGATTCACTTCCGCCCCGGTTTGCGAACGCTATAGTGGTTCCTCATCTAATTTCACGTATCCAGACGCGTCGTGACCGGACGGAACGGAGACCGAAGCACGCCGCGGGACGAGCACCGCGTCTCGTCTCCCGCCACGACCTCCCCAGCGGACGATGAGCGGTGAGACCCTTCCCGGCGTGGAGACCGAACCGTCCTCGCGGATCGTCCTCCACGTGGATATGGACTGCTTCTACGCCTCCTGCGAGCGGTTACGAGAGCCGCAACTCCGCGGTGAGCCAGTCATCGTCGGGATGGGGTACGAGGCGGGCGAGACCTTCGGCGCGGTCGCAACCGCGAGCTACGAGGCTCGCGAGTACGGGGTCGAGAGCGCTCAGCCCATCTCACAGGCGCTCGAACGGGTGCCGCGGGCGGCCGAGGACAGCGCGAGCGATGGACCGACGGACGGCGTGAACGATCCGCCGGCGGGCGGCGGGAGCGATCCACCGACAGACGGCGCGAACGATCCACCGACAGACGGCACAAACGATTCACCGACAGACGACGACGCCGATCACGACGTTGTCGGCTACTACCGGCCCGTCGACCTCGACTTCTACCGCTCGGTCGCGGCGTCGGTCAAGGACGTCCTTCACGAGTCGGCCGACGTCGTCAGAGAGGTGAGTATCGACGAGGCGTACCTCGACGTGACCGGTCGAACCGCCTGGGAGCGCGCTCCGGACGGTGAGCGAACGCTGGCCGAAGGGTACGCCAGACACGTGAAACAGCGGATCGCCCGCGAGGTGGGCGTCCCCGCCAGCATCGGCGTCGCCCCGAATATGTCGACCGCGAAGATCGCGTCCGACCACGACAAGCCCGACGGACTCGTGGTCGTCGAACCCGGGAACGTCACGGCGTTTCTCGCTCCGCTGCCGGTCACGGCCGTTCACGGCATCGGTCCGGTCACTGCCGATCGGCTGCGTTCGATGGGGATCGAGACGGCGGGCGACCTCGCGGACGCCGATCCGACCGAACTCCGCTCGGCGTTCGGCTCCCGCGGCCCGGAACTGCGGGACCGCGCTCGTGGCGTCGACGACCGGGAGGTCACCCCCACGGGCCGGCCCAAGAGTCTCTCGCGGGAGTCGGCGTTCGCGGGAGCGACGACCGACAGGGCGGAGAAACGTGAACAGGTCAGGGCGCTCGCTTCGGACGTCGCCGCCCGGGCGAGAAACCGCGGGGCGACCTACCGGACGATCGGCATCAAGGTGGTCGTCCCGCCCTACGACGTCAACACCCGCGAGCGATCGCTCTCGGGGCCGGTCGACGAGCCGGGACTCGTCGAACGTGTCGCGCTGGATCTGCTTACCGAGTTCGAAGACGACCCCGCGCGCAAGGTCGGCGTCCGCGTCTCGAACCTCTCGTTCGCAGACGGCGAACAGGCGAAACTCGACGGCTGGGAGGGAGAAACGGCCGTCGAGGATAGAGACGGCGAGGGCGAAGCCGACGGCCACGAGCGGTCTGACACCGGGCGCGGCCAGGCGTCGCTCGACCAGTTCGACCCCGGGGAGTGAGTTGATCCCGGAACCGGCGTCAGACGCACGTCAGACGCCCGTCTTCCCGGGGAAGGAACTATGTCCCGCGAGAGCAAGCCTCTCAGCAATGACCGAGGAGACGGAGACGATCGCCGTCGCGAACGTGAGCGAGGGGCCGGGCGGCGACGGAACCCACGACCCGGGGGCGACAGTCGACCTGCCCGTCGTCGACATCCTGACCGGCCGGGGGTTCATCACCGGCAAGTCCGGATCGGGGAAATCGAACACGGCCTCGGTGGTCATCGAGAACCTGCTCTCGAACAACTTTCCGGTCCTGATCGTCGACACGGACGGCGAGTACTACGGCCTGAAAGAGCAGTTCGAACTGCTGCACGCCGGCGCGGACGAGGAGTGCGACATCGTCGTCAGTCCCGAGCACGCCGAGAAACTCGCGAACCTCGCCTTAGAACAGAACGTCCCGATCATCCTGGACGTCTCCGGCTACCTCGACGACGACGAGGCGCAGGAACTCCTCACCGCGGTCGCGCGGCACCTCTTCGCGAAGGAGAAGAAACTGAAGAAGCCCTTCCTGATGCTCGTCGAAGAGTGCCACGAGTACATCCCCGAGGGCGGCGGGATGACCGAAGCGGGCAAGATGCTCATCAAAATCGGCAAGCGCGGGCGCAAGCACGGGCTCGGGATCGTGGGCATCTCACAGCGGCCGGCCGACGTCAAGAAGGACTTCATCACCCAGTGCGACTGGCTCGTCTGGCATCGCCTCACCTGGAACAACGACACGAAGGTCGTCGGCCGGATCCTGGGGTCGGAGTACGCCAACGCGATCGAGGAGATGGACGACGGCGAGGCGTTCCTCGTCACGGACTGGTCGGAGTCGCTTCGGCGGGTGAAGTTCCACAAGAAGCAGACGTTCGACGCCGGGGCGACGCCCGGACTCGAGGACTTCGAGCGCCCGGATCTGAAGTCCGTCGACGGCGATCTCGTCTCCGAACTGCAGGACATCTCCGACGAGAAGGCGCGTCGCGAGAGCGAGATCGCAGACCTCAAACAGGAAGTGGAGAAGAAAGACAAGCGCATCCAACAGCTCGAGCGCGAACTCGAGGAGGCGCGGGACCTCTCACAGATGGCCGACCAGTTCGCCCAGGCGATGTTCCAGACCGCCGAGTCGCCGTACCGCGGCGGTGAGGGGCGAAACCTGAGCCGGCCTGAAGAGCAGCAGGCGGCACTCGATCAGTACGACGATGCGCCCCCGGTCGATGGAGACGAACAGCCCGCGACCGGCGCTGCGACCGCCAGCGACACCGCAGACACAGACCACACCGACGCTGAAGCCGATTCGGAGCCGGATCCGGATGCCGTCACTGCCGCCGCCGCGGGCGCGTACCCCGGACTCGACGTCGGTAACGACGTGGAACTGCTCGACAGCGGGCCGACCGACATCGCTCCGGAACGCGCACACGAGCACACCGCCGGACTGACCGGCCGCGAGGATGTCGTCGAACGACTCCGGAAGGTGGTCGCGTCGCTCCCCCCGGCCTCCCGCCGGATGCTGGCGTTCTACCGCGAGATCGACGACTGTGACCCCGTCGACGCGCACGTCGCCGCGGGCGAAGTCGGCGACAAACAACTCGCCTACAGCCGCAACGGGCCGCTCCGCCGCGCCGGTTTCGTCGAACACGTCGGTCGCGGACGATACGCGTACGCGCTCCCGGACCTGGTCCGTTCGGAGTTCGCCGATCGGCTCTCGGAGGCGGAACTCAGGGAGGTCGTCACCGCGGTCGAAGCGGCATTCCGGCCGGACCTGTCGAACCCGCGCGACGAGGACGATGGCTCTCAGGACGACGGCGTTAGCGGGACAGACGCAGACGACCCCCGGCCCGCGGAGACAGCCGAGACCACGGCCACCGGGAGCGGCGGCCACGCGGCGGGCGCAGTTCCGACCGAGGAACCCGGAGCAGAGCGGGACGCGGACCCGGGCATCGCAGAGGACTGATCGACCCCGCGTCTCACAGTCGCCGCTCGATATACCGGTTGAGACGGTTCACCATCGACTCCCGAAACGTCCAGAAGCCGACCCACTCGTTCGGTTCCTCTTCGAGCGCCAACAGCGCGATCTGGCTGTCACTCCCGTCCGGCGGGACAAAGACTACGAACCACGATTCCAGGAAGTCCTGCTCGTAACCGGCGTGGATCGTGATGTCCATCTCCGGTGACGGCTCCCATCCCGGCGCACCGTAGACGTGTACGTCGACGTCCGTCTGGTCGAGTCGCGTGTAGACCTTGTTCGTCCCCAACTCGTCTTCGATCCGCGAGAGGTTCTGGAACGACGTCCGGAGCGTTCCCTCGCCCTCCTCCCAGGCCGTCCGTTCGATGTACCGCGAGATGAGGATCAAGAGCAACTTCTCGGAGTGGGACTTCGGGTATCCCTGGAGGTAGAAGGGGATCTCGTCGAGGCCTTTCAGCGCCGACGGGAGTTCGACCGCCTCGATGCCGCGCGTCCCGGTGATGAAGAGGTCCGAGTTGATGAAGAGAATCGATTCCTGGAGGTCTTCGAGGGGCGAACTCGCGACCACCTCGTTCTCCTCGACGACCAGTACCTGATCGTCGTCCCCCGTTGTCAGATCCAGTTCGTCGATGTCGACGGACTGTCCGTCGAACAGCTCTTCGAGCATCTGCTGGACCGGGTCGGGCGCCGTCCTGTTGAGGACGATCAGCGAGCGGTCGGGGTTCTCTGCATCGTCGAGAAACTGTCTGAGGGTCATAACGAAGCGCGACGAGCGGCAGCCGACGACGGCGAGGGGATGAGGCGATTCATCAGAGTGGATCGACGAGTGACTCCAGCGCCGCGCGCGGGTCGTCGGCCTTCGCGACGCCAGAGGCTAAGAGAATTCCCGACGCTCCCAGGTCACCCGCGGTCGCGACGTCCTCGCCCGAAGAGATTCCCGCACCGCAGTAGACGGCGACGTCGTCGTCGACGGCGGCTGCGGCCTCGACGGCGTCTTCGACGATCCCCGGGTCGGCCGTCGCGACGGAGACGTCGCCGCCGATGAGCGCCGGCGGTTCGACCGCGACGCTGTCTGGGCCCAGCGCGGCCGCCGCGCCGATCTGTGCGGGGTTGTTCGCACAGACGCAGGTCTTGAGGCCGGCCCGCTCGGCCGCCTGGATCGCGCCGTCGATGTCAGCGAGACGGAGCCGCTTCTCGGAATGGTTGATCAGCGTCCCCTGCGCGCCGGCGTCGGCGACGGCCTCGGCGAGGGTACTGCCCGTGTGGCTCCCGTGGCTGTTCGGGTCGACGTGTTGCGCCCACGTCTCGACCCCCGTCTCGGCGACCCGGGCGAGGTCCGCGGCCTGCGGTGAGACCGCAATCCGGACGCCCGAGTCGTCGGCGACGTCGCGCGCGGCCGACGCTACCTCGATCGGATCACAGGGGTATGCCTTCAGGTTGACAAGGATGAACATAGGTCTCCGTGTGCGCTACTGGCCGAAATAGGTTCCTCTCTGTACCGACTCTCTCGGTCAGTCTTTTCGCTTCACGACGTCGCCGAGCGTCGTCGTCGTCGAGGAGTCGCTGGACCAGTCGTTGTCGTCGGCGTCCTCGCCCTCGACGAGTGAGATTTCGAGGTCGCCTTCGAGTTTCGCGCGGACGTCGTCGGACGGCAGGATATCGCCGCGTTCGAGCTTTCGGATCAGGCTCGCTTTCTCGTTGAGAGCGTTGGCGAGTTCCTCCTGACTCAGGCCGCGGTCCTCGCGGGCCTCGCGGATCCGTCGGTCGTAGTCGCCGGCGATCTCGTCCATATCGTCGAACATATCGCGGCGTCGAGACGAGCCACCGGAGCCGCCGCCGGTGCTCCCGCCAGCCGCGCTGCTCGACGAACTGCTCGATCCGCTCGTTCCGGACGAACTCGACGTCGAGTACTTCGTCGACTGGGAAGAACTCGACTCAGTGCGGACCTCGGTGCCGAACTCTTTGCAGTCGTCGCACAGTTCGAGCTCGGCCCCTTCGACCTTCACCGTCGTCAGCGACGGCTGCTCACTGCCGCACATCTCGCACTGGGGCATATCACCTCGTAGTCGAGGGTGCGGTATAAAGCACACGCCGCGCGGCGCGGTGACGTCGAGCGGACGCGCAGCGAACGAACGTCAGCGTCGCTGATCGCCAGTATCGCGTCGCGCCGCTCGCTCGGCGTCCGCTCTGTCCATCGTCTGCCGCTGGTCGTGCTCGCGCCGCACGAGGACGTAGAGGACCAGCGGCGCGACGACCGCGAACAGCAAGACGACGAGCGCGAACGCGCCCCCGGTCATCACCCGAGGAAGACGTCGACGATGTCGCTGCCGCTCGAAGTGGTGTCTCGGTACAGTTCGGAGTAGCCGCAGTTCGTACACGAGACGACCTCGAAGCTGTTCGTCTGGATGTCGAACATCTTCGAGAGCCCGCCGCCGGTCGTCGAGATCGTCCCGACGTCAGTCTCGGTGTGGCCGCACTTCGGACAGCCGCGGTCGGTGGTGGAGGATTGGGGGACCATACTCCCGGCTCTTACCGCGATCGTAATGTGTTTTGTCCTCCGTGCGACGGAGGTCACTGAGACGCGACGGACTCAGCCGAGGTCCGACCACGCGCCCCAGAATCGCTGGAGCGCGGTGAGGTGGCCGACGAGGGCGAAGAAGATCAGCAGCCAGCCGACGACGGATCGTCCGAGCACCGCCACCGGCGGTCCGGGGAGCACGCGGACCGCGGCCGCGACGATGGCGACGACGCCGATGATCGCCAACCGGTCCGCCCGGCCGACGAGTCCGCCGTACTCGCGGCCGAGGCCGACCGCCTGGATCTGGGTCCCGAGATACGACGTCATCAACACGCCCGTGACCGCGGCCAGTCCCAGTCCGTACGCGTCGATCCCGGCCGCGAGGCCGACCAGCATCACGATGTCGGCGTACCGGTCGAGCACGTGGTCGAGCAGATCGCCCCCGTCGCTGTCGACGCCCTGGGCCCGCGCGAGAGCGCCGTCGACGAGGTCGAGCCAGCCGTTCAGGAAGACGAATAGCCCCCCGAGGACGTACCACGTCGGCGTCGCGAGGTAGAACGCGCCCCCGGCCGCGACGGCGAACCCGAACGCGACGACACTGACGCCGTCGGGGGTCAGTCCGAGTCGGTCCGCGGCCGCGACGAACGGAGCGAGCAGCCGGTCTGCGAGGTCACGGTACTGGTCGAGTGTCATCGTCGATCAGAGGTACTCGATGAAGTCGACGACGCCCACGCGGGGCGGAATCTCGCTCTCGACGGCCGCTTTCACGTCGTCGGCGACGGCCTCGGGCGACCGGTCCGTGGTGTCGATCTCCCAGACGTCGTCCTCGCCGTGCCGTTCGACTGCCTCGGCGAGGATCACGTCGAGCGCCTCGCTCTCTGCGTTCTCCGCCACCGACGCTTCCGATTCGCCGCGCTCGCGCAGCCGAGGTTTCAGTTCCTCGGGATGACAGCGGAGCACGATCACCCTGTCGACGGCCAGCAGATGCGAGAGGTGGGACTCGACGAGCGTCTTCCCGTCGTCGGCTGTCTCCGCTTGGACCCACGATTCGACGGCGTCGAGGTCGGCCACCAGCGAGTCGCGCTCGACGTCGCGCTCCGCGAAGAGGTCCGCCTCGCGGATCGCGTCGTTGAGGTGGAGTACCTCGACGTCGAGTTGCGCCTCGACGAGGTCGGCGACGGTCGTCTTTCCCGTTCCCGGGGTCCCCGTGAGCGCGATCTGCGTCACGGTTCGGTCGCCTCCGGCCCGATCTCGGCGACGACCTCGTTGATGACGTCGACGGCCCGGCGCGTTCCCTCACGGGTCCCGCAGGAGACCCGGATGCACTCGGGGAGGCCGAAACTGGACGTGTCACGAACGATGACACCGCGCTCCTGGGTCGCTTCGGCCACCGCGCTCGCGTCGCCGACCTCACAGAGGACGAAGTTCCCGCCCGAGGGCCACGTCGGCACGTCGAGGTGTTCGTGGTAGTACTCTCGGGCCCAGCGGGCGGTCTCGATGGAGCGTTCGAGGTGCTCGTCGTCGTCGAGCGCGGCGAGCGCGGCCCGACAGGCGAGTTCGTTTGCGGCGAACGGCGTGTTCACCCGGGCGTAGGCGTCGGCCCACGCCTCGGGAACGGCGGCGTAGCCGATCCGGAGTCCGGCGAGGCCGTAGGCCTTCGAGAACGTCCGGAGCACGGCGAGGTTGTCGTACTCGTCGAGGAGTTCGATCGCCGACGGCGCGTCGTGGTACTCGGCGTAGGCCTCGTCGACGACGACCAGCGTCTGGTCGTGGACGCCGTTCGCGAGCGCCCGGATCTCGTCGGCTTCGAGGACGGATCCCGTGGGGTTGTGCGGTGTCGTCACGTAGACGATCCGCTCGCCGTCGTACGACGAGAGCACGTGCTCGGCGCTCTGTTCGAAGTCTTCGTCCTTCGAGACCGGATACGTCGACGTCTCGCCGTGGTGATAGCGCGCCGACATCGGATAGTAGGAGAACCCCGGTTCCGGGACCAGCATCTCGTCGCCTGGTTCGAGGAACGCCCGCGAGAGGTAGTCGATCGCGCCGTCGGCGCCGGCGCTCAGCCACACTTGTATCTCGTCGAGGCTCCAGTGCTCGGCGATCCGTGCGGTGAGGTCGGTGTGCGACGCCTTCGGATAGACGTTCACGTCGGGTGCGGCGTTCTCGACGGCGGCGACGGCGTCCGGACTCGGGCCGTGGGGGTTCTCGTTCGACGAGAGCTTCGTCAGCTCCTCGGGGTCCATCCCGAGATCGCGAGCCACCTCCTTGGCCCCCCGCCCGGGTACGTACGCCTCGTGCGCGGAGAGATCCCTCGGTTGCATACGCGTACGGAGTCGCCCGCGGGTCTTGAAGGGTCCGTCTCGGACTGCCGGATCCGACCCGGGCGAGACCCGCCACGCCCGAGTGTTTATGTGTGATCGAGCGGCCAGCGTCGCCGTGACGTGACCGTTCCCCTGCGCCGACAGCGGTTGTCCGGCACAGCGGCGTAGGGACAGCGCAGACCGGATCGGGGCGGATCCGGTCGGCGGCGGGTGCCGGCTGTTCGCTCTCAGAGGGCTGCTTCCAGCGCATCGGCCGCGCGCAGCGACAGCGCCGCGATCGTGAGCGTCGGATTCATCGCCCCTCCCGTCGGGAACGTCGAGGAGCCAAGCACCCAGAGATTCGAGAGGTCGTGTGAGCGGCAGTCGGCGTCGACGACACTCGACTCGGGATCCGATCCCATCCGCGTGGTCCCCATCTGGTGGTACGCCGGCCCGGTGGCGTCGGGGCCGACAGTCCACTCGACTTCCGCGCCGAGTTCCGTCAGGATTCGGTGCTGGATCGCATTCGCGTGTTCGATCGCCCGTTCGGTTCGCCCGTCGAGTGACCACTCCACGCGGGGAACCGGGTTGCCGTGGTCGTCCCGCTCGCTCGGATCGAGCGTCACGCGGTTCTCGGCGTCGGGCAGTTGCTCGACGAGCGCGCCGATCGCGACGTGGGTTCCGTAGGCGTCTCGCAACTGCTCGAGCAGGTCGTCCCCCCACGTGTCGGCACCGAGTGCCTCCATCACCGGCGACGGCCCCGCGTAGTTGAGAAACTCCAACTTCAGCCCCTCGACGGGCTCGGAGTCGTCGTAAAACTGGTGACACTCGCTGGTGTTGAAGCCGATGTGATTCTGCCGCGTCGGCTCCCCGAGCCGGCCGCCCGCGCCGGCGAAGAGGTGGTCCATAAAGAAGCGACCCACGACCCCAGAGGAGTTCGCCAGTCCTTCGGGATACCGCTCGGACGCCGAGAGCAACAGCAATCGAGCGTTCTCGACGCCCCCGCAGGCGATCACGAACTGCCGCGCTGACTGTCGGTGTTCGCGCCCGTCGGGCGTCGCGTAGACGGCGGTCTCGACCCGATCGTCGTCGTCGTGTTCGAGTCGCTGTACGGGTGCGTGGTCCACGACGCGCGCGCCGGCCCGTTCGGCCTTCCGGACGTGTGACTCGGCGGTGTACTTCGCTCCCGACGGACAGACCGGCTTGCAGGTCCCGTACCCCTGACACGCGGCGCGACCGTCGTACGGTTCGGAGTTCCGCGCGTTGGGAACGGAGTGCATATCGATGCCCAGCCGCTCGCACGCGTCGGCGAAGAGCGAATCCGAGTGCGACGGCGGGAACGCCGGGAGGGGGAACGGCTCCTCCCGCGGCGGCGCGTAGGGGTTGTCCATCGCGCCCGCGACGCCGAACGCCCGCTCCGCCGCGGCGTAGTACGGCTGCAGGTCCGCATACGAGAGTGGCCAGTCCGCGCCGACGCCGTGTCGGGTCTGCATCTCGAAGTCGCGCTCGTGCAGCCGCATCACCATCCCCTGCCAGTGGAGCGTCGAGCCACCGATTCCCTTCACACGCGCCGCGTTGAGCGGGTAGCCGCGCCCCCCGGTCGTGTACGCGTCGCGCGGACCGCCCATCTCCCAGGGATCGCCCATTCCGGGCCGGATGACGGCCTCCTGCTGTTCGCGTCGGCGGTCGACGTCGAAACGGGGACCGGCCTCGAGCACGACGACGTCCGCACCCGCCGCTGCGAGGCGATGCGCGACGAGCGCCCCCGCGGGACCGGCGCCGACGACGCAGACGTCCGCCCGAGCGGCCGGGGTCCGATCAGTCCCGTCGCCGACTCCGCCGTCGCTCTGCTCAGCCATCGTCGGCCTGTTCTCCCGGCGTCGCTGCCGCATCGGACATCGACTCCCGCTGGTAGCTCTCGATGCCACCGGGGTGCCCGATCGGATTCTCGATCCCCACGAGTCGGCCGCCCGTCGGCGACGCGTAGAACGCGAAGAGCAGGTCGTTGACGAGATAGAACCGGACTCGCTCGGTGAGCGTCCCATCGGGCACCGGATCCGCCGTCTCGACACCGATCCCCCGGAGCAATCGATCCCGCGTTTCCACGTCGAGGGTCGCGTAGGCGGCGTCTTCCCAGTCGCGTGCGAGTGCGTCGAGTTGCGCGGCCGCCTCGTCCATCCCAGCTCGGTACGACGGCCGATCGTCGATCCGGCCGAGGACGTACGTCTCGACGAACGCGCGCCGCCCCTCGACGTCGCTCGGATAGAGCACCTCCGCGACCCCATCGAGGAGGTCGAGCAGCGGTGTCGACAGCGACGCCGACGAGTGGGTCGGCTCGCTCTCGGGTGCGGACTCGGCTGTCGGCGCGCCGTATCGGCCGGCGAGCACACCGCCGCCCACAGCCGACCCGGTGGCGGCCAGCGCTGCCAGTGCGTCGCGTCGCGTCAGTTCCACGGCCACGGATTAGGCACACCTAAACTTATGGGTTGTCTTTCGCCACGGACCAGTGGACCGATCGCGGCGGGTCACTCTCGACCGGAGAGGAACGCGAGGCCGACGATCACGGCGACGCCCGGAAGGACGAATAGCGTCACGTTCAGTTTGATTCCGAGGTTCCAGGCGATGACGAGGCCGTGGACGTACGTCAGGAAGGCGGCGAGCGCCACGCCGAACCACGCCGGTGCGGGGACGTCGCGCCCGGGCGGCAGGACGCCTCGCACCGCCCCAAGAGCGAGGAGGCCAACTACGGGGACGAGGGCAACCGCGAGCGGAGCAGCCATATACTCGTTCGGCGCGCCGCCGGTTCCGAATCGGACAGCCATTCGGTCGGGTAGCGACGGGAGCAGGGCGACGCCGGCGACCGCTGCACCGACGAGGAGAGCGACCGAGAGCGCGTCGAGGCGGGAATATCGCATCATCGTCGCTTTCTGTTGGAGAAACGCGCGTGTGGCGCGGGTCAGTTATGGGATCCGCACGTCGTGTTCGAGGACGCCGACGCCCTCGAGTTCCACCTCGACGGTGTCACCGTCTTCGAGTGGTCCGACGCCGGCGGGGGTCCCGGTGGCGATGACGTCGCCCGGTTCCAGCGTCAGGTACGTCGTGATCTCCTCGACGAGGTCGGGGACCGAGAAGGCGAGGTGGTCCCGCGAAGAGGACTGCCGCGTCTCCCCGTTCACGCGGAGTTCGATCTCGGCGTCGGCGGGCACCTCGTCGGGACTCGCGAGCACCGGGCCCATCGGCGCGGCGTTGTCGAAGGCCTTGCCACGGACCCAGTTCGTCTCCTGGCGCTGGTCGTCGCGGTTCGAGAGGTCGTTCAGGCAGGTGAAGCCGGCGACATACTCCATCGCGTCGTCGGCGTCGACGTTACGGGCCTGCTCGCCGACGACGACCGCCATCTCCGCCTCGTGGTCAATCCGTTCTTTCCCGGCCGGAAGCGTCACGGTGTCGCCGTGACCTGCGACTGCGTTCGGCGGCTTGAGGAACAGCAACGGTCGATCCGGGATCTCGTTGTCCATCTCCGCAGCGTGGTCGGCGTAGTTGCGACCGATGCAGACAATCTTCGTGGGGTCCGAGGGCGCCAGCACGTCCACCGCGTCGAGGTCGTACGTCTCGTCGGCGAACGAGACGCTGTCGCCGTGCCACTCGCCGGTTCGGATCGATCCTGCAGGATCGCGAAATCTGACCGTGTGCATATCCGGGTCCTCGGTGCCCCGGTGTTTCGTTCTTTCTATCGCGGCGTCGCCAGACCCTTGACAACCCCCGTAGAACGCGTCGGTATGCCCTCCGCAAGTCCGTGGACTTCCGTCTTCGGTATCGCGATGATACTGCTCGGTGCCGTGGTGCTCGTCTTCAGCGGCCGCCACGTGTGGCGGGCGCTCACCGTCCGCCGCGCGACCGCCGCCGACTCGGTCCAGTCGGCCGATCCGGGAGCGCTGCTCAGCCTCACCGGGACCGTCGAACCTGGCAATCCGGACCCGTTGACTGCGCCGTTCAGCGGCCGCGACTGCGTGGCGTTGCGGTACGCGGTCGAGGAGCGGCGGGTGACGCCCACGGTGTTTCCCGGGTTCGTGACGATTCACGAGACCGCCGGGTCGGTGGCGTTCCGCCTCCGGACCGCTGCGGCCGCTGTCGACGTCGAACCGTCGGTCCGGACCGTCTCGCTCGATCGGGACACCGTCGCGACTGTCGCGGCAGACGCCCAGCCGCCGGATCGGGTGGCCCGCTTCGAGCACAGCACGTCCGGGTACCCGACGACGACGCGGTGGCAAACGCCGCCGAACGTCCTCCGATCGCTCTTCGCGACGCTGTCGCTGGGAACGCGTCGCTACACCGAACAGCGCGCGACGCCCGGAGAACGGTGTACCGTCGTCGGTCGGGTCACCGCGAGCGGTGCGAGCATCGATCCGATCGTCGTCTCGGACGCCACGCCGGCGGCGACCGCCTCTCGGATGGCGCGAACGTCTCTCGGGGGCGTCGCTATCGGTGTCGGGAGCCTCCTGCTCGGCGCGTTCGTGCTGATCCTGTGATCGCTCCGGATCCTGCCAAGTACGGGTGACCGAGCGGTGCGCCGCCGCCCGACGGCATCCGGGACAGTACGCTTTATTGTCGATCCGGAGAAACGTGCGGACGGACGATGACGATGGAACTCACCTGGCACGGCCACTCCACGTGGCACGTCGATGTCGACGGCACGACCTTCCTGATCGACCCGTTCTTCCAGAACCCGATGACAGAACTGTCGGCCGAGGACGTCGAGACGCCCGACTTCGTCCTCCTGACTCACGGTCACGCCGATCACATCGCCGACGCTGGGGCGTTCACCGACGCGACGGTCGTCGGCGTTCCCGAACTGACGACGTATATCGAAGAGGAGGTCGGCTTCGAGTCGTCGATCGGGATGAACATCGGCGGCACCGTCGAGTGCGGCGACGCGTTCGTGACGATGCATCGGGCCGATCACACCAACGGGCTCAACACGGACTACGAGTACAGCCTCGGACTGCCGATCGGTTTCGTCATCAGCGACGAGGAACCAACACGGGAGTCCGATCCGGACGCGACGACGTTCTACCACGCCGGCGACACCGGCCTGATGTCCGAGATGAAAGACGTCATCGGCCCGTACCTCGAACCCGACGCCGCAGCGCTGCCGGTCGGTGATCACTTCACGATGGGACCGACGCAGGCCGCGATCGCGACGGAGTGGCTCGGCGTCGATCACCTCCTGCCGATGCACTACGACACCTTCCCGCCGGTCGAAATCGACACTGACGACCTCGTCAGCGAGGTGGCGGCCAGCGAAGCGGACGCCGAGGTGCAACTACTCGACGGCGACGAGACGTTCACGCTGGAGTAACCCTCCGGACGCGACAGCAGATCCGCGCTCCGGGACCGTCTTCGACTCTCTGGAGATACCTTACCGCCCCAGCCTGCCTGATTATCACGAGAGAAACTCTTCCGATAGCTATACTGGTCTCGTTATCGACTTGGCAACTCGGGAACGCGAGTGAGACTACAGACACGGTGGGCCGTCGTCCTGATCGTGGTCGCTCTGCTGCTCAGTTCGACGATCTACGGGGGGCTCGAGCTCTACAAGCAGCAGGAGCTCGATCGGAGCCACAATGCCGCCGAAGAGTCCGCAGCGATGGCAGCCGCTCAGATCGAGTCCGCGCTCGACGAGCGACGCGACTACATCGGGTACGTCGCCTCGAAGGCGGGTGCAGACGGATTCACAAACACAGAGCGCCTCATCGATGGCGTCGTCGACAACAGTCGGTTCTTCGCCGTCCAAATCGTCAATATGAACGGGACTGTCGTCGCGTTTGACGGGCAAATCAATAACGACGTCAGGACCGCGACTGTCGGCTCCAACGTGAGCGACGAGGCGTACGTCACCCGAGCCAGAACCGAGGGGGCGTCCGTCACCGACCCCGAGTACGTCGACCAACGTGAGCAGTATCTGGTCGTCGTCAGCGCGCCGATAACCGTCAATGGAAGTGTAGCAGGCATCCTCGCGGCGTCGATATATATTTCCGACGACACTTTCCTCAGTACGGTGAAGCCACTCGCGCGCGAGGATCAGCGAGTTTCGGTTCAGGCCGGCACGGAAACCATCTTCGAGAGTCGAGAGCCGTTCGGACAAGCGGTGGTCGGTCGGGACCGGGCCGAGCCGTACGGGTGGGTCGTCACCGTCGAACGAGACGCTGCTCCCTTGGACGCTCGAATCAGGATGCTCGGCCTCGCTCAGGGGGTGGGTCTGGTGCTCGTGCTCTTGCTGGTCGGGTTGCTGTGGCTCATCGAACACCGACTGACCGTGCGTCAGACGCAACGGCTTCTCGACGGCTTTGCCGCGCTCCGAGAGGGCGCGTACGATCATACGATCCAACTCGAGTCTGCCGAGGAGTGGCACCGGATCAGCGATAGATTCAACGCGCTCGCAGCGGCGCTGGGTGATCGTGAGACGGCGATCCGCGAGCGGGAGCAACGTATGGCTGTGTTGAACCGTGTCCTCCGCCACAACGTCCGAAACGAGATGAACGTTATTCTCGGCTACGCCGAAGTCATCGCCGAGAATGCGGCACGCGACGATATTCGGCGCAGTGCGGAGACGATACGTCGTCGCGGGAACCGGCTGGTTCAGGTGAGCGATCAAGCGCGATGGCTGGGCCAACAACTCGACGTCGAGGATCCCCAGACGGTAGACCTCGCCGCCGAAGCCGAGGATATCGTCACGGAGGTGGCCGCAGAGCACCCCGAGGCAACGGTGTCACTATCGGCCCCAGGTTCAGTCCACGTACGCGCCGTCCCCCAGATTGGGATCGCGATTCAGAATCTTGTCGAGAACGCCTGCGTCCATCACGACGGAACGCCGACGGTCGAGGTACAAATCGAGACCGACAGCGACGAGGCACATCTCTCAGTTGCTGATGACGGCCCCGGAATCCCGACCCAAGAGCTATCAGTTCTTCAATCAGGTGAGGAGACGCCACTGGAACACGGGAGTGGACTCGGCCTCTGGGTGACGAAGTGGCTGGTCGATCGCTCTGGGGGCACCATCGATTTCCGGGAAAACGACCCCCACGGCAGCGTTGTCATCCTCCGCCTGCCGCTTCATGAGGGATGAGCCCAGACGACACCCTCAGCGCCGCCGGATTCGGACGCCGAGCCCACAGAGAACTGCGGCGAGTAACGCGACCGGGTTGAAGACCGGGCCCGGCATCTCGGTCGCGGACGTCGTCGTGCGACTGGCACGCTCGTCCGCCGTGCCGGCCGGATCTTCGGTTGTCTCTCTCGACTGTTCAGTGGCGGCCTGCACGGAGACTGTCCCCCCGGCCACGTCGTTTACACGGACCTCGTAGGTCCCGGTGTCGGTCGCAGGGTGCACGAACAGCGTCCGCCGCTGCCCCCCGGCGGCAATCGTGAGCGATTGCTCCTTGACGATGGTCTCATCGAGCAACAGCTGGGCGTCGTACGTTCCGTCCGCTCCCCCGTCGTTCGCGACTCGCACTCGTACGCGAAGATCGTCGCCGACCTCGACCGTTTCGACCGCTACATCGACTGTTTCTACACTGAAGCGCGCACGTTTCGCACCGGCAGCGAATTCAGAGAGTCCCGGGGACTCCGCGCGGAAGTGTACCGCTTCTTCGGTAACGTTCAGGACGCTTGTAGACAACTCGCTCCACGAACCGTTCTCGTACCGATAGAGAGCGACGTTCTCCGGTTCGACTCTCCGGTCTTCGAGTCGGCCTCTGTCCACACGGAAGTCGATATCGACGCTCCCGTTCAGTTCCTCGTTCGAGATCGAGTGGTTCACACGGATGTGGGACATCGCCTCGGCTCCGTCGTCGGTGGTAAACTCCGGTGAACCTTCGATATCAGGAGCTGCTGTCACGTTCAGCGAGAACGATCCATTCCGCGTCGGTGTCAGTTCCATCGCGGTGACGCCGACCGGTGACAGCGAGCTGTTCGACGCGTTCGTCGGCCGCCCTCGCTGTGACTGGAGGTCGATCCGACCACGCTTGCCAGCTTGGGCCTTCCGGACGGAGGCGTTTACCACGGTCTTCGTCCGATTGTTGTTCCCGCCAGAGGAGACGTTTACCGTGGCCGGCAACGTCCCACGACCGGGCGAATCAGCCGGTCCCCGCCCCGGTGCGCCGGCAGAGCCCTTTCCGGCCCCGCGGTCTGTTCCACGCGCTTCGTCTGGTGGACCCTCACCGTTGCCGCCGGCTTGGCTTTGCTCACTGCCCCCTCCCGGCGGATTGGCATTTTCCCCCGATGAGCCTCCCCGCTGTTCAGGTGATTGCCCTTGGTCCTGTCCTTGTCCTTGCTTCTGCTCCTGTCCTTGTCCTTGCTCTTGTCCCTGTCCTTGCTTCTGCTCCTGTCCTTGTCCTTGCTCTTGTCCCTGTCCTTGCTTCTGCTCCTGTCCTTGTCCTTGCTCTTGTCCCTGTCCTTGCTCTTGTCCCTTGTCCGACGATTCGCTGCCGTTCTGCGCTTGCGATCGTGCCGTGGGCGCTTGGAGACCTGACGTAACCGACGAACCGAACGTGGATTCCAGGGCCGCAACAGCCGACTCATCGCCCCCCACCTGCGCCGTATCCGACTGGTGTGCGACGACGGACAGCGACGTGGCCCCGGCGAGTAGCCCGATGGCTACGAC
>NZ_FNPB01000019.1 GCF_900107195.1 Halobellus clavatus
GGCGTACAGCCAGAATTGCTGATCATCGATTCGAATCACAGTCTCGTCAAGAGCAACGTGATTCGGGCTTCGACCCTCTGTGGGCTGTAGATCGGCTTTCTGCACCCAATCGTGGATCGCTTTCGGCGAGCGCTCGACACCCCACTCTTCGAGAACCGGGACGGTATTCCGGAGCGACAGCCCCGCTAACTGCAACTGAATACCGAGCTTCATCGCACGCTCGGGTGTCCGCTGACGCTCCACAAAGTCCAAATCAATCCAGTCTGTACATCCGGTGAGGCGGGCGATTTCTGGCATAGATCACCAAGAAATCACTCCGCCTCACTCTTCATCCTTAACTAAACACGACTCAGTGGGCGGTCCGCACAATGCTCGATCGGGGGACGTCACGGAACGGGCGTCACGCGGTCGACCCGATCGAGCGCCTCGAGGTCGTCTGTCAGCGCGTCCTGGTCGGGGCCGGCCTCGTAGTAGAACACGAGATCGAACGTGCCTTCGCGGAGCAGTTGCTGGCACTCCCAGACGAACGACTCGTCGTCCAGCGTCAGCCCCTGGAACTGATTCGAGGCGAATTCGTCGGTGTCGTTGCCGGCGTAGATGTACGTCTCGCCCTTCTCGGCGTGGTCGGCGAGGATCTCGTTCACGCTCACGGTGAGTTCCTGCATCTCCAGGTCCTCTTCGCTCTCGAGGTCCGTGTGGACGATCGCGCCCAGAAGTTCGATCTCACCGGGTTCTAAGAGCTGCAGCGTCCGCTGATAGAGGTCGTCGTCGAGTGTCTCGCTCATACACGACGGTGGGGGCGGCGGGATAAACGGATGGCGATTTCTGTCGCGACGGGGTCGCTCCGGGGACGGAACGCTTTTTTCGCCGCGCGTCGCGGATTCGCTATGGCTATCGGTGATCTCGCCCCAGTCGCGGCTGCGGAGGACGTCTACTACGTCGACGTGGGGACGCACGGCGTGCCCAACTACGGATCGGTCTACCTGATCGACGCTGCCGAACCCACGTTCGTCGACACCGGTCTCGGGCGCAATCGCGAGTACCTCTTCGACGCGCTCGACGAACTCGGGATCGAGCGGACGGCGGTCCGCCACGTGCTCGCGACGCACGTGCACCTCGATCACGCCGGCGGAGCGGGCTACCTCGCCGAGGCGTGTCCCAACGCGACCGTCTGGACCCACGAGATCGGCGCACCGCACCTCGTCGACCCCGAACGGCTCGTCGCGGGCACGAAAGAGGCCGTCGGCGAGATGTGGGAGTACTACGCCGATCCGAAGCCCGTCCCGGCGGATCGGATCACGGAACTGGAGGGCGGCGAGGAGATCGATCTCGGGAACCGTACACTCTCGGTCGTCCATCTGCCCGGGCACGCGCCCCACCAGACGGCCTTCCTCGACTCCCGCGACGGCCTGCTGTTCACCGGCGACGCCGCCGGGGTCTACGTCCCGGAGCGAGACCGGATCAAAGAGACCAGTCCGCCGCCGCAGTTCGACCTGGAGGGCTGTCTCGCGGACGTGCGAACGATCGAGGACCTCGAACCGGCGACGCTCTGCTTCGGTCACTTCGGACCGCGCGAGTACGACCCGGACCTGCTGGGGGCCTACAAGCGCTCGCTCGTCGAGTTCGTCGAGGCCGTCAGACAGAAGCGCGCCGAACTGGCGGACGACGACGCGGTGATCGAACACTTCGCGGACCACGCCGAGCTGATCGAGGTGTGGGGCGAACGCAAGGCTCGGGCCGAAGAGCGACTGAACGCGAGCGGCGTGCTGACTGCACTCGACCGGGGCAAGGCGTAGCGCGCGCTATCGGCGTGACACTCCGAAAAAGCGGGTTCGCGTGGTTCGATCCCGCCGCTGGCGTCTGCGTCCCGGCTCGATGGCCCGAGCGCGTCCGCACGTCGGCGTCAGGACCCGACTGTGATGAAACTTTGCCGTGAGCGGCGCCCGTGTTGCGTGAGACCGGGGCGCGCGCCGATCAGTCGTCGGCCGGTGCCGGGCTGTCGCCGCTGGAGACGCCCGTGCCGGGGCCGACCTCGATGCCGAGTTCCTCGAGGCGCTCGTCGGGGACGACGCCGTCGACCCACTCGCGGCGCTCGTAGTACTCGTCTTTCATCTGTTCGAGTTCGCAGAGTTCGCCCTCGATGCCGCCCTGACCGGGGATCGCCTCGTCGTCGCCCTCGACGAACCGTCCGGGCAGGGAGTCGTCCTCGCCGTCGAAGCCGACGAGGTTGTTGTAGTACCGTTCGAGGGTGTAGATGCGGTCGCCCGCTTCCATCAGTTCGTCTTCGGTGAGGTCGCGACCGGTCATCCCGTTGTACTGATCGACGTACTCGTCGATCCCCTCGGCGAAGGCGTTGAACTTGCAGATGTCGAACGAGTCCGAGATGGCGTGGAGGTCCTGGAACAGGGCACACAGTTCGCCCTTGCCCTCCCACTCGGTCGGGTCGACCTTCTCCGGAATGCCGAGAATCTCTGCGGAGGGCGTGTATCCGCGAAGGTGACACGCGCCGCGGTTCGAGGTGGCGTAGCCGATGCCCATCCCCTTCATCGCGCGGGGGTCGTACGCCGGGATCGTCTGTCCCTTGACCGCCAGGGAGTTGTCGTGAGCGTCGCGCTCCTCGGCGACGCGGCGGGCGCCCTTCGAGAGGAGTTCGCCGAGGTCGGAACTCTGGTGGGCGATCTCGTCGAGCAGGTCGATCATATGCTCGGTGTCGCCCCACTCGAGGTGGTCGTCGAGGTCGTCGAGTTTGCCCTGCTCGGTCATCTCCATCCCCATCGCGAGCATATTGCCGGCCTCGATGGTGTCGATGCCGAGGTCGTTGCACTTGTTGATCATCACGGCAATGCTGTCGCGGTCGTCGTTCATCGAGTTCGGACCGAGCGCGAACGCCGACTCGTACTCGTAGGATTCGCCGCGGACGTTCATCTCCTCGCCCTTGTGCTCGTAGGTGACTTCGGTCTCCTTCTTACAGGCGACGGGACAGGAGTGACACGTCGGCTCGTTGACGAGGATGTTCTCGCGGACGTTCTCGCCGGAGACTCGCTCCGCGTCGATGTTGGGCTCGTCCGGTTCCGCCTCCGCCTCGGAGTGCGTCGAGGTGTACTTCCCGTTCCGGGTCGGGAGCCCGTCCATCTCCTCGGTGAGGTTCATCAGGACGTTGGTGCCGTACAGCGAGAGGCCGCCCTCGTTGGGACCGGTGACGTCGGATTCGCGGATGAGTTGCATCGCCTCCTGATACCCCTCGGTGAACGTCTCTGCGTCCGCGGGCTTGGGCATCCTCGTGCCCGACTTGATGACGATCGCCTTCAGGTTCTTCGAGCCCATCACGCACCCGGTGCCGCCGCGGCCCGAGGCGCGGTCGTCCTCGTTGACGATGCAGGCGTACTTGGTGCCGTTCTCGCCGCCCGGTCCGATGGCCATCGCCGAGAGGTTCTTGCCGAACTGCCCGTCGTGGGCCTCCTCGATCCGGTCCATCGCGTCGTGGACGCCGAGGCCCCACAGGTCGGAGGCGTCACGGAGTTCGACCGCTCCGTCCTCAACGTAGGCGTAGACCGGATCGTCGGCCTGTCCCTCGAAGAGGAGGCCGTCGAAGCCCGACCACTTGAGTCGAGCCCCGGACCAGCCACCGTGATGGGAGTCAGTGACCGTGCCCGTGAGGGGTGATTTCGTACAGACGGCGATCCGGCCGCTCATCGGGGCCTGGGTGCCCGTGAGCGGACCGTTCATAAAGGCGAGCAGGTTCTCCGGGCCCTCCGGATCGACGTCGACGCCCTGGTCGAAGACGTACTTGACGCCGAGGCCGCGCCCGCCGATGTACTTCTTCGCGTCTTCTTCGTCGATGCCCTCGTACTGGACGTCGCCGTCCGAGAGATCGACGCGCGCCACGTGGTCGTTGAATCCACCTAAGTCCGTCATAGTTAATGTCCATATTTACATTGGCACTGAACTCTGTTAGTCGTTGCCTCCGGGAGATAACCAAGATCAGTTACGCGCCGAGACGGATCGGTCCGGGCCGGGTCAGTAACGCCAGCCGGGAGTCGTGCGATGCCGACACCAGCGGACACGGCAGCAGTTTCTCCTCCGCCGCGACCGCACAGACGACGGAGATATACCGGGTCGTCGGCTACAGGCGTGTAATGAGTCAACCGAGCCCCGAGGTCTACGAGCGCGGCAAGGGGATGGACGCCCACAATCAGGTGATGCGCGAGATCCGGGCGAAGAAGGACAAGCAGTACGATCCGCACGAGCCGACCCGGGTCTGGCTCGACGAGGACAACACCCCCGACGGGGTGGTCCAGTCGCTGACGATCATCCTCAACACCGGCGGGTGCCGGTGGGCCCGCGCCGGCGGGTGTACGATGTGCGGGTACGTCGCCGAGTCGGTCGAGGGCGGCAGCGTCACCCACGACGCGCTGATGGACCAGATCGACGTCTGCCTCGAACACGAGGCCGAAAATGCCGACGAGCCGGCGGACCTGATCAAGATCTACACCTCGGGATCGTTCCTCGACGAACGCGAGGTCGGAGCCGAGACGCGGCAAGCGATCGCCGAGACGTTCGCCGACCGCGAGCGCATCGTCGTCGAGTCACTCCCCGACTTCGTCGAGCGAGCGAAGATCGCCGACTTCACCGACGAGGGAATCTCGACCGACGTCGCGATCGGGCTGGAGACGGCCACAGATCGGGTGCGTCACGACTGCGTGAACAAGTACTTCGACTTCGCGGACTTCGAGGCCGCCTGCGCCGAGGCCCGCGACGCCGACATCGAGGCCGACGGCTGCGACGTCGGCGTGAAGGCGTACCTCCTGATGAAGCCCCCCTTCCTCTCGGAGTCGGAAGCGATCGAGGATATGGTCTCCTCGGTCCGGCGGTGCGCCGACGTCGACGGCTGCCACACCGTCTCGATGAATCCGACGAACGTCCAGCGGTACACGATGGTCGACGACCTCTTCTTCCGCGGCGGCTACCGCCCGCCGTGGCTCTGGTCGGTCGCCGCGGTGCTCGAACGGACCGCCGACATCGACGCCATCGTCGTCTCCGACCCCGTCGGTCACGGATCCGACCGCGGACCGCACAACTGCGGCGAGTGCGACGACAGAGTCCAGAAGGCCATCAAGGACTTCGACAAGCGCCAGGATCCCACCGTGTTCGAACAGGTCTCCTGCGAGTGCGAGGCCACCTGGGAGTACGTCGTCGAGGCCGAGACGAGCTACGGGATGCCGCTGAACCGCTGAGCCGCTGGGTGCACTGGTGAGATGGCACGATGAACGCCGATCGGAGCGACGACGGACCGTGCGAGCACACCCCGACCGAGGAGCCGCCATCCGAGCACGACACAACCGAGGCGCAATCGCGTGAGGGACGCGTCTGCGTCGTCGCCGTGCAGGAGGACACTTTCGAGCGCTGTCGGAACGGGTTCTATCCGGCACCGCGGTCGTACGATCGGACGCGGGAGCCGTTCGACTTTCTCGCGCTGTACCGGACGGCACCCGTCTCGGCGGTCACGCAGTACGCCCCCGTGACCGACCGCATAGAGCAGACCCGGGGCGGTCCCGGTCCGATGAGTGAGGCCGACTGGGCCGCCACGGTCGATCCGTTCTCCGACGAGCGCGTGGTCGTCGTGTTTGAACTGGGCGACCTCGTCCCGTTGGCGACGCCAGTGCGGAACGATCAGACCGGCGTCAGGGGCGCGTGGTACTGCACGCTCGACGACCTCCGGGAGGCCGGCACGCTCTCGGAACTGTCCGCCGCTGCCCAGGCGTAGCCGTCCTACCTGACAGTTTTCTGGACGGCACCGTCCCAACCGGTCACCACCTACGAGCGCGCGAGACCAGGAACCCGGCCCCAGCAACGACCAGAACGACGGCCCCGACGACGAGGGTCCCGCTCCCGACGGCGGTCCCGGCAGCCACGCCGGCCCACGCCAGCCCGAAGATGCCGTGGGCGATCCCGAACAGCCGACGGCCCCGCCGGAAGAAGACCGGCGCTCCGAGACAGAAGCCGGCCGCCAGGACGACCGCTGAGAGTGCGACGGGACGGGCCTCGACGGAGCCGACGGCGATCGGTCCCACCAGCGGTTCGACGAGAAAGAGTGCCCCGCCCGCGGCGACGAGGAGCCCGACGACCGCGGGCCACCGTTCGACGTCGAGTTCGAGCGGAGAGGAGCCGGCTGCGGGGCCCTCCGGATCGGACTCGCCGTTCACGAGTGATCGTCCTCCGAACGGCGCTGGCGACGGTGCATACCGGGGCTTCGACCCGAGCGGATTGAACCTTTGGTCCGAAGCGATGCGCTCGCTCAGGCGAACGCGGACAGGATCCCTTGGCCGTCGGTGCTCCGTCCGAGGTCGGGGAGCGTCGCGCGCTCGGGATGCGGCATCAGGACCGCGACGTTCGAGCGCTCGCCGGTGATGCCCGCGACGTTCCCGCGCGAGCCGTTGGGGTTCGCGCTGTCGGTGATGTTGCCCGCCGGATCGCAGTACCGAAACAGGACCCGATCGTCGGCGACGAGGTCGTCGTACCGATCCTCGCCGATCTCGAAGCGGCCCTCGCCGTGGGCGATCGGGATCTCGATCACGTCGCCCTCGTCGTAGGCTGCGGTCCACGGCGTCGCCGCGTTCTCGACGCGCAGGTGGACGGTCTCACATTGGAAGCGCGCGCTGGCGTTCGTCGTGAACGCGCCCGGCGTCAGTTCGGATTCACAGCCGATCTGGGCGCCGTTGCAGACGCCCAGCACGGGCACGCCGTCTTCGGCCGCCTCGCGGACGTCGTCCATAATCGGCGAGCGGGCGGCCATCGCTCCCGCGCGGAGGTAATCGCCGTAGGAGAACCCACCCGGGAGAACGACGCCGTCGACATCCGAGGGGAGCCCGTCCTCGTGCCAGACCCGCTCGGCATCGACGCCGATGTGTGAGAACGCGCGGACGGCGTCGCGGTCGCAGTTAGAGCCGCCGAACTGGACAACAGCGACTGTCACCGGGACCGCCTCCTGTGGGGAGCAACGACAGTCGCTGTTGGAGAAGCGACTGTCACCGGGACCGCCTCCTGTGGAGAGCAACGACAGTCGCTGTTGGAGAAGCGACTGTCACCGCGACCACCTCTTGTGGGGAGCAACGACAGTCGCTGTCGGGGCGGCGACGGTCATTCCGCTTCCCTCACCTCGACGTCGTAGTCGTGAATCGTCGGGTTCGCGAGGAGTCGCTCGGCCATCTCGTCGGCGCGTTCGGCCGCCGCGTCGGCCGAATCGGCGTCGAGATCGACCTCGAACTGGTCCGCCGAGCGAAGCGCCTCCAGCTCGAACCCCAGCCGTTCGAGCGCGCGCTGTGTCGTCTCGGCCTCGGGGTCCAGCACGCCCCGCTTGAGACGGACGGTCACCGTCGCGGTGTAGCTCGTCATCGGGCTGACGTGCGCGGTCGTGTGTAAAAGTCGTTTTGGACTCCCGCGGGTGTGCACGAACGTGAATGGGCGCTCGTCCTCGGGATCGCCTTCGACTATATGGCGCTGATCGACGCGGTCACCAACCGGATGTTCGCCTGACGAATTCTCGACGACACCGCCGATCAGAGATCGCGGACGCGATCCACCGCGGTCTCGATCGTCGGCGCGTCGAACCACTCGGCCCCAGTATAAGCGTTCGTCCCGGCAGCGTAGAGATCTGCGACCGCGTCGAGGACCTCGTCGGGCAACGGCGCTGGCGAGCGGTCACAGAGGTCCCGCCAGTCGGCGACGCCCGCCTCGCGGGCCTGTGACTTCGCCGCGGAGACCGCCTCGACCCACTCGGGGTCCGTGCGCTTGTAGTACTGCCTGACGACCTCCTTCGAGACCTCCTGGCCCTGGTAGGAGAAGCGGTTCTCGTCGAACGTCCCGACCACGTCGGCGACCGCGATCTCGCCTCCCTGATAGCGGCACTCGATCTTCCCGTCCTCGTGGACGAAGCCGCGCGCGTCGGCCTCGCGGTTCAGTACGTCGTTGACGGCGAGTGCGAGGGCTTCGAGTTCGTCGAGATCGGCCGCCCCGGCGATCCGGTCCGCCTCCTCGCGGTCGAGGTATCGGTCCTGCTCTTCGTACTTCGTCGAGAACTCGACGACCGGCTCGGGGAGGTCGACGACGCCGTCGGGCCACGACTCGCGGTCGAGGCCGTAGTCGGCTGGACTCCCGCGCGAGCGAAGGCTCGATCCCTCGGGCACGGTGTTGCGGAAGACGATCTCCAGGGGGATCAGGTAGTTCTCGCCCGCGGCGTCGTGGTACGCGTCGTAGTCGTAGTCGTCGTCGCCGAGGTAGGGGAGGTCGGGCACCTGCGTGAGTTCGATCGCCATCTCGGTCGGCGGAGCTTCGCACGCCTCGAGCGCGACGGGGTCCGTGGCGTCAAGCGAGGCGGAGTCGGCGACGGCGTCGTCAGCCGCGTCGTCGCGACCCGGATCGACGACGCCGACGTAGTGCGTCGGGATCCCCTCCGCTTCGAGCCGCTCGAAGTTGTACGCGCCCATCGTACACAGCGACGCTCCCTTCCCGGGGACGTGATCGGGCATCTCACCCCAGTCGAAGACGGAGTACTGGTCGGTGAAGACGAACCGCCCGCGGCCCGCCGCAGTCGCCGTCGGCTCCGTCTCGACGCGGAACTCCTTGACGCTCGTCATAGCCGATCTGGCGTCGCCATCGCACAAGAAGGCTTCCACTCTCGTGTGTCCCTCCGCGCGTCGCTCCCCCGGCTGTGGTCACGGTCGTGACACCGGTGCTCGGCGAGACTGCCGGCTGCCGGTCGGCGGGATGTTCCGGTATCTCGCAGTTTTTTACCTCCTGACGCGTTGTTCTATCGGTATGCGCGAGCGACCGGCACCGTCGGACGGCCCTCCCGGTGCCGATTCGGACGCGGCGATCGAGTTCGACATCGTTCCGGAGACTGACCAGTCGTTCGAGAACGCGCTGGCGAAGGCGCGTGCGGGCGGACGCCTGACCATCGACGACGGCATCGAACTCATCACAACCGGGACCGACCACGAGGGGATCGACCCCGTCCGGAAAGAGCAGGTGCTCGAGGCCGCTGACCGCCGGCGCGCCGCGGTCGTCGGCGAGGACGTGACGTTCGTCGCGAACCTGAACAACAACGTCACGACCGCGTGCAACACCGGCTGTCTGTTCTGTAACTTCAAGAACAGTGCCCACCAGTTCGAGTCCGCCCACGACGGCGAGCACGCGGGCTTCACGAAGACGCCCGCGGAGTCGCGATCGATTGTCGCCGACGCGCTCGAGATGGGCATCTACGAGGTCACCTCGGTCTCGGGGCTCCACCCCGCCTTCGCCCTGAACGGGGAACACCGCGAGATCCTCGAATCGTTCGACGACCCCGCCCGCGAGGTCGACTACAAGCCGCCCGCCATCTACGACACCGACCCGGGGACCTACCTCGACCAGATGCGTGCGATGTCCGTCGGTGACGTCCACCTGCACTCGATGACGCCCGAGGAGGCCGCGCACGCCCGCCGGGGGACCGACTGGTCCTACGAGAGCGTCTACCGCGAACTGAAGGCGGCGGGGCTGGACTCCGCGCCGGGCACGGCCGCGGAGATCCTCGTCGAGGAGGTCCGCGACGTGATCTGTCCCGGGAAGATCTCCAGTGACGAGTGGGTCGCGGGGATGGAAGGCGCGATGGCGGCCGGCCTCGACGTGACCGCGACGATGATGTACGGACACGTCGAGAACGCCGCCCACCGGATCCACCACCTGAAGACGATTCGCGACCTCCAGGATCGACTCGGCGGCATCACGGAGTTCGTCCCGCTCTCGTTCGTGCACCAGAACACGCCGCTGTACGAGCGCGGCGTCGTCGCCGGCGGCGCGAGCGACGCCGAGGACGAACTACTCGTCGCGGTCTCGCGGCTCTTCCTCGACAACGTCGAGAACGTGCAGGCCTCGTGGGTCAAGTTCGGGAACGCGAAATCGCTGAAACTCCTCAACTGCGGCGCGAACGACTTCATGGGGACGATCCTCTCAGAAGAGATCACGACGCGCGCCGGCGGCACCTACGGGGAGTTCCGCTCGGTCGCAGACTACGTCGAGATGACCGCGGCCATCGGCCGGCCGGCCGTCGAGCGCTCGACTGACTACCGGACGCAGCGCGTCGTCGATCCCGACAGCGACCCGCTCGGCCCGCGTCTCGGACCGCGCGCAGACGGCACGCCGTTGCTGGAGGGTCGCGGAGACGCCGACACGGTCGACCCGACGCCCGCCGACGACTGAATTCCGGAAAGGGTTCCGTCGGGGCACTGTCCCCCGCGGTCAGACTCAAGTTCGTCGGATTCCTTCTCCCGCCTGATGATGGTCACCACCCACGTGGCCGCCGGACTGCTCCTGGCGACGCCGGTGGCGGTGGTCGCGCCCGCGTTCGCGCTCCCGGCGGCCGTCGGGGCCGTCCTCGGCGGCGTCCTCCCCGACGTGGACCTGTTCGTCGGCGTCCACCGCAAGACGCTGCACTTTCCGGTCTACTACTCGGTCGCGGGTGCGGCCACCGCCGGCGCGGCACTCCTCGCTCCGGGCCCGTTCCTCGTCGGTGCCGCGCTGTTCTTCCTCGCCGCCGGATTCCACTCCGCGTCGGACTGGCTCGGCGCGGGCGACGAACTCCGGCCGTGGGAGCGGACCTCCCAGCGCGCCGTCTACCTCCATCCGCGGCGAGCCTGGCTCCGGCCGCGGTACCTGATCCGCTACGACGGCGCGCCCGAAGACTTCGCGCTCACGTTCGTCCTCGCGGTCCCGGCCACCGTCACTTTCGACGGGTGGATCCGTGCACTCGTCGTCGGCGGCATCCTCCTGGCGTTCGGCTACACGCTCGTTCGTAAGCGGGTTCCCGAGTGGCTCGGGGTCTGAGAGACGTTCGTTCAGGGTACGATCCCTCGCGGGTCAGTCGGCTGATCCGCTCGACGCCGCCGGGACGTCGACCGACAGGGGCCCGTCGCGCTGCGCCACACCGCGGTACCGTTCGCCGTGGACGTCGTCGGCGGTCAGTGCCGCGACGATCGGCTCCGACAGCCACGCACCCTCGGCGGAAGCGCCCGCGAAGTCCGTCCGTCTGAGTTCGGACGGGAGATAGCGATCGTAGACCGGGAGTCGTTCGTACAGCGGCACGTCGCCCGCGGCGGCGATCTCCGCCAGTTCGCGGAGAGCAGGCCAGGCGTAGTCGGGATTGACGTAGTCTTCGGTCACCGGAGAGACGCCGCCCAGGTCGTCGACGCCGCAGTCCAGCAGATCGCGCGTCGGCGAGAGGTTCGGCGGCACCTGAACCGAGATCTCTTCGGGCAGCGCGGCGCGGGCCATCGCCACAGTACGGCGCATCGTCTCCACGCTGGGGCGCTGGAAGTCCGAGCGCTCGTTGGGGACGACGTTCTGGACGATCACCTCCTGCACGTGGCCGTAGCGTTCGTGCAGCGCCCGGATCGCCAGCAGGCTCTCGGCGCGGTCGCGCCACGTCTCACCGATGCCGACGAGCAGTCCGGTGGTGAACGGGACGCCGACCTCACCGGCCGCGCGGATGGTGTTGAGCCGCTGGCCGGGCGTCTTCCGCCGGCTGCCGGCGTGCGCGTCGACGTCCGCCGTCGTCTCCAGCATCACGCCCATACTGGCGTTCGCCGGGGCGAGGCGCTCGAAGTCGGACTCGGTGATGTCGCCGGGGTTCGAGTGTGGGAGCAACCCTTCCTCGAGCGCGATCTCACAACAGTCCCGGAGGTAGGCGAGGATGTCGTCGTAGCCCCACTCGGCCAACTGATCGTGGATCTGCGTGTACCGCGCGTCCGGCTCATCGCCGAACGTGAAGAGCGCCTCCGTACAGCCGGCGTCGGCGCCGATACGGAGTTGGTCTCTGACCTCCTCGGGTGAGAGTAGCGTGGCTTCGCCCGGGACGTCGTAGTAGGTGCAGTACGTGCAGGTGTAGCGACAGGCGGTCGTCAGCGGAATGAAGACGTTTCGCGCGAAAGTGAGTTCGGGGGCCGAAGCGACGTCGTCGGGCGTCACCGTGAGCAGGCGCTCGACGGCGGAGTCCCGAATGGCGACGTCGGTCGCGAGATCACCCTGGTATGCGTCGGCCCCTGGGAACATCGTGACCACGTCTCGTGTGGGCACACACAAAACTGTCGTGCTCCGGCATCCCGTGTGAGAGTTTATATACAAAAACGCGACCAGCGTCCGTATGCGTTGAGAGACACCCCGCGTCGGGTCGCGAGTGCTCGGCACGTCGGCGCGGGAGGGACCCTGACCGTGCTCTGAGGGACGACGAGTGCCGACTGTTCGCCCATCTTTGACGAAGCAACGGCCGCCCGGCTACTCGTCCGCCCGCCGGACGCCCACCCGGCTCTCGCTGTCGTCGACCTCGAACCCCGCGTCCCGGAGCCACGCCGCTGACCGGCCGTCGGTGTGGAGGAGGACTTCGACGAGGTCTCCCGGTTCGTCGACGTCGGTCGCGAGCCGCATCGAGTCGACGACGCCGACCGAGAGCGCGGCATCGGCGGCCGCCCGGCGGTGATCCCGGTACGAGGTCCCGTGGTAGTCGACCGCGAAGCCCGGATCGCGAACGACGAGCGCGTTCGTGCCGCCGCCGCGTCCGGGCGCGATCGCGACGTCGCCGCCCGCGCCGAACAGCCGGTGCAACGCCGTCGGCGTCGCGAGCGCGAGGTCGGCCATCACGATCGCGACTGCCGCAGCGTCGCCGTCGGCGAGGCGGGACAGGACGCCGTTCACCGCCGGCGTCAGCGGCCGGTCGTCGACGGTCGTCGAGCGGTCAGCGAGTGGCTTCTCAGCAGCGCCGCCCGCACGCTCGGTTGTCTCGGACACCGTCTCCGTCTCGAGCGGGCTCGCTGTCACGTCGAGCGGACGCGGCACGAGCAGTTCTGGCTCGTGGCCGGCAGCTTCGATCGCCGTGACGACGTCACGCAGCATCTCGAACGCGAACTCGCGTCGCTCCGCGACGCTGAGGACTGGCGCGAGGCGGCTCTTTGGGTCGCGAGCGGTGAAGGGGACGATCACGTCCATCGGAACGAAGAGGCGGGGAGCGTTCAGCCGAGTTTGTCTTGTCCCTGCTGCTGGGACCGCCAGTAGAGGAAGCCACCGGCAGCCAAGCCGATCACGAGCAGTCCGCCGACGCCGTACAGGGCGTACTGGATCAGCTGATTCGACTGCTGGGTCTGCTGGGCTCGCTCTTGGGCCTGTTCGGAGAGGTCGATGGCCAGTCCGAACTCCCCGCCGTTGTACGCGTCGATCGCGTTCCCCAGCGACCGTTCGGCGTCCTGGGAGTTCACGTCGGCGACGGTGGCGGAGGCCTCGTCGATCGCGTTTCTGGCCTCGCGGCTCTCCTCGGTGTAGTGGACCGCCGTCCACTCGTCGATCGCGTTGGTAGACCCGCCCTCACGGGTCTGTTCCAGTGACAGCACAGTGAACGACTGCGCGGGGTCGTAGGAGTAGTCTTCGACCTGCGGGACGGTGCCGGTGACGCGGACGCGGACCTCGCTGGTCCCGTCAGCGGTGGCGACCTCCGCGCCGGAGAACGACTGCCCGTCGAACGACTCCTGATCGACCCGTGCTCCGGTCTGATCGAAGTACATCACCGTCCAGGTGACCTCAGTCAGGTCTGTGCTGCCGGCCAGTGTCCACGATTCCAGGGTGGGGTTCTGATACAAGTTTGTCAGCGTCACGGTCGCGTTGACCTGACTGCCGACCTCTGCGTCGTCGGTCACGTCCGTTTCACCGACCGAAACGCCGGCGGCGGGGACCGTCGCAACGGAGAGGACGAAGAGACAGGCCAGCGCGAGCTTAGAAAAGCGACTCCAGCTCGTCTTCGTCATCGTTGACTAGGTTCTCGAGGTTGTCTTCGCTCTCCTCTCTGATGTCGTCGATGTTGTCTTGGGCTTCGATAGCGACCTGCTGGAGTTCCTTGATCCGGGGGACGTTCGTCACGCCAGAGAGGAGAATGACGGACGCGACGCGGTTTGAGTCCCGGATGGGGTAGTCGCCGCCGCGGACCTCCATACTGCCGGTCTGCTCTTCGATCCACTTGCGGCCGCGCTCGATTCCCTTCCGATTGAGGTGTTTCGGCGGGCCGGCCATCACGAGCAGTGCGCGTTCGGCGCCTTCGATCTCACAGGGGAGCGTCAGTCGACCGAGGGCGGCTTTCCGAACGAGGGACGTGATCCGGTTGGTGGTGTGTGCAGTGTCGAGGCTCTCTTCTTCGTTACCACCAGTGATCCGCGAGAGGAGTCCGTTGCTGGAGGATTCGTTCTCGACGGTCTCGGAGGCGTACCCGACCGTGGAGACGCCGCCGCCCGCGAGGGTGTTGATGATCTCCGAGGAGTCGACGACGCTCTCGGCGACTTCGCCGCCGTGACCGATCTCGCCGGCCCCGAACAGAACGCCGAAGCGGGTGACGATCTCCTCGTTGATCTCGTCGTATCCGCCCTGGACAGACTCACCGGTCTTCCGCCAGGCGTCGTTGTCGAAGACGAGCAGATTGTCGACCTCGCGGACGAACGTCTGGAACGATCGAGCCGCGTTCAGCGTGTAGATGCCGCCCTCGTCACTCCCGGGCAGGATCCCCAGCCCGTAGACGGGCTCGGTGTAGATCCGCTGGAGGTGCTTCGAGAGCACGGGCGCGCCGCCGCTCCCCGTGCCGCCGCCGAGGCCGGCGACGACGAGGAACGCGTCGACCTCGTGAACCGGAATGCTATCGATCGCGCCTTGTACTTCGTCGATGTCTTCTTCGGCGACCTCCGCACCGAGTTCGTTGTCGGCGCCGACGCCGTGGCCCTTCACGCGGGACTGTCCGATGAGGACCCGTTGGTCCTCCGAGATATGTTCGAGCCCCATCAGGTCCGCCTTGGCCGTGTTGACGGCGACGGCCGCTCGAACGATGTTCGAGTCGTGCCGTTTGTCGTACTCGACGAACTTGTCGACGACTTTTCCCCCAGCCTGCCCGAATCCGATCATTGCAAGCTTCATGTATCAGCTCCCCTCGCCATTGGGTGTATCCCAGTGCGAACGCGGACATAAACCTTGTGATGGTCCAAAAAGGACGGAAACCGACGCCGATCTGGTAAACCACCCGACAGCGATGGGGCGTTAACGAGTCGTTACGATTCGCTCCGATCGATTACGGGCTGTATTTCTCAGTATTTATATTTGATACCGTCTCGAAAGGGGCCAAATCGGAGCCAAATTGGAGCCAAATCTGGGCCGGATCAGGGCCTAAATCACCCCGACGTCGCCGCCGTCGCTCCCGCCCCAGCGTCGCCGGCCTGCCCGTTGAGGTACGCTCGCAGCGTCGTGAGTTCGCCGGTCCCGACGCCGAACGCATCGACGTCGTTGTCGTCGGTGACGTTGTCGAACTGCAAGGAACGGTACTGGTCTTTCCCCATCGGGAACCCGGGAATCGCGCCGCCGAGGGTGAGGCCGATCTTCGCCAGTCCCATCGGGACGGGCACGACCGTCGTCGAACGGCCGTCGGATTCGTGGATCAGTCTGGCGATCTCAGCGAGTGTGAGCTTGTCAGGGCCGCCGATCTCGTAGGTCTGCCCGACGTGCTCGTCGGATTCGACCGCGTCGACGAGCATCGGGACCAAGTCGCCGACCCAGATGGGCTGGAAGCGGGTCTTCCCGCCGCCCGGCAGTGCGCTCACGTACGGCGGCGCGAGCAGTTTCGTGAACGAGACGAACTCGCCGCCGTCACCGAAGACGACGGAGGGGCGGAAGATCGTGTAGTCCAGCACGGACTCGGTCACGATCTCCTCGGCTTCGCCCTTCGAGCGGATGTAGGCGGTCGGGCCGTCGGGATCGGCACCCAGCGCGCTCATCTGAACGAGGTGGTCGACGTCGTGCTTCTCGGCCGCGCGGACCACGTGTTCGGTTCCCTGTCGGTGGATCAGGTCGTGCATCTCGTCGCCGCCGCTCGGTTTGAACAGCGGCGAGAGCGCGACGAGGTTGTAGACGACGTCTTGCCCCTCGAACGCCTCCTTGATCGACCCGTACTCGCGGACGTTCCCCATCACCTTGTTGACGCCGGCGGGGAGGTCGTCGCTGCTGGGACTTCGCGAGAGGGCCGTCACCTCGTGGCCCCGGCCCTTCAGTTCGCGGCAGAGTGTGCTTCCGATAAACCCGCTGCCACCCACGACGAGTACGTGCATACTGCGTACGTCTCTCCGGCCCGCCGTAAAGGTAACTGCCGATTCGGGGGACAGAGCCGGGACCTCCGACCGTGCTGTCGCCCGGAGACCGTGTGCGCGGCGTGCGTGTCCGGCGGTCACCGAGCGGATCGGAACCCGGGTGAGTTTTATTCCGGCATCTGCGAGAGCAACGTATGCTCGTCACGCTGGAGGGTCTCGACGGCAGCGGGAAGACCAGCGCCTGGGAGGCGCTGCGAGAGGAGTTCCCGGAAGCGGTCTTCACCCGTGAGCCGACGTCGTCGTGGTATGGCGAGTCCGTCGCGCGTTCGATGGGTGACGACGACGCCAACCCCCTCGCCGAACTCTTTCTGTTCACCGCCGATCACGCCGATCACCTCTCGCGCGTCGTCCGGCCGGCGCTCGCGGACGGGTCGCTCGTCGTATCCGATCGGTACTCCGACTCGCGGTTCGCCTATCAGGCCGCCTCGCTCGCGGACTCGTATCTGGCCGGCGGCCGCGACCCGCTGGAGTACGTCAGAGAGATCCACGCCGCCTTCTCGCATCCACCGGACCGAACGATCTACCTCGACGTCGACCCCGAGACCGCGGCCGAGCGCGCCGGCGCGACGAACAAATTCGAGCGCGTCGCGCACCTCGAACGCGTCAGCGAGAACTACGAGCGGCTCATCGACGCCGAACCCGAGCGGTTCGTTCGCGTCGACGCGACCCAGCCGTTACCCGACGTCATCGCCGCGGTCACAGAGCACGTCGCCGCGTTCACCGACGACTGAGAGAGTAGGGGCGTAGCGGGGATCGAGAGTGATGAGCGGTCGGGCGCGATGAGCGATCAGGAGCGGTCGTCACCGCGTCGCTCCGGAAGGTCGTACTCCTCCGGTGCGGGGACGTAGAGCGTGTCGATGGTGAATCCCAGCGCCAGCGGGAGACCCACCGAGGCACCCACGAGCGTCGTGGCACCGAGGTTCAACGAGGAGCCGATCGGGAAGACGCCGAAGAAGATCAGCGTCGTGATCAGCAGCGCGACGGGAATGAGCACGAACGAATAGATGACGTAGCCCCACTGCGTCTTCAGGCGGAGCCGGAAGAACCGTGTCAGTACCGCCGCCAGGAGGGTGTGAATCACGAGCACCGCCCCGAAGAGTACGAGTCCGACGACCGAGACCATACCCGACCTTGGGTCGCCGCGGTCTTTACGCGTTCGGGTCCGGGACGTGACTCCACTCGCCGTTGGCTCTCGTCGGTCGGCAGTCCGTCGATCGGACAACGGAGAACGGGCAGGACTGTTCGGTGCATAGCGAGGATCGGGGACCGACACTCGGTTCGAAACTACCGGTGTCGCCGGAGCAGGGGCGCTTTTATCACGCGCCCTGTCGCATCCGAACGTATGGAATTACTCCACGTGGCTCTCGACGTGACAGATATGGAGACAGCGGTGGATTTCTACACCGAACTGCTCGGTCTGGAGGTGACAAGAGAGGCCGAACTGGAGGGCCAGCAGATGGTGTGGGTCGGCAGCGACGACGGGGGCGAACTCCAACTGCTCGAGACCGACGACCACGACGAACCCGCCGGGATCGATCACCTCGCGATCACGACTGACGACCTCGACGCCACGATCAAGGCGGCCATCGAGGAGTGGGACAGCAGTGTCCTGATGGAACCGCAGACCGTCGGAGACGGGGCGCGTCTGGCTTTCATCTCCGACCCAGAGGGATACAGCGTCGAACTCATCCAGGAAGCACCTTAGCGGACGCCGGGTCCGTTGATCCTGGCGGACGCCGAGTCCGTCGATCAGTTACAGCCGCGCTGTCGTCCGGCGATCAGGCACACCTGAGAGAGCGACCGCCCAGCGACCCCGCTCAGTCCATTGCGATGTACGTCGTGGTGTCGGTGACGCCGCTGAGTGCCTGGATCTGCGTCGAGGAGACGTCGAGCAGGTCGTAAACGGCGTCGGCGTCGGTTTCGACGATGGCGTCGTATCCGCCCGCGACGACGTGTGCCTCTCTCACCGCCGCGAGGTCCCGGACCGCCTCGACGACACGGTCGGCCTCGCCGGAATCCGTCTGTACCATCACGAAGGCTCGTACCATACACCGTGGTATGACGTACCGTGACAAATGAGTTGCGGGAGTGACGCCCGGATCTCGTCCCGCCGGCCGTCCGTCGATTCCGGGACGGCGGCCGCGCCGTGGACAGCCGTCCACCGATCGGAGAAACATTATTCAGGTCCCGGGATGAAGGGTCACGTATGCGGTTCGTTATCATTGGTGCAGGTCGTGTCGGGCTTCGGACCGCTCGGGTCCTGCGGGAGGAGGGACACGAGATCACGATCGTCGAGCGGGACCGCGACAGGGTCGAACGCGCCCGCGAATCCGGATTCGAGGTCGTCCACGGCGACGGCTCCCGCGAGGCGGTCCTCGCGGAGGCCGGCATCGAGGACGCGGACGGCCTGGGCGGCCTCACAGGCGATCTGAACGTCAACTTCGCGGCGTGTTCGATCGCCAAACACCACCGGACGTGGACTGTCCTGCGCGTCGATCAGGAGCACCGGGAAGAAGTCTATCAACAGTACGCCGACGAGGTCGACGAGGTGGTCTATCCCGAGCGGATCGGCGCGCTCGGCGCGAAGAACGCACTGCTCGGCGGATCGATCCGCGCCATCGCGGACGTCGCACAGAGCCTCCAGGTGGTGCTGATGACCGTCACCGAATCGTCGCCGATGCAGGGCTACACCATCGAGGAAGTCGCGCTCCCGGCCAGCGCTCGGATCCTCGCCTTCGGGAAGGCGGACGAACCGATGGGGCTCCCACTCGAGGACGACTCGCTCGAGATCGGTGATCGGGTCGCGGTGCTGGCGGAATTCGACGTCCTCGAGGAGGTCCGCCAGCTCATCGTCGGCGAGACGCTCGCACCCGAACCGGAGACTGGGGAGGGGGCGGCCTGATGCCGACCGCCTACGTGCTCGTCACCGCCTCCAGCGGCGACGTCGATCGACTGAAGCCCGCGATCGAGGCGGCCGACGAGGTAGTCGAGCACGTGAGCGTCGTCGCGGGCGACGTCGACTACGTCGTGAAGACCCAAATCGACGATCCCGCGGAACTCAAGACAGTCGCGACCACGGTACACGAACTCGACGGCATCGAGAACACGCAGACCTACATCGCGAAGGACTGAGGCCAGCGCCGGTTCACAGCGGCGTGCCGCCCTGCGTCCCGCCACCGGCGTCTGCGGCGCGCTGGATCAGGTGAGTGACTGGTTCGGTGTAGTCGTAGCCGGGGATGACGCCTTCGACGTAGGTCCCCTCGACGTACTCGACGATCGCGACCGCGTTGTCGGCGGCCCGACCGGGATCGATGTCGACGAGTTCGACCTCGACAGTCGCCTCGTCGCCGTCGCGTTCGACGGCCACCGCGACGTCGTCGGTCCCGCGCAACACGCCGTCGACGTCGTCGACGCGGAGTGAGAAGGTGTCGAACCAGCCGTCTTCGACGACCGGTGCGACGTGATCCGCCGTCACGGCGTCGAGCATCGGCACCTGGACCGTGACGTCGAAGACGGCGGCCCCGTCGGCACCGTCGACAGTCACGTCGGCGTCGAAGACCGTCGTCGTCACCGCATATCGGCCCTCCGAGCGAGACTCGAACGAATCGTGCATCTCCGCGGCGCGTCGCGCCCGTTCGGCGGCGTCACTCTCAGTCATTGGCGAGTGAAGGACCTCAGCGTCCAAAAGCGTCTCGCGTCGGCCCGGAGAGGGGGCAAGCTGTTAGTGTCCGAACACTCGTTTCCGAGTGCGGCACGCTTAAGTGGCTACCACGTGATCGGCCAAGTGACGCTTCGTCTGGAGGGCCGAAGCGTCAGCGGGGACCAATTCAGGGCGGCAGCGGCCGTCCGGGCTGTTCCCGGACGGCTGCTACCTTTTCCACGAACTCGCGCGTCGGAGTGACGACTGTGGCGAACGAGGGGTCTCGCTGTCGAGCGGGAGTTCGGTCCCGATTCGAGCGATTCAAGTACTCACCCGGACACCTACTCCGTATGCAGGACCAAGGACGCTCCAAGCGGAAGCGGACCGGCGGTCGACGCCGACGCTCGCACAAGAAGACCCGCCACCAACTCGGTCGACAGCCCGCCGAGACGACGGTCGGCGAACCGCGGTTCCAGATCGTCGACTCCCGCGGCGACGACCGGAAAGTCCGCGCGCTCTCGACGAACGTCGCGCAGGTCGCTATCGACGGCGAGGTAACCGAAGCGGAGATCGAGAACGTGGTCGAGAACCCCGCGAACGTCAACTACGTCCGCCGGAACATCATCACGAAGGGCGCCATCATCGAGACCACCGAAGGCGAGGCCCGCGTGACGTCCCGCCCGGGGCAGACCGGACAGGTCAACGCCGTGCTCGTTGACGACGAGTAACGACCGCTCTCCCGTTTCTCTTCGTTTTCAGCCGACGTCCAGTCGATGCTGCGCTACGGCGTCGGCGCGGCCTTCTGCAGCGCCGTCTCGGCGATGTTGCCGCCGTAATCCGCACTCCGGGAGACCGAGTCGACGATGAGTCCCAGCATTTGAGCGCGGGCGGGATCGAGGTCTCGAAGCAGTTCGTCGATCTGTCTGGCGCGTTCGTCGAGGAGCTGGACGGACTCGCGGGCGTCGTTCGCCAGGCGTGTCGACTCGTCGCCGTCCTCGGCGAGGAGCGCGTCCATCCCGTCGTCGATGATCGCTCGCGCCTCTTCGTGCAGTTCGTAGAGCGCGTCCACGACCTCCTCCGGAACGGGCTTCTCGAGTTCCAGCGTCAGGTGTGCGATCTTCGTCGCGTGGTCGGCGACGCGTTCGAGTTGGCGGGCGGCGGACTGGTAATCGAAGCACACCTCCCGGGGGAGACCGAGCTCTTCGGCGGCTTTCGGGGTTCGGAGCGTGGCCCGGAAGATGCGGGAGACGACCATCCACAGCCGGTCGACGTCGTCGTCGCGCTGGATCACGTCGCGAGCCATATCGGTGTCGAGTTCCGCGAGGCCGTCCACGGCGTCCGAGAGCATCGAGAGCGAGATGAGCCGCATCCGACGGACGGCGGTGTGAATCGACAGTTCCGCGGAGTCCAACAGATCGCGGATGACCACACTGTCCCGTGTCTCCTCCAGCACTTCGAGGCCGACGAGGCTCTGGGTGGCCTCGCGGATGGTCCGCCGCTGGCTCGTGGTGATGCGCGAACTCTCGAGATTGATGATGTCGAATCCGCTGACGTACATCGTCATCACCGCGCGCGTGAGTTCGTCGCCCGCGAGGTCGGTCACGTCGAGAGTCCCCTCCGTGCGCTCTTCTTCGTTCGCGGGGGCGAGAAACAGCGAATCGCCCTCGGGGTAGAACTCCACGACGCTGCCGGCTGAGACGTCGTTTTCGGTCGCCCACTCTTTCGGAATCGAGACAGTGAACGTCGACCCGCCGGTGACCTGCACCTTCCGCGTTTCGACCATAGGCGAGCCTTGTGAGGCGCAGAATATAAAATTGCCTATAGATATATAGTGACCGACTATCTCTCTATTCGACGGCGTGATCCGCCGATCTATGTGTGTGGTATTGAGTACCATACACAATGGGATTCGATAGTCGAGCCGCACGGTTGTCGATATCGAACACGGGCGTTCAGTCCCAGAATTGGGCTATTACCCACCAGAGCCGTGGAATTAGTCGGTTTTTCCGACCGCAGGTGCGTCGGCCCTGTGACGAGATCCGGACTCGACACCGAATCGGCGGTGACCAGATCGTCCGATCGTATTGAGAGATCAACCCATACGTACGTATATTTTTTCTATATAGTTATATTAGTAGAGGTTTTACCTTCGATCTGGGTATGGAGAGGTGATGACGCGCGACAGCAATCAGACTCGTAGGTTCTCACGCCGAAAATTTATCGCGGCTTCGGGTGGACTCGGCGTCGCCGGCCTGGCTGGCTGTACGCAAAGCAACACAGGGGGCGGTTCGACCGCGGAGTCGACCGACGGATCGTACGGCGGCTCCGGCGACAGCACCGACGACGGCTCCGATGGGGGGTCCGGATCGCTGTCGGGAGACATCAATATCGCGGGATCCTCGACCGTCTTCCCGCTGGCAACGGCGATGGCCGAGCGCTTCCAGTCCCAGCACGAAGGGGTCGACGTCAGTCTCCAGTCGACGGGATCCGGCGGCGGCTTCGCGAACTACTTCTGTTCGGGGCAGACGGATTTCAACAACGCGTCGCGACCGATTCAGCCCGAAGAGGAAGACCAGTGTGCGAACAACGACATCGAGCCCGTCGAAGTCAAGGTCGCGACCGACGCGCTGACGGTCATCGTGAACAACGACAACGACTGGATCGGTGAAGGTCTCACCGTCGAACAGCTCAGAGAGCTCTGGTCCGCCGAGTCGCAGCCCGAAACGTGGGCCGACGTGAACGCCGATTGGCCGGACGAACCCCTGGAACTGTACGGTCCCTCGGAGGCCTCCGGGACCTTCGATTACTTCATCGAGGCCATCCTCGGCGAAGAGGGTCCATCGCACCGGCAGGACTACTCGCCGACCGAGCAGGACCGGACGATCATTCAGGGCGTCAACGGCTCGGAGTACGCGATGGGGTACCTCGGCTTCGCGTACTACAGCGAGAACCAGGACACCGTGCAGGCGGTCCCCGTCGAGAACGACGAGGGCAACTACGTCGAACCGTCCCTCGACACCGCGCTCTCCGGAGAGTACAACCCGCTCTCGCGGCCGCTCTTCACCTACCCAAAAGTCTCGGCGCTGCAGGAGGACCACATCGCCGAGTTCGCGCGCTTCTGGCTCGAGAACTCTACCGACCGCGCGATCGTCGCCGACGAGGTCGGGTACGTCCCGCTCAGCGACGAGGAACAGTCGACGATGCTGTCACGCCTCGAAGAAGCGGCCGGATCGAACTGATGCGGACTGACCGCGACAGGTAACGAAGCGCTTTTTCATCCGCCCATAATCCCACCATACAATGAGCACAGACGAGTTGGAGGCCGACCTCACACGGCAGACCGAGAATTCACCGCGAGAACTTCTGACTCGCACCTTCTTCTTCCTGTGTGCCGGCCTCTCGATCGTCACGACGATCAGTATCGTCGTCCTCCTGGTGACTGAGGCGGCGAAGTTCTTCACGATCACTGCGCCACTGATGGGCGTGACCGGGCCGACGGCCTCCATCGTCGACTTCCTCACCGGGACGACCTGGCAGATCAACAGCCAGGAGTTCGGCGTCCTCGCACTGGTGACGTCGACGCTGATGATCACGATCGGCTCGGCAGTCATCGCGATCCCGCTCGGCGTCGCGACGGCGATCTATCTCAGCGAGTACGCGAGCACGCAGGCGCGGTCGGTTCTCAAGCCCGCACTCGAAATCCTCGCGGGCGTCCCCACCGTCGTGTACGGGTTCTTCGCACTCATCTACATCACGCCGGCACTCGGCACCGTCATCCCACAGATCGGGACGTTCAATATGCTGTCGGCGAGCATCGTCGTCGGCATTATGATCATCCCGATGGTCGCGTCGATTTCGGAGGACGCGATGTCGGCCGTCCCCGACGAACTCAGACAGGCCGGCTACGGGATGGGGGCGACGAAGTTCGACGTCGCCACGGGGGTCGTCGTCCCCGCGTCGCTGTCGGGCATCTTCTCCTCGTTCATTCTCGCGCTCTCGCGGGCGATCGGTGAGACGATGGCGGTCACCATCGCCGCGGGATCGCGGGCGCAGTTCCTCAATCCCCTCAACCCGGCCTCCTACCTCGAAGGCGCGCTGCCGATGACCGCCGCGATGGTGCAACTCCTCACCGGCGACATCACCGGCGGCGGCCTGGCGTACCGGAGTCTGTTCGCGATCGGGCTCGTCCTCTTCGTCATCACGCTCGTTATGAACATCATCAGCGACTTCGTGGCCCAGCGCTACCGGGAGGAGTACTGAAATGGCGACCGGGAGCTCTCAAATCGAAGACTTCGGGCAGGTCAGCCGCACTGTGGGAACGATCTTCCGCTATCTCATCCTGGCGGCGACGCTCTTCGGGATCGTCGTGCTCGCGGCGCTGCTCGTCTACGTCGCCAACGACGCGCTCCAGCCGGCGACCGCGGATCCGGGCTGGTATCTGACGTTCTTCCTGACGCTCGTGGCCCCGACGGCCCTCGTCGGCTGGGCCGTTCACCGGCGAGGGCCCGCAGCGTTCACGTTCGGTAGCTTCCTCGTCGGCCTGCTCGTGGTCTCGCTGATGTTCAGCGGTGGCGTCGGTCTGCTCGTGGTCGACGTCGTGCCGCCGCTGGTCGGGTTCTCGTTCGCAATCGCCATTGCCGTCCCGACCGCGATCTCGGTGTTCCTCACCCGGTACTCCCACCGGATCGGGTTCACCTCTCGACTCTCCGCGACGGCGTTCGTCTTCTACCTCTCGCTGTTCGGCCTGCCGGGGCCGATCGGCAGCCCGATCGGTGTGCCCCAGGTCGTGCCGAGCCTCGCCCGGGCCATCCAGTCGATTCCGGTGATCCCCGTCGACTGGATGATGGTCGGGACCGTGCTCGGGGGGATCGGGGGAGCCGTCGTGGGATCGTACGTCGCCGGCGTCCGCGACGCCCGGACGGGACTGGTCGCCGGCGGACTCGCCTTCGCGGCCACGCTCGTGAGCGCCGTCGTCGGGCCGTTTGTCGGCCTGAACCCGGTCCCCTCGACGGTCCTCACCGCCGTCACCGTGCTGCCGACAGCGACCTACGCCTGGCGCGGCGCGTTCACCGAGGAGCGCCGTCCGGCGGGGCTCGGATTCGCCGCCGTCGTCGTCGGCGGCGCGCTCGTCGGGGCGGCCGCCACGTCGACGCTCGGCTTTGCCGGTCCGCAGTCGTGGGTCGACTGGCAGTTCCTCACCAGCGCACACAGCGGGTCCGCCGAAAACGCGGGGCTCTACCCCGCGATCGGCGGCTCGATCCTGTTGATGGCGACGGTCGCAGCCCTGTCGTTCCCCATCGGCGTCGGAGCGGCCGTGTATCTCGAGGAGTACGCGCCCGACAATCGGCTCACCCGGTTCGTCGACGTCAACATCTCGAACCTCGCGGGCGTCCCGTCGGTCGTCTACGGCCTCCTCGGCCTGGGCGTCTTCGTGACGTATCTCGGGCAGGCCGCGGGGACCGTCATCGTCGGCGGCGCGACGCTGGCGCTGTTGATCCTGCCCATCGTGATCATCTCCTCGCGCGAGGCGATCCGCTCGGTCCCCTCGAATATGCGGCAGGCGTCCTACGGGATGGGAGCGACGCGCTGGCAGACGGTCAAGAACGTGATCCTCCCGGAGGCGTTCCCCGGCATCCTGACCGGCACCATCCTCGCGCTCGGCCGCGCGATCGGCGAGACTGCACCGCTCATCATGATCGCCGCGCCGAACGTCGTCTTCAGCCTGCCGACGGCGCTCGAATCGAAAGTGAGCGCGATGCCGCTACAGGTGTACGCCTGGTCGAGTCTCTTCGCCAGCGAGGACTTCTACACGAAGGCGGTCCCCGCGGGCGTAGTGGTGCTGCTGGCGGTCCTGCTGGCGATGAACTCGATCGCGATCGTCCTCCGGAACAGGTTTGAGCGAACGGGGTGATCTCTATACCAATGAGCCAACAAAACACCGACGAACAGACGACGAGCGAACAGGACGCGGGAGACGGCGGGTCGCCCGATCCGACCGACGACGAGATGCTGATCCAGACCGACGTCTCGGAAAGCGTCGATGAGACGAGCGGGACCCGCCGGCGCGAGACCGTGGTTCGCGCCGAACACGTCGACGTCTGGTACGACGACAACCAGGCGCTGTCCGACATCACGATGGAGATTCCCGAACAGAGCGTCACCGCGATGGTCGGGCCGTCGGGCTGTGGGAAGTCGACCTTCCTCCGGTGCATCAACCGGATGAACGACCTCATCGACAGCGCCCGCGTGGAAGGGGACCTCTATCTCCGGGGCAAGAACGTCTACGACGACGACGTCGACCCCGTGGCGCTCCGCCGCCGGGTCGGGATGGTCTTCCAGAAACCCAACCCGTTCCCGAAGAGCATCTACGACAACGTCACCTACGGGCTCGAGATCCAGGACAAAGGCGGCGACTACGACGAGATCGTCGAGCGCTCGCTCAAGCGGGCCGCGCTGTGGGACGAGGTCAACGATCAACTCGACGAGTCCGGACTCGAACTCTCCGGCGGGCAGCAGCAACGACTCTGCATCGCCCGTGCCATCGCACCCGACCCGGAGGTCCTGTTGATGGACGAGCCCGCCTCAGCGCTCGATCCGGTCGCGACCTCCCAGATCGAAGACCTCATCGAGGAACTCGCCCGCGACTACACGGTCGTCATCGTCACGCACAACATGCAACAGGCCGCGCGGATCTCCGATCAGACGGCGGTGTTCCTCACCGGCGGGGAACTCGTCGAGTTCGACGACACCCAGAAGATCTTCGAGAACCCAGAGAGCCAGCGCGTCGAGGACTACATCACCGGAAAGTTCGGATAGCGCGGCTCGCAGGACGTACCCGCAGCAGTCTCGGATCGCACGACACGCTTATACTTCCAACCCGTGTGGCGTCAGGTATGCCACGACACGGATATCAGGAGTCTCTCTCTGACCTCCGCGAGGATGTCCTCTATATGAGCGAAATCGTCGCCGAGCGTCTTCGGTGGGGACTCGACGCACTCGAACAGAAGGAAGGGTCGACGGCGAGGGCAGTCATCGACGGCGACGACGAGGTCAATCAGATGTACCTCGAGTTAGAGGGCGAGTGCGTCGATCTGATCGCACTCCAGCAGCCGGTCGCCTCGGACCTCCGGTTCATCGCGGCGACGTTCAAGATCATCACCGACCTCGAGCGGATCGGTGACCTCGCGGTGAATCTCGCACAGTACGCGCTGGACGCCGACCAGGACGTCTTCCCCGAGGTCGACGTCCAGCAGATCGGCGTCGAGACGCTCGAGATGCTCGACGCGGCGATGGAAGCGTACGCCGAAGAGGATCCCGAGGCCTGCTACGCTGTCGCCGAGCGAGACGACGAACTCGACGCGATGTGCGAGGCGGCGAGCACGACCGTCGTCCGCGACCTCATCGAGAGCGACCCGTTCGGCGAGGACGATGCCGACGCGGAGGCGTATATGCAGGACATCTCGCGGCTCCTGCTGACGGTCCGTGATCTTGAACGGGTCGGCGACCACGCGGTCAACATCGCCGCCCGGTCGCTGTATATGATCGAAGACGACGCGGAACTGCTGTACTGACGCGCTGGCGTCGCTGCTGCCGGCGCTAGAAGATGTTCGCCTGCCGGTAGACGCTGATCCCCTCGGCGGTGAGTTCGTAAGGCTTCGTCTCCCGCGAGTGGTTCGCGTCGCGGATCTTCTGAATCTCGATGGCCAGTCGCGTCTCGCGGAAGTCGCTCGGGCGGACGTACTGGAGGACGAACACGGCGTCCGCGAGGTACTCGACGATCCCGAACCGCGAGGTGTAGGGGTTGTCTTCGCTCGCCTCCGAGGTCAGCAGAGTGGTGATGCCGGCGTTCTTCAGCGATCGTGAGAACCCGAACACCTGACTGCGTCGTCGCGGGGCGCTCTCGTACATCATCTCTAAGAGGGACACGGAGTCGAGCACGAGGCGGTCCGCCCCGAACTCCTCGATGAGGTCGGGCAGTTCGTTCTGGATGCTGTCGAGGCTGTTAGCCATCTCGATGGGGTCGATGTCGACGACAACCAAGCGGTCCTCTTCGATGTACTCCTCGAAGCCCCAGCCTTTCTCGTCGGCCGTGTCGACGATCCGCTGTTGACTCTCTTCGAGGGTGATGTAGACCGCGTCCTCGCCGTTCTCGAGGCCGTGTCGCAGGAACTGGAGGCCGAAGGTGGTCTTCCCGGTTCCGGCCGATCCGATCGCAACCATCAGCGAGCGGCGGGGAACGCCACCGAGGATCATGTCGTCGAGGCCGTCGATTCCGATGTCGATCCGGGGGAGGTCGGACTCGAACGCGCCGGCGTCGGGGTCGAAGCCCCCCGGAGCGCCGCCGAAGTCGTCGTCGAAGTCGTCGAACCCGAAGTCGTTGCCCGCGTCCTCGGAGCCGAACGGATCGGTACTCCCCTCGCCGCCGAAGGAATCACCCCTGTCGCCGCCGAAGGGGCTCGATCCACCGGCTTCCGCGCCGCCAGAGCCCGGTCCCTCGACGCTCGGGTCCGGGGCGTCCTGGAGCGCGGATGCGAAGTCCTCGTCGAACGGGCTCCCCCCGTCGTCGGTGGTGTCAGAATCGGTAGAAACCCGGCCGCGTCGGTCCTCGCCGGAGCGGTCGCTCCGGACGCCGGCGGACGTGCCCCGGTCTCGGTCGGTGACGCTGGAATCGCGGCCTGCGCCGTCTCTCACATCAGGATCGACGGAGCCCGACTCGTCTTCCGGGTCGGCATCGACGTCGTCGACGGTCGGCTCGAGGGTCGAGTTGGGACCCCAGCTTTCGGGCTCGTCGTGGTCGTCGCTCTCGTCCCGACCGTCGTCTGCGTCGCGGTCGTCGCTCCCGTCCCGACCGTCGTCTGCGTCGCGGTCGTCGCTCCCGTCCCGACCGTCGTCTGCGTCGTGGCCGTCGCTTCCACCGTGCGTGTCGTGGCTGTCGCTCCCGTCCTGGCCCTCGGCGTCGGGTGCCGGCTCGTCCTCGCCGTCCGCGTTCTCGTCGTCCGCGTCCTCGCCGATCGCGCGCTCGAACCAATCGGCGTCGTCACTCACGGCACTCACCCGCTCCGCAGTCCTGGCCGGCGTCCGCGCCTCGTGGCGGACACCGGTGCCAATCGCGAATCTCTGCCATCACCGTCGTCGGAACGACGGCCGGCCCGGCTATGAATGTTGCCCGTGCGGAGCGAGCGAGGCGACATCGACCGTCGCCGTCGCCGCCGTCGCCGCCAGCGAGCCGAACCGGCAGGCTCGCCACGTGACGGAGTCCTTTTTGATCAGCGCGTGGAACCGACGAACCGAGATGAAGGTGGCCATCGTCGCCCAGTGGGACAACGACCGGACCGCCCGGCTCGCGGGCGACCTCCGGGAGCGGCTCCGCGCGGAGGACGTCACCGTGTGGATCGACGCGGCGACGGCCGCAGAACTCGACGTGCCAGGACACGCCGTCAGCACGTTCGGACAGGCCGACCTCGTCGTCAGTATCGGCGGCGACGGGACGTTCCTCTTCGCCGCGCACGGCGCGGGGAACACCCCGATCCTCGGCGTCAACCTCGGCGAGGTGGGCTTTCTCAACGCCGTCAACCCCGAGGACGCCGTCGACGCCGTGCTGAAGGAAGTGCGTCGCTTCCGCGAGGAGGGCGACCTCCCGACGCGGACGGTCCCGCGACTCCGCGCGGAGACCGGGACCCGGACGCTCCCGCCGGCGGTCAACGAGGTCGTCGTCCAGGGGGCCCGCCGCGGGCACGGTGGCGGAGCCTCGATCGAGGTCCGGATCGACGGATCGCAGTTCACCGAGGGCCACGCGGACGGGGTGCTCGTCGCGACGCCGACCGGTAGCACCGCGTACAACCTCAGCGAGGACGGCCCGCTCGTCCATCCGGGCGTGTCGGGACTCGTCGTGACCGAGATGGCTGACGTCACCGGCCGGCCGCCGCTGGTGGTCGACCGCGACGTGACGGTCACCGTCACCGTGACGGACGCCGCGGAGGCCGTGGTCGTCGTCGACGGGCGCGTGCGCGAACCGGTCACGCCTCCGGTGGAGGTGGCGGTGTCGATCGCCGACGATCCCGTTCGGATGGCCGGCCCCGCGTCCGATTTCTTCGAGGCACTCGGGAAACTGGACTGAGCTCCGGTTCGCAGGGGCGGCCCCCGTGGTGATCCGATGCCACCGGATGCCGGCCCGTCCCTGACGGTCGCGAGTCGATCGCGCGCAGCCGACATACTCGAAGCGGTCGCCCCGGTGTCCGATACGATCGGGACACTTCACGGCACGAACGGACAGTATCGGCCCTGAGAGTGGTGATGCTGCCGCCTTCGGAGAGCCACTCGTATAGCAATCCACATTAACCCCGAACCCGAATCGGTCAAATATGACTCAGTCGTACGTCATCATCGGCGACGGTGTTGCGGGCAGTTCCGCCGCCGAGACGCTCCGCGAGGAGGACCCTGACGCCGATGTGACCGTCATCACAGACGAGGGGGAAGCCCTGTACAACCGGATCCTCATCAAGGAGTTCGCCAAGGGGAAACTCCCCGAAGCGCCGATCTCGATCCACGACGAGTCGTGGTACGAGGAGCGCGACATCGACCTCCAACTCAACACTCTGGTTGTAGACATCGACGTCGAGGGCCACACGCTGGAGACGCACGAGGGCGACGTCCACGAATGGGACAAACTCCTCGTCGCGACAGGCGGGACACCGACACAACTTCCCGTCGGCAACTCCGACGCCGACGGCGTCCACCACTTCTGGACGTTCCAGGACGCTCGCGCGATCAAGAACCACATCGAAGAAGCCGACAACTCCGTGATCGTCGGGGCCGGCCTGCTCGGCATCGACCTCGCGGCGATCACGGCTGCCCAGGACGTCGAGGGGAAATACCTGATGCGCGGGGACTGCTGGTGGCGCTACGCGCTCTCCGAAGAGGGTGCAGAGATCATCCACGACGCGCTGCGCGAGCGGGACGTCGAACCCGTCTTCCAGTCGGGCGTCGACCACTTCGAGACCGACGACGACGGCCAGGTCACGACCGCCGTCGACCCCAACGGCGACGAGTACGACGCCGACTTCGTCGGGATCGCGATCGGCCTGAACTTCAACACGGAGATCCTCCAGGACACCCCGATCGAGTGCGACGACGGCATCATCGTCGACGAGTATATGCAGACGAACCACGAGGACGTCTTCGCCGCGGGCGACATCACGGAGTTCAACGACCTGCTCCTGGGCGAACGCGCACAGAACGGCGCGTGGGGCTCCGCGAAAGAGCAGGGCTCGATCGCCGCACAGAATATGGTCGACTACGGCTCAGAGCCGTTCGAGTGGGTCTCCTCGTACTCGATTACCCACTTCGACTTCCCGTTCCTCTCGTTCGGGCACCCGACCCTCGGCGACGACGAGGCCGAGGCCAAGTACTCCGACACCGAGTGGCGGCGGCTGGCGTTCAAAGACGGCCGAATCGTCGGCGGCGTCCTGATCGGCGATCTCTCGCCGCAGTCGAAGTACAAGAAACTGATGCGCGAGCGACGCGTCGTCGCCGACCAGAAGGACATCCTGATGAAGCAGAACTTCGAGATCGACGAACTCGAACTCGAAGGGACGCCCGCTGAGTAACGTCGCCGACTGGCCGACCACGACGGACTGAGTTTCTTCTGCGGGTGTGTTCTGGGGGGCCGAATCGACGCCGGCCGGGCAGTTACGACTGCGCTGACCGGACAGTCACAACTGCGCTGACCGGACAGTCGGGATGGCCCCGGCCGCCGGGTCCGTCCGGGGATCCGACGCAATCTTTATGATCTTTTGTGCACTTTGGTATCGTATGTCACGGTCACTGCAGAGTAGTGGGGACGCGGACGTTCGGTCCGTGATCGTCGAGTGCGACGCCGCAGATATCGAGCCGACGGACCGAGTCCGCCATATCGACCAGTTGTCGCCGCGGGACCGGCGGGAGGTGTTCGACGCCGTCGAGGGATCGAGCCCCGCAGCCGATCTTCAGGGCCTCGAGTCCGGGGACGTGATCCGATTCACCGAGTACTACCGCGTCGTGTGAGGAGTATCGAGCGCGTCCGGGGGTATCGTCGGGGCGGACCGATGCAGTTTTCGGCGGGTGGCCGATATCACGGGGTATGAGCGACGAGTCCTCACGCGGGGGTGCCCCCGGCGGCGGCGACGCCGACATGACGCTAGCGTTCGAGTTGGACGCGCTGCGAAACCTCGCAGACCCGACCGCCGTGTTCAACGACGCTCGCCAGTGGACGGAGTACGTCGGCGTCGTGAGCGAGAAACCCACGTACGTCGTCACGAACTACACCCGCAAGCACCGGGTTCGACAGGACTTCTTCTCGGGACCGCGTGGCGTCCAAGAGAGCCTCGAGAACGTCAAAGAGCAGTTCGACACCGACCGACACGTCTTCGTCGGCGTCTCCGAGGAGGACGAAGAAATCGCCGAGGCCGCAGGCTGGGAGTACCTGCCGCTGCAGAGTGCAGCCGATGCGGCCGGGTGGCGAATCGCGGGAAGCGCTGGGTCACAGGACCCCTTCGAGTCCAGCACCAGAGACGACTGGCCGTAAGCTATTTGTCGGGTAGGCGGCTGAAACCGCCAGTATTCTTCAGGTAACGAAAGCGTTAATCGAACTGGGTTCTTCCCATTTTACGATGAGTCACCAACTTCCTGACGTACAGGCGAGCCAACCCGACGTCACGGTCGGGTTGAGTCAGGTCGGCGTCACAGGCGTCGACAAGCTCGTCAAACTCGCCCGGGACGGCAGGCAGCGCCCGCTCGTCCTGATGGCGGAGTTCGAGGTGTTTGTCGATCTTCCCAGTGGCCGCAAAGGCATCGATATGAGTCGAAACATGCAGGTCATCGACGAGACGCTGGAGTCGGCCGTCTCCGAGCCGACGTTCCGCGTCGAAGACATGTGCGGCGACGCGGCCGAACGCCTGCTCGCGAAACACGAGTACACCTCCACCGCCGAGGTCCGGATGACAGCGGACTTCGTCGTCCGCGAAGATACGCCCGCGAGCGGCCTCGCGACCCAGAGCACGATCTCGATCGTCGCGAGCGCGACCGCGACCGACGAGGGCACCCGCGAGGAGATCGGCGCCGAGGTCACGGGAATGACGGTCTGTCCGTGCTCTCAGGGAATGTCGGCTTCCCGTGCACGTGACGTCCTGCACGACCTGAAAGTCGACGACGAAACCATCGACGAGTTCCTCGAGAAAGTCCCGCAACCGGGGCACTCCCAGCGCGGGCACGCAACGCTGACGGTCACCGCAGACGGGTCACCGGACGTCGATCTGATGGAGATTGCCGAACTCGCCCGCGACTCGATGTCCGCGCGAATCTACAACCTCGCAAAGCGGCCCGACGAGGACCACATGACCTACGAGGCCCACGCCGATGCCAAATTCGTCGAGGACTGCGTCCGCTCGATGGCCGAGCAGGTCGTCGAGGAGTTCGACCACCTCGACGACGACGCCGTCGTCCGGATGAAACAATCGAACGACGAGTCGATCCACCAGCACAACGCTCACGCCGAGCGGGAAGTCACGCTCGAACAGTTGCGCAGCGAAGTGAACGGCAGCGGCGCGTAATCCGCACCACTCGCGCTTCACTCACTGCGCTTCGCTGCTGAGCGACGCCGGCGCCAGCGGTTCGGCCGCCTCCCACGTCGGGTCGAACACCTCCCGAACGTCCGCGGCGAAGTCCGGGTCCTTCAGATCGATCATCGCGAACGCCTCGGCCGGATCGAGCGGATTCGGCACCTCGATACACACCTCCGTGTCGTCGATGAGTTCGAACGTCCCCGAGAGCCCCGGCGCCGTCCGGACGTCGAAGTCGGCGTGATCCGCCAGGCGGTCGACGTACCGATCGCCGACGCTCTCCGGCAACGAGTCGACGAGGGCAGGCGCCATCAGCACCGACACGTCGACGCCGCGGTCGAGCGCCGCTTCGAGTTCTTCGGCCACTTTGTCACCGAGCACGCCCAGGTCGAACTGCGGCGACACCGCGCCGGAGACGACCACGAGCGTGTCGTCGGCGGCCGCGAGTCGTTCGACGAGCAGTTCGGCGGACTCCTCGCTGCCGACTGCGGCCGTCCAGAACTGGCTCTCGACGGGATCGCTTGTCTCTAACTCGGCGGTGAGTTCGTCGACGACGCTCTCGTACTGCTCGGCCTGTTCGCGCAGTTCGCGACGCTTGTTCTCTAAGAGCCGATCGAGCGCCGTGTCGGGTTCGACGGCGACGTACTTCTTCGGACGGCTCGCGGCCTGACTGCGCACGAGGCTGTGCTGTTCGAGACTGTTGAGGACGTCGTAGATCCGCCCCATCGGGACGTCGCTCGTACGGGACAACTCCTTGGCGGTTGTCGCTCCGGTCCGGAGGAGCGAGCGGTACGCCCGTGCCTCATACTCCGACAGCCCGAGATCCCTGAGGGTGGCCATACCGCTCCCTCTGTGGCCACGAATAAAAACGAACCGGAGGTTTACACGACTGACCGCTACCGCCGGTCGCCTCACTGGCAGCTGTCGATCAGCTGTCGCTCGTGAGCGCCGAGACGGCCGTCATCAGTTCGTCCGGCGTCTCCACCTCACGGGTCGATTCGCCCACGCGCACCGTGGCGGTGCCGGCGGCGGTCGGCGCGTCGGGGACGACCACGGCCTCGTGATCGGCCACGCGAAGTGCGGCGCGGTGGAGGTCTGTGCCCGGCTCACCACCGACGGCGATCACGAGTTCCGGGCGCGTCAGCCGCGCCGCCACGGCGCCGTAGCCGGCGACCTGGATCCCGATCCGATCCCACGCGCCGGCGAAGGCGGCGATGCCGGCGCGGGCCGCAGTCCGGTAGTCGTCGGGCGAGCGCTCCGACGCCGACGAGTCGGCACTCCCGGGTTCGTCCGCGACTTCGTCACAGATGGCCGCGAGGTCGAGGAGCGCCTCGGCCATCGCAACGCCTCCGTCGAGCGGCCGGAGCGGTTCGTCGAGCAGCCCGGTCCCCGCCGCTGGGCCGTCACGAAACGCGCCTTCGGGCTCTTGGAGGGTTTCGATAGCGGCGTCAGCGACGACGCGAGCGACGGTCAGCGGATCGCGGTCCGTGCCGAGGGCGTCGGGGCCCCGGACCTGCCGCGCCGTCGCGAAGGCGCGGACGACGCGTGCGTGATCCGCGAGGAGGAGTTCGGGCGCGGTGCCGTCGTCGGCCGCAAAGTGCGACACGACGCCGTCGGACGCGACGAGCGTGCGCTCGAGTGCTTCGAGGACCCGATCGGCGTACTCACGGGCGGTGTCGTCGTCGGTGTAGGCCGCGAGAGTCAAGAGCGCGTCCGCAGCCAGCGCGTTCCCGCCCGCGTAGCCGGTCAGGTCCCGTCGAGGGCCGAGCGAGGGGTCGTCCGTGTCAGAATCGGCACCATCGTTCTCATCGGTGGGTGCGACGCTCCCGCCGAAGGTGCTGCCGTTCCAGAGGGTCGCGACGAGGAAGTCGCGCGCACCGGTCGCCGGATCGAGGAGGTCCTCGTCGCCGGTATAGAGGTAGCCGTTCGCGAACGCGCGGAGCAACGCGGCGTTGACGTCGAGCATCTTCTCGGTGTGCGGGTCGCTCCAGTCGCGCCCTTCGGCGTAGCGATAGAACCCGCCGGACTCGTCGTCGTACAGCGACTCGCCGATCACACCCAGCGTCTCGACCGCCTGCTCGCGTGCCCGCTTGAGTGCGAACTCGATCGTCTCGGGGAGCGGAAACTTGGCGTCGGTCCCCCAGCCCGCGAACCGCGGATCCCACTTCTCGTCGAGTTGGCCCGCGAGGTGGGACTCGATCCGTTCGTCGACGGCACCCGCCGGGGTTGGCTCCCCGGCCAGCGCCCGCGGAATCCGGCCGCCGTCCTCGCCCTTCTGGTTCCAGAGGTCGCGGACGGACCCGAGCACCTGTCGCATCCCGTCGGGGCCGAGGTACGTCGCGCCGCTGAGGACCTTCCCGGATGGGGTACAGAACACTGTCGAGGGGAACCCGCCCATATTGTAGCGCTCGCGGACCCGCGGCCGACGGTCGACGTCGACGCGGATCGGCACGAAGCCGTCGTTGACGTTCGCGGCGATTCGCGGTTCGCCGTACGTCTCCGCGTCCATCTCGTGACAGCTGTCGCACCACGTGGCGGTGAGCGCGAGCAGCACGGGGCGGTCGGCCGCCGCGGCTTCCTCGAACGGCGCGGCTCCCCACTCGCGCCACTCGACGTGCGTGTCGTCGGTCATACCCCCGCTCCGGTGTCGTCGGGTGTAAGCCCTTCGAGGGAGGCGGAGCGCCGGGGCGTCGCCGGCGATCCCAGCGCGCCCGCGACACAAGGGCTATGAACGGCGACCGCGAACGGCCTCGTATGCGAACGCGCTGGGTCATCGCGCTCCTGTTGGCGATCCCCCTCGTCGATACGCTCCTGTTGCTCCCGGTCGCCTCGACGATCGGATTCGTGCCGACCGTGCTGCTGGTGGTGCTCACCGGCCTCGTTGGAATGTTGCTCGTCCGCGCGGAGGGGCGGCACACCCTCTCGAAACTCCAACGGAAGGCTGCGAGGGGTGAGGTCCCGACGAACGAACTCCTCGATGGCGGACTGCTCATCGCCGCCGGCACGTTCCTGCTCACGCCGGGGATCGTGACCGACGTGATCGGCTTTGCGCTCGCCCTGCCGGTGACGCGATACCCGATCCGCGAGGTTGGAAAGCGCTACGTCGTCCGCCCGTATCTCGACCGCCAGACCGGCGGGTTCGTCTCGGGCAACGTCTGGGTGGGTGGCTTCCCGGACGGCGACGACGACGTGGTGAGCCTCGATCCAGAGGAGTACGGCCGTCCCGGCGACGACAACTGAGTACTGCGGGCCTCGAATCGCTCGGCATCCCCCGTCGACAGCGGGCCGTCGTTTCGCGTGACGGCGGCGCCGACGGGTCGAAAGGAAACTCTTAAACTACTCATCGAACAACGAGTAGATGCGCTCACCTGGGCCAATAGCTCAGTCAGGTTGAGCGCTCGGCTGATAACCGGGAGGTCCACGGTTCAAATCCGTGTTGGCCCACCTCCTTCACGGACGGTCTCTGGCCGTCCGTGGTTGGGGCCTACAACTCCCCAGCCATCCAATCTCGTCGTTCTAACGAAACTGAGACGGTAGTCTCTCGTCTTGTTCGAGCAAGGAAACTACCAACCCCCTCCGCTGTCACTCGATCTGTCTTAGCCGAAAGTGACCTCGTCGAATTCCACCGGAGGTGTCTCCGGTGAGGTTCAAATACCTCGGCGCGGGGTATGTCCGGTACAATTGTCGGAGCTGTGCGGACGGATGTGTCACTACTCGGGAACAACCTCACGCCCGCTACCGAGAGTGCGAACTCTGTCACTCAGCTCCCGTTCTGGACAGAGGCGAGCCCGTCGATCAGCTCCATCCTGATCTTGTTTGGGCTGCCAACGCGCTACGTTCCGGTCCTTCTCTCTTCCCGTATGGGCCGGAACAGAGTGGCGTTGTCGCAACTAACTCACCCAAAGCATCTCCGCGCTGATGAGCGCGGGGGCCTCGATCTCGGACGGATGTAACACATCCCCCATCAGGGACTACCTCCTCGAAGAACTCGAAGAGGAGGGCCTACTCGGTCGAGGCCAGTTGCTCGATGGCTCGTACACTGACCGCGATCGCGACCGCGCGCGCCTTCTTCAGCTCATCGCTGAACATCCGGAAGGCATCCTCCGCTCCCGTCTAGTCCACGTTGGACTGAACGGCCTCCGTCTCTACGGCACTGATCCCTGGCGCAACACGGTCGGGTTCGCTGATCTGGACTGGAACAGCGCCGAAGATCGGCACGACGCCGCCCTTGACCGGATTTCAGACAAGACTTCGACTGTCGATCAGCTCGACGGCAGCGATTCCGAGTACCAGTTTGCATACCGATTCACGAAAGCCGCTGAAGACGCCGGTTTCGTCCGTCTCGAAAGCTCGGGCAAATCGGCGACCGTGTTTCCCACCCTGCGGCTTCTTGACTTGATTTCATCAGGCATTAGTGAAACAGAGACCCCCGACGACGGCACGCTTTCAGACCGTGATTTCGTCCGGCGCGTCCTCTCCTCCGTCAATTCTCACCTTTCAGACTCTCAGAAGGCTGCCTCCGCTGAGGGGCTGCTTCGTTACATCCGGCGCATCGACGACTTTCGACTTGCCTTCGACGTTCACGTACGCTCCCGCTCCGGCAGCGAGACGCGCCGAATGACCAAGGAGTACAAGACTCGTTTCAACTCCGAGGATCGACACGGCCGCTCGTTTGCTCGCCTTCAAGACGCGCTCGACGCACGGGCTGACCCGGGTGCGACCGCGGCCTTCGCCACACTGACCACGGATCCTAAGCAACACGGTTCGCTGCTCGATTCGATACAGAATATCAATCCAAACTTCCACCGACTTCAGCAGTACCTCGCGTCGGACCCGTCGACGAAAAAAGATACACGGAAAACGAACGTTCCTGGCTGGCGTCCAGATCTCGACGGAGAAGTGACGGGACGACCGCGCCGAACGCTGGACTACCTGAAGGTCCTCGAATTCGCCTCTGGTGGTCTTCCACACCTGCATACGCTCTATTTTGACCCTCCGCGGCGAGAGACCGACGGGATGCCGTGGCTGATCGACAAGGGAGAGCTATCACAGAAGTGGTCTGACTACGGACAGGGTGGGGTCGTCGACGTACGCCCTCTGGTGTATCGCGATGATCTCTGCCCAGCTGGTGATCCGAACGATCCCGACGACGACGGCCTCCTCGATCTCGTTCCATTCGTCGGATCATCGCTTGACGAAGAAGGCACGTGGCAGTTCATCCAGAAGTCGACCGAGGATACCATCGTGAATTGGTACCGTCGGGAACACGATCTCGACGGCGTGCGGTTCAATTCCGCGGAAGGATGGGTTGATTGGTACCGTTACGGTGATAACAATCTCTCTCGCGACGAAGTTGCTGAACGTGCTGGACAGCACGATCTCGTCAATATGGAAGGCGATGACGAGATTATCTTCCAGAAAACCGCTGGCTCGTACCTCGGGAAGTACCTGAGTGCCACCTACGGCGCACTTGCTGATGTCGCTGAGTCCTTCGAGGATCGCGAATCTCTCACCTCTGGTGAGGATGACTCTAAAAAGGCCGTCTGGAAGCTCGCTCTCTATTGGGCGACAGACAAACAGTTCTGGTCCGCGTCCCGTGGGATCGAACGTGCGATCGACCCCGAAGACCCCGAATTAGAGGGTGAACCTCGCGAAGCCGCTGAGTGGGCGTCCCAAGATACGGTGCTGGAACTCTCACGAGCGTATGCCGAGACGTGGGTCCACGAACCTGACCTCGACGAACTTACCGAGTCCGGTCGGGCGCAAGCTACGATTCGCGAACTGTCCACCGATTACTGGGTGTCGATCGACTATCTCGGTGCTTTCCCGTACTGGGATATGCCTGTCTCTACCTCACAGGCTGCCTCGCTCGAAGTTCTCGAAGAGAATATGAATGACCCTGATGCCCCCTCGGTGTCTGAGGAGATTGATCGGCCGCCTCCCTTGGCTCAAGTGTGGGGAGAGTCTTAGGCTGCGTTCGATACTCTGGTTAGGCTGGTCACTGGTTAGACTCTCTCCCTTGCCCTATATATACTATATCGGGCTTGTTGAAACCGTTAGTAGTTGATAGAAATCGTGTGATGAATACAGAGAGTGTATGCTGCAGCTGGTTGTCTTTTTGTTTCATCAAGTTAGTGACGAAACAGCTGTTAGATAAACGTGCGAACCGAGACCTCTACTATTTGTAAATATATTAATTCAGCTACAATTTTCTGCCTCGGATATAATCCTCCACATCTTCAGTAAGGCGTCGTACATCTTCCTCAGCAGGGTTTTCCTCATTTGCATGGGCACAATTTGCTCGGATATCCGCAAGATGTTGTAGGTGCTTCTGAGAAGTGGAGTCGATCTCATCGGCCTCATAGAGTTTCTGAGCTAAGGCGGAGATACCGTCCCGGTATGAGTAACCGATTTCATCATCTGCATTTTCACATAACATCAATAGATACCGTTCCAGAGCAACTCCTGCAAGGACACCACTGACGCGCAACTCACCCTCATCAAAGAGTTGTCTTGCTCTATCTAATTCAGTCTGAGCAACATTCTTTGAGACTTGCTCCCTGACTTTCAACTCCTCTACTTTTACTCTTGCCGGGATTGATTCCAACATACTCCTTTGGGAATCGAAATCCGCGTTCTGTGCGTTCAGAGATTTTTTGGTCGTTTCCGAAGCTTTCTTGTCCAGCTTAAGCCGCTTCTTGAATTTATCGTAGTGATCCTCAAAATCATCGGAACGATTAGACAAGTATTCTGAGATCAACGGAGATGCCGTATTGAACCAAACTTCATATTCTTTCAGAGCTCGTCGTTGTAGTTCTTCAATTTCTCCAGAAGGTGTATCCCAGTAGTAACCGGAAACATGGCTATATTCATATGTCCGAATACGATCAAAAAATTCTGTGTATAAATCCTCGATCCTGTCAGCATCATCCTCTAATTGATCGAGTTTTTCCTCAATAGCACCTACGGGTGCGCTCATACGCAAGAAAAGTATTCAAATTGTTTAGTTTTTATCTATTGTATCTTTATCATCAAATACCAAGGTAAGACTCTAAGCAAATTCACTGTGTTGACTAATCCGCTCTGTTGGAACCCCGAGATAGTTTGCTGCAAGATACGCTCTGTGTATTTAGCACACATTCTGAGAACTGTCACTGATTGATACTTTCAGCAAGGCCACTATTTCTTGTATATGTTCTCCACTTTCACCCGGGTTTAGAATTAGCTAGAATGTTCCCTCCATATCCTCTAAATGGGTATGTCAACGGAAACCCCCAACTTCGACGAAATGGAGACCGTCGATGCACCGGATCAGTCCGGTGACGACGACGCAGAATGGATCGAACTTGACGCGGGCGAGTCTATCGTGGGTGAGCTGCGCAAGCGGCAGGAAACCCAAGAATACGACAACGACGTTCTCGAAATCGGCCGCGGACTCGGCGACGTTGTCGTGATGTTCTCGAACGGGCAGATCGACCGTCGCCTCGATACTCTCGCCGAGAAGCACGGCTCGGCTGAGGGGCTTGTCCTCGGCTTCAAGAAGACCGAGGAGACGCGGACCTTCACGCCCAACGGCCAAGACGAAGAGGTCGAGTTCAACCTCTGGGAAGTCCGCCAGCTCACGGAGTAACCCAATGGCTTCCCGATCATCCTACGGCTCGTCGATGACCGGTGCGATCTCGGAGTACGCAAACCTTCGGACGCTCCCGGCCATCTTCTCGGTCGTCTTCGTCGCCACCTCGCTGTACCAGTTCGGTGGGATCACCGAGATCACCCTGACGTGGTTCTCGAACTACTCGCTGACGACTGAGCACGCCGCGCTGGCCGGCATCGCTGTCTACGCGGCGGCGTTTATGTCGTCCGAGACCAAGCGCTTCGAGCACTACGAGACCTGGGAACAGGTTTCGCTCGGCGCTGTTCCGCTTGTCACGCTCGGGTACCAGTACGTCTCGGAGATCACCAGCTTCATCAACGATCTCGGCGGCACCAGTCCGCTCGGCGCACAGCTCGCGTTCGCTGTGACGCTGTTCGGTTGGTTCGTTGCTGTCCGCTGAACGGACCACTCAACATGTCCCACGCTTCTTTCAACGTTGACCGGATAGTCGTACTGTCTGCACTGGGCACGACGGGCTTCGCTGCCCTGTCGTTCTTGGTTACGGAGGGTGTCCTATGACGCTCCTCCCGTATCACGCCCGCGTCGCTGATACCGTCGCGTCGCTCGTCTCGATCGATCTCGACATCGAGGACGATCGCGACGCTTGGCACGCAGCGCGTTCCCGCGCTGAGATCAGCACGCTCAACGCGCTCCCTGATCCGCAGGTGGCACTATGAGCCGCGCTGTCACGTCCCTATCTGTCGTGCTCGGCGCTGGCTTCACCGCGCTCACCACTGCTATCACGAACCTGTCTGTCTACTCTGGCGACGGGTTCCTCGTCACGATCATCCCGATCGCGACGGCGCTCCTCATCGGCGTCAACGAAATGATGATCGATGCTGATGGCAACTCCGACGATCTCCCTGACGGTCTAACCGAGAAGGAGATCCGCGATCTCGGGGGTGATCCCGATGCGTAGACGCGTCTTCGCGATCTTCGCCGCGCTTCTGATCGTCTCGGCTGGCGCTGCTGGCCCCGCCTCTGCACAGTCGATCACAGATCTCCAATGTGACGGGCTTGCTGGCTTCATCAAGAACGCAGTCGCGATGGGTCTCACTGGCACACCGAACTCCGAATGCGTCAACAATAACGACGCTATTGACGAGTTGAAGAACTTGGATGGAAATCAAACCAAGGTCGACATATACGATGCTGGTGTGTCGACTGAGGCGTCTGAAGAAACCTTCCTGAAACCGTTCCAAAACTCCCTTCAAGACTCTGGTAGTGTCGCTTGGATGAAAACGCAGGTTGCCGTTGCTGAGGCGTATGAAAACGGCTCGTCTCAAAACAGCGCGAATGTCTCTGCACGTGAGGCCATCTCAGGGTTCTATACTGTCAAACAGATCAATCTCATCGAACGCTGGAATGCTTCGATTCAGGAGTATCAGGGCCTCAACCAGACAGCCGCACAAGAGGATGGCATCGGAGACGATTACGTCTCCATCAACCTCACGAAGAACGACTTCGGCGGACAAGACAACGCTTATCTCGTTCTTGAAGGGTTCGAGCCTCGGTCTGTCCAGTTGGCTAATGGGACCCAGAGGGACGTGATGACTATGAAATTCACGTACCAAGAGCGGGATTCTGATGGTTCAACGGACTATGACAAAACAGTCTACATCAACCCGACTACCTCCCATACTGGAATTAGTCCTACTCCCACGCCACCTGCCTCCTTCGACGTTAACGGCTTCCACGTGGCTCCACCGAACGACAACTACGATGGTCAGGTGTACTTCGAGATCGCACCGTACGTTTCGCTGTGGGACCAGACTGAAACGCTGAACAGCAACCTTCAGGATGAGGCTGCCCTGTTCGTCGATTCGACGTATCAGGACTTCGAGAGCGGACAGATCAATGCTTCAGACGTGATCTCCGCGAACACAGCGATGTTCGAGTATGGGACTGAATACAGCGATTCCGATTCGCTGTATAATGCTGTCGGTGCCCTCTCGATGATGGGCTTCGACACGCCAAATATGTCCTCAAGTGGGACGATGGATGTGTCTTACAACGGAAACACACACACCGGGATCGTCCTCGCTCGAAACGCTCCTAATGGTTCTTGGCAGAATGGAACTACCTACAACACGAGCAACATCACCGGCCCGGTCTTCCTCGCTACTGTCGACGGTGAGAAGATCGACTTCGATCAGAACGCGACGTTCACTATCGAGTCGATGAGGGCTAAAGATGGCTCTAACGTCGAAACCATCGAAACCACCGAGTATGTCTACAAGACTGCTAACACTTCGGAACTGCTCGAAATGCAGCAGCAGTTAACCGATCTCCGTCAGGAGGTCGAGGAGCGCGAAGCCGCCATCGGAGGCGGCGGCGGCTTCCTCGGCGGCTCCTCCGACACGATGATCGCCATCGTTGCTCTCGCCGGGGCAGCACTGTTGCTCGGGAGGTCGAACCAGTAGGATGTACTGGATGCTCGCAAAACTCGTACCAGTCCGCTTGATCGCCTCGATCGCCCTGCTCGCCATCGGCCTCCAGTATGCCGGTGTCGATCTCGTGGCGATGGGCCTCGACCTGCTCGGGATACCAGACTGGTCGTGGTCTGCGCTCAAGTTCTGGTAACGAACCGACCTACCTCTCCCCACCCTTTCGACGATGTTAAGAAAACTACTCATAACGCTGATCGTAGTTGCTTCGCTCGCTGGCGCTGTGGCTCCCGCAGCGGCTCAGTCGAACCAAACTGCAACCCCGACCGCGACGCCCGCCTCGTCGACGAACTCGACCGCGATTCTGGCCGTTGACCCGGCCACGAATCTCGTCGACAAGTCCTACAACCGAAACACCGGCACGCTCACGCTCACGTTCGAGTCCGACCGGTATGCTCCGGTGAATCTCCTCGTCGTCGAGGAGACCGATTCCCAATCCGGCTCCGCGAACTTCCGCTCTGTCTACCTGCAACCGAATCAGAAAACTCAGGTTCAGATTCGGGCTCCGCCGAACTCTCGCGTCTGGATCTCGACGGATCTCGCCCGCGAGAACGGTCGGATCTCCTTCGTTAAGACTACCGAAAGCGGCGGCCTCCTCACCGGCCCTTGGTCCGGCGCTGACGTTCGGGATGCAGCTCTCGCGTCTGCCTCCGGAGTCGCACTGATGGTTCTGTACCGGCTCGTCGTTGAACGCTCTGCGATCAACAAGGACGGGGAGCGTGTCGCCTGATGCCTGACGAAGCCGACACCTCCAACGAACCCGAAGAAGCGTCTGCCGAGGAGACTCGTGTGGGCCACCAGGATCAACCAGATGATCCTCGCTGGTTCCGCGCGCTCGTCTGGCTCGTCGTCCGTGGGAAGTACCTCCTCGGCAGCGTGGCTCTCGTCGCTGTCGCGCTGCTGCTCGTCACCGGTACCGAGATTCCCCGCACGGCGAAGATCGGCGGACTCGCGTTCGTCCTCTCGATGCTGACGGTCGGTCGCTGGACTGCTGGCCGCGCTGCTGATCTGTTCGACGGCCCCGGTTGGGTCTGGCTCGTCGATGTCGATCTCCTCGACCTCGACGGTGCCGGGATCTACCGCTGGCCCCGTCCACGCTGGAAGGAGGTCGAAGTCGTCGACGGACAGCTCTACTGGTCGTCTCCGAACCTCGCGTTCGGGAAGAACGTCGATCTCGACGGCCAGACTGTCGACGGTGTCTGGCCCGGGACCCTCGACGATCGCGAACTAATGATCGCGCTCTCGAAGGTCCACGAACTTCGTAACGTCCTCGAAGAAGACGCCCAGCGCGGCTTCGCCATCGAGACGCAGGTCTTCTCGATCGTTCGATCTGCCACGAGGCAGGCTGTCCTCTCTGTAGTCCAAACATTCGAGAAGTCGACACTTCCGGATCGAGGCAACTCGATCAACGAGGCCATCGATGACGCAATTGCACAGTTCGATCTCGATCGACACATCCAGAATCGCGACGAGAACCCGCTCGATGATCTCGACGGCCCCGATCTCGATGCCGCTGCTGACGCAGCTGCCACGAACCAAACGGAGGCTTCCACTGATGAGTAACGTCAACGAACAACTCCTCACTGCGGCGAAGCTCTACGAACAGGCCCGCGGCCGGATGGACAACGAAGCGGAACTTCTCTCTCACGCTGGCCTCCCGCTCGAACAAGAGGATCACGACGTGCTCTCATTCCTTAACGATGAACCGATCAGCGACGAACTCGGTGCCTTCGAAGAGACCCGTCTCGGACAAATCGTCGATTCACACCTCCGATCGGAGAGCGCCACCAGAGCAGTCAAACAGGGAGACGGTGAGGCAATGTCGTACCTCGTCGGGATCACCGAACAGGATCTCGATGCGAGCGCGCTCACGCTCCCGGTTCGTATCCTCGACGAGCTCGATCGCGACGGCGCACTGACGACCGTCCTCGCAGCGGGAGATCCGAATACCGGGAAGACAAACAGCACGTGGCTCCTAGTCGAACTCGGTCGGACCCTCTGGGATGACCTCCTAATCCTGAGTAACGCCCGTGCGAGCATCGTCGACGAACGGGTGACGACCTGCCACGATCTCGCTGCTTCCCTACTCGAACACCGCGACCGGCCGAAAGCGGTCGTGATCGACGAGGGTTCGACGCACTTCGACGCCCGGACGAACTCCCACGATGTCGCGACCCAGTGGTCTCCGCTCCTCAAGCGGATGAGCAAGCTCGGTGTCGAGCTGGTGATCGTGATCGGTCACACTGGAAAAGACGTTGATCCGGAGATGAAACGCCTCACCTCGCTGGCCTTCTACAAGACCGAACCGAAGACCATTGAGTTCTATCGACGCTGGCCTGCCGACTCGGACCGACCAACTGAACAACTGTTCGGTGGTTCGGTCGAATCCCTCGAGGCGACCTCGGTCGAATATGATCCTGATGAACCCGCTCCCTGGAGTTGGAATCTCCGCTCGAATCTGTTCGACCTCGACCTCTCCTGGTCGGAGCTTCTAACAGAACTCCACGATCGCGGCCCCGACGACTGAGTTACGGAGACCGGTGCCGGGGCGGTCCTACGTGACTGCGGTAGCGGTCTCCTGTGACCGGAGCGAGACGCAACGGACCCAGCGGTAGCCCGGAACGGCGCTCGCGCCGCAGGCCCGGAACGTGGCCGTACCGTCGAGTGGAGGGATTCAATCCCAATTGTTCAGTATATTATAGGCGGCTACCACTCAGCTCGGAGAACTAATTGGGGTTATTCACCAAATTTGGCTTTTGCTGTGTATAGAATATTCTCAAGATAATCAATATACATTTGACACATCTCGGCTGCATTGGCGTCTGTTATATCCTCTCCCAAATGTTCCTGTGGTGGGTCAGGAAGAACTGGTGATGATTCCACCAATTCGGATGGAGGATCAATATAATGGATTGTCGTCTCTCCGCTGGGTAGTTCAACCTCCCATCCAAGACCACCATGTTGACTATCTCCTATTACGAAACCTTGCGCATTCTCTGGTTTCTCATTATCGGATAACATGTCGGTTGAAAAATAATTGATCTTCAACTCCCAACCAAAATCAACCCCTTCCTGTTTGAGAGCTTGATTTCTCAGGTCCCAAAAGTACTGCATTAGAGGATCATTACCCATCTCTTCCGCAAATTTAGACCACCACTTGTCAAACTCATTTTCACGCGAACTTAGGCGACTCAATATCCTGGTAGTAGCACGGCCATAAGTAGCCACGTTCTTTACGCCTGCAGAATTCTTATGAGGTGGTCCATCTCGAACATCTTCTAAGCCCATCTTTGCCGAATGGAGTGCTTCTTCTGCGCGTCCAAGAATATCACTGGTCGATAGCTCGTCTGACATTGCCTCATAATGACGTTTTGTTAACAAAAAATTGTCCCAGGCTAATTCAAAAGCATACGATGACAGTTACGTATATCTACCGAATAGCTGTTTCACGGCCTGAATCTGCTGATAACCTCAATAATGTCTACCCACAGTTCCACCTACCATATCAATCTCTTAGGTGGGTGGTCGCTAGTGGATTGCGCGGCCCCTCCTTGTGGGGGGTCGCGCAGGTGTATTCCGTCCGAACACTCATTATCCACTGTCTGTAATACGTATGTATGTCGAATACGGATACAGCTGACGGTGGCCCCGAAAAGACCAACATCAATATCCGAGTGACGGAGATGTTCCTCGAAGATATTGATGCTACGTGGCAAGAAGAGGGATACAACAGCCGAAGCGAATTCATCCGCCACGCACTCCGTGATGCTGTTCGCCATCCTGGACTCACCCGGGAGAGTTGGAAGGAGATCGCATCTGTGGAACATGCTCGCCGGACGGGTGATGACGAGTCGTTCTCTCGTGAGGAAATCTTAGGCGACGATGAGTGAGGACGAGTGGAGTTGGGAGTTCAAGAAACCCGCAAAGCGGACCTACGACGACCTCGACGAACACGCTCAGAACCGGATCACCGACAAACTCGACGAGATAGTAAACGACCAGTGGCGCGACCCGGATGAGTATATGACACCACTCACCGGTGCGCCGCATTCGAGGATCCGGATTGGACAGTTTCGCCTTGGCTGTGAGTGCGATTACGAGAAGAATATATTGGTTATATTCACGATAGAGCGTCGTAGGGGAGCATACAAAGCGGATGACGACTGATTCTAAATAGACTTCAGTTCTTCACTGGCCACCGTGGAAGAGTTCCGGCGTCCAGATCACCGCGGAGATATGCCAATCCCCACGACGTGATCTCGTACATATCATCGTAGACTGGAGCAATCAACTCTCGGTCTACCAACTGCTCACAGCGTTGCTGTATATACTGCTCGTCGATCTCGATCTGTTCCAGGTGTGTCTCCTTCGCGATCGTCTTCGGAGTCGCCCAAGAGGTCTCTGATAGATGTTCGAGAATACGCTCGTCCGTCGGGTACATCCAGCGACCCTGACGACGTACAGTCATTGTCCAGCCTGATCACTCCCTTGTTCGGCACTTGCCCCAGATGACTCTACACTAACATCATTAGTTTCAGATGCATCATATTCTCCTTCGAGATATGCTCTTCCTTCCTCGGTAATTCGGTAGACTGCGTTCGACACTTCCTGAAGAAGACCGTTACTGGCGAGCTTCTGACAGCGTTCTCCCACATATTGTGGGCTATATGGAATCCTGCTATCATCGGCAATTTCCGATGGTCGCATAAATCCATCCTCGTCCTCTTGAAGAAGTTCGAGGATGCGTTCATCGAGGAGAACCATCCATTTTCCCGATTTTCGCATACAAGCGATAGCTTCTAGGCCACATTATAACCCAAGTATTGAGCTTATCTCGTTTACCCGAAGATATAACTTAGAAGGGAAGAGATAGATTCAACGCAGAGCCACCGAGTGGTATACTGACGACTCTGGTCGGTTACTGAGGAACGGGACCGTGGTGGCACACGGCCCCAGAAGGTGGCTCCGTTCCCAGTGATGAGTGAAGCCATCCACGCGGGCAATGCCCGCACGAAGGACGAACCGGCGCATTTTGAAAACAGCATCGGCTCTCTTGCCAGTTCGACTGAGGTGGTCACTGGTGAGTAACGAACTCCGTAACGTTGCCCCTGACGTTGCCAAGGATATTTATCTGCAACAGCGATGGGACGACCTCAGCGAGGCGACTATCAAGACCCACGGCTACCGGATTGAGGCGTTCGTCGACTGGCTCGAAGACCAAGGGATTTCGAGTATGGCTGAAGTCGACGGCCTCACCGTTCACAATTATCGGGTCCATCGCCGTGAGGAAGATGGTCTCAAGAAGGTATCTCTCCAAGGCCAGATCTCTACTGTCCGTCAGTTTCTTCGAGTGCTCGCATCGGTCAACGCAGCTGATGCTGACGTAGCTGAGAAGGTCCTCCTTCCCACTGTTCGGAAAGGTGAGGACGTTAACGAAGAACGTCTCGGAACTGGGCGAGCACAGAAGGCTCTCGAATATCTCGAACAGTATCAGTATGCATCTCGTGCACACGTCGAACTCCTACTGATCTGGCGTCTCTCGGCACGTCGTGGAGGTGTTCGCTCCCTCGATCTCGGGAGTTTCGTCGATAGTGGTGATACCCCTGTACTGGAGTTCCGACACCGTCCGGAGACCGGAACTCCGCTGAAGAATGGAAAATGGTCCGAACGGGACTGTGCCATCAAGAACGAATCTCTCGTCCAGACACTTCGTGATTATATCGACGGTCCTCGCGAAGATGTTCTCGATGATCACGACCGAGCGCCGCTGCTGACGACGAAGTATGGTCGGGTGTCGCTGGGTACGATCAAGCAGGATATGTACCGGGTCACGCGGCCCTGCATTCGTCTTTAGCTAAGACTCACACCTCGGTTGCGTAGCGGTAGCGAGCGTCTCTTGCAGGATCGGTCGTTGTTGGTGGATCTTCTGTGCGTC
>NZ_FNPB01000018.1 GCF_900107195.1 Halobellus clavatus
TGGAACAACATCCGGAACGGTTTCCGAGACTCACCGCAGAACCACGCGCCGAGCGGGTTCAGGCGGAAGCTGGATTGCGCGCATATCACACGGTCACGTACGCAGCCCAACCGACACTGGCACGAACACTCGAGATCGAGACCGAAATCGAAATCGAAATCGAGGGTTCGAGACGGTTCGAGTCCGTCAGTCGGCATAAAGGCGGCCAGAGCGGCAGGGAGACACCCGTACCCATCCCGAACACGGAAGTTAAGCCTGCCAGCGTGCGAGGTAGTACTGGAGTGAGCGATCCTCTGGGAACACTGGCTCGCCGCCTACCCATTCATACTTCAGCGCCCACGAGGAGCGATCTCGTGGGCGCTTTTTATTTCGAACGCGCGAGCGATGCGACGGTCAATCGCTCGCCGAACAGCGGTACGCTCCCGTACCGCGACGGACCGCTAGGCTTAAACGCCGAAACGCAGTACGTAGAGGTGCGCCAAGGTGGCAGAGTCTGGCCGAACGCGTCCGCCTGCAGAGCGGATCATCGCCGGTTCAAATCCGGCCCTTGGCTTTCTACCCTATACCATAAAGGCCCAAGACGACTATGTCTTGGCATATCTTCGTTTTTGAAAGCGGTATCTCGGGAACACGACAGAAGTTTCAGAAGCACATCCATCGAAGGTCCACAAGCGACGTTCACGGGTGTCTCGCAGTACCGTCGTAGGGACAGATTCAGCGCGTCTCCCTATCGAGTATTTGGGACCGATATCAAAAATGGCCCTTCTCTGTAGACGGTCAGATTTCACCTCGGCTGGGATACGTCATCGTCGATCTTTGAAGTCGTCGAGCGCACGTCGGAACTCCTCTTCGTTGATCCGCGGTTCGGATATCGCCTGTGTTTCGAGTACGCTGGCGTATTGTTCGAATTCGCTGTCGCTTGGGTCGACCGCGAGCACGCAGTCGACGTACCCATCGAGCGCAGACCGCAAGGCCTTGGCGTAGTGATCGTATGCGGCGTCGATGCGGACGTGGTTGTCGTCGATTCCCTCGAACAGCGCACGGTAGACGGTTGCGGCCGCCCGGTAGCGCTCGCGCTCGCGGTACTGCTCGGCTACTTCGAAGAAGTGAGCAAAGTCGATGGCCTCTGTAACGACTGGATAGTCCTCGGTGTGCTGGTCGAACAGCTCCTCGATCTCGTCACGGTACTCTTTGACCGACTTGCCGCCGTCGCCGAACCGAGCGAGAAACTGCTCCCGTAGGTCCGGGTTTTCGGCGAGTGTATCGCGCACGAACGCGTGTAGGTCGTCGGACGAGACATCCTGGATAACCCGTTCGACGCGTTCGCTCTCCTCTTGGAGCGGATCGGCGACGACGTCCAGCAGCACTGCGACGACGTGCTTGCATTCGCCCGCTCCCTCGTAAGGACACGTACACCGCGCATCGATGGTGTGTTCGCCTAGATCGACGGTCACGTTGTACAGACTCGTCCCTTGAACCGCGGCTGTAACCACGTCGCCAAACTGTTCGATTCGCTGAATGCGCCCTTCGTTGCGGTAGTCCCGCCCGCGATCGAACACCGCGTCGGTACAGGTCTCCCGAATTTTTTCGTTGTTGAGGTCCACGATTGGGGAGGACTTGTTGGTCCTGTTCTCGTCCGTTCGCGGCTCTATTCATCTAATAGTTCGGTGACGCTCTCGACGGGGGCGTAGTAGCCACGTTCGTCCCGCCAGACCTCTAGCCATTCGTCCGCGGTTTCGCTGTCGATATGCTCGCGTTTGATGCCGAGGACGAGGAGGCCTATCGATCCAGTGACCGGCATATCCAGTTCCGTTGCAAGACGGCGTGCTGCGAGGTCGTCGGTGGCGATCGTCCCGTCGTGTTCAACGGCTCCCCGCAACGCTTCCGTTTCTCCTGGATCAAGTCGCTCATAGAGGCTCACCCTCCCTATTTCGGGTGGAACGTCACTGACTGCCAGTCCGTTGTCGAACGCCTCGACGGCGCTGGTCAGATACTCGTGACCGTGTTTGACTCCCCGTTCAATCTCGTCACGGACTGCGGGTACTACGATCGGAGCTTCGAGTAGGTGAACGAGAAATTTAACCGAGCTCGTACTGGCGAAATTACTGATGACAGTTGCGTCAGGGAAAACCGGTTGCGGGTATCCGTCCGGCATCTATTCGTCGAGGTCGAGTGCAACGTCGATCTCCCGCTGTAACTGGTCGTCAGTTCGTGGCCCGTAGAGAGACGTGAAGCCAGCGTCTTCCAGCACTTCTTCGAACTCCCATCGGGACAGTCCCGCCGCTTCGGCAGCACGTCCGAGCGAGAGGTCGCCGAGAACGTACCGACCCACCGCGGTCGCAAGTTCGTCGGAGGACTCACTACTGGAAGAGGCCATCGTACGTAGTAATCGGATCCACGGACCTAATAACCTATCGTGGGACGGGGGCACTCATCGACTCACCGGATTGCCATCCAATAGTAATCTAAGACAAAAACATCGATTCATCCGCTATCTGGGGCGATTTGGAGATATTTCACCTGATGTGATGGCTTATTATACTTAAAACACTGCCTTAATTCGGGCCCTTGGCTTGAATTTTCGATTTACAGTGACGACAACCCTCGGGTGCAGCGGGTCTGGAGTCAATCACACAGGCGTCGATCTCAGTTTCGCCCTTTGGGCCGAGGGTGTCAGACGGTTACCTCTTCTACGTATGCCGGTCGATATCCGACGAAGCGATCGTTACGGAGACCGCGCCATCACGGCGGCCGACTGACTCGACGCCGGCCTCTCGGATTCGATCCCCGGAGCCTGCGTGACGCTGACGACGAGTGGTCCGTCTCCCCGGTACAGGCGTCGTAGATACACGATATCGAGGAAGTAGACAGTAACGTCCGGAAGCGGGAAGTTCGCCCGCGCGTTTCAACTTGACCCGATGAGACACCAGTGGTCGTAACGAGACTCAGCGAACCGAGTCGACGAGTACCGACGTGGCGTACGCACCGCGTTCGGGGGCATCGAACGTCGGAATTCCGAGTTCCTCCATCCGCTGTCGGTCCGGTTCGAGCGGGTCGTACGGACCGGCAACGGTGAAGACGATCGGCTTGTCCAGTTCCGCCGAGAGCGTCTCGAGTTCGTCGATCGGGTAGCCGAGCGAGTGTTCGAAGATCTCATAGACGAGCACGATATCGACGTTGTCGTCCCGGGCGACAGTGTCGATGACTTCACCGAACTCGGGCATCGGTCGGCCCGTATCGACGGGGTTCTCGTCGTAGGTGAATCCGAGGAGCAGGTCGTCGAGTTGGTCTTGGGTCTCGGCGGTCAGTTCGGGGAAGGTAGCACCGCGCTCGGCGAGATAGTCGGCCATCATAATCCCGGGACCGGCCTGTGCGGTGACGAGACCGACGTTGGGGCCCGCCGGGGTGGGCGACTTTGCGAGGACGCGACTCGCATCGAGGAGTTCGGTCACCGACCCGGCCATCGCTCCTCCGTTGGCGGTGAGGATCTCTTCGTAGCGTTCGTACGTCTGGTTCGGTGCGGCCGTGTGCGCCTGCACGAAGTCGCGCATCCGGTTGCCTGATTTGAGTGCGACGATCGGGGTGGTCGCGTCCGAGACGACCTCGGCGAACTCGTCGATCTCGGTCGTTCCCTCGATGTGGAGTCCGATCGCCTTCGTCTGGGGATCTTCGTCGAGCTTCGGGATGACGTCAGCGAAATCAGTGTTCACGCGGTTCCCCAGGCCGTACATTCCGGAGATGCCATACCCCTCTCGTTCCAACTGGAACGTCGCCGTCACGCCGATGCCGCCGCTCTGTGCGACCACTGCGACGTCACCCTGCTCAATCTCGTCGAAGCCGGGGACGAACGAACTGAAGATGTTCTTGTGCGGGATGATGTGTCCGGCCGTGTTCGGGCCCAGGACCGCAATGTCGTACTCCTCGGCGGTCTGTCTGATCTCCGCCTGTCGCGTTTGGCCCGCTTCACCGGCCTCTGCGAATCCACCGGCGAAGACGACAGCGGCACCGACCCCGGCTCGTCCGCAGTCCTCGATGACGTCCGGCGTCGCTGGCGCCGGAACACAACAGAGCGCGAGGTCGGCGTCGGTATCGGCGACTGAGTCGACGAACTCGTATCCGTAGACCGTCCCGTCGCCCGACGGATTGACGGGATAGACCGGGCCGTCGAACTCCTTCGCGTTCGCCATCGCATCGTTGCCCAGTTTGCCCGGCGTCGCCGACGCCCCGATGACCGCGATACTCTGTGGATCGAACAGGTCCGAAATTCCCATAAGAAATTCATCGGATAGATGCTCAAGTAGACTTCGAAGCGATCCATACAAAATCATCGATCATAACAAACCGGGCCGTTCCCGTCGCCACCCCGTCGAACCCGACGATTGCCCGTTCTGATGGATCGGGTCGGGAGACCGGTGCATCACGCACGGGATCACGACGGCAGAATCGAACGACCGGCTGCTGGTCGCGGTGTGCCGACGCACCAGCGCCGTCGCCGGACCTGCTCGTTCCCGCTGGTTCGCGAAAACGGTAACCGTTATACGCCACGTGGTCAAATCCGGAGATATGCAACGACGTGCCGCGGCGATTTACGTCGCACTCTTCATCGTCATCGGTGCGGCCTCGTACTCCCTGATCGCGACGGCGCAAGCGCCACACGTCGAGTTCCAGAATCCGGAGTACGAGCTCGCGCAGGGCGATCAGTTCCAGGCCGGCGGACAGACCTACACGGTTTCGAGCATCTCTACCTCCGAGCAGGGCGGCGATCACGGTGGCGCGGTCACGACCGTCGTCGAGGGTGAACTCCAGTACACCAACGATTCGGCGCGCTACACCGCCACGTGGGAGAACAACACCACGCAGAGCTACGACGGGCAGGAGTGGCGCGTTCTCGTCGAGGACGCCGAAGAGCCGACCTCGCTCACCCTCCGTGAAGAGCTGAACGAGACGGCCATCCTGCAGGACGACCCCGATGCCAGCAGCGAGATGGTGACACAGAACGGAACCCAGTACGTCGTCCTCAACGACTCTGAACTCGTCGCCGCCGCCGAGTACTTCCCCGACCCCGAGACCCGGACGTACGCACAGGGCGACACCCTCGACTACGAGGGCAACAGCACCACCATCGACTCCGTGACCACGGATGCGGTCACGTTGGCGTGGAACGCGCCACGGACGAACACCATCGGCGTCAGCAACCACGACAACGTCACCCTCGACGGACAGACGTACCTCGCGCACTTCGCGGACGAGTCGACGCTGCAGTTGACCCAGGACTTCGAGAGCTACAACCAGCAGACCCAGGAGATCGATCAGTACACCCTCCACAAGAACGGGCTGTGGGGCGTGAGCATCCTTTCGTTCCTCACGGCGGTCTTTATGATCGGCTTCGCCTACCTCCCCTCGCGGTACTGATCACCGCACCCTCCTTTCGGTCGACTCGTCGAGTCACTCACCACTCCGTAACGTGCAGTAACGATCATTACTGATCGGAACTGTAATATGGGTGGGTCGCACTCACACGGGTATGTCGACTCAGCGACCGTCCGGCGTCGACGACGAGTGGTGTCCCGACTGCGGTGAGGAGATGTCGTTCACGGGCGTGCAACCGGCCGGCTACGCGCAGTTCTTCTGTGAGCAGTGCCGCTACCGTCGAGACACGTTCGTAGGGACGGCCGGCGACTGATCGGACCGCGGGACACCGACCCCGCGCGGTGACACCGGTGTCACTCCGTTATTTATGCTCCTGGCGGTGGTAGGACTGGTATGAGCGACGAAACGCCAGTCACTGCTGAGAAGCCCGACAGCCCGTTTCACACGACGGGGACCGACCACATCACCATCTGGGGGAGTAACGAAGAGGACACCGTCGCATTCTATCGTGACCTGCTCGGAATGCCGCTCGTCCTCCGACAACCGAACCTCGACGACCCCTCGCAGACGCATCTCTTCTTCGACACCGGCGACGGCCGCATCCTGACGGTGTTCGTCGGCGACCGCGCCTCGAACCGCGGGCCACAACGCGGTGGGACTGGCTCGGTCCACCACCTCTGTTTCAGCATCGCGCCCGAAGACTTCGAGGACGTCGCCGCCGCCCTCGACGACGCCGGTCGCAACTACAACGTCTTCGATCGGGGAATCTTCTTCTCGCTCTACACCCAGGACAACAACGGCCTCGTGATCGAACTGTCCACCGACAAGTACGACATCCCCGACGACCGCCGGGGCGACGTGCTCGCGAAGGCCCAGGAACTCCGCGTCGAAGACGGGGCGGACTACGCCAAAGACGAGCATATGAAAGCCGCCCTCGAGGCGTTAGGTCTCGACGCGACGGCACACGACCTCCCCGACGCGGCCTCGGGTGTCGGCGGCGTCAAGTAGCGGGACGTCCAGCGACGCCACCGGGTAAGCAGGGCGTCTAGCGAACCGAGACGGTCGTCCGAAGAGGCCGGACGCGTCGCGCGAGTCCGACCTTCGGCCCGAAAGACCCCCTACACCTCGACGAGCACTTTGATCGCCTCGCGCTCGTCCATCGCCCGGTACCCGTCTTCGATGTGTTCGAGATCGACCGTCTTCGTGAACACCGGCGCGGGATCGAGCGTTCCCTGCAACACGTCGGCCATCAGTTCCTCGGCATAGGCCCGAACGGGAGCGACGCCGCCCCGCAGCGTGACGTTGTCGCCGAAGAACGAGAAGAGGTCGAGTCCGCCGTCGAGGCCGTGCGGGACGCCGACGTAGCCGACGGTGCCGCCCGGTCGGCAGACCTCCACCGCCGCCTCCATCGAGGAGGCGGCTCCGACGCATTCGGCGACGTGGGAGGCGCCGCCACCCGTCAGTTCCCGCACGCGGTCGATGGCCGCTTCGCCCCGCTCTGCGACGACGTCGGTCGCACCGAACTCCTCGGCGAGTGCGAGGCGGTCCTCGTGGTGGCCGACGGCGACGATCTGCGACGCGCCGCGCCGATGCGCGGCGAGGACAGCGCACAGCCCCACAGCGCCATCACCGACGACCACGCACGTGTCTCCGGCGTCGACGCCGGCGCTCACGATCGCGTGGTGGCCCGTTCCCATCACGTCTGTCAGCGGGAGGAGCGACCGGAGGGCGTCCTCGTCGTCGGCGTACCGATCCGGCACGCGGACGAGGGTCCCGTCGGCGTTGGGACAGCGGACCTTCTCGCCCTGCGCGCCGCCGTTGTCGCCGCCCCAGCCGTCACTCTCGACGCAGGAGGTGTGGAGTCCCGTTCGACAGAACTCACAGGAGCCACAGCTGATTTTGAACGGCGCGAACACTCGGTCGCCGGGGGCCACCGAGCGGACGTCCTCGCCGACGGCCTCGACGATTCCCATCGGTTCGTGGCCGACTGTCGATCCCGGATCGCGGTCGCTCTCGCCGCGGTAGAACCACAGATCCGACCCGCAGACGGCGGTGTGAGTCACTCGCACGATGGCATCGTCCGGGCCGTCCAGTTCCGGTTCGGGAACGTCTTCGACACGGACGTCTCGCGGTCCGTGATAGACTGCTGCGCGCATACCGACGTTCTGTCGGGCGCGAGCAAAAGCCCGGGGATCGACCGCGCCGGCCGCGCGCCGCACCCGTGGGGCGAAAGGATTATACAATGATTTAGGCATACCTAAAATATGCACGAGACCGAATCGTCCGCAGGGACCGGAGCGAGCGCCGCCGTGTCGCATCCGGGCTCTCGACGGTCGTATCTGGAACGTCGTCGATCGCAATCGGCGTGGGAGGGGAACCGCCGTGCCTGACGTCGCGGCCGCCGTCTCGGATCTGACCGAAGCGCGCGGGCACGTCCGGGCGGAGCGACGCGCCACCGAGCGCCAGCATCGAGCCTTCGAACAGTTCCGCCAGACGGTCCGCGAGACCGATCCGGTCTCTGTCGGTGGCATCGAGGCGCGCCCGGCGTCGTCCGGCTGGACGACCGAGGCCACCGGAACGACCGGCGATCGATGCCGCCGGATCCGTTCGGCCTTCGAGGAGCAGGTCGTTCCCCACGTGGACGTGACGGCGTCGACTGGAGTCCGCGGCGCGCTGGCGAGCGAACTGAGCACTGAGGTCGCCGTCGCGCTCGCCGCCGAGGGGGGTGGGAATCAGTTTACCGAGCCGTTGCGCCAAGCGATCCTTGATCACGTCGGCCAACGTCTCGCAGAGAGCCGAGTGATGCTCCGGGCGCTCGACCGCGAGCGCTCGTCGCTGGACGACGCGGTCGCGGCGCTGAAACGCGCCGAGCGCTCACTCCCCTCCGCGGACGATTCGACCCGAATCCTGGCCGCCGACAGCGAACTGTGGGATCGCCGTACGACGGCGGTGGATCTGGCGGAGGAGCTCACCTCGGCGCTCCGCGCGCGGCAGTCCACGCTGGACGCCGTGACCGCCGCCGAAGTGAAGGCGGGCATCCCTCACGACACGGTGGTCGAGTACCTCTTCGGCGATCGCGACACCACGTACCCCGCGCTGGACGCGCTCCTCCGCGGGATCCGCGAGTGCCGGCGGCGACGTGATCGACTCGACGACGCGATCGGCGGCCGGTGATCGCCGTCGGTGACCACCTCTCCCACTCGAGCGAACCGCCGCTCGGAGTCGGTGAGGCCGTCGCGCTGGACGACCTCGCGTCGACGCGCTAGTCCTCTCCGATGTACAGCGGCGAGTCCGTGGTCGGACACGATTCGCGCCCGCAGACACCGGCCTCGTCACCGGCGCGCTCGACCCCCGACGAGAGCCGGTGGAGTTCCCACGTCGCCTCGTGTCCGGTCTCTGATCGGTGGGTCTCGATGACCCCACGTGCAGCCGCGAGTTTCTCGAACGTCTCCCGCAGGCCGCACTCCGGACACGTAACCGTCGCGCGCTTCCGATTCATTGTCGGAACCACGCCCGAGACGTACTTAACGCCGTGGTTCGTCCCACCGGCGGCTCTCAGCGCCGGCTGGGCTCCGGCTCTGTGTGACGCCTCTGTGATCGAGAGAGTCACACGTTCCATCGTCCGTGGCTATCAGGTCGTGACGACGGAGTCGGTGATCGTCCCGACGGCGCGCCGCCCGGTACTCTTCGGCGGCCCGCGCAGCGCGCTCGGCCGTTTCGCGGTCCGGAAACCGATGGCCGACAACGGGCACTGGCTGCACACCCGTCCGCGCACACACGACGGTGTACTCGCCAGCATCGGTCGCGAGCATCTCAATCTCGGTTCGGAGGGTCCTGAGAGAGGGAATCGGAGACACCTCGGCTCACACCGTAGTTGGGACCGGGCCGAGTGCCGTTCACTCGACGACGACAGTGCCAGTCATTCCGGCGGCCTCGTGGGGGATGCAGACGTACTCGTGGACTCCGGTTGTCTCGAAGGTGTGGACAAATGACTGGCCGGATTGGACCGCTCCGGTGCCATTCTCCCACCCGGACTCTGCGGCCGACTGCGACTCGAACCCACCAGAAGCCCAGTAGGTTGCACTGTCCGGCATTTCTTCTTCGTACGCCGTCACGGAGTGTGGTTCGCCGGCGCCGTGACTCCAGACTACTGTGTCGCCCTGTGAGACTGTGAGTTCGCTCGGCTCGAATGCCACTGCTTGCATCTCGATGATGTGGTCGGCGTCTTCGGGGATGCCTTCGACCACGTTCGGCCCACCCTGGAGAGCCGAACTGTCAACTCCCCCCGACGCTGATCCGTCGCCCGAGCCGCCGACTCCGCCAGCGAGATCCAGACCGAGCGGGAGGTCCTCGACGGCGTCGACGAGCGCGAACTGCGCGTACTGGGACGCGTCGGCGAACGCTTCGGCGGCTGCATTCACGTTGCCGTCCTCGTCGAGTGCGGTAATGTAGGCGTTCAGTTGCGCCTCGAACGTCTGGTAGGCGTTCCGGTCGGCCTCCTCGACGAGTTCGTGGACGCGTGCCTCCTCGAAGTGCGCGAAGACACCCTGCAGTACTCTGTTTGCGGCCTCCCCGTGAGAGCCGCTGCCCCCACTCTCGCCGACGATGGCGTAGACTGATGCGACGGCCTCAGCGTTGAACCGGGTCGCGGCTGAGGAGACGTCCCTGCCGTTACCGGCAGCGTCGATGAGTGCCGACAACGCGGACTCGAAGGTCTCGTACTGCGATTCGTCGGCCTCCTCCAGTGCTTCGTGGTAGCCGCCCGCACCGGACTCGAAGTGCTGGAAAGCACTCTGTCCGATCGCTTGCGCTCGTGCGTCGTCACCCAAGGCGGCGAGGACTGAGGCGTCGAAGCCGCGGGCAGCCATATAGCCCGCTTCGGCACCGCTCACCGTTGCGTCCGAGCCGGCAGCCGTCTCGAACTCGAGAAGCGTCGACTGCACCCCCTCGTAGTGGGTGACAACCGCGTCGTCGTCACCGGCGCTGAAGGCGTCGATGAGGCCACTGAGGTGTTCCTCCTCGAAACTCGCATACAGTTCCTCGCTGGTCGACTCCACAGTCTCGTGGAAGCCGAGTTCGTTCTCTTCGAAGCGCGCGAAGAGATCCTCGGCGATCGAGCCGGCGACCTCGCCCTCCCCACGGCGGTAGCGCTCCCGTGCGTCGGCGAACCGCGCCCGGAAGAATGCCGATTCGAGCAGCGGCGCGCTCGATCCCCCGAGCGCTTCGATCCCCGTTAGGAGGTTCGAGTCGACCGCCGCGAGCGCTTCGTCGGCACCGCTGGCATCGCCGGATTCGATTGCGGACTGAAGCGACGAGAGTCCGGATTCGAAGCCCTCGTACGCGTCCTCGTCTGCCGATTCGAGCGCCTCGTGGGCCCGGGCGCCCTCGAAGTGCGCGAAGACGTCTTGGACTATCGTCGACGCCCGGCCGGGCTCACCGACTGCCGCAAGCCAGCGGGCATCGTGGACGCGGGCCCGATAGATCGTGAGTCCCGCAGCGTGAGCGCCGTTCGTTGAGGATCCGCCCTCGCTGGCTAACGCGGCGGCATCCCAGCCGCGCGACTGAATCGCCGACAGGTGTCCAGTCCCGGCGTGGGTCTCCGTCGGCGCGACGACGTAGCTCCCCTCGATAGCGGCGACGAACGCAGCCGCCGCCTCGCTTCGGACCCCCTCGACGTCCCCACTTCCGGCTGCGGCGACGACTCCATCGAGTGCGCTCTCTAAGCGGCCGTAGACATCGCCATCGGCAGATTCGAGCGCCTCGGAGGCCGATGACGCCTCGAAGCGACTCCGGACCGCTTCGGCGACAGTCCCAGCGCTCTCGACGTCGCCGACGGTGGCAGCCATTTCGGCGTTTTGTGCCGTGACGCCGAGCAGCTGGAGGTCGAGCGCGTCGGCGGTGGCGCCGTCGACGACCGTCCGCTGTGCCGACGAGAGCGCATCGTCGGCGTCTATCGCCGCCTCGCGAGCGCGTTCGAGATTATCCGCGGCGAGTCCCTCGGTTCGGAGCGCGCCGAGTGCCTCCTCGAACCCTTCGTAATTACTCTCCCCGGTCGATTCGAGCACCTCGTGGGCACCGTACTCGCCGGTCGCTCCCTCGAACCGCGCGAAGGTGTTCTGGACAACCTGCGAGCCCGATCCCGGCTCACCGGCGACACCGAATGCCAGCGCGTCCCACACCCGGGCTCGGTAGGCGTTCCACTCGGCGGCGACAGCTGCATTCGCCGTGACCCCAACAGGATTCGACTTGCCCGTCTCGGTCCCAGTCTCGCTTTCGGAGCCCGTTTCGGTCGTCGTCCCAGTCGTTTGTAGGCTGCTACATCCTGCGAGGCCGAGCGTCGCCAATGCGGCCGCGCTGACCGATAACACGTCGCGTCTCTGCGGTGCCATATTTTTAGGCTAGCCTAAAACAACTTAGTCGCTTCGATTTTTAGGTGGGCCTAATCCTCGTCGATCGCCCGGTGGGGGGCGATATGGGGTCCGGTCGGGGCGTCGCCGTCGACGCTGGCATCGACACGGAAGACGTCCGAGAGGAGTTCCTCGGTGACGACGTCTCGCGGCGGGCCCCAGTCGTACGGTTCACCGTCTTTCATCGCGACGAGGTTGTCGGCGAAGCGGGCGGCCTGCCCGATGTCGTGGAGGACGACGCCGACGGTGACGCCCTGTTCGCGGTTGAGGGTCCGGATCACCTCCATCACGCGGAGCTGGTGGTGGAGATCTAGATACGTCGTCGGCTCGTCGAGGAGGAGCACGTCGGTCTCCTGTGCGAGGACCATCGCGATCCACGCGAGCTGTTTCTGGCCGCCGCTGAGGTTCTGCATCGTCTCGTTGCGCAGGTCTGCCACGCCCGCCAGTTCGATCGCACGCTCGACCGCCCGCCGATCGTCCGCCCCGACGGACTCGAAGAACCCCCGGTGGGGATACCGGCCGTGGTAGACGAGTTCCTCGACGGTGAGGCTGGCGGGGGAGTCGTGCTCCTGCGACAGGAGGCCGAGCCGCTGCGCCAGTTCCTTCGATTCGATCGACTGCACCGCCTCGCCGTCGATGCGGACTCGTCCCGCCTCAGGGGTGAGCTGGTCGGCCATCGCCTTCAGCAGCGTGCTCTTGCCGCTGCCGTTCGGGCCGACGAGGGCGGTGACCTCGCCCGCGGGCAGGAGGACGGCTTCGCACTCGACGACCGGCTCGTCGGTCGTCGGGTAGCCGATCGCGAGTTTCTCGCCGCGGAGTTCGACTGCGGATTTCCGCCTGTCGGCGGTGCCTCGCCCGGTCGCCCCGTTCGATTCAGGCGCTGGCTCGCTGCTCTCGCCGGTCGGATCCGTCCGTTCGAATCGGCCGTTGTCGTGCATCAGAGCTCACCGATATTCTGCTGCTTGCGCATAAGATAGAGGAAGTACGGGCCGCCGATCAGCCCGGTTACGACGCCGACGGGAATCTGCACCGGGCTCAACGCGAGGCGCGCGCCGACGTCGGCGACGACCATCAGCGCTGGCCCCAAGAACACACAGCCGAGGAGCAATCGCCGGTAGTCGCCGCCGACGACGAGGCGCACGACGTGGGGGATGACGAGCCCGAAGAACCCGACGACTCCCGCGACCGCGATGGCCGCACTCGCCGCCAGAATGGCGACGCCCGACAGCAGGAACCGGATGCGCTCGACCTGCATCCCCAGCGAGCTGGCTGTCTGCTCGCCGAGCAGGAGGACGTTCAACTGCCGCGCAGCGGCGAGCGCGAAGACGACGGCGACCAGCGTCGGAACGAGGGCGATCCGGAACTGCTCCCAGCCGACGCCGGTGAGCGAGCCAGTGATCCACGCGATGGCAGATTGCACGGTTCCGAGGTCGTCGGCGAAGAAGAACAGCCCCCGTTGCAGCGACTGGAACACCATATTGACGATCACGCCGGCCAGGACGAGTCTGACCGGACTCGTCCCGTTCTTCCACGCGATGACGTACACCAGCAGGAACGCGATCGTTCCCCCGAGGGCCGCAACGAGCGGGAGCAGCGGCGAGAGGCTGCTGAACACGACGAGGGTCAGAAGCACCGCGAACCCCGCGCCGGAACTCACGCCCAGGATGAACGGACTCGCCAGTTCGTTGCGCGTGACGGCCTGGAAGATGGCTCCGGACACCGCGAGGCTCATCCCGACGAGCACCGCGACGAACACCCGCGGCAGTCGGATGTTCCAGACGATGAGGCTCCGACGGTTCATCTCGGGGAGTTCGGTGCCGAACACGAACGCCTGCCACGCCTCGGGGTCGAACACCACCTCCGGGTTGAACACGGCCTGCCACGCCTGGAGCGCGGACATCGAGTAGGAGCCGAAGCTCACCTGAATCAGGCCGCCGGCGACGACGACCAGCACGCTCCCGAGACAGAGCGTGACCAGCGCGCTGTCGACTACCCCGGGCCACCGGCTCGAACTGTCGGCGTCGGCGGTGATCGCTCGCTCGCTCGCCGTCATCGCCGTTCGGTTCGGCTCGTCCCGTTCGTCGGCCACCGCTCCCACCGAGCAGGATCAGCGTCGCGGCGCATCACTCGAAGGTCCCGTCGACGACGTCGGCGACGCGCTGGCGGTCGAACAGTTCTCCCTCGAAGTCGTACAGCGCCCCCGCGAGCCGTTCGGTCACGAGCAGATTCGAGATGGGCCCCTGATACAGCGGCCCCGCGCGGTAGACGTCGTCGTTCGCGACCGCGGTGAGGTCGCGAGCGATCTCGTGCTCTCGCAGAAACGCGACGACCGTGTCGCGGAACTCCGTGCGGGATTTCGCCTCCTGGCCCCGGATCAACAGGACTTCGGGATCCACGTCGAGGAGGGTCTCGAAGTCGATCGCGCCGCGGCTGGCGTAGAAGTCCTTGACGGCCGTGTTCGCTAGCGCGTCTCTCACCTCGAGGTCGTTGAGGTGCTTGAAGCTCGTTCCCTCGTCGATGACGTACGGATAGAAGGTCTCGGGCTGGTCGCCGCCGCCCCAGACGACCGCCGCCGAGGGCCGTTCGCTCCGGGCGGGGACAACCGGGGCCAACGCCGCCTGGAAGTCGTCGTGGATCGCCTCGAACGCCTCGTAGCGCTCCTCCTCTTGGAACACCTGTGAGAGCTTCTCGAAGGCCTCGTACAGCGTGTAGTAGCGGTAGTCGTCGTGCCAGCCGTAGTTCCGCGAGAAGCTACTGTTGCCGAAGATCGGCCCGACCTGCGTCCGGAGTTCTTCGACGTCGCCTTCGCTCCATTCGCCGCGGTTCAGGAGGAAGTTCGGATCGAAGACGTGCACGTCGGCGTCCAGCGCGTAGAACTGTTCCTTCCCGACGCCACCGTCGCCCCAGAGCTTCTCGATCTCGCTCCCGTCGACGCTGACCCCGGGAATCTCGTCGTAGTACTGCGTGTGGTAGCGACTCGGCAGCCAGACGGCCGCCGGCGGCTCCTGTCCCAGCGCGATCCCCATATCCGCCCAGCTCCCGTTGTTGGCGACCCACGTGTCGGGAACCGACTCGAAGGCGACCGTTCCGACGGGGACCAACTCGACGCTGTATGACTCTCGATCGGACGATTCGGTGGGACTCTCTGCTCCGGCCTCGGTGCCAGTCGCGGCTTCTGTGTCGGTCGCCGTGGCGGCGTCTTCATCGCCTGTTCCCGACCGGCCGCTGCACCCCGCGAGTGCGCCTGCGGTCGCGATGCCGACGCCGTACCGGAGACAGTCTCGCCGCGTCGCCTGCTCCGTCCCGCTCCGTTCGTGTGACATACTCTTTAGGCCAGCCTAAATATTAAAGTCCCTTTCGAAGTTTCGGCGGGCCTAAACTCCGGCTCGTCTCCCGGAGCCGAATAACTATATACTATACATAGACAACATATCTATACTTATAACTATGTTCACCGTGGATTCGCGAGCCACTTTGCGCCACACTACCGGGTGGTAACGATGGCTGCGTTCGGTCTCGAGTCCCTCCCGATCGACACGAACGTGTTCAATCTCTTCGTCGCGGGCGCGCTGGGGATGTTGCTCGGCTTAGAGCGCGAGTGGTCGAACAAGTCCGCCGGGATCCGGACGTTCACACTCACGAGTCTCCTCGGAGTCGCGGCCGCCATCGTCGGCGGGCCCGTTCTCCTGGCCACCGGGGGCCTCCTGGTTCTGGTGCAGGGGGTCCTCCTCGGCGCTCGTGGCCTCCTCGCCGAAGCCACCAGCCCCGTTCGCTCCGTCGATTCAGCTGCCACTGACGATTCCGTCCATTCGACCGCCACTGACGATTCCGTCCATTCGACCGCTACTGAGGACGCAGCCGACGAGGGCGGGAGCCTCGCACTCACGACGTCGACGTCGCTCCTCGTCGCGTACGCCGTTGGCGTCCTCGTCGGAACCGACTACGTCCTCGTGGGGGTCGTCATCGCGATCACGTCGTCGTTCCTCCTGGTACTCCGTCGAGAACTGCACGCGTTCGCCAACCGCCTCTCACACCGAGAGGTCCGCAGTGCGGCGGAGTTCGCGATCATCGCGTTCGTCGTCTACCCGCTGCTGCCCGCCGGCACGTACGGTCCCTGGAACGCCATCGAGCCCCGGCTCATCTGGATGCTCGTGATCGCTGTCAGCGGCATCGGCTTCGCGAACTACGCCCTGATGCAGCGCTACGGCGGCCGGGGAATGCTCGTCACGGGCTTTCTGGGCGGGCTGGTGAACTCGACCGCCGTCATCGGCGAGATCGCCAACCGAGCCAAGACGAACGTCGACACGTTCGGGCTCGCGGTCGCGACGATCCTGATCGCGGACGCCGCGATGGCCGTTCGGAATCTCGTTATCGTGGTCGCGTTCGTTCCGCAGTCTGCGTTCGGCGTCGGGCTCCCGCTCGGGCTCATCGCCGTCGGCGGCCTGTTGTTGACGGGCTACGAGCGGACCTGGCGGGGAGAGATGGAACTCGACCTCGACTCGCCGTTCAGCAGCGCCAACGCACTGACGTTCGGACTCCTGTTTCTCGTCGTGCTCGTCGTCACCGCGGGCGCACAGCAGATTTTCGGCACCGCGGGATTTCTGGTGACGAGCTTCCTCTCCGGGTTGCTCTCCAGTGGGACCACCACCACGACGGCCGTCTCACTCGCGAGCACCGGGCAGGTCTCTCCCGCTGTCGCTGCGCAGGGCGTCCTCGCCGGCACGCTCGCGAGCATCTTGGTCAAAGTGTGGCTCGCGGTCGGCATCAACCGCGACCTGTTCCGTCCGGTCGTCCTCCGGTCGGCGTACCTCTCGCTCCTGGGGCTGGTCGGTGTCCTGGGCGTTCAGGTGCTGTGATGTCGGGCAGTGGCGCGGAGCGATGGGCTCAATCGCCCTTCGCCGGACGTTCGAGGGTGGGCTCCTCGACGTCGACTTTCGACTCCGTGAGCGTGCTCTCCCGCCACGTCCCGCGCCGATACCACGCGTAGGCGACGACCGCGCCGACGACGTTCGAGACGGCGAACGCGATCCAGATGCCCGTCTCTCCGATCTCGCCGGCGGCGATCCACGCGATCGGGAACCGGACGACGCCGAGCATGAACACGGAGATGGCCGCCGCGGTGAGCGTCCGCCCCGCCCCGCGGAGGCTTCCCGTGTACGCCCGCATAATCCCGATGAACCCGAAGCTCAGCGCCACGTAGCGGAGGAACCGGGTCGTGACGTCGACGACGGCGGGATCGGTGGTGAACAGATCCGCGATGGTCGGGGCGGCCATCCACGCCAGGACACCAGCGCCGGTGAGCACGACGAAGAGGACCTTCGCCGCTAGCCCAGCCGCGGTCGCTGCCCGTTCTGGTTTGTCGGCGCCGACGTTCTGGCCGGTCATCGTCTCGACGCCGCGCGCGACCGCGATGGCGGGCAGGAAGATGACTGAGAACACGCGCGTCCCGATGCCGTACGCGGCGATGACCGTGTCCGGGAACAGCGCGACGATGACCAAGAGCAGATTCATCGACAGCGCTCGGCCCGTGCCCTCGACCGACGCCGGAACTCCGATTCGGGCGAGTCGGCGGAGGGACGCGAGATCCGGCGCCATATCGCGGAGCCGGATCTGGACGCCACGGTTCCCACGGAACATAATCGCCAGCCCGACGACGAGGGCCAGCGCCCGCGAGAACACGGTCGCGACGGCCGCGCCGGTGATGCCCGAGCCAGTGTAGCCGGTCGCCACGAGCAACGACGCCTCCAGGCCACCGAGCCCGAGCATCCCGAACAGGGGGTTCCCGGCGAACCCGAAGATCAGGAAGGGGTCGAGGACGATGTTCAACACGACCGACCCGAACATCACGAGCATCGGCGTGATGGTGTCGCCGTAGCCGCGCATCAGCGCGATGAAGACGAAGAAGCCGAACATGAAGACGAGCCCGAGCGAGATGACTTCCATATAGCTCGTCGCCATCGGGAGGACGTCTTCTGAGGCCCCCAACAGTTCGAGGAACGCGTCGACGCCGACGTAGCCGACGGCTCCGAGGAGGATCGAACCGACGATCGCAAACGAAACCGTCTGTGAGGCGGCGTACTCGGCTTCGCGCTCCTCGCCCGCGCCAGTGAACTGCGCGACGAGGACGCTGCCGGCGACGGAGATGCCCATCCCGAGCGAGATCAGCAGAAAGACCATCGGGAAGGCGAAACTGATCGCCGCCAGCGCGTCGGTGCTGTACTGGCCCAGCCAGAACGTGTCCGCGAGGTTGTACGCCGTCTGGAAGAGGTTCGTCACCACGATCGGCATCGACAGGAAGAACAGCGGCTTCGCGATGTCGCCGGACGTGAGATCGAACTCTTCGGGACCCTTGAACAGGGAACTGACCCGATTCAGGAGCCCCATCAGCGCGTCGCCTCCGGTGTGAGGGCGTCTCCCGCGCCGGCTCGCCGCGCGGGGCGTCGGGAGCCGACCGCGAGATCGACAGGTCCGTTCCGGCTGGGCGCTCGGGACATCGTCTCCGAGGCCTCGGCCGGCGTATCGTCGTCCATTGTGTCAGTATCGTACTTACTGACCAGTTAGTCAAAAGGCTTTGGAACCCGAAACAATCACGAAAATTGATCCTATCCGGATCGAATCGCCGGAATACGACTGACCGACGCGTTTGATACGTCTCCACATCCCTTCGGTCACAACGATTATCCTACCGCGGGAGCAAGCGAAGGCCGATGGCCGAACCATCGGACCGGTCCGCCGGCGGGCCGAACGAGGAGATTATGCAGGCGACCTACGAGGCGCTTCGCCAGCACGGCTACGCCGACCTGACGATCAAGCGGATCGCCGACGAGTACGGCAAATCGACGGCCGCGATTCACTATCACTACGACACCAAAGAGGCTCTGCTCGCCGCCTTCCTCGACTACCTCCTCGAACGATTCGTCGACTCGATCCGCGAGATCGAGACGACAGATCCCGAAGCGCGACTCGAACTGCTCTTGGACGAACTCCTCGTCACCCCCCAGGAGAACCGAGCCCTCTCTGTCGCGCTCCTCGAAATGCGAGGGCAGGCTCCCCACAAGAACGCCTTCGAGGATCGCTTCCGGCAGAACGACGAGTACATCCGATACATGCTCAAGGCAGTCATCAACCACGGCATCGACGAGAACGTGTTCCGCGATGTCGACGCCGATCACGTCACCCGATCGCTGATGACCATCGTCGACGGGGCTCGGACCCGCTCGGTCGTGCTGGACGACGTCGGCGCGTTCGAGACTGCCCGGGAGACCGCTCGCGAGTACGTCGACGCGACGCTCCGGTAACCCCATCGAGCGCCCTCGCTCCGCGTACCGAGGCGTACTGACCAGCCCGGTGCAGGGGATCCGCCACGAAGCGAGACACGGCTCGTTCACACGGATACACCACAAAACGGACCCGACGGGCGCTGGTTCGACTGTCGAACGACTTCATCTTTCAGGCGTCAGACGGTCGAAATCGACGTCCTGAAAACGGTGATTTCTGACGTCTCTCACCCGGCCCATCCATAGCAACATCTACACTCGTGCAGTGTCGAGATTGGAGCGAATGGCCGACTCGTTGTGGTGCCCGTCGGTCGAAGACGTCGTCGCCATCCACGACGACATCGTCGCGGAGTACTCCGATACTCCCGCCGGTATTCGGAACCGTGGCGACATCGAGTTCGCATTAGACTACATCGAAGCGGGCAGCTTCGACTCCGCACCGGAAACTATCCACGAAAAGGCGTTCCACCTCCTCCGATTCCTCGTCGCCAATCACCCGTTCGTCGATGCGAACAAACGGACCGCACTCAACGTGACGGTCGTCTTCTACTTCCTCAACGGGTATCGGTTCGAGTACGACGACGAAGTGAGAACGATCCTGAAAGAATTCGGGACCGACGAAGCGGCGGTTGATGAGGAGGACACCACCAAGTATCTCCGATCCCACACGGAAGAGCTGGATCTGGCCGGCGAGATCGAGGAATGGCGAGAGGAACTCGTCCGGTACGGGCTCGATCAGTTGACCGGCGATTCCTCGGATCCGAATGATTAACGGCGTTCGACGCGTCCATTCAGGTATGGCCACCGAAGAAGGCGCAGAAACGACCTCCCCGCTTGACGACGTGATGGCGGACATCCGGCGGGAACTGGTTCGGCGGGTCGCGGCGGACGACCGAGATTCGAACCGGGACATTTACGACGCTCTCGAAGACGAATAACCGGACTGTACTGAGAGATCGTTAGTCGGATCCGGTCAGAGCAATTAATCCGCGAGAGATTTTCTCTATCGAACCCAGCGTTGCCTGTACGCGATCCCCACCGATGCACCACTGAACATCACCTGTCGAACGAAAGCACGCGCCTTGGAGTATTTCGGTGTCGACCCCGCCGCTGTCATACGATGAGAACGATACGGACCCGACGGAATTTGAACCTCGGTCGCTCACTCCGTTCGCTCCCTGCTTCAAATCCCGCAGGTTGCGTTTTCACTACTCACTTCGTTCGCAGGAAAACGGACCCGACGGGATTTGAACCCGCGACATCCTGGTCCGGAACCAGGGACTCTGTCCACTGAGCTACGGGCCCTCGAAGACGAGTAGACCGGCCGGTGGTATAACGATTGTGAACGGAAACGAGAGACGCCGTGAACGCAACAGGGAGCAGTCTCAGGGCGCTTCGCCGGTCTCGATCGTGAAGTCCGCGCGGGGGTACGCGACGCAGGTGAGGGTGTAGCCGTCGTCGAGTTCGGCGTCGTCGAGCATCTGCTGGTTGTCGTGTTCGACGTAGTCTTCGGCGTTGCCACCGGAGGTGATCTGGCCGGCGCAGGAGACGCACTGGCCCTGTCGGCACGCGTAGGGGAGGTCCCAGCCCTCGTCCTCGCCCTGATCGAGGAGCGGTTCGTCGTTCGCGACTTCGATCGTCTCGCCCTGCTTGGCGAACTCGACCTCGAAGTACTCGATCTCGTCTTCCGGGATGTCGCCGGGATCGGACTCCTCGGCCTCGCCGGCCTCTTCGAGTTCAGCGCCCTCCTCGCCACCGGTGACCGCCCCTGCGGGGGCTGCGCCGCCGCCGATGGATCGGTTCATCGGTTCCGGGAAGTCTGTCTCCGGGAGCGTGCTCGCCCGCTGTTCGAGCACCTCCTGCGAGATGTCGCCGGTGGCCGTCCACCCGGTACCGCGAGCGTAGTGGATCGCCACCACGAGGAGCGTCAGGGTCACCCCGAGACCCAGCCCCACGAAGTTGATTTCGACCATATCGGCGCTACGGAATCGGGGGTTAAGGAAATTGTGATTGTCGCGTCGGTGCCGCCACGAACGGCGAGATTCTGGCACTCACTCGCCGCGCCGTTTCACGTCGTGTCGACCGAAGCCGTAGCGAAGCCGGTTCGCGAGCCGGCGGGCGAAGCGGCCGTCGTCGGCTCGACTGCCGAAGCGCTCAGCGAGGGCCTGATAGATCAGCGGCACCGGCACCTCCTGTTCGAGGGCCTCCTGGACGGTCCAGGTCCCGGTCGATCCCCCGGCCACGTGGTCGGCGACGTCGCCCAGGTCGTTGCCCTCCTCGCGGAAGGCCTCCTCGCAGAGTTCCAAAAGCCACGAACGGATGACCGCACCGTTGTTCCACGTCCGGGCGACCGACTCCAGATCGAGATCGTACCGGCCGTTCGCGAGGAGTTCGAAGCCCTCGCCGTAGGCCTGCATCAGCGCGTACTCGACGCCGTTGTGGACCATCTTGACGTAGTGACCCGATCCGCTCGCGCCCATCCGGTCGTGACCCGCTGGCCCGGTCGCGACGGCGTCGAAGACGGGCGTCAGCGCCTCGTAGGCCCACTCGGGGCCGCCGATCATCAGCGAGAAGCCGCGTTCGGCGCCGGCCGGCCCGCCGGAGGTCCCACAGTCGAGGTACGCCGCGTCGGTCGATTCGGCGCGCCGCACCGACGCCTCGAAGTGGGAGTTGCCGCCGTCGACGACGACGTCGTCGGCAGCGAGATGCGGGTCGAGTTCTTCGAGGGTCGCGTCCACGGCCTCGCCGGCGGGTACCATCAGCCAGATTCGCTTCTCCTCGCCGAGGCGGTCGGTGAGGTCCGCGAGGTCCTCAGCGGGGGTCGCGCCCGCGTCGGCAGCCGTCGCGACGGCCTCCGCGTCGAGGTCGAACGCCACTACGTCGTGTCCGGCGTCGATCACGCGGTCGACGACGATCTGTCCCATCCGGCCGAGGCCGACGACGCCAAGTTGCATACCAGCGCTTCCGCCCCCGGGCGAAGTAGTGATTGCGGTTTCCCGCGGTGTCGAGTCGGCCGCCCCCGCTCAGCGCCGCTCGACGAACGCCTCGGCGAGCCGGTCGCCGGCGCCGTCATCGGCCCGGAAGAACAGTTCGGGCTCGATGAGTTCGATCTCCACGAGGCGGAATATCTCGTCCCGAACGATCCCGTCGACGCGGGCGTACAGCGGCACCTGCCCCCGCAGTTCGGCCGTCACCGCGGCGACGACGTCCGCCGCCTGCTCGACGAGCCCCGCCTGTGGGGACTCGGCCGTCACGCGTCCGCCGTGTTCGGACTGCACGCGGAAATCGCCCGCCTCGGGGTGCTTCCGGACGGCGTGGCTGTACGCGCCGTCGAAGAAGACCAGCGACCACTCCCCCGCCTCGATCTCGTCGGCGAAGCGCTGGACTAACACGTCACGGCGAGCGATGAGGTCCTCGAACCACGTCTGGGCTGCGTCGGCGTCGGCCCGAGATATTCGCTTCGTCTCGAACGCTCCGGCACTCATCGCGGGCTTTACGACCACCTCGTCCCAGCCGCGATCGGCCATCAGCCCGTCGAGTGAGACGCCCGCGCCGCGATCGAGATACGCCGTCTGCAACGTCGGCACTCCCCGTTCGGCGAGGTCGCGGAGGTAGAACTTGTGGCTGTTCCACCGCAGCGTCCGGACCGAATTCCACACCGTCGTCGGCGCGCAATCGAGTCGGTCGAGCCACGCGTCGAACGCGTTCGCTCGCCGGTAGTAGTCCCAGATCGTTCTGACGAGGACCGCGTCGAACTCGCCCCACTCGACCGGTTCGTCCGACCAGACGACCGGCTCGGCGGTGATGTCGCGGGCCTCGAGCGCGGTTCGGAAGGCGTCCTCGTCGTCGATGAGCGACGGCAACTCGGCGGCGGTGGCGAGGGCGACGTCTGTCACGGCCCGGCGTCGGCCACCCGCGACGATAAGTGAGGCGATACACGTTTGTCATCCGGCCCGCCAGAGGACGTATGGACCCACGTGTCCGCGAACACGCGGAACTCCTCGTCGAGTGGAGCGCGCGGATCGAACCCGGAGATAACGTCGTCGTCAGCGTCGCCGAGGGAACTCACGACCTCGCGGTCGCCGTTGCGGACGTCCTCGGTGAGATCGGCGCGAACGTCGCGACGACCTACGCCTCCGACGAGGTCAAGCGCGCGTACCAGCGCGCGCACGACGGCGACTTCGAGACGCCGACCCACGAACGCGCGCTCTACGAGCACGCGGATTCGGCACTGTTCCTGAAGGGCGGCCGCAACACCTTCGCGACTGCCGACGTCGACGGCGAGACCCAGAAGGCCGCCAAACGGGCGAATTCACCGATTCGCGAGGCGCGTCTCGCGACCGACTGGGTCTCGACGCTCCACCCGACCCGGTCGCTGGCTCAGCAGGCAGAGATGGCCTACGAGGCGTATCAGGACTTCCTGTACGATGCGATCCTCCGGGACTGGGACTCGCTGGCGGCCGAGATGGGCCAACTCAAAGACCGACTCGATCAGGGCAGCGAGGTTCGACTCGTCCGTGGCGACGCCGAACTCACGATGTCGATCGAGGGCCGCACCGCAGTCAACTCCGCGGCTTCGGTCGCGTACGGCTCGCACAACCTCCCCTCCGGAGAGGTGTTCACCGCGCCCTACAACGTCGAGGGCGAGGTCCGCTTCGACGTGCCGATGACCATCTCCGGCTCCCGCGTGCGGGACCTCTGGCTGCGCTTCGAGGACGGTCGCGTCGTCGACTACGACGCGGCGGTCGGCGCGGCGACGATCGGCGACGTGCTCGACACCGATCCGGGAGCCCGCTCGCTCGGCGAACTCGGCATCGGGATGAATCGCGGCATCGATCGCGTGACCGGCAACGGGATCCTCGACGAGAAGATGGGCGATACGATCCACCTCGCACTCGGCCGCGCGTACGACGCGTGCGTTCCCGCGGGCGAGTCGGGCAACGAGTCTGCCGTCCACGTCGATCTCATCACCGACGTGAGCGCGGACGCGCGACTCGAAATCGACGACGAGGTGGTCCAGCGGAACGGCCGCTTCCGCTGGGAGGACGGCTTCCGGTCCGCGTAGGTATCCGAGCCCCGCGGATGGGGAGTCGCTTTCGACGTACTTTTTATCGGCGGCCGTCTCGATCCGTCTATGGCTGAATTCAAAGTCGTCGTCTCCGATCAGACCGGAGACACCCAGCAGTTCGAGGTCGACGGACAGGACGCGAACCGATTCCTCGGCCGCGAACTCGGCGATGAGGTCGACGGCGGTGCCGTCGATCTCGACGGACGGACGCTCGAACTCACCGGCGGGTCCGACGAGGCTGGCCGCCCGATGCGAGACGACGTGGCCGGCGCGGACCTGAAGGAACTGCTCCTCGAGGGCGGCGTCGGCTACAAGCCCTCGCGCGACGGCGAGCGCAAGCGCATCACGGTCCGCGGCCGACAGATCTCGGAGGCGACCGCGCAGGTCAACGCCTCGATCGTCGACGGGACCATCGCCGGCGAACCCGAAGAAGAGGAAGAAGCAGATGAGGCCGACGACGAAGCCGCCGAGGCCGACGAAGACGCTGCGGCTGACGACGAAGCGGACGCGGAAGACGAAGCGGACGCTGACGCGGACGACGAGTAACCCGTCCGTGTCCGAGCGCGTTCCGAGCGATCACGCCGCCGTGACGAACTTCCGGGCGACGCTGGCCCGTAGCGGCGGTACCAGACGACCCTGTCTCCGACTTCCCGACGACGCCGCGGTCGAGGCCGGCGACGTCGTCCGTCTCTTACTCGACGGAACGTCGACGCACGCCCGCGTCGAATCGGATGCCCGCGGTGCCCTCGTCCGGGGCGCGTACGACAACGAGCGACTGACGCGCGACCCGCCGGACGGCGAGAACCGGCTCGTCGAGTGGTGCCGGACGCACGACCGCGCCCCCGACGACGCGGTCGAACTCGACGAACTCGACCCCGGCTTCTGCTATGGACTCCGGGAGCCCGGCGACCGACTCGTCTACGACGTTCCCCGCCGGCCGAACGAATCGCTGCAGGACATCGCTTCTTCGCTCCGCGACTGACCCGCCGACCGTGCCCGCTGTGGCCGCGTGAGTAAGCCTTACCACGGCTCCGGCGCTCCATCTGGTATGAGTCAGGTGCCCGAACGCAGCGAGATCGACCCCGACTACAAGTGGGATCTCGCGAGCATCTACGAGGACGACGAGGCCTGGGAGGAGGCGTACGAAGCGGTCGACGCCCGCGTCGACGACCTTCGGGAGTACGAAGGCCACGCGACCGACGACGCCGAGACGCTCCGCGAACTCTTCGAGCTCCGCGAGGAGATCATGCGCGAGGTCGCGAAGGTGCGCAGTTACGCGAGCCTCCGGAGCGCCGAAGACACCCGAAATCAAGAGTACCAGGCCCTGCAGGCGAAAGCCGAATCGCTCTCGTCCTCGGCGCAGTCGGCGGCGAGTTTCCTCGAACCGGAACTCCAGGAACTCGACGAGGCGGACGTCGACTCGCTCATCGAGACAGAGCCGGCCCTCGCAGCGTACGAACACTACTTCGACGACGTGTTGCGGATGAAGCCCCACACCCGCTCTGCGGAGGTCGAGGAACTCCTCGCCGAACTCGGCGAAGTCGCCGGCGCGTCGTCGGACATCTACGGGATGCTCTCGAACGCTGATATGACGTTCCCGACCGTCGAACGCCCCGACGGCGAGGCGGTCGAGATCTCACTGGGTAACTTCACGAAGCTCCAGAAGCACCCGGATCGCGGCTTCCGTCGGGAGGTCTACGAACAGTTCTACGACGAGTGGGCCGAGGTGCGCAACGCCGTCGGTACGTCGCTGAAGAACAGCGTCAAGAAGGACGTGAAGTACGCCCGGGCACGGAACTACGAGACCGCCCGCGAGGCGGCGCTCAACGGGCCGAACGTCCCCGTCGCGGTGTACGACACGCTCGTCGATACCGTGCGGGCGAACCTCGACAGCCTCCACCGGCACACCGAACTGAAGCGCGACGCGCTCGACGTCGACGAACTGGAGATGTGGGACCTCTATATGTCGCTGACGGGCGACGAGGGCCCGGACATCCCCTACGAACAGGCCAGGGAGTACATCGTCGAAGCCGTCGCGCCGCTGGGCGAACCCTACCAGACCCGCGTTCAGAACGGCCTCGATTCGCGCTGGGTCGACGTCTACGAGAACCGCGGGAAACGCTCGGGGGCGTTCTCCGCGGGGACGTACGACACCCAGCCGTTCATCTCGATGAACTACCAGGACGACATCTCCTCGATGTTCACGCTGGCACACGAACTGGGTCACTCGATGCACTCCGAACTCGCGAAGGACGCCCAGCCGTGGCAGTACGCGGACTACACGATCTTCGTCGCAGAGGTCGCCTCGACAGTCAACGAGACGCTCCTCACGCACTACCTGCTCGAAACCCTCGACGACGACGAACTGCGGATGCACATCCTCGACGAGTACCTCGAACGGTTCCGCGCGACCCTCTATCGGCAGACGATGTTCGCGGACTTCGAGCTACAGATCCACGAGATCGCCGAAGCGGACGGCGCGCTCACGCCGGATCGCTTCGACGAATGCTACCGCGAGGTGAAGGCGGAGTTCTACGAGCCGGCCCGGATCGACGACCGGATCGCTCGCGAGTGGATGCGCATTCCGCACTTCTACTACAACTACTACGTCTACCAGTACGCGACGGGCATCTCCGCCGCGGTCGCAATCGTCGATCAGATCCTCAACGAGGGCGAAGACGCCGCCGCAGCGTACCGGGAGGCGCTCTCACTCGGCGGTTCGAAGTACCCGATCGAGGTGCTCGAGACCGCCGGTGTCGATATGACGTCCCCCGAACCGATCGAGTCAGCGCTGTCGGTCTACGACGACTACCTGGACCGGATGGCGGAGTTGCTCTGAGCCGGTCTCGGCTGTCGACGCTCCCTGCGTGAAGGGGCGCCGACACAAGCGGTAAATCGCTCGCGTCCAGCGATCCGATATGGACGCCAACCGCACCGCGCTCGACACGGCGGCGGACCTGCCGCTCGAAGACCTCTCGACGCGACTCTCCGGCGACGTCGTCACGCCGACGGACCTCGCATACGACGACGCGCGCCGCGTGTGGAACGGGATGGTGAACGCCTACCCGACCGCCATCGCGTACTGTCACTCCGTCGGCGACGTCGTCGCGAGCGTCTCGTTCGCCCGCGATCACGGCCTCGACGTCTCCGTTCGAAGCGGCGGGCACAGCGTCTCCGGCGCGTCGGTCGTCTCCGGGTCGCTCGTCGTCGACTGCTCGCAGATGGAGTGGGTCCGTATCGATCCCGACGAGCGGACGGCCCGCGTCGGCCCGGGAGCCACGTGGGGCACGGTCGACCGCGCCGCCCAGTCGTTCGGGCTCGCGACGCCCGGCGGCGTCTACACCGAGACGGGCGTCGCCGGGCTCACGCTCGGCGGCGGCACCGGCTACCTCTCGCCGAAGCACGGCTTCGCCGCCGATAACCTCCGCTCCATCGACGTCGTCACGGCTGATGGGGAACGGGTGACCGCCGACGCCGACGGGCGCGAGGACCTCCTGTGGGCCGCCCGCGGCGGCGGCACCGTCGGCGTCGTCACGGCCTTCGAGTTCGAGTTGCATCCGCTCGATCACGACGTCGCGTACTTCGAGTCGTGGCTGCCGCTCGACGAGGCGACGCCGTCGCTCCGGACGTATCGCGACTTCCAGCGGACGGCACCGGACGAGGCCTGCGTCTTCCCGTACTTCGGGTCCGTCCCGGCGACTGCGGCGTTCCCGGCCGACCGTCACGGCGACGACGCGCTGGTGCTCGCGGGCGCCTACACCGGCGTACCCGAGAACGCTCGCGAGGTGTGCGATCCGTTCGTGGCCCACGAAGCCGCGTTCGCGAGCACCTTCGACGCGATGTCCTACCTCGACCTGCAGTCGATGATGGACGACGACTTCCCGGATGGCCGACGCTACTACTGGAAGTCGGTCCCCCTCGCGACGCTCGACGACGGGACGCTCGAAGCCCTCAGTGAGGCGGCCGAACGCGCCGCTTCGACTCTCTCGACGATCGTCCTCTGGCCGATGCACGGCGCGGTCGAACGGATCGACACCGAGACGAGTCCGGTCGTCGGCCGTGACGCCGTGGCGGTGGCGAACGTCGAGGCCGCCTGGGACGATCCGCTGGCGACGACGGAGAACGTCGAGTGGGTTCGCGAGACCTGCCGCCGGCTCCGCGGCGACGGCGCGGTGTCCGGCACCTTGCCGAACTTCGCCGGTGGCACGGAACCGGACGCCGAGGACGTGTACGCGGAGAACGCCGCGCGACTCCGAGCGGTCCGCGAGCGCTACGACCCCACCGGCATCTTCACTCACGAGCGGGCGTGAGTGGGTCGGCGGCGGCCAGTGGAGTTACTCCCGGCGACAGACGGCAGCGTGACTCCTGGGCGTCTCCTGCGACGCAATCGCAGTGGCGAACAGTCGGCACCGCCGTCGCTTCGTGGCTCCCGCGTCGGTCTGCCGAGCGACCGCTGGCCGACGCGGGGTCGTTCTCAGGTCACAGGGACGCTGGTCCCGTCATCGGATATAAACCGTCGGCAGCGTAGCCGACAGTATAAGTGAGCCGACGCCTAACGCGTGGATATGAACTATCGGACACTGGGCGATTCCGACGTCGAAGTGAGCGAAGTCGGTTTCGGCGCGTGGGTCGTCGGCACCGACTGGTGGGGCGACCGCACGCGCGAGGACGCGATCGGACTGCTCCATCACGCGATCGACGAGGGCATCACCTACTTCGACACCGGCGACGTGTACGGTCACGGCGAGAGCGAGGAAGTTCTCGGGGAGGCGCTCGCCGACTACCGCGAGGAGGTCACTGTCGCGACGAAGGTGGGCTATGACTTCTACAACAACCCGCAAGCGGGGCACGGCGAACTCCCGAAGGAGATCACGGGTGAGTGGCTCCGCTCGGCGACCGAGAAGAGCCTCGACCGCCTGGATATGGAGTACGTCGACGTCCTTCAACTCCACAACGCCAACGTCGACGAGGTCGACGCCGACGTCCTCGAAACGCTCGACGAACTCCGCGAGGAGGGACTCGTCCGCGCCGTCGGCTGGGCGCTCGGCCCCTCGATCGGCTGGCTCGCCGAGGGCGATATGGCGATCGAAGAGGAGTTCGACTCCGTCCAACTCGTCTGGAACCTCTTCGAGCAGGAGGTCGGCAACCACTTTCTGGAGACGATCGAAGAGACCGACTCCTCGACCAGCCTGATCCCGCGAGTCCCGCACTCCTCTGGGCTGCTCAACGAGCAGGTGACGCCTGAGACCGGTCACGACCTCGACGACCACCGCGGCTTCCGCCCGGACGCGTGGTACGAGACGGGCTGGGAGAAACTCGAGACGCTGCGGTTCCTCGAACGGGACGGCGAGCGCACGATGGGGCAGGCCGCCATCGCGTACCTCCTCAGTTACGACGAGGTCGCCTCGGTGACGCCGACGTTCCACACCAAAGAAGACATCTCCGCGTGGGCGGCCGCGAGCGAGGTGCCGAAGCTCACCGACGACGAACTGGCGCGCGTCGCCGACCTGTATCAGACGAACTTCGATATCGACCGCGACGACGGGATGGACGAACTCCGGTCGTCGGTCGACGGCGAAGACATCCGCGCCGCCGGTATCGACAAGCGCGCGACGACGGGACCGCGGAACACCGCGTCGTCGGACTGACGCCGTATGAACGCTCGTCGCACCGCCTTTCTCGTCGCGACCGCGCTCGCTCACCTCGCGCTGACCGCGTGGGTCAGACGCGACGCGGACCGGCGAGGGATCGACCCCTCGCCGTGGGATGCGCTGACGCTCTTCACGGGCGTCGTCGGCGCGATCGGGTACCGGCGTCGTCGCTGAGCCCTTCGGTCTCGACCCGTCGGAGTTACTTCCCGACGTGCGGCCAACCGCTGGACTCGACGAACGACGACGCGCCGCAGGCTCCGCACGCTTCGGGCGGTTCGTAGCTGTGCCCACCGCTCTCGATATACTCCGCGACGGTCCCGGCGTGCGCGACTTGACATTCGGTGCAGACGTACAGATCTGGCTGCTCTGGTGAGTGTGCCATACGCCAGTTTGAACGTATACACATATAATAATTAACATTATTTGACTCACTCGGGTGAGCGCAATTCGGGGTGAATCGACCGCGGACGCCGAGGTGCCGGGCCGAAACGGCCGCTTCGAGTGTCGGTTGCGAACAGTCAGACCCGAGACACGCGAACCGCCGCTGGCGCGCGAACGGGAACCCCTCCGTTTCGCTTCGAAACCCGCAGACTGCATCGCGTCTGACGTTGCACTCGCAGTATTCGTGGAGTGGAAACGAACCCCTGAGCCGCGGGCTTACGCTAAGAAGACGTGTCGCGGCCGGTCGGCGAGCACGTCGCGACCCCACTCGACGGTCTCGCTGAAGTCCTCCGAGCGGAAGAACGCCATCGCGTTCTCACGGGAGTCCCACTGGCTGGAGATGAACATGTCGTTCTCGTCTTCGACGTTCACGAGCAGGTCGGTCTCCTGGTGCCCGTCCATCTCCGCGAGGACCTCGCCGACGTCGTCGAACGTGTCGTGGAAGTTCTCTCGGTACTCCGACTTCACCGTGTAGAACATTCCCATCGTTCCGAAGCCGGACTCTTCGCCGGCCCGAGAGACGATTCCGGGCAGTTCAGACAGGAATCCCGCGGCCGTCTCCGCGGCCGAAGCTGTGTCCCAGATGCTCACCACGGCGCTACGGTCCCGGTTGCGGGCCTCGTAGACCGCCGTCTTGACGTGCGTGCCGTAGTGCTCGAAGTTCCCGCGGAGCCCCTCGACCTCGTCGAACAGTTCGTCGGTGTCGGCCTCCGAGTACAGCACCGTCGCGTACACGTCTTCGCCGTGGGGCTGGCCGGCGTAGATGTCCATCTCGGACAGCTCCGCGCGGATGCTGTCTTCGTCTGCTCCCTCGCCGTCGTCGTCGTCGCCGTCGTCGCCGTCGTCGCCGTGGGAGTGCGCGCCGCCGTCGTCGCCGTGAGAGTGCGCGCCGCCGTGGGCGTGGGCCGACGCGCCGTCGTGTTCGCTCGTCGGGACCGCCTCTCCCTCCAGATATGCACCCAGGTCGGCGGGCGGGAAGCGGCGGCCGACGTAGAACTGGCCGAACTCCCCGTACTTCGAGGAGACTTCGTCGAAGCGCATGTCGTAGACGATGTCTTTGATGTGGGTCGGATCGTCCGAGAAGAGCGTCACGCCCCACTCGTAGTCGTCGAAGCCGACCGAAGACGCGATGACCTGCTTGATCTTCCCGGCGTACTCCTTGCCGGTCTCGGCGTGGGTCTCCATCATCTCCGCGCGCTCCTCGAAGTCGATGTCGTACCAGTTGTGTTCTTCCCCGCGGCGCTTGGACATCGGGTAGAACGAGACGTACTCGTCGTCGGGGATCTCGGGCTGCAGTTTGCCCTCCATGTAGTTCTGGAGTCCCTGATCGACGGAATCGGGATCGTCGAAGTACTCCGGCGTCGAGTACCCCGAGATCTCCGTCACGGAGACGTACGAGGTCGGCTGGGTGGTGAAGCCGGCCAGCGCGGTCCGCTCGAAGGCACGTTCGGCGCGCGAGAGGTCGTCGAGCGTCGGTCGGAAGTGTACGACGAGGAGGTCGGCCTTGTGGCCGAGGACGGAGAAGACGGCTGATGCGCCCTCGTCGCTGTCGGCGACTTCCTCGTGTCTACGGAGGTGTTCCGTCCCTTCCGCGATCGCCCGCTCGCGCTCGTGCTCCGGCGCGTCGCGCCACGCGTCCCAATCGACGGTGCGGAAGTCGTGCAGTACGAACCAGCCCTCGTCTGTCGGTGGGGCCTCAGGCATACTCTTCTCTTACTCGGCCTCCCGTATGGGCGTTGCGAGTCACTCCCACGTCCTGGGAACGGTGCGCTACTCCGTCGAGTCCGTGTCGGCGGACTTCGGGGTCGTGTGGAACGTCTGCGGCGGGAACAGGAAGCCCCACAGCGCGCCGACAGCGTGCAGGAAGATCACCAGTGGTGACAGCACGAGTACGGGCAACGCCTGCGCCCGGTAGTCGTAGTATCTGACGCCCGCGACGACCCAGACGGCCGCGAGCACCAACAAGACCCACGTGACCGCGCGAAGCGGTTCGAGAATCGGGAGTTCGAGCGGACTCACTGCCAGCGGGAAGGTGAGAACCAACAGGATCGGGCTGAATCCCCAGACGACGTTCCGGACGGTCAAGAGTATCTGGTGGCCCAGCGGGAGGTACTCCTCGCTCCGGATGGTCCCGACCAGCCAGCGGCGTCGCTGGTCGAACATCTCGGTGAGCGAGAGGGGCGATTGGTTCCTGAATCGCGTCTCGACGACCTCGAAACTGGCCCCGTTCTCCACGGCGAACCACATAAAGACCGTATCCTCGATCAGCGTATCGAAATCCCAGGTGATCGTGTCCTCGACGGACTTCCGGACGGCCAGCCCGCCGCCCCAGGAGTACAGCGGGATCGTCGCTTCCGCGTAGCCGAGTTGTTCGAGTTGGAACCCCATCCGGAGGATCTCAGCCCAGTAGGTCCACCATGAGTCGGTCTTCATCGGCCACTCGCGGAACTGTACGAGGTCGGCGTCCGGCAGTCCGTCGAACTCGGTCACGAGCGTGTCCTCGTCGAGGTAGAGCACATACTCCCGGTCACACGGCACGTTGCGGCGGGCCCACTCTAAGGCCCGTCCCTTGTTGGTCGCGACGCACTCGAACGATTCGGGGACGACGTGTACCGTCGCGCCCGTGACGTCGATGTCCGACTCTGCGATCACGTGCCGGTCGGTCAGCGAATCGGGGAGGTGATCGATCGTCCGCTGAACCGTCCCTGTCGCGTCGACTGTCAGGATCCTGACCTGGACGTCGTCGGCCCCGTACTCGATCGGTGGCTCCCCGCTCTGCCATCCCAGCGCGAGGTTGAACAGCCACACCACGGCGGCGACGAGATACAGCACTGCGAAGACCCACAGTCCCGCCGTGATCCCGCTCTGGATCGGCGGCGGGATCGAGACGCCGACGAGACTGAGTGCGACCGAGCCCGCCATTCCGACGAGTAAGAGTACCAGTCCGACCGCCAGCACCCGGTCGGGTTCGACCGGATACTCCCTTTCGATCTCGACCGGGACGCGCGATCCGTGTTCGCGGGGATCCTCGCCGAACTCCGGCAACGGATAGGTCTCGGGATCGATCCACGAGACCAGGTTCTCTGGGCTGAGCCGACCACCCCACGAGTACCCGTCGTCAGCGTCGGTGTCACCCCGTTGCGCCGGGGTCTCCTCGACACGCTCTTCGGTCGTCGTCGACGCGTCGGCGTCGTCTGCCATCGAGTTCGCTCTCTGAGAAGATCCCCCAGGAGATAAACGCTGTCGTCGCGTCCGGTCGGAACCGACCCACTGCTTCGGTTACCCGCCGAGGATCGTCGGTCCGAACACCAGCAGCAGCAGCGACGCGAGCATCGTCAGCCCCACGCCGGTCGTGATCGTGGTGACCACCCGGTCGCGATCGTCGATCGGTAACCGCGAGACGACCGTCTCGACGCTCGCTCGGAGGATCCGCCCGCCGTCGAGTGGATAGCCTGGAATGCAGTTGAACAGCCCGAGTTGCAGATTGATCCACGCCGTCCAGAAGGCGACGTTCGCGAGCAGGAACACGCCCGTCCCGAGGAACTCGAGCGTCCCCGTGATCGCATAGAAGTTGTGGACGTTCCCCGTGAATCCGGGGAAGTTCGGGATCCCGAGCACGAGCGATGCGAGCGGCAGGACCAGCGAGACGTACACCGTCGCGAGCGGCGAGTCTCCGATGGTTCCCGCGAGGCCGGTCGCGTCGGGTCCGCCGTCACCGCCGAGCAGTTCGAGGTACGTTCCCGCCGGATAGGACTGGACACCGAAGTCCGTCACCAACAGCCCGCTCGTCCCCGGGAAGATGTTCACGCCGAGGAATCCGTTGCCGTCCTGCTGGCTCGTTCCGAGCGTCACGTCGTACGTCTGGAACGACCCGTCCTGATACACTTCCACCGCGACAGTCTCTCCAGGTTCGGTTCGGTCCAGGGCCTGCGTGAGTTCGGTCGACGAGACGATGCGCTGACCGTCGATCGCCGTCACGATCAGCCCCGGTTCGGTGGGGGCCCCCGACTGCGCCAGCGGACCGTCCTCAACGACCCGTGTGAGGTACGCGCCGATCGGGATCGTGACGGTCCCTCGTTCGGTCGTGACCGTCGCGAATCGGTCCTCGCCGACGGCCGCGGCGAACCCAGAGCGGGTGTAGACCGCGGTCCCGTTCACGCGCGTGACGCTCACCGGATCGTCTTCGACGCTGATGTCCGCCGGGTTCCCGGCGACCGAGCCGGCGATCATCAACGACCGCTCGACCGTCACGGTACGCGCGTCCCGGTCTGCGGCGCTATCGCCGCCGTCGAGTTCGACCGAGACGCTCCGTGCGTCGGTCCCGAGCAGCGCCGCGTCGAGCGAACTCTCGTTTCCGACGGGGACTCCGCCCACAGCAGTGATCCGGTCGCCCTGTTCGACGCCGGCGGTCGCCGCGGGCGAGCCGTCGTATGCGCCCTGGACGGCCATCCCCGGCGCAACGCCGATGCTGCCGACGATCGGGCCGAACAGGAGCACGAACGCCACGAACGTGATGAAGAAGTTGTTCGTCACGCCGGCGGAGAACATTCGCGTCCGGCCGCCTCTGTCCGCGTTCTGCTGGCTCTCTTCGTCCGGTTCGACGAACGCACCGAGCGGGATCACCGTGAAGAGGAAGACCCCCATCGACTCGATGTCGATCCCCTCGACGCGACAGAGGATGCCGTGCCCGCCCTCGTGCACGACGAGGCCGACAAGCAGCCCGAAGACGATCTCCGGCGCGACAGAGAGCGGCAGGAAGTCGTTGACGCCGGGAATCACGAGGAAGTTCTGCGGTTGGTTCACCTGCGAGGGCGCGGGGGGATTCTGCACGATCGCGATCCCCTGCAGCAGCAAGAAGAGGAACATCCCCGCCATTATCACGAGCGCGGCTCCGACGCCCAGGTTCGTCCACGCGCGCCAGAACCGCTTCGGCGTTGCGATCCAGTCGATGAGATCGCGCCCCCGTTTCGTGTGTATGGTCGTGAACGGCCCCCGAATCTTCACCGAAGCGGGCACGAGCCCGCGCTGTGAGAGGAAGAACGCCCCCGCCGAATAGGCGGCGAGGCCGACGAGCACCCACAGAAGCGTATTCATCGTCAGACCAGAGGGGTCCGGTGCGGAAATGTGTTATTACCCCACCTTGTTATTCCGCCGGGCGCGCCGACGCGGGAACCGGGTGGACAGTCCCGCCAGCGACCGACGTACTGCTCCGGTCTCTTCCGCTCGCGAACGGGTCGTACACCGTAGCTATTTTTTCCGTGAATAAATAGTCCCGTCGTAGATGCCGACACGTCGCCGCGTCCTGCTTTTCGGTGCGACCGCCGCCGTCGGCGGGGTCGGGTATGTCACCCGACGCGACGCCGCCGTGCCAGCGTCCGCGGTCTCGGCCGTGACCGACCGGCTGGATCCGACGTGGCAGTCGGTCTCCGACGGCCCGTGGAACGTCCGCTGGGAGGTCGCCGTCGACGGACCGCCGACAGCCACCGCACAACTGTCGGACGGTTCGGTAGTCGTCGCCGGGACGCAGTCAGCGGCGGAGAACGCGCCGGGATGGTTCTCCGAGATCGACGCCGACGGAGCCGTCCGTACTGCGCGAACGCTCCCACGGACGACGTCGAACGGACCGCCGTCGGCGATACTCCCCACGGCCGATGGGGTACTGATCGGCGGCGACGATGACGGGGATGCAGCGTGGGTCGTCGCGCTGACCGACGAGGGCGCAGACCGATGGGAGAACCGCTACCAGCCGGCGGGTGGCTCCGGCCGTGCTCCGCTCGCGATTCTCCCCACTCAGTCGCCGGATGCCGCGTACACCCTCGTATCACAGCGCGAATCGTTCGACGACTGGCGCGACTCGGCGTGGCTCCTCGGGGTGGACGCGAACGGCCACGTCCGCTGGAACCGAACCTACGACGCCGACGTCTCGTACGTCGACGGTGCGTGCGCACTCGACGCCTCGACGTCCCTTCTCGTGGGCAGACTCGACGGTACCGACGGCGTCGAGTCGCCGGCGGGCGCTCTCGCCATCGAACACGGCGGCGTCGCGTGGCGTCAAACGTACCCCGCGAGCGTGCTCCGGGACGTCGCGCCCGCAGTTGCGGACGGCGCGGCGGCCGTCGCCGTCGGACGGGCCGACCGCCGTGACCGCGACGATGTCGGGGTGATCGCTCGCCTGAGCGAGCGAGGTCGCGTACAGTGGTGGCGAACACTCGGCTCGGACGAGGGCGCTCTCACGATGCACAGCGTCCAGCCGACGACACAGGGCTACCTGCTGGCAGGGCTCGTTCGACGGGACGACCGGGACGACGTGCCGTTCTGCGGGCTGTTCGAGCCCAGCACCGGCCGCTGTCGGTGTTATCGCTTCGACCGACAGCGGGGTGCGCGGCCCGTGCTCGTCGGTGACCAGTTGCTGTCCGTCAGCGAGACCGCAGCGGGGACCGTGATCCGATCGCTCGGGAGGACGTGATATGGCACGCAGGCTCCTCAGAGGACTCAGACTCGCGCTCGCCCGGTTGCCGGGAGTCCCCAACCTCGATCGGCTACTGGGCGTCGTGAGTGGGACGATCCTCGCGTGGAACGCCCCCCCGGGGCTGTTTCCGGCCTCGGGGCCCGACTGGATCGCGTCGGTGCTCGCCGGCGTTCAGTCCGGTTCGCTGGGGGCGCTCGTCCCGCTCTGTCTGAGCGTCTTGCTTCTGGGTCTCGTCGTCGTCGCGACCATCCCACGGGTGTACGTTGGCCCCCTCAGTGAACCGATCGGCCGGCACTCGCGGGTTCGAATGGTGCTTGGGGCGTACGCCTTCGCCGTCGGGGCAGTGTTCTACCTCTGGGGGCTGTCCGTCGACGGTTCGAGCCTCCCTGCCGGACTGCGCGGACCGCCACAGTGGCTGTTGAACGCCACGATGCTCTCCGGATTTCTCCCCGTCGGCGTCGCCCTGTCCCGGGTCGAGTCGCGGCCGATTCACCATCCGGACAACTACTTCGCTCGGCCACTGGTGGGGCTTTCGACGGCCGACGACTCCGCCGCCGGCTGGCGTGCTGACTTCGAGACGCTGGCTGGGCGTCCCCGACTGCGACCGCTCGTGAGCCTGCTGGTGGCGGCTGCGGGGACTAGCGTGTTCGTGGTTCCTGCGACGCTTCTCGGGATCTTCGTCGGGACGCTCAGCCTCTATTATCCCGTCATCGAGATCGTGGCACTCGTGGGTGCCGTCGGGAGCTGGGTGCTGCGGCGCGACCGGACACCGGCTCCTGACTCCCCGATCGGCGGCGGGTTCGACGCCGCCCGAGACGTGGACTCGTCGTTCTATCGACAGCTCCGAACAGCCGTAACCCCGCGGGCCTGGGGGGTGTTTCTTCCGGTGCTCCTCGGTGTGCTGTTCGCGGTGGCTCCGCTGCTTCTCGCCGGCGCGTATCACACGCCGACCACTGCCTTCAGCCCGTCAGCGCTGCTCGGCGCGTACTGGTCGCTCGCCGAGATTCGGACCCTCGGGAGCCTGGGGTACGCCGTCGACGTCACGGGCGACGCCGCCGTCTGGGCGGCACTCAGCCTCACACCCCTCGTCGTGGTCTGCTACTGTCTCTGGTACTGGTTCCGCATCGTCCGTCGGATTCCGACGCTCCTGTATCACGCGGATGCGGCCTCCGTCCGTGCGCATCTCGACGAGACTGCGAAGACGCCCAACGTAAGCAGGCCAAAGGGGTTGTTACTCCCCCTGTGCCTCGTCGTGTGGGCGTGGTTGTCCCACCGCTTCACGTGGGGCGCAGCGTTCGTGCCGATTCCCCTCGCACGGAGCGAGTTCGGCTTCCTCCTGGTGTGGTCTGTCGGGATCGGGGTCCTCGCGTGGACGGTCTACGAGGCCGTGCAGTCAGCGCCGACCGTCCCGGAGAGCCCCGTCCGAGAGATCTACGTCCCGCTCGGCGTCCAGATCTTCGTCGTGATGGATATGGGGCTCGATCGGGTGATCGAACTCGGCAGTCTGCTCACGCTGTTGGTGCTCTTCGTCTCGCTGTACTACCTCTTCCCGAGGTCCGAAGTCCTCTTCGACCTCCCGCGCTCTCGACGCATCCTCGCGTTCGCGTCCGTCGGGTCCACGTTCGGCTTCCTCCTGTGGTTGCAGTACGACGTTGGACTCAGCCTCCTCCTCGGTGCAGCGGTCTTTGTCGTCTTCGTTCTCGGCGGCGAGTGGCACGACCTCATCGAAGAGAGCGACTGAGACCGAGACCGGCGCGCGAGGACCCACGCTCGGTCGGTCGATACGCTCCCTCCCGGAACCACTGTCCTCGCCTCACAGACTGTGACGAGCTCTCGTGTCGGACGGTGCGGACGCCGGACGAACACCTTTTGCCGATGCCGAGCCATTACCGCTAAATGTTCGACAGTCGTTCGTACGAGGTCCGCCAGAAGATTTCGATCGGGAACAAGTACCGCATCTACGAGGGGAACACGGCGATCCTCGAATCCGCGCAGAAGAAACTCCGACTCAAGGAGGACTTCCGCTTCACCGACCCCGAGACGGGCGCGGAGCGCTTCCGCGTCACGGCCGACAGCATCCTCGACATCACGGCCGCCTACGACATCGTCGACTCCCAGACCGACGAGCGCGTCGGCGCGGTCAAGCGTGAGGCCATCTCGTTCTTCAAACACGAGTACTCGCTCTTCGGCCCCGACGGCGACAAGGTGGCGACGATCCGCGAGGACAGCGTCCCGATGGCGATCGCCCGCCGCTTCATCACGACGCTGATCCCGTTCTCCTACGAGATTGTCAGCGTCGACGGCACCACGATCGGCGAAGCGAAGGGGGCGTTCTCGCTCCGGGACCGGTACTCGATCGACCTCTCTGGCGACGACGTCGACCCGCGATTGGTGGTCGTGGGGATGATCGTCGCCGATGCGATCGAGGAGAACTAGGACACGCTTTCTGCTACCCGCGGACGCGGGAGATCCGACGTTGCCCGAGCAGTCTCACAGACTGGGTCGGACACTTCGTTACGTCGGGTCAGGCCCGGGGCAGTTCGATCCGAAACACGCTCCCCGTCGGTTCGTTGTCCTCGACCCAGACCTCTCCGCCGTATATGTCAACCAATGTGTCGACCAGGTGCAGTCCGATCCCCGACCCGGGGCTCTCGAGTCCCATCTGCCCCCGACCGAAGACAGTCTCCTTTCGGTCATCCGGAATACCCAACCCGTTGTCTGCGACGGCCACCTGAACCGTATCGCCAGCCACTTCGAGGCTGATCGCTACCTGCGGTGTATCTTCGGTATTGTGCGTGACAGCGTTGTTCAGGAGGTTTCTGAACACCGACGAAAGCAACTGGTTTGCCTCGACTGTCACCCCGTCGGGCACTTCTCCTTCGATCGTGAACTCCGCCTCGCTGTGAGTGGCCCGAGCCTTCTCGATTTCGGCGCGGAGCACACGGACGGGGTCACTGGGACGTAGTTCGGCGTCCTGTTCACCGTCGAGAATCTTCAGAAAGTCCCCGACCGTCTCGGTCAACTGCGTGATATGATCGGCCGCATCGATGACCCGGGACAGGTACTCCTCGCCGCCGGGTTCGACGTAGTCCTCGAGAGTGGTTCCCCACCCGGTTATGACCGACACGTCGTTGCGGATGTCGTGGCGCACGATCTGATTGAGAACGGCGAGTTCCCGGTTTCGTCGCCGCAGTTCCCGCTCCTGACTCGCACGCTCGATTGCGTACCTGATCGTTCGCTGAAGGAGTTCCGGCGAAACTTCGTCCTTGACGAGGTAGTCCTGTGCGCCCTCCTCGACCGCCTTGACTCCCAGTCGTTGATCGTTCATCCCGGTCAACACGACGAGCGGGACAGTCTCGGATGCAGCCAACATCGACTGGACCGTCTCTATTCCCGCGCTATCCGGTAGATTGAGATCCAGAAGCACGAGATCGATCTTCTCGCTCTGCGCTTCGATCCCTTCCGAGAGGCTGCTGGCGTGAATGACCTCGGGGCCACCCGCCGACTTCTGTTCCCACTGGCTGTCAATCAGGTACTCCTCGATAAGACGAACGTCGGTCGGGTTGTCCTCGACGAGTAGCAGTGTGAGTTCGTCAGATGTCATCGGTCGATTGCGAGAGTTTTGTGGTGTGCAGCCAAAAGCGTTCTATTTGCGCCGCGAGCGATTCACATTCGTCGATATCGATCGGTTTCACCAGATATGCGTTCGCGTGGTTCTGATACGCCGCCTCGATATCGTCCGATGCATCCGAACTCGTCAGCATCAGTACCGGGATCTGTTTCAATTCGTCGTCTGTCTTGATACGTTCGAGCACTTCGATCCCGGAGTGTCCGGGAAGGTTGAGATCGAGCAACACGAGTCCAGGGCGCGGCGCATCCGCGTACGGCGGCCGCTGTTCGAGGAATTTCAGCGCCTCTGCGCCATCGCTCACCCGGTGGAGGCGGCTGCCAGCGTCTGCAGAAAACCCCTCTTCGAGCAGTCGTGCGTCAGCCGGGTTGTCCTCGACGTGGAGTATCACGGTCTCGGATCGGTTCGGTTCCTCAGTCATCGGTTGTTGCGTGTAGTGTGAAGTGGAACGTCGACCCCTCGCCTCGTTCGGATTCGACCCAGATATCGCCGCCGTGGCGATCGACTATTTTGCGACACATCGCCAGTCCGATTCCGGTGCCGGAGTACGATTCCCGGCCGTGGAGTCGTTCGAAGACCTGGAAGATCCGCTCGGTGTCTTTGGCCGTCATCCCGATGCCGTTGTCCTCCACGGCGAACGCCCACTTGTCGTCGGTTCGCTCTGCCGAGATGTGAACGCGCGGTTCCGTGTCGCCGGCGTATTTGATCGCATTGTCCAGCAGATTCTGGAGCAGTCGGACGAGTTGTTGTTCGTCACCCTGCACGGTGGGAAGTCTGTCGGCGGTGACTGTGGCGTTATTTTGGTCGATGGCCACTCGAAGGTTCTGGTGGGCCGTTTCATATACCTCGTCCATACTGGTCGGGCTGAGCGGGTCCCCACGCGTATCGACTCGTGAATACTCGAGCAGCGCTTGGATCATCTCGGACATCCGTTCGGCCCCGTTCACGGCGAAATCGATGAACTCCTGCCCATCTTCATCGAAGTCGTCCCTGTACCGGCGCTCCAGTAACTGGAGGTAACTCGACACCGTCCGGAGGGGTTCCTGCAGGTCGTGCGAGGCGACGTAGGCGAACTGTTCCAGATCCTCGTTGGATCGTTCTAGTTTCGCACGGGTCTCCTGCAACGCCTGTTCGCGTTCCATCCGAAGCATCGCACTCGTGATAGTGGAACCAAACAACTCGAACAGCCCGATGTCCGTATCGCTGAACTCCTGTTCGGACACGGAGCCGGTTACAATCACGCCTTGGTCGCCGAGAGGGACAATGACCTCGGCGCGGATATCCGTGTCCGCATTGTACCGTCCTTGGACCGTCGAAACGTCCTCGAAGACGGCCTTTTCGCCCCGCTCGAACACCGTCCACGTGAGGCTACTCCCCGGTTCGTACCTGGGCGACGAGCCGAGCAGGTCTCGCGCCGCTGGCGTCTCGCTGATCGGGATCAGCGCCTCCTGTTGCTCGTCGTACGACCAGATCCCCGTTATTTCGAGACCGAGTATCTCCTCAGCAGATTCGACAGCGACGTCGCCAACCTCATCAATCGAGTCCGCTTCCATCAGTTCCCCGGCGACCTCCTGAAGGTCACGGAGTTTTTCCTCCAGACGATTCTGCGCCAACTCGTACCCGGCCCACTGAACAAGGAGTTCGACGAACGCTTGTTCTGATTCGGTGAACGAGTACTCGCGGCTCTCGCTGCCGGCAAAGCACAGGGTCCCGTACAGTTCCTCGTTGACGACGACTTTTCCCCCGAGATAACAACCGAGGCTGAACCGTTCGTATGCCGGATCGGACGCAAATCCTTCGTCGACAGCATCCTGCACGCCGAGTAATCCGTTCCGCTGAATTGTCTTGCGACAGTACGCCTCCGAAAGCGGGCCAGATGCGCCCGTCTGAAGAAGATCGTGAGACCCCACCGCCTCGACGATGTACTGCGTATCGTCGTCGATCCGTGTTAGAAAGGCAAACGGGAGACCGAGGCGCTCGCGGCCGAGTTCGAGGATCTGGTTGAGTTTCTCTTCGAACGACAGGTCTGTATCGGACGTGATCCGGTATAGATCACGGAGCGATCGCTCACTTTCACGGAGTCCACGGAGTGCCTCTTTACGTTCGGTGACGTCGTTGAGAAACGCCACCACCTCGATGAGATCGCCGTCGGCATCGTACAAGGGCACTGACGATAGCGTCACGTCGACCCGTGTTCCGTCTTTGGTCCGACGCTGGAGTTCGACCTTCGAAAACGATTCTCCGTTGAACGCACGCTCTCTGAGTTCGTCGTGACCGTCCCGCTTCTCGTCCGGAATCACGGGGTTGAATTCGCCAAGGACTTCCGATTCGGACCAGCCAAAGATCTCTTCGGCGGCCGAGTTCCAGAGCGTAACCTCACCGGTGGGATCGATCGCGATAATCGCCACGGGTGCAGCCTCGATGAACGATTCGAGTCGGTCTGAGACGTCTCTGAGTTCCCGTTCCCGTCGTCGCCGATCGGTGATGTCCGTCACGGTGAGGATGGCTTCGCCCTGCGTTCCCGGCCCGGTGACCGGCATCGTCCGCGCCCAGAGGTGCCGCTTTTCGCCGTCGACTTGTACCGTACACTCACTCTCGGTCTCTTCGGAGATCGACTTCTCCGCGAGTTCATCCCTGAGCACCGACTGGAGCGACTCACCGACCGGGGCGTCTACCTCGGGGCGGAGGCACACCGATGCACGACCCGCGGGGTTCGTCTCGACGATCCGCCCGTCAGCATCGATAACGAAGACGGCGTCGTCGAGCGACTCGACGAGTCGCTGCCTCGCAATCGGAACGACATCGAGTAACTGGTATCGGAAGACACCAACCGCTAGCACGGTCGTACCGAGAGCGAACCCCAGCGGCGTCAGATCGATATACGCCGGTCCGACGCCACTGACCACTGTCAAGTTCACTGCCCACGGAACGAGTGTCCCGACGACGATGGCCGCGGTTTGTGCCCTATACAGCCTGTTGGAGGCAACGGCGAACCGCAGCAACAGGACGGTTGCCACGAGGAAGAGCACGTACGAGTACGCTAGGTGGATCCAAAACGCGTAGCCGGCGTTTGCCGCCGTCCAGGCCAGTAGTGACAGCTCTCCCACCTGTGTGAGGCCGACGCCTTCGTAGAACAGCCCGTGATCACCGTTCGTCGCCAGCGCGACGAGCGTAAACACGGGATGTACGCAGAGCGCGGCGAGCACCGGCCGAGATACCCATTCGTGCCGTCCGGTGAACCGGAGCGCGAACACGAGGAACGCGGCTGGAAGAATCACGAGTCCAGCGTATCCCACGAACTCCCAGAGCAGTTTCGTGTCCAACTCGGGGGCTATTAGTCGGGCCGAAAACGCAATCGTCGTCAGCGCGATTGCCCCGACAACGGCGCCAAACGCCCGCTCGGTCGGACCGTCCCGGTGTCGCCAGAGCACATACCCGGTGAGCGTGACCGTACTTACCGCTGCGAGCACATATCCAGCGATGGCGAAGAGCAGGTAACTCGGCAGCGCCATCAGTCCCGTGCCCCTGCCGAACGCCTGTCTGTAGCCGACTCTGCCACGGCGGGGCACCGAGACTGACAACCGATCTCGGGAACTGCTAGGGAGCCAATCCTCACGCTGTATCCTCTGTTACGATCGGGCGGAGGGCGCTTTCTGGCACCTCGTCTATCTCGGCTTCGAGTTCCTCGATACGGGTGATAAGGCGTCTGTATTCCTCGTTTTCGTCACGGTCTTGGTACCCCAGTTCAGTCTTGAGAAGTGCCTGCTTCGACCGGAGGGCGAGATACTCCCGGACCAGTGCATCGTGCTCTCGACGGTCCAGAACCGTGTTTACGACGTCCAGAAGCTCTGATCTGTCTGTCGGCTTCGTGAGATACTCGTCGAAATCGAGAGCAACGATATCAGTGTCAGGGTCCTGTGAGGTCAGTAACACGATCCGGCAGTCGAGATTGTTCTGTCGGATCCACTCGACCAGTTCGTCACCCGACAGACCGGGCATTCGACGGTCGAGAACCACTAGATCAACATCGTCGTCGAATGCCTTGATCGTCTCGTCCCCGTCGTAGGTGACTCGAACGTCGTAGTCAGGTTCGAGCCACTCGCTGTGCATCTCCGCGAGTCGCCTGTCGTCGTCCGCAACGAGCACAGTTGGCGGGCCCACGTCTTCGGCAAGGTGTCGTTCCCCCCAGTCCACCAGCGACTGAATAGTGGCCTGGAGTTCCTCGCCTTTGGGAGTCAGCGAGTATTCGACACGGAGCGGACTCTCGCTGATCACCCGCCGTTCGACGAGGCCCGTCTCCTGCAGTTCGTCCAGCGCGTCAGTCAGGACCTTCGCAGAAATCGGCTCTAGCCGCGTCTGAAGGTCGTTGAACCCCAATGAACCGGAATCGAGCAACAATCGAATAATGACCGGATACCACTTCTTCGAGATGAGGTTGGCTGCCTCAGCGAGGTACTTGTTCTCGTCTGCTGACCCATCAGACGAGCGATCCGACCTAGTCATACCAATACTAGTTCTTCCCCTCATTAAACAGTACCGCGGAACGCGAACCTACTGCACCCAGAAATCGGTCAACGCTTCGAGAGCGGATAGATACTCGTCGACGTCTGTTGGTTTGGACACGTATGCGTTCGCACCGAGTTCGTACGCACGGGTGATGTCTTTCTCCATAGTGGATCCCGAGAAGATGACCACCGGAATGGCTCGCAGTTCGTCGCTCGATTTGATCCGTGCCAGAATGTCGAATCCGTCGACTCCGGGCATATTCAAGTCTGACAAGATGAGCGCGGGCGAGACCACCTCTCCCCGACGGATCTGTGCGAGGAGATCAGGAATCTCGCGACTGCTCCGCAGACACAATACGTCGGCGTCGAGACCGGCGAACGCCTCCTCGAAGAGTCGAACGTCTCCGGGATTATCCTCCACGACGAGGACATCGGCGTCGCCCGTTTCGTCCGCGATGTCCAGTGGCTCAACCGGGGGATGCGATGGGCCACGACTCCCGAGTCGGCGGAACGTCATCGGGGCCCCGATCGACGGACACCAGAGACGTTCGCACTGGCCGCCCCGGCGGCTAGTCGCCGGAGACGGTCGCTCCACAGCTGCAGAGTACTATGGAGACTCCGCCGTGGTGCCCTCGGGACGGGCCCGCGTGCTGACTCTGTCCCTGCGCGCTTGGTATCGATCCGTTCGTCAGTGTTCCCCGGACCGGCAGGGTCGGTGTGTTGCTTCACGGGGGTCTTGGTGCCTATTGCACTAAGCTGTCGTTTCACGCTTAATTCCGCGCCAACCGATCGGTAACGAGCGTCACTTACCAGCCGGTAGGTGAGAGTTGCAGCGGATTGCACATTCGGATCCCATCAGATCTTGTTTATATTCAAGTATATTCTGCCCGACAGATGCTTCCTCGAGATCTGAGCAACGACCGGGCTGTGCAAACGCTATCACCAATATATGCTGATTTCGCGTCCGTGGCCAGCTAAAACGCTATTATTCGGCCTCTCTCCGTCTCGTCGGGAGATGGCACTCACCGTCCGGTAAGTGCCCCTGCAAACCTATCGGTTAGGTTATACTTATGCGTGAATAGTCCTTCTACATTCTTGTATGGCAAAACCCATCCCCACCCTGTTGGTGGCAGGCCTGCTGCTGGTCGCCACCGTCACCTTCGGAGCGAGTGCATTCACCGCGGCAACGGTCGACCGTTCGGCAGACGTTAACGTTGCTACCGATAGCAGCGGGCTGCTGGCGCTCACCGACGGGAACTCCGGTAACCTGGTTTTCCAGGACGGAAGTACCGAACAGCTTAGCATCGACTTCACCAACGGCACGGCGACCGGTGCCAACGTCAATGCGACGTTCGAACTCGGTGACCCCGCCAACCCGACAACCTCGAACGCATTCAAGATCACGAACCAAGACAATGAACAGCACCAGATCAACGTCAAATACACCGGCGCAACCACGAACACTGAAGAAAACCTGAACTTCAGTATCTACGACAGTAACGGCCTCGTCGACTCGGTCACTGAAGAGGGGACCACGGCTTCGTTCACTGCGCCCGCTACCAAAACGTTCTACGTCGTCGTGACGGTTGATACCGGTGGCGGGGCTGGGACGGCCGATCTGACGTCGGCGTCTGACCTCTCCGGAGAGCTTTCGTTTACCATCGACGACGTGGACAACGGCGGCGCTAACTCCGACGGCAGCTAAGCCGAACTGAGTTTTCACCGCGCATCGCACGCTGATCACACTTTCGGACACAATACTCAAACATATGTACAAAAAGGCTGGACTCGTCGTCATCGTCGCTGTGACGCTTGCGCTCCTCGCTCCAGCCACCTCACCCGTTCAGATTTCGTACGTGACCTCCGACAGTATGGAGCCGGCGATCCAGACGAACGACGGCTACATTCTGGTTCCCCCTGGTGAGGTCATCCCGGGTGAGATCGTTACGTACTATTCCGACGAACGCGACGGCTACGTCACTCATCGCGTCGTAGGGACGACGGCAGACGGCTTTCTCACGCAAGGGGACGCCAACCCGACGACCGATCAGGCAGCCGGAAACCCGCCGGTCGAGCGCAGCGCGATTATCGGCCAGGTGTTCACCATCGGTGGCCAGCCGGTTCTGATCCCGCAGTTGGGCGTTGTTCTCGGACTCGTTCGCGCCAACTGGATGCTGTTGTTCACTCTGATGAGCCTGTCGGTGATCGTGGGCGTGCTCCGCGGTGAATCCGATCGCCCTCGGGACAGCAAGGAGTCGGCCCTGCAGAGCCGAGAGATCGTTATCCCAACGATTCTGGTGGCGATCTTCGTCAGTGTGCTCTTGATCTCGTCGGGTGCGGTCCACACGGAACTGACGTACTCGGTCACCGAAACCGGGACGGATAACCCCCAAGTACTCGCCGTCGGCGAGAGCACGACGACCTCTCTGGATGCCAATATCGTCAGTACGCCGCTGACACAGGTACTCACCGATACAGAAGGGATCGTCATCACTGATACTACCATTGCGGAACCCAGTGCGGCAGCGGACCAAGGCCAGTCTGGAGCGCTCGACTCGCTTCGAGAGCCGCTCATCACCCGGTCAAGTACGACCCTCAGTGCCACTGTCCCTGCGCAGGCAGAACCGGGAAGTCACACGGCTCGGATCAGTCTGTACCCTTACCCTGCCACCCTGCCCAGAGGGACCCTCGAGCAACTCCAGTCGATCCATCCGTGGCTGGCCGCACTGGGCTCAGTACTCGTGATCTTCCTCCCGGTCTACACGCTGTATTGGCTGCTGATCGATACGACTGCGCCGATCAGAGGTTCGCGCAGCCGCTGGCTCCGCCGACTGGGTGATCGCTGATGGGACGCCGTCGCTCCCGATCGCGGGGCTCGGATGGCCGGTCGATCTGGACTGTTCTGGGCGTCGTCCTCCTGCTGGTGACGGCTCCAGTCGGATTCGGCCTCAACACCACCACTGATGCGTTCACGAGTCTGTCGGCTGACCGTGGCTCGTCGGTCGACGTGGCCGACGATACCGGCAGCATCTTCGGTCTCGACGTTGCCCCGAGCGTGGCGGCGGGTACGACCGACCGGCTTGTCACCGTCACCAACAACGCTGGCCAGACCATCAACTTCACCGTCGCTGCACACACAGGGACCGTCTCGAACAGCCAAGCCACGCTCCAGCCGAAGGAGTCTCTCGTCGTGTCGGTTGACGTTGCGTGCAGCGCACGCGCGGACAGCGTTTCGTTCACTGTTGAGGGGACAGCTGGCGACCGCTTTAGCGGGAAGACGACTCGCTCGACAACCATCGGCACGAGTAACTGTGGGGCAGGACCAGCCCCCATCACTAGCGGCGACTCGTCCGCTGGCGGGTCGAACGGGAAAGGCAGCTTCACGCTTCAGAACGCGAAATCAACGTCACTCACTATCGTGGCGATCAACTTCACGGACACCAATTCGTCCGCGACAAAAATTTCGAATTCCGGCGCCCTCACCTCGAACCGGTCCTTCGAGTACAGTGACGGCGCCTTCTCGTTCGGCACGAAAGTCGATCTGACGACGAACCAGACGCTGGCCCCCGGAGAGACTGTCGAAGTGACCGCCGACAAATTCAGAAAGCAGGGCGGATCGCCAAACGTCGATATGACGGGGAAGTACGTCGAGTTCGTCCTCTATCTCAGCAGCGGAGAGCAGGTCACGGTGCGAGTCACGTTCCCTCAGTGATGGGCCGGCCAACCGAAAGAAGACGCTGTGTCCTTTCCGCAGGCGAACCGCCTGAGACGGTTGCGCGTCACTCCAAACGCAGTCCGCCTGCGTGACGCAGTGAACGGTGACTGTCAAACGGTCGCCGTCGCGATCGACGATAGGCGGCGTAAGCCACTGCCCATCCGACGGACGAAACTATCGCAGTGCTGAAAGGGACCCGAGTAATCGCACTTCACCGTGTGAGGGACGCTCGTGTCTGTCTTCATACAATCCGACGGTCGTGTGTCACAGCGCCCGTCGATTCCCGGTATGTAAGCCACTTACCGGCCGGTAACCGGCGATGAAAAGCGATCGGTTAGCTCGTACTTATGGGCGAATAAGGCGAACGGATAGATATCTATGAATTCGCAATCGGAATCTGTTCTCCGGCTCAAATATATACTCAGCCGGTACGGAACGCTCGTCATCGTCGGCTTACTGCTGGTGAGTACTGTCGCCTTCGCGAGTACGGCCTTCGCGTACGGTGAATCGCCGGAGATACGGCAGATCACCGAACAGACGGACAAACAGTCGTTCGAGACGACGGTGAATACGAGCGCCGCAGTGACGGAGAACACGACCCTGTATGAACCCAATCAGACGCTCTCGAATATGCCGGTCTATCTGCTCTCTGCCTCGCCAAACGTCACGATAAGCGCTCAGACAGCGGTCCCCGACGATCGCGCCGTAGCGGTCACCCACCAGATCAGCATCAAACTCTATGCGACCCGAGGTGACGACGTGTTCTGGAGCGAGACGAGAACGCTCGCGAGCGACTCGGTGCAGGTCACCGACGGACGTCTCGAAACGCAGGCGACGATCGACGTTCGCGAGATCCGAAGTGGGCGATTGAACGAGGTGCAGTCGGAAGTGCAGAATATCGGGAACCTCCGCGCCGAGATTTACGTCGACACGGTGTACGAGTCAGAGAAGCATTCGTCTTTAGCTAAGACTCACACCTCGGTTGCGTAGCGGTAGCGAGCGTCTCTTGCAGGATCGGTCGTTGTTGGTGGATCTTCTGTGCGTCTTCGATCAGTCGCTCCAGCAGTGGCGGTGGCGAGTAGCCGAGGAACTCGCCGAGTTCGTGGAGGATGAGCTGGGCGTGCGACCGGAAGGTCGCCGCCCAGCGTTCCGGCGGAAACACGATTTCATCGGCGGCCTGCTCGGTGACCAGACCCAACAGATCACGACTCACCAGCAGTGACAGCAACGCCGCGTACAACAGAATCTTCACGACATCCGGGTCGCTCGTGTCGAACTTGTCCAGTTCGTACTGTGTCTTCAGCTCA
>NZ_FNPB01000006.1 GCF_900107195.1 Halobellus clavatus
CTGAAGACACAGTACGAACTGGACAAGTTCGACACGAGCGACCCGGATGTCGTGAAGATTCTGTTGTACGCGGCGTTGCTGTCACTGCTGGTGAGTCGTGATCTGTTGGGTCTGGTCACCGAGCAGGCCGCCGATGAAATCGTGTTTCCGCCGGAACGCTGGGCGGCGACCTTCCGGTCGCACGCCCAGCTCATCCTCCACGAACTCGGCGAGTTCCTCGGCTACTCGCCACCGCCACTGCTGGAGCGACTGATCGAAGACGCACAGAAGATCCACCAACAACGACCGATCCTGCAAGAGACGCTCGCTACCGCTACGCAACCGAGGTGTGAGTCTTAGCTAAAGACGAATGGATCTGGTAGAGGTGACCGATGACGGTGATGCAGCACTTACGAATTGGGGTGGTGGAGTCGGAACCGGAGTTAGGGAACTCTACGAAGATGTTATCAAACAAATTGAACGCCACCAGAATGCTACTAGTGCTACTGAAGCACAGAATGCACGCAAAACCGCAGAATCCCTTGTTGAGACACATAGCCGTGAATTAAACGAGAAGGTACTGGAGCAGTTCCACGCTGCTGGGTTGAAAGAAGTTGATGCAGAGAAGGTGCAGGATTTCAGCCCGTTCCATTGGGTGCTCGAATTCGCACCGGTGTACGAGGATGGTGGATTCGACGTAATCATAGGAAACCCCCCATGGGACAGAATCAAACCACTCCGTGATGACTACTTCTCAAAATTCGATGAGACGTTCCGGACACGTCTCCCAGACGACAAGGACAGAGTGCAGGAAGAACTCCTCACAGACGATGAGATTGCGGAAGGGTGGCAGGAATACCAAGACGAAATGGAGCTCCGGGCTGAGTACTTCAAGAACACTCCTGCATATAACCTACAACGACCGGTGATTGATGGTAGGGTCAACCCAAGCACAAACGATCTTTCATCTCTTTTCTTCGAACGGGTCTTCGAGCTTGCCGGTGATTCCTCTCGTGTCGCCCAAATTCTTCCCGGTGCGATCTTCAATGGAGCGTCAGGCAAAGACCTACGAACCCATCTGTTGAATAATACTACCCTCGATGTACTCACAATCTTTGAGAATCACGGTATTTTCAAAGGGGTTGATGATCGATACAAATTCGGTGTAGTAGTATTCAAAAACAGCGGTTCAACAGAGTATGTTTCAGGCAAATACGAGGCAGGTAATCTCTCTATTTTTAACAATTTTGATGAAAAGGCGATCAAAATCCCACGCGATGTGCTTGAATCGTACTCTCCCGAAGCAGGCATCTTCCCGTATATCGAATCAGAACACAAACTCCGTGTCCTAGAATCGATTATTGATAACCCACCAATCGCACCAGAGGGTGCCCCAACCGGGTATATGGAGCCGTATCAGGGACTCCGCCGAACGAGTGATGCAGACCGTTTCGTAGATAAGTCAGAAGCTGACTACCCCGTCTACGGTGGTAAGAATATATACCAATATTCGTACACCCCCGAGTTTATAAATGACGTAGAGGAACCCGAATTTTGGAGCGTCGAAGAAGAGAAAGATCCTGATCGAAGTGCCAAACAGCGGATGCGGGAGAAGACGGTGCGTGATCTCAAATCGGCCATTTACGAAGCTTTCGACGGCACCGGATCTCAGAAGGGATTCGTCAATGATCTACTGAAGCAACATCGAGGAAAGCCTCTCTCCGAAGATGACGTTCTCTTAGACTGTACGGAGTATCGAATTGGTATTCGACGGATTACGAACTCTACCAACGAACGTACCCTCATCGCATCGGTACTTCCGAAGGGAATCGTTTGTCACAATACATTGCTGACTATACCGAGCTACCTGATTCAGCCATACGAAGAGGGACTATCCGAAGATCCGCTCCATAACTTCTATGAGCGGATGTTTTCGGATGAAGAGTTGTTTGCTAAGCTTGGTTTGCTCAACTCAATTCCGCTTGACTACCTTCTTAGGACCAAAGTAGACACCGGCATTGTGATGTACAAGTTCAAAGAGTCACAGATGCCTGATCTCTCCAAGGATGATAACTGGTTCCACTACATCTCTGAACGGGCTGCTCAGCTGAGTTGCTACGGTGATGAATTCGCTGAGATGCGCGACCGTTTGGGCGGAGTTGATCCCGTGACCACTCAAAAAGAAAGGCGAGAACTACAGGCCGAGATTGATGCAGCAGCCTTCCACGCCTATGGACTGGAACAAGACGAAGTACAATTCGTGCTTGATGACTTCCACAGAGTAACGAATCCTCGTATTATGAACGAGAACTACTTTGAAATGGTCTCTGAAAAGTTCGACATACTGGATCAAGAAGGTCCGATGCTGTAGGGATTGATTCGTCGGTCGCTCAGTTAATGTCCCACGACACCCCAGCACATCAGTCGAGCCTGAACTTCGCTTTCTCCTACTAACTTGGCCTGATACTCGGTAGATGCCTCTACGTTCTCTTCTAAGAATGCCTCAAGCTCTTCCAGGAACTCGACGGGGGGCCATTCTGTGAATGAATCATACTGTTCGTTATGACGGAATATATCCCTGAGAATCTGATCTTCATCAGTGTTCGCCAATTTCACGTCACGGAGTCGCTCGTGGAGATCGGTAGCCCATTCTTCAAGCGTTGCGTGCTCCTCTATGGGAGCAGACGTTTCACCGTGGTTTGGTAGTAGGTAGTGATCAATAAAGTCCAGAATCGTTTCCTGCTCTTTTGAGAATTTATTCCCTTGCTTGAATATCTCCTCTGTCTGACTGCTCCGGATCGCTTCCAAGCGGTCATCAAGAACTTGCTGAATTGCGTCTCGGTCTGCCAGCACGTTTTCGGTGCTTCCGGTGATCGGTTCACCGTCTACCGTTGGGTCGATCTTGAGCGTACTCACAGGACGTTCTTTCACGTCGTCAGCGAACGGTTTGTAGTAGAATGCCCGCCGAACACGCCCGAGCGGTGACTCGTGGTCGTCATCGTCGAACCAGAGATGTGCGAGCCCGAACACACCGGGTCTCGGACCAGAATCATGGTTGGTGACGTTCGTGTACAGGAAGTCTCGTTCCGCTGGTGGGGTGCCGAAGTAGTCTTGCGCGTATTCGAAGTCGTCCTCTGTGAGCCCGAAGTCCTCGTTCAGTTCTTGCTTCAGTAGGTACCGTTCGAATGCGGCGTTTTCGTTACTCCCAGCGTTCCGGAGTAGCGGATTCTTGCTCGTGTCGTCGAGTTCGTTCACGTCCTCGATGTCACGAGATTTCTTGAGTGAATCCTCGATTTCGTCGATCTGTAACTCTCCGATCGTCTTCTCCGTCTCAACACCGGCCTGGTTGAGTAGCTGATCCTCATTCGGATCAAGGATGTTATTCTCCTTTCCGACGATCAACGCAATGTCGTTGATTTTCGCCTGCAAGCGTTCCAGAAGTTTAATCGCAGCCTCAATATCACCGTCGGGGTAGAAGTTGTGAACGTGTTTTTCGGCGGTACTCCCGATGCGGTCGATCCGACCGACTCGCTGAACGATCCGCATAGGGTTCCACGGCAGGTCATATGATACTTGAACTGATACATCTTGAAGATTGACACCTTCAGACAGTGTGTCGGTTGCAACGACGTACTGGAGCTCTGATTCATCGGTCTCCGCAAGCGTCTGTTGGTACCCGGATGCTTCAGGAGCGAACCGCTGTATCACGTCCTGTTTATTCTCGTCACCGCCTTTGACGACTGCACTATTCGCATCTGTTAGCGGCGAATCCGGATTCGTCAGGAGTGTACGGTAGACGTAATCGGCTGTTGCTCGGTACTGTGTGAAGATGAGTACCTTCTCATCATCATATCTATTGAGTACGTCCGCGAGTCGGTCGATCTTCGGGTCACGGAACTCGCGTAGTGAAAACACGGCTTCGTAGAAGTCACGGGTGGCTGCATCAACATCGCTCAGGTCACTCTGTGGGTACAGAATCGGATTCAACTTGTCCTCGGGAACATCCGGGAGAACACCCGCATTGTGATCATACAGCCACTGACGTGTGGTGACAGCGTGATCGCTCACGTCACCAGCATCCCGTGCAACGTCCCCGATGAACTGCGAGAGGAAATACGCGAGTAGCGTCAGATCTTCTCGGATGTACGTCTTCACGTCACCGATCGTCGCGTCTGCTAACTCGTCCGCGTCCGCACTCTCTCCGGCATTCTCGGCTTGAACAGTAGTGGTATCAAATCCGAACTCTTCCAGCGTCTGTTCGAGATCCTCTGCAGCATCTTTCCCTTCGACGAAATCGCCAATCGTTTCGGATTCATCGCCGTCCTGAATCGTTCGCAGCATATCGATCTTCTCGTCCTCAGGAAGCCCATCCAGTAATCCCAGGAGCTGGCGTTCGCTCTCATGAAGTGTCTCAATAGATTGGACGAAGGCGTACGTTGAGGATTCCAGTCGCTTCAGCAGATTCAGTTTGTACAGGGCTTTCAGTGTGCTGCCGGCTTTCGGGTTCTTTACCGTAATGTGCGGCAAATGGAGTGCGTCCATCACGTCCGGCAACATCTGGTACACGGGTTGATAGGCCGGTGGGAGTGAGTACTCTTGTTTGTAGAGCTTCGGGGGTTCGAAACTCATCTCGAAGTCCTCATCCTCTTGGACTTGGTCCTTGACGTGTGTCCGTGTCCGCAGTACCATTACTTCATTGAGGATGTCCGAGATCTCCTCGGAGTGGCGCTGTAAGTCCTTATTGATCTGTTTCTGTTCTTCGTCAGTCACCTCTTCTTTTCCAGCAGCGATCTGCTTCCGCGTCTCCGACAGGTCGATGTACTCGTCGAATGCATCGAAATCAAGCGATGTCTTGTTCCGGATCTCTTCAGGACTCGTGAAGAGACTGATGAGGTTCTTCAGGTCAGTAGCGCTGTTGTTGATCGGCGTCGCGGTCAGCATGATCATCGTCTTCCCCCGGAGCTGTCGCAGGTTCGCGTGCCGACGCGTTCCCTTGTAGTCGTCATCGTGATCCGGATCCGGTCGCCACTTTCCGAAATTCCGGAACCGGTGAGCCTCGTCAATGAGCAGTACGTCGAACGCGTCTTTGAGCCCCTGTACCTCATCGAAAGTGAGATTCTGGAATTTGCTGATACTCATCACATCAAGGTGCGTGCCATCCACCTCTAACCCGAAGTACGGGTTCCCATCTTCGTCGGTATCGTCTTCGAGCAGGTCTTCCCACTGGTCAGTGAGGTTCGCAGGAACGATGAGCAGGCAGCGATCACCGCGTTGTCGGTAGTCGTGCAGGAGTTCTCCGCCGATGAATGATTTGCCAAGACCGACTGAGTCAGAGATGATACAGCCGTTGAATTGGGAGAGTTTCTCTTTAGCGCTCTCGTACCCGAGTTTTTGGAAGTAGTAGAGCGGGCTGTCACGAACGGTGACGTTCCCGTTTAGTTCGTCGTAGGCGAGGAGCTTGTACAACTCGAACGGTTCGAGGTAAGTTCCAAGTTCATCGTCCGACTCTTCCTCTCCATCTCCGGTGTCATCGTCTTGCTGCTCTTTCCACTCTTGGTATTCGGTGCTGTTTTCGATGATTCGGATGATCTCTTCGCTGAAGTCTTCGGCATTCGCCCATTGGTTATCATACCATTTCTCGAAGGCTTCGGCCTCGCGGCGCTCTTGACTCGTGAGATTCAGTTCGATATTGTTGCGATGCCCGCTCGCAGTGAAGTTTGACGATCCGACAACGGTTGCACAGGCACGGGTATCTGTATCGTCCTCTCCCCAGCCATCGTCTTCGGGTGGGGCTCTGAACGATGCACCCTTGGCGTGGAAGTAGCCGTGTTCTGGGTTTCGCACACGGACGTTGACCTTGTCTTCTGCTATAAAGTCGCGGAGCCGATCAAGTCGGTCGATCTGTGCATTGTTCAGCTCCGAAATACTCTCCCGTACTTCGTCCTTGAGTTCTTCCCGTAGGTTCTTTCCCTCGCTAATTTCGTCGGCAGTACTCCTGTCCGTCTGTCGCCCCATCAGGATCCGAAGTGGTGCGTGGCCGAGTTCTTCGGGATCTGCAAGTTGTTCGAGATCTTCGCGGTAGAGGTCAAACCCGGAGAGGTAGAAATACCCCGTTGCGATGCGAGCTTCTTCGATCTGGGGGATGATCTTCTTGTAGATGTCCTCAAGTGTCCTATCAGTGTTATCAACGAGTGGGGGGAGAGAAAGCATCGTGTTACCCAATTTAACCGGCAGTTTGACTTAGTAGTTAGCACAGAACATCTCGTGGTCTTTCAGTGAAAACAGATCAGAGGATTAGAGCATATCGTCAGTCGTCTCTGCTGTCCGGAGCGCTCCGAGTGTCGTATACTGGAGCGACTGGGGATACTTCGTTTCGTAGGGAACCGGATCTTCCAATTCGTATAGGCTACCTTCCTCAAAGACCACTACCTGCTGGTCAGGGTCGAATCCGGCTTGAGCTTCGTCGGACGCCGATTCAAAGTATGCTTCACGGGGACGAGCGAGATCTGCCTCGGTGGCTGGGACTATATCACTGACACGAGCAACGTATTTTATTTCTCGTACATCTTCAGAGAGGTACATCGCCACATATTCTGGATTCTGACCGATACGGACGAACCCCCAAGCATTGTTTTCACGCAGGAACTCCAGACCCGATCTTTTCGTAGGGAAGACCGCTACTTTGGCGTCGTTGTCGCCCTCAAATTCACTGCGCTTGATTCGTCCTACGATGTGGCTGTCTACTGGGTCAGGACCAGGATCACCAGTCCCACCGTCTTTCGGAGATTCAGTGCTACCATCAGCGTCTATTTCAGACTCAATATCCGCGACGAGTCGGTCAATCATTTCCTTAGCCTGCGTTTCCGCAAGCGACGAGATAGCGTCCGAAACCTCATCAGCCAGCACGTTCGAGAGTTCAACCGCCAAGTCGTCCTTTTCGAATTCAAGGGTACGACGGGCTTCCCGGAGTTCATTGATTCTACCAAGGATTTTCCCAGACTCCCCCGACTCGATGGCGTCCTTCTCGAAGGCTTTCACCACTGCGAGACGGTTGGGAAGGTCTTCGAGGGCTATGTCACCGACCTGCTGAACATTCACGTTCGAGGCGTCAACCCGACGCTGAAAGAAACGGTACTGCTTCCCGTTCGTCAAAATTCCGTAGTTGACGTTCTTGTTCATCATATAGGACGAGAGTTGTTCGTCGTGGTCCGCCGTTAGGGCGGTGTCCGCCCCTTTGGCTTCGAGGAAGGCGACCGGTGTTCCGTCGAGAATCAACGCATAATCGACCTTATACGTCTGTCCAAACGCTTCGACAGAGTATTCGAGTTGGGTATTCTGTGGGATCTGCCAGTCGAGTAGGTCCAAAAAGTCACGCAAGATGGCGGCCTTCGTGTTGGCCTCATCCATTTGGGGAGAGGCTTCAAGAACAGCGTCAGATTGTTTCACATAGTCCCTAACAGCGTCCCTATTCATCCTATTTAGCTACGACTAGCGGCCACCATATGAAACCCTGTGAACAGATGTAGTGGCTCAACTGAGTGCGGACATTAGAGAACGTCTCCATTGTATCACAGACGCGAGCTTGTACGACCGCGAGCGCGCGCTCGTCGATGACCGGTGCGACTATTCGACCACTGGGCAAAGAGCGTCCAATCGTTTCGATCCCGCGTCACATCCAATGACCCAATGATTATACCCTTTCCACCCGGGTTTGGATGTACGCGAACCACCAGACGGCACCCCACTCAAACGGAATCGTTCGACTATCGAACGAAATCAAATTCGGCAGCCAAAGTCGGTTTATAAACAACCCGACGCCGTCTGTCGGATGTTGGTCGTTCGAGAATCGAATGGGCGCTGCAGGATTTGAACCCGCGACAACTTGGTCCGAAGCCAAGCACTCTGTCCAAACTGAGCTAAGCGCCCTCACTTCCCGTCTCCGGCGTGGGTCGATTTAAACCCACGGATTCGACGCTGTCTTCGGGCCTCTTTGGTTCCCTCGTCTGGGAATCCGCTGTCTTCACCAATCCCAGACGTGGCCGACGGCTATGGCGGTAGCGTGCAGCCTTGGGAGCAAGCTACCTCCGCAATTTCTCTCCGAAAGGGTCGCAGATCAGGAGCCCTTTCACCGCGGGACTCGTTGCGACTGGGCCGGCACCGAGAACCGGCCCATCGTCGACTATCGAGTCTCTCGCTGTTCGACTTTGTTCAGTTCGATGAGCAGTCGGAAGACCGCCTTCACAAGGTTCGAATCGACGCCGAACTGTTCGGCGTTTCGCCCCGCACGCTCCATCACCCGCTCTTCTTGCCCCTCGTCGGTCGTCGGCAGGTCGCGTTCGGCTTTCACCTGCGCGACTGAATCGGCGACGTACGTGCGCCGCGCAATCAACTCGACGATCTCGCGATCGATGTCTTCGATCTCCGTCCGCAGTTCGTCCAGCGACATCTCGTCGGTGTCGACGCTCCGATCAGTGTCAGTGTCGTGTTCTCGAGTCATTCCAGTCGTGCTCCGTCTGTTCGGGTCGTCGTTCGCCACGTCTGTCCCCCGCGCTCGTCCCAGCGCTCTTGGACCTGGTCGAGTCCGTCCTCATCGCCGACGGCGACGACGCTGGGGCCGGTCCCCGAGAGCGAGACGCCGGCGACGTGCGGCATCGCTTCGACGGCCGGATCGGCGGAGAAGCCGAGCGCCGCCGAGAATGCGAGTCCGTTGACCGTCATCGCCTCCGCGTACCGACCGTCGAGTGCGAGGTCTGCGACCAGTTCGGCCATCGGCGCGACGTTCGCACACCGCTCGACGTCGGCGTCAGCGGTGTAGGCGCGCTCTGGCGGCGTCCACACGAGGACGCTCCACTCGACCTCGTCGTGGGCGAGCAGGTCGTCGGCGTCGTTGTCGGTGACGGTGACACCACCGAGCATCGACGCTGAGGCGTCGTCGAAAGCACCGGTGACTGTCACACCGACGTCCCGAGCCGCCTCGACACCCAGCCGACAGGCGTCCAGGCGGTCGGGGTCCGCCCCCAGCGCATCAGCGGTCGCGAGTACGGTGGCGTTGGCGGCGGCGCTGGAACTCTTGAGACCGGCCGCCATCGGGACGTCGCTCTCAGTTCTGACCGTTCCACCCGAGACCGGTTCGTCGTCCGCTGTCGCGTAGGTTTCGATCGCGAGTTCGACGCAGCGTTCGATCAGCCGCGTGTCGGCGGTGTCGTCCTCGGCGACGGCTCCCTTGACCTGTCCGGAGTCGTCGAGTTCGACGGTCGCGGTCGTCTCGGCGTCGATCGCGAACGCCGATCCGACGCCCGTCGAGAGGGCGTTCAGCACCGTCCCCGCTCCGAGTGCGACTGCTCGGCCGTGCATACAGGAGTGCTATCGACCGACGTGAAAGGTGTAGCGATCCGCCGTGACAGTTCCGCGTCAGGACCCGTCTTCGGGGTCGCGTCTGACCATTCCCAAAACGCGCCAGGTGACGACTGGTGCACCCTCGGGTCCACGACCGGTCACGTCGACATCGACGTGGCCACGCCTGTCGTCCGCCTCTGGGAGCCGTTTGTCGGCGACCTCGACGTCGACGGCGAGCGTGTCGCCGGGTGCGATCGGTCGGTGCCAGCGCAAGTCGTCGACGCCGCGGCCGCCGAGAAACGCGACCGTCCCGAAGAACGCCGCCGTCGCCAGGCGGTTGCACTCACAGAAACTGTGGAGTCCGCTCGCGACGAGGCCATCGAACGGCGCGGCATCGTCCACCGCCTCGCCGAGGTGGAACGGCTGGGGGTCGTACGCCGACGCGAAGTCGATGATCGACTCTCGGGTGAACGTGACCGTCTCGTCGGCCTCGAATCGCTCCCCGACAGCGAGGTCTGCGTACGTCAGTCGATCATCGCCGTCTCGGTCGGCGACTGCGTCGTCGGTCATAGGACGGCACTCGGTGCCACGGGTGATAACCGCTGGGTTCCCGCGGTCGTGCTCAGGCCATTCAGGAGAGCCGAAGACACTTATTGTGGGCTCTCCGGGCGTCGTGTATGGTCTCCGCGGACGACGGATCTGCAGCCGACGCCTCCAGTGACGACTCACTCCGCAGTGGGGTCGGCCGACGGCTCACTCGGCGGCGACTCCTCCTCGCCGGCGGCGTGGCCCTCGGCGCGTGGGGAGTGGGTCGAATGCGGACGGCGGCGCCAACGGCGACGGCCACACCGGACGGAACCTGGCCCGTCGCCGACCGTGACGCCACGCGAACGAGTGCCGCCCGAGGCGCGACGCCGCCGAGCGCGCCATCCGTGGCGTGGCGACAGCGCCCGGTCCCCGCGGTCGACTCGCTCGTCGTCGGCCCCGAGCAGGTCTACGTCGGGAGCCAACGGCGCGACAATCGGGCGCCGCAGGTCGCCGCCCTCGCCAGAGACGACGGGACAGTCCAGTGGACCGAGCAGGCTCCGGGGACGCGTCTCGCGTACGCCGACGGCGCTGTGTACGCCACTGGAACCGCCGCAGACGAGCGCGACACCGACGACCGGGAACCGCCGTACGGGTCCGTGGCTCGACTCGACGCCACGACGGGTGAGACACGCTGGCGACGGCCGGTCCGGGACCGTGGCGAACGACTCCTCCTCTCTCGGCGGACGGTCTACGTGGGCAGTCACTCCGGTCTCGAGGCCGTGAGCCGCGACAGCGGCCGTCGGGTGTTCCGCGGGCAGACGTGGGGCGCGCCGACCACGCCGCTCCTCGTCGACGGGTCGCTCGTCCTTACTGGCGGCCGGGTCGGCAAATACGGCGCACGCCGGTGGAGCGAAGTCGTCCGCAAGCAGGTACCGACTCCAGTCTGGACGCGGAATCCGGTGGGCTACACGCTCGATCCGGCTGTCGTCACAGACGCGACTTCGGGATCGGAGCTGATCGCGACCGGCACACTGGGGATGTACAACGACGACGTACAGACAGTGCGTGCGCACGCGCTCTCGGACGGAACACGGCGATGGACCGCGGTGGATGCGGCGTCACGTGCTGATCCCACGGTTGTCAAGGAACTCTGTGCGGCTGAACACCGCCTGTTCCACGCCCTCCGAACCGGGACCGACGCACAGCGGCGGCGTGCGCTCGTCTGTCGGGAGGCGACGACCGGCACTCTGCAGTGGCGCGCGTCGTTCTCGAACTGGCTCCGGGCCGTCGTGGTCGCCGGTGATCTGGTGCTGGCGGGGACCCGGTGGGACGGTGTCAGCCCAGCGGGACCCGGTGAGGTCGAAGCGGGTGCGAGCACCGACGACACGCCGCCACCGGGGCGCGTCACGGCCTTCACGCTCGACGGCGATGTCCGCTGGCGGGTGCCGATCTCGGGGTCCGTCGCGCACGTCGTGCCAGTCGCCAACCGGGTGTTCGTCGGAACCGACGATGCGAGTTACGGCGGCCGGACGGCGCGTCCCGGTCAGGTGATCGCGCTGGAGTGAGTACACTCGCCCGCCGAGACACAGGGCCTCATCGCGGTGCTTTTGGGTGGCCCGGGCGAACGTGGCGGTATGAGCGCCCGCAACGACATCCCGCCGGACACTGTCGGGGTCGAACTCCTCGATCACGGCGTGGAAGTCGAATACATCGACGGCCGGACGACGCTGTACCGAGGAGTGCCCGAACCCGTCACCGACACGCTCACCACCCCACCAAAGAAGGAGACTCACGTCCTCGTGACTGACCCGACAGAGACCGAGGGCGTGATGCTCTACGTGAACGATCTGAAGACCCACGACGACGTCCTCGAATCGACGGGCGTCGGCCGGGTCATCCTCGACGAAGGCGAGGAGGAGGAACTCTTCCCGGGCGTCGCCGTCCGACGCCTCGGCGGGATGCGGACCGAGATCGAGGCCGACCCCGAGACCGCTCGCGGCCGCGTGTTCGTCTTCGTCGAGGACGACTGGAGCGAGTCGTCCTACGAATTTGTGACCGAGAGCGAGGCCGCCGATCGCGACGACGCTGCGGCCGCTGGCGAGGACTGATGGCGCTCAGGAAGGCGTGGCGCTCGCTCGATCGGGGGACCGTCGGTCGCGCACCGGACGCCTACGGACTCGTCGAGTTCGGTGACGGGGAAGGCACCGTCATCGAGGCGAAAGCGGGCCTCCTGCCCGATCTGCTCCGCGAGGAACTGGCTTACGGCGATGCCGAACAGGTCCGCTGGAAGCGGGCGCAGTCGGACGCGCATGCGCACCAGTTGCTCGAAGAGCGCTGAGCGGCGACGTCGCCCGGTTCGTCAGCGAACGTCAGTGAACGTCAGCGAACGTCGGCGAACGTCAGCGAACCGATCGGGACGGAGGCCGGCCACTCAGTGGTCGTCGTGCTCGGCCGCGTTGGCTTCCTCGTGGTCGTCGGGGTGCGTCGGCGTCCCCGAGAGGTTCCCCTCGTCGTCGAACCGCTTCGACCGGAGGAAGCGCGCCCGGTATCGGTTCGCTCCCTCGTACACGTCGGCCTCGCGGATCTCTTCGACCCGGCCGTCGGCGACGGAGTCGACGATCTCCTCGAGTTGTTCCTTTTCGGAGGGCGTGAGTTCGAACTCGTACGTGTGGGTCTCTTCTTCTTCGAGCTTAGTCCACTTCCGCGCGGCGGCGACCACGAGCGAACACGGTTCCCGACACGGGAACGTCCCGGTTCCCCCGTCGGCTTCGAGTTCGTCGCCCTCGTCGTACTGCCACTCGCGGCGCTTGAGGCACTGTGAGTCCACGCAGCACGCCGACGCGACCCACTCGACCCCCTCACGGGGCAGTTCCTCGATGACGTCGTAGATGCCGGTCTGCCGTTCGGCGGTCTCCCGCCAGTGGGTCACGTCCAGTTCGCCTTCGCGCTCGCGGTTCCAGTTGGCGATCGAGGCGGGGTAGAGCACGTCGAGCGTCTCGACGGCGTCGCGCCCGTCGAGATCCGGGAAGACCCAGCCCGACACGAGCGACGGGGCGGTCTTCAGTGGGCGGTAGCGACCGCGGTCGTCGTAGGTCGCGAGCTCCCGGGCGTCGAGCGGGTCGTCGTAGGCGTCGAGGTGCTCGGCGTCGGTGCCGGCGTCGTCCTCGTGCCGCACGTGGTACCGCCGTTCGCCGTCCTCGCCCAGCGTCGCGGTGATCAGCACCTCGCCCCACGCAGTTTCCATTCCGTCTCGAAGCGCGTCGTAGCGTTCGGGGACGGGGTGCTTCTCGGCCGCCTCCGCGTGCCGGAGGAACGCTCGACGGTGCCGTCCGCTGTCGCCGACGGTGACCTGCCAGTAGTACCAGTTCGTCACGTACGGAGCGAGGTCTTCGGTGAGCGCCTCCCGGAACTCGGATTCGGTGAGTCCCTCGTGGTCGACTTCCGTACCGTCGATCGCGAGCGCGTATCCGTCTTCGGTCGCATCCGCGTGGAGACCGTCGAAAGCGACCGGGTCGTCGGTCACTCGCTCGACGAGGGCGTCCAGTTGGTCGTCCCGCACGTCAGTCACCTGCCGCCTCGGTTCCGGATTCGGACGCCGAATCCGTCTCTGCCTCGCGCGTGGCCTCGCGGACCGTGTCGATGGCCTCCTCGATATCGGCCCCGGCGTCCGCGGCGCGTTCGAGGATCACGTCGGCCATCAGCCCCTCGGTCCCGACCGCACCGGCGTACCAGATTCGGTGGCCGTCGACCGCGGCGGGGACGTCGTAGCCCGTCCGGTAGTCGTCGGTCAGCCCCATATCCTCCGGGATGTCTTCCTGCGTGTGGAAGCCGTCGGCGATGAAGAGCGGAACGACGACGACGTCTTCGGCCTCGAAGTAGTCGGTCACGTCGTCCACTTCCGGCTCTTCGTCCATGTAGAGCGCCTGGACCTCGTCGAAGCGGTCCATCTCGCGGACGCGCTGGGCGTGATACTCGATCGCCTTCGCGGAGTTCTCGTTGCGTTCGGTGCCGTGTCCGACGACGGCGAGGCCGAAGCCCTCGCCCACGTCGGGGTCTCCAGTCACGGTCTCCGCGCGGCGGACCAGTACGTCCGTCATCGCCTCGTGGGTCCCCACGGGACCGCAGTAGTGGACTGTCTGTCCGGTGTCTTCGGCGGTCAGCGTCGCCGTGTCGGCGCTGAGACCGTCGGAGTCCCACTCGGAGACGTCCCAGTCCGAAAGCCGGAGTTCGCGCGGGATCACCTGCTCGGTGAAGTACCCCTCGCTGATGAACAGCGGAACGACGTAGACCTCGTCGGATTCGACGGTCCGCAGGACCTCTCTGAGTGAGGGCTCTTCCTTCCAGAATCCGGTTTTCACTTCGTCGAACGCGCCCGTTTCGCGGATCGTGTCCGCGTGACGGTGCGTCGGCGTCGAGGAGTCGGGATTGAGATGCGACCCGTGCGCCACGATAACCAGCGCTTGCATATAGGAACCAGAGGACGGAGCGCCCTTAGGGACTTCGGGTTCAGCCAACGATTCTTCGCCTTTCGGAAGCGCCGGTTCGGTGTGCGAAAACCATCGGGACTTTTCCGGTCGTCGACCGAGGGCAGTGATATGTCACTGGCCGCAGAGACGCGGGCCGCCGTTCGAGACCGGCCGTGGTTGCTCCGGGCGCTCAGAGCAGGGGTGATCAACTACACGGCCGCCGCGGAGTCGCTGGCGGTCGACGGCGACACCGACTCGATCGCGACGGCGCTCCGACGGTTCGAGGACGACATCGATCCGGCGGCGGCCGCCTCCCGCGACGTCACCGTCCGGATGCGCAGCGGTGTCGGCCTCGCCGGCGTCGACGTGGCCGACGCGGAATCGACGCCGGAGTCGGCGGCGGACGTCCTTCTCAGCGTCGGGGACTCGGCGATTGTCACGACCGATGGCAGTCTGACGGCCATCGTCGTCGAGGGCGCGGTGGATGCAGCTGCACTCTCCGCGGTCGTCGGCCGACTCCGCGCGGAGAACGTCCTCGTCGATGCCGCGGGCGTCAGCGGCGATACCCTGGTCGTCGTCGTCCCCCGAAGCGACGGGGCGAACGCGCTCAGACTCGTCGAATCGGCGCTGGAGATGGTCCCGGAGTGACGGTCGATCCGCTCTCCTCGTAACTCGACTCGTCTCGGTAGTCCCTGTCTTACTAACTCGGGTCGGTCCTCTCAGTACCGCCCGCAGTTTCCGTATTCCTGTCGGTAGTGCTGCGATTGTTGCGATTGCACCGTGGGTATTCGGCGATTGGGAGATGGCTTACTTCGGGCCAACAACCGGCGTGCTTTCGACTCCGATTCACTCGGTTGATCGAAACACAAGATGTCTGTGAAAAACGAGCCAGAGAAAAACGTGGCCTGTTAACTACTGTTATGGACAACTTACCAGCCCGGAAGGGACGAACGCCCCCGTGTGATTTAGACGATGAGGACAGCAAGGGTCACGCGGGGACGGACCCACCACAGCTTACGAACCCGGGACCAGTCCGGATCGAAGCCACCGTGATCTAGGGGCAGAACCGACACGGGGCGATGACCGTAAGAGATGATGACACAGCCGCCACGTATCACATCGTCCGATACCCAGATCCGAGCGTAGCCAAAAAAGCGATTAATCTCACCCGAAACGCCAGCGTGGCACTCTCGCTATCGTCAGTGGGGTACCGAGCCAACGCCTGGCAGGTAGATCGGTTGAGAGAAATCCACAGGGCGGGGGAGGATTTCATCTGATAGCCCCTTCCCAGTGAACACAACATTTCCGGACAGTTTCTCGTTCGTAGGTGGTAATTTCGACGCGTATCCTCTTTTTGCGTCTCTGCGTGCCGGTAGAGATGACTCTCCGTGAGTATCAAATTACAGGCTATCCGCAACAGGAGCCAGTGGAGTGGCCGATACCGACTATCAAACCCTCATTCTCCCGCCTACCGTTGCCCCGTATCGCTCAATAGGCACGCGGTCGCTGACGGCTGGATCACAGTCAGTTTTTTGCTCGAACGGACCATCGCGACGAGAGGGGTAATAGCGTCCTCGGAGACGGTCACTCGTCGTCCAGGTCCAGCTGCTCGATGGATTCTCGGATGACGTCGGCCGAGTCACGGAGGGCCGACCGCTCCGTGGCCGCGAGGTCGAAACCCAGCACTTCACGGACACCGCCGCGGTTCACGACACAGGGGAGACTCAAGTAGACCCCGTCGATGCCGTGGCGACCGGTGACGAGCGTCGAGACGGTGAGGATCGCGTCGTCGTCGCCGAGGATCCGCTCGACGATTGCGGAGACGGAACGGGCGACGCCGTAGTTCGTCCGATCCTTCCGTTCGATGATCTCGTAGGCCGCCTCACGGACTGCAGTCTCGATCCGAGATTCGAGTGCCTCGACGTCGTCGACGCCACGCTGGTCGCAGTAGGTGTCGATCGGAACGCCGCCGAGGTTTGCCGAACTCCAGACGAGCACCTCGCTGTCGCCGTGCTCCCCGATCACGTAGGCGTGGACGTTGGCCGAGTCGATCTCGAACTCGCGGCTGAGCGCGTGTCGAAACCGCGACGTATCGAGCACCGTCCCCGACCCGATCACGCGCTCGGCCGGGAGGTCCGAGACCTGCCAGGCGACGTGCGAGAGGACGTCGACGGGATTCGTGACCACCAGAAGCACCGCGTCGTCGTTGAGACCCGCCGTCACCTCCGGAATCATTTCGGCGAAGATGTCGGCGTTGCGCTCGAGCAGATCGAGGCGCGTCTCCTCTGGGCGCTGACTGGCGCCCGCGGTGACGATGACCACGTCGGCGTCCCAGCAGTCCTCGTACCCACCCGAGCGGACGGTGACCGAGGAGGTGAAGTACGCGCCGTGGTTGAGGTCAATCGCCTCGCCGGCGGCCCGTTCGTCGTCGATGTCTACGAGAACGATCTCGCCGACGAGGCTGCTGTCCATCAACGCGAAGGCCGTGCTCGACCCCACTGCGCCCGCGCCGCCGACGATTGCGACCGTTCCGGTCCCACCGGGTTCACTCATGTCTCAGTGTTATTTGAGTAATGAGTAAATACTTGTGCCGTATCCGTCGCGGGGTGAGACCGTCCACCGGCGTCCCGCGAGCCGACAGGGGACACTGACAGCACCAGCCGTTCCGACGACTTGAAAAACGCGTCCGGAGTATGAGGAGGCGATGACGCTGTCCGTGACCAACACCCTGACGGGCGAGCGCGAGGAGTTCGAACCGCGGAACGACGACGAGGTCCTGCTGTACGTCTGTGGGCTGACGGTCTCGGACGACGCACACCTGGGGCACGCTCGCCTGTGGGCGCACGCGGACGTGATGCACCGATGGCTGGCGTACGAGGGCTACGACGTCCGACACGTCGAGAACTTCACTGACGTCAACGAGAAGATCGTCGCGCGGATCGGCGAGGACGAATACGGAGACAGCGAGGCGGACGTCGCCGAGCACTTCACCTCGCACGTCATTCGCGATATGCGCGGGCTGAACCTCAAGCGGGCCGAAGTGTATCCGCGGGTCTCAGAGCACGTCCCCGAAATTATCGATCTCGTCGAGACGCTCGTCGAGCGCGGATACGCCTACGAGTCGAACGGGTCGGTGTACTTCGACGTCACGTCGTTCGACGACTACGGGAAGCTCTCGAATCAGCAGTTAGACGAGATCGAGACGCAGGGGCCAGAGGAGGAGCGCTCCGAGAAGCGCCACCCGGCGGACTTCGCGCTCTGGAAGGCCGGCGCGGTCGACCCCGCGGACGTCGCCGAACACCGCGATCCCGACCTCCACCCCATCGAGGAGCCCTCCGGCCAGACCTGGGAGTCACCGTGGGGCGAGGGGCGACCGGGGTGGCACGTCGAGTGCTCGGCGATGTCGATGACCCATCTGGACGACACCCTCGACATCCACGTCGGTGGCCGCGATCTGGTGTTCCCACACCACGAAAACGAGGTCGCCCAGAGCGAGGCCGCGACGGGCGAGCAGTTCGCGCGCTACTGGCTCCACGTCGGCCTCCTCCAGACCGCTGGCGACAAGATGTCCTCGAGTCTCGGGAACTTCCTCACCGTCGACCAGGCGCTCGACCAGTACGGCGTCGACGTCGTCCGGACGTTCTACTGCTCGACTGCCTACCGGAGCGAGCAGACGTTCGGCGAGCGCGAGATGGAAGAGGCACGAGAGCGCTGGGAGCGACTCGAACGCGCCTACGAGACCGCCGTCGATATCTGCGACGGGACCGACGCGTACGCGAAAGTCGAGGACGCGCAATTCCGAGAGGCGATTGCCGAGACGCGCGCGGACTTCGAGGCGGCGATGAACGACGACTTCAACGTCCGCGAGGCGATGGCCGCCCTCCTAGAACTGGCGACTGCGACGAACCGACACGTCGACGATCACGACGCCTACGACTACTGGGCGCTCCGGGAGGCCATCGAGGCCTTCGAGGACCTCGGTGGCGAGGTGTTCGGCCTCTCTCTCGGTGACGCGGCCACGGATTCGGGGACGGTGACGCTCGCGGAGGAACTGGTCGAACTCGTGCTCGACGTTCGCGAGGCCGAACGCGACGCCGGTAACTACGAGCGGGCGGACGAACTCCGCGACGACCTCGCCGACCTCGGCGTCGAGGTGCAGGACGAGGACGACGGGACGACGTATCGCTTCGAGTGAGCCGTCGCTGCGGTGCGAGGGCCGTTAGTCGGTCGTGAACAGTTCCGTCTCGTCGGGGATCCTGAACAGACCAAATCGGACCCCGGCGTCGAGCCAGCCGTACCCGTACGAGTACGCGGCGAGCGCGTTCACCGGATCGCCGTTCTCCCGGAAGTGCCGGCCGTCCTCGAGGTAGGACACGGCCATCTCTCTGCTCTCTGTGGCCGCCGCACCGAGCGGGCTCGATTCTGGGACAGCCACCTCTGCCTCGGCGAGCGCATCGGCGAGCATCGCCTCGTACCTGTCCGTCTTCTCGGCCAGATCAGCGGGCATACTGACACTCCCCTTCGCGAGGGTAAGTATGCTTCTGCCGACCGGGGCGCTCCGTCCCGGTGGCCTCGGCGACTTCGATGACCCGCCGCTGGGACACCCCTCGATGTTTCGAGGCATTCGAGACGAACGTTTATTAGTCGGTTCGTGTTTTGTGAGACCGATTTGGTAGAGCCACTCGGCGCGCTCGTCGTCCTCGCAGCCTTCGCGGCCGCCACCGGCACGCTCGGCCTGATGTGGTACTTGCGCCAGTACCGCGAGACAGTCAGCGCTCGGTGGTTCATCCTCACCCTGGGTGCACAGGCCGTCGTCGCCGCCGCGTACGGTGTCGGCTTACTCACCTTCGATCCGGTGCTTCGCCGGTACGCGGAGGCGAGCGTGTGGATCGGGTTGGTCTGGCTCGGCCCGTCGTTCCTGGCATTCGCCCTGAGTTATACGGGCCGGACGGATCTGTTCCGTTCGCGTGGCTTTCGGCTCCTGTTCGCCGTCCCCGCCGCTGGCAGTCTGCTCGCGCTCACCCATCCGGCGCACGACCTCCTGTGGCGCGGATTCCGGCTCTCCCCGCTGTTCGAGGTCGCAACGGTCCGGTACGCTATCCACCCGCTCGGCTACGCTCTCGCGCTGGCTTCCCTCGCCGCCGCCGCCGTCGCGGTCCTGCTGTTAGTCGAGACCATCGTCGCGTACGGGCCGCTGTACCGACGCGAGGCGATCGCAGTCGCGGTCAGCACGCTCCCGCCGGCCGCGGCGTTCGTTGTCTGGCTCGCCGGGGTGGGTCCCTGGCCGGAACTCAATCTCGGCGTGGCAATGTTGGTCCCGCACGTCCTCTTCGACACCTACGCGTTCGTGGGCACGCATATGTTCGAGACCAACCCGACGACCCAGCGGGCCGCCGCACGGAGCGCGCTCGACGACCTCGACAGCCCACTGCTCGTCGTCGACACCGACAGCCGGGTGGTGAAACTGAACGACCGCGCTGCGTCGCTGTTCGATGTCGACTCGACGGCGCGACGACCGACGGATTTTGAACGGCTCATCGGCGTCGACCTCGAGACGGTGCTCCGGGACGGAGAGATCGAGGTCGACGGGGAGCGGGGAGCCGTCTTCTCGGTCTCCTACACCGAACTGACCGATCCCGCCGGCACGGAGGTCGGGGGGCTAGTGGTGCTCTACGATATCTCGACCGAGCGCCAGCAGACCCAGCAACTCGACGTCCTCAATCGGATCCTGCGGCACAACCTCCGGAACGAACTGACAGTCATCCTCGGACGCGCCCGGTTGATCGAGTCCTCGCCGGATGCCGACCCCGGGTCGCAGGCCCGCACGATCCGACAGGCCGGCGAGCGACTCCAGTCGATCTCGGAGAAAGCGCGCGACTTCGCGCGGGTCGTCGAACGGGACGTCCAGTCCGTCGATGTCGACCTCGATTCGATCGTCGCCGACGTGGTCGAAGCGAGTAGCGACGAGCACCCTGCCGCGTCCGTCGACGTCGACATCGACGTTTCGCGACCGACGGTCCGGTCCGACCCGGAACTTCTGTCTCTGACGCTCTCGACACTGGTCGAGAACGCGGTGGTTCACGCCCCGACGGAGCCGACAGTATCAGTTCGCGTCACCGACGGGGCCGACGGCACGATCCGCATCGAGATCCGCGACAGCAATCCGGAGATCGATGCGGCCGAACTCGCGCCCATCGAATCGGGAACCGAGACCGCACTGGAACACGGCAGCGGCATCGGCCTCTGGGTGGCCACGTGGTGTGTCTCCGCCCTGGGAGGCGACCTGCACTTCCGATACGAGGACGGGAACGTCGCCGTCGTCGACGTGCCGGCGGGAGACGAGCCGGACTCGGAGGCGTGACGAGGCGATATCGGTCCTTCGAGGGGGCCAGGTGCGCGCTCTCGACCGTCTCGGGAGCGGCCGACGAGCACTGGCCGGAGGTGATATTGTGAAAAACGTGCAATACAGTTTGGCAGAGGCGACGCACGACAGCGGAACCTAAAAGGAGGGCACTGCCGAAGGGATGGTATATGGCATCAGACGCAGACGACGTCGTCGACCACCGACCGCTCATCGTGGCCGGTTCCGGCATTGCTGGCCTCTCAGCCGCAATCTACGCGGGCCGATCGAACAACGATCCACTCGTCTTCGAGGGCGACGAGCCTGGTGGCCAACTCACGCTGACTACGGAAGTCGACAACTACCCCGGCTTCCCCGAGGGAATCTCCGGACCCGAGCTGGTCCAGAATATGAAGCAGCAGGCCGAGCGATTCGGCGCGGAGATCAAAAACGGCATCATCGAGCGCGTCGACGGAGCGGAGCGACCGTTCACCGTCGAACTGGCGAACGGTGACGTCTACACCGCCGACGCGGTCATCGCGGCCTCCGGCGCATCCGCGCGGACGCTCGGCGTCCCCGGTGAGGACGAACTGATGGGCTATGGGCTTTCGACGTGTGCCACCTGTGACGGCGCCTTCTTCCGCGACGAGAAGATTCTCGTCGTCGGCGGTGGCGACGCGGCGATGGAGGAAGCGAGCTTCCTCACCAAGTTCGCCTCCACCGTCTATCTCGTCCACCGCCGTGAGGAGTTCCGCGCGGAGGACTACTGGATCGACCGCGTGATGGAGCAGGTCGACGACGGCGAGATCGAGATTATGCGGAACACCGAACTGACGGAGATCCACGGAAGCAAAGCGGATGGCGTCGATCACGTCACTCTGGTCGAAAACCCCGAGGGTCATCCCACGGACAAACTGGACGACCCCGACACCGAGGAGTTCGACTTCGATGTGGGCGCGGTGTTCTACGCCATCGGCCACACCCCGAACACGTCGTATCTCGAAGGCACCGGCGTCGACCTCGACGACGAGGGATACCTCGATACGCAGGGTGGCGAGGGCGGCGGGCAGACCGCCACGGACGTTCCCGGTATCTTCGGCGCGGGCGACGTCGTCGATCACCACTACCAGCAGGCCGCGACGGCCGGCGGAATGGGCGTGAAGGCAGCCCTCGACGCCGACGACTACCTCGAGGAACTGGAACGGTCCGGGCAGGCTGAGACGAGCGGGGAAGTCGCTACCGCCGAGTCCGACTAACCCACTTTTTTCGGCCTCGGCTGCGCCTTCGGCCGCTCCGGACTCAGCCCGCGAACGGCTCGGAAGGCTGGTCGTTCCCGCTCGGTGGGCTCTCGTCCCAATCGGCCGACTGCGGTGGCAACGTCGGCACCCGTCGGAGGCATCGGGCCGCTTTCGGCCCGAGCAACACGGCGTCCGCTGTCGCCGTCAGTTCCGCGTCATCGACGACGCTCCCGAACACGGCGAGCACTGCCTCTCGATAGGCTGCGTCGCACCGTCCCCCGAGTCTGACCGCGAAGCCGTCCGGTCCGGCCTCCAGTGACCGCCCGCGGCGGACCGTGTAGGTCTGCGACCAACGAATCCGCGTCGATCGCGGAGCCGATTCGAGCCACTGGACCGCCGCCGGCGACACGCCGACCTTCGAGCCGACGGGTGCACCGAGGACACCGGCGAGGAACCGGCCCAGATGACTCCCACCCGACCCGCTGGGTCTGCGCTCGGCTGTCCGGCCATCCGATTCCCCGCTGACGATCCGCGACGGCACGCCGGCAGCGTCGAACGCCGCCCGGAGGAGTCCCTCCGGATCGTCTGTCCCGATCACACACGACGGCACGAACGTCTCGCTCGCGATGCTCCCGCTGGCGAGCAGCCACGCGTGAAGGACCACCAGTCCCTCGAACGCCCGGCTCCCCGGCTCGGCGTCGAGCCAGCCGTGCCGCGCCGCGGTCTCGATCGCCCGCTGGGCGTGCGGCTTCGCGCCGTCGAACCACGGGCGAATCCGCCCCCGCGGCAGTCCGAGCGCCCGACTGGCCGCGTACGCTCCTCCCTCGGTGTGTGCCGCTCGCCAGCGCATCACGCGTTCGTACTCACCGACGCGCTCCACCCGGATGTGCCGTCGTAGGTATCCGCCACCCGTCTGGCGCGTTCAGTTCGCGATACCAACTGCTGATCGGTTCTATCGGACGACATAACTCTCGACTCATCGCGACGCGAAAATCCGTGCTCTCCGCTCGGTACGATCGAATCGAAATCGCGTGCCCGATCAGGGGGCCGTACTCTGTGAGATTGTGGCGGAGGTTTCTCCGTTCGTCGACGTCCAGATCACTCGCACTGTACTTTCTGGTTCATAGTCGGTGAGAACCTTCGAATCACCTGCTGAAATCGGCGTAGTCCAAGACTCATTCTGTGTCCCATCGGATATTGATACGCTCCCACTGCTGATCGTGTCCCCCGCTGAGTGTGTGACAGTGACGTCGCTTGAATTATAGTCGAAATCGAACGACGCCTGCGGCGCCGTCTGCTGGACGCTCTGGCCGAGGTTGAGCACGAACGTTCCGATGACGGCCGCGAGGATGACCGTGATCGCGACCATCAGGATAACGCCGATGACCGGACTGACCGCCGAATCGTCTGTAAATAAGTTCTTCAGTTGCATTGTATCTCGCTCCCTACTGCGGATTCATCTCCACCACATATAAGGCTAGTGTCAAAATTATCGAAATTGATATTTTGTGTGTGAGCGATCGATACAGAACGGAATCCCTTAGCCCGAGGCGTTCCTCCGTTCGCCTGTGTCCAGTCCCCGGGGGATCGAATCGTCCATCGCACGCGCACTGGCGACCGCGGGCGTCATCGAAGAGCCGCATTTCCACGACACCGTCGACCTGGCGTGGCCGCGGGTCGTCACCGGATTCGCGATTATGTCCAAGCGGACAGTCGACCTCGCACTGGTCGGACTGGTCATCGGGCCGACGGCCGTCGCGGGGTTGACGCTCGCGAGTGCCTTCTGGATGGTCGCGAAGTTCCTCGCGATCGGGCTGGCCGGGGGAACCGTCGCACTCGTCTCGCAGAACTACGGCGGCGGCGACGACGACCGCGCGGCCGCCGTCGTCCGATTGGCCGTCGTGCTCTCGATCCTGACCGGCATCCCGGTCGTCGCGTTCTTCGGGCTCGGAGCCGAGCCGCTCGTGTCGCTTCTCGGCGGCGACGCCGAAAGCATCGGCTACGGTGCGACGTACCTCGCCGTCGTCGCGCCGGGACTCTTCTTCGAGTACCTGAACCTGATCGCCAGCCGGACGTACGCGGGCGTGGGCGATACGGTCACGCCGATGGCGGTCCGGGCCGGTGGGGCGGTCGCGAACATCGCGCTCTCGGCCACGTTCGTGGTCGGGTTCGAGATGGGTGTGGCCGGCGCGGCCCTCGGGACGGCGGTGGCGACGGCGCTCGTGACGGTGGTGTTCGCGTGGGGGATGACGGGGCGCTCGTACGTCCGCGGTCGCGGGGCGAGTCCCGTCCCACTGACGCTCTCGGGACCGATCTTCGATCGGGAACTGCTCCGGCAACTCGCGACCGTCTCTGCGCCGCTCATCGCCCGGCGTGCCGCACAGGGCCTCGTCGTCTTCCCGCTGCTCGCCATCGCGGCGACGTTCGGTCCCGTCGCAGTCGCAGCGATCGGCGTTGGGCGCCAGGTCCGGGAACTGATGGGGAGTTTCACCTGGGGCTTCTCGATCGCGTCCTCGACGCTCGTCGGTCAGGAACTCGGCTCCGGTGGCGAGGCGGAAGCGGAGGCCTACGGCTGGGGGATCGTCCGACTCTCGCTGTTGATCTACATCGTCGTCGCCGCCGCGGTCGTCGTTTTCGCGGACCCGATCGCGGGAATCTTCGTCGACGATCCCGCCAATCAGGCGTTATCGGCGCGGTTCGTCCGCGTCGCGGCCATCAGCGTGATCGCACTCGGCGTCGACGGTTCGGTGACAGGCGCCCTCCGGGGCGCAGGCGACACCCGAATCCCCTTCCTCTCGGCACTCGCTGGGTTGTATCTCGTCGCGCTCCCGGCCGCGTGGCTCGGGACGGTCGTCCCGGCAATCGGAATCAGCGGCCTGCTCGTGGCGCTCTTGGCCGAAAAGGTGATTCCGATGGCGGTGAACCTCTGGCGGTTCCGTTCGAACCGCTGGAAGGTCGTCAGCCGCGGGTACCGTCCCGATCCGAGCGACTGATTCACCTGGACTCGCGGGTCGTCGAAAGGACGGGACGAGGCTATGTGGGTTTCGATAGACACCCTCAGCGGTCGATTGACCGCTGGGGATTTCAATGGGTTACATATGCACTATCATAATTGACAGTGTCTCATCCGAGGGTCCGTACGTGTATGCGAATGGGAGGCGAGAGCCTGAAACGATTCGTGGACGAACTCGACTCCGTGGTGTTCGGGGTCGGGTTCTCGGTATCGCTCGTAGCCATTCTGGTCTTCTTCCTCAATCCCGACGCGTCAGCGGACCGGATGAGCCAAATAAACGAATACCTCTGGACGGAGTTTATGTGGGTGTACATCGGGACGATGTTCCTGATGGTGACGTTCAGCCTCTGGCTGATGTTCGGTCGCTGGGGCAACATCAAACTCGGCAAGCCGAACGAGGAACCGGAGTTCGGCCTGTTGTCGTTCTTCTCGATGATGTTCTCGGCCGGCATCGCAGCCGGAATCGTGTTCTGGGGGCCGGCCGAAGCGCTCGCGCACTACGAGACCGTTCCGCCGCTGATCGGCGCTGAAGCCGGGACGCCCGGGGCTGCGGTCGGCGCTATTCAGTACACGCTCTTTCACTGGGGGATCTCCTACTGGGTGCCGTACCTGATCGTCGCGCTGCCGATCGCGTACTACGCCTTCCGGAAGGACGCGCCGATGCGTGTCTCGACGCTCATCGCCCCATTCGTCGGCATCGACAACCTCGACGGTTTCTGGGCGAAGACGATCGACGTCCTCGCGGTGTTCGCGACGATCGGCGGCATCGCCACGACGCTGGGCTTCGTCGGCCGGCAGTTCCTCACCGGCCTGCAGTACACGGCCGGCGTGTCGCTCGGCGACGCCGGGACCGTCGTCGTGATCACCGGTCTAACAGTCGCCTTCACCGTCTCGGTGACGCTCGGCGTGAAGAAGGGGATCGCGCGCGTCTCACTGTTCAATATGGCCGTCTTCGCTGGTCTGGCGGTCGTGACGTTCCTCCTGGGACCGACGAACTACATTATGAACACCGGGCTCCAGGCCGTCGGGAGCTACTTCGGTGAGTTCCTCTCGATGAGCCTCTACACCAACGCGACAGGGACCGGCGAGTGGGTCGGTAACTGGACGGTGTTCTACTGGGCCTGGGTGTTCTCCTGGGCCTGGGTGTTCTCCTGGGCGCCCTTCGGCGGACTGTTCGTGGCCCGCATCTCGAAGGGGCGGACGATCCGACAGGTCGTCGCGACGGCGCTCATCGGCGCGACGGCCTCGACGATTCCGTGGTTCCTCACGATGGGCGGGAGCGCCATCTTTTTCGAGCGCAACAACATCGCGCCGATGCTCCAGATGGTCGACCAGTACGGCGTCTCCGTCTCCGGCTTCCCGCTGTTCGGGGCGCTCCCGTTCGGCGGCGTTCTTTCGGCGGTATTTATGCTGCTCGTGGTGACGTTCTTCGTCACGTCGGCGGACTCCTCGACGCTGGCGCTCGGGATGCTCACCACCGGCGGCAAAGAGCACCCCTCGACGGTCAATCGGCTCATCTGGAGTGGACTGATGGGCGGGTTGGCGTCTCTGCTCATCGTCGGCGGCGGGATCGACGCCCTCCGTTCCTCCGCCATCATCACGGGCTTCCCCTTCGCGCTCATTTCGATCGTCGCGATAGCCGGGATGGCGTGGGAGTTCCAGTCGGTTTCACCGCTGCTCTCGTCGGATCAGGACCAGAGCCCGTCGGTGGCGCAGTCGGACGACGCAGCCCCGGTTGCCTCCTCGACCACCGACGACGACTGACGCGCTCGGTCGGGAGTCGACCCGACTCACACGCAGTCCGGATCGTCGGGTGTTGATCGACACGGTCGCGTTGGTGCGGTTCGCGGCCGATTCCCACAGACCCTTATGTCGAGCCCCCCCAGGTGGGGTATGGTCGACACTGAGACCTATACGATCGAAGCGCCGAACGGCGACGTCGAGGAACTCGAACTCCCCGAGGGACTCGCCGACGTCTTCACTGAGCAGGGCGAGTCGTCCACGGCCGTCGTCGGCGACCTCCTCGTCCAGTCGTTCGCCCAGCAGGCGCACGCCGTCGTTCACCACAGTCAGGGCGAGACACCTGCGGATCTGGACGCGCTGAACGGGAAGATGGAGGAACTCTTCGAGGAGCGCTTCGGCGTCCCGCTCGAAGAGGCGATGGGCCACAGCCACTGAGGCCGTCTGCGGGATTCGTCAGACGAACGCCAGCGGAACCATTGCGAGTACGCCCGCGGTAACGCCTGCCAGCAACTCACGCCGGCCGCCGCCGGGGAGCCCCGCACCGGCTTCCAGTGCCTCGGGAATGAACTCAGAGAGCACTAGATAGATCATCGCGCCCGCAGCGAAGCCGAAGCCCGCCGGGAGAAACTGCCGCGCCACGCGAACGAAATAGAACGCGAGCACCGCACCGATCGGTTGGGGCAAGCTGGAGAAGACCGACCACCAGACGAGTTTCCAGTTCTTCACGCCCATCGAGCGCAGCGGAATCGAGATCGCGACGCCCTCGGGAATGTTGTGGATCGAGATCGCGATCGTCATAAAGATCGCCAGCAGCGGGACGACGAAGCCGAAGAGCTCGGCTCCGCCCGCCAGACCCAGATCGGCGAAGGAGACGCCGACGGCGACGCCCTCGGGAAACGAGTGGATGGTCAGGACCCCGAGGATGAGGACCAGTTTCTTGAAGTCGGCCTCCTCGTACTGTCGCGGGTCGACCTCGGCGGCTTCGATGAGGTCGTGTGCGACGTAGACCAAAACGACCCCAGCGAACAGCCCGGTGCCGAGCAGAACGAGTTGCTGTCGGGGAATCGCCTCGATCGAGGCCCCCGACAGCGAGACGTTGATGTACGCGCCCAGGGCTTCGAGTACCAGTCCGAACACCGACGCCGAGAGCATAATCCCCGAGGCGATCCCCCACAGCGCGACGTTCCATCGGTCGCTCACGTCCGAGACGAAGAAGAACGGCAGCGCGCCCAACCCGGTGGCGAGCGCGGTGATGAACCCTGCGACGAAGACGAAGAGGAACGCTCCGAGAGCCACCATACCAGTGGCTAGCAGACGAACGAGTATAAATATTTCATATTCCTTACCAATTTTGGCAGACCTAAATCAGCCGTTCGAGAGGCTTCGGACTGATCGCAGTGTGCGTCGTTTCACAATCGAAACACTTTCGACCGAACACTCGTATGCGACGGACGATGCGCAACAGCCAGCGACGCGTCGCCGAATTTCTCGACGACGAGGACCTTCACGCCCCGCCAGCGTACAGACTCTTAGACCTGAGCGCGGAGGTCGGCGAACTGGCCGCAGACGCGACAGCGTCCAGCGGATACGGCTCCGATCCCGACGCGCTGTCGGTCCAGCGCGACGAGCTGGGTGACGCGCTCTTCGCTCTGCTCGCGCTGGCAGACGAACTCGATATCGACGCTGCAGCGGCACTCGAGGAATCGATCGCGAAGTACGAGGCGCGAATCGACGACGGAGGGGCGCCAGGCTCCGGCGAGTGACCCCTCACGGCGAAGTGCTCTTGCCGCCGGGCACGGAGTGAGCGTATATGCACGCACGAGCACGCGAGTTCGCCGACCGAGCACGCGAGCGATACGGCCTCGATCTGACGATCCAGGGGTTCCCCGAGGGCACGGAGACGGCTGCGGACGCCGCCGAGGCGATCGGCTGTGCGGTCGGACAGATCGCGAGCAGTCTGGTGTTCGCTGCCGACGGCGACCTGGTCGTCGTCGTGACGAGCGGTGCGAACCGCGTGAACGAGTCTCGGCTCGCGTCGCATCTCGGGAGCGAGTCCGTCTCGATGGCCGCCCCCGAGGAAATCAAAGACGTCGTGGGGTGGTCGATCGGCGGTGTCCCACCCTTCTGTCACGACGCGTCGCTCCCGGTCTACGTCGACGAGACACTGCTCGCACACGACACCGTCTGGGCGGCCGCGGGTGCCCCCACTGCAGTCTTCCCGATCGCTCCGGACGAACTCGTCGAACTCACCGACGCGACGGTCGTGGACGTCTGCTAGTGGGTACTCTCAGTATTCACCGCCGGGTGCCCCCCCGTTGACGGCGCCCGACGGTACGGGACGAGAGTAATCAGTATCTCTCTCGCGCCGATCGAGCGTTCGGGAGCAATCGGACGTGAGCGACCGGTTCGGCGATCGATAACTCGAAACCGAGTACACGAAGGCTGGATTTAAGCACCGAGGCGGAGTATCCCCAGCCGATGGCAGAGCTATCCGAGTTGTTCGCGCCCGAGCGCATCGCCGTCGTGGGCGCGACCGATCGCGAGGGCTCCGTCGGACGGGCCATTATGGAGAACCTCATCGATTCCTACGTCGGTGCGGTCGTGCCCGTGAATCCGAGCAGGGAGGCGGTCTTCGACCGCACTGCCTACGACGGGGTAGCGGAGACCGACGCCGACCTCGCGGTGGTGGTCGTCCCGCCGGACATCGCGGTCGAGGCCGTCCGCGAAGCCGGTGAAGCCGGAATCAAGAGCGTGGTGGTCATCACCGCCGGCTTCGGCGAGACCGGGAGTGAAGGTGCCGCCCGCGAGCAGGAGCTTCGAGCGGTCGCCGAGTCGTACGACATCGACCTGGTCGGCCCGAACAGCCTCGGGATTATGTCGACACCGGTCGGAATGAACGCCAGTTTCGGCCCCGAGGACGCACAGTCGGGCCGGATGTCGTTTATGAGCCAGTCGGGCGCGTTCATCACGGCCGTCCTCGACTGGGCCAACGAGCAGGGGATCGGGTTCAAAGACGTGGTGTCGCTCGGCAACAAGGCCGTCCTCGACGAATCGGATTTCGTCGAATCGTGGGGCGAAGACCCTGATACCGACGTGGTCATCGGGTATCTCGAAGGCATCGACGACGGACAGCAGTTCATCCGGACGGCCCGCGAAGTCACCCAGGAGACGCCAATCGTCCTCGTGAAATCGGGCCGAACCGACGCGGGCGCGCAGGCGGCCTCGAGTCACACCGGCACCATTGCCGGGTCCGACGAGGCCTACGAGGCGGGCCTCGATCAGGCCGGCGTCATCCGCGCGGAGTCGGTGCAGGAACTCTTCGACGCCGCCCGCGTCCTCGAGAGCCAACCGGTTCCCGAGCGCGACGGCGTCGCGGTGATCACCAACGCGGGCGGCCCGGGCGTGATGACCACAGACGCCATCGGCGACTCGCGGCTCTCGATGGCCTCGTTCACCGACGAGACGCTCGACGCCTTCCGGGAGGCGCTGCCAGCAGGCGGCAACGTCTACAACCCCGTCGACGTCGTCGGCGACGCAGACAACGAGCGCTTCCGCGACGCAATCGACGTCGCCCTGGCCGACGAGAACGTCGGGAGCGTCATCGTCCTCGCCTGTCCGACGGCGGTCCTCGACTACGAGGCGCTGGCCGAGGAGACCGTCGCGCTGCAGGCCCACCACGGCAAACCGGTCGCGGCCTGCTTTATGGGCGGCGGGCGGGTCGACGCCGCAGCGCGGACGCTCGCTGAGGCCGGGATCCCGAACTACTTCGATCCCGCGCGGGCTGTGGGCGGCCTCGACGCCCTCTCGCAGTTCCGCGACATCTCGACACGCGAGTACCGGGAGCCGACCGAATTCGACGTCGACCGCGACCGCGCGCGAGAGATCCTCTCCGCCGTCGAGGACCGCGAGGACACCCGACTCGGGGTCGAAGCGATGGAGTTGCTCGACGCGTACGGCATCGAGACACCCCAAGGCGGCATCGTGGATGCGCCCGCAGACGCACTGGAGATCGCAGAGGACATCGACGGCGACGTGGTGATGAAGATCGTCAGCCCCGACATTCTGCACAAATCGGACATCGGCGGCGTCAAGGTCGGCGTCTCCCACGAGAACGTCTACGACGCCTACGAGGACCTGGTCTCGCGGGCTCGCAACTACCAGCCGGACGCGACGATCATCGGCGTTCAGGTTCAGGAGATGGTCGACCTCGACGCCGGTGTCGAGACCATCGTCGGTGTCAACCGCGACCCACAGTTCGGACCGCTCTTACTCTTCGGACTCGGTGGGATCTTCGTCGAGACGCTCGAAGACACGACGTTCCGCGTCGCCCCCGTCTCGCGCCCCGAGGCCGCGGCGATGACCGACGAGATCGACGCCGCGCCGCTCCTGCGCGGGGCGCGCGGCCGCGATCCGGTCGACGTCGAAGGCGTCGTCGAGACGATTCAGCGGCTCTCACAGCTCGTGACCGACTTCCCCGCGATCTTGGAACTGGACATCAACCCACTGGTGGCCGGGCCAGACGGCGTTTCCGCCGTCGACGTGCGGCTCACCGTCGACCCCGACCGACTCTGACGGAGGACCCCACAGATGCACACCAACACCCTACTCGTCACCTCGATGGAGGAAAGCACCGGCAAGACGGCAGTTACGCTCGCGCTCGGCCGCCTGGCGCAGGACCGCGGCCTCTCGGTGGGCTATATGAAACCGATGGGCACCCGCCTCCAGTCGAACGTCGGCAAGACGCTCGACGAGGATCCGATGCTCGCGCGGGAACTGCTGGATCTCGACAGCGAGATGCACCAGATGGAGCCGATCGTCTACTCGCCGACGTTCATCGACGGCGCGATCAGGGGGCAGGAGGACCCCGAGGAACTCGCCGGCGTCGTCGAGGGACACTTCGCGGACCTCGCCGCCGGCACTGACCTGATGCTCGTCGAGGGCGGCGGTTCGTGGACCACCGGCGGTATCGTGGAGTTGACCGATCCAGACGTCGCTGCCCGACTCGACGCCTCCGTCCTGCTCGTCGCCGACTACGAGCAACCCGGCAGCGTCGATGACGTGCTCGCCGCCGCCGACGCGTTCGGTGACCGCCTCGCTGGCGTGCTGTTCAACGGCGTCGCGGACGCCGTCTTCGACGAACTCGAACAGGAGGTGGTTCCGTTCCTCGAGAGCCGCGGCGTGCCCGTGATCGGCATCGTCTCCCGCGAGCGGGACCTCGCGGGCGTGACCGTCGACGCGCTCGCGGCCGAACTGGGCGCGGAGGACCTCGTCAGCGGCGATCGCGACGCCTACGTCGAGCGGTTCCTCGTCGGTGCGATGGGCGGCGACGCCGCACTGCGGTACTTCCGTCGGACGAAGAACGCCGCGGTCATCACCGGCGGCGATCGCTCGGAGATCGTCACCGCCGCTCTCGAAGCCCCGGGCGTCAACGCCATCATCCTCACCGGGGGACATCGTCCCACCCCGGCCGTGCTCGGGAACGCCGAGGAGAAGGGCGTGCCGATCCTCCTGGCCACCGGTGACACGCTCTCTGTCGTCGATCGCGCCGAGACGGTGGTCAACACCGGCCGCGCCCGCGACGCCGAGACCATCGATCGGATGCGCGACCTCCTCAACGACCACGCCGACGTGGACGCACTGCTCGGCTCACCGCAGGGGGCAGAAGACGGATCCGACGGGGACGCGGACACCTGAGCGCCGCAGCGGGGGTTCCAACTCCCGGAGTCCGTCTCGAACGATAGCTCACGGCCGACCAACTAGTCGGCTGCCGCGTCCAGTTCCCATCCTCTCGTCGTCCGGTTCAATCGCTCGCACCCGTCTTCGGTCACGACCACCAGGTCCTCGATTCGAACGCCGAACGCGCCGTCGAGGTAGACCCCAGGCTCGACGCTGAAGACCATCCCCGGCTCCAGCGTCCGATCGCTGCCGGCGACGATGTAGGGGGCTTCGTGGACGTCGAGGCCGACGCCGTGCCCGGTCCGGTGGACGAACGCGTCGCCGTATCCGGCGTCCTCGATCACTGAACGGGCCGCCTCGTCGACCGCCGACGCGGTGACCCCGGGCGCGACGGTGTCGACTGCGGCCGCCTGCGCTTTCTCGACGACCGCGTGCACCTCGCGGAACCGCTCGCCGGGGTCGCCGTCGAAGACCACGGTTCGGGTCTGATCGCTCGCGTATCCGTCGACGCGCGTCCCGAAGTCGAGGACGACCGGATCGCCCGGCGCGATTCGCCGCTCGCCGTGCGTGTGGTGCGGCATTGCGCCGTTCGGCCCGGAGCCGACGATCGTCTCGAAAGAGACGCCTTCGCCGCCGGCCTCAGTGAGGAACGACTCGATACGACCGGCGAGTTCGGCCTCGGTCAGTCCGATCGCGTCCTCGCCGAGTGCACGGACGCGCTCCATCGCCGCATCTGCCGCCCGAGCGGCGGTCCGGAGCGCCGCCAGTTCCGCGTCGTCCTTCCGGGCCCGGAGGTCGGCGAGCACGCCGCTCGCGAGCTCGATCGTCGCCCCCGGCCTGACGGCCCGAAGGTCCTGCATAAACGTCACCCACATCCGATCGTCGACGTAGAGGTCCGGCGCGGCCGGGATGCCGAGGTCGTCGAAGAGCGTCGCGAGCGCTGTCACCGGATCCGCAGCGTCGCCCCAGGTCTCGAGTTCCCGGACCCAGGTGGTCGAACGGAGTTGCGATTCGTACAGTTCGGGCGCGAAGAACGTCGCGTCGCCGACGGCGGGAAGCAGCAAGAAGAGGTGTCGCTCGCGCTGTTCGTCGGCGAACCCCGTGAGGTACTGGAGGGACCGGCCGGGGACGCAGATCAGCGCGTCCGCGCCACTGTCGGCGAGTTCGGCTTGGACCGCTTCAGTGCGGCGCTCGTACGGATTCACACGTAGCAGGTGCGCGTATGCGCACAAGAAGGTTGTCGAAGGGACCGTGCTCGTCGCTCCCGCGTCGGTCGCCAGTCATACAAGCGTCAGCCGCGCGTCTGACGATCCGAATCCGGCCGCTCGACGGCCATAACGAGTCATTAACTATTACATATGCCTCCAAAGATGGCGTATGGACTTCGACTGGCCAACGTACTTCGAGTGCGCCGCGTGTGGAACCGAACTCCCGGCCGACTCGGTTCAGTACGACGACCTGGGCTATCCCCAGTGTCCCGAGTGCGCGGCCCGCACCGGGCCGCTCGCGAGCGTCGAAGCCGCCGAGGCAGTCGAGCCGGAACTCGCCGACTGACGGGTCCTGGTGCCGTTCGCTCGGCGACTTCATCTCTGGGGACCGGAACATACAGACCGCGCCGAGCCGATGCACTGCGTATGGAGTGGGAACGGACGCGGGACGAAGAGGACCTCGTGGAGTGGACGCGCGAGGACGGGTACGTGACGCTGCGTCGTCGACATCACCCCGACGGGTCGTGGGTCGTCAGGCTCGATCGCCTGCATCAATCCCCGGAAGGCAGCGCCTACCGCCGAGAACGCGTGGACGACGCCGAGGCGGCCACCTCCCTGCTCGAACGGTGGAAGCGCGACGCCGCGAGTGACGCCGAGTGAGTACTGGTGTCTGTCACTCCTGAAGCCGCTGGGTCGTCTCGATCAACGGGTGACGGCCGTAATCGGCGATTTCGATGTCCTCGATCGTCTCTAAGCCTTCTTGTTCGGCGGTCCGTTCCATTCCCAGTTCAACGGTTTCGTCGAGGACGATGACCGAGGCGTCCATCTCCTCAATGCCGAGTTGGTGGGCCGCCATCACGCGGTGGTGCCCGTCCGCAAGGAGCAGTGAACCGCCGTTGTCGATGACGACGAGTGGTTCCGCGAGGCCCCGTTCGAGTTCGTACTGCCGTCCCTCGAGTTCGTCGGCATAGACTCGCGCCTGTGAGGGCGTGAGATCGTCGAGTTCGACGATCCGCGGCTCTTGATGGACGGTCGTTTCGTGTATCTGTTCGAGGGTTCGCATCAGTTTCCCGACTTTCTCCGGCGTGGCGCGCTCGATCTGTGAGCGAACGACATCCGTGTTGGAGATGATGCCCACGAGATTGTCAGCGTCGTCGACCACTGGGAGTTTCTGGATGCCTGAGCGGAGGATCACCCGCGCCGCGTCGATGACATCCATATCCGGATCCGCGACGATGATGTCCTCAGTCATCACCGTAAACACCGGATCCTCGTCGTCCACCAAGAGCAGGTCTCGGGCCGTGATGAAGCCCTCGACCTTGCGGCCCTTCGAGACCGGAAAGCCGTTGTGTCCGTCGCTCTCTTTGATCCGTCGAGCGACGTCGGCAACCGTATCGTCCAGCGAGACGGTCTGCACCTCTCGCGTCATGTACTCCTCGACTTTCGGTCTCCCGCTCATTGGCGGCGATACGCGGTGGCCGCGCAAAAACGTACTCCTCGTGGCCGCCGGCGGGCTCCGCGAGCGTCTCCGTGCCTTCGGCCGACGATCACTGGTCCGGGCCCTCGGGACGGTCCAGCGATCGTCCGCCACCCGGGGGCTCCGAGCCGACCGGCTCGCCGCTGTGACCGTCGAACGGGAACTCGACCGTCCAGTCGGTCTCGTCGTCGGCGGCGTCGAGGAGCGTCGTCGCGTCTTCGAGCGTCTCGAAGAGACGGCCGGCAATCACGTCCGTGACGATCGTCTGCAACTCGTTGGGAGACGAGTCGGCCTCCGCGAGGATCCCCAGGGGGATCTGTCCGCCGGCCATATCGGCGTGCCCGCCCGCGCTACCGATGGCACCGAGGGCGTCTCTGAGCGTCTCTCCGAGGTCGACGTCGGTGCCGCGGGCCCGGCCGGAGACGTACACCGTCCCGTCGGTGAACCCGTAGACCACAGCGATTTTGACTCCTTCCATATTCAGGATCCGGTCGGCGGCCTGCGCGAGGGCGTCGCGGTCGGAGATCGACCCCACGTTCGTCGCCAGCGCGTCCCCGCGAACGTCGCGGTTCCGGATGGCTCGGGCGAGTGTTTCCACGACGGCGGAGGTCATACTCGGTGACTCGACGCGTTCAAGGACCGAGAGATCGGCGTGCGTGAGCAACCACGCGGCCGCCTCGAAGTCGATCGTCGTGACCTCACGCGTGAAGTCGTCGGTATCGACCCGGATCCCGAAGAGCAGCGCCGTCGCCAACGACTCGTCGGGGTCGATGCCAGCGCGGCGCAGATAGTCCGACAAGAGCGTGCTGGTGGCTCCGATGTCCCGTCGAATGTCGACGAAGCGTGCCTCTACGGGTGCACGCGGGGGATGGTGGTCGACGACGATGTCGACCGTCGTTTCCTCGGGGAGGCCGTCGTTGACGCCGGGCCGGGAGTGATCGACGAGCGCGACGCCCCCGTAGTCGTCCATCGACGAGGCGTCGTCGAGTTCGACGAGGTCGAGTTCGAGGAGGTTCACCAGTGCGCGGTTCTCCTGATGAGCGATGTTGCCGAAGTAGCACGCGTCCGCGGCGACCCCGGCGCGGGAGGCGACCCGCGCGAGCGCGAGTGCACTGGCGATCGCGTCGGGATCAGGGTTGTCGTGCATCACGACCGCCAGCCGACCCTGCGTGCTGCGGAGCGTCGCGAACAGCCGCTTGAGCCGTTCGGCCCCCGGGCCACGGGTCAGGTCGTCCAAGCGATCCAGCAGCGCGCGCCGGGCGTCGACGACCTGATCGACCACCTGTCGAAACCGCGTCTGCGCCTCGGGATCGGCCTCACCACTCAGAAATCCGACGATCTCCGCATCGGGGAAGTGTTCGCGGGCGCGCTCGGCCGCGTCGACGTTGGTGCCGTCGTTACCGCCCGCAACGTAGACGAGATCCACCGCCGGCGGGTACGCCGTCGGATCGTCCAGCGAACGCCGCTCGATATCGACATCGCTCCCGATCCCCTCCGGCAACGTGCAGTCGTCGCCGACGACGATCGTCAGCTCGCCGGGCCACTCAGCGAGGCGCTTGACGGTCCCGCGTGCGGTCGACCCGCACCCGAGGACCAGCCGGCGTTGCATACCCCGGCATCCGGACTCGGATGCAAAAACCCTGCCGACCCGCTGGCTCCTCGCTGCCGCGGCGGTCTGTGGGTACTCGGCGGAGAGTCCAGTGAGAACCCCCTGCAGACGCCGGTGCGAGGTCCATCGGCCTGGACCGAGGGGTGGTGTGAAGCGTCGCAAGGGACCGTGTGCAGTGTCACGGGCCTCGAGCAGCCTCGACGAGGGGATGATCCGCACTGATCGCCCCGTCTCGTCGATATCTGTTCCCCGTCTCCGGCGAACCCGAGTCTCGGCTCCAACTGACTGCACTGCGTGAAGCTGATCAGGGGCTTGAAACGACGCAACGCATATTGGGAAACCGGGAGATGGATCAGCTACCGTGTCCGACGTGCGAGACCCAGACGCACTCGCGGACCTGCTCGGAGACGACTGTGCCAGGACGATCCTCGTCGAAGCGAAGAAGGAGCCACGCTCGGCGGCAGAACTCAGTGACTGCGCCGGCGTCTCCGAACCCACGGTGTATCGTCGGCTCGAACGGCTCCGAGAGTACGATCTGGTCACCGAAGACATCCAGCCCGTCACCGACGGGAAGAACTACAAGGTCTATCGGACGGAACTCGAAGGCATCGAACTCGACCTCGAGGAGGACGGCTTCGAGATCACGGTCTCGCGCGGAGAACGGATGACCGACCGGTTCACTCGGTTCGTGGAGGGACGATAAGATGCTCGACCTCATTCTCCAGTCGATCGATCTCGACGCGTTACGCACCGCTCGCCAGCTCAGCGAGGCTGTGATCGTTCTTCTCGGACTGGCGATCAGTTACATCGCCTACAGGGCGTATCGACAGAACCGGAGCCGGCCGATGCTGTACATCGCGGTCGGATTCGTCCTGGTGCTGTTCGTTCCGGGCGTCCTCGCCGTCACGCTGTATCTCCTGTTGAACGTTCCCGCGCCGGTCGTCAACAGTATCAGCCAGTTCAGCGAGGTCGCTGGGCTGGGACTGATTCTCTACGGCCTCTGGGCCCCGCGGCGAGACTGAGACCGCTCGTCGTCCGTCGGACTCGACGCGGTTCGAACGAACATCGCGGTTCGGTCGGTGCGTCAGTCGGACGGGTCGGCGGCGGGGCGACCGCCGGTAGCGTTCCCGGCCGCGGATCCGTCAGTCGACTGGGTCTCCGTCCACCGCGGCCGGACCACGTCCCGGTGTGACAGCGTCGCAGGACCATAGCGGAGGACGAGCAGTGCAGCGAGCACCCCGAACACGCCGGTCAAAATCACCGCGTATGGAACCGGCACCGCAGCAGCGCCACCGACGACCTGTCCAGGGACGTTCACCGCGGCGTTGATCGTCCCGTGGAGCAGTACGGCACCGAGAACGGATCCGTCCGACGCGTTGTAGTACCACGTGAGGATGACCGCGAAACTGACCACGCTGGCAGTGTACAGCACCGGTGAGTGGGGGTACACGTCGTAGACGAACATCGGGACGTGCCAGAGTGCCCAGACGCCACCGACGAGGACACTCGCGGTGAGCGCACTGAATCGCTTCTGGAGATGTGGGAGGGCGAATCCCCGCCACCCGAACTCCTCGTTCCCGCCGGTGAACAGCGTCGCCAGCACCAGATTAAACAGGAAGAGCGGGGCCAGCTGCCCGAGGGAACTGCTGTCGGGAAGCCCTACGAGTGAGAAGACGACAACACCGACTCCGAGGGCTCCGACCACCGGGACCGCGATTGCGAGTCCGTACCAGCGGAGTGGTCGTCGCCACTCGAAGATCGTCGCGAGCCAAGCGCGGACTGATTCGCCACGGAGACGCGTCACGGCCGCTCCCGCGACCCCGGGGCCGAAGGCACCCAGACCCATACCGAGATATCCGAGTCCCGACCGTGGCGTGGTCACCGAAAACGTCGTGAGCCATACCGTCCAGGAGACGCCGATCGCGAGGATCGAAAACACGACGACCGGCTGTTCGTTGGTGAGTCGTTCGAGCAGTGAGCGGATCGATTGCATCACACCCGGATAGAGGGGTGGAAGGAGTATCAGGGCCAGCGGCCGGCTTCATCGGCTGAAGCTACCGGTAGACAGTAAGGGGAGATCTCGGCCTCGTTCCCGACGGCGACGGCTGCCCGCTCGGTGTCGGCCGATTGTCACTCAGACGACCCCCCGGGACGAGTCCCGCCGACGTCGAACGGCCACTCACCGAGGCGCGCTCAACACCTCGATCCGGTCCGCTGGCAGGAGACACAAGAATTTCACCGTACCGCGCTGTGGAGCCATCTATGTCCCGCTGGTCCCGCAGAGCCTTCCTCAGGGCGTCCTCCCTCCCGATCCTCGGCGGCGTCGCCGGGTGTTTGGAGTTCCGCGACAGCGCCCGACAGGACGTCGATCTCTCGTCGCACCGAACAGAGCCAGTCACCGATTACGAGCGACGAACGGTCAGAAACGAGGCGGGAGCCGCACTCGTCGCAGACGGCGCTTCCTCCGACCGGATCCACTTCTACGATCACCTGACCGACGCCGAGAGCGTGCCGGCATTCAGCGATGTCGCAGAAGCCCGTGAACTCGAAGCATTCGTCAGCGACACCGACCTCGAGACCGACTCGGTGCTGCTCCTCGTCCGGCCGATCCCGGAGTGCTACGAACTCCGACTCACCGCCGTCAGAAAGGAAGACGACGGCGTCGATTCCGAGTACTGCCGGTCGATGCGACCCGCCGACGTGCAGTGCGAACAGGATGCCGAAGACACGGTCGGGGTCGCGATCCGACTCCCGTTCGCTGGCGATTCGTTCAACAGTCTCGGGATGGGATTCAGCAGTTCCTGCAGGGACCGACCGTCAGTCCTCAACTTCGAGCCAGTCACGCCGATGTCGAACGAGACCGCGACGTCGACCTCGGCGTCGGGCGGTGGTGCAGGATGACTCGCCGCTCACGTCGGGACCTCCTCGCCGGTGCCGGAACGGCGCTCGCGGCGACGCTCGCAGGGTGCGGCGGGGTGGGCGAGTCGCTCCTGGGCGACGACGACACGGTCTCGTACGATCAGGCCGCCTTGGCCGAGGTAGCAGAGCGGTCGCCGCCGACGCGGCCGGACCCGTTTCCGCTCTCGATCCCACCCGAGGCGATGGATCGGCACCGGTCCCGGATCCGGACGCTCCTCGGTGGCGTCCCAGAATCGCCCGAGTTCCCGAACGAGGCGCTCTCGGCCGAACTCGCGGAGCAGCGATCGCACGTCGCTGATCGGTTCAGCGAACTCAATAGCGGGGAGGGCTCATCCCGCGAATCCCGGGATGAGTACTCCCTGCGACCGTCGACCGACCGAGAACGGCTGGCCCGCCTCCGGTCGGTTCGTGCCGAAGCGGCCGGGCTCGACGCGGCCTACCGTGCGGCGATCGGAGCGATCGATCCAGAGTCCCCCCGATCGCGGCGGGAGTCCGTCCGGTCGGCGATGTACGATTTCCTGGCTTCGTGGCGGTACGAGGGCGCGTCGCCGCTGGAGGCCCTGCTGGTCCACGACTTCATCGAGACTCTTATCGCGGCGGTTCAACGGTCACTCCGTCGTGGTCAAGACCTTCCAGAGGCGCCCAGAAGCGACGTGTTCCGGGTGAGTGACGTCGCGGCCTCGGTCGAATCCGCTGAGGCCGCACTCGCCGACGCGATGGCGCTCCGGGAGGCGTACCGCGACTCGCTCTCGGAACCGACGGCCTACCGCCCGCGGATCGAGGCGGCTGCGGAGCAGTTAGTCAGGGAGTTCGAGATCACGTCCTCGCGCGCAGATGTGCACGACTATCTGGACCTGAACGAGCCGCCGTTCACGCGATCGATCGATGGAACGCCGGCCGAAGAGCTCTACCGCGCTGCCCTGAATCTCGTCGACGACGACTTCATCCGCGGGCGGGGACTCGAACGCCAGCCCGCGAAGTGGTCTCTCCAGGCGGCCGCCGGACTGGCCGGAATCGAAACGTTCCGTACGGTCATCGACGGGATTCAGGCGGGCGAGTACGGCGTCCCGGACTCGGCGACGGAGATCGCGTCGGCGTACGACGACGCGGTCGATGCACTCCGGATGGTATGGTCCGGTGCGCCGCGAGGCATCCGGATCGAACTGGACTGGCCGGCGACAGACGTATTCGACTACCGGATGCGCGAGTTCCGCGAGGAAGTGACAGAAGACGGCGGCGAGGTGCCGACGCGTCTGATCAACGACGTGTACGGCGGTCTGAAACACACCTTCCACTACGCCACGTACGTCCCGCCGGTGGCGGATCACCTCGCTGGCGTCCTACAGGAGCCGTAGCGCGTCCGCCTCGGGAACAGAAGCGGTCGAGCCACGAGCGAGGCGCTGTAGAACCGCTTTTGCGGGGGTTATCGGAGCGACACGATCGTCAGGAAGACGATGGCGACGAACTGGAGACCCCGCATCGCCAGCACCGCCTGTTGGGCCGCGGCCGACCCGGTGTAGAGCATCCCCATACTGAAGAAGAACGACAGCGCGACCAGATTCTCGACGGCGAGGACGGCGGCGAAACTGAGGAGTCCGAGCGTGAGCGGCGACCGAAACGTCCGGTAGTTTCGAGCCCAGACCGCACTCACCACGGCGAGCAGCACCACGTTCACCACTGAGAGCGCCGCAGCGAAACTCAAGAGGGGCGTCATCGAACTCGGTCCTCCCCTCTGCGGCTGTCTATCGGCTGTGCGCCCGCGTCAGTCGGTGTGTGTGTCATCACTCTCATCCTCCGTCTCGAACTCCACTCTGTCGACGATTCGACCGAACGCCTCCCGGTTCGCCTCGAACCGATCAGAGAGAAAGTACAGTTCGCCGTAGTCCTCGCCGCCGGCCTCGACGACGTCGTGATCGAGAAGGACGTCGAGGTAGTGTCGAATCGTGTTGTAGTCCACCTCCAGCGCTTCCGCGAGTTGGTTGGCGTTGCGCGGTCTGTCGTCGAGGAGGCGAATGATGCGGGCCCGGTTCGCCCCACCGCGCGTGCCCGCCAGTAGATACCAGAGTGCCTTCTCCATCGCGAGTTGCGGACCATTCAGCGCGTGTTGATAAATTACTCCCGATGCGGGTCAGGGTCGCACGGTCTCTGAGACCCAGCCGGTCGATCCGCTGGGGAACGCGTCCGACTGTTCTTTGGGTTGCATCGTCCCGGTCCCGTCGATGGCCCTGACTACGACTTCGTGCGTCGAATCGGCCTCGTAGACGTGTCGCCACTGCCGCCAGACGTCCGAGCCGGGGAGCGGCTCCGACAGCTCGGCGTCCGTCCAGGTGGACCCGCCGTCCGTCGAGACCTCGACGCGCTCGATGCCACGGGTTCCCGCGTAGGCGTGTCCGGCCACTTCCACGCGACCGTCCTCGAGCGTCGTGGTGCTCCACAGTTTGGCGACCGTGTTCACCGGGCCGGTGCCGTGCCACCCGCGCTGTTCCCAGTATCCGTCGGCCTCGGCCTCCAGCAGTTCGATCTCTGTGACCCACTTGACGTTCGTTTCGCCCCAGTGGCCGGGGACGAGCACCCGAACCGGGTGACCGTGCGACGTCGGCAGCGCCTGCCCGTTCATCTCCCAGGCGAGGAACGCGTCTTCGAGCGCATCGACCGGGAACTGGACGAAGTAATCGTCTTCGGCCCGCAGCATCGCACACCCGCAGGCGCCCTGCGGATCGACTTCGTCGAGCAGCGGCTTCAGCGGTGTCCCCGTCCAGACAGCCGTGTCGAGTTTCTTTCCGTTGAGCGATTCACCGACGCACCGCAACGTGACGTACCGGTGCTCGACGGGGCGATCGGTCAGTTCCTCGAACGTGATGGTGCGCTCGGAGCCGACTTCCCCGGTGAACGTCAGCGACCAGTCCTCCGGCGGCAGTTCGGGGTCGAACTGCGCGATGTCGACGTTGTAGAACGAGCCGATCTCGCTGACGAGGCCGGGGAGCCCGTCGCCGGCGAACGCCAGCGACTGCGACTCGGCCTGTCCGAGCAACTGCTCCACCTCGCTGGGCTCGGGCGTCGATTCGGGTTCGGCCTCCCCCTCGACGGTCGGTTCGGACGTCTGGGTCGGCTCGCTCACCGCCTCGGCGTCCGTCTCAGTCCCCGCCGTCCTCCCGACGTCGATCGCTCGGAGCACTCCGGCGCCGCCGGCAAGCACCGCGACTCCCAGCGAGCCGAGTTCGGCGAGGAGTACGCGCCGCTGCGAGGAGGTGGTCGCGTCGCGGTCGAACGCCCCCGAGGAAGCCTCCAGCGCGACGAGCAGTGCGACCGGAACGGCCGCGCCGAGCGACTCGACCGGCAGTCCGGTGAGTCCCACGGTGACACCCCACGCGAGGACCCCACCCAGCGCGGGTCCCACGACGCGCGGTCGAAGCCCGATCTGCTGTGCACCGAGGTACCCGACCAAGCCGGCCGCTCCGAGCGCTCCGATCGCGGCGACCAACGCGAGCGCGACGTGGAGCACGTGCGCCTCCGAGCCGACGTTGGTGATCATAAACGAGACGATCCGGCCGGGCGTCGCTCTGACGACGAACGCGTCGATGGGGGCGACGACGAACTGACGGGAGTACCCCGTCACGGCGTACGACCCGGCGACGCCTCCGACACCGGCCGCGCCGGCGAGCCTGAGTCTACGGTTCATTGTCGGTCACCCCGACGTCCCGGTCGTCATCTCGGTGCTCGTGGATTCGGTCATCGTCTCATTCACGGTCTCTGTCTGCATAGCACTGTTCATCGTTTCAGTCTCCGTCGAGTCGTTCATCGTCTCGGTCTCCATCGAGTCGTTCATTGTCTCGGTCTCCATCGAGTCGTTCATCGTCTCAGTTCCCATCGAGTCGTTCATCGTCTCAGTTCCCATCGAGTCGTCTGTGGTCTGGCCGTCCATCGACGCCTCGGTCGATTCGTCGTCACCGGCCGTCTGTGCCCCGTCATCGGACCTGGTCGTACACCCGGCCAGCGCGGCGGCCGTTGCCGCCCCGACAGCACGCACCAGCCGCCGTCGTGTGAGGATGGAGTGACTCATCTACGAGTGTCGAGACACGATGCCCGGAAGTACATTTTTCAAGGTCGATCCGAAGTCACCTCCAGATCCCCTCCGGATGAGTGCAAACTCCGTTCAAATTTCGTCCCGACTCCGGTGGACGGGACAGACGAGCCCCGCCGTACGGCAGTATTTTACGCCCCGCGCACGTCTGTCCACCTATGCACATCACTGACGACACCGGACTCCGATCGGTACTGGACGGCGAGACGGTCGCCGTGGTCGGATGCTCGACGACCGCCGGGAAAGCGGCTCACGACATCCCGGCGTACCTCCAGCGGCGGGGCTACGAGATCATCCCGATCAACCCCTTCGCGGACCAGATCCTCGGCGAGACGGCCTACGACTCGCTGTCGGACGTTCCGGATTCGGTCGACATCGACATCGTCGACGTGTTCCGTCCGAGCGAGGAAACCGGCGACATCGTCGACGCGGCGATCGACCGCCACGAGAACGTCGGCGACGTCGCTGCGGTGTGGCTCCAACTCGGCATCACCAACGACGACGCCGCTGACCGCGCTGTTGAGGCCGGACTCGATTACGTCCAGGACAAGTGTATGAAAGTCGAACACGCCCGGCTCGCTGACTGATTCCGCGCCCGGGTATCGGGGGCGCAATCGGGCGAGACGGCTGCGAACTCAGATCAGGCGTCTGATTCGTCCGCGTCCGCAGCCTCAGCCGAGTCCTCCGCTCCGTCCGCAGCGGCAGCGTCGTCGGCTTCGGCCTCTGCGATGTGTGCCTCAGCGGTCACGGTGTCGATGTCGATTCCCTCGTTCTCGGCGAGGGTTTCGAGTATCGCCCGCATCTCGGCGGTTTCGTTCTCGAGCCGTTCGACCCGGTCGGCCGTCTCCTGGGTCGTCTCACGCATCCCGATGATCTGGTCCCGCAGATCGTTCAGCCGCGTGTAGACGTCCTCGGCCATCTCCGTCACTTTCTGGAGCTTCTTTGCCGTGCCTCCGAGTCCCATATGCTCTCTCGACGCCCGGGGGTTGTGTGTGTTCCGGCTTTCGACCGTCGCGCACCGGCTCCGCTCAACGTCGCCTGATCAGAGCGCGTCGGGATCGACACGCCCGACGATCCCGCGGAGCCCTAGGTAGGCGGCGAGCGACGCGATGACGACGGCCCCCACCGCCGCGTACTCGATCCCGCTGGCGCTCCCGATAGCGAGCCGCGCGGCGGCGTTGATCGGCCCGTTCGGGAACACCGCGGTTCCGCCGAAGACGAGCAACACCCCCAGCGAGTAGAGGAGCTGCGCGGCCCGACGCTCGGGGGCGAGCAGGGCGACCGCGGCACCGACCGAACAGACCAGGAGCGCCATCGCCGCGACCAGCACGAGCAGGGCAGGGACGTTCGAGACGCTGGTCCCATTCAGTTCGAGCAGGAGTACCCACAGCGCGGCCTGCGCGGGAGCGAGCCCCGCGGCAGCGAGGAGCTTCCCGTCGACGACGTCAGTCATCGAGACGGGTGCGACCCGGAGCAACTCCAAGGTCCCGCGATCGATCTCCTCGGTGAGTGCGTCGACGGAGATCGACCCCGAAATGAACACCGGGAGGAAGAGCAACAGCGGCAGGAGCACGGTGTAGGTGAACCCGAAGTACGGGCTTGAGGAGGTCTCCGGCGGCAACTCCAGCGGGAGCGAGTCCAGATACGCCGCGCGCTGGGTGCGCTTGAGGTCCTCGAAGGACCGTAACACCTCGCGCAACTGGACGACGACGACCGTCGTCTGCACGTTGCCGTCGGGGGCGACCGCTCGCACGAACACTCGTTCGTCCCGGGTCTCCGCAACCAACACCGCGTCGATCCCAGTCCCCCGGTACTCGTGGAACGCCCGTAAGGCCGTCTCCTCGCTGCGGTAGTACTGCGCGTCGACACCGCGGACCTCGCTCGCGGCCCGGATCAGATCCTCGGAGGCGTCGCCCGTCACCGCGATGTCGACCTCGGTCCCCTGGACTTGCCCGGGGTCGTACAGCGACACGAGGCCGACGACCAGGAACGACGAGAACGCCGCGATGAATAGCTGTAAGACCAACGCGAGCACGATCGTCTTCTCCTTCCGGAGGCTCCCGAGTTCTCGCCGGGCGATCGTCAGACGCGGGTCGGTCCGATCAGCCAAGGCGACTCACCACCGTGAGGTTGTACGCCGTGTGCAGCACGACGCTGCCGGCGAACGCCAGCGCGTACCACCGGAGATCCCGCTTCGCGCCGAGCGCCGTCAGGCTCGCCGTGGTGACGTGCAAGACGAGCGGCGCGACCAGCAACCCGGCGGCCGAGAACAGGCCGATCCCGGCGGGGGCGAAGGCGGCCTGCCCCAGCGCCAACTCCGGGAGGCCGACGACCTGCGCGACCGCGGTGAACTTCTCGCCGACGAAGAAGCCGAGCCCCGAGAGCGCGCCGAGGACGAGTGCGACGCGCCGCGTTCCGGCGAAGGTCCCGCTCTCGAACGCGGCGTAGACGTGGAGGCTCTTGGCGACCTCCTCGATCAGTGCCACGACGAAAAGCAAGAGCGGGATCGTGAGCGACACCGGCAGTGCGAAGAGCACGGCGATGGCGAGTAGTTCCGCGACGAAGACGAACGGGATCGACAGCCCCGAGAGGATCGCGACGTCTCGCGGTCGCGACACCCGAGCGTCGAGCGCGTCGAGGAATTTCAGCGGCACCGGCCGCTGTGTGAACAGGTCCTCCTCCCGGTAGATGCCGACACCGAGCAGGAACAGCACCCCGGCACACAGCGTGAACGGCGCGGTCGCGAACAGGAATGCGTCCGGCGTCACCGACTGCAGGGGCTGGAGGTCGCGGACGACGACCGTGAGCGGCGAGATGAGCGCGATCGGCGTCACGTTCGCGAAGATCGCGGGCACGAACGTGTAGGCGGTCAAGAACACCGACACGGTGACCGTCACGAAGGTGAGTTCCTTGAACGACCGGGCGAACATCGCGCCCGCGAACGTGGCGGCCAGGAACACGAGCGCGATCGGGAGGACGGCCGCCACGGAGACGAGGCTCCCGCCGACGCCGAGCGCAACGAGCGCCGTCAGCACGATCATCGCACCCAGGTACGGGAGTGTCTTCCCAGCGACGATGTCGGCCGGTGAGACCGGGGCCACCAGCAGCAGTTCGCCGCGGCGGTTGATCCGCTCGTTGAGCATCGTGCTGCCGTAGGCCTGCACGACGAAGTTCATCGGGACCAGGAACGCGAAGGCCAGCACCAGAGATCCGAACGGGAACGGCGGCTGGATCTCTGCGGGGGATCCCGATCCACCGCTCCCGAGCGGGTTGATGCCGCCGAGTCCCGGCACGCCGAGGGGCCCGCTGCTCCCACCGTCGGCTGCCGCATCGCTGTCGTCACCGGTCGGCGTCGCCGTTCCGCCACCGCTTCCGTCGCCGCCGCTGTCGCCCCCGTCGCCGCCACTGATTCCCCCGCCGCCGTCGTCGTCGGTAACCGCGTCGGGAAGTCCCGAAGAACGCGAGACGTACTGGAGGACGACGACGACCGGGAACGCGGCGGAGCCGTTCTCCTGCGTTCGCATCAGTTCGACGTTGGCGGAGCGAACCGCCGACCGGAACTCCGAGAGCGCTGCGCGCCCCTTCGGCGTGTCGGCGATGCGGACGCGTCCGTCGGTTACCAGGACGTCGACGTCGCCCGCGCGGAGCGCGTCCGGATCGGGCCGCGTCGCCTCGAGCGCGACACTTCGCTCGACGGGCCCGTGGTAGGGGCTGTCCTCGGCGACGCCCACGCGGTAGATGTCGCGGTCGAGCGAGACACCGCCGGCCATCGCGCCCGCGCCGACGACTGCCCCGGCGAGGAGGAGTGCGACCGCCCCGAGGGCGGCCGTCCGGCGATCGACGATCCCGGCGGAGCGCTCGATCTCCCAGCGGGCGATCCGACGGATCGCGGAGAGGTGTTCCCGGAGCGAGCGCGTCACTGCTCGCGGCTCCCGTTCGATGGCTCCGCGCCCGTTCGCCCGCCGTCTGACGGCTGCGCGTTCGCTTCTTCCGCGGCCGCCTCACTCGGCGCTCGCCCGCCACCGGCGGCCGCTTCGGGCGGCGTCTCGTCCGCCAGGTCGAGGAAGATGTCCTCGAGGCTCTGCTCGCGCGTCCGGATGTCGACGACTTCCCCGTCGGCCGCAGCGGCGGCCTCCCGAATCGACTCCACGGCGGCCATATCGTCGACGACGGCCTGGTAGCGTTCCGTATCGGCGCGATGGTCGCGCTCTGCGCCCGCCACCGGGACGGTCGTGAAGACGTGGTACGCGGTGGTTCCGTACTCCTCGCGGATCTCCGGAACGGTCCCCCGGGCGATGATCTCGCCCCGGTTCATGATCACGATCCGATCGCAGATACTCTCGACGTGATAGAGGTTGTGCGCGCTGAAGACGACCGTCTTCCCCTGGTCGGCGAGGTCGCGCGTGAACTCCAGTACGTAGTTCGTCGTCAGCGGATCGAGTCCGGACGCAGGCTCGTCGTAAATGAGGAGATCCGGATCGTTGACGAGCGAGCGCGCGATCGCGACCTTTCGCTTCATCCCTTTCGACATATCTCCCAGGCGTCGCTCGCGGTGTTCGAGTTCGAGGCGGTCGAGCGTCGATTCCGTTCGCTCGCGCGCGGCCTCGCGGGGGACGTCGTAGAGGTCCGCGAAGAATCCCAGATACGACCGCGGCGTCATATCCTCGTACAGCGGAGACTCCTCCGGGAGAAACCCCAGGTCTCGACGCATCTCCGGATCGCCGGCGTCGCGGCCGGCCACCTCGGCGACGCCCGCTGTCGGCTCGACGAGTCCGGCCAGCATCTTCAGCGTGGTCGTCTTGCCCGCGCCGTTCGGCCCGACGATACCGAAGATCTCGCCGGTGTCGACGCTGAAGTCGCTCCCGACGACCGCGGGGAAGTCGCCGTAGGTCTTTCTGAGTCCCTCGACACGTATCGTCGCCATTGTCGGATCGTCGGCGGCACCCCGAATAAAGCCGCCGGCGAGGCTATCAGCCCTGAGATTGGTCGATCCGATGACGGAAATACTCAAGTTACCGACTGTGGAGTTACAACCAGAGGGGCAACTGTGACAGACGATGGGGACGAGTCCAGCGAGCCGATCGCTCCCGATCCCGACGCCGAGGAGCCGGGGTTCGAGAGCGGTGCCGACGTCCCCGACGGTGAACCGCTCGACATCCCGCTGCCGTGGAACACGATCCCGGACGAGGGCGCCGAGGATGCGGCTTCTGAAGCCGATGCGTCAGACACGGACGACGGCGGCGACGGCATAGGCGCGGACACCTCCGAGGATCGCCCCGTCCCAGCGGAGTTCGAGGAGCTCCGGTTCGTCGGCCCGAAGTCTGCGCCGCTCCTCGCGGCGTCGGAGATCTCGGTCGCGGACATCTGGAAGAAGCGCGTCTCCTACCGGGATCTGACGGACGCGGGCGTCAACCCCGGCGTCGCGGCGAAGATCCGGCGAGAGCACTCACTGTCGTGGTCACTCGACGGCGGCGGGACCGATCTGGATCGGCGCTCCGACCAGATTCGCGGACTCGACGACGACGAACGCGCGTGGATCGCCGAATCGTCGGGCTGGTCAGAGTCGGATTCGGACGCCGACGCGGAGGCCGACGGATCTGGGAACGCGACCGCCGGTGAGGCCGTCTGGCAGGCTCGAACGAACGAACTGGCGGACGACGACGATTCCGACACGGACGGGTCGCCGTCGACGGCCGGCGAAGCGGCGTGGCGCGCCGGGGAGATGACAGCGGTCGACGAGGCCGAGGACGCCGACGACACAGACGACCGCGATGCCGACGACGCCGACCGCGACGCCGCCGCCGCCGACCGCGATGCCGCCGCCGCCGACCGCGATGCCGAGTCGATCTGGCGGGACCGGAGCGCTCCGACCCCGCTGACGGCCGTGGACGGCTTCGACGACGACGTCGCGACGACCCTCCGAAAGGCGGGGATCGGCTCGGTTCGACGGCTCGCGACGGCGGATCCCGAGAGCGTCGCAGACGCGCTCGACATCGACCTCGAACGCGTGCGATCGTGGCGGCAACGCGCCCGCGACCACGACGCCGACGGGCGCGGTCAGTAACCCGACACGACGAGCGCGACCAGTATCCCGACAGCCGGCGATCGGCGGGAGGGAGAAGCACGCGAATTCGGCCGGTATGCCTTCGATACCGATCGATTTTTGAACAAAGATTTTATGTGATCTGTCGTCGCATCGTCTCCTACTCACGCCGTAACTCGAGTGATCTCACAGTTATGCCCGACCGCTCCGCTCCATCCGACGCCGAATCGATCAGCGCGACCGTCGACGCCGTCTTCGACGTCGTCGCACAATCTGCGCCCGACGTCAGGGAGGGTCTCCCGGGTCGCCGGGCGACGATCGAGGGCGAAAACCCCTCCGGCGAGACGCAGAAGCAAGCGGACGTCTACGCGGACGAGCTGTTCGAATCGCGGCTCGGAGCCCTCGACGGCGTCGGCACGTACGCCAGCGAGGAACAGCCCGAGCCGATCGACGTCGGGTCGGGGCTCTCGGTGTGCGTCGATCCCCTGGACGGCTCGTCGAACCTCGAACCGAACGCGGCGATGGGAACGATCGTCGCGATCTACGACGGGGACCTGCCGGCCACGGGCGACCAGTTGGTGGGGGCGGCGTACGTACTCTACGGAGCGACGACGACGATGATGGCCGCCCAGGAGTCACGTGTCACCGAGTACGTCATCCATCCGGACGGCCAGTACCAGGTCATCCAGGAGGAGGTCACGATCCCCGAGGACCCCTCGGTGTACGGCTTCGGCGGCCGCGTCCCCAACTGGGTCGACGAGTTCGCGGACTTCGCCGCGGGAGTCGAATCGGACCCGTCGATGAAACTCCGCTACGGCGGAGCGATGATCGGCGACGTGAACCAAGTGCTCACCTACGGCGGGATCTTCGCGTATCCGACGCTCGAAACCGCGGCCGAGGGCAAACTCCGCGTCCAGTTCGAGGGGTACCCGGTCGGATACATCGTCGAGAGCGCCGGCGGCGCGTCTTCCGACGGGTCGCAGTCGCTGCTGGACGTCGAGAAAGACGACCTTCACGCCCGGACCCCGGTCTACGTCGGCAACCGGGAGTTCGTCGACGACGTCGAGGCCGCGCTCGCGGATCGCGAGCAGGCATAAGAACGACTATATAGTTTTCTTCTGAACTATATCTTGTCGTAGCGACCGCCAAAGGGCGTTTCAGTCACTGGATGGGAAGGCAGGGTGGCTGCAATAGGCAGTTAGGGGAGCTGAATAAACACACTCGTGGTTTCTATGCGGTAGCAACGAGTCTCTGACGGGGAAGCACAACAGATAATTTCCGGGCGTGACCACGTCCGACGATGGACCCCGGAACGGCGTTCGTCCTCCTGCTGTTCGGACTGGTGACGGTGCCGATTTTCCTGGGCGTCGTCGCATTCCTCAACCGCGACACCGACGGTCAACAGCCGGAGCGACGGGACGAAGAATTGGCGCAACGGATCAGAACAGTAACACGAAGGCTCGACGACCTGGAACGACAGGTGGCGGACCTCGAACAGCAGGTCGACGCGGTGGCACAGCGCGTCGAGGACCTCGATACCGAGCGGACCTGATCCGCCGGCCGGGTCACTCCACGACGTGGACTGTCTCGTAGTGCGTCCGGAACGCGAACCAGAGGCCGTGGCGACCGGGGATCCGCTCGCGCGTCTCGCCGTCGGTCGACCGGAGTTCGTTGCGGTGGAGGTCCCAGCGCGTCCCAGAGTCGTCGACGAGGGCGACCCCGTCCGCGTCGGCGACGCGCTCGACCGTCGACCCTGGGGACTCGTAGACGGCGACGTCGTCGGTCGCATCGAGCGTCGCGACCACTCGTCGACCCGCCACTTCGCCGGTGACCACGCCGTGTTCTCGCTCGCTGAGCGCGTCGACGGGGACGACCCAGACTTCGTCCGGACTGTCGCCTGTGAGACCGTAGACCGAGGCTTTCTCCGGAAGCGGCCCATCGGCCCGCTTGACGCCCGGCTGGACGACCTCCTCACGGTTCCAGTAATGTTCGAAGAAGCCGATGTCGCCGTCGTAGTGCGCGTAGTCGTACCCGTAGCCCGTCTCGATGTCGAGCGCGAGTGTGTCCGGGTACTGAGCTTTCCAGTCACCCCACTCGGTCTGTGTGACCGCGAACTGGTCGAGGAACAGATCCGGGTTCTCGGCGAGTTCCGGCCCCCCGATCGGCGTGCCGGCGTGCTGGTCCCAGAGTGTCTCGGTCTCCTCGTCGTACATCACCTTGTTGCCGGACGCGAGCATCCCGCTGTTACCGAAGGTCCGCACGCCCGGCGCGGCTCCGTCGTCGCCTCCCTCGCCCGTCGGAAGCCGTCGGTCGTAAAGGATCGGCGCGTTACAGAGCGTGCAGTAGGTGAGGCTCACCGGGACGCCGTCGAGCTCCGCGTTCAGGAGTTCGTGCGGGAACAGCACCCATCGCGGCACGGCGTAGGCCGTCCCCTGAATCTCGAACCCGAACACGAGGTGGTCGTCCTCCAGGTAGCGCTCCGGGGCGTCGTCACCGTCGCCCGCGTCGGTGTCCGCCTCAGTGGCCCCCGCCGCTCCGGCGTCGACAGCGTCGCCGGGGACGAACGTCGGCGCGTTCAGGGCCGCGAGGAACGATCGGTCGCAGTTGCCCCAGCGGATGTCCTGGATTTCGAAGTCGCGCGGTTCGCAGTCCAGCAGTCCGCCCACGGGCGGCAGATACGAGTGATAGAGCCGACGCTTCCAGTCCTCGAAGCCCGGGAGGGGATCGATTTCTTGCTGAGAGTACCACGACTCCCACTCGACCCACGCGTGATCGGAGTCGAAATCCGGTTCGGTGAGCGCCGCGAGCGCGTCACGGACACCGGGCCAGCGCACCTCCGGGAGGTCCAGATACCGCGGGGGGTCTCGGTCTCTGAGGACCGCGGGAAAGCCGAAGGAGTCCCAGTCGTTGGCGATGCTGTCGATCACGATCAGTTCGGCCAGGTGGGGGACGACGCGTTCGTCGCCCTCCGTGGCGAGCGCGTCGATGGCGTCCGCGTGGGCGGCGGCGTCGCGGACCAGGAGTCGATCGGTCAGTTCCTGCAATCGCTCGGTGGTCGCCGACACCTATGCAGGCACCTCGGCGCGGAGGGTGAAAACAGTACCTTCGGTGACGGCTGGTGTGGCCGCTCACGTCGCTCTCCTCACCGCCGACTCACGAGCACCCGGGGTCCCGACAGCGGCGAATATAAGTGCCCGTTCCACTCAGTAATAGGCAATATGCCTGATCGCGACAGCGATGCCGTCCCCGACGGCGGCGTGGCACGTCCCGCGCCGGCCCGCGACGACCGCTCGGACTACCAGTACGTCTCCGAGTCGGTCGAACGGCCGGACCTCGTGGACGCGCTCGACGCGCGCGTCACCGGCGAGGTCCGCTTCGATACGTACACCCGACAGATGTACGCCACCGACGCGAGCGCCTACGAGGTGACCCCGATCGGCGTCGTCTTCCCGACGTCGACGGCCGACGTCGCGAGCGTCGTCGCCTACTGCGCGGACGAAGAGATCCCGGTCCTCCCGCGTGGCGGCGGGACGAGCCTCGCCGGCCAGACGGTCAACGAGGCCGTCGTGCTGGACTTCACGCGGCATATGGACGGCGTGCAGTCGATCGACCCCGACGCCCGCGAGGCGCGAGTGCAGGCGGGTACCGTTCTCGCGACGCTCAACGACCGCGCGGCCGAGCACGGACTGACGTTCGGCCCTGATCCGGCGGCGGGCAACCGGAGCGCCATCGGCGGCGCGATCGGGAACAACTCGACCGGCGCGCACTCGCTCGTCTACGAGAAGACGGACCACTACGTTGAAGAGGTCGAAGCGGTGCTGGCCGACGGCACGGTCACCACCTTCGGCAACGTCGAGGTGGCCGAACTCCGCGAGCGCGCCGATCCCGAGGGCGACGCAGCGGAACGCATCGCCGCGGGCGTCGTCGAACTGCTCGACGAACACGGCGAGGAGATCGAGCGGCGCTACCCCGAGATGAAGCGGAACGTGTCGGGATACAACCTCGATCGCCTGCACGCGGAGGCCGAAGGCGAGTTCGGCGAGGCGGGCGTGGTCAACCTCGCGCGACTGCTCGCGGGATCGGAAGGCACGCTCGCGGTCATCACGGAGGCGACCGTCTCGCTGGAACCGAAACCCGAGACGAAATCGGTCGCCCTGCTGACCTACGACAGCGTCCTCGACACCGTCAGCGACGTCGTTCACGTCCTCGAGCACGACCCCGCGGCCGTCGAACTCATCGACGACGTGCTGATCGGACTCGCCGCGGAGACGTCCGAGTTCGAGGAAGTCGCCGGGAAACTGCCAGACCGAACCGAAGCCGCGCTGCTCGTCGAATTCTACGCCGAGGACGAGGACGACGGGAGAGAGCAGATCCAGAGGCTCCTCGCCGATCGTGTCCCCGGACGGGGCGCCGACGACGCCGAAGATGACGGCGATGCCGACGACGCCGACAGCGCGGCGGAGTGCTACGCCTTCGACGCGCTGGAAGCACACGACGAGGCGGACCGCAAAGAGCTCTGGAAACTCCGGAAATCGGGGCTTCCGATCCTCCTCAGCCGGACGAGCGACGCGAAACACATCAGTTTCCTCGAAGACTGCGCCGTCCCGCCGGAGCACCTCCCCGAGTTCGTCTCCGGCTTCCAGGACGTTTTGGACGAACACGACACGTTCGCGGCGTTCTACGCCCACGCCGGTCCGGGCGTCCTGCACGTCCGCCCGCTCGTGGACACGAAGTCCCAGCCCGACGTCGACGCGATGCAGGCCATCGGCGAGGCCGTCACCGACCTGGTCGTCGAGCTCGGCGGGTCAGTCTCGGGCGAGCACGGTGACGGACGCGCGCGGACCCAGTGGAACCGGAAACTGTACGGCGACGAACTCTGGTTCGCCTTCCAGGATCTCAAGACCGCGTTCGATCCCGACTGGCTGCTCAATCCCGGACAGGTCTGCGGCGACGTCTCGCTCACCGAGAACCTCCGGTTCGATCCCGACTACGAGTTCGAGGCGGGGTTCGATTCCGCCCTGGAGTGGGACAACGAGAACGGGATGCAGGGGATGGTCGAACTCTGTCACGGGTGTGGCGGCTGTCGGACTCAGCAGTCCGACGGCGGCGTGATGTGCCCGACCTACCGCGCGGCCGACGAGGAGATCACCGCGACCCGCGGGCGGGCGAATATGCTCCGGCAGGCGATGAGCGGCGACCTCCCCGACGACCCGACGGATGAAAAATTCGTCACTGAGGTGATGGACCTCTGTATCGGCTGCAAGGGCTGTGCGAACGACTGCCCGAGCGAGGTCGACCTCGCGAAGCTCAAAGCCGAGGTCACGCACGCCTACCACGAGGAACACGGGTCCTCGCTGCGCTCGAAGATCTTCGCCAACGTGGACACGCTCGCCAGTCTGGGGAGCACGTTCGCGCCACTCACCAACTGGGCGACGAAAGTGCCCGGCGCACGGACCGTCTTGGAGCAGACGATCGGTATCGCGACCGAACGGACGCTCCCGACCTTCGAGCGCGAAACGCTGCAGGACTGGTTCGAGGCACGCGGCGGGTCACGGGTCGATCCCGACGACGCCGAGCACCGGGTCGTGCTCCTCCCCGATACGTACACCAACTACAGTCACCCGGACGTCGGAAAGGCCGCCGTCGAAGTGCTGGAAGCCGCCGGCGTGCACGTCGACGTCGCGGACGTGACAGACAGCGGTCGCCCGGCGTTCTCGAAAGGGTTCCTCGACGTCGCCCGCGAGACGGCCCGGGAGAACGTCGACGCGCTGCTCCCGCGCATCGAGGCGGGGTGGGACGTCGTCGTCGCCGAACCCTCCGACGCGGTGATGCTCCAGTCGGATTACGGCGACCTGCTCTCGGGCCCCGACGTCGAGACGTTCCGGGCGAACAGTTACGGCGTCTGTGAGTACCTCGATACGTTCCGGCTGGACGATGGGATCGAGTTCGACGCCCCCGACCGCTCGGTCGCGTACCACGGCCACTGCCATCAGAAGGCGACGAAGAAAGATCACCACGCCGTCGGCGTGCTCCGCCGGGCGGGCTACCGCGTGGACCCGCTCGACTCGGGCTGCTGTGGGATGGCCGGGAGCTTCGGATACGAGGCCGAACACCACGCGATGAGTACGGCCATCGGAGAGACGCTGAAAGAACAGATCGACGACAGCGGCGCGGAGTCGGTCGTCGCCCCCGGTGCCTCCTGCCGGACGCAACTCTCCGATTTCGATACGACCGTCGATCACGCGCTCTTAGCTCGCGAGAACCGAGATCGCGAGGAGCCGCCGACACCGATCGAGGCGCTCGCCGCCGGCCTGGCGCGGTAGTCTCGCGCGGCCGGGTTCAGCTTCCGGCGGTCGGGTCGTCAGTCGGAGCCGTGCCCCGGTAGAACAGTCCCCCGCCGAGCAGCGTCAGCCCACCGACGGCGAGCAGCGGGACGGTGTACCCACCCGAGAGGTCGTAGAGGACGTTCAGCGCGACGGGGGTGGTGAACGACGTCGCCGCTTGGCCGAGGATGAAGAGGCCGACGATGGCCGTCGCGTTCGCCGGGCCGAAGCGCCCGATGATGATCGGCGAGAACAGCGGCGCGACGGTCCCCAGGCCGATCCCGAACAGGACCAACAGCGCGTACATCATCAGCCGAGAACTCATCCACGGGAGCGCCACCATCGCCAGTGCGGCCAGCGCGACGCCGCCTGTCAGCGTCACCCGCATTCCGATCCGGTCGCCGAACTCGCCGCTGGCGACGCGACCGGCGACGCTGACGCCCCCGATGATCCCAAACGCCGTCGCGGCGACCGATCTGCTGATCCCGTTCGCAGTGAGCACGCCGACGGCATCGACCGAGAGCACGAAGTACCAACTCCAGAGGAACGAGAACCCGGCGAGCGCGCCGACGAACCGCGGATCGGTGAGGTTCGCCCGCAGCCAGGAGACGTCGACCGGCGACGACGTGGACCGGCTGCCGGGCGGCCGGCGGTACACGAGGCTGGCACCGAGGATCACGAGCGCCATCGCCCCCGCGACGACGGCGAACGCGTCGCGGATACCCGTTCGCTCGAGGAGCCAGATCCACAGCGGGGGCAGCACGAGGATACCCAGTCCGTTCCCGATCATCGTGATACCCATCGCTCGGCCCTCGTACTGGTCGAACCACTGCGGGACCAGCGATACGACGATGACGAACATCGATCCGCCGGCCATCCCGACGAGGGCGAAGGCCGCGACGAGGCCGGCGTACGAGCCGGAGACCTGCAGCAGGGCGACTGCGACGCCGAAGCCCACTCCGGCGACGGCGACGACCGGACGGAGCGGCACGCGGGCGATGAGAACGCCGATCAGCCCTCCGGCGACGTAGAACGTGGCGGTGGTGATCGAGAACACCGACGAGACCTGCAACCCCGAGAGCCCGAACGCACTCGCGAGCGCGTCCGAGTAGACGGTGAAGGTGAAGATGAGGCCCCAATCGAGTACGAGGATCGTCAGGCCGAGAGCGACGATGAGCCAGCCGGTGAGCGAGTCGAGCGCGTCGTCGTCGGTTCGGTTCATACTGAGGTATCGTGGGTCGGCGGTCGGCCGCCGACTCGTAGTCTGTGAGTCATCGGTTGGCCCGTGCTCTTTATCCTGTCGGACCGGCGTCCTGCCACCGTCCGCCTCTCTGTCGCCACGTGTCCGGGACGGCATCGCGTCATCGTCCCGGTGGGCGAGTGAGTCCGCTCAGTCAGCAGCACTCCTGAACGCGTCCGGCGGCCGCCGATGCCCCGTTCCCTGTTCGTAGGAGTACCCGATCCCGAGGAGGTCCGCCTCTCCGAACGGCCGGCCCGCGAACTCGATGCCGACGGGGAGGCCCTCCTCGTCGGTGAATCCGGCCGGAACCGTGAGCGCGGGAAGTCCGGCCGCGGCCGTCAGCGTCGTGTTGAGAGCGCTCACTGGCACGTTCTCGCCGACCGGGGCCGGCGGGACGGCGGCCGTGGGATAGACGAGCGCGTCGAGGTCGTCCGCCGCGAACACCTCGAGAACGCGGTCGCGGAACTCCCCGAGCCCGACCCGCCGGCGCAGGTACTCGACGTTCGCACCGAGCGCCCCGGCGTCGACGTCCGCGCACTCCCGGAACGTCTCCTCGTAGTCGTCGCGGAACTGGCCGGATTCGATCAGTTCATCGAGCGTCGAGGGCACGGCGTCGCCTTCGAGGGTCGGGAGGTACGCGTCGAGGTCGCGCGCGAACTCGCGGTTCACCAGGTTCAGATCCCGCCAGGCCTCGCCCGGGTCGGTGTCCGGGACCGTCGTCCGCTCGAGGGTCGCGCCCAACCGTCCCATCTCGCGCTCGGCCTCCGCGAGGACCGTCGTGACCTCGTCGTGCGCGGCCTCAACCGTCCCCGAGAGCAGGCCGATCCGTGCCCCGTCGAGGGCGTCCTCTCGGAGTGAGTCACGGTAGCTCCCCTCGGGCGGCCCCGGCCGCCGGCCGTGTCCCCTCGCGGTCGCTCGGTCGGCGGGATCGTACCCGGCGATGGCGTCTAGTACCGCCGCGACGTCCTCGACGGTCCGAGCCATCGGCCCGGCCGTGTCGTGGGTGAGCGCGTTGGGGACGATCCCGTCCCGGCTCACCAGTCCCACGGTGGGACGGAGCCCGACGGTGTTCGTGTAGGCCGCCGGCAGCCGGACCGAGCCGCCCGTGTCAGTCCCCATACCGACGACGGCGAGGTTCGCCGCGAGGGCGACCGCCGTCCCGCCGCTGGAGCCGCCCGGATGTCGGTCGAGGTCGTAGGGATTGTGGATCTGTCCCCCGAGCGGGCTGTATCCGTCCCCGCCGCGGGCGAACTCGTCGAGGTTGGTCTTCCCGAGGACGACGGCACCGGCCTCCCGCAGCCGGCGGACGATCGTGGCGTCGTCGGGCGGGAAGGCGTTGGCCAGCGCCTGGGAACCGGCCGTCGTCGGCGTCCCGGCCACGTCCACGTTGTCCTTCAGGACGACCGGGATTCCGTGGAGCGGGCCGACCGGCCCCTCCGCTTCGAACCGCTCGTCCAATTCCTCTAGGCGGTCGCGGACGTCAGCGGAGACGTGGATGAACGCCCCGAGCCGGTCGTCGAAGCGGTCGATCCGGTCGAGGTGCCACTCGGTCAGTTCCCGGGCCGTCAGGTCCCCCGCAGCCATCGCGCGGTGGATATCGGAGACCGTCGCCTCCTCGAGTCGGGGTGGTGAGTCAGGGCTTGCCACAGTCGGCCTGGGAGTCGGGCGGGCGGAAAAAAAGCGTACCGGACACACTGCGGCCGACCCGGCAGGGAGACGAAGGAACGGCCATCCACGGCTCGTGGAACATCTCGATGATCACAGACCAAGCGTCTGTGCGTGCACCGACCACGGCCGTCCCCTTGTTCCGCCACGACGAACCCCCAGGACCGCGGTACAGAAAATTTCCGATATCACCGATGTAACCGGGGTAACAGCCGGTAAAACCGGGCATCTGACCAAACTTTCATTAGTGCTACGCCTAATGGTATTGTATGGCACTCGAAGGCCAGTCACCGTACAGTATCGACGCGGACTGGAACAAACTGTATATCGACGGCGAGTGGGTCGAATCCGAGAGCGGGGAGAGCACACCCGTCGAGGACCCCTCGACGCGGGCGGTCGTAGCCGAAGTTCCCGCGGGCACGGAAGCGGACGTCGACGCCGCGTACGAGGCGGCCGTCGAAGCCCAGAAGGAGTGGGGCGAACAGCCCCCCGCCGCGCGCGAGCAGGCCATCCAGGGCCTCATCCAGGAACTCGACGCACACCAAGAGGAAGTCATCGAGCTGAATACGGCCGAGATCGGCGGCATCCACGGCGTCGGTGAGACCGCCGTGCAGATCACGATGGACCACCTCGGCGAGGCCGCGACGCTGCCGCGGCGGATGAAAGGCGAGACCGCCGGCTCGAACATCCCGGGCAAGGACAACCTCGTCTACCGCGAACCCGAGGGCGTGGTCACGGTCATCTCGCCGTGGAACTTCCCGCTGAATCTCACGGCGCGCGCGCTGGCGCCGGCCGTGGCCGCCGGGAACTCAGTCGTCCTCAAGCCCGCGACGGACGCGCCGATCGTCGGCGGATTGCTCTGGGCCCGCCTGGCCGAGCAGGCCGGCATCCCCGACGGCGTGATCAACGTCGTCACCGGTTCCGGATCCGACATCGGTGACCACCTCGCCAGTCATCCGGACAGCGACGTCGTCGCGTTCACTGGCTCGACGGAGGTCGGCCAGCACGTCGCCGGGCTCGCGGCGGAGAACCTCTCGGTCCCCGCGATGGAACTCGGCGGCAACAACGCCCACATCGTCACCGAAGACGCCGACATCGACGAGGCGATCAACTCTGCGGTGTTCGGGTCCTTCATCCACCAGGGCCAGGTGTGTATCTCCATCAACCGCCACGTCGTCCACGAGTCCGTCTACGACGAGTACGTCGAGAAGCTGACCGAGCGTGCGGAGTCGCTGCCCGCCGGTAACGCCCACGACGAGGTCGTCATCGGACCCATCATCAACGAGTCCCAGCGCGATGAGATGCTCGACTACGTCGAGCGCACGGTCGAAGCTGGCGCGACGCTCGAAACCGGCGGCGAGACGGCCGACGTCGAAGGCGTCGACGACTCGCTGGTGGTCAAGCCGACGGTCCTCTCCGACGTCACGAACGACATGGCGGCCGCCTGCAACGAGCACTTCGGTCCCATCGCACCCGTGATTCCGTTCTCGGACGTCGACGAGGCGGTCGAGATCGCGAACGACACCGAGTACGGCCTGACGGGGTCGGTCCACGCCGGCGACATCGGCGAGGGTCTCGAGATCGCGAAACGGATGGACACCGGCAACGTCCACGTCAACGATCAGGGGATCAACGACGAGGCGCACGTTCCGTTCAGCGGGACGAAGGCCTCCGGCCTCGGCGGATACAACAGCGACGACTTCCTTGACGAGGTCACCGAGAAGAAGTGGATCTCCCTGCAGACCGAACCGCGCGAGTACCCGTTCTAACTCACGGTCACGAACGGAATGCTTCAGGACACGGTCTGCATCGTCGCGGGCGGCGGCAACGGCCTCGGTGAAGCCGCCGCACACGAACTCGCCTCCCACGGGGCTCGCGTCGTCGTCAACGACCTCGGCGCGGCCGTCGACGGGACCGGAAGCGACGCGTCCGTCCCCGAAGCCGTCGCGAGCGACATCCGCGAGGCCGGTGGCACGGCGATCGCCCACCACGGCGACGTGAGCGACTTCGACTACGCCGAGACGCTGATCTCGGACACCGTAGCCGAGTACGGTCGGCTCGACTTCGTCTGCAACTTCGCGGGCATCCTCCGCGACGGCATCAGTTACAAACTCTCCGAGGAAGACTGGCGCGAGGTCCTCGAGACCAACCTCACCGGTCAGTTCGCGCCGCTTTGCGCGGCCGGCGCACACTGGCGCGACGCGGCCGACGATGACGAGGATGCGGGATTTGACCGCCAGCGCTCGTATCTCGCGGTCAGCGCCGGCGCGGCTCGCGGCAGTCTCGGGCAGGCCAACTACGCCGCGGCGAAGGCGGGCGTCCTGGGGATGATGCGCTCGGTCTCGAACGAACTGCTGCGCTCCGGCGTTCGGGTCAACGCGCTGGTGCCGAACGGGTATACCCGGATGACCGAGACGGTCCCCGAGGAGCACCGCCCCTACACCCGCGAGGAGATGCCGCCCGAGAAGGTCGCTCCGCTCGTCGCCTATCTGGCGAGCGACGCGAGCGAGGGAGTGACCGGTTGCACGCTGTACGCCGGCGGCGACCGCGTCGGCGTCCTCTCGGACCCGGCGATGGACGCCGTCGGCGTCGAGCCCGACGGCTGGACGCTCGACTCGCTCGCGGCGCACTTCCGTGAGGACGTCGCGGCCGACGTCGACCTGTCGCGCACCGAGAGTCACCTGTAGGACTTCCGATCGGCCCGAGCCACGCTCGCGGCCCGAACGGAACCTTTTATCACCGATTCCGACGAACTCACGGGTATGCGATTCGTCCGCTACGACGACGATCAGCTCGGACTGCTCACAGACGACGGCAACGGCGTGATCGACCTCACCGACCGCCTGGGCCTCGACGGCGACGAACCGCTCGTGGAGTACATCGAGGGCGACTACGACGCCTCCGAGTACGAGGACGAGGCTCCCGATCACGACGTCGAGGACGTCGAGATCGGCTCGCCGGTCGGTCGTCCGGGCAAAGTCATCGCCGCGCCGCTGAACTACGAGAACCACATCGAGGAGGCCATCTCCGACAAGGACATCACCACCGACGAGTGGTTCTCGATCAAGGACAAAGGCTACTTCCTGAAAGCCCCCTCCAGCGTCGTCGGCCCGGACCACGGGATCGAACTGCCGTTCGAGGACCGCCGCACCGACCACGAGGTCGAACTCGCGTTCGTGATGGGCGAGGAGGCGAAGGACGTCTCCGCCGAGGAGGCCTGGGACCACATCTTCGGATACACGATCCTCCTCGACATCTCGCTGCGCGGCGATCAGGACCGCTCGAACCGGAAGTCCTACGACACGTTCACCGTCATCGGCCCGTGCGTCGTCACGGCCGACGAGATCGACGATCCGCAGGACCTCCAGATGGAACTCGAACTCAACGGCGAGCGCCGCCAGTACGAGAACACCGGCGATATGGTTTACACCTGCGCGGACGTCGTCAAGTACGCCTCGCTCGGCGCGACCCTCGAAGTCGGTGACGTCATCACCACCGGCACGCCCGAGGGCGTCAGCGAACTACACGACGGCGACACCATCGACGCCGAGATCGAGGACGTGGGCTCGATGACCGTCGACGTCACCGGCCGCGACGTGAGCTACGCCGACGCGAACGTCCAGAAGGGCGGGCAGGAGTAGGCTGCACTCGGCGCGCGCTCTGCGCACATCGCTCTTTTTCTGGCCAAGTGACCGGTGAGCTCCCCGCGGCGCGTCGACCGAAAGGTAGGCTTAAGAAAGACCGTGACAATCCACGTGGTAGTCAATGTCACTACTCGAAGTGGACGCCATCGATGTCGCGTACGGCAACGTACAGGTCCTCTGGGACGTGAGTCTCGAAGTCGAGGAAGGCGAGACTGTCGCGCTCCTCGGCGCGAACGGTGCGGGGAAGACGACGACGCTGAAGACTATCTGTGGGGACCTCTCGCCGATGTCCGGAGAAATCAGGTACAAGGGCCAGTCGATCGGCGACCTGCCGCACGAGGAAGTCGTCGCCAAGGGCGTCGCACACGTTCCGGAGGGACGGGAGGTCTTCACCGAGAGCACCGTCCGCGAGAACCTCGAACTCGGTGCGCACCTCGATCGGAGCCGAATGCAGGAGCGACTCGAACGGATCTACGACATCTTCCCGCGACTCGAGGAACGCAAAACGCAGACCGCCGGCACGCTCTCCGGCGGGGAGCAGCAGATGCTCGCCATCGGCCGCGGGCTGATGAGCGAACCGGACCTCCTCCTTCTGGACGAGGCCAGCCTGGGGCTCGCACCCGTCCTCGTCGACGACGTGTTCGAGGCGATCCAGCGGATCAACGACGAGGGAACGACGGTACTGCTCGTAGAACAGGACATCTACAACGCCCTGCGCGTCGCCGACCGCGGCTACGTGATCAAGACCGGCGAGATCTCGCTCTCGGGCACGGCTTCGGAACTCGCACAGGACAAGCGCGTCGAGGAGTCGTACCTCGGGGCCTGAGGTCGAACGCGACGGGGTGTTCTGCGACGGAACCCGTCCTCCACGCCGATCGTCGGTACGGGTTCGGCGGGCGGACCGGTCCCCTTCGGACACCCGCGTCGATGGCGTTTCTCTTGGCCGTCGTCGGATCCGAACGATTCACCGCGAGAAGTGAGCAATCCCCGCCGAAAAAACGGCCCGGTCAGTCGTCTGCAACGTCGGCGTCCATCTCGCCGCCGGTGTCGGCAGTCTCCGAGACGAGATAGTCGTCGACGAGGCCGTAGAGGCCACTCGGGAGGAAAATGATGAAGAGGATGATCAAGATCCCCTCGACGGCCTCCGCCCAGCCCCCGACGATGGCCGAGAGGCCGTTGTCTAAGAGCAGGAACAGCCCGGCGCCGAAGAACGGCCCCGCGAAGGTGCCCATACCACCGAGGATCACGACCACGAGGGAGTCGACGGTCCACGTGACCGCGAGGGTCGACTGAGCGTTGATGTACAGCGAGAAGTGCGCGTACAGCGCGCCGGCGATCCCCGCGAAGAACGAGGACGCCACGAAGGCGTACATCTTGTACTTCAGCGGGTTGACGCCCAGGCTGCTCGCGGCCTCCTCGTCGTCGTGGATGGCTTTCATTCCGAGACCGGCCGGCCCCCGGACGATGTAGTACGTCACCCAGACGGTGATGACCGTCGCGAGGAGCGTCAGGAAGAACATCATATCGCCGTGAGAGATCGTCTCCCCGAGGCCGATGTCGGCGTTGACGTAGTACCCGGTCGCGCCGCCGGTGAGGTCCCGGCGGTCGTTCATCACGAGTTCGATCACGGCTGCGAGCGCCAGCGTCCCGATGGCGAAGTAGTGCCCCGTCAGGCGGAAGATGACCGGGCCGATGACGAGCGCGATGAGCGCGGAGACGACCCCGCCAACGAGGACGGCGGCGACGACGGGGATCTGGAGCGCCTCTGGGAGGCCAGCGCCCGACGGCGTCGTCACCCACGCGGAGGCGAACGCGCCCATCCCGAAGAACGCCGCGTGGCCCAGCGAAATCTGCCCGGCGTACCCGGCGATCAGGTTCCACGACACGCCGAGCATCACGTAGACGAGTCCCGTCAGGATGAGCCCCGTCAGGGAGTCGGTCGTGACGAACGGGACGACCGCCAATGCGAGGACCGCGACCACGCCGAGGGCCTGGACACGTCGGTCGTCGGCGAGCGACCCGCCGGGGGCGCGCTCGAGTAGGCTCACGAGTCACCCCCCGAGCCGAAGAGGCCCTGTGGTCGCACCAACAGCACGCCCAGGAAGATGAGGAGACTCACGACGTTGCGGTAGCCGCCGCCCAAAAACAGCGCCCCGAGGTTCTCGGAGACGCCGATGATCAACCCGCCGACGAGCGTGCCGAGGACGCTGCCGACGCCGCCGAGGACGACCACGGCGAACGTCGTCAGCAGGTACGACCAGCCGATGTACGGATCGATCGGGAATATCATCGACAGCAGCGCGCCGGCCGCACCGGCGAGCGAGACCCCGATACCGAGCGTGATGACGTAGATCCGGTCGGTGTTGATGCCCATATACTTCGCTGCCGTCCGGTTCTGGGCGGTCGCGCGGATCGCCTGCCCGGTGCTCGTGTACTGCAAGAACGCCCACGTGCCGACGATGAGCAGGACCGAGACGACGAACGTCACGGTGCGGGGGAACGACAGGAACGCGAACCCGAGATCGATTCCGCTCCCGGGGATCCCGATCCCGGCGGTCTGGGCGTCGCCACCGAACACCTCGCGGGCGACGTTTTGGAGGATCAACGCGAGTCCGAACAGCACGATGATCGGCTGTTCGAGCCCTTCGCCGACGACGTGCTCCAACAGCACCTTCTGGAGGACGACGCCGAAGACGAAGAGGACCCCGATGGCGATCACCATCCCGACGAGCGGCGTGATGCCCAGAGCGCCGAAGATGACGATCGCGATGTAGGCCCCGACCATCAGGATGTGCCCGTGCGCGAGATTCACGATGTCCATGATCCCGAACACGAGGGAGAGACCCAGGGCTGCGAGGGCGTAGATGCCCCCGAGGAGGAGCCCGTTCGCGATCGACTGCGTTACGAGGTCGGATGCGACCATATTACGCGTGGATTGCCGTGGTCATCGCTCGCTCCACGGAGGGATCGGGTAGCGGAAGTCGAGTGCGCGTTCGGAGTCGGTGTCAGGGAAGACAAGCCGCTGCGCACCGTCCCACCACTGCCCGGTCGGTGCGGTCAGTTCGCCTTCGGAGGGAAGCCCGTTGTCCTCGAAGCTGAACGTTCCGATGACGGTCTCGAACTCGGTGTTCCGCAGTGCATCCCGGACCGCTTCCGGTTCGACGGAGCCAGCCGCTGAGACGGCCTGTTCTGCGACCTGCGTCAGATTGTACGACCCACCGACGTTGACCGGCATATACTGGGCGTCAGTGTCGTAGGCATCGAAGAACGTCTCACGGAGTTGCGCGTTGCCGTTGCCGGTCAGCCCCGGCACCCAGCCGGGACACATCAGTGCGTACGCGCCCGCCTGACCGAGCGCGGACCACCACGCCGAGGGGTCGGCACCGCGGACGAACTTCAGCATATCCGGCGCCCACCCGCTGTCAGACATCTGGTTGACAGCCGTAATGCCGCCACCGGGCGTTGGGTTCGAGAGCAGGGCTTCTACGTCGGCGTTCTGTGCCTGCGAGATGAGCGTCGAGAAGTCCGAGGATCCGATCTCGAAGACCTCGCGCATCACGACGTCGTAGCCGGCTTCGGTGAGGACGTCTTCCCAGTAGTTGGCCTGCTCCTCGCCCCACCCGGAGTTGGGCTCCCAGATGCCGATGTTGGTCGGACGGTCTTCTTCGGGGAGGAGTTCGATCGTTCCCAGCGTCGACCGCGCCACGTCCCGAGACTTCGGGAAGGGCGCGAAGGTCCACTCGTAGTTGTCGTTTCGATGCGGCTCCTCGTACGCGAATGCGATCCCGATGAAGGGGAGGTTCTGATTCTCCGCGAAGGCGCTTCCCGCAGTGACGAGCAGACTGGAGAAGCTCCCCCAGATCATGTTCACGTCGTTGTTGCTGACGATGGCCTGGAGTTGCTCGCGAAGCGTTTGGGCGTCACTCTCGTCGTCTCGAATGATGAGTTCGACCTCGCGGTCGAGGTTCTGGTTCATCCGCTCGACGCCGAGTTCGTAGCCTCGACGAAGGTCCTGCCCGAGTGAGGAGAACGCCCCCGTCTCAGGGACGGTCGCAGCGATCGTGAGCGGCGTCGTGTCGTCGCCGCTGTCGGTGGTTTCGGTTCCACTGTCAGTGCCGTCTGATCCGCTGTCTCCACCGGAGTCACCACCGTCGTCGCCGCCGTTGCCCCCGTCCCCACCGAGGGTACACCCGGCGAGGCCAGTGATCGCGACCGAGCCGGCCGCGCCTGCTCCTTTTAGATACGTCCGTCGTCGAATTGTGTCATCACGAGCCATACCGTACGCGACGTTAATTATTATGGGATATAAATATGGGTGGTTCGTGCGAACGCGCGCGGCCTCGCACCGGGGGACGCTGCTGGGATCCCAGTTGGCGCCGGTGCTACTGGACGTGGTAGTTTCACGACAAGTCGAGTCGCGCGTCGGACGGACCGAGCCAAAAAAGACAGGCGGTGTCGTTACGAGGACGGCGTGGCTTCGGCGTAGAGGTTGAACGCCTCGTAGACCGGCCGGTCAGTCATCGCCAGCAGCGTCGCCTCGCCGTCGGGTTCGTGGTGGTGGATCTCGTCCGGCGGGACGATGAAGGTGTCCCACTTGCCCCACTCGAGCGCTTTGTCGCCGACGTGAGTGGCCCCCTCGCCCTCGATGACGAAGAAGACCTCCGTCATATTGTGGAAGTGCGGGTCGGTCTCCTCCTGCATCAACTGCGCGCGGAACGACATCGTCGGGAACAGCGGCGGTTCGCCAGTCGCCGGGTTGACGTACGCCAGACTGTAGCCGTCGTGCGGGTTGGGGTCGTTGTTGTCGGATCGCTGATGCAGCGATTCGACCATATTGTCCCACTGGAATCGATACGGCGGCGTCGGCTCGCGAATCCCGTCGAACGGACCGGGAATGTCGTCGCCCTGGAGGTCTTCCTGGGCGCGACCGCGGCCGTACTGGGACGCCCAGTACCCCTGGCTCTTGGTGACCGGCTGTCGTTCGAGTTCGTGGTACTCGAACGTGTTCTTCGCGTTGAGCGAGTCGAGGACCAGCGGCAGGTCGAGCACGTCGAGCCACGCGGCGGTCTCGTCGCTCTCGTTGACGTGATCGTGCCACTCCCACTGTGGGGTGGTGATCAGGTCGTTGTCCTTCATCGGGAACTCCTCGCCCGCGACCACCGTCTTCATGTCCTCGTGTCCGTCGATGGTGAACCGCAGGGCGTTCGCCCCGTGACGGTGCGAGGGCGCGGTCTCGCCGGGCGAGACCGTCTGGACGCCCACGTAGATCGAGTTCGAGATCGCGTGCGCGGTGTTGATCGGCACGGCGACCCGCCGCTGGAAGCCCGGCGGGAGTTCCGAGATCGGAACGTCGCGCTCGATGGCGTCGATCGCTTCCTGCATGTCCTCCCACTTCCAGATCTCCGCCTCGGGGTCCTCGAGGGCGTTCCCCATATCGTCCTCGATCTCCCACAGCGGCTGGAGGTTGTGCTCCTCGAGAATGTCCCAGGTGTCGGAACTCATCTCTAGGAGTTCCTCTGGTTCTTGCTGTGCCATACGGTTTTGTAGGTTGAACTCGATAATAAGTGTGTTGGACGTGTTCACGGAGCACGGCGGACGGAGCCGCGGCTCTTGCCGACAGAGACGATCGCACCGGCCCGTTTTCGGGGTTCTGACGCGCTTGGCTCCGTGGGACTCCTCGATCCGGGTGCCAGCGAATCACTCGACGCTTCGTGCTGTCGTCGGATTACGCTTCGGCCTGCGGCTTCGCCTGGGCACTGAACACCTCTTCGGTCGTGAAGAGCGCCCGACAGTCTTCACACACCATCTGGCGCTGGATGGCGTACTCCCAGAGTTTGCCGCCACACTCCAGACAGTCGAAGTGTGCCTCCACGAACGGATCCTCCGTCGCATACGGGTTTTCGAACTCCGCCATACACAATGAATGCCTCGTTACTCTAAAAAGGGTATCGCCCGGCCCCCACCGAGACGCCCGGTGATGACGCTCGTCCCGTGGGCAGCGGGACACGGTTTCGACGGCCGGCTCAGTCGCCGGGCCGGAGCGCGTTACTCCTCGGCGTACTCTTCGAACTGTTCGTAGATTTCGTCCGGGATCTCCACCGCTCCGCCGCCGCCCGTCTCCGCGCAGACGCGCTGTTCGTAGCCCGAGAACGCCAGCGTGTCGCCGACGTAGGCCTCGTACACGAAGCGAACGGCGCGCGTGCTCGGTTCGGGCGTCAGGGTGATCCGGACCTCGTCGCCCGCGTTCAGCGGCGCCTCGAACTCGAAGCCCATATCGACGAGCGGGAACCCGAAGTCGTAGTTCTGGGTGAGGTCCCAGAAGGGGAACCCGATCTCCTGCATAAACATATCGGAGGTCTCGTGAAGCGCGTCGACGATGCGCGGGTAGTGAGCGATGCCGTGTGGGTCTGTGTCCGAGAAGCGGACCGTCCAGGTTCGTTCGAACATTAGTGATCCTCAAGCACCACGAGAGCGTCGAGGGCCATCACTCCATCGGTCCGCGCAAGCACCGGGTTGACGTCGAGTTCGGCGATCGGGTGCTCGACGACGAGATCGCCCACGGCCGCGATCGCGGCCGCCAGCGCGTCGACGTCCGCCGGCTCGGCCCCGCGATAGCCACGGAGCAGTTCGATGGCTTGCAGGTCTTCCACGGCCGAGCGCGCTTCCGCGTGATCGACCGGCGCGATGCGGTGACTCGTGTCCTCGAAGACCTCGGTGAAGACCCCACCCAGTCCGGTGAGGACGACCGGCCCGAAGGAGGGATCCCGGAGCCCTCCGACGATGACCTCGGTCCCGCGCTCGGTGTCCATCGCCGACTCGACGAGGACGTCGGCGTCGATTCCCCGCTCCTCGGCCGCCGAAGCGATCGCTGACGCGGCATCCCGTACCGCATCGGCTGAGTCGAGGCCGACCGCGACGCCGACGCCACCGGCCCAGTCGCTCTTGTGCGTGACTGCCGTCGAGGCGACCTTCACGACGACGGGGTAGCCGATCGCTGCCGCCGCATCGACCGCGGCCTCGGCGTCTTCACAGACCGAGAAGGGTGGCGTGTCGATACCGACCGACGCGAGCAGCTCCTTCCCCTCGGCCTCGGTCAGCGTGCGTCGACCGTCTGCACGAGCCGACGCGATCGGGTCCGGTTCACGCATCGTCGGCCACCCCCGTGGTGTCGCCGCCGACGTCGGTGACAGTCCGGTCGTGACCCCCGTTGTCGTCGCCGCCACCGTCCGTCACGGTTGTCTCCTCGGCGTACAATCGGGCGTACCGCGCCAGGGTGCCGGCGGCGTCGGCGGCACGCTCCGGCGTCGGGAAGGTCGGGACTCCGATCGCCTCCAACTTGGATCGCGCCGCGCTGAGATCCTCCTCGATTCCCTCGGTCGCGAAGAGGACCGGCTTGTCGACGCGCGACGCGAGGCCTTCGAGCGCGTCGATCGGGAACCCGATCGATTCCTCGAAGAGTTCGTAGACGAGGACGATGTCGATGCGGTCGTCCTCGGCGACGGCGGTGACGACCTCGCCGAACGCAGGCATCGGCCGGCCGGTGTCGACGGGGTTGTCCGCGTAGGTGATTCCCGGGAGGATCTCGTCCACCCGCGATTGGGTCTCCGCGGTCAGTTCCGGCAACCGACCGCCGGCGCGCTGGATGCGATCGGTGATGATGATTCCCGGGCCCGCCTGGGCCGTGACGACACCCACGTTCGGGCCGTCGGGTTCGGGTGCGGTGCCGAGCGCCGCGGCCGCGTCGAGCAGGTCGTCGGTCGCGTCGACCGTCGGCGTGCCGTACTGTTCGAACCCCGCGGTGTACAGTTCGTGATCCCCCGTCAGCGCGCCCGTGTGCGACTCAGCGAAGTCGCCCACGTCGGACTGTCCGACCTTGTAGGCGACGACGGGCGTCTCGCTCTCCCGGCAGGCTTCCAGCAGTTGACGACCGTCGTCGGTGCCCTCGATGTGGAGGACGATCGCGTCGGTCTTCTCGTCGCTGTCGAAGTACTCGACCGCCTCGGCGAAGCCCACGTTGGCGCGGTTCCCGAGACCGACCTCCGCGGAAACGCCTCGGCCCTGGCGTCGAGACTGGAACGCCAAGACGAGTCCCACGCCCCCGCTCTGGGCGACGACAGCGATGTTCCCCTCGGGGACCTTCTCGGCCCCGCTGGCGAAGGAACACCGGAGATCCAGCGACGGGACGATGAAGCCGCTCGTGTTGGGACCGAGCAGCGAGATGTCGTACGCGTCGGCGACCTCGACAGCCGCTTCCTGAAGCGCTTCGCCCTCGCCGCCGGCCTCGGCGAACCCGCTGGCGTAGATGACCGCCGCGCCGATGCCGGCCTCGCCACACTCCTCGAGGACGTCCGGGACGGCCGGCCCCGGCACACAACAGAGCGCGAGGTCGACCTCGCCGTCGATTTCCGTCACGGACGGGACGAACTCCCGGCCGAACAGTTCGCCCTCCGTAGAGGGATTCACGGGGTAGACGGGACCGTCGAACGTCGCTGCGTTCGCCATCGCCTCGTATCCGATCTTGCCCTCGGTCTTCGACGCGCCGACGACGGCGACGCCCGAGGGATCGAATAGCTCACCAAGAGTCACAGCCAACCATAGCCACAACTCCGACAAAGCGTTTTCCACTGTGTCTCGCTCGGTCACAACTGCCGGGGCTCTCGACGAGCGGCCGCGATTCGCACATTCCGTAAGTTTATGATTGTGCATAGGGTATCGGACGGCAATGACGCTACTCGAAGGCCGAGGCCTGACGAAGAAGTTCGGCGGGGTCGTCGCGATCGAGGACGTATCCTTCACCGTCGAGCGCGGCGAGGCCGTCGGGCTCATCGGGCCGAACGGCGCGGGCAAGAGTACGCTCTTCCGGACGATCACGGGCGTTCACCCGCCGACGGAAGGCGAAGTGTACTTCGACGGCGACGAGATCACCGGCAAGAGTCAACACGAGATCTGCCACCGCGGGCTGGCGAAGACCCACCAGATCGTCCGGCCGTTCGAGAGCCTCTCGCTCTTAGAAAACGTCGTCGTGGGCGCGGAGTACGGCGGCCGCGAATTCGACGACACGCGGGCGAGAGCACGGGAGATGCTGGAGTTCGTCGACCTCGGCGATCAGATGCACGCCGACCCGGGCGAACTCAGCGTCGGGGGACTCAAGCGACTGGAGATCGCCCGGGTGCTGGCGACTGACCCCGAGATGGTCCTCTTCGACGAGGTCGCCGGCGGCCTCGACCCCGAAGAGACCGAGGGCATCATCGACCTCGTCGGCGACATTGTCGACGAGGGCAAGACGGTGTTCCTCATCGATCACGTGATGCGTGCGCTGATGTCCGTAAGCGAACGCGTGATGGTGCTCGACAACGGGAAACTCATCGCCGAGGGGACGCCAGACGAGATCCAGAACGACGACGAAGTCATCGAGGCCTATCTCGGCGAGCACGCCGGAAAGGACCTCTCAGACGCCGTCGCCGACGACGAAGCTATCGCGGGCGACTGACTGGTACTGCAGCGCTCAGCGCTTACCCGCGAAGTCGACGAACGCCGCGATCTTCTCGCTCGCGTTCTCGGTCACGCTGGAGCCGTGATACACGAGGCCGACGTCGAAGTCGTACTCGAGCAAGTTCGACAGTTCCTCGTCGGCCCGACCGAGGTCCGCTGAGTAGTGGGCCGTCGGGAGGACGTAGTACCCCGAGGGCAGGCCTCGGGCGTCCGATCCGAACAGCGCGTCGCCGATGACGGCGATGCCGCGGTCCCCGTCGACCAAAGAGTGATGGCCCTGCGCGTGCCCGGGGACCGAAACGGCGGTGAACGGCCCGACCCGATCGCCGTCGCCGAAGCGGTGATCCGGTTCGATGTCGACCTCGACCCCCTCAGGCACCCACGATTCGAGATCGAATCGGTCGACGAGCCCCGCGAGCCCGCCGACGTGGTCGCCGTCGCCGTGTGTGATGACGATTCGCGCGGGCGTGATGCCGAGTTCCTCGGCGGCCGAGGCGACGACGTCGACGGTGTCTTCGAACCCTGCATCGACGAGCGTCGGCGTCTCTCCGTCGAAGAGGAACACCCGCCAGCGGGCGTCCGGGGCCTCCTTGACGGTGATGTCGTACACGTCCGGTGCGATCTCAGTGATGTCTGGGAGTGCTGTCGTCATCAGCACAGCCTACATCGTATGGGGTAATAAACGTACGTCGCGGCGGGGGTTGCACTCGTGTCGCCCGACGGCTCGCCGGACGCATCGTCATCCTCATAACGGACCGCGGTGACACGTTTCGCAACGACCCGCTATGATCGATGGACTCCCCACGCGCGCGCTCACGACGATTCCGTTCGATCCCTCCTGGCTCTCGCTGCCCGCCGGCGTCCTCGCGGCTGGCAGCGTGCTCGAGTACGCGCCCTTCGCGCCCGATACCGTCCGGATGCTCGCGATCACCGTCTTCTGTGTCGCGCTCTGGATCGGGACGCCGGTCAGACCGTGGTTCACGGCCCTCGTGGGAATCGGTCTCATGGGCGTCGGGTTCTCGACCGAACTGGCCCTCTTCGGCTTTCGCTCGCCGGCCACCTGGCTCGTCGTCGTCGGCCTCCTGATCGGCGAGGCCGCCAGCGAGAGCGGTCTGGCCGAACTCGTCGAGCGGATCACGCTCCGCCGGATGCCCGAGCGGATCACGACCGATGCGGTCGCGGTGTATCGCTACCTCCTGATCGTCCTCTCGCTGGGGAGCCTGGCGCTCGCCGTCCTCGTGCCGTCGTCGCTTGTCCGGGTGCTCATCCTCGCGCCGATCCTCAAGTCGCTCGGCGACCTGTTCACCGAACGCAGCGCGAAGATCGGACTCTTTCTCGGCCCGCTGTTTGCGACCTACTACGGCGGCTCGGGGTTTCTGACCGCCTCGCTCGCGAACATCATCGTCAGCGGCCTCGTGGAGTCAGGCGGCGGGCCCGCAATCTCGTGGGCCCAGTGGGCGCTGTATATGGGCCCGGTCATGGGGATCGGCCGCGTCGCCGTGATCGTGGCGGTCACCTATCTCCTCTATCGACCGAGTAGCCGCGATGCGATGACCGATACCGACATCGAGATGACCACCGCCTCGCCCTCCGAGCGACGGATGCTCGGGTTCCTCTCGGTGGGCGCCGTGATCTGAAAGACAGACTTCGTCCACGGACTGCATCCGCTGTTCGGGGCGGTCGTGGTCGCTCTGCTCGCGTTCGCCCCGAAGATCGGCGTCATCGATCACGACGCCATCGGCGAGACCGACTTTTCGATCCTCTTCTTCCTCGGCGCGATCTTCGCGATCGCCGAGGGCCTGCAGCGAACCGACTTCACCGACCTGGCGGCTGAGTCGCTGTTGTCGTACCTTCCGGCGGACCCTTCGCTCCCGGTGGTCCTGCTCTTCGTGCTGGGGATCTCCGCCGGACTCGCGTTCCTGATGGAGGGACTCGCGGTCGCGAGCGTCATCACGCCGGTCTTCGTCTCCTTCGCCCAGAGCACTGGGCTCCCCCTGGTCCCGATCGCGATGATCGAGAGCGTGGCGCTGAACGCGTACTTCTTCCCCTATCAGTCGGCGGTGCTCGTCGGCATCCTGGGACTGGGCGTCGTCGATTCGGTCGAACTCAGTCGGATGGCGAGTGTCTGCACCGTCGCGACGTACGTGGTCCTCCTGCCGATTCAGATCGGTCTGTTCGTGCTGTTGTTCTGAAGAGCGGCCGGCCGCCGATCGACGGTTGTGAACGAACGACTGGGGCGCGTCGAGTCAGTCGAAGTGCTTGTCGATCAACTGCTCGCGCATAATGGTCCCCGTGTCGGTCCGTGGCAGCTCGTCCTCGGTGATCGCGTACGCCCGCGGGCGTTTGAAATCAGCGAGGCCGTCGTGCTGTAGACAGTACTCGTCGAGTTCGTCGTCGGTCAGCTCCTGGCCTTCCTCGACGACGACGACGGCGGTCACGACCTGTCCCCACTGCTCGTCGTCCCGGCCGAAGACGCAGGCCTCGATGACGTCGGGGTGGTTTCCGAGCACGCGCTCGACTTCGGCCGGGTAGACGTTCTCGCCGCCGCTGACGATCATATTGTCCACGCGGTCGACGATGTACAGATAGCCGTCCTCGTCGATCCGCGCGACGTCGCGAGTGCGGAGCCAGCCGTCGAAGTACGAGCGTTCGCTCGCTTCGTCGTTGTCGATGTACTCGTGAGACATCCCCGGACCGCGGGCGATGATCTCGCCCCGTTCGCCGGCGTCGACGGTCGCTTCGGGGTCGGGGTGCTCGTCGAGCGGCACGCTGTCGACCACGCGGATCTCCCAGGTGAACGACTCCTTGCCGATAGTGCCGGGATGCTCCTCCTGCACGCTCGGATGCGCGAAGGTGAGGTCCGGCCCCGCCTCGGTCATCCCGTAGGTGTTATAGACGTGTTCGCTGATGTGTTCGTGCGTCTCCTCGATGAGGTTCTCCGTGACAATCGCGCCGCCGGTTCGGATGTACCCGATGGTGTCGGTGTCGTAGGTCCGCCCGTCACCGCGCTGGATGTCGTTGAGCGTCTTCAACTGCGTCGGGACCGCGAGCAGTCCGGTGACGCCGTGGGTCTCGATGAGATCCAGTGCCTCCTCGGGCTCGAACGTCGAGTGCAGGACCACGGTCGCGCCGGCCACGAAGTGCGGGTACAGCCAGGCGTCGGTCGTCACCATATGGTACCACGGCGACGTGCACAGCGCGACGTCGGTCTCGTCGATGCCGTGCTCCATAATGACCTGGACGGCCCCGTACCAGAGTTGCTCCTGGTCGAACTGGACGGTCTTGGGGACGCTCGTGGTCCCGCTGGTGTGGAGGACCGCGCACTCCTCGCCGTGCGGCAGCGACGCGTCCAGTTCAGGGGAGGCGTCGTCGAGGACGGCCTCGTAGGACTCGATCGCCTCGTGGTCGACCGACTTCTCGCCCGCGTGGATCGCCCGCTCGAACGTGCCGCGGTCGACCAGTTCGACGGCGTCCTCGACGTTGTGGTCGTCGAAGACGAGCAGCTCCGCGTCGGCCGTCGTGGCCATATCGGCGAGTTCGGTCACGGTGGCTCGGTAGGAGAGTTGCACCGTCGCCGACCCCCGCTTGTTGCCCGCCCACATCGACTCGATGGACGAGGCGTCGTTGATCGTCAGGACGGCGACACGCGCCGCCCCGACCCGCTCGCTGAGCGCGTTCGCCAGCCGTGTGCTCCGCTCGTCGAGTTCGGCGTACGTGAACGATCGCCCGTCGTCGGTCACGAGTGCGAGTTTGTCGGGATAACACCTGACCGTTCGGGCAAGCGCGTCGTTGAGCTTCATAATGAGCGTTAGAAGCGAACAACGGAACTGCGACATTAATTGTTTTGATTGTGGATGGACCGTCCACATCGGCGCCGGTCTCGTCGCCTGAGGAGTGGTTTTATCACTGCATAGCGGGACCGACCGCGTATGTCGCGCGTGACTGGAGGGCTCCTCGCGTACGTGCGCCCGACGTTTATGCTCCCGGCGGTCGGGATGTCTGTCTACGCGGCGGTGCTGGCTCCCGGAGAGCGGCTAGCGCTGCCGGCCGCAACGCTCCACGCGTTCGCGGCTGGGGCTGCCCTCTACGTCGCGCACCTCCGAGACGGCTACGTCGATGGACACCACCGCGGCGAGGAGACGCCGCGTCTGTCCGTCCCGGCCTTCCGGTGGGCGATCCGTCTCGGGGCCGGTCTGGTACTCGCGCTCGCGGCGGCGCTGGGGAGCATAGCGACCCCGATCGCCGGACTCTCGGTACTCGGGTTGCTGGCGCTCGCGCTGGCCCACGCACCGTATCTCGATCAGCACCCGGTCACGGTCACCGTCGATTACCCACTCGGCATCGCGCTCGTGGTGATCGGCGGCTATGCCACCCAGTCGGCGATCGACTCGCGCGTCCTCGCGGTCGCCGCGGCCTTTTTCGGCCTCCTCGCGGGGATCAAGATCAGCATCGACGCGCTCGACGCCGACTTCGATCGGTCGATCGACAAGCAGACCATCCCGGTGCGATTCGGGTCGGTGGCCGCCGACCGCATCGCCGCGGGCATATTCGGGGCGACGGCGGTGTGGACGGTCGCGATCGCCGTCGCGGGCGTGGTCGGCGTGCTCACTATCGACCCACTGCTCGCACTCGCGGCCGCGGTGGGGCCGCTCGGGTGCCTGGGGGCGGCCGTGACGACCGACGACGAACGAACGGTTCGTCTCCAGATGGGACTCACCTACGCGTTCGCCGCATCGCTGTTTTTCGCGGTGTGCAACGGCCGGTGCGTCGGCGCGGCCCTCCTGCGCTCGGCGGGACTGGGCCTCGGCTGACGGACCCCCCGGTGCCCATCGCCGCCGTTACTGATACGCGAGCGTGAGATCGATCTCGTCGGTCGCCGCCCGCAGTCGATCCAGGATCTCACCCTCACACCGCTCTTTCGACATCCGGTGGGCGGGTCCGGCGACACTCAGCGCGCCCTGGATCTGATCGTCGACGGTGAGCGGGACGCCGATCGCCTGGATCCCCTCGATGTCCTCGCTGAGGTTGAGCGCGTAGCCCTGTTCTCTGATTCGCGCGAGTTCCTCGTCGAGGTGGTCGCGATCAGTGATCGTGTTGTCGGTCTTTCCGGGGAGCCCGTGCTGGTCGATGATTTCGTCGACTCGTCCGTCGGAGAGATTGGCGAGAATGGCCTTCCCGCCGGAGTTACAGTGCATATACGCCCGGGTTCCCAAGAGCGCGTTGACGTTGATGTCGTTGTCGCCGGCGCGGCCATAGACGTACATCGCTTTGCCATTCTGGTAGGTGATGAGCCAGACCATCTCGTCAGTCTCCCGCTCGAGTCGGTCGACCACGACCATTCCCGATTGGAAAATGTCCAGTTCGCCGCGGACGTACTGGCCGTACTCGAAGAATTTCAATCCGAGATGGTACCTGTTGTCCCGCTTGACGACGAATCCCCGATCGCGGAGCGTCGTGAGGTGCCCGTGCGCGGTGCTCTTAGCGACCCCGAGAGAGTCAGCGATCTCGGTGACGCCGGCCCCGTTTCGATCACGGAGCAGTTCGACGATGTCGAACAGTTTCTCGTCGGACTTGATGCCGCGCCCGGCAGTTGCGTCCCGTCCCATACCTATGCTCACGGAACAGCGATTAAGTATTTATCGTGTGGATTTTCGGCTTCACGCTGAATGTGACTCCCGCTGGGCCCGAGTTTTGTTCGATGGGAGCGAATATCGGTGTTCAAACCGGATCTCATAACAACCGTACGGCTGTTACTACACGAGTTCTGAATTTTCAGGAACAAAATACGAAGATTCTGGCCTGCGACGGAGGCCTCGGTCGACTCGTCGGTGGGTTGCTTCGATGCCGTGTCACGTCTATATCGCTGGTCGCCCGGTCACGCCGTCTCATCGCGACCCAGGCCAGCGGCCCGGAACCGCTCGGCGAGTTCGACGTACGTCTCGTGCGTTCGCTCGATCTGCGCACGTTGATCGTCGGTCAACGGACGAGTCTCCGCCGGCGTCCCGTACGCCAGGTGTCCCGACGGAATGGTCTGCTCCTGGAGCACGACTGCGTTGGCGGCCACCACGCAGTGATCCCCGACGGTTGCGCCCCGCATCACCGCGCTCTGCATCCCGACGAGCGTCTGATCGCCGATCTCCGCGTAATCGACGACGGCCCCGTGCCCGACCGTGACGGCGTCACCGAGCGTGGCCCCGTGGAGCGTCGTGAACTCCTGGACGTTCGTCTCCGTGCCGACCGTCACCCCGCCGTCGTTACCGCGCAAACACACGAACGGCCAGACGCTCGCCCTGCTCTCGACGGTGACGTCGCCCACGAGATACGCCATCTCCGAGACGAACGCCGTCTCGGCTACCGTCGGTTTCATCGCTTCGAACGTGCGCTGCATAGAGACCAGGCGGTCAGCATCGGTGATAAAACCCACGCGTGGTGCGGGATTCAGTGCGGCCGCACAGGCCGGTGTCCCGATTTCGACGACGCACGGTATTCGACTGTGTCGAACAGCGCTGAAACAGTCGTTGTGTGCGCCCGAATCGTCGGACGGACGGGCAGTGTGCGCCGGCCGATTCACCGAGAACGACCGTGGAATTATAAGTAGGTGGCCGGTGGAAATGACGTATGGTCCGAATACTGCTTGCACTTGACGACGAAATCCCACAGGCGCGCGCACAGACCAACGCGATCAGAGACATCGTCGATACCGCCGAGAGCGCGGAGGTGTACATACTCCACGTGTTCAGCGATAATCCCGAAGGGGCCTCAGTCCAGCAGGTCGAGGCGGTTCGAGAAGCCCAAGAACGGCTCGAATCCGCCGGCGTCCACGTCAACCTCTTGGAGGCCAGCGGGTCGTCGTCGGACGAGATCCTGCGGTTCGCCGACGAGTACGACGTCGATCAGATCTGTGTCGGCGGGCGCAAGCGCTCGCCCACGGGGAAGGCGCTGTTCGGGAGTGTCACGCAGGACGTCATCCTCGGCACCCACCGTCCCGTGCTGGTCTGTGGCAGCACCCCCGAAGAAGAGTAACGAACCGCCCGGTGGCCGCGAATCCCCGTCGAATCGGTTTTTTTGGCGACTCTCGCCGACTCAGTTGTCGTCGATTACGGAGTCGAGGTTTCGCTCCAGTGACTCGACACTCTGCCGGATCTCGGCGACCTGCTCGCTCTGTTGCTGATTGGCGGTGGCGAGTTCGGCCACTTCGTCGGCGATCCGTTCGACCCCCTCGACGGTCGTTCCCAGCATCGCAGAGATGTCCTCAGCGCTCGATGCCTGTTCGTCGGTCGCGGTCGCGATCTGTTCTAACTGCTCTGAGACGTCCGCGATCGCGTCCTGGATCTCGCGCTGATTCGCGTTCACGGTCTCGATCTGGGCCTCGATCTCGTCGACGCGCTGGGCGGTTTGCTCGACTCCACTGACGGTCTCTTTGGCGATCGTCGCGATCGATTCGACGAGGCCTTCGATCCGCTCGGCCTCCTGCTTCGATTCCGCGGCGAGTGACTTCACCTCGTCGGCGACGACTGCGAAGCCCTCGCCAGCCTCGCCGGCACGGGCAGCCTCGATCGACGCGTTCAGTGCCAAGATATTGATCTGGTCGGCGATGTCGTCGATCACGGCCACGACGTCGTCGATCTCTTCGACCCGGTCTGCGAGGTCCACCGCGTCGTCTGCCATACGATCACTGGCGTCTGCGACGTCTTCGACCGTCTGCAGCAACTCGTTCGTCGACTCCTCCGACTGGGTGGCGAGATCGGCCGTCTCAGAACTCTGCGTCGAGATTGTCTCGACGCTCGCGGCGACCTCTTCGGTCGTCGCGCTGAACGTCTGGATCTCGTCGTCGACTTCCCGGACGTGTTCGGCCTCCTGCTCTGCGACTTCGGCGATCACGTCGACGTTGTCTGTCACCTGCGAGGACGCAGTTTCGAGGCCCGCGACGGTGCCCTCGAGATCTTCGCGGACTCGGGTCTGGACTTCCTGCATCGACTTCCGCTGCTTGACGAGGTCAGTGACGCGATAGAGGATCTCGAAGGACCCCGCGACCTCACCTTCGGGCGTCGTCAGGGGAACGCCCATCGCTCGGCCGTGTCGCTTCTCGCCGTCGGCGCTCGTGATCGTTCGAACCTCGGTCTCTCTGATCCGCTCGCCCGTCCGCGCGACCTTCTCGGCGAGCGTCTCGGTGACGTCTTCGGTCCCGATCACCTCGTGGGCGGGTTTTCCGAGTGCTTCTTCGGCCGGCAGCCCAGTGAACTCCGTCTGCATCTCGTTCCAGTGCGTCAATCGGCCGTCGTCGTCGACGGCGATCACGGGCTCGGGGATCTCCGCAGCGAGTTGGTTGAACAAACTGCGCCAGTGATCGCGTTCGGCGCGGTATCGTTCGGCGTCGTTGCGGATGTCGGAGAAGTCGGGGGCGAGCGTTGCGTCCCGCGGCACCGGGCTTTGCTTCGTCATCACTCACTGATGATTGATACGGATACATTAACCTGTCCGGCTGATTTTCAATGGTGATACTCCTTGGTCACCCCCATTCGGAGCTAGCCATTCAGCCCGGCCGGCGACCCGGTGCAGTCACTCGTCGTACGCGCGAGTCTTCACCAGCGCCGTGGTCTCGTAGGTGACGACCGCATCGCCGTGTTGGTCGCGCGCTTCGATGCCGCGCGTGATGAACCCACTGACGTCGCGGTCCGAGGGCCACTTGTCCACGATCTCGGTGTGGAGTTCGAGCTGGAGTCCGGGCGTCACGGGCTTGTGCCATCGGATGTCGTCAGCACCGATCCCGGCGATGGCTGCCACCGGATCGGGATTCTGATTCACCATTCGCATACACATCGCCATCGTGTGCCACCCCGAGGCGACGAGTTCGCCGAACATCGAGTCCGCAGCCGCCTCCTCGTCGACGTGGAACGGTTGCGGATCGTACTTCTCGGCGAACTCTTTGATCTCCTCGGCGGTGACCTCATAAGAGCCGAAGGAAGCAGTCGTCCCGACCTCGATATCCTCGTAGTATTGCATTACCTGTTACTGGGGTGCCGACGTAGAAAATCCTTCGACGGCGACGCGGTTCGTGTCGGGAGCCGTCTCCGAATCGTGCCGACAGATCGGCGCGTGTGCGAAGGGCTCACGAGCGGACCAGAAAGGTTTACATATGGTAGCCCAAAGTGGCAAATATGGCGTTACCGGACGACCTCAAAGAGGCTGCCGAGGAAGCTGAAGACCTGCCAAACCCGCGCGACATCGTCGCAGAAGACGAGGAAGTTCCGCTCGAGGAACTGTTCGACGAGGCATTTATGACCGCGCACACGGACTTCGACACCTTCGACGAGATGGTGGCTGCGAGTCCGTCCTCGGCGTCCGCCGCGTCGGAACTCGATCTGATTCCCCGCGGCGAGTGGGACGACTTCGTCGCGGAGACGACGGAGTACGACGACGAAGAGGAGTTCGTCTTCGCTGTCCGCGACCACTGGGTCGCGACGAAACTCGGCCTGAACTGAGGCGATCGCTCCGACTGGCAGTCGCACCGCCCGCCGACCGACCACCGACCGGTCTATCGACCGAATCGGGCGTTTTCGCCGTTCTTACCCCGGTCTGACCGCAATAATTATGTAGAGCCTGTCGTAAGCATACAGTATAGACGATGAGTTCAACTGACTCCGATCAGCCAGTGTTGATCGCCGGTGCGGGACCGACGGGGATGACGGCAGCGCTTGCACTCCACGCGCGCGGTGTGCCCGCGGCAATCGTCGAGGCGGATTCCGCGGACCGCGACCGCGACGGGAGCCGGGCCATCTACGTCCACGGTGCGACGCTCCGAACCCTCGAACGGATTCACCCGGGCCTCGGGACCGACCTCGTCGAAGAGGGGCTCGTCTGGCCCACCCGTCACACGAAGTGGCGCGGCAAGACCGTCTTCCGACGGACCTACGACAACCCCGGCGGCGACAGCGAGATTCCGCACTTCTCGAGCCTCCCGCAGGTCGTCACCGAGAAGTACATGCACGAAGCGCTGGACGAAGCGGGCATCGACATCCACTGGGACGCCGGCGTCGAGACCGTCGAGTCGACGCCCGAGGGCGTCCACGTCGAAACGGCCGACGGGCAGGAGTGGGACACGCCGTACCTCATCGGTGCCGACGGCGGCGGCTCGCAGGTGCGAAACGAGATCGGCTCCGAGTTCGAAGGGACCCAATCGGAGAACTCGTTCATCATCGTCGACGTCGAGACCCTCGACGACAACTCCATCGAGGAGGAACCGATCCCGTTCGAGCGGCTCTTCCACTACGACTCGCCCCACGCCGACGGCCGGAACGTGATGCTCGTGCCGTTCACCGGCGGCTGGCGGCTCGACATCCAGTGTCTCGGCGACGACGACCCCGACGAGATTGCGAGCGACGAACGGATGCGTGAGTTCGTCCGCGACATTATGGGCGAGGAGTACGTCGACAACATCCAGTGGACGTCGACGTACAAGTTCCTCCAGGTGCAGGCTGACTCCTTCGTCGACGAGCACCGTCGCGTCCTCCTCGCCGGTGAGGCCGCACACCTGCTCGCGCCGTTCGGTGCCCGCGGGATGAACTCCTGCGTCGCCGACGCCGACGAGGCCGCCTCGGCGGTCGCCGTCGCGATGCGCTCGAACGACGCCGTCGCCCGTGACGAGGTCGAACTCTACGCGGCCCGTCGAGAGCGCGCGGCAGAGTACAACATCGACGCCGCGGGTGAGGCGCTGGATTACCTCCAGGGCGACAGCCCCGTGACGGTGCTCCGAAAGGAGGCCGCCGCGTCGCTCGCCGACTACTTCGAACCGGCCGGCGAGTACCTCGACGACGCGCCGTACGGTCCGCACACGGCACCGCCCATCGCCTCGACCGGCCGCGCCAACTACTGACTCCTCCCCGAGGAAGTCATCGATCCCATTTTTTGCGGTACGTTCCGAGCGACCGACAGCCGTACAGCGGCCCACCGTCTCACGATCCTTTTGTGGACCTGTCGCTTGCGAAGAATACTACCGAAGGTGAGAGACGATCCGAGGGCCGGCGATCAGAAGTTCCGATAGATCAGGTCCCGCTGGACCGCGCCCACGCCCTCGTAGGTCATCGGCATCCGAACGTCGCGGTAGACGCGGGTGACCCGCTCGTCGTCGAGGAGCGCCCGACCGCCGTGCAGTTTCATCGCCGTCTCTGCGCACTCGGCGGCGACTTCGGTGGCCTTGGCTTTCGCCATCGCGGCCCAGCGCTCGGCGTCCTCGCCGTGCATCACCTGTTCGACGGCCTGCCACAGGAGCGCGCGAGCGCTCTCGAACTCCATCCGCATCTCCGCGAGGTCGTGCTGGACCGACTGGAAATCGGCGACCTCCTGGCCGAACTCCTCTCTGTCGTGGACGAACTCCCAGGCCTCCTCTATGGCGGCGGCCGCGAGGCCGATGCCGTGCGCCGCCACCCGGACCCGGCCGGAGTTGAAGAACTCCGCGACCATCCTGAACCCCTGGCCGCGCTCGCCCACGAGGTTCTCTTCTGGCACGCGACAGTCGTCGAGGACGATGTGCGCCTGCTCGGAGGCCCGATAGGCCATCTTCTCGGGGATCGATTCGGCCTCGTACCCGGGTGCGTCGGTCGGGACCAAGATGAGCGAGTGGTTGCTGTGACGGTCGTCGGTGTCCTCGGTCTTCGCGTAGACGGTGATGTAGTCGCCAGAGATGCCGTTTCCGATCCAGTACTTTTCGCCATTGAGCACCCACTCGTCGCCGTCCAGTCGGGCCGTCGTCTCCATCCCCGCCAGGTCGCTTCCCGTGTCGGGTTCGGAGATCGCCATTCCCGTCCGTTTCTCACCCTCGGCGACCGCACGGAGATACGTCTCCTTCTGGGCCTCCGTCCCGAACTCCTGGAGGATTTCGGTGCCGAAGCTCTGACTGACAATGCCCAAGCCGAGGCCGGCGTCCGCCCGGAAGAGTTCCTCGACGGTCGCGACGATTTCGTCGAGGGACCGACCGGGACCGCCGTACGCCTCGTCGATCTCCTGGGCGACGAGGTCGGCGTCGTGTGCCGCTTCGACGATGTCGACCGGATACGCCGCCGACTGGAAGTACTCGCTCGCGCGAGGCCGCAGCTCCGTCTCCGCGAAGTCGCGTGCGTGCGCTTTCAGGTCCTGTGCCGCGTCGGGAACGACCGCGTCGGTGAGTAGGTCTGATTCCATCGTGTTCGCCGTTGATGTTCCGTGTTCGAGATGTTCGTGCGCCGGTGCGTTACTGCTCTAGCGGGAGTTCGCCCTCCTCCTCGATGAACTGGTCGCGGAGGTCTTTCTTGTTGAACTTCTGGGTGGTCGTCTTCGGAATCTCATCGACGAACCGGAAGACGTCGGGCAGCCACCACTTCGGGAACGTCTCCAACAGGTGCTCGCGGAGCGACGCCTCGTCGATGGAGTCATCCTCGGTGACGACGAACGCGACGGGGCGCTCTTGCCACTTCTCGTGTGGGGCCGCGATCACGGCCGCCTCGCCGACCCCGTCGGCGTCGATGAGCGAGATCTCCAGTTCGACCGAAGAGATCCACTCCCCGCCGCTCTTGATCGCATCGTCGATCCGGTCGACGATGTCGAGGTAGCCGTACTCGTCGATCGTTCCGATGTCGCCCGTCTTGAACCAGCCGTCCTCGAAGGACGATTCGTTGGCCTCGGGACGCTTGAAGTACCCGTCGGTGAGCCAGGGCGAGCGGGCGTGGATCTCGCCCGGGGTGTCGCCGTCGTGTGGGACCGGCTCGCCGTCCTGCGTCCGAAGGCGGATTTGCGCGCCGGGCGCGGGGATGCCGGCCTTCCGCTTGAGTTCGTACCCCTCCTCGTCGGGGAGGTCTTGCATCTGCGTCGTCTCGAAGGTGTTCGCCAGGTGTGGCGACGCCTCGGTCATCCCGTAGCCCTGGTATATCGGCGCCTCGTAGACCTCCTCGAACTTCTGCATCAGCGAGGCCGGCGGCGCGCTCCCGCCGGTCAGTACTCGATCGAGGCTCTCCAGCGGCTCGCTCTCGCTTGATTCGAGGTAGCTGTCCATGTCGATCCACACCGTCGGGACCGCCGCCGCGACGGTCACGTCCTCGGCCGCGATGAGGTCGGCGACTGCCTCGGGGCTCGTGTGCTGTCCCGGGAGGACCAGCTTCGACCCGTAGAACGTCCCCGAGTACGGAAAGCCCCAGCCGTTGACGTGGAACATCGGCACTACCGGCATCACCGTGTCGTTTTCGCTCACACCGAACACGTCGACGTGGCCGTGGACGAGCGTGTGCAGGAACATTCGGCGGTGCCGGTACTGAACGCCCTTCGGGAGCCCCGTGGTACCGGAGGTGTAACACAGCGCGAACTCGCGCTCCTCGTCGAGTTCGGGCCAGTCGTATTCGGTGTCGTAGCCCGCGATGAACGACTCGTAGTCGACGACGGGATCCAGCGAGGTCTCGGGCACCTCGTCGTCGAGGACGACGTACTGTTCGACCGTCTCGAGGTCGTCGGCCACGGCTTCGGCCGTCTCGACGAATGCCGGATCGACGAACAGCAGTCGGTCTTCGGCCTCGTTGATGATCTCGGTCAGGTGGTGCTCCGGAAGCCGGTGGTTCGTGGTATGGATGCTCCGGCCGCTACAGGAGGGACCGAAGTACAACTCGTAGTGGCGGTAGTGATTGACGGCCATCACCGACACCCGGTCGCCCAGTTCGAGCCCGTAGTCGTCGAGTGCGTGAGCGAGCTGACAGATCCGCTCGTAGGCGTCCGCGTACGTGTAGCGGTGGAGCGATCCGTCCGACAGTTTGGAGACGATCTCCTTGTGGCTAAAGAGATCGACGGCTCGCTGCAGGAACTTCGTAATGGTGAGCTCGTAGTCTTTCATCTCAGGTCTCTTTGGGCTCGAAGCGATAAAATACCCGCTCGTGGTCGACCGGGCCGTCGATCTCGACGATCTTGAGTTCGACGGGGTCGCCGATCGAGAGGTCGTCGTACTCGGCGTCGTCGAGGTGCGCTGAGAGGGTGATCTCGCCGAGGTCGACGATGCCGATCACGAACGGCACGTCGTCTTCCATCCCCATCGGGGCACCGGCGCGGACCGTCGAGAAGGCGAACAACTCTCCCTCGTGCGGCAGGTCGACGTACGCCAAGTCGTCGCTCTGGCATTCGGGACAGACGATCCGCGGCGGGAAGTGCAGTTCGCCGCAGTCCTGACACTCGGTCGTCGTGAGTTGTCCCTCCCGGAGGTTGTCGTAGAACTCCGCGATCTCGGTCGTCTCCTCGGTCTGCAGTTCGTAGAAGTCCAACAGCCGCGGCAGTTCGACCTGATCGGGGAGTTCGACGACGTCTCTGCCGCCGTCGGTCCGGATATGGTTGCGCGTGTCCGTGCTGTCTGTGGGGTCGTAGTGGTCGGTCATTGTTAGGGTCGCTCCCGCGAGAGGGTCATCACGCTGTGCACCGAGGCGCTCCCGCTGAGGTTGTGGATCAGGCCCGTCTCCGGCGCGGGCACCTGGCGGTCGGACTCGACGGTGCCGCGGAACTGATTGAACACTTCGAGCGCCTGGGAGACGCCGGTCGCTCCCAGCGGGTGGCCACAACCCAGCAGGCCGCCGCGTGGGTTGACGGCGATGTCGCCGTCGAGTTCACTCCGGCCATCCTCGATGAACTTCCCGCCCTCGCCCTTCTCGACCCAGCCGAGATCCTCGTATTCGACGATCTCGCTGATCGAGAAGCAGTCGTGGACCTCCGCGACGTCGAGTTCTTCGAGCGGGTCGTCGATGCCCGCCTGATCGTACGCCTGCTCGGCCGCGGTCGTCGCCTGCGGCCACGCCGACATCGACGGGAGGTTGTTGATCGAGTTGCCCGAGAAGCACGCCTGCCCGCTGCCGGTGATCCAGGCGGCCTCGTCGCTCACTTCGCGCGCCTTCTCTTCGCTCATCAGGATCAGGCCGGCCGCGCCGTCGGTGACCCCGCTGCAGTCGTACAGACACAGCGGCGGCGAGAGCTCGAACGAGTCGATGACCTCGTCGACGGAAACCTCGCTCTGGAACTGCGCGAACGCGTTGGAGGCGGCGTGGGTCTTGTTCTTCGCGGCCACCTGCGCGAGTTGCTCGCGCGTGGTGTCGTACTCGTGCATATGCCGCTGGGCGATCATCGCGAAGTACGGCGGCGCGTTGAAGCCGTTGACGCCGTCGAACTCCCGGTCCATCACGTTGGCCATACTGGCCTGGGCCTCCGGGGCGTACTCCCGCGGGAGGTTCATCTTCTCGACGCCCAGCACCAGGGCGGTGTCTAACTGCCCCGCAGCGATCGCCAGCCACGCGTATCGGAGCGCCGCCTGTCCGCTGGCGCACGCGAGTTCCGTCCGGGCGATCATACTGTCGACGTCGATGCCGAGCAGTTCCGCGACCATCGGGGCGACGTGCGTCTGGAACGCGAACCGCTCGGGCTGGACGCTCCCGACGAAGAGCCCCTCGACGTCCTCGGGGCCGACGTTCGGCGTGTCGTCGAAGGTGGCCTTGCCGGCCTCCTGTATCAGATCCTTATAGCTGGCCTCTCTGGTCCCCCACTTGGTGTGACCGCCGCCGACGATGCCGACGTTTCGCGTCACGTCAGTCACCCCCGAAGTCGGGTTCGCGATCCTGATTGAACGCCGCGACACCTTCGAGCATATCGTCCGTCGTCGCCAGCAGGCCGAAGCCCTGCGCCTCCAGCGAGAGCCCCGTATCGAGGCTGGCGTCCTGGCCCTCCTGGATCACCTGCTTCGCGACTTCGAGCGCGGTCTGGGGGCCGTTGACGAGGTCGTCGACCACGTCGTCGATCGTCTCCTCGAACTCGTCTGCCTCGACGGCGCGGTTGAGGATGCCCCAGTCTTCGGCCTGATCAGCCGATAACTGCATCCCGCGATAGACCAGCTCTTTGGTCCGCGGCTCGCCGACGAGGCGCACCAGGCGCTGGGTGCCGCCGCCACCGGGGATCAGTCCGAGGTCGATCTCCGGACTGCCCAGTCGGGAGCCTTCGGTCGCGTACCGGAGGTCACAAGCGAGCGTGATCTCGAGTCCCGCACCGAGACAGAAGCCGTCGATCTTCGCGACCGTCGGCCGCGGGTACTCGTAGATCGTCTGGACCGTCTCGTCGACGCTCGCCAGGTCAGTGGGTTCGGCGACGGTGAAGCCGGTGATGTCCGCCCCGGCGGAGAACGCCCGGTCGCCGGCCCCCTCGAAGACCACGCAGGCGACGTCCTCATCGTCTACTGTCTCGAGGAGCCGCTGGACCTCGTTGAACATATCCGTCGAGAAGGCGTTGAGCCGCTCCTCGCGGTCGAAGAGGACGTGCAGTTTCCCCTCCTCGGTGAGTTCGTGGCTGATGTAGTGGTACGGACCGCCGTCGCTGTAGTCGTAGAAGCCCTTGCCAGCCTTCTCGCCGGTGTGGCCGTTCTCGACCAGCTCGACGAGGTAGTCGGCCGGTTCGTAGCGCTCGGCACCGGTCCGCTCGTGGAGGTCTCGGAGCTTCTCCAGCACGGTGTCGAGGCCGAGTTTGTCGCCGGTTCGGCAGGTCCCCTCGGGCAGTCCGCCGCCCAGTCGCATTCCGATGTCGATATCTTCGGGGTCAGCGACGTCGTCGCCGACGAGCTTCGCCGCCTCGTTGATCATTCGGGCTTCGATCCGGAGTGTGTCGATCCCCTCGCCGTCAGTGGGTTCGTAGTTGACACCCTCGCCGTCGTCGTAGTCGTAGAACCCCTTGCCGGTCTTCCGACCGAGGTCCTCCGCGTCGACGCGAGAGCTGATCGACTCCGGAATCGGGTCGTCCCACTGCTCGCGACTATGATAGAAGATGTCGAGCCCGCCGAAGTCGTTGAGTTCGAAGGGGCCCATCGGATAGCCGCGCTGGAACACCATCGCCGCGTCGACGTCTTGGATCTCGACGTCGCCCTCGTCGTACATAAATCCGGCTTCGCCCATGAACGGGGTCAGGACGTTGTTGACGACGAACTGCGGGACGTCCTTTCTGACGCGGATCGGCGTCTTGTCGAGTGACTCGACGAATTCCACGCCGGCGTCGATGACTGCTGCTGCGGTCTGCTCGCCGGCGGCGACCTCTACGAGGTCCATCTTCACCGGCGGGTTGAAGAAGTGCATCCCACAGACGTACTCCGGGCGATCGGTCGCTTCGGCGATGTCGCCGACCCGGAGACTGGAGGTGTTGGTGGCCATAATCGTCTCTTCGCCCGACGCCGCGTCCACGTCGGCGAAGATGTTCCGCTTGATCTCCAGATCTTCGGGCGCGGCCTCGATCACGAGGTCGGCGTCCGCGACCGCCGCCTCGAGATCGACCATCGTCGAGATTCGCGCCAGCACGTCGTCGGGATCCTGGTCGATCTGGTTCTTTTCGGCGAGTTTCTCGAGGCTCCACTCGATCTGTTCGTATCCGTCCTCGACGAGGTCCTCTTCGATGTCGCGAAGCACGACATCGTAGCCGGCGATCGCGGCCACCTCCGCGATACCGTGACCCATACTGCCGGCTCCGAGGACTGCAAGGCTCTCGATTTCTGCGTCCATCATCTAAAACTTCGGATCGTTCATATTTAATGTGTCGGTGCTGTTACGCGCTCCGTCACATCGCAGACCACCGCAGACTGACTCGGTTTCGACGATTCCCCGTCGAACGCGGGTTGAGGCCGCTACTTTGATTTGCCACGTCCGAGTGCACCACTGAGCGCCGCCGGGAACTCCCGATCGTCCACCAGCGACTGCAGGGAGGGGACGATACCGTCCCGGAAGTAGAGGAAGAGGATTGTCAGCAGGATGCCGAACGCGACGGTCCGCCACTGTCCGAAGTTACCCAGGAAGTTGTCGATGTAGATCACCACGGCCGCGCCGACGAGCGGACCGTACCGCGACCGGAGGCCACCGAGGACCAAGACGATGAGCACCAGCACGTCGACCGTGTTGAAGCTGAACAGTGACGGGATGATGAGCCCGGTCGTCTGTCCGTAGAACGGCCCCACGAGGCCGATGATGAACGTCGCCACGAATCCGGCGAACACCTTCAGCCGGATGACGTTCACGCCGGTCGCCCGGGCGGCGAATTCGTCCTGGCGGATGGCGGCGAACGCCAGTCCGTACTTCGAGCGTTTCAGCCAGGTGTAGACGCCGAGGACCGCCGCGAAGATCGCGACGAGCACGTAGAACTGGACCGCAAACGGCCCCAGTCCGGTCAGCTGCTCGACGGCGGGGAGTTCGAGCCCCCGGAACGGGAAGCCAGTGCTCCCGCGGGTGATGTCCCGAAGGCCGACCAGTACCTCTGAGATGATCATCTGGAACGCGAACGTCACGATCGCCAGGACGATCACGGTGAACTGTCGACGGGCGGCGACGTAACAGACCAGTGCGCCGAACGTCCCCGCGAACAACGCGCCCACGACGAGCGTGAGCCACGGTGAGATCCCAAGATACTGAGCCAACAGCGCGGTCGTGTAGGCGCCGACTGCCGCGATGCCGCCCATAAAGAGGATCAGCTGATTGGTCTCTCCGAAGATGATGTTGAGCGCCATCGCGAAGATGGCGAAGATGATCACCCGGATGAAGCGTCGGGAGATGTAAGTCGTCGAGGGATCGAAGAACAGCAGCGGGACTGCCAACAGTGCGACGAACACGAGCGGGGTGACGAGACGGTCGCGAGTCACGTTCATGATATCTGCTCCGGCTTGTAAATCAGCACGGCGATTGCAGCGGCAAAAAGCGTAACGGTGGACAGGTACGAACCGAACAGTGCGCCTGCCACCGTGATGATGATGCCGAGGACGATACCTGCCGCGACGGTGCCACGGATACTATCGACACCGCCGACGATCGAGACCATGATCGCGAACGTCGTCAACTCGAAGGCGCTCGCCGGGGCCACCTCCGCGTCGAGCGCGTACAGGATCCCACCTGCGCCGGCGATCGCCGCACTCAGTACGAAGACGATCGACTGGACCCGTCGGGGTCGAATCCCACAGAGGATCGAGCCGGTCTCGTCCTGAATGACGGTCCGGGTTGCGATCCCGAGGTACGTGTAGTTGAAGAAGTAATAAATGAGGCCGAACAGCACCGACGCGGAGACGATGACGGCGATTGACGATCCCGTGATGCTGGCGCCGCCGAGATCGATCGACGGCACGTCACTCTCGAGGAAGAAGCTATCCGCGAAGAACACGAAGAGCAGCCCCTCGAAGAGCAACGAGAGCCCGAGGGTGACGAAGATGCCGAGCAGTTCGCGGTCCTCGCCTTCCTCTTCGTACACGAGCGAGAGGACCGATCGGTCCACCACCAATGCGAACAACGCCACGGCAGCGACGCCACCGACACCAGCCACGAGCAGTTCTGGCACGACGCCGAGGATGAATGAACACACGATCACGGCGACAACGGCGAACACCCCGAGTACGAGGTTGAGGATTCCCCCCAACCCGAAGACGAGGGTGATCCCCAATCCGAGGAGTGAGAGGATCATCCCCCTCGCCAACCCGTCCACAAGTAACTCTGCACCTCTGGCAAGCATAGTCAGCCATCTTGTGACTGTGTGTATAAATATTATGGATAGTGGATTCGCGGTACCGAATTCTTTATGTAGAATCGTGGGAAAGCCGAGCCTGTGCTAACCGCCACCAACGTAACCAAGCGATTCGGCGGGCTCGTCGCCGTCGACGGCGTCGACTTCTCGATCGGCGAGGAGGAGATCGTGGGACTGATCGGCCCTAATGGAGCCGGGAAGACCACGCTGTTCAACACGATCACCGGCGTCCATCCCCCGAACGAGGGATCGATCGACTTCGACGGCGAAGAACTGGTCGGGAAGACGCCGAACCAAGTGGCGCAGCGCGGCGTCGCGCGGACGTTTCAGGCCGTCCGGACGTTCAACGAGTCCACAGTCCTCGAAAACGTGCTGACTGGCGCCGTGTTCGGGAACAGCGAGTCGGTCTCGATGAACGAGGCCGAAGATCGTGCCCGCGACGCGCTCGAGTTCGTCGGACTGGACGGCCTCGAATCGGAGGAAGCCGGATCGCTGACGATCGCCGACCGAAAGCAACTGGAGCTCGCGAAGGGACTCTCCGCGCAGCCAGAACTCATCCTCGTCGACGAGATCGGTGCAGGCCTGACCCCGAAAGAGATCGACGAGATCACGCAGACCATCGAGCGTGCACGCGACGAGCGGGGAGTCTCCGTGTTCTGGATCGAACACATTATGGAGGCGATTATGAGCGTGACCGACCGGATCATCGTCCTCAACCGCGGTGAGAAGATCGCCGACGGGACACCCGAGGAGATCCGCTCGAACGAAGCGGTCACGCAGGCGTATCTGGGGGAGGTCGAATCGTGACGCTCGTCGACGTGTCGGGACTCGACGTCCACTACGGGGATCTGCAGGTACTCTGGGACATCTCACTGGAAGTGCGCGAGGAGGACTCGGTCGTCTCGATCGTCGGGCCGAACGGGGCCGGCAAGACGACGCTATTGAAGACGCTCTCGGGGATCCTCACACCGACGAACGGCAGCGTCGAAGTCCTCGGACAAGACGTCAGCAGGGTCCCGTCCGACGAGATTGTCGAACGGGGATTCGTGCAGGTGTCCGAGGAGCGCAATCTCTTCGGCGACCTCTCCGTCGAAGCCAACCTCCGGATGGGGTCGTTCACCAAGCGCGAGAACTTCGCGGAGAACCGCGATATGGTGTTCGAGATGTTCCCCGTCCTCGAAGACCGCCGAGACAAGAACGCCCGAACGCTCTCGGGCGGCGAGCAGCAGATGCTCGCGATCGGTCGCGGACTGATGGCGGAACCGGAGGTGTTAGCGTTCGACGAACCCTCGAACGCGCTGGCCCCGCAACTCGCCGAACAGGTCTTCGAGACGATCGAAGAGATCTCTGACGACGTGACCGTCATTCTGGTCGAGCAACACGTCGACCGAGCGCTCCAGCTTGCAGATCGCGGATATCTCCTCGAAAACGGTCGGATCGAGACCGAAGGCAGTGGAGCGGAACTGCTCGAAAGCGACGCGATCAAAGAAGGCTACCTCCGCGGGTAGCGCTGTCGGCACTCACTGGCTACGTCTCGAACCGAACCCGTGGGAGAAGGCCCGCTTTTTCAGCCGAGCGCCGTCGGATTACGACAGGAGGTCGCTCGACGGGTCGTACGCCGGAAGCGGCTCGGAGCGGAACTGCTCGGTCAGGTTCACGCTCCCGTCGGGGTAGTAGTCCGGTGCACCGGTTTCGAAGGCAGTCATCAGCTGGACGAGATTCTCCAGTTCGCCCCACTCAGTGTACTGGATCGGCGAGGCGAACAGCGTATCGAGGTTGACGTTGCGAATCGACTCGGCGACCGCGGTGGGGTTCGCCTCGCCCGCATCCTCGATCGCCGTCCCGATGAGGTCGGCGACGACGTACCCGACGGCGTTCAATGCGCCGAACCAGTTCCCGGTCTGGTCGTAGTACCGCTGTGCGACTTCGGCGTACTGATCGGAGAAGGGATCGGGCTGCGTCTGTGCGAGGAACCCTTGGGTGACAGAGTCACCGAGCGCGTTCGCCGAGAGCTTCGCGTCGCTCCGTCCGATAACGTAGTCCGGATTGACGTTGTCGAGGCCCTGAAGCTGATTGTAGATGGTGAATACGCCCGGCGGGTGGCTGGCGGAGATGAGCAGTTCGATGTCGTCGGGCATCGATCGGAGGTAGGTGGTGAAGGAACTCTCACCGAACGGAGCGACCTCCATCTGGAGGTCGATATCGTCCGGGAAGAGCTGGTTCATACTCGCCTCCCAGTTCCGACCGTAGGAGTAGTCCGCGACGATGGCGCCGACGCTCTGGAAGCCCTGGTCCTCGATGAACTGGGCCACAGCGCGGGCGTTCGTCGGGGCGGGAGCCAGTCCCATCCGGAAGTTGTACCGCGAGTCACGTGTGAGGAAGTCGGCGCTCCCGACGAACTGCGGGACGTGCGGCACCTGATTCTGCTCTGCGATCGGGGCGACCGTCAGCCCGATGTCACTCGAAATCGAGCCCGTGAGGGCCACGGCGTCCTCCGCCTCGATGAGTTCGGTCGCGAGCGTACTCGCCTCCGCCGGGTCCAACTGGGTGTCGCGGTCCTCGAAAATCAGGTCTCGACCGAGCACGCCGCCGTTCGCGTTGATCTCCTCGCGGCGGAAGTTGAAGCCGTCCACGAACTCCTGTGTCGTCTGCGCGTACGGGCCCGTATAGGGCTGGAGCCCGCCGACGACGATCTCACCGCTTCCCCCGCTGCTCGTTCCGGTGGTTGCACCGTCGCCGTTGCTCGTCCCACCACTGGCATCGGTTCCGCCGTCACCGTCACCGTCACCGCCGCCCATACAGCCGGCGAACGCACCGGCGACGACGCTCGCTCCGGTCAATCGTAGGAAGTTTCGTCTGTCTGTCGCGCCCGAATCAGTGCCGTTACCGGATGACATAGTTTCTATTGATATATTGGTTATATTTATATCTTTCTACTAGGTTAAGAAAATCGGGGCACACCAGAGGGTTATTGGTCCGGGAGCGACTGCCGCTGGATCTTCCCGGTCGTCGTCTTCGGGAGGTCGTCGACGAATTCGATCTCACGGGGATACTCGTACTTCGCGAGTCGGTCTTTGACGTAGTCTTGGAGTTCTTCGACGAGCGCAGGGCTCGGCCCGTAGCCGTCTTCGAGAACCACGAACGCCTTCGGAATTTCGCCGCGCGTGTCGTGCGGGACGCCGGCGACGCCGACGTTCTGGACCGCCTCGTGGGTGAGCATCGCTTCCTCGATCTCCTTCGGCGCGATGCGGTAGCCCGAGCTGATGATCAGATCGTCTGCCCGCGAGTGGAAGCGGAAGAACCCGTCTTCGTCGAACGAAACGAGATCATCGGAGAACAGCCAACCGTCCTGAATCGTCTCGTCGGTCTTTTCGGGGAGTTCCAGATACGCCTCGAACAGCATCGGATCCTCGCCGTACCGGACCGCGAGTTCACCGATCTCGTGGGGCTCGTCGATGCGTTCGTGGGTTTCGGGATCGAAGACGGCGACGTCGTGGCCGACCGACGGAACACCGAAGTATCCGACGCGGTGCGAGAGGCCGACCGCGGGATCGTCAGAGACGAGTCCGCCGATCTCCGAGGTGCCGTACCCTTCGAGGAAGGACGCGTTCTCGAACGTCTCGGTCACCCACTGGATGATGCTCTCGTCGGCCGACTCCCCACCCGTCGTGAACGACTGGACGCTGGAAAGATCGAACCGCCCGCGAGGGTCGTCGACCTGCATCATCATCCGCACGGCGGTCGGCGGCAGATTCAGGTGCGTGATGCCGAAGGCGTCGGTGAGTTCGAACTCGATCTCGGGATCGAAATCACGCCCGGAGTAGCCGACGACCGGGATCCCATAGAACAGCGCCGGCAGCACGACCCCCGGAAGCGACATAATCCACGACCACTCCGCGACGGTCCGGAGGACCTGGTCGTCGTCGGTGTTTTGCCCCTGCAGGCTGAGGAACTGCGGCAATTCGCCGAGGAGGTGCTGGTGGGTGTGGACGACCCCCTTCGGTTGGCCGGTCGTTCCGCTCGTGTAGATGATGAACGCCGTCTCATCGGCGTCGGTCGCCGCCGTCTCGAACTGCGGGTCGTGGGTCTCGATCGCGTCCCAGAAGTTCACTTCGTCCGCGTCGTCGAACGCGTCGTTCGTGACCACCAGATCCAGCGAGTCCACGTCGTCGCGGATCGATCGGATCGCCTCGATCGCGCCGCGGTCAGCGAGGAACGCGTCGGCCTCGCAGTCCGAGAGCCGGTAGCGGAGGCCCTCAGTGCCCAGGAGGACAGTGAGCGGGACCGAGACGGCACCGATCTTGAACACTGCCAGGTGACCGACGAGCGATTCGAGGCGCTGGGTCCCGTTGATCGCGACCCGATCGCCCGGGCCGATTCCCTGGTCGACCAGGTAGTTCGCGAACCGGTTCGCGTAGCGCTGCACCTGCCTGAACGTGTACGCCGCTTCGTCGCCGTCGGGGCCCCGGTGATACAGCGCGACGCGGTGTTTCCGCGCCGAGGCCCACCGGTCACAGACGTACTCCGCGATGTTGAACTGCGCTGGCACCTGCCACTCGAACCACTCTTCGATCTCTTCGATCGTGTCGAAGCCCTGTTCGTGGTAGTAATACTTTTCCAGTTCGCGTGGTTCGGCCATCGGTATCGGAGAATTGTAATTACCTATCTTAAATATTCTGTCGGTGCGACGAGCAGAGATACCCCGGCGTCGGCCCGTACGAGATATTCGAACGGCCGTTCCACCGCGATCACGGGGCGTACTGATAGTTCACCGAGACGATGTTGGCCGATTTCTGCACCTCGGCGGCGAGCGTCTCGCGGTAGTCCTCCTCGAGGAGTCGGTCGCTCGGACAGACGATGCCGATCGAGCCGACGACCCGATCTTCGATCTGGACCGGTGCGGCCACCGCCCCCATACCGACGACCTGCTCGTTTCGGTCGACGCCGTACCCCTGTTCACGGAGCGTCGCGAGTTCCTCGACGAGGTCGTCGGGATCCGTGATCGTGTACTCGGTCCGCGCGGTCAGTCCGTGGTTCGCGACGATCTGTTCGATCCTCTCTTCGGGGAGATGGGCTAAGATCACCTTCCCGCCGGCGTGCGTGTGAATCGGGGTCCGGAGACCAGGGTAGATCCCGAGCCGGAGCGAGTCAGCCCCGAACTCGGTGTGGAGGATGACGAACTCGCCCCGCTCCTCTACGTTGATGCTGGCCTGCTCGCCGGTCTCCTCGACCAGGCGTTCGAGTTCCGGTTTGGCCACGTGGAAGAGCCGGTTCCGGTACTTGACTTGCCCACCCAGTTCGAGGATCTGCAGACTGAGCCGGTAGCTACCGCTTTCGTTGACGACGTAGCCCATCGTGCGGAGGGTCCGGAGGTAGTCGTGGACGGTACTCTTCGGGAGGTCGAGCGTCTGTGCCAGTTCCGCGACACCGATCTGTTTCTCTCGTTTGAGCAGGTCCAGAATCTCGAAGGCGCGTTGGATCGTCTTCAGCGGGGGTGGACCGTCTGTCATCCTTGTCGGGGCCTAGGACTCCGGCGACCTAAATACTGCGGTTATCTCGAACGCACAGGTCAGCGGAATAATGCACGGCCCGCTCGACGCGAACCGGTCGTTCGCGGCGGCTGCGGAGTTATCTGCGCGGCCAATGCGACAAGGTACTGTCTCGGCGACGCCGAATTCGACGACGGCAGCGGTCCTGGCGCTGCCCAGTGGCGTTCGAGATACCCACAGGCACAGTTGAGCAACTCGAAGGCAATTCGATCGACGCCTGACGGCAGTGTTGTCTCCGATCGGCTGAGTCGTCTCTGGATGCGACGCCCGGTTCGGCTCCTTCGCCGAGGTACTCCTTCCTACCCGATTCTCTTGTGCACGGGCAATAACGGAAGTACAACTGTTATCTCGGCATCGCGGCGATTGAGTCGACATCCTCCGGCGCTGTGTGACCGTCTGCAACGTGAGCGGTTCGGATTCGGTCGAGACTCGACTTCGCGGTGCGCTGTTTCGAGGATCACACAGTACTCCTGGTCTGACGTTGGCGTCGCGTGACGGTTACCCACACCGTCTGTTCGGAAATCTCGAATGGAGTCCGCAGCAGAAACGTACTCGCGACTGAGTAGCTACACAAAGTATATATGCACATAGACAGTTGTGACGGGTATGGCTGCCTCCGAGCAACTGACTGAGTCTGCTCATTTCACGGTCGAGAACATCGGTGGGATCGACCACACTGACGTAGAGATTCCTCGTGGCGTGACCGTTCTGACAGGGAAGAATGCGACGAACCGGACCTCCTTCTTGCGCTCGATTATGTGTGCAATGGGGAGTCAGCGGGTTTCACTCAAAGGCGACGCCGATCAAGGGAAGGTAGAACTGACACTCGGTGAGAACACCTACGAGCGGACGGTGAAACGCGTCGGCGACGGCGTCCAGTTCGAGGGCGAACCGTACCTCGACGATCCGGACGTTGCCGATCTCTTCGCGTTCTTGCTGGAAACGAACAACGCTCGACAGGCGGCTGCCAGAGAGGAGCAGCTCCGAGACGTCATTATGCGGCCCGTCGACGTCGAGGCGATCCGCGACGAGATCCGACGTCTGGAAACGAAGAAGGGCGATATCAACGACGAACTGGCCCAGATCGAGTCGCGAAAGCGTGACCTACCGGATCTCGAACGACAGCGCACCACGCTACAGGAGAAGATCGAAGACAAGCGAGAGGAACTCGCTGCGCTCGAAGCGGACATCGACGACAGCAGCCGAGACGTCGAGCAGGGCCGCAAAGAGCAGGCTGAACTCGAATCGAAACTGCAGGACCTCCGAGAGACTCGCTCGGAGCTCGAATCGGTCCGCCGGAAGATCGAGCGACAGAACGAGAGCATCTCCTCGCTCAAGCGGGAACGGAGCGAGTTGCAAGAGGACCTCGACGAACTCCCGGAGACGCCGATGGGCGATCACCGGGATCTGGAGGCCGAGATCGACCGTCTCCGGAGTCAGAGACAGGAACTGAACACCGAAATCAACGAGCTCCGGAGCCTGATCCAATACAACGAAGAGCGGCTCGAAGCAGAGGACTACGAACTGCTCCAGGACGGCGGGGGGGCGGCCACGGGCGATAACTCAGTGACCGATCAGCTGGTCGGCGACGACGACACGGTCGTCTGCTGGACGTGTGGTTCCTCCGTCGGTCGCGACCAGATTGAATCCACGATCGAGCGACTGAAAGACCTCCGGAGCGAGAAGGTCGAAACGCTCAACGAAGTGAAGAGCGACCTCGACGACCGCAAGGAGGAACAGCGGGAGGCGACGCAAAAACAGCGTCGCCGCACGGAGATCGAGCGCAAACTCGACGACATCGACGACGAACTCGACCGGCGGAACGAACAGGTCGAGGCGCTCAAAGAGACGCGCGAGTCGCTGACCGAAGACGTCGAATCCCTCGAATCAGAGGTCGACAGTCTCGAATCCGCGGACTTCGACGAGATCCTCTCGCTCCACAAGGAGGCCAATCAGCTCGAGTTCGAGATCGACAACCTCGAGTCCGAACTCGACGAGGTCACAGCCGAGATCGAAGCGATCGAGGACGACGTCGAACGCGCCGAAGAACTCCGGGAGGAGCGTTCGGAACTCGTCGACGAACTCACCGATCAGCGGACGAAGATCGATCAGATCGAGGCCGAGGCGGTGGCGTCGTTTAACGAACATATGGAGTCGATCCTCGACCTGCTCGCCTACGAGAATATCGAACGGATCTGGATCGAGCGGATCGAAGCGAACGATGCCAGCGACGCGGAGACGCAGTTCGAGCTCCACATCGTCCGGACGACCGAGAACGGGGCGGCGTACGAGGACACGATCGACCACCTCTCTGAGAGCGAACGAGAGGTAACCGGGCTGATCTTCGCGCTGGCGGGGTATCTGGTCCACGACCTCCACGAGTCGGTGCCGTTTATGTTGCTGGACTCGCTGGAGGCGATCGACTCCGACCGGATCGCCGCCCTCGTCGAGTACTTCGCCGACTACGCCGACTTCCTCGTGGTGGCACTCCTGCCCGAGGACGCACAGGCCCTCGACGACGACTTCACGCGCGTGACGTCTATCTAACCGGAGCTTTCGGGCACAATTCAATCTATGGCTAACACGACCGACAGCAGACCCTCGAGCAAGGTCGCACGATTGATCGAAGAGTACGACCTCCGCGGACTCGGCGACGAACTGGAGGTGCGGTGGACGGGCGACGGCGTCGAGCGGACGAGCCTCCGGGACCTGGCGGACTACTTCAACAAACAACTTTTAGAGCAGGCACTCATCGATGCGGGGATGAGCGCTCTGGAGAGCGACGTCGACTCGACGTACCGGAACCTCACCGAAGACAACGTCAGTACCGGGGTCCGGACCGACACCCGCAACCGACTGGAGCAGAACGGGATCGACGTCGACGACCTGGAGTCAGATTTCGTCAGCTACCAGGCGATCCGATCGTTCCTGACGGAGTACCGGGACGCTGAGTACCGAAAGCTCTCGGATCAGGAGAAAGTCGAAAAGGACCTCCAGAGCATCCAGCGGCTGATGACACGCACGCTCTCGGTCACCGAAGAGCGGATCGAGAAGCTCAGGCAGACCGAACGGATCGACGCGGGGGCGTTCGAGGTCTTGCTCGACCTGCAGGTGCTGTGTCAGGAGTGCGGGGAGCAGTACTCGGTGGCGGAGTTCCTCGACGAGCGCGGGTGTCAGTGCCAACGGGAGTGAGGCCACGGCCGCAGTCTCACGCCTGACTGAGTTTGAGTTCGAGTTCGTTCGCCGCACCCAGGACCCGATCGACGAGTCCGTTCTCCAGTTGTTGGTCGGTGAGCCGATTCGCTGGTCCGACCACGCTGATCGCGCCGACGACGTCGCCGTCGACGATGATGGCCTTCCCTATCGCGCGGGCGCCCCTGACGTTCTCCTGATCGTTGAGCGCGTAGTTGCGTTCCCGAGTGGCCTCCAGTTCCTCGAAGAGAGCCTCCCGGGAGTCGACGGTCCGTGAGGTCTGCTGTTGGAGTCCTCGGTGGTCGAGGATTTGCTCGACACGCTCTCTGGGGAGGTGCGCGAGGATACTCTTCCCAGAGGCGAGATAGTGTAGGTGAGACCGAGTGCCGATGCGAGCGTGCGTCTGAACCGCGTACTCGCCGAGCGCGTAATCCAGGTAGACGGCCTGTCCGTGTTCTTCGGTGACGAGCCAGACTGCCTCGCCCGTCGTATTCGCCAACTGTTCGATCGTCGATTTCCCTTCGCGTGCGATCGGATGCCGATTTCGCGCCCCGATGCCGTGATCCAACAGCCGCAGCCCGAGGTCGTACTTCCCGTTGACCTTGATCAGATATTCGAGGTCATACAGCGTCGAGAGGTAGTCGTGAGCGGTACTCGTCGGGACGTCCAGCGACTCTGTGATCTCGGTGGTTCCCATTGGACCGTGTTCCTGTAACAGTTCGATAATCTCGGAGACCCGCTGGATCGACCGCAACTTCACCGCATCGTTTGTCATTGTCTTACGTTCCGTTTGCCGCCCCGACTCCTTAGCTTTGCGATTAGATCGGGAGACGGAACGGTATTCCGACAGTTTCGGAATACAATCACATATATAGCTGTGCGTAATCCCGCATTTTCGATGGAAAACGGACCACGTCGTCGTGTGACGCGACTGAACACCCGTGCACGCGGTTCGCACTCTTCCGAAACTGTCGTATCGAGATCAGCCGCAGGTTTACCCCACGACGGGTCACGGGTGTCCACCGCTCGGATCGCATAACACAAGTACATATGTTAGGACTCTGCCGACATCGGGTATTTATCACAATCATTCATATAAATAATTCCGAGACTGTCGGAAAACCGGTGCTACGGCGGACGGTGGAAGGTTCGAGAGAGTCGTGATTGCAGGCGGTCGCGCTCGAGGAGCAGCGATTCGACGGACCGGTGCGTCACTTATTCGCCCTTCCGTCGATCCGGCGAGTACGGGACTGTACCGACCGTCGCCGAGATCTCGGTCTGTTCGTGCCGCTCGACTTTCGGGTTCGGTGAGTCCTCGTCGCCCCACACGAGCGTGACCTCTGTGCCCGGGTCCGCGTGGTCGACGTCGATGCTGCACAGCGAGATGATGGTGCCGGCGTCGTACTCGTAGGACCGCGAGTGCGAGAGCCCGACCAACTCGCCGTCTTTCAGCACTTCGTCGTAGTTCGCGCGGCCCCACCCGATCCGTGGCAGTTCTATGAGCTTGTTACTCGGACCGTCGCGGAAGAGCGAGGCATACACGTCGATGACGTCCGCTTCGTCCCAGGCCAGCGAGACCAGCGTCCGGTCGGGGTCCTCGACCTTGGCCTCGAGCGCCTCACGGCCGACGAAGTCGTGATCGAAGCTGATGAGTTTCTCGTATCCGAGTTCGATCGGGTCCATGTAGTAGTCGGTGATGTCCTCCGAGACGAAGCTCCCGTCGATGGAGTACGTGGCCTCCCGGCTGTCGGCGTCGAGCCACGCCCGGTATCCGGCCATCTCCTCGACGTCGTACAGGGGTGGGACGCCCGGCGGGACCCAGCCGAGTTTCACCGAGAGCGTGTGATAAGCCTTCGAGCCCAGCTGTCGGAGCCCGTGATCCTGGCCCGCCTCGACGATAGCCTCGCGGACGTGGTCTGCCTGCTCGAAGGGACCGATGAACTCGAAGCCGAACTCCGTGGACATCCCGTGACCCAATGCAATCGCCTCGACCCCCGCCAGTTCGACCGTATCGAAGCTGTAGAACGGAATGGAGTCGAGGTCGGCGTCTGTCACCTGTTCGAGCACGGGCCGCGCGTTGGGGCCCTGCACCTGGAACACGAACTTCTCGGGATCGCCCGCCTGCGCAGAGGTGCGGGGTTCGGTCTCGATTTCCACGTCGTACTCGCCGGTCTCGACGTTGTAGCGCACCCAGTTGGCCGCCAGCATCCCAGCGCTGTAGTACTCGTCCGCGGCGAGTTTGAGCATCGGGCCGTCGCCGATGATGTGGCCGTTGGGGTTGCACATCACCAGCTGTTTCGCCGTCCCGACCTCGTAGTGCTCGAAGCTATTGACGCTCAGGTCGCGAAGCAGCGTCTCCGCGTCAGGCCCGGTGACGCGGAGCGAGGTCATGTGATGCGAGAGATTTGCGAGGGAGACAGTCTCCGTCACCGCGCGCTGTTCGTCGAGCCAGTTCGTAATCTCGTTGGGGACGACGGGGAAGTTGTTCGTGTAGTCCCCACCCTTGCGGCGGAGCACCTCGACTGGATCACCGGATGCTTGGATCTCCTCGGGGTCCATACTGCGAAGGGCTCGACGAACATTAATAATAACAGTCTCCGCGGCAAATTATGAACCGCGAGCTGATCGCTCGACAGCGCAAACGCGGGCGTTACTCCAGGTCGAGCAGCCGCTTGATGTTCCCGGAGAAGATCTTTTCTCTGTCCGCTTCGGGAATATCGAGATCCTCGATGAGCGGGATGATCTCGGTCGCCCAGTACTGGCCCTTGTCGGGGCCGAACGGGTAGTCCGCGCTGTAGACGACGTTGTCGGCGCCGAAGAATTCGAGCCCGCACTCCAGCGGGAACGACTCACCCTGGCTGCTGACCGCGGTGTCGCCGTAGATCCGATCGAAGTACGCCTCGAGGGGCTCGGAGAGATCGGCGATCGCGGGGTTCTGATACAGTTCGGGCTCCTCCGTCCGGGTCTGGTACCACGAGCGGATGCGGCCGACCTGGTAGGGGAACGATCCGCCGAGGTGATGCGAGATGACCTCGATGTTCTCATAGCGGTCAAGGATCCCCGAGAAGATGAGTCGGGCGAGCGCGATGTTGGTGTCGAACGGCCACGCCAGCATCTTGTAGATCCACGTGTGAGAGGTGTCGTAGTCGTGCCAGTCTGCCAGTTGGGGATGGATCCACAGCGGGACGTCGAGATCGTCGATGGTGGCGTAGAACTCCTCGAAGTCGTCGTCGTCGAGCATCCGGCCGTTGATGTTCGAGAAGATCTGGATCCCGTGCATCCCGAGGTCCTCGATACAGCGCCGCGCCTCGTCGACGTACTCGTCAGTGAGGAACGGCACCGTGCCGACCGGAATGAACCGGTCGTGCTCCTCGCCGATCCTGGCGATTTCGTCGTTGGCGACGCGGGTCGCTTCGATCCCGTTGTCGGGGTCAATGTCCTGCCAGATCATCGGGGCCGCGAGGTCGATGACCTGCCGGTCGATCCCGTTCTTGTCCAAGTACTCGATACGCCCTTCCACGTCGGACATTCGAGGTGCGTTCCGGAGGCTGGAGAGTTCGTCCGTGGGATGGACTTTCTCGAGCGTGTCGAGAACCTCGTCGGTAATGATGTGCGAGGTCGCGTCTATGATCTCTGGCATCGTTTCGCACTTTGGTACACCGTTACTTAAAACATACTGTGGATCAGGTAGGTTCCCCCGTTCGAGACGCCCGCCAGCCCGGGAGTAAAGGCTAATAGCCGCTCTCCAGTACCGTCGGGTATGTCCGAAGGCCGAGTGCCACACCGAGGGATGTTCGTCGACGGCGATTACCACCGGCGAAACGACACGTTCCGGGTCACCGATCCCTCGACTGGCCGACCGGTCGCCGTGGTCACGAGCGCCGGGCCTGACGGCGTCGACACCGCACTCGACGCGGCCGTCGCGGCCCAATCCGAGTGGGCGGCGATCGATCCCATCGAGCGCGGTCGGATCCTGCGCCAGGTCGCCCGGGAGCTCAAACGTCACGTCGACGAACTGGCCGAACTCGCGACGCGAGCCATCGGCCGGCCGCTCGGTCAGTCGAAAGGCCTCGTGGACAGCGCCATCGACTACGTCGACTACTACGCCGGGATGACAGACAAAGTGGAGGGCGAGAGCCTCCCCGTTGGCCAGACGAACCAGGCGTTCACCCGGCGGGAGCCGATCGGGGTCAGCGCCCAGATTGTCCCCTGGAACGCGCCGGTGCTCCTCACGTTCCGTGGGGTCGCACCGGCGCTGGCCGCCGGCAACGCGGTCGTCGTCAAGCCCTCCCCGTTCGCACCCCGGGTGATCCTCACACTCGCCGAGATCGCCAGCGAGGCGGGCCTGCCCGACGGCCTGTTCAACGTGGTCCCCGGGCGGGTCGAGACCAGTCAGGCGCTGACGACGGACGATCGCGTCGACCAGCTCACCTTCACCGGGTCGGTCTCGACGGGGCAGCTCGTCGGCAAGACCGCGATCGACCGAGTCGTGCCCACGGTCTTAGAACTCGGTGGAAAGAGCCCCGCGGTCGTCTTCGAAGACGCTCCCCTCGACGACGCCGTCGACGGCGCGATGCAGGCGATGACGATGATCAACGGCCAGGTCTGCTTCGCCACCACCCGTGTCTTCGTCCACGAGGACGTCTACGACGAGTTCACACGACGGTACGTCGACGCCGTCGACGCCCTCGAACTCGGGGCCGGCATCGACGACCCGGACCTCGGTCCGGTGATCTCCGAAGATGCGCTCGCGGAGATCGATCAGTACGTCCAAGCAGCGATCGACGACGGAGCGACAGTGCTCACCGGGGGCCGGCCGGCCGACCGCGAGGGCACCTTCTACGAACCGACGATCATCGAAGGGGCCGACGACGACGCGGCTATCTCCTGTGAGGAGGTCTTCGGTCCGGTGATTAGCCTCTACGAATTCGCAGACGAGAAAGAGGCGATCCGGCGGGCGAACGACACCGACTACGGCCTCTACGCGACGGTGTGGACGAACACGCTGGACCGCGCTCATCGAGTCGCCAACGGTATCGAGGCGGGCAGCGTGATGGTGAATCAGTACGCCGGGTCCCGGCCCCAGACGCCGTTCGGCGGCTACAACAAGAGCGGGCTTGGACGCGAGAAGGGAATGCAGGCGGTCGATCACTACACGGAGCTGAAGACGATCAACGTAGAGATCGGCTCCGTCGAGGAGTAGCGGTCGGTCCCACGCGCTCCCGGGCGACGCCAATGGTTATAGGCTGGGAAGGCGTTCTCCCACCTGATGTTCACAGACCAGACCGCGGTCGTGACCGGTGCTGCGACGGGGATCGGACGAGCCATCGCCGAGCGTCTCGCAAGCGACGGCGCGCACGTGATCGTCGTCGACGTCGCCGACGGATCTGAGACGGTCCAGCAGATCGAAGCCGCCGGCGGGAGCGCCGCCTACCGCGAGGCCGACGTCACCGACGAGGACGCGATGGCGGCCGTGTTCGATGGCACTGACGTCGATATCCTGGTCAACAACGCGGCGTACTACGCACCGCTCGTTACCGACAAGAAGCGCTTCGACCAGATCAGCGCCGACGAGTGGGACACCGTGATGGCAGTCAACGCCAAGGGGCCGTTTCTCGCGGCAAAGCACGCACTCGAGGATCTCTCCGGTGGCGGTCGCATCGTCAACATCTCCTCCTCGGTGGTGACGATGGGCGTCCCGGGGTTCCTGCACTACGTCGCCTCGAAGGGGGCCGTGCTCTCGATGACGCGAGCGATGGCGGCCGAGGTGGGTGACCTGGACGTGCGAGTGAATGCGGTGCTGCCGGGCTACACGTGGTCGGAGGCCTCACAGCAGGCCGGCGAGGCATACTTAGCAGACTACGTCGAGAAACAGGCGCTCGATCGTGTGGTGAAACCGGACGACATCGCGGGCGTCGTGACCTTCCTCGCCGGCCCCGACAGCAGCGCGATGACGGGACAGGCGATCAACGCCGACCCCGGACTCTCCTACTACTGAGGGGCGGATCCGCCATCAACTCAGGAGCGTCACGCCGATGGCTCCGCCGACCGCGACGAGCGCCCCGAGGACGAGCCGCGGGGTGATCCGTTCGAGGTCGTCGCTCACGAAGAAGACGGAGAGGAAGATCACCACGAGCGGGCTTGACTGCACCAGCGGCACGACGAGCGAGACCGGCTCTACCTCCAGCGCGCCGTAGTACCCGAGCAGGAAGACGGTGTTCGCGAGACCTGCACCCACGAGCCACGGGAGTTCCTCGCGCTCGACCTCGCGGAGATCCGGGATCCCTTGCGTCCACCACAGATACACGAGGAAGCCGAGCCCGGCGCTGACGGTCTTCACTGTCAGCCCCGTCAGGACTGCTGCACCCTCGGCGAATCCGAGTTTGGCGAACGTCGGTTCGATCCCATAGAAGAACGCCGCGGCGAAGGGGAACGCGAGGCCGACGTACCCCGTATTGCCCGCCGTCTGGCCGCCCCGACCGTGTTCGTAGGTGATGATCGCGATCCCGGCGACGATGGCGATCATCGAGACCAAGTGGCCGGGCGAGACGACCTCGCCGAGCACCACCACAGCCACCAGCGAGGCGTGCAGCGGCTGTGAGGCCTTGATCGGTTCTGCCCGGCTGGAGCCGATCCGTTTGATCCCCTCGAAGTGCATCGCTCGCCCGACCATCGTCCCCAAGAGCCCCGCCGCGGTGAAGGCGGCGAGCGAGCGCAGCGTGAGTTCCTGCAGCGGTGAGCCGAGGACGAACGCCGCTGGCACGAGGGCGAGGATATTCACCGCCAGGACGATCACGAGCGCGTCAGATGAGTCGCTGGTGATCGTCCCGTAACGGATCGACAGCGACTGCACCGCGAGCGCGCACGCCCCGAGCACCGCAAGGAGGACGCCGACGCTGAACACGTCACCGACGGGCGTCATATCGTGGCTCCCTGGCTCGATCTGCCCGAATCGGCGGAGTGGCCGAGGCAGTCGATACGCGCGCTGACCCCAACTGAAGATACCGAGACGGCGGCGAATACTCGCACGATCATCACGGGATCAGCGCCACTTCATCAGTCGGTGTTCAGCAGCGCGAAGGCCTTCCTGAGCGAGGATGATGAGTAACACCGGGATGAGAACCCACCCGAGAAGCAGGTCGACGCGTTGCTGCTGGAACCAGTAGTTGACCATATAGCCGACACCCGAGCCCGCACCGAACACCTCCGCGATGAAGAGCACCTTCCAGGAGACGACCAGACCCCAGTACATCGACGGGAAGAGGTACTCAAGCACCTGCGGCAAGAGGATGTCGCGATACTTCTGCAGGGTACTCGCCCCGAAGAAGTCCGCCATTTCGGTGATCTCGGGGTCGAGTTCCTGGGTCCCCTCCCACATATTCAGGATGACGAAGGGGACGCCGACGATCACGACCGTTAGCACCGGGACCCACTCGGAGATGCCGATCGCGATGATGAGCGCGAACGCGACGGCGATGGCCGGGACGGACAGGCCGAGAACGATCCACGACCGAAGGAACGCTTCGGCGTCCTCGCGGAGGCCCATCGCGGTGCCGACGATCGTGCCGACGACGACCGAGATCGCGAAGCCCGCCAACAGCCGGCGGAAGGTGTCCGTGACATTTCCCCGATACGTGCCGAACTGTGGGTCCGAGATCACCGTCTGCGTGGCGGTGAGCAACTCCGGGATACTGGGAAACACGTAGTAGGCGAAGAACTGCGAGGCGACCTGCCAGGCGGCCAGTAGCACGACGGCCACGAGGGCCTTCTTACCGAGGTTTCTATCAGTAATATAAGATTTCATTAGAACGATGGCCAGCCGCTACAGCGGATTCCGGAGCAGTTCGTCCTGGGCGGGTACTTCGTCGACGAACTCGTACTGGTTCATCAGTTCGATGAACTGCCAGGTGGCGTCCCGGTAGCCCGAGTCCCACCCGCCGCGGAAGACCTGCTCGTCGTTGGCCCACTCGTCGACCACGTCGACCTTCGCTTGGGTGTCGACCGAGGCGGTCTCGCCGTACTCCTCGAGGATGGAGACGGTGTTCTCGCGCCAGTGGGTGGCGGCTGCCTCTGCGCCGCGAAGGAGTCCCGCTGCGGTTTCGGTGTTGTTGTCGTACCAGTCGGAGTACGTGAACCACGCGGTGAGCGGCAGCGTGTACCCCGCGCGCTCGCGCCACATCGCGTTCAGTTGCGAGAGCCGACGGTAGGTATCCGGCTGCGCCTCCATCGTGATGGTGAGGCCGCTGACGTTGATCACCCCATCGACCTGTTCGTCCGTGAGCAGGCCGAGGAGCGCCGGCGGCGCCGCCGTCGTCGTCTCGAAGTCCTGACGCATTCGGAGGCCCGATTCCTCCGCGACGACCGCCTGGAACGCTTGAACGGTCGAGGACCCCCACGACCAGACGCCGATCCGCTGGCCTTCGAGGTCGCTGATCGACATATAATCGCTGCTTTCCCGCGTGTACAGCGCGTTGATGCTCTGGAGGCACCCGTTCCAGCCGAACGTTACGAGGTCTTCGCCCTTCAGGTAGTTACTCACGTAGGGCATCATCGACACCATATTGACGTCGACTTCACCACCGGTGAGCGACTGGACCTGTGCGCCGAAGGGGGCGTAGTCGACTGTCAGGTCGATGCCCTCGTCCTCGAAGACGCCGTCGTCCGTGGCGGCCTCGTACATCGGGTAGTGAATCGTCCCTTCGGGGAGGAGGATGCGGACCGAGGTCATCCCACCGTCGGCTGACCCCATCGTCGTGGCCGTGGAATCGCTCTCGGTCGCCGTCTCCGTGCTCTCGTCACCGTTTCCGTCGCCGCCTCCACTACATCCGGCGAGTCCGGCAACGCCGACCGCACCCGTGCCGGTAATAAAACGCCTTCTGGTAACACGATGCATACATCGACCACCATAGTCTATGGTAATAAAAATACCGGGAACGTTTATGATAGATCCATCGGCTCTCGACACTTCTGGACCTTGGCCCGCGGCACCGGACGGGAGTCGCCCGGGGCTATGGAAAGATTATTATGATCCTCACGTCTTTCGCTAACTGTTCACACGATCTATGTTCCGAGACCATCCCCGCACAGCTATTCTCCTGCGGAACCCCGGAGGGCGATGATGATGGCAGCCGAAGAACGATCTGTATCGTCCGAGACCACGGGCGAGACCCTCGAACTCCGTGACATCGTCAAGCACTATCCCAGGCCCGGGCAGGGTCGCATCCAGGTGCTCGACGAAGTCGATCTCGACGTCGAATCCGGCGCGTTCGTCTCGCTGCTCGGTCCCTCTGGCTGCGGAAAGACCACGCTGATGAACGTCATCTCGGGGCTCGTCGAACCCACCGAGGGGACGATGCGGCGCGGCGGCCGCGACGTCACCCCCAACGATCTCTCCCTCGGCTATATCTTTCAGGAGCCGCGCCTGCTGGACTGGAAAACCGTCGCAGGCAACATCGAGTTCGCGCTCGAAGCCCGGGACGTGCCGGAATCGGAGTGGGACGAGCGGGTAACCCGGTACCTAGAGATGGTCAATCTCGACACGGAGGGCGATAACTATCCCACACGCCTCTCCGGGGGGATGAAACAGCGGGTGGCCATCGCACGAGCGCTCGCGATCGAACCCGAGATCATCCTGATGGACGAACCGTTCAGTAGTCTCGACGAGATCACGGCCCGCGACCTCCGGCAGGAGTTACTCGACATCTGGCAGCGGGAGCAGAAGACGATCCTGTTCGTCACTCACGACATCAACGAGGCCGTGTTCCTCTCGGATTACCTCTATATGATGAACTCCAACGGAAAGATGTTCGCCCGGCGGAATATCGGAATCGACCGGCCGCGCCAGTACGACGACCCCGAAATCGCCCAGCGCGAGGCGGAACTGTACAGAGAGTTCCACGAGCACGTGGTGGAGTGAGATGAACCGAACGCAGCGATTCGGGTACGGCGTGGCGTCGATCGCGACCCTTCTCGCCATCTGGTACGCCGGCGGGATCACCTACCCGGAGGTCCTCCCGGGACTTCCGGAGACGGTGGATTCGCTCGTTACGGTGTTGACGACGCCGGGACCGTACGATCATATGTTCTACTTCCACGTCTGGAAGACGATCGAGATGCTCTTCGCGTCACTGATCGTCTCGATGATCCTGGGAACACTTCTGGGGATCGCGCTCGGGCGGAGCGAAACGCTCGAGAGCACCATCTCGACGTGGATCTACGCCTGGCTCGCGATCCCATCGCTCGTGATCGTCTTCATCTCGGCCATCTGGATCGGGTTCAACGCGAGCAGCGGGTTCTTCGCGGTCCCAGTCGTCATCACACCCTTCGTCGCACTGAATATGTGGGAGGGCGCACGGAACCTCGATTCGGACCTCGCCGAGATGGCGGAATTCTTCGGCGCGGATCGGGTGCAGATGTTCACCGACATCATCGTCCCCCAACTCGCACCGTTCCTGTTCGCGAGCTTCCGCTCAGCCCTCTCGATCGGGTGGAAGATCACGCTACTCGTCGAGGCGTTCCTCCTCACCCGCGGTGTCGGATTTATGTTCCGACGGTACTTCGATCAGTACGACCTCCCGACGATGATGAGTTGGCTCATCATCTTCGTGGTCTTCCTGATCGTCGTCGAATACGGCGTCCTCGCACCCCTCCACGAGCGCGTGATGCGGTGGCGACCCGACGCCGAAGGCGTCCGCGTGACTGAGTGATCGGCCATAGGGTGCGCCACCGATTATAGCGGCCCTTATTTTCAAAACGAAAATAAACGACTGGCAGGAGTGTCGCTCTCTCCCGATGATGGAAACGAACTGCCCCGACGTCCGGTGGAACGTATCCATTTGCTAAGGCTGACAGAGAGAACGGCCGAGAAACGCAATATACAACTACTTCATATATTATCTACAATTATCTAGTATTGTGTAGGAACACAGAACGGATTCTTATTCTAGGCTATAATAAACCGAGAGAAACAAGATACAATTATTCCTCGGAATTTTCAGAAGTAAAACGCGAGTCTCCGATCGTCAGGGCGCGGGGGACAGTGCCCCACGGAGACGGTGGGAGCCGGACTGTCTGTCGGTCGAAGTGTACCGAGCGATGGGGGCAGCTTCAGAGTACACGCACCCTCGCTGCGCTCGTGCGAACGCCGCCATCGGCGTCGATCCACCCGTCGCCCGCTCCACAATCCGCCGCGCTGTCGGGTGAATGTGCGCTGCGGCGCCGTCTGCGAATAGTTTTTGTATCGGGTTATGCATACGTATAGTATGCTCCACGCGACAGGATCACTCTTGACCATCGACGTCGGTGACCGGGAGACGGAGACGACCACCATCGACGAGGAACTCGAGGAGTTCATCGGCGGACGGGGGATTTCGACGAAGTTGGCGCACGACCGAATCCCGTTCGACGCCGACCCGCTCGGCCCGGAGAACCGGGTCTATCTGGCCGCCGGACCGCTCCAGCAGTCCGATATGAGCTTCACCGGCCGGATGAATATGACGGGGCTCTCCCCACTGACCGACGGTATTCTCTCTTCGAACGCTGGCGGCTATCTCTCGCGGAACTTCGTCGGCACTGGTCACTCCGTAGTCGAACTCACCGGGGCGAGCGACGAGTTGCTGGCCGTCCACGTCACTGACGAGGGCATCGAATTCGAGACGGTTTCAGCGCTCGAAGGCGCGACGGTTCCGGAAGTCACCGAGGAGATGAACGAGCGGCACGGACTCGAGAGCGAAAATCTCGTCACCATCGGGCCGGCAGGCGAGAACGAAGTCCGATTCGCCTCGGCGATGACCTACGACGAGCGCGCGTTCGGCCGCGGCGGCCTGGGTGCGATCCTCGGATCGAAGAACGTCAAGTGCATCTCCTTCGCGGGCGACTCCGCACCGGAGCTCGAAATGCCGAACGAGGATATCCAGATGGACGTCCACCGACAGGCGGCCACGAGCGACGACATCTTCCGCCGACAGGGGACGACCCACCTCGTGCAGGTCCTCAACGACAACTTCTCGCTGCCGTCGCACTACTTCGCCGATCAGTCCTTCGAGGGCGTCGAGCAGATCAACGGCGACCGCGTCGAGGAGAAGAAGTACAAGAAGGCGGCCTGCTCGGTGTGCGCCTTCGCGTGTAAACTCCCGACTCGCGACGAAGCGACCGGACTGGAGACCGAGGGACCGGAGTTCGAGACCATTATGGCGTTCGGGAGCAACTCCGGCGTCGACGACATCGTCGACATTATGAAGTCCAACGATATGTGCGACGACCTCGGGATGGACACCATCTCCTGCGGCAACACGATCGCCGCATACCTCGCGAGCGAGGACGAGTTCGGCAACGTCGAACTGATCCACGAACTGGTCGAGAAGATCGCCCACCGCGAGGGTATCGGCGATACGCTCGCTGAAGGCATCGACCGGGCCCACGAAGAACTCGGCGTCGAGAACTGGACCGTGAAGGGGATGGACTTCGCCGCCCACGACGGGCGCGTCGTCCACGGACAGGGCCTCTCGTACGCCGTCGCCAACCGCGGTGCGGACCACATGTACTCGACGGTGATGATTCCGGAGTACAACGACGTGATCCCCGCCGAAGGCACTAGCGGCAAAGCGGACTTCATCATCGATCACGAGAACCGCAACGCCGTCCGCGACAGCGCTGTCCTCTGTCAGTTCGGGCTGGGTCGGGTCATCGAAGAAGAGATCTTCGAGGCGCTGTTCGGCACCGACTACGAGGACCTGCTGGCCGTCGGTGACCGCGTGGTGACCCTCGAACGGCACTTCGCGAACCAGCGTGGCCGCGACGCCGAGGACGACCGCCTCCCGTACGACCTCCCGGACCTCGACTCGTCGATCCAGGAGTACTACGACGCACGCGGGTGGACCGACGACGGACACGTCCCCGGCGACCTCGTCGCGGACTTCGCGCAAGCGGCCGACGACTGATCGGGATCGAGCGGGGAGTGAGAGCTGCCATACTTCGACCGTTGACGTCGGTTAGCGGGTGACAGACCAGACAATTTCGAGATGGTGTACTCTCCGGCTGCGGCCGTTTGAACGGACGGGATTTCGAGGTACTCGGTAGCCTCTTTTTCACCGAAGTCGATTACTCACCATTCGAGCCGCCGAAAGATCACCGGGTATCCCAACGCGCCCCCGGGACGGCAATCACCAGCGAACACACCGGAGTCCAGTCGCTCCGTCCCGGGATCGGTGGGTCAGGACCGTCTGATTGGGCCGGAGTTCGCGCCGAAGCCCCCCATCGGCCCTACTCACTCAACCGGGCGTTCACCGTGCCGATCGACGTGAACTCGACCGAGATCACGTCGCCGGGCGCGAGGTCGACGGCGGGCGTCAGCGACCCGCTCAGCACGATGTGGCCCGCCTCGATCGTCTCGTCGAGATCGGCGAGCGTGTTCGCGAGCCACGCGACCGACCGGGCCGGGTGATCGAGGACCGCCGCCCCGACGCCGGAGGATTCGAGCGTGCCGTTCTTGTACAGCTTCACGCCTTCGAGCGAGAGGTCGGTCTCGGGGACGCTCGTCCGTTCGCCAGCGACGTACAGCGCCGAGGAGGCGTTGTCGGCGATGGTGTCTTCGATGCGGATGTCCCAGTCGCGAACGCGGCTGTCGATGACTTCGACGACGGGCAGAACCGACCCCGTCGCGTCGAGGACGTCCAGGTAGGTCACCGGCGGTTCCAGTGGCTCGTCGAGGATGAATCCGATCTCTGGTTCGACTCGCGGCTGCAGGAGCTCTTCGCTCGGGATCTCGCGGCCTTCGACGAACATCGTATCGAGGAGGCGGCCGAAGTCGGGTTCGTCGACGCCCAGCTGTTCTTGAATGCCGTCGCTGGTGAGTCCGACCTTGTGACCGACGACTTCCGCTCCGTCGTCGAGGCGACGGTCGATCAGCCGGGTCTGGATGTCGTACGCGTCCGAGATCGAGAGGTCGTATTCGGCCGTGAGCCGGTCGATCGGCGACTGTTCACGGAGCGCCGTGTACAGCGATTCGGCCAACTGGTCGCGGGTGTCTGCTGTGACCATACCAACGCTATCCGGCGGGTCGTCAAATAGATTGGTGTCCTGTCGTCGTCCGACTGTCCCCCGCGCCGTCGTCGATCCCCGAGATTTATGTCGCCGCCTCGCGCCGTACCGGTATGGACGTCATCCACAGCGCGATCTGGATATCGGACATCGAGGAGACGCTTGACTTCTACGTCGGGGCCCTCGGACTCGAGAAGACCAACGAGTTCGTCGGCGGCGACGGCGCGACGAACCTCTACGTGCGTGGCGATGGTGCGGCCGAGATCCAGTTCAAGCACAAGGAGGACCACGACCTCGGCGAGGCCACTCGGAGTCGGTTCGACCACCTGGCACTCGAGGTTGACGACACCGACGCGGAGGTCGAACGACTCCAAGAAGAGACGGACACGGAACTGCTCCGTGGCCCGCTCGATTCGACCGGGGCGAGCGCCCGTGTGGCGTTCATCACCGACCCCGACGGTCACATGATCGAACTGGTCGAACCGCGCGACGACCTGTAAAATCTGCAGCGCGCCGCTCAGTCGTCGGAGGCCGCTTCCGCGGCGGTTCCGGCGTCGCGGTCTTCTGCGAGACGCGCGGCGACGTCGGTGATCAGGTCCTCCTGACCGCCGACGACTTCCATCTCGCCCAGTTCCACCAGGATCTCGCGGGGGTCGATGTCGTACTTCTCGCCCACGCGACGGGTGTGCCGCAGGAACGAGGAGTAGACGCCCGCGTACCCGAGCATCAGCGAATCGTTGTCGAGTTCGGGCATCTCGTCGTCGGAGATCATCGGGACGAGGACGTCCTCGGCGGCGTCCATCACGCCGAAGAAGTCCGGGTTGATATCGTAGCCGGCCTTGTCGAGGACGCCGACGAGCACCTCGATCTGTGCGTTACCCGAACCGGCGCCGAGGCCGCGGAGACAGCCGTCGACCGTGGTTGCGCCGGCGTCGAGTGCTGCCAGCGTGTTCCCGATACCGAGTCCGAGGTTGTTGTGGGCGTGGTAGCCGACCTCGATATCGAGTTCGTCGGCGAGCAGGCCCACGCGGTCGCGCACGTCGCTCGGCAGGAGGGCACCCGCAGAGTCCATCACGTACACGGCGTCAGCGCCGTACTCCTGCATCAACTCGGCCTCGTGGAGGATCCGCTCGGGCTCGGCCATATGTGAGAGCATCAGGAGCCCATTGGCTTCCAGTCCGCGATCCTTCACGTAGGTGAAGTGATCCTCCGAGATGTCGGCCTCCGTGACGTGGGTCGCGACCCGACAGATGTCGGCCCCGCGATCGATCGCCATATCGATCTCTTCGACCGTCCCGATGCCGGGCAGGAGCAGCACCGACAGTTCCGTGTCGTTCAGTTCGGGGACCACGGCGTCGAGGTACTCCTCGGTGTCGGCCGCGGCGAAGCCGTAGTTGATCGACGAGCCGCCCATCCCGTCGCCGTGGGAGACTTCGACGACGTCCATGTTCGCGGCGTCGAGCGCCGCGGCGACGTCGGCCATCTCCTCGGGGGTGAACTGGTGATCGACGGCGTGCATCCCGTCGCGGAGGGTCATATCGACCATCCGGACCTCGTCAGTCATCGCTGACACCTCCGGCGACGTCGGCCTCGATCGATTGCTCTGCGACCCGTTCTGCTGTTCCGAGTGCTGCGCTCGTCATAATGTCTAGGTTGCCTGCGTACGGGGGAAGGTGCTGCCCTTCGCCCTCGACCTCGATCATCGTCGTGAGGATGATCGAATCGCCGAGGTCGAAAGCGACGTCGTCCTGCGCTTTGACTTCCGGTTCCAGCGTGATCTCGTAACCGGGGACGTCCGACTGTACGTCGGAGGCGACCTCGTCGACCGAGTCGCGGACCTCGTCGACGTCGGTGGACTCGTCGACCATCGTGTAGACCGTGTTCCGCATCATAATCGGCGGTTCGGCCGGGTTCAGCGTGATGATCGCCTTGCCGTCCTCGGCGCCGCCGACCTCCTCGAGGCCCGCGGCGGTCGTCTGCGTGAACTTGTCGATGTTCTGTCGCGTTCCCGGGCCGGCGCTCTTCGAGGCGATGTGGGACGTCATCTCCGCGTACTCGACGCTCGAAACCCGATCAACGGCGTGTACGATCGGAATCGTCGCTTGGCCACCACAGGTGACCATATTCACGTTCTCGTGACCCTCCGCGACGACGTCGTCGGCGTTGACCACGGGGACGGTGTAGGGACCGATCGCCGCGGGCGTGAGGTCGACTGCGAACAGCCCGAGATCCTCGTACACGGGCGCGTGCTGTTCGTGGATGCCCGCACTCGTGGCCTCGAAGACGAGATCGAACTCGTCGGCGTGCGCTTTGATGCTGTCGATGCCCTCGGTACCGACGTCGACGCCCTCGTCGACGGCGGCCTGGAGCCCATCGCTCTCTTCGACCGGGAAGATTCCGACCATCCGCTGGAGGTCGATGTTCTCCCCCCGGTCGAGAATCTTGTACATCAGGTCGGTGCCGATGTTACCCGGACCGACGATCGCCGCGTCTAACGACATAGTGATAAGTACGAAACTACCGTACAAATAACTTCGCCTACGGACCCGTTGACGGCCGCGACTGGGGCCGATCTCGGCCGCGACTAGCGGATGCGACTCCCCGACGGCCGTCGGTCAGCGACGAACTCCGGGCGGGATTCTGCGGTTCGCGCTGTGCCTCAGAAGAGGTAGTCGCGGGGCTCGCGCTGCACCGACGTCCACTTCGTCTCGGTGAACTCGTCGATGATCCACTTGCCGTTGTACCGGCCCATCCCCGAGTCTTTCATCCCGCCGAACGGAACGTGCGGTTCGACGTTGACCGTCTGGTCGTTGACGTGGACCATCCCGGCGTCGATCTGGTCGGCCACGTCGCGTGCGCGACCGCGGTCCTCGGAGTGGACAGACGCTGCGAGTCCATACTCGGTGGCGTTCGCGAGTTCGACCGCCTCCTCGTCGTCGCTGAAGGGAATCACGGGTGCGATGGGACCGAAGTGCTCGTTGCAGGCGGCCGCCATATCGTTCGTGACATCCGAGAGGACGGTCGGTTCGACGAACAGGCCGTCGGCCGCACCACCGGCTTCGAGCGTGGCTCCTTGCTCGAGGGTCTCTTCGAGGTATGCCATCATCTCATCGCGCTGGTCCTCGTTGATGATGGGACCGATGACGACGTCGTCGTCGGTGGGATCGCCGATCTCCAGCGATGCGGCGCGATCGGCGAGTCGCTCGACGTACTCGTCGTAGACGGACTCGTGAACGAGGTGGCGGTTGATGGAGATGCACACCTGTCCCTGGTTCCAGAAGGAGCCGAAGGTTCCCGCGGCGACTGCCTGATCCAGATCGGCGTCCTCCAGAACCACGTGGGGATTGTTGCCGCCGAGTTCCAGCGCGGGGAAGGCGAAGTGATCGACCGCGTTCTGGCCGACGAGTTGGCCGACCGGCGTCGATCCCGTGAAGGCGATCACGTCGCTGTCGGGATGTGCAGCGGTCCGATCGCCGGCCTCGCTACCCTTGCCGGGGACGACGTTGAGGACGCCGTCGGGGAGACCTGCCTTCTCGAAGAGTCGCGCGAGAAGGAGTCCGCCCGAGATCGACGTCTCTCGGGCCGGCTTGAGGACGACGCTGTTACCAAGAGCAATCGCGGGCGCGACTGCGCGGATCGAGAGCTTCATCGGGACGTTCCACGGGGAGATGACGCCGACGACGCCGACGGGTTCTTTCTGGATGATGTTCTCCTTCCCGGGGATCTTCGATTGGTTGTGCCCGCCCGAAGACCGGAAGGCGAAGGAGGCGGCGTCGTGGACGAAGGTGACCGTCCCGCCGTGTTCGATGTCCTGTCGGGGCTTCGCCGCCCCGCTCTCGACTGCGAGGATTTCGCGGATCTCGGCCTCGTACTCGTCGATCAGGTCTGCCGTCCGACGGATCACCGCGGCGCGCTCGTCGGGCGTCGTCTGTTCCCACTGTTCTTGTGCCTCGACAGCGGCCTCGTAGGCGTCGTCGACGTCCGCGGCCGTCGCCGCCGGGACCTGTGTCACGGTCTCGCCGTTGGCCGGGTTCGTTACGTCGAGTTGCGCTCGGTCGCCGGGCGCCACCCACTCGCCGTCGATGTAGAGGGCGTTCCAGAACGCGTCGATAGAGATGTCCTGGGCTACCTCAGCTTCTGACATACAAAGCGTAGTACGGGATAGGAGAGTAAAATGGTGTCGCCACCGGAACCAGTTACTGAGTTGGATTAATCGGGATAGATGGAAGGACATTCGCTTACGTCTCGCGGGGCGATCGCAGGAAGGAGCGGAGTGTGCCCGTCCGCGGCGTCCGTTGTCGAAAGTATAATCAGTGCACCAGCGAACGTAGAGGGTGTATGCCACTCAGCCAGGACGAAATCGACGACCTCGCGACGCGGCTCTATGAAGCCTACGACACCAAGGAACCGATCCCGCCGCTGAGCGACGACGCCGAACTCACCACCGAAGAGGCGTATCAGATCCAGTTCGAGGTATTCGACCGACTCAGCGCGGCCGGCCGCGACGATGTCGTCGGCCACAAACTCGGCCTCGTCAGTGAGGCGAAACAGGAGCAACTCGGCATTCCGGAGCCGATCTTCGGATACGTGGCCCACGAGACCGTCCTGGAGAACGAGCCGATCCCGACCGACGAGATGATCGCCCCCCGGATCGAGGCCGAAATCGGTGTCGTCCTCGACGAAGATCTCGAACCGCCGGTGACGACGACTGACGTACTCACCGCGACTCGGGCGGTCGTTCCCGTCGTCGAGATCCTCGAGAGCCGATTCCAGGGATGGGCGATCCCCTCGGCGCAGGACGTCATCGCGGATCTGACGTCCGCGGGGAAGGTCATCGTCGGCGAACAGCACCGGGACGTCACCGATCTGGACCTGAAGATGGAAGGCGTCGCCGTCTCGGTCAACGGCGAGGTCGAAGCCACCGGCATCGGTGCTGACATTATGGGGAACCCGGCACGGCCCGTCGCCTGGCTCGCCGAGCGTCTCGACGACGTCGACGACCACCTCCGCGCGGGCGAACTCGTGATGACCGGCGGCATCTCGGCTGCGATCGACATCGAACCCGGAGACGTCTACCACGTCGAGTTCTCGAACCTCGGATCGATGGAGATTCGGGCGGAGTAACGGCCGCGTTTTCACATTCGAAACACATCCTGTATAATTGCTATCTCTGCGGTCTTCGATCGCACAGATTGAAACGATATCTCTGCCAGTAGAGAAACCATAACATTTGTACGTCTGTTTGTCATTCCCCGGAGGCCCGGCAGCGAATTTCGAGTGTGAAAACGGATCTACTCGATCAGTTCGTAGAGGTTGCCGGCGAAGATGTCCTCGCGGGCCTCGGTGCCGACGTTCATCTCCTCGACGGCGTCGATAGTGACCTCGACGGTGCGGCGACCGCGCTCGGGGCTGAAGGGGTAGTCGGTCCCGAAGACGAGGTTCCCGTCGTTGAAGAAAGTCTCCGCGCACTCGAGTGCGGACGTCGACCCCGAGACCGCGGCGTCGGCGTAGAACTTCTTGAAGTACTCCTCGGCGGGTCGGGAGAGGTCTGCGGCGTTCTCGTGGAACTCCGGATAGTTCTCGGGGTAGGCCTGTCGCTGCTGATAGAACATCTCGATGCGGCTCCCGTAGTACGGGACCATACCGCCGCCGTGGTGTGAGACGATCTTCAGGTCCGGGTACTCCTCCATCACACCGCCGAATACGAGCCGAGAGAGCGCGAGCGTCGTATCGAACGGCCAGCCGAAGAGGCGGTGTTCCATATACTCGGAGGCCCAGTCGTACCACTCCCAGAGCTGTGGGTGGATCCACAGCGGCGTGTCCGTCGCCTCGGCGTCCGCAAAGAGCGGCCAGAACTCCTCGTGATCGAGCGGCTTGCCGTCCACGTTCGAGAAGATCTGTACGCCCTTCATATCGAGGTCGTTCACACAGCGGTCGAACTCCGCGAGAAACGCATCACTCACTTTCGGGAGTGTCGCCACCGGAATGAAGTCGTCAGGATGCTCGTCGGCGAGCCGTCGGACCTCGTCGTTCGCGAGTTTGGTGATCTCTAGAGCTAGGTCGTGGTCCATTCCCTGGAACAGCGTCGGGAGTGCGAGGGTGATGACCTGTTTGTCGACGCCGTAGTCAGCCATATCCTCCTTGCGGCTCTCGACGTCCCAGAGGAACTCGGGACGTCCGGAGAGTCCCTGGAAGCCGAACCGATCTGTCAGTTCTTCGAAGAAGTGCTCCGTCAGGATGTGGGTGTATCCGTCGACGATTTCCGGCATACGTAGGTACTACGCCGGACCGTAGTCATAATTGTTCTCACTGTGGTGCGTGCCCTCGGAGTGGTCGCCGCGCCGTCCGCCCCGGCTTACTGTCGGGCATACTTGATATCGAGTGCGAGTTCGTGGGCGGTGCTCTCGACTTCGGCGGTGATGTCGTCGTCGAAGCCCGCGTTCCCCAGCCGCTTCGTCGGCGCGGAGATGCTGATCGCACCCAGCACCTCGCCGCCGAGGTTGACCGGCGCACCGATGCAGGTGAGCCCCTCGGTGCGCTCCTCGTCGTCAGTCGCGTAGCCCCGTTCGTCGATCTGGGCCAACTCCTCGAACAGTTCCTCCCGGTCAGTGATGGTGTTTTCAGTGGCCTTCGGGAGTCCCCACTGATCGATGATCTCCTCGACACGCTCGCGGGGCAGGGACGCCAGGATGGCTTTCCCGATCCCGATGTTGTGCAGCGGGAGGCGGAATCCGACGTGGGTGTCGAGGTTGACGGCGTACTGCCCCCGGGACTGGTAGAGGTACACCGCTCGGCCGTTTTCCTCGGTCGCGAGGTTCGCCAACATTCCGGTATCGTCCGCTAACTGGTCGATCTTCGACCGCCCGTGGCGGTACAGCGACGACCGGCTCCGGACGTGCCCCCCGAGCGAGAGAAACTTGAGGCTCAGCGAGTACTCGTCGCCGTCCTTCTCGACGTACCCGTGTTCGCGGAGCGTGCTGAGGTGGTTGTGAATCCCGCTCTTGCTCATCTCCAGTCGGTCTTCGAGTTCGCTGAGGCGGAACCCGTCGTCGGTGTCTAACGTCTCGATGAGTTCGAGCGTCTTCTCGGTCGTCCTGACGGGGTGATTCGCCTTCTTTGTCATACCGTTTCGAAGCAGCAAGAGACACTTACATTTTCGGTATGAAAACCAGTCGGAGAGAACCGGCCAGAGAGAAACAGCTACAAATTTATTAATCGACATAGTACTTTGATTCTCAAGAAAATTGGCAACACGTAGCTTCACGCAAATACAATATAGATAAGATTTAAACTATATAGTAATTGTAATCGGCGCGCTTGTATACCAATCGATGCCTGGACTGGAAACACGGTGAAGGGGCACGGAACGAGGATTCACCAGTTGTTAAAATGCTACCGACGGAAGTTCGTGTATGGCCGAGGTCAATCCGTTCGAGAGTTTACAGGAACAGGTCGACGATGCGGCGGCGTATCTCGATGTCGATGACGACATCGTCGAGCGACTGAAACACCCAGAACGCGTTCTGGAACTGAATCTCTCGGTGACGATGGACGACGGGTCGCTCGAACGATTCAAAGCCTTTCGCTCGCAGTTCAACGGCGACCGCGGTCCCTACAAGGGCGGCATCCGGTATCACCCGGGGGTCACCCGCGACGAAGTGAAGGCGCTCTCCGGGTGGATGGCCTACAAGTGCGCGGTCGTCGATATCCCGTACGGAGGCGGCAAGGGGGGGATCGTCGTCGATCCCGGCGAGTACTCGACGACGGAACTCGAACGGCTCACGCGGTCGTTCGCGACCGAACTGCGGCCGCTGATCGGCCCCGACCGCGATATTCCCGCGCCCGACGTGAACACGGGCCAGCGCGAGATGAACTGGTTCAAAGACACCTACGAGACGCTGGAACGGACCACCGCACCGGGCGTCATCACGGGGAAAGCGATCTCCTCGGGCGGCAGCGCCGGGCGCGTCGAAGCGACGGGTCGCTCGGTGATGCTGAGCGCCCGCGAGGTGTTCGAGTATCTGGATCGCGACATCGAGGGGGCGACCGTCGCCGTTCAGGGGTTCGGAAACGCCGGTTCCGTCGCCGCGAAACTCATCGACGACCTCGGGGCCACAGTCGTCGCCGTCTCGGACTCCTCGGGCGCGATTTCCGATCCGGACGGACTCGATCCCCGCGAGGTGAAGGCGTACAAGGGCGAGACCGGCGCGGTCTCGGGATACGGCGAGACGGAGGCGATGACGAACCAGGAACTGCTCACTCTCGACGTCGACCTGCTCGTGCCGGCGGCGCTGGAGAACGCGATCGACCGCGACACCGCGACGAACGTGCAGGCCGACGTGATCGTCGAGGCTGCCAACGGGCCGCTGACTCCCGACGCCGACGACGTTCTCGCCGAGAGCGACGTCCACGTGGTGCCCGACATCCTGGCGAACGCCGGGGGCGTGACCGTCTCGTACTTCGAGTGGGTCCAGAACCGCCAGCGGTTCGGCTGGACCGAGTCACGGGTGAACGACGAGCTCGAAGCCGTCATCACCGACGCGTTCGACGAACTGGTGACCGCGTTCGACACCTTCGAGGTGCCAGATCTCCGGACGGCCGCGTACGTCGTCGCGAGCCAGCGGATCATCGAATCGTATCGAGAGGGCGGTAACTGGCCCTGATCGGCGATTGCGGGTCGGGCTCAGTTCTGTGCGGACAGCAGTCACACCGGCGTCGACCCGAGCCATTCAAGTTCGTTCCCCCCGGGGACGTACACGATGCGTCAGGACCACCTCATCTCCGCGACTCAGCTCTCGCGGGCCGATATCGAGGCGGTGCTCGACCGCGCAGCGGAGATCGACGCCGACCCGGGGGCCTGGGAAGGGCGCCGGCGCGGCGAGATTCTCGGCCTCTGTTTCTTCGAGCCGAGCACCCGCACGCGGATGAGTTTCGACACCGCGATGAAGCGTCTGGGGGGCCAAACGATCGATATGGGCTCGGTCGAATCCTCGTCGGTGAAGAAGGGCGAGACGCTCGCCGACACGATGCGCGTCGTCGAGGGGTACGCCGACGCCCTCGTCCTCAGACACCCGCTCGAGGGCTCGGCAAAGATGGCGACCGAATTCGTCGACGTTCCGCTCGTCAACGCTGGCGACGGGGCGGGACAACACCCGACACAGACGCTCTTGGACCTCTACACGATGCGAGAGAACGCGGGACTCGACGACGTCACGGTCGGGATTATGGGCGATCTGAAGTACGGGCGGACCGTTCACTCGCTGGCGTCGGCGCTGACGAACTTCGACATCCGACAGCACTTCGTCAGTCCCGAGAGCCTCCAGCTTCCACGGAGCGTCCGCTACGACCTGCACGAGTCTGGCGCGCAGGTCCGTGAGCACACCGAGCTCGGCGAAGTCCTCCCGGACCTCGACGTCCTCTACGTGACCCGCATTCAGCGCGAGCGCTTCCCCGACGAGAACGAGTACCTGAAAGTGGCCGGCGAGTATCAGATCGACACCGACGACCTCGAGGCGGCCAAGGACTCCCTGACCGTGATGCACCCGCTGCCCCGCGTCGACGAGATCGCCCCTGAGGTCGACGAGACGACCCACGCGAAGTACTTCGAGCAGGCACACAACGGGGTCCCCGTCCGAATGGCGCTGCTGGATATGCTCCTCGAGAACGCGCAGACAGACACGACGGGAGGAGACGAATGAGCGACACCGATCGCGAACTCCGCGTCTCGAAGATCCGCAACGGGACCGTCATCGACCACCTCGCTGCCGGCCAGGCCCTGAACGTCCTCGCGCTGCTCGGCATCGACGGTTCCGGCGGCGAGGGCGTCTCCATCGGGATGAACGTCCCGTCGGACAAACTCGCGAAGAAAGACATCGTGAAGGTCGAGGACCGCGAGCTGAGCCAGTCGGAAGTGGACGTCCTCTCGGTCATCGCCCCGGAAGCGACGATCAACATCATCCGCGAGTACGACGTCGTCGACAAGAAGCGGATCGACCGACCCGACGCCGTCGCCGGCGTCCTCTCCTGTCCGAACCGAAACTGCATCACCAACGCCGAGGAACCGGTCGCGACCCGGTTCGCCGTCCTCTCGGACGGACTCCGGTGTGACTACTGCGGAGAGATCGTCCGCGAGGACGAGGTGGCCGAACACCTCGACGTCACCTGATCAGACGGAATCCGACTCGACGCGGTTCGATCCGGTCCCGGCCTCGTCGCTGTTCCGCTCCCCGGCGAGATGGGTTGTTGATCTGACCGCGGTCGTGTGCGCCCGGCCAGCACCGACAGGAGTTCACCACAGCGGAGGGAAACCACTTTGTACCGAGACGCTGTACCCTCGGGTATGTCCGGAAAATCAAAGTTCATCCTGGTACTGGCCCTCATCGCACTCGTCTACTTCGTCGTCTCCGGCGGCGAGGACCCCGTCGAGGTCGAAGTCGACGACGAATAACTCCCGGAACCTCGGGCGGTCCCCACACACCGCCCTGCAGTTGCGCTCCGGACGCCAGCCTGACGCGGCGTCCGCAGGCCACGCTTCTTTAGCTTGCGATCAGTGCAGTCCCTTCCCTTCGACTTCACACGCCGGCGAGCAGTACCCGTTCGTGGCAGCGTTGGCGTCCGGGAGGGCTGCGAACGATTCGCCACAGGCCGTACACTCGTAGGTCTCGAACTCCGACATACGACCGTGCCTTCTCACCCGAGCGAAAAGAACGTTCCTGCGTCCGACGAGCGAGCGAACGGTTGATACCGCTCGGCCCGAAACGGCGGGTATGTACGGTGTAGTCACGCGGAACGCCGAAGAAGTCGACTGGGGCGAATTCGACGTCGGGTTCTACGAAGTCAAAGACGTCACTGGGCGCGCCGCGGCCCCGCTCTCGAACGCGGTGAATATGGTCTCCTGTTTCGGTGACAACGCGGCCGCGGAGTCGGATCCGGACCTGGTCCCCGTCGATGCGGACGGACAGTTGGCCACGCGCGACCGCCGGTACTTCGATTGGTCCTACATCTGTCCCACGAACGAGGAGTACCGCGCGGGGCTGCTCGAAATCGTCGAAGACTGCGCCGAGGAGAACGACCCCGTCAGACTCGACGACGTCGGATTCCCGCGCGAGGGATTCTGTCACTGCGAGCGCTGCGAGCGCCGCTTCGCGGAGAGCGACCGCGACGAGTGGTTCGCGTGGCGCGCCGACGAGATCACGGCGTTCGTCGCGGCCGCGGCTGATCGGATCCCGGGCGAGGTACATCTCACGCTGTACCCGGATCCCTACGAGGGCCACCTCTACCGTCGCGCCGGACTCGACCTCCCGGCGCTGGCCGATCACGTCGACGAATTCGTCGTCCCGCTCTACGACACGCACTACGGGACGACCTACTGGCTCGAGACGATCGCCAAGGGGTTCCAGAGCCGGCTGGACCCGCTCGATGCGACCTTTTCGGTCGAACTGTACGCGGTGGACGTCGATCTCGACGACCTAGTCGGAGCCGCGGACGTCGCCGAGCAGTACGGCGAGAACGTCTACTTCGGCTACGACGCTAGCAACGCCGCGGCGGCGATCCGTCGGAAAGGAGCCGACAGCCGCTCGGGTGCCACCCATCGGCCCGAGTGAGCCGCCGAGTCAGATCGCCCCAGCGAGAAACGCGACGACGACGATTCCACCGACGAACACCAGGCCCGCGAAGACGAAGAGTCCGGTCAGCAAGCGCCGTTGTTCCGGCGTCGGGTCTGCCATAGGTCTCCTTCGGTCGGAGCGGATAATAATCTCGCGCCCGGGTTCGGGCAGCGCGTAGCCCTCACCTCCGTCCGCTATCGGCGTCGAACCGGAGCGAATCGAACGCGCCGCCGGCCAGACCGGCCCCATCGGGAACAGTCAGTCGTCCCCGTTCGACCGGTGCCGGATCCGGAGCCAGATCGCCCTCGAGCAGGCTCCCGGTCGCCAGTCCGCAGGCCCGCGGCGTCGGGAGCACGGCCGCGACGTGCAGCGCGGCGGTCCGGGCCACGACGGCGTCGATCGTCGTCGTCACGACGGTCGATACGCCGTGCTCGGCCGCGTCTGTGGCGACTGCGAGCGCCCGCTGCGGCCCGCCGAGAACCATCGGCTTGCAGATCACGACGTCTGCCACGTCCTGCTCGAGGACCGCGTCGGGACCGACGGCCGCGAGGGACTCGTCGAGCGCGACGTCGACGCCCCGGCCGCGGAGTTCGCCGTGGGCACTCACGTTAGCGGCCGGCAGTGGCTGTTCGACGGACGCGAGATCGAGCGCCGCAGCGACGTCGAGAAACCGCCGGGCTTCGTCCAGATCCCACGCTCCGTTGGCGTCGGCTCGGAGCTCGACGTCGTCGCCTGCGGCCGCCCGCGCCGCCCTGATTCGATTCAGATCGGCGTCGACCGACCGGGCACCCACCTTTATTTTCACTGCGGGGTAGCCGGCCTCGACGGCCTCGCGCGTCGCCGTCTCTGTCTCAGCGACCGAGCCGTCGCCCACGGTCGCGTTGACCGGCACGGTGTCCGCCGGAGCCGGGCGATCCCCGTCGGAGGACTCGGCCACCCCGTCGGCGAGCAGCGCTGCGAGCGACACGTCTGCGCTCCGCGCGGCGGCGTCGAGTCGGGCGAGTTCGACACCGTGGTGAGCGGCCGGTGTCGCCGGCGTGACTCCGCTGGCGCTGTCGCCGCTCAGCGCGTCAAGGCACTCGTCATCGCTCTCGGTCCACCCGGGAAGCGGTGTCGCCTCGCCGAGTCCGACCGCGCCGTCCGCCTCGATCCTGACGAGGTACCCGCTCCGGCGCTCGATGGGCCCCGACGCGGTTGCCAGCGGCGACGACAGATCGAGGGAGAAGGGGGTGACGTCCATCGGCTCAGAGCGGGAGTTCCGGGATCGAGAGCCCGACGGCGAACAGGACAGAGAAGGCCGCAAGCAACCGGCCCATCCGTTCGAGCGTCGGGTTCAGTATCTCGCCGGACGTCTCAGAAAGCATCGTCCGGGTGATCTTGACCGCGTACGGGAGCGTGGCGAGCGGGAGCAGGACGAGCGGGGTGAAGGTCGGCCGGACCACGAACCACAGCGGCACGGCGTAGGCGAGTGCCAGCATCGCGAGGAACTCCGCGCGGGCGAACCCGTAGCCGAATCTGACTGCCAGGGTTCGCTTGCCGGTCGTGGCGTCCTCCTCCTTGTCGCGGACGTTGTTGACGACCAGGATGTTCGTCGAAAGCGCCGCAACTGGGAGGGCGGCGAGGATGGCTGCCATCGGAAGCGTCTCTGGTGGAATGCCCACGGTGAGCGGGTCTGCGAGGGCTGCGGCGGCCTGCACGTAATACGTGCCCGCGACTGCGACGAGGCCGAAGAAGACGAAGACGAAGAGGTCGCCCAACCCGTGGTAGCCCAGCGGGTATGGACCACCGGTGTAGGCGATCCCGGAGGTGACAGAGAGCAGGCCGATCACCAGGATCGGGACACCGCCGACGTGGACGAGGTAGGTCCCAAGGAGAATCGACGCGGCGAAGGTGAGATACATCGCTCGCTTGACCGACTCGGGATCGATGAGTCCCCCTGCGGTCACCCGGGTGAATCCCTCCCGATCTTCGGTGTCCGCTCCCTGGATCGCGTCGTAGTAGTCGTTCGCGAAGTTGGTCCCGATCTGGATCAGTCCCGCTCCCACGAGCGCCGCGAGCGCCGGAAGGGCGGCGAAGACGGCGTCGTGGACCGCCAGTCCCGTCCCGACGATCACGGGCGACGCCGCAGCGGGCAACGTCTGGGGGCGGGCCGCGATCACCCACGCCTCCCGCCGACTGATGTCCTGCGTACTCATTAAGAGTCCCTCCGGGCGGGGACGGCGTGAAACTTCTCATTCACCTTTTTTACCCTCCGGCGGTGGCCCTGTCCGTCGCTTCCAACCCCAAAGAATGCCAGGCGAGACAGTGCCGACGATCCGGTACCCTCCCGACAGAACCGGTTGCCCGGTGACCACGGAGGCAGTGGCAATTTCGATGCCCCGGTCCCGGTATCGATGTCGGCTTCGCCGGCGCGAGTCACGGGAGAGTCTGGGTGGCCGAGTCGGACTCCCATCGTATAGTGCGTCGAATACCCGCAACGCGAATAGCTACTACTCATCCGGCGCAGTTTCTGAGATCTGCTGGACGAACTGATCCACCGGGAAATCCTCGTCGTAATCGAAGGAAGCGAACACCGCCTCGTGGCGTGTAGACGGAATAATGAATACGATAATGTCGGTGAAAAACAACGTCTGCACTCGGCACGCCTGTTCTCCAATGAGTGATTTGAAGTCATCGCTCGCGACGAGATGGCCCATAATCATCTTATAGGCCTCCTCGAAGTCAACGTCTGTGTAGCGGTCTCTGATGTCCTCTCGGACAAATCTGATCCCGAAATCCACGCTCTGTAGGTCAGCGACCACACGATGCGTGGCCTCCTCGAACTGCTGATACTGTCGGACAGAAGTTCGTGAATCAGTTTGGCACCCACGAGGTGCCGATGATTTTCACATAGTTCTGTCCGACAGTATGAATGATGTCGGCAGTTTTTGACATATTCGTATATCACCGGCTCTACGCAAAAACCTGAGCAGTCTCGAATACGCTATCAGTGGGTTGAACGATACGAATTCGAGGGAACCGAACCGGCGAGGAGGATCCGCTCCCGTCGTATGGATACCTGCCGTTCCTCCGCAGTCCTCATCTCGCAGGGATGGGTGTCGCAATTTGCGAGTATCGCTGGCGGCCCAAGCAAGTTCAAAGAGGTAATTCGACGACATTCGTCTCTCTTCGCGCAGTCGCACAGTACGGCCGATGTCGTTCCTCAAACGCCCTCGTTTCACACGACCGGTGTCTTCACAGCGTCTCCCAAACCGTCTCAAACCGACGCCGTGTCGTTCGGCCACTGATCGCCTACGGTTGAAAACCCACGGCAGACCGAACGCGACGGCACCCATAGCGACAGCGGGCCCGATCAAGCGGATGGATGCCATCGCGGGGTCCCCACCGATCGCCTGTGCGACCTCTCGAGCGAGGGGCGCAGTCCCCATCTCGATGTGCTGTCTGGCGATACCGGTTGCCCCGACACCTATGCCCGCGGTGCGTACAGCCAGTGGGCCACCTGCCTTCCTGCCAGATACACTCCCTGCGGGACTGGGGACGCCAGCGTAGCAAACCATATTACCAGAATAGTATCACGGGTTGCACGATTCACGCCGGCGCTCTGGCGTCGCTCGTACACCAACGATAGTAGCGTTTGCAAGTCCCCCTTCACTCGAAAGCCAGGGCGTACAACACAGCACTGAGGCCCAGGACGGTCACGACGCCGCGAGCGACCAAGACCACTCCGGGACTGCCACCCGCCCGATCGACGCCGGTAGCGACGATGAACACGCCGCCAGTCAGGAGCCCAATCCCTACGGCGAGCGTCCGCATCTTCGAGGCATCGTTGCGCTGGTACCCTCTGTAAGCCAACCCGGCCACGAAGAGACCGACGACGGCCGTCAGCCCGCGCGATACCACCGCGACGGTCGCGGGCGACAGAAGATCGCCGGGCAGCGGAGCGAGCGCGATCATCTCGCTCCCTCCCCGAAGACACTCCACAGGATCGCGCCCAGGCCCGCGAGTTCGGTGGCACTGACGAGTATCGAGCGCCCGACCGTGTCGACGCCAGTCACTGTCGGCAGGGCGATTCGCAGGAGTTCGGGAACCGTCGTGAGGAGGAGCAACCCCACTGCGAGCCACAACATTCCCGTTCGGCCCGGGCCACGGCGGTAGCCACGGACCAGCACCACCGCAATAACTCCCGACAGCACGATAGAGACGGCTGAGAGTACGAAGACGGAGATAGCGATCGAGAGGTCAGCCCCGGGGGCCCGCACCTGTCCGAGTAGCGCGAACATGTTATGACAACCCCTCGAAGAGATCGGTGAAGCGATCAGCCGGATTCGACGACGGCCGGGTAACGGTCACGTCGTAAGCCCCATCATCGAACGTAATTGTCACGTCTTCGAGATTTGCGACGTAGCGTTTGTGATGGTGGCCGTCCGGGTCCAGAGCCTGCTTATCAGTCACCAGATCGAGCGCCTGCAATCGGTCGAGACGCCGGTAGACCGTCGGGTCCGACATTTCACAGGCCGTACAGAGATCCGAAACGGACATTGGTTCGGTGGTGAGTTCGACGAGGATCGCCCGTGCGTACTCGTCGTCGAGCAACGCGAGGAGCTCCTCCTCGTCTCCGTCCATAGCTCTATGCTATCAGAGAGATATAAAAAAGAACCCCGCGCTTCCGGGTCGGAAGCCGTGCCTGTGGGACTTCCTCCTCCTCCTCCCTTGCTGTTCGTATGTCGTTACAAACGACAATCGATGGAACAGTCCCAGACAGACTCCAGTCGGTGTGGCGACTCCTCACCTGTCCAGTGTGGAACTACGATTCACATCGGATCCGCGCCCCGCTGCGTGCAGTCCTGCCGCTCGTGATCACGTTCCTGGCTTTCGGCCTGATCGTGACTGTCGTTCGACCGCGATTCCAGCATCCAGTACGCGAACTGCTGGAACTCAGTCTGATGGGTATCGTCCTGGGTGCCGCCATTCTCGGCGGTGGGCGAGTGCTCGATCGGCGACCAGTTGCCGGGTACGGATTCGCGCTCGAACGCGAGTGGATCTACTCCTTCGTCGTCGGCGGAGCGGTCGCGACGCTCGCCAACGCGGGAACGATGCTCGTCGCGCTGGCCGCCGGGTGGGCGACGGTATCAGGTTTCACTCAGGGCGCGCAGTCGCTCCCCTTCCTGCCGGGAATGCTCCTCGTGTTGGTGTATATCGGCGTTCTGGCGTCCTGGGAGGAGTTCATCTTCCGCGGGGCGATGCTGAAGAACCTCGCCGAAGGGGCCGATGGATACGTCCCGCAGTGGGCCGCTGCCGGACTGGCCATCGTAGTCAGCACTGTCATCTTCGCGTTGTTGCACGGCGGCAAAATCAGCGATCCACTCGCCTACGGATACTACATAGTCGCCGGGCTGGTATTCGGGGTGGTCTACGTGCTGTCAGGCGATCTCGCGCTCCCGATCGGGTTTCACGTCTTCTACAACTTCACGATGAGTGCGGTGTTCGGTCTGGGCGTTTCACAGCAGACGCCCGAACTGATCGCCCTCGACGTGGTCGGCCCCGCCTTCTGGATCGGCGAGGAGGGAGTCGCTCGCGTTGTCTTCGCCGTCGTTGGTGGTGTGCTCCTCGTGGCGTACATCCGCTGGCGAGACGGCCCGCTTGGGGTCAAAGATAGCGTCACGGCGTGGACGCGGCTCGGTGGTCGGAACGGTTCCGAGACGGAGTGAGTCGCGTGGTGTGATGCTCTTCTCAAGTGCGGGAGATCAGTAGTGCCAGGGGAACTGCGAGAAGTTCGGATCCCGCTTCTCCAGGAATGCATCGCGGCCCTCCTGGGCCTCGTCGGTCATATACGCCAGTCGCGTCGCCTCCCCCGCGAACACCTGCTGTCCGACCATCCCGTCGTCGGTCATATTGAACGCGTACTTGAGCATCCGTATCGCCGTCGGCGATTTGTCGGTGATCTCGTCGGCCCACTCGAGGGCGACCTCCTCTAACTCCTCGTGGGGAATCGACTCGTTGGCCATTCCCATCTCGACAGCCTCCTCGGCCGAGTAGGTCTTTCCCCGGAAGAACACCTCTCGGGCCTTCTTCTGCCCGATCTGTTTCGCGAGGTACGCCGAACCGAAGCCCCCGTCGAAGGAAGCGACGTCGGGATCAGTCTGGAGGAATTTCGCGTGCTCCGCGGAGGCGAGGGTCAGGTCGCAGACGACGTGCAGCGAGTGGCCGCCGCCGACTGCCCAGCCGGGGACGACGGCGATGACGGGCTTCGGCATAAACCGGATGAGACGCTGGACCTCCAGGATGTGGAGTCGGCCGGCCTTCGCCTCTCGCACAAGCGGGTCGTCGGCCTCGTCGGCGTCGTCGTCCTCGCGGTACTCGTAGCCCGACTCGCCGCGGACAGATTGATCTCCGCCGGCGCAGAAGGCCCACCCGCCGTCCTCGTCGGAGGGTCCGTTGCCCGTCAGGAGGACGCAGCCGACGTCGGCTTTCTTCCGCGCGTCGTCGAGTGCGGCGTACAGTTCGTCGACTGTCCCCGGACGAAAGGCGTTGCGTTTCTCCGGGCGGTCGAAGGCGATCCGGACCGCCGGGACGTCGGTCGCTCGGTGGTACGTGATGTCGTCGAAGGCGTCGGCGCCGTCGACCTGCTCCCAGCGCGTCGTCTCGAAGATCTCAGAGACCATACCGAGACGCCGGACGGTATCCGCAAAAAGATTCGTTTGGCCGGGCGGCCGCCGCTCGCTCACCGACTACGTCGTCACGTCGAGGACGGCCTCGACCGTCCGCTCGCGGAGGGCATCGCGGACCCGGTGGCTGGATTCCGCGTCGGTCGTCACTTCGATCACGTGCGAACCGTCCGCCTCGGTCGCCGTCGCGTAGACGTCGCGGAACGCTTCCCGATCGGCACCCTCGACTCGGGCGAACGAGAGGTCATAGAGCGCCTCAGTGGACTCGAAGTCGAGGCCGTGTGGCGTCACGAACTGGGACGTGAACGGCGGGTCGTACTGCTCGATCGGGAGCATGTGGAAGATCCCGCCGCCGTCGTTATTGACGAGGACGATCGTCGCCTCGACGTCGCAGCGGCCGAGCGCCAGCAGGCCGTTCATATCGTGGTAGTAGGCCAGATCCCCCGTGACGAGCGTCAGGTCGTCGGTCGTCGCCGATCCGGCACCGAGCGCGGTCGAGACAATCCCGTCGATGCCCGAGGCACCGCGGTTCCCGAGCGCGGTCACCGACGTCGTCGCGGGGGCTCCGAACCGGTCCAGATCGCGGACGGGCATCGAGTTCGAGACGAACAGCGTCGTGGGATCCGGGGCGATATCGACCACGTCCTCGAGGACCCGCCCCTCGCAGAACGCGTCGTCCGCATCGTCGACGATCCCCCAGTGAGCGGCGTCGGCGTCGACCCACCGCTCACGCCAGCCGGGGTCACCGGGACCAGTGAGGAGGCGTGAGAGCCGACCGAGGAGGCGTGCGGGGTCGGCGACCACCAGATCCGTCGCAGTGAACTCGGCTTCCCGCCACCCCGCGGCCGGATCGACGACGTACTGAGACGCCCCGGTCGCGGCGAGGTACGTTCGGAGCGGTTTCGACGTCGGCGAGGCCCCGATCCGGAGGACGACGTCCGGGTCCGGCCACGCCTCTCGCACGCGCTCGCCGAGGAACGCGTCGTAGCCACCGATCACGGGCGCCGTCCGGACCAATCCCCCGTAGCGGACGCCCGAGAGCGGATCGGCGAGCACCGGAAAGCCGCTGGCGTGAGCGAACGCGGCGACGGCTTCGGGGTCGACGCCCGGAGCGTCGCTCGGGCCGACGACGAGCAGCCCTCGCGGTTCGGAGAGGTCCGCAGCGAGGTTTCGGAGGGCGTCGTCGTCCAGTTCCGGCCGGCCCGATTCGACGCCCACGAACGCCGCCTCTCTACCCTCGACGGCGCTTTCCGGCAGGTCAGGAGGAACGTCGCCCTCGACCGGCGTCGGTTCCAGCGGTTTCCGGAACGGGAAATTGAGATGAACCGGCCCGGCGGGCGTGCCCCGGGCCTTCGCGAGGCCCCGGGCGGCCGTCGTCCGCAGTGAGCGGAGTTTTCGCGGCGTCGCCTCCGGTTCTGCGACGTCCCGGTACCACCGGACGGCGTCACCGTACAGCTTCTCTTGGTCGATCGTCTGATTCGCCCCCGAGTCGCGGATCTCCGGGGGTCGATCCGCCGTCAGGAGGAGCATCGGGACGCGCGACTGCGACGCCTCGATCACCGCGGGATGATAGTTCGCTGCGGCCGTCCCCGAGGTACAGACGAGCGGCGTCACCGCTCCGGTTCGGCGGGCGCGTCCCAGTGCGAAGTAGGCGGCGGCACGCTCGTCGAGATGTGAGAACACGTGGATGTCCTCGTGGCGAGCGAACGCGACGGTCAACGGTGTGGATCGGCTTCCGGGGGAGAGACAGACGCTATCGACGCCGGCAGCGGCCAGTTCGTCGACGAACGCCCGCGCCCACAGCGTGTTTCGGTTCGGATCGGAACCGCGATGATCGGCCTTCCGGTCGGAGCCGTCCCCGTGATCTCGCCCGGTCACTCCCCATCGACCTCCAGCTCGTCCAGGATCGGTCGGTACTTCAGTTGGACTTCGTCCCACTCCCGGTCGGGATCGGAATCAGCGACGATTCCGACGCCCGCGAACAGCGTCGCGGTCTCCTCGCGGGCGACGGCCGAGCGGAGCGCGACGGCGAACGTCCCGTACCCGGCGGCGTCGATCCAGCCCACGGGAGCGGCGTACCAGCCGCGGTCGAAGGGTTCGATCTCTCTGATCGTTTCGAGAGCCGTCTCCGGTGGAAGCCCGCCGACCGCCGGAGTCGGGTGAAGCGCTTCCGCGAGCGACAGCACGTGTTCGTCGCTGTCGAGCGTCGCCGTGATCGGGGTCCAGAGGTGCTGAACGGTCGCGAGTCGCTTGACACGACGCGGCCCCGCCGAAACGGAGGCGGCGAAGGGAGCGAGCTGTTCTTCGACGGTCTCGGCGACTAGGTCGTGTTCGTGTGCGTTCTTCTCGTCGCGGGCCAGTTCCTGCGCCAGCCACTCGTCTTCGGCAGGCGTCTCTCCGCGTCCGGTCGTCCCCGCCAGCGCGTCTGTCTCGACCGTCCGTCCGCGGACGGAGACGAGCCGCTCGGGCGTCGCGCCGAAGAACGAGGTCTGCGGACTGTCTTCGGCGGGTTCCGGTTCGACCAGAAAACGGTAACACTCCGGATACCGCTCACCGAGTCGGGAGAGGACGTCGGCGATCGAGAGGTCACCGTCGAGGTCGACTTCGAGCGCCTGGGCTAACACGACCTTCCGGAGGTCCCCCGAGCGGATCCGATTCACCGCGGTTTCCACCCCGACGCGCCAGTCTCCCAGCGCGGTCGTTCGACGCCGATCGCCGACGCCTGGGGGCCCGTCGACGGGTCCGGGTGCCGGGAGCGACGTCAGCCGCTCGCGTTCGGTCGCGAGTCGCGACTCGACGTCCGCGGCGCTCACGTCGGGACCGACGGCGTTGACTGTGAGCCACGCGCCGGTGTCGGCCCGCCCATCTCCCGCGGCGCTCTCGTCGGGGTCCTCGGAGCCGGTCCAGGTTACCTGCACGCGCGGGAAGACGAAGCGTGCCCCGGGAAAGTCCGCCCAGGGCGTTCCATCGGCGCTGTCGGCGTGGAAGGCGAATCCACCGAACAGCCGCGGCCGAGCAGCTTCGGTCCCGGCGTGAACGTCGCCGGAAGCGAAGAGTGACTGCGCCGCTTCCCGAATGTCGTCGAACCGCTCCGGCCCATCTGCGGTCAGCGTCGCGGCCGCGCCGCTGCCGACGACTGAGGCCTCGTCTGGTGCACTCCAGACCGTCCGCGGCGCGTCGGCCGAATCGAGAACCGCTCGAAACGACGGCGCCGGGACGGGGACCGAGCGGCTGACGAGGTGGCACTCAGCCGCATCGGTCCGCAACGATTCCATTGCCGGATCTGAGGACGCCATACTCTTTTATTTGACTATTACCGATATTCGGACACTGTTCGCGGATTCTTCGGCGCTTCGCTCTGGGCGCACGTCGTCAGCCGTAGCGTTCCTCGTTCCAGGGGTTGGCGGTATCGGAGTAGCCGCGCTGTTCCCAATACCCCGGTTCCGGTTCGGTCAGGAACTCGACGCCCTCGACCCACTTCGCCCCCTTGTAGGCGTACTTGTGCGGGGTCACGACGCGAAGCGGTCCGCCGTGTGGCTCCGCGAGGTCTTCGCCGCCGCGCCCGTACGCGAACAGCACTTCCGAGCGCTGGCAGTCCGAGAGCGGAAGGTCGGTGGTGTACCCGTCGAGCGCGTGAAACAGCACGTGAACGGCGTCCGAGCGGACGCCCGCCCGCTCGGTGATCTCCGGGAACGGGACGCCGGTGAACTCACACCCCAGCGCGCTCCAGCCGGTCACGCAGTGGAAGTCCTGGCGCTGCGTCGTCGACGGGAGGTCGCGGAACGCCTGATAGGAGAACGACAACTCGTTCTCTACGGCGCCCCAGACGTCGAACGACCACGACTCGGGATCCCACGACGGCGTGCCGCTCTTCGAGAGCACCGGGAACTCGTCGAACTCACGCTGCCCCGGCGGGAGACGGTCGTCTCCGTACTCACGATACAGTTCGGTCGCGTCTTCGACCATACCGTGAGTTGGGGGTGCGCCCCTATACACCGTTCGGCCCGGGTCGCTCCGTGCCGGGATCTTTCGGGGGAGTTCCCGCTGGCCACGGTCGGCCGCATTTTATGCTATGAGATATTATCGTGATTGCAGAAAAAAGAGACGTACGTGAATCAAAAAATTTTGTTTCTCGAACCCTGAAAGAGCGCCGCAGAATTTAAATAACCCGGATCCAAACCCCCTCACGTTCAGATGCCCAAGGTGAATATCAACGTCCCCGAACACCTCGAGATGCAGATCGCCCAACTCGTCGACCAGGGGGAGTTCGTCAACCGCGAGGAAGCCATCGAAGAACTGCTCTCGACGGGGATTCGTGCGTTCAAGACAAGCGGCCCGATGGACGAGGACGATCGCTTCGAAGATGACGGAATGATGGGTCACGAAGACGAGTACGTCTTCTGAGACTGCCGTCTGTTCGCATCGACGCGCTGTCTCCGCTCCGTCTCGTGACGCCGGTGGACCGCCGTCTTTTTATCAGCGGACAAGGCGAATACCCCGAGGCTTGACCTCGGGGATGAAGCCGACACGCAGGGATACAAACCATTAACTTAACACATTACTAATCAAGAGACAGCGATGGAATACAGTCACCGCTACCGCGCCTACCCGACACAAGAGGTAGCGGAGCGACTAGAACACCATCTCGACGTTCATCGCCAACTCTACAACCACGTCCGCTGGGACTACGAAAACAGTCCCGAGGACGACAAACCGTCCGAGTACGACCAGAACAACAAACTCCCCGAGTGGAAACAACGGTGGCCTGTGTTCGGTGAACTGCACTCGAAAGCTGCGCAAGCCACCGTCGCACGCTTCCACCGCAACCTCTCGAATCTTCGCAAGAAGAAAGAGAAGGGGTACAACGTTGGCCGGCTCAAACGGCAATCACCCACCGAGTACCGAAGCGTGACGTACAACCAGTCCGGTTTCGACCTCGATGAAAAGAGGGGCCGTGACAGGTTCGCTTACGTCCGCTTCAGCAAAATCGGCTGGGTCAAAATCCGTTACCACCGCCCGATTCCCGACCACGCCATCATCAAAGAGGTCACGTTCAAGAAGGCGACAACCGGAGAGTGGTTCGTCTCCTTCGGCCTCGAAACCGACGACATTGACCTGTCCGAGAAACCCGACGTGAACTCGCTTGATACGAGCAACAGCGTTGGGATTGACCTTGGCATCCAGAACTACATCCACACTAGCGACGGCAAGATCGTGGATTGGCTCGGCCTCGAAGACGAGTACGAGCGTCTTCGCCGTGAACAACGCAAGTTGTCGCGGAAAGAAAAGGGGTCGAACAACTACGAGAAGCAACGCCGGGAAGTGGCAAAGGTGAAGCGTCACATCAAGCGGAAGATGCTGGACTACCAGCACAAGATCACGACGTGGCTCGTCCGAGAGTACGACGCTGTATTCGTTGAGGACTTGAACGTGAAGGGAATGCTCGAACAGTCGCATAACGCTCGGAACAAGCAGGATGCGGCGTGGAGACAATTCATTACGCTCCTCGAATACAAAGCCGACCTGTACGGCTGTCACGTCAAGCAGGTCGAAGCACGAGGCACAACCAAAGAGTGTGCATCGTGCGGTGTGGAAACAGCGAAACCCATCTGGGTTAGGGAACACTCGTGCCCGTCGTGTGGGTTCGAGACGGACAGAGACGCGAACGCGGCGATGAACGTCTTGCAGAGAGGTTTTTCTGAATTAGGGCTGGGATGGCCCGAAGACACGCCCGTGGAGACTGTGACCGCTACGGACACGACTCACTTCGAGTCTGTGTCTGCAAGTCACGTCGTAGAAACGGGAAGCCTCGGGGCTTGACCCCGAGGCGATTCACATAGGCGTGTCAGCGCCCACCAATAATCCTTAACACGGCCTCACACGTATCCACGTCTATGCACAAAGACGAACTCTTGGAACTGCACGAGCAGATGGTCATCATCAAGGACAATTTCGCCGCGCGAGAGAACGTCGACGGCGATATCTTCGCCAAGTACGAGAACCTCGACGTCGACCCCTCGCACGTCCACAAGTCCAAGAGTGAACACAAACACGCAGTCTTCGTCCTCGGGAACGCGCTCGCGACGGCGATGAGCGAAGACGAGTTCTCGAACGCCGGCCGCGTCGGCAAGCGGATGGAAGAACTCGCCAAGGACGCCGAGAGCAAGATCTGACTCGCCGCGGTCTCACCACGCCGACATCCCTCGCCAAAGTGGGGTGTCCGACCTTCGGATTGACTCAGTCCGGAGCCCTCGCTGCACCCCGGTTCGGGCACCCTCGGTGACGCCGTGGTTTCTTAACCGTCCGACGACTCCACTCCCACGATGGACGTTCTTCCGCTCGATCTCCTCTTCCGCGTCGCCGTCGTCGCTGCGCTCGCCATCTCGCTGGGGGGCGTCTTTCTGCTCGGCGGTGGCGGAACGCTCGGAGCGACACTCCGACGACGGTTCGTGCTCGGCGTCCCCTGGGGAACACTCGTCTCGGCCGGACTCGTCCTCGCGGTCTATCTGTTCGTCCAGGGTGGCTACGGGAACTGGTACTCGCCGGTGACGATCCCGTTTCGGGCGTGGTCGTACTTTTACCCGCTCGGGATCCTGACCGCGGCGTTCTCACACAACGGCGCGGGCCACCTGATCGGGAATCTCGTGGGGACGCTGACGCTCGCGCCGTTGGCCGAGTACGCCTGGAGCCACTTCCCCCGCGAGCGGGGGACACACTCGTTCTCGTCGCTCCAGACGAACCCATTCGTCCGCGCGTTCCTGCTGTTTCCCCTGGCCGTCTTCGGCGTCGGCCTCCTCACGTCCGCGTTCGCACTGGGGCCGATCATCGGCTTCTCGGGCGTCGTGTTCGCGTTCGCCGGCGCCGCGCTCGTCGCGTATCCCCTCGGGACCGTCATCGCGCTCGCGGCGGGCGGACTCCTTCGACTCGTGTACAACGCGCTTCGGTCGCCGGTCCTCACCGCCAGCGGCCGCCCGGGCTACATCTCCCCCTGGTGGGCCGACATCGCGATCCAGGGGCACGCCTTAGGGCTGCTGATCGGCGTTTTGATCGGAGTCGCCATCGTGCGCGCCGGGCCACGGGCGGATCGCCCCAGCGCGCGCCGGCTCTGGCTCGGAACGCTCCTCTTCGGGGCCGAACAATCGCTGTGGGCGGTCTACTGGTACCGCGGCGGTGAGACGTACGTTCTCTACCGTGCTCTCGGCGTCGTCCTGGTCGCATTCCTGGCGCTCGTAGTCGCCGCAGTCGTCGTCGGTCGTGACGACCCCCTGTTCTCGTGGGACATTCGTCTCGACAGTGGCGTGGTCGAGCGCTGGCACATCGCTGCGGGCGTGTTGTTGCTCGTGACGGCCGCCCTCGCGGGACCGGCCGTCCCGGCGAATCTCTTCACCGCCGACACGGGCGACCTCCCGGGCGACGAACGAACCGTCAGGGATTATGAGGTGACCTACGCCGAGAACGTCCAGAACGGACTCGTCTCGGTGATCGAGGTGGAGGCGTTCGGCGAAACCACGGCGGTCAACACGTCGGGGGTGATCGTCCGGAGCGAGGACCGGGGCATCTGGACGACGGCGGTGCCGAAGGGGCGCTTGGCGTTCGCCGGGCAGGTTCCGGTCCGGGTCGGTGGCATCGGCTGGCGCCAGACGGTGTACGCGCAGCGCGACGGGTGGAACGTACTCGGCAACGGCACGGCGTACCGGGTCGCGCTCGGTGAGGCCGATTCCGCGGAGATCGTCTACACCTCGAAGCCAGTCCAGGCGGGGCCACAACTTGCGGGCCGGAACGTGACGGTCGTTCCCGAGACCGACCAGTACTACATCCAGGTCGAACACGAGAACCAGACGCTGAGCGCGGGGCTTCCGGCGAAGAACGAGTCGGTAACCGTCGGTGGGTTGACGTTCCGACGCAATCGCTCGGAGGTGTACGTTTCTTACGGGCAGACGCGTTTGCGGTTACTCACCGAAGAGACCTACCAGTAGCCGGCGACGGGGCTCACTCGCTGTCGGTCCACTCGATCCGGTAGACCTCAGTCTCGATGGCTTCGGACTCCGCCTCGTGGAAGTCGAACTGCCGGTCGACGTCGAGCGTCGCGCGGAACGCGTGGGTTACCGTTCCACCCTCGTCCGCGGCGAATGACTCGACGAACTCCTTCGAGCCGGCGTTGTGGACGGAGTACGAGACGGCAGCCAGTTCCGCGGCCGTCTGCAAGAACGCGCGATCGGCGTGCTCGTTTCCATGCTGTGCGCCGAAGGGCGGATTCATCAGAACGGTCGTCGGCCCATCGGACCGCAACGGCACGCGCGTCGCGTCCGCGAGGATCCAGTCGACCGCTGTAGTGGTGCCGACTCGGCGGCGGTTTGCCGTCGCCGTCTGGAGTGCCGAGCGATCGATATCGACGCCGATGGCCCGTGAGGGTCCGCGGAGCGCGGCCCCGAGCGCCAGCATCCCCGTTCCGGTGCCGAGATCGACCACTGTTCGGTCCTCGATGTCCCCGTTCAGATCAGCGACGTGGACGACGTGGGCGGCCAGTTCCGGCGGCGTCGGGTACTGTTCGAGGTCGGCTCGGGGGTCCTCGAAGCCCGCGACGACGGCCAGCTGGGTCTCCAGTGCGGATTTCGTCGCCATCACCGCCACCCCCCTCGCGACGCGGCTGGGGCTGCGGGTACCGGCGGCGCGGCGATCGGTTGCATCAGGAGAAGATACCCCCCGATAATACAAAAAGTCTTCTCGAAAACGGTCGGTAATTCGGTGTCCCCAGCCGGTCAGTACGATCGCCGTACCACGACCGCGCCGCTGGCGTTCCGGACCACGATCTCGTCGCCGTTGTTGTTCCAGATGGCACTCTCCGCGTTCCAGTAGAGCGTCGTCTCGGCGTTTGTGCCACTCCCGGTGCGGAGTGTGAGTTCGGTGTCGGGGTCGAGAACGGTCCCGTCCGGGATCGTGTACGTGTGGTTCGCGGCGTCGGAGACGGTCCACCCCGACAGGTCGACCCGAGTGTCCGCAGCGGTTCGGAACACGACGTACTCGTCGTTCAGGTTCTCGTGGTCGTTGCCCGCAGCGTCGGCGTGGATGTCCGCCACGCGAAGGGGTCCGGTGCCGCCGTCGGCGATCGGGGTTACCGTCTCGGACGACGCGTCGGTCCCGGCGTCGAGTTCTGCGTCCGGATCGGCACAGGACCACAGGCCACGGCCGGCCGCTCTGGCGTCGGCCGCCGTCACCTCGTAGCGTTCACGTTCGGTAAATGTGCTTTCGTAGACCCGGGCGTGACCCAGTCGGAGCAGCGCCTGGTTGAACGACTCGCCGTCGACGATCACGTAGCCGAGGAGTCGGTCGTAGTAGCCCCGGCGGTCCGCGCGCTCGTCGAACCTGATCGTCACCGTCTCGCCTGCCAGCCGCTCGTTCGCGTAGGCTGAGGCGGCTTCCCCCGCCTGTCGGAGGCAGCGTCGGCCGGCCTCAGTGTCGGGGACACCAGCGAACTCGTCGGGCGTGTTCTCGACGTGGACCTCCGGCGTATCGACCCCGAGGAGTCGGACGCTATCGCGGCTTCCGTTCGCGTACGCGATCTTGATCGTGTCGCCGTCGACGACCTCGGTGACGGTCACGCGGACCGCGTCCCCGCCCGGCAGCGACGACGTCGCCGCCGAGTGACTGGTGGGATCGGCAGTGGGCGTCTGCTCCGCCGCCGGGAGGCCGGACAGACACCCCGAGAGCACGACGAGTGCGAGAAGCGCTGTCCACCCACGCATCGGTCACGTCTGTGGCTGCGACGCGTATACAGGTTTGGTCGCCGGAAGCATCACGTAAGCATTCTGACACAAAGGTTTAAATACGGCGTTCACCACAAACCTTATAATGGAACGTTCGCGTCGCCAGCGCCAGCGTGAGCAGGAGTCCGAGGAGACGAACGACGAGCGGCTCGTCTGCCCGGAATGCGAATCGTCGAACATCGTCACCGACGCCGACCAGGGGGAGTTGGTGTGCAACGACTGCGGGTTGGTGCTGGACGAACAGCAGATCGACCGCGGCCCCGAGTGGCGCGCGTTCAACCACTCCGAGCGGCAGTCGAAGTCCCGCGTCGGTGCACCGATCACCGAGACGATGCACGACCGCGGGCTGACGACGACGATCGACTGGAAGGACAAGGACGCCTACGGCCGCTCGCTCTCCTCGGAGAAGCGCTCGCAGATGCACCGCCTGCGGAAGTGGCAGGAGCGAATCCGAACGAAGGACGCGGGCGAACGAAACCTCCAGTTCGCGCTCTCGGAGATCGACCGGATGGCCTCCGCGCTCGGCGTCCCCCGATCGGTACGGGAAGTCGCGTCCGTGATCTACCGGCGCGCGCTCAACGAGGACCTCATCCGCGGCCGCTCAATCGAGGGCGTCGCCACCTCCGCGCTGTACGCTGCCTGTCGCCAGGAGGGAATCCCCCGCTCTCTCGACGAGGTCGCGGAGGTCTCGCGCGTGCCCCAGAAGGAGATCGGTCGGACGTATCGATACATCTCACAGGAACTCGGCCTGGAACTGAAACCCGTCGACCCGAAGCAGTTCGTTCCGCGCTTCGCCTCCTCGCTCGGACTCAGCGAGGAGGTCCAATCGAAGGCCACCGAGATCATCGATGTCTCCGCCGAACAGGGACTGCTCTCGGGGAAGTCGCCGACGGGGTTCGCGGCGGCGGCGATCTACGCCGCGTCACTGCTCTGTAACGAGAAGAAGACCCAGCGTGAGGTCGCTGACGTCGCCCAGGTGACAGAGGTCACCATCCGGAACCGATATCAAGAACAGATCGAAGCGATGGGCTTCCGCTAGCCGTCCGTTCAGACCGCTTCTCCGCTCGCCACCGTCGCTGTCTCCACCCCGAGAAACTCGAACCGCGCGCCGCCGTGGTCACTCTCGACGACGCGGACGTCCCAGCCGTGGGCCTCGGCGATCTGCCGAACGATGTTGAGCCCCAGGCCTGTTCCGTCCTCGTCGGAGGAGTAGCCCGTCTCGAACACGTGATCTCGCTCTTCGGGGGGAATGCCGGGGCCGTCGTCCGCGACGTAGAACCCATCGTCGAGTTCCCCGATCCTGACGGTGACGCTGTCGCCCCCGTGTTCGATCGCGTTGCGGACGAGGTTCTCGAGCAGCTGTTTGAGCCTCGGTCGGTCGGCCGCGATTTCCCGCTCGATGTCGACCTCGAGCGAGGCGTCGGCGGTCGCGATCATCTGCCAGCACTGGTCGATCATCGCACCCAGATCGATTGGCTCCCGATCGGTCGCCTGACCGCCCTCCCGGGCCAGGATCAGGAGGTCTTCGATCAACTCGGCCATCCGATCGAGCGCGTCGGTGGCGACGTCGAGATGCTCGCTGTCGACACGCTGATCGAGCAGGTCCAGACGGCCCGAGGCCACGTTCAGCGGGTTCCGGAGGTCGTGGCTGACCACCGTCGCGAACTGTTCCAGTCGGTCGATCTGCCGCTGGAGTTCCTGTTCGTACTCGTGGCGCTCGGTTGCGTCGCGGCTGAAGGCGATAAAGCGCGTCGCCCCTTCGAGTTCGACCTTGGTAATCCACACCTCGACCGGGTAGGTCGATCCGTCGGCCCGGCGGTGTCGCCCCTCGATCTCCACCCGCTCGCCGGTCTCCATCCCCTGCCACATCGACCGGAGTTCCTCGACGTCCTTCTCGACCTCGAAGTCCGCGACGTTCATCGTGAGCAGTTGCTCGCGGTCGTACCCGAGGTCGTCGACGGTCTGCCGGTTGAGGTCCACCACGGTGCCGTCCGGTGCGTGGACGACGATCGCGTCCGGCGAGTTCTCCAGGAGTGCGCGGAGGCGCTCTCGGCTCCGTTCCAGTTCCTCTTTGTGTTCCTTTCGCTCGGTGATATCGGCGTTGACAGCGACGAACCACTCGACCTCGCCGCACCCGTTCTTCACGGGGGCGATCGTCTGATCGACGACGTATCGCTCACCCGACCGGCGCTTGTTGACGATCTCGTTCCGCCAGACGTCCCCGTCGAGGATGGTATCCCACAAATCCTCGTAGAACGCCCGGTCGTGGACGCCGGATTTGAGGATCTGAGGGGTCTGTCCGCGGGCCTCCGCGGCCGTGTAGCCCGTCGCCTCCTCGAAGGCCGAGTTGACGTACTGGATCGTGCCGTCTCGCTCGGTGAAATAGACCGAGTGCCCAGAGGCCTCGATGGCCCTCCGGAACAGGCGGCGGTCGCGCTCCTGAGTCCGCGCTTCGCGGAACTCCGCGACGGCGTCGGCGATCCGCGTCGATAGCCGGTCGTACGCATCGTCGAACTCCCGCGAGAGGTAGTCGGTCGCGCCCGCGCCGAACGCAGCACTGGCGAGTCGCTCACTGCCGTCTCCGGTGAACACGACGAACGGGAGTTTCGATCGATAGTCGCGAATGCGTTCCAGAAACGTCAGCCCGTCCGTCTCCGGGAGGTCGTACTCCGAGACGAGACAGTCGATCGAGTCGGGGTCCTCCCTGAGTCGATCGAGTGCGTCTGTCGTGCGCGGTTCAGTGGTGACAGTGAACCGCTGGTCGGCATCGTCGAGAGCGCTCGCCGTCGACGTCCGGCGGTCCGCGTCGCCGTCGACGTACAGGATACAGATCCCGCCGGTCATTTCTCGGACAGTCCGGTTTCGGGTCGGATAGATGTGGTGCTTCCGCGCGCTGCGACCCGTCGGTCGACAAACACGACGACGTCGCGGTTCCACAGTCCCAGTCGAGACGTGGTGGCCTCGTACTCGTCCCCGAGCGTTGCAGACAGCGAGGAGCGATGTGCCGGATCGGCGACGACGACCGGCGGCGCTCGCGCACCCTCGTATCGCGCTGCGAAGGCCGAAGCGTTCACCGCGCTCGTCGCCGTTCCACCGGCCGATTCGACGTACCACGGGAGGGGTAACCGCGCCCCGAACGCGTCGCTGACCGGGGGTGACCTGAGCGACCCCTCGTCGGGGACGCTGAAGGCGGATCCGACGTACGCAACCGCGGGGGCCGAGCCATCGTCGGCGGCGGCCCGCACGGCCGTTTCGATGTGTTCGAGGTCGTCGCTCGGCTGGGCGTACTGTGCGTACTGATTCGATCGGTCAGCGGGGCCGTACACTCCGCTGGCGGCCGCTGCGCCCGTCTGCGCCCCGACGGCGAGGACGACGAGCACGACTGCGACCACCGTCGCGACGTCGACCGCGGAGCGGTGCGACTGCGAGGCGGCGGCGACGCCCCGTCTGAGCAGCGCGGCCAATCCGACGGTCGCCGGGAGCGACAACGGAACCACGACGTGAACGAGCACCCACGGAGCGGAGACCTCCGTTATCGTGGGGAACACCACGACCGCGAGCAGGCCCCAGTAGCCGACTCCTTCCACGAGCGGGCGTTGCATCCGCGCGTACCGGACGGGGAGCGTCACGGTCACCCCGGCGACGAAGACGGGGAGGGCGACCGCGATCAGCAGTCCGATCGCGTCACTGACGAACGGGAGGATGGCGTGGGTCCCCTCGGGAGCCCGATGGACGATCCGGACGCCGACGAACCGCCAGAGTGCGCCGAGCGTCCCCTCGTATATCGCGACCGGAACGTCGCCGGGGTCGTACAGTCCGGCCCTGACGCCAGGGCCCTTCCGGGGCGCAAAGAGGAACACCGTCGTGACGACGGCGAGCAGGGACGCGCGCGCGGCAGGAGTCACGCTCCCGGCGAGTCGCCGTCGGAGCGTTCGCAGGGCTGCCCGCACGGCCGCGCCGCGCCCGGTCGCGACGGGGCGTTGCTCGACGACGAGCACCCACGCCGCAATCCAACAGAACAGGTAGCCCGCGGCGAATCCGGAAGCGGACGCGGCCAGCGGGAGCATAAACGCCGCCGCGTAGGCGTCGCGACGGCTCTCGCGATCCCAGGCCCGAAGCGCGAACCCGAGGAAGGCGAGCGCAAACACCGCTAGCGGGACGTCGCCGCGGAGGAACCGGGAGTAATAGAGCACCAGCGGTTGGACGCCGAGCACGAGCGCGAACAGGACCGTTTCGCCGTCGCGCAGTCGGTCGCGAAAGAGCAGCGCCGTCACCGGTAATGCGCCTCCGAGAAGCGCGATCGGAACCCGGGCCGCAAATTCGGTGGGTCCGAGCACGGTAATCGAGGCGCGGGCCAGCAGGTGGACCAGCGGCCCGCCGGCGACAGGTCGATACTGGTAGGCACCGGTGTCGAGGGCGCGAAGCGCCCAGTAGCCCACGCGCGCCTCGTCCCAGTGGAGCGGGCGCGCCCCCAGCGCGAGGAGTCTGAGCGCGACGCCGACGACGGCGATCGCGACGACGAGCGCGGCGATCCGATCCCGGCGGAACGCGACGCCGAGCACCGACGCGTCCGTCGGGGTGGCGGCGGCCGAGACCGGGGATTCGGCCGACTCCTCGGATGACATAGCCTCCCATCGCTGGCGGGGCGATAGAAGTTTTGTGATCCGCGGCGGCTCTCGATGTCGCGAGCGGTTCCTGCCTCATCGCCGAAGGAGCGGATTCGCAACGCACAAACGCCAGCCGCTCCCAGCGAGGGTATGTCAGTCGTCGAATCGCTGCCCCCGCGTCCGCTCGACCCCGAGGAACTGCTCCAGCTCAACGCCGCGGAGGCGCTCGAGTTGGCCGTCCCGATCGAAGACGAGGGACGGGTCTCCGGCGTACTCGTGGCGACGGACACGTGGGTCAAGGGACTCGCCCTTGACGCGGCGGAGCCGTCGTGGACCGTCGTCGAGACGGTCACACTCGACGACGAGACCGAGCGAGTCGACGGTCTTCAGGCCTGCGAGGCGGCGATCCTCCGCTTCCGAGGCGACGATCCCGAAACACTCACACCGGCGGATGCGCCCGGGAGTTTCGAACCCACACCCCCGGATGCGACGGACGCAGCGGACGACTCCGAGACGTGAAACCGACCGTGGGTATGTTCTAAAACCCCTCCCGTTGTAGGTTGCGGTGAGATGTACGACCGGATCCTCGTGCCGACCGACGGGAGTGATGCCAGCCAGGGAGCGATCGACCACGCGATCGAACTCGCGAGCCAGTACGACGCGACGGTGTTCGCGCTGTACGTCGTCGACACGGCGGCGTACTCGTCGCTGGAGATGGGTTCGGAGGTCGTCGCCGAAGCGCTCCGCGAAGAGGGGAACACGGCGGTCGAAGCGGTCGTCGACGCGGGCGAGGCCGCCGGGGTAGACGTGGAGACGGACGTCCGGAACGGTGTCGCCCACCAGTCTATTCTGGATCACGCCGACGAACACGACGTCGACCTGATCGTTATGGGTACCCACGGCCGGACCGGGGTCGGCCGCGTCCTCCTCGGGAGCGTCGCGGAGAAGGTCGTTCGGACGGCGACGGTGCCGGTGTTGACCGTCCAATCCGACGAGGACGAGTCGGAGGCGTGAGGCCCCGCCCATCTGACGGGGACTCGCGGTGGCGTCCAGCCGGATCGCTTCGCAAAGAGTTTTGAGGTGGTCTCCCGAACGGCGCGGTATGGCCGAGTACACCGTCGAGTTCGTCGGGACCGACGAAACGCTCGAGATCTCGGATAAGCAGACGATTCTCAAGGCCTGCCTCGAGGCCGGCATCGCACAGGAGTACTCCTGTCGCGTCGGGATGTGTCTGGCCTGTACCGCAGAGATCATCGAGGGCGAAGTGACCCAGCCGGCTGCCCGCGGGTTCACCGACGAGGAGCGAGAGAACTACGCGCTGACGTGTATGGCGCGCCCGCAGAGCGACCTCAAACTCGAGCGCGGCGTCTACCCGCCCAGTATCGACGATGACGCGTCGGCCGCCGCAGCGACAGCCGACGACGACTGAGGTCTATCGGCCCAGTCGTTTCTATGGGTCGCTCTGTGGCCCCTTCGACGTCTCCTCGGTCACCGCCTGGTTCTTCACTGTTCTGACCCGCCGTCGGTCTCGGCGAGCGGTCCGCTCGTTCCGTCTACGTCGGGGACAGTGACGTCGCGAGACCCTCGCGGTGGCGGCGACCGCTCGGCGGGAGCCTCGTCGCCGGCCACGAGCCGGTCCACGGTCGCCTGGATCGACGCCATCCGGTCGGTCTGTTGGCGACTCGCATCAGCGACGTCATCGACACGGTCGGCGACGTCTTCTGCTTGCTCGCGAGCGGTTTCGACCATCGACGTCACCTCCTCGGCGCTGACGGCCTGTTCGTCGGTCGCGACCGCGACTTCGGCGATCCCCTCGGTGGTTCGTTCGACCGCCTCGACGATCTCGTCGAGACTGTCCATCGCCTCCTCGCCGCGTTCGATCCCCTCGTGCAGCGTCTCGGTCGTCTCCGAGAGGCTCTCGATGGTCTCGGCGGCGTTCTTCTGGACGCCTCCGACGGTCTCCTCGACTTCGCTGGCGCGCTGCCGCGATTCCGCGGCCAGTTCTTTCACCTCGTCGGCGACGACAGCGAACCCCTCGCCGGCCTCGCCCGCCCGTGCGGCCTCGATGGAGGCGTTGAGTGCGAGCAGATTCGTCTGTTCTGCGATGTCGTCGATCGCTTCGATGACCTCGTCGACCTCGTTGATCTGTTCGTGTAACTGCTCGAGATCGGCCGACGCCTCGGTGGCCGCCGCCGCGACGTCTTCCATGACCTCGATGGCCTCGTCGGCCGCCTGTTCACCCGTTCGCGCCCGCTCGGCCGCTTCGTCGCTGGTCTCCTCGACGTCTTCAGCGGTTGCCGCGATCTCTTCGACGGTCGCGCTCATCTGGGAGATCTCGGCGCTGACCTCCTCCATATCTGTGGCCTGGTTGTCCGCGATCTCGCGGATCGTCGACGAGTTCTCGGCGACCATCTCGGTGGCCTCGGAGACGTCGTCGATCGGTTCTCTGAGGTCCTGTTCGACCTCTCTGGCCAACTGTTCTCGGTGCTCGGCCTGTTTGCGGGCGGCCTCGCTGTAGGCGTGGACGTACGTGTCCATCGCGACCTGCTGGTCGAGTGCGAGCACTTTCAGTAGCGACGTGGCTTGTTCGACGACTGCGTCGACGGCGGCGTCGACGTCGGTGGCCCGATCGTCCGTCGTCTCGGCCGAGGAGTCGCTTGAACCGCCGGCGATGAGCCCCGAGAGAACGTTCCGCTCGCTCGTCGATTCCGAAGCAGCCGATTCAGCGCCGTCGCGCTCTTCGAACTCCGCTTTCACTGAGTCGCCGATCGCGCCGAGCAGTTCTTCGTAGTAGATGCTGTACGCGCCGAGATAGAACTTGGGACCGAGATCGAGCATGTCGTGGATCTTGCCCACCCTCGCGCGTCTGGCGAAGTACTCTCGGCCGTACTCACCGTCGGTGAGCGAGCGCAAGTAGGCCTGCTGGTCGGACTTCAGTTGCTCCATTCCCTTGCTCGATCGCCCGAAAATTTCGTTCGCGGCCGGGTCGCTCGTCAGGTGGTCGTAGAACCGATCGACGACGTCGGGCGCCACCTCGTCGAACGTGGATTCGAGCGCCTGCATCCGCTCCTTGTCAGTCTCGTCCAGTCGGACGAACGACTTCCGCCACTCCATCTCGTCCTGGTCGATCGCTAAATCTTCGAGCAGTGATTCCCCGTCGACCAGTTGACGGGTCTCACTGGTTACGCCGGCGGGCTGATTTGTCATACACGAACTCCACTATTCGGGCATAAGACAATTAGCACCTGCGTATCAGGACTGATATTCGACGCGGAAGCGGAGCGTAATTCACTTGCGACGTGTCTCTTTCTCCGGTCCCGCACTCCGCTGATTGTCACCCACCGGACCGCCGGCTATGGCGGTACCCGCCCACCGCCGATTCCAGACGGTACTATATCCTTCGAGACTCTGCCGGACGTATGGACGCCGAGGCGCTGAGAACCCGTCTGGAAGCCGACGAGGCGGAAGCATTGGCTCGACTCGGATCGGAACAGTTCCTTCGCGCACTGGCGGGCGGTGACCCACGACCGGGGCCGCTGCTCGACGCCGCCGCAGAGAGCGAACACGCCGCACGCGAGACCTTCAGCCAGTGGGTCGACGACGAGTCCGACACTGAGGCCCGGGCCGTCTTCGAGTCGGTCGTCGAACAGGAGCACGACCACCGCGAGCGCGTCGTCGACGAACTTGACGAGTGGGACCCCGACGACGGCGGGCCGGGGCCGATGCACGCGTACCTTCGAGCCCGGGAGTCGACGCTTCAGCGGGTCGCCGGTGGGCTGATCGGCCGGCCACTCGTGACGCTGCAGACCCACGCCCGACTGATCGACTTCTTCGCCGGACGGCAGGGAGCGGCCGCGGCCCGCCGCGCCAGCCTCTTCGATGACCTCCGCGCAGAGACCGCTGCGGTGCTCGACGAGGGGCTCACACTCCTGGACGAGCGGTGTGTGACGGACGAGGACTGGGAGACCGCCAGGATGGTCGCGGGGTACGCGATTCGAGTCGCCGGCGACGACGCCGCCGACGCGCTCCGGGCGCAGGGAATCGATCCCGCATCCATCGATGAGTGACGGGGGAGGTGCGGACCAAACGGCCGGATCGCTCCGAGGGCTCCCCCGGGAGGTGATCGAGGCGGGCACCCAGTTCGCGCTCTTCGCTGGCCTCTTCGGCTATCTGCTCGTCGGCAACTCACCCCGGTTCTCGCTGCTGGTGGTGTATCTGTGCGGGTACTCCGTAGTTCGGTTTCTGAACGACTTCGCGAGGCAGTACACACACCGCCCGACGTACGGACCGTTCACCGAAGGGCAAGTCCTCTCTATCCTCGTATTAGTCGTCGGTGGGACGTTTCTGTTAGGATGAGACGCAGGACTCCGGTGGGCGATCCCCAGCGGACTGTTGTCGAATACCGCCGCGCGCTGGTACAGAACTCCGCCGCGAGACTGCTTTCGTCGGTCCCGGCTTCACGTCCCAATCGGGGTTTCGAAGCCGGTGAGGACGAGCTTCCGGCGGCTCAGTCGAACAGTTCCTCGCCGTCGACCATCCGCGACTCGACGGCGTCCATATCGAGCGTCACCCCGAGTCCCGGCCGTTCGGGAACCTCGATCGAGCCGTCCTCGATGACGGTCTCCTCGACGAGTTCGTCCCACCAGCCCAGTTCGTAGGAGTGGTACTCGACGGCCAGCGCGTTCGGGATCGCCGCACCGACGTGCGCTGCGGCCATCGTCGCGACCGGCGAGGCGACGTTGTGCATCGCCACAGGGACGTAGTACTGATTCGCGACGTCGGCGACCTTCCGCGTCTCGCGCATCCCGCCAACCTTCGGGAGATCGGGCGCGACGATGTCGACGGCGCCGTTCTCGATCAGCCGACGCGCTTCGGTGACGCGGTATCTGTTCTCCCCGACGGCTATCGGCGTCGTCGTGGATTTCGTGACCTCTTCTTGGACCTCAAGATTCTCCGGCGGGACGGGGTCTTCGAGCCACCAGACGTCGTAGTCCTCGATGGCGGCCGCGAGCCGTTTCGCGGACCCGCCCGAGAACGTCCAGTGGCAGTCGAACGCCACGTCCGCGCGGTCCTTCACGCGCTCTGTGACCTGCTCGACGATCTCGGCTTTGTGCCGGATTTCGCCCGGTCGCAAGTGGCGGTTGGCGCGGTCCTTCTCGAGGCCGGAGGGCACGTCGAGGTCGAACTTCAGCGCGTCGTATCCCAACTCCTCGACGACGCGCTCGGCCTCGTCGGCACAGGCCTCGGGATCGGCTTCCGCCTCGGTGTGGCAGTCGCAGTAGACCCGCATCTCGTCGCGGTACTTGCCGCCCAGTAGCTGATAGGCCGGGATCTCGAGGATCTTTCCCGCGAGGTCGTGCAGCGCGACTTCGATGCCCGAGATGGCGGTGACGGTCACGCCCTCGATCGATCCCTCACCGGACATCTTCTGTATCAAGTGTTCGTAGAGCCGATCGATGTCGAGGGGGTTCTCCCCGACGACCATCGGTTTCATCCGCTCGATGAGTTCGGGGACCCCGGCTCCCCAGTAGGCCTCGCCCGTCCCGACGATGCCGGCGTCGGTGTACACCCGGACCAGCGTCCACGGGAAGTTGCCGTCGACCATCGTGGTCTGGACGTCGGTGATCTCCACGTCGCGGCCCCCGCCCCGCTTGGCGGTCGCACCCATCGTCTCCGCGGAGAGTTCCCGCATCGTGTACTCCGCGTTCGGGTCGTGCAAGTCGGCGTAGTCGATTCCCATACGAGCTAATTTACTCGATATGAGGTAAATCTTTGGAGACGGTCACTGCTCGGGCTTCCGGCCGATCCCGATTCCCGTTCCCGCCTGCGAGCGGTAGTGAAGGCTCGCTGAGATCAGGAAGCTCAGGACGATGAGCGCCGCCCAGCCGATGTCGGGGAAGAGTCCGAACGGGAAGACGTCGAACGCGGCGACGACGACCAGAAGCAGGCTCACCACCCCGAGCGCGAAGTAGTACTCGTGCCAGGGGATGTCGTTGCCACGGACGACGTCGAGGTAAATGTTGATCTCCTCTTTCATCAGCGTCGGCTCGACCGTCCCCCGGTCTTTGTCGTACACGACGAGACCGGCGCTGTGGAGTTTGGGCAGGTGCAACTGTTGCAGTGCCGTGTACGCTGACTTGCGCTCCTCGCTCGCGACATCCCCGGCCGCCGTACCGTTCTCGGCGCCGGCGACGCACTCGGCCAGTATGCCGATCTCGTACGTTTCGTTCCTGGACAGTTCGCGGAGGACGGTCCGCCGGCGTGGGTTCGCCAGTATCTCGAAGAGTACCTCCTCCGTGAGGTTCTCCGGTTCCTCGGGTTCGGGGGCCTCGGAGAGCCGTTCCATCTCGAGGCTGGGGGAAGTCACACTATTATATGATCCTTTGATAGTATAAGTGTCCCTGTTAATAACAACCGGTTGTGATTTTCGGCCGAGGATTTCACCACACGGAAGCCGAGAAGCAAGTTCTAATCGGTGATTAGCTAACGCTCACGGGGGGGAAGGACGTCCGATGAAAACCGCGAACCCTCGTCGATTCAACTGGAGGCGACCGGAGTACACCGGCCAGAACCGGTGTCTCCCGTGTACGGTAGTCAACATAGTAATCGCCGCAACAGTGACTGTCGGCCTCGCCGCGGTGAGTCCCCCGGCGGCGGCCGCCTTCGCTGCCGTGGGGGTCGCGGCGATCTACTTCCGCGGGTACTTGATTCCCGGGACGCCGGCGCTGACGAAGCGGTACCTGCCCGACGCGGTGCGCCGACTGTTCGAACACGACTCCACACTGCCGGCGTTCGACTCGGACTCCACCGACGCCGTCGACGTCGAGCGGTTCCTCGTGGAGGCCGGCGCGCTCGAACGCTGCCGCGGCGACGAGGACCTCTGCCTCTCGCAGGGGTTCAGAGAGGCCTGGAACGACCGGCTCGAATCGCTCGAGACGGCCGAGACGTCGACGATCGGTCCGCTCTTCGACGGCCTCGACGTCGAGGGACCGATTCGGACCGACGCCCGTCCGAACGCCTTCGTCGCGCTGGTCGACGCGGGGCACCTCGGCCAGTGGGAGTCTGAGACCGCCTTCCTGGCGGATCTCGCCGCCGACGCGGAACTCCGCATCCGCGTCGGAAACTGGGCGGAGGTTCCGTACCGAACGCGGCTGGAACTCCTCGGGGCACTCCGAATCTGGCTAGATCACTGCCCGGACTGCGGCGGGGTGGTCTCGCTCGACGAGGGGACGGTCGAGTCCTGCTGCCGGTCGGTCGACGTGGTCGCGGCGACCTGTGACGACTGCGGGACTCGGCTGTTCGAGGCGCGACTCCCTCCGGGCGGCCTCCGGATGGAATCTCAGCGGGCGTGATCCGGCCCGCGTCCCGTCCGTTCGCCGTTCCCCTTCGGTCAGTCAGTCCGGCTGTTCTTCGAGCACGAACGCGAAGTACGGCCGCATCGCGCGTCGCGCCTCGGCCCACTGCCGAGTGTCGTGGAGTTCGACCCCGAGGAGGTACCGGGCGGGTTCCGGCCCGTAGCCCGACTGCCCCGAGCGGGGCTTCTCGGGGTACGTCGGGTCCTGAAGCGCCGCCCTGAGTTCGTACAGTTGGGCCCGCTGCAGCGGAGTCCAGTAGTCGCCGCCGGTCTTGTGTTCGAGCCACCCGCGCGTGCTCGCCGACGCGTATCGCGGGTCGATACCGGCGACCTCCGCCCGCCGAGCGAAGGCGGACTCGACGGCCGACCAGTCCGCCGCCGCGACGCGGTCCGGGTCGATCTCCCCCCAGACCCGACACGCGTCCTCGACGGCGTCTTTCTCCCAAAGGGCGTCGACGTACGCCACCGCTGCCTCGCGCACCTCGCCCGCATCAAGGTGGGCGAACTGCCGGCGATCGACGTCGGCGAAGGCCTCGATGGCCTCCTCGCGGTCACGCTCGTCGTGGGCGATGAACCCCGCACAGAGCCGGTCCGCCAGGAACTGCGCGGACCCCTCGTCGGTCGACTCGATCGCCGGCGATTGATTCGGTCGCAGTGGACGCTCTCCCATAGCCTACCTGCGCTTGCCCACTCGTCAATGATAAGCCTTCAGGTCCGAATATCACCCCCGAGAATGCCTGAAACGTTCGAATCACGCACGACAAGAGTGGAATTTCCCCGGCTCACTCGAAGTGCGACAGGTAGAGCCAGCGTCGCGTCCAGAGCTGATATAGCGTCGACCCCGCGATGAGCGCAAGAAAGAGACTGGCGAAGACGAGCGGGTCGATCGCGGAGACGAGCGGCACGCCGGTCAGCGAAAGGACCACGAGAAACAGCGCCATCGTCCCGAGGCTTCGGTAGTACGACGCCCAACTCACGCCGTACTTCGTCACGACTTCCATATACTGATCGACTTTCCGGGCGAACCGACAGAGCCGGATCGTCTTGCGATCGGAATCGTAGTCGACGACGCCGGCCGAGTCGAGCTTCGGCAGGTGGCTCTGGTGTAGCGAGATGTACACGCTGTCGCGGATGTTCCGCGGCGCGGGGGTCTGCCCCGTCTCGGACTCAGCGATCTCCTCGGCGAGGTCGCGCAGCATCACCTCCCGGCGGTGGTCCTGCAGACACTCGATGACGCGCCGGCGGCGGTCGTTCCGGAGGATGTCGTGGATGTCTGTCTCAGAAAGGATGGACTCAGGATGCGAGGTGCGGAGGCTCATACGATACTGAGACGCTACGCGTCGGCAAGCGCATAGTAATCATCCCGTTGAACGGCTGATTCGATGGTTGAACCGTCGCTTAAAACCGTGATGGATCGACGTTTTCACGGCGAAACTCCGGTAATGACCCATTTCCGACGGCGCTCACCGGGAATGACGACAATACTATGCGCGTCTCGGTGAGACACCGCTTTCGAGACCCGCTCACCCGAATTCGGACAGGAGCCGTCTCGGAAACGGCCCGTTAATCCCTCGAGAGGGCCGTTAACCTAGAAAATTCGCGATTAGCTATGGGGGTATCCACAGTGGGGGTAGATGCGAAACGACCCACGCTGGACGCCGCGGCCGCCCCGTCTCCGAACGGGAGCTGCGACGGCGGTTCGACTCCGCCGGTGGGCATCCCCCACGGGGGAGCAAAACCATGACAGAACGGTTCGAAATCTCACGACGGAAGGCACTGGCGGCACTCGGAACGATCGGCGTCGCGTCCGCGGGCGCGGGTCTCGGTACGAGCGCGCTGTTCTCCGATCAGGAAACGTTCGAGGACAACACGATCACGGCGGGGACCCTCGATATGACGGTCACTGCGACGCAGGTCGCGAACAGTTCGGACGCCCCCGGCGAGATCTACTACGACAACCTCGGCCTCCAATCCACGATCGGCGCGTCGCCCGGCGACGGCGACGGCATCCGACTCGAGGCCGACGACGTCAAGCCCGGCGATTGGGTGGTCTACTGCTTCGAGATCGACGTCGAGGACAACCCCGGCTACGTGACGATTCACGCGGACAACCTCCTCGAGAGCGGCGGAGCCAACCCCGAGCCCGAGCAGGAGGCAGAGGGTGACAGCGGCAACAGCGCCGACCTGGGCGAGGCCCTACTCGTGACCCACTGGGGGACATTCAACGGGACTGACCCGGCCTATGACGGCAACGGCACCGTCACGAACGCCGGTGATGTCGCGAATAATATGCTCACCGACCTCGAGAATCTCGACAGCACGACGAACAACGCGGGCGGCGTTGCGGTGGGCGCGTACGGCGCCCCGACCGACCTCGACGGCAACGCGACAGTGGGCAGCGACTCCGTCCACTACACGAACCTCCGCGAATTCGTCGAGACGTACGACACGGATCCGACGAGCGCACCATTCAACAACACGAACCAACCGCCGAACAGCTCGGGCGTCCTCATCCGCAGCGACGACGCCAACAGCACGAACAATCCCGACGCGCCGCAACTCGTCGGCGGCGCGAACACCACCGGTCCCGGGACGTTCACCTACTACATGCTGGTCGAGCTCCCCTTCGACGTCGGCAACGAGGTCCAGGGCGACAGCGTCCAGTTCGACCTCGGCTGGAGCACCGAACAGACCCGCAACAACGACGACCCGCGTAGCGGGATCAGCTTCAACAACTCGAGCTAGACACTCGACCCCCAACCCACTCGGAGCACGGTTCGACTCGGTGCGATCGTGACGCGACGTTCTGGGGGTCCCCCTCGGGGAGACCCCGTGCGAGATCGCGGAACGGCGGTTCGACTCCGCCGGTGGGCGTTCCCCGATCGGGGACGCGGTCCATACCGGGCCGCGACACTCGACGGAGGGAGACTATGACAGAACACGAATTTGACCTCTCACGGCGATCGGTGCTCGGCGCACTCGGAGCCATCGGCGCGGCGTCAGCGGGCGCTGGACTCGGTACCAGCGCGCTGTTCAGTGACGAAGAAACATTCGAGGACAACCGGCTCGTCGCTGGCGAACTCGACCTCAAGATGGACTGGGAGGAACACTACTCGTTCCCCCAGATCTACGGCGAGGGATTCGGCGATCCGACAGTCGGCCTCGATATCCGGGATACCCCTGCCGACGGTTACCGCGCGTTCCCGCCGGGACTCGACGAGGAACAGGAGCCCTTTTTCTACGTGAACGAGGGCGACGTGCCGGAGTATATGCGCAAGACCTCGATCGAGGCGTTCCCCGACACCAACAACGACGGGACCGCGAACCTTTTCGATCTGGTCGGCTTCCCTGGCCGGCCAGGGATTGGGGAATCCGAGCCGTGTGAAGTCCTGGCAGATGTCGGCGGGGAGAGCGACGGACTCGGCGCGTACGCGGACCTGGAATCCGAAACGATCGGCCGGACGCAGAACGCCGACACGTATGCCGACGGCGCCGAGGATCCGGTCCTCCCGCTGATAAACATCGGGGACGTCAAACCCGGCGACTTCGGCGAGATCACGTTCAGTCTGCACCTCTGTGACAACGACGGCTACGTGTGGATGAACGCCGACAACGTCGCGGCCGACGAGAACGGCGTGATGGAGCCCGAGTCGTCCGAGGAGGTCGAAGGCGACGTCGTCGAACTGCTCGACGAGATCCAGGTCGCCGCGTGGTACGACAACAACTGCAACAACCTCGTCGACATCGAGCCGGGCGAAGTCGACGTTATGGCCGTCGCGGACACCTCCGGGTCGATCGATACCGCCGAGAAGCAGAACCGACTCATCGAGGCCGCCAACGCCTTCGTCGAGACGCTCCCCACGGACGGATCGGTTCAGACTGGTCTCGTGACCTTCGGTGGCGGGACCGTCACCATCACGGACCAGCTCGGTCCCGTCACGCAGTTCCTGGATGGCAATGGGAACGGAGAAGTCGGGAACCGACTGACCAGTTTCGGCGGCAACACGCCGATGGCGGGTGCGCTGGAGGCAGCGGAAGCGGAACTCAACAGTAGCGCCGCGCGACCGGGGGCGGACAAGATAATCCTCCTCGTGACCGACGGCGGGCCCAACTACGCCGAAAACGCCACGTACACCGTATCCACGAGCGACGCCTCCGTGAACCTCGGCCCGTACCCGGGTGGACGGACGTCCCCCGGTGCGACGATCAATCAAGAAGAGATCGACGAGACGATCACCATCGCGCAGGGCATCGAATCGAGCGGGATCGATATTCTCACCGCCGGTGTCCTCACCGATACCGAAGCGGAGGCCGAGAACGTCGAGGGACCGGACAATCTCAACGCGATCCTCCGCCAGATCGCCGGGGCGGTGGAGGACTACTACAACACGGAGTTCGGGCCAGACCTCGTCACCGTCGCTCAACTCATCGCCGCACAGATCACCGCCGGCGACGAGGTGTTCCTCCGCGGGAGCCTCAGAGAGGCGTTGACAGAGCTGCAAAACGGCGACGGCGTGCCACTCGACGGCGGCCTCGAGACCGCTTTCGACGAGCTCGCGGACCCGGAGACCGACGCCGACCGCCAACCCTTCGACGCCTCCGCGACCTACTGCGTGGGCTTCTCCTGGTGGCTGCCGCACGCGGTCAGCAACGGAGTCCAATCGGACTCCGTGATGTTCGATCTGGGCTTCTACACCGAGCAGGCGCGGAACAACGACGGCAGCGGCCAACCCGCCTGAGCGAACGGCTCATACGATCTCCCTTTGGACTCGGGGTACCCCCCGACGGCCAGTGGCGGTTCGACTCCGCTCGAGGGCTTCCCCGAAACGGGGACCGACCGTCGGTGCGACGGTCAGCGAGGAACACAAATGACAGAATACGAATTCGACCTCTCCCGACGGAAGGTCCTCGGCGCGATCGGCGCCGTCGGCGCGGCGTCAGCGGGCGCCGGCCTCGGCACCAGCGCGCTGTTCAGTGACCAGGAATCGTTCGAAGACAATCAGCTCGTGGCCGGCGAGCTCGACCTCAAAGTCGACTGGGAGGAACACTACTCGTTCCCGCAGATCTACGACCTCCCGGATCCAGCCGATGGCCTCGACGTCACCAGGACGCCGCCCGATGACACGGCCGGCTACGTGCCGCTCCCCGATCCGGCGAACCCGCTCGTGTGGGTCGTTGCGGGCGACCTCGATGCGTATATGTCCAACACGGCGATCGAGTCCTACCCCGACACCGACGGCGACGGGAGCCAGGATCCGTTCGGCGCGACGACGAACGAGGTGACCGTCGGCGACGTGTGTACCGACGGCGCCGACCTTTCGCAGGACCTCGATCCCACTGTGGAAGGTGCGCTCCGGACGCGCAACGCAGACACATACGACGAAGAAGCGGAAGCCTACAACCCACTCATCGACCTCGACGACGTGAAACCGGGCGACTTCGGTGAACTCACGCTGAGCTTCCACCTCTGTGATAACCCCGGCTACATCTGGCTACAGGGACAGCCCATCGCGGTCAGCGAAGGTGGCATCACTGACCCCGAGGCCGACAGCAGCGACGCCGGTGCGAGTGACGAGTCGCTCAGCCTCGTCGACGGGGACACGGTGGGAGATATGCTCGGGTCCGACGTCGAACTGCTCGACGAGATCCAGACCGTCTGGTGGTACGACGACGGTGACAACGTCCTCGGACGTGGGAGCGAGGAGGCGGCCGGCGGGAAAGTCGACCTGGCCTTCATCCACGACCGATCCGGAAGCATGGATAACGAGGCGTCTTTCCTCCAGACGAACATCACCAGCGTCGCAACGCAGCTTCAGAACTCGAACGTCGATGCGGCGTTCGGTCTCGTCCCCTACGAGTCGAACAGCGATGGTACGGACGGCGACATCACCGAAGTCGTGACCGACATCACGACCGACGCCACGCAACTGGACTTTAGTTTCACCATCGGCGGTGGAACGGAGAACGCGTCTGAAGCGATCGAGTTCGCGCTGGATAACCTCACCTTTCGGCCGGACGCGAAGAAGATCCTCGTGGTCATCACCGACGAGGACGACGACGGATCACCGGCCGAGCGGACCGCCGCTCTCAACAGAGTGGACCAAGAGAACGCCTGCCTGCTCGCCGTCTCGCCCAATACGACGGGTTCCGACGAACTCAAGACGATGTCGGAGCAGGTCCAGTGTGGCGACTGGATCAACATCACCGACGGGCTCTCTCAGCAGATCATCAACGAGCTCGTCGGCTTCGTCACCACGGTCGGTGGCGAGGAGGTCATCTACCGCGGTTCGCTCCGTGACTCGCTCACGGCGCTCAGCAGCGGGAAGGGAATCCCTCTCGACGGGGATCAGTCGACCCCCTTCGACGAGATTGCTGGGTCCGAAACGGCACCGGAACGCGACTGCTACCAGCCGCTCACGACCAATTACCTCGGATTCGCCTGGTGGCTCCCGACGAGCGTCGGCAACGAAGTACAGTCCGATTCCGTGAGCTTCGACCTGGGCTTCTACACCGAGCAGTGCCGTCACAACGACGGTAGCGGGCAACAGACCGCGTAAGCTCCTCGCCGCACCGCTGACTCCGGTCCTCGCGGGTCGGATCCGGCAGGATCCCGTACCGAACGTTTCGAACATCCAAGCAGTAATTACATGACACACCTCACTCGACGACGGATACTCGCGGCGGCGGTCGGAGCGGGCCTCCTCACACTCGGTGCCGCGCCGGCCCGAGCAGCCGCCGGCCTGGCGCCGGTGGAACTGACCCAGACGGCGCAGATCCAGTCGGGCGACTCGCTGCCCGGGGTCGCGCTCGACTGGCGCGAGACGGTGAACGACAGCGTCGTCGCGGACACCGACCTGACGACGGTCTCGACCGACGCGACGGGCGGCGTCGGCCTGATCGTCGACGAGGCGGTGCTGCCCGGTGATACCGGCGCCGTCACGCTCCGCGCGACGCTCCTCGATGACGGCGGCGCCCTTCAGAACGCTGAGCTGGCGCTGTACTTCGCGCTGTCCGATACCGCTGAGAACGGGCTGACCGAACCCGAGCGGGAGGCCGGCGACGACGGCGACCCGGCGGGTGACCTCCACACGACCGCAACGATCTCCATCTGGCGGGATATGGGCGTCGGGACCGGCAACGGCCGCAGCGAGGACATCCCGTTCCTGACCGACGGTGACGAGGCGATCGCGGCGGGCACGCTGGCGGCGGTGGACGCGAATCCGACCTTCGACGACGGTTACGTCCTCTCGCGCGACGGCGAGACGTGCCTCGCGGTCGGCGATGCGGTCTACGTCTCGTTCCGGTGGGAGATTCCCCGCGGTGCGGGCAACCTCATCCAGGGCGACAGCGCGCGGTTCACCGTCGGGTTCGTTCCCCGGAGGTGTTCGGAGGAATGAACTCGGGACCGACCGTTCGACGCTCGCGGATTAACGTATCGTTACGCCACCGAACCCCCGACAATCGTCCTGGAAACGCCGTCGATACGAACCTTCACGACGGTCATACCCGCAGGCACCAAGGGCCTAACGTATCGATAACTAAGCCCGTTACCGGCCTCCTGAGAGACGTGACAGACAGTCAGTACGCGACGGTTCGATCGGCCCCAGGCACGTCTCCACGGGTCGCGGTCGGCCGCCACGGCACGGGGACGGTGGGGGTGATCGAGTGTCGCTGACCGACCGGTCCACTCTCCGGCGGGCGGCGAACGTGCTCGGTGTCGTCGTACTGATCGCGCTGGTGGCCCCGTTCGTGGTCTACGGGGTCCCGCAGGTCGTCGGCGCCGACCAGAGCTTCGTGGTCCTCTCGGGGAGTATGGAGCCCGCGATGAGCCCCGGCGACGTGGTCGTCGTCCGCGACGCCGCCGTCGGCTCGATCGCGGCGGGGGACGTCATCACCTACCGGACAGACAGCGCGACGCCGACGACCCACCGGGTGATCGAAGTCGTCGAGGCGGATGACGGCACTGCGTATCTGACCAAGGGTGACGCCAACGAGGACCCCGACAGCGGCCTCGTCACGCACGACCGCGTGATCGGAACGGTCTTCCTGACGATCCCGCTGCTCGGCCACGCCATCGCGTTCGTGAACACGCCCGTCGGCTTCGCCGCGGTCGTGGTGATCCCGCTGGTCCTGTTCGTCGGGGCCGAGCTTCGGTCCCTCGTGGGGTCGATCAGCGCCGCCGCGCCGGGAGCGACAAGCACGGCGGGGGCGGGCGGTACCGACCCCAGCGACGGTGATCGTGGCGGGACCGACGCTGCCGGTACTGTCGCCGGCGAGGGTCAGTCAGCCGACGGCGACGGGCCGGAGGCGGAATCGACGGTAGACGGCGACGACACCGATTCCGGCGGCGCGTCGCTCACGCTGACGCGGTCGAGCCTCCAGATCATAATCCTGATCTTCGGTGTCTACCTGCCCTACAGCGCCTACGTCGCCTCCGAGCTCCGCACCTCGTGGTCGATCACGATGGCGATCGCAACGGCGATCGGGCTCCTGTTCGTGATCGGGCTGCACTCCGGGAGCCGATCGGGCGCGGACGCCGACGACGGGGCGGGCGACGACCCGGACGACGACGCGTCCGGTGCGGCGTCCGAGCAGGGCGACGCCGACGATCGCACGACGGACGACGCGGCCGGAGAGAGTGACGTCGACGACGTGGACGACCCGATCTCGTCACCCACAGCGGCCGCCGACGGCGGTGGAGCCGCCAACGAGGACCTGATCTGGCAGGTGGACCCCACCGAGACGGCCGACGACACCCCGGCGGCCGACCCCGAGACGGCCGAGTCCGTCCGCCCCGCGGGAGGCGACGATGAGTGACCCGGCCGGCTCGCGCGACGGGCCGAGCGGCCTCTCGCGGCGCTCGGTCCTCTACGCGGCCGCGGCGACGGGCGCGGCGGCCGCCTCGGGCAGCGGTGTGGCCGCCCTGCTCACCGACACTGAACAGGTCAAGACCCGACTGAGCGCGGGCACGCTCGACCTCGACGTGGCCGTCCTCCGACCGCCGTCGTGGACGGACGGCACTTACACCGGAAAACTCGTGCTCCACGAGGAGCAGACCGCGACGTTCGAGCTCTCGGTCGACACGAACCCGGCGTTCGTCTGGCTTATGTCCCCGTGCCCGACCTGCGACGATGTCGAATCGAAGATCGAGGTAGAACTCGAACTGACGCGCCCCGGATCCGGCACGACGACGCTGTTCACCGGAACGCTCGATGCGTTCCGCGAGGCGTACGGCCGCGGCGGACTGCTCTCGACGCAGGCGCTTGCGGGCAGCACGGAGACGTGGACGGTGACGTTCACGTGGCTGTTGCTCGAACCGTTGGCGGGCGACAGGCCGGGACGCGGACGCGGTACGGGTCGTAAGGCCGCTGCTCCGGACATCGGCTTCGAGTTCGAATTCCGCGCGATCCAGGAGCGGCACCTCGGGGACCCCGAGCAGTTCGACCTCGGACTGCCGGCCTGCCCCGACTGCGAGCCCGAGTGCGGCACGTCGATCAGTTTCGTCGCCTTCTGCGGCGACGGATCGTTCGAGGAGACGGGCCTGTCGTTCGAGACGATCGAGTGCGGCGGGAACTACCCCACGCTGACGGTGACGGAGATTCCGTCGGGCGTCGACACCGTCGTGCTCAAGTACGCCTCGTATATGGACGTCTTCCGGTACGACGGCGAGGAGACCCCATTCCGCGTCACGACGGGCGGCGGCGACAGCGACCTCGGCCTGATCGCAACCCACGAGCGGGAGAGCGGTAACGAGCACACCGCTGACGGCCAACCGTCGCGGTATCCCAACGACCCTTGCTCCGGGGACAACTGGGTGAAATACGAGTTCGACGACGACGGGACCGTCGTGGTCGAACCCGTGGAGGAAGAAGACGATGAGTGACACGACGATGGAGAGGCCACGATGACACAGATGCCGGGTGGGACCCGGTCCGGACGACGACTGCTCGCCCTGCTGTTCGCGTTCGCCCTCGTCGCGTCCGCGTCCGGCAGCGCGACGACCGCGCTGCTGTCGGACCGCGAGTCGGTCGACGTCGGCCTCACCCTCGAGGCCGACCAGTCCGTCTCGACGTTCCGCGTCCAGCCGCTCGAGACCTGCGAGGTGCCCGAACACCCCGCCGCGTCCGGCTCACTCAGCCTCGCAGAGTGGTTCCAGGTCGAGGGCGACGGCTGCGCGCTGGTCTCCGTGTGGATCTCGCAGTCGTGGATCGACGGCGTCGGCGTCGAGCCGCACGAGGTCGTGATCGGCCACCGCGGCCCGGACGGCTGGACGTACCTGCAGACCGCGGTCAGGCGGGACGTCGGCGGTCACTACCTGATGGAGGCGACGACCGACGACTTCAGTCCGTTCGGGCTGTTCGTGCCGAACGCGTCGGTGACAACCGACGCGAACGCGACGGGAGTCGACGGGGCGGAACCGACCGCGGCAGATCTCGGCGACGCCGACGGGAACGAGACCGCCAACGGGACGGCGACGGCGGTCGACGGCAACGAGAGCGCGCACACGGCTGCCAACGACACGGCTGCGGACGCCGAGCGGGCCGCCGACGGAACGACGGTGCTCGTCGACGAGAGGTCCGGAAACGAGTCGACCGGCAGCATACCGGTCGACGACGGAACGGTCGGAACCGCCCCGATCGCGAACACCTCCGGGGAGGAAGCCACCTCCTCCGAGCCAGCGGGCAACGAGTCCGCGACTGGCGGCGGAGCGACGGACGTGAACGGGAGCGAGACAGACGGCACTCAGGCGGACGGCGGCTCCGGCGGCGCCCCGACCGTCACGGCCCGGTCCGACGAGACAACCGATGCGGGCGACAGCGACGACCCGACGGCGCCGGAGGGGACGGCCATCAACGGGGACGCCTCGGGCGACGGTTCGACGTCCAGCGACGCGGCTGACACCGCCGGTGATGGTTCGACGGCGGACGGCGGAACCGCCTCGGAGGGCGAATCCACTGAGTCAGATCCTGCTGCCGGTCACGGAGCGACCGACGGGACGATCGAGAGCGGCAGCGACGAGGTCGGATCCGATACCACCGAATCGTCTCCCGACAGCGGGGCCGGCGGCGACACCGACCCCGCGGGCGGGGACGCTTCGGGTGAGGCCTGATGGGCGCGCGCGACGCAGCGGACGGTATCTCCAGAAGCCGACTCCTGCTGGTCGTCGTACTCGGCGTGGCACTGATGGGCGCGGGAGCGGGAGCGCTCTCGGGCGGCGGAGCGCTCTTAGAGAACAGGCCCTTCGGCATCGGGTCGGACAGTGCGCTCTCGGACGCCCCACAGCTCACCGTCGCCGCCGCCGACCCGGTCGACGTCCGCAACGACGCCGGGGACGTGGGAACGGTGACGGGATCGCTCGGCGGATCGCTCGTCGTTCGCGACGACGTCGACCGGATCGAACTCCTCGTTCGCTCCCGGCTCCCGGACGGCAGTAAGGTGGAGAGCACCCGACTGACGACTGGTGCGGTCACCGCAGGGACGGTCGACATCGGGTCCACGGTCGGCGGGCCGGGGACGGTGTACCTCGACGCGGACCAGTCAGACGGGTTCGACGTGGCAGTGCCCGGGTCGGTCGCGGTCCGACGTGGCGCGATCTCGGTGACGGCCCGACTGTTCGCCACGGACGGGACCGTGACGTCGGTGAACGCCGCCGACGAGTACGAGTTCACGGTGGATCGACCGGCGGCCCGGGTCGTTTCGTTCGGCTCGGGTGACGAGCGCGGGACCCCGACCGTCGAGACGGGACTCGGCGTCGATCGAGACTCCGTCGGAACGCCGTCCCGCGGTGACGCCGGACCCTCGCTGTCGGTGCAGACGGCGGGCGGCGGAACGACCGGCGGCAGCGGTAGCGGTGGCACTTCCGACGCCGACGGCACCGACGCCGAACGCGAGGGCAGCACGGACGGGACCGGGGGCACCGGCACCCCGACGACCGCGCTCTTCACCGCGGGCGGCGTAATGCCGGGGAGCAGCGGCGGGTCGGAGACGATCTTCGGCCCGCCGGATCCCGGGCAGGACACCCTCCTGCTCACCGTGGGCGGCGTCGTCGACAACGAGAACGGGCTGACCGAGCCGGAGGCGGAAGTCGACGATACCCCATCGGTCGGCGAACTCTCCGCGAACCTCGACATCCGCATCGTCGTCGTCCGCGAGAGCGGCGTACGCCGCTACGTCGCGGGCGGGTCGAACGCGTTCGTCCCGCTGGCGTCTGTGAGCGGAGCGAGCGAGTCAGTCCCGGTCGGGGCCAACGAGACGGTCTCGGTGGGCTTCGAGTGGCGGATCGACAGCGTCGTCGGCAACGAGATCCAGGGCGACAGCACGACGCTGTCGGTCCACGGGCGGTTTACCTCCTGAGGCGACGTCGATTCCCCCGATCTTCACCACACGGCCAGCCGGTTCAGGACCGCCACCGTCCGCAGCACTGAGCCGGCGTCTCCCGGACCGTACACGAGATCGTCGCGCGATTCGACGTGATCGAGAACCGACTGCGAGGCGTGTTCCGGCGCGGCGGCGATCCCGGCGTCGGCCGCGTCGGCCCACTCCATCACCCGGAGGTCTGACTTGCTGTCGCCCATCACCAACACGAAGGGATCCTCGATGCCGAGGACGTCCAGCGCTTCCGTCACGCCGGTCGGTTTGTCCAGATCGAGCGACCCGATCTCGGCCGCGTCGGCGTGGTAGTACGCGACGTCGATCCGATCGAACCGCGTCGCCACCTCCGTGGGCACGTCCTCCGGCTCACAGGCGGGGGTGGCGTCCTCGGACGACAGAACCTCCGCGATCTCGGGGTCTGCCGCGGCGTAGTAGGCCCGGGCCCACTCAGACGATTCCACGGGTTTTTGCTCGCGGTCTCGGCTCCCGATTCCGACGTCGCCCACGCCTTCGACGCACTCGACGATCGACTGGCCCAAGAGGTCGATGAGGTGGACGAGACCGTCGTCGATGACTTCAGCGGCGGCGTCGCTCCCGACGTCGAAGTTCGGTTTGAGGGTGACGTTGAACTCGTTGCCCTGCAGGTGGACGGACCGCCTGAGTTCCGGCGGAGCGGCGGTCAGCACCCGTGAGCGGACGCGAGCGAACACGTCTTGAATCTCCTCGTCGAGTCCCTCGTAGAGCAACCGCTTCGTGTCCGACCCCTGGCCGGGCGTGAACACGCCGGTTCCGGCCTCGTAGACGATACTCAACGACCCGGAGTGCACGAGTTCGGTCCCCAGCCCCTGAATCATGAATCCCTTCACGTTCTCGAGGGTCTGGCCCGTACAGATCACGATCGGGACGCCGGCCTCGGAGAACTCGGTGAGGAGGTGCAGCGTCTCTCGCGGGATCTCGTTGTCCGTCCGCCCGGCCGAGCGGAGGGTCTCGTCGACGTCGAGGACCAGCGCGTTCACCGGGCGGCCGTACTCCGCGTGGAGATCGAGCGCCGTGAACGTCTGTTCGCGCGTGGCCCGGGCCGCAACCTCGGCCATCGTCTCGCCCGCCGCGAACGACTCACCGATCTCGCGCTTGCGGTCCTCGAGTTCGTCGCTGGCGTCCTGCCAGTACTCGAGCGCCACGCGGGAGTCGACGGGCGGAAAGAGGTCGACGAAGTTCTGGAGATCGTAGAGCGTGTCGGTCTCGTACTCCTCGTAGAGACGGTATAGGAGATCGTACCGGTCCATACGTTCCCACGACTCGCTCGTGAGTAAAAACACCTCCCTTCGGGGCCCCGTGTGTGAGACGCCTCGAAAGTCCGCCACGGCGGCCGCCGTGCCGAGGGAAACGCTCAAACCGGATACAGTCGTATCCCAGAGTATGGCTGATTGGACCGACAGCATCGTCGGAGACCGGATGACTGTCGATCAAGCGTTCAACGATCGCGTCACGAATTCGCGCTTTAGTAGTCAAGAGTGGGGACTCATTATGACGGCGACCGAGTTGGACATCGAACACGCCGAGGACCCCGACCGGGCACGCATCGTCGCGGATACGGAGAAACTGCCGCAGATTATGCCCGAACTCGAGAACGTCCGCTCGCAGATGGCGCAGATGGGCGGCGGCGAGAGCGAGGACAGCTCCGGCGGCGTGCTCGACTCGCTGAAGGACGCCCTCGGCCTCAGCAACGGGACGAGCGGAAACGATCAAGAGCGCATCGAGGCTGCCGAGCGACTGACACAGGCGTACGCCGACGCGTTACAGGACCACCTGGAGTCCAAGGGCAAGTGGGAACAGGTCCGAGTCGCCTACCAGGAATAGTCCGGGGCCATCTGGCGGCCGATTCGTCGAACTCGGCGACCGTCGGCGAGGAGGAGAACGCTTTCCTCCCGGGCCGTCGTCTCCCCGGATATGACCGACGACAGCGACGACGTTCGCGTCTTCGACGGCGTCCGACTCGAACGCGTCCGCGAACACGTGTGGGAGATTCCGCGCGACGGTGAGATGGGTGTCCCCGCGCGGGTGTTTGCCAGCGAGCAGTTACTGGAACAGATCGCCGACGACAAGACGCTCCAACAACTCCGCAACGCGACGCACCTGCCGGGGATCGTCGGCCGGGCCATCTGTATGCCCGACGGTCACCAGGGCTATGGCTTCCCCGTCGGGGGCGTCGGCGCGATGGACGCCGAGACCGGCTGTATTTCACCGGGCGCGATCGGATACGACATCAACTGCGGCGTCCGAATGATGCGGACCAATCTCACGTACGACGACGTCGTGGGGCGCGAGGCCGAACTGGTCGACGCGCTGTTCGCGAACGTGCCGTCGGGACTCGGCGGCGGCGGTATCGTCGAGGGCGACCGCGACACGATCGAAGGCGTGTTGGCGCGCGGAATCGACTGGGCGCTCGAACACGGCTACGCCGTCGAGGACGACCTCGCGCACTGCGAAGACGAGGGGATGCGTCCCGACGCTGACCCCGACGCCGTCTCCCAGAAGGCCAAGGACCGGGGTAAGAACCAGATCGGGAGCCTGGGATCGGGGAATCACTTCCTCGAGGTCCAGCGCGTCACCGACATCTACCGTCCGGAGGTGGCCGCTGAGTTCGGCTTAGAACCCGATCAGATCGTCGTCTTGATTCACTGCGGGTCCCGCGGCCTCGGGCATCAGGTCTGTTCGGACTATCTGCGACGGATCGAACAGGAGCACGGCGACCTGCTCGAGAGGCTTCCCGACAAGGAGTTAGCGGCCGCCCCCGCCGGATCCGAACTCGCCGAGGAATACTACGGCGCGATGTGCGCCGCGATCAACTTCGCGTGGGTGAATCGGCAACTGATTATGCACCGCACGCGGCAGGTCTTCGAACGTGTGTTCGACCGCGACTGGCAGGCGATGGAGATGGAACTCCTCTACGACGTCGCCCACAACATCGGCAAGAAGGAAGTCCACGAGGTCGACGTCGACGCCGACGGTCGACCCGCGTCGAGCGGCGAGGCCGTCGCTCGCGAGCAACGGGAACTGTACGTCCACCGGAAGGGCGCGACGCGCGCCTTCCCCGCCGGGCGGGCGGAGGTCCCCGCGGCCTACCGTGACGTCGGTCAACCGATCATCATCCCCGGCAGTATGGGTGCCGGTTCGTACGTTCTCCGCGGCGGCGAGCGCTCGCTGTCGCGCTCGTTCGGGTCGACCGCTCACGGCGCGGGGCGGACGATGAGTCGGACGCAGGCGAAGAACGAGTTCTGGGGGGAGACTGTCCAGAACGAACTCCGCGACCAGGAGAAGATCTACGTGAAGGCGCAATCGGGTGCGACGGTCGCCGAAGAAGCCCCGGGCGTCTACAAAGATGTCGACGAGGTCGTCCGAGTCTCCGACGACCTCGGCATCGGCGACAAGGTGGCCCGCACGTACCCCGTCTGCAACATCAAGGGATAGCCCGTCGAGTGACAGTCGCTATCTGCGTGGCGAACAGGCGGCGCGTCCCACCGATCCGCGGCGGCGCGCCGCGCACCCGCCGTGACCGCCGCGGTCGATCCTCATCGCACGGTGGTGCTGGTCCCGGCTTCCGGGATAAACGCTCGGGACCTGGCGGTGTACTTGGCCGTCTCTCACCGGTGCAGACAGACGACGAGTCGCTCGTCCTCGTGGACCACGCACAGCCGCGCTGACCCGCTCGTGTCGAAGGAGTGAGCGCGGTGCTCTGTGAGCAGGAGCCTGGAAAACGGGTCCTCACACGCGGGACAGGCGACATCGTCGCGGTTCTCATAGAGCGTCACGTCGCCGTCGTCACGGAGGAGTTTCATCCGGTGGCGGACGGCGTGTTGATCGAATCGGTCGGTCATCGCCCGAGAGTGGCCGGCCTGTCGGCAAAGAGATTGTCGTCGAACAGGCGGGTCATTCCAGCCGCGAGAGCCGATCCTCCGCCGTTGCGAGCGCCGCTTCGTCGCCCTCGACGAGGTACGTGACGAGTTCGCGGGCCGCGCGGACGAGCGCCTCCGACTCTGCCACCGGGACGTCACCGTAGACGGCGTCGACGCGCTTCACGTGCGTCCGCAGCGTCTCCCGGACGCGCGCTGCGGCAGGGTCGGGGTGGTCGTCGAGCCACGTTCCGAGGTCGCTGCAGAACGCGTCGAGAATTTCGGCGTACGCCAGTCCCCGAGCGTCAGCCATCGATTCCGGGACCGTATCCGGAGCAGGTCGTTCGTTCTTGTCGGCGCCGCGAAGCAGCTCTAAGACGTAGAGGCGAGAGGACTCGGTCGGCTCACGGGACCGATCGAAGACGTCGACAGCGTGGAGGAGCTCCGCGGCCGCCAGAATGGTATCGTCGACCGTCCGGAGGTCACCGCCGCTCACGAATCCGCGTTTCCGGACGTACTCCCGGAGCGTGGCTTTCAGCCCGTCGGCGATGCCGCCGACGTCGGTCACCGATTCGAGTTCGTTCCGGTGCGCCGAGAGGTCAAGTTCGACCGGGTTGTCGGTGTGGCGCTGTCGCTCGCCGGTGCCGACGCTTCGGAGACTGTCGCAGTCCGGACACGCCACTTCACCGGTCTCGAAGTAGGACCACTCGTGTCCACACTCAGTACAGCGGCGACGACCACGAACGCGCATACTCGGAGGGTCGGTTCGCAGCGAGAAAAACGCGTCGCGACGCTGAACCGCCCCCTGCGGGGAGATGATTCGGCCAGCCGAACCCAACGACATCGCCGTAGCCGACATACTTATGTACGGGACTCCGTAACTGTCAGGTGACGCTTCGTCTGGAGGGCCGAAGCGTCAGCGGGGACCAATTCAGGGCGGCAAGCTTCCGCGTGCTTTCACGCGGCTTGCTTTCCTTTTCCGTTGCACCTACTCGCCGAGTGCCACCAGTCTGTGAGGCGCGACAGTCACAGCCGTCGCGATCGCTCGGGACGGGGCCGGCGCACGCCGTCGCTCGAAATTTCAGTGTTGAGATATTAGATATTCTACACTGTACGGATAACTGGCAGGATATGTTACCTTATTGGAATCAACGTGAGATGGCTCATCGCCCGTCAACGGCCCGTTAGAAGACACGTGGTATGTCGATATGTTTATTTTGGAGAACACTAATGTTAGCGTAGAGTGTACGGATGTACGACCTGACAGGATTCCAGCGTGACCTGCTGTACGTGATCGCCGGACTCGACGAACCGCACGGACTCGCAATTAAAGAAGAACTGGAAGAGTACTACGAAAAAGAGATCCACCACGGGCGGCTCTACCCGAATCTCGACACCCTGGTCGAGAAAGGGCTCGTGGATAAAGGACAGCGCGATCGCCGAACGAACTACTACACGCTCACGCGACGCGGCCGCCGCGAAATCGCGGCCCGGAAAGACTGGGAAGGGACCTACATCAACGTCTCTTTCGACGGAATCGACGACTGAGACGGACGGTTCCGTCCCGGCGATCACGCCCTCGCGGAACACAGCCACTCGTCCCCCGTGAGCGAAGCCCATCCCACCCTGAGGCACCGTGGTCCTGCGCGGCACGCCATCGCTACACGCCCTCACTCCCGGTCGGCGACCTGCCCCCCGAACTCGAAGCCACCCGCGCGGGTTGCGTCGTCGTCCCGGTCGGTGACCGGCGACGCACTCGCGTTCCGCCCAGCACTCGGGTCGCCCTCGGAGCCGTCGCCCCCGAGCGGTGTCGACTGTTCCCCCGCACCCTCCTGTGACGCCCCATCAGCAGCGACGGCCGGTCCACCGGGCGGCGAGCGCCCCGTCTCCTGGCCCGTGGCGACGCCCGGATCCACCGCGTACGGCACGAGCGGTTCGCGATCGATCAGTATCGACAGCACGTGCCGTGAGAAGTTCGCGAGCAACACGAGGATGATCGGGCCCAGGAATATCCCGTACCACCCGAAGAGCAGTGGCCCCAGCGTGTACGCGATCATCACCGCGCCCACGTGCAGCGTCCGGCCCGACACGAACGGTCGAAGGACGAGGTCGGGGATCGTGTCCACGACGACGAACGAGACCGCGACGAAGACGGCGGTGAACCACAACGTCGACGGATCCGCGAGGTACGAGACGGCCCCGAGATACAGGGTGACAGGAACGTAGACGAGTTTCATTCCGACGATGGGGATCAGACTCGCGACGCCGGCGAGCAGCCCGAGCAACGCCGCGGCCGGGATTGCGACCCCGGCCGGAGCGACCACGTTCAGAACCGAGTACGATACGACGCCGATCGTTCCGGTGAGAACCGCGTTCAGGATGTTCCCGAAGAAGATGCTCGTGAAGTCCCGATCCACACCGCGGATGAACGCTTCGAGAACGCCGCGGTCGTCGCCGACCTTCCGCCGAACCCACTTGGTGAGTTGCTTGTCGTCCCGGAGCAGGTAGAACGCGAACGCGATCATCGCGAACAGGTGCACGAGTCCGACCCCGACGAACGCGAGGACGTTTCCGGCCGATCCGAGCGAGGAGACCAACTGCTCGATCTGCCCGACCGAGAGCGTCGCGGGGTCGAACTGTAGCAAGCTCTCGATGTCAGTCAGCCGGGTCAGTTGGCCCTCCGTGATCGGATACCGCGAGAGATCGAAGATACCCTCGTTCGTCAGGCGGAGGACTTCGCTCACGGCAACAGCGCCGGTGTAACCGATGAGTCCGAGCGCCGGCAGCGCGAGGACGAATAGCGCGACTGCAGCCGCGAGACTCGGCGGCCGCACGCGCTTTCTGATCCGACGGTAGATCGGCCGCGTCGCGTAGTAAATGAAGACCCCGAACACGAACGTCCCGATGAACGAGTAGACGATGTACGCCAGCGCGAGACCAAGCGCGAGTCCGACGCCCCACCACGACGCTCGCGACCGGTTCCATTCAGGCGCCGACATACCGAAGGAGGGACTGCGACGGACCAAAAGTCTACCGCGGCGTGGCCGTCGGCGCGTTCTCGGTCTCGGCGTCGGTAGTGGTGGCCGAGTCAGTCGATTCGTTCGCCGTCCCCATCGCACACGCCATCGCAGTTGAGACCACACGAGCGCGGACGCTCCCGTCGGGACGGACGGCGACGTGCGTCGCGGAGTCGTTGCAATCGACGAAGTCGCGCCGCACGCCGAGCGTCCGTCCATCGCCGGTCGGCGGCGTCACCTCGAACACGTAGTCGGCCCGGCGGTACACCTCGACGAGCAACGATCCGTACGGAGGAAAGGTCCGCTCCACGTCGACGAGTGCCTCGTCTCGCTCTACGTCACGCAGCGTGAGACGAACCGACCGTTCTTCGGCGTCGTCGTTCCAGACGGCGATCTGGTGGTGTCGATTCGACGCGGGGTCGCCGACTCGTTCGGTCTCGAAGGGGTCGCCGGCATCGAACTTCGAGAGGCTCCCGTAGCCGCTCGGCGGCAGTTGTTCGGTGGTCGTCTCGCTCGTGGGGGTGTCGCTCCCGGCCGTGGCGAGACAGCCGGACAGCGACCCGGCGAAGAGGGTGGGGAGGGCAGCGAGGAGGTCGCGGCGACGCATCGCCCGGAACTACGAAACGGGGTATCATACCCGTTGGGATAGGTCGAACGCGCGTTTCAGTTACCGTCAGTCTTCGATCAGGTCCAGTCGTCGAGTCCGGTCTGTACGATCGACGACTCGATCCGTTCGAAGCCGCGCTCGACCTCGTCGGGCGCGACCGCCCACTCCTCGGTGACGTACGCACGGGCGGCTTCCATATCCGGCGAGATCGTCGTCTCGAAGTCGTACTCGTCCGTCACGGGCGGGTCGAGGAACAGCTCACGGACCCGATCGGCATTCTCGATGTAGGCGTCTCTGGCGTCGAGCACCGTCCACAGGTCCCCGTGCTCGCGGACGGCCGAGAGCGCCGTCTTCGGCCCCACGCCAGAAATTCCCTCGTTGAAGTCTGTTCCGCACAGGATCGCGACGTCGACGAGCTGTTCGCGCGTGAGGTCGAGGTCATCGAGCGTCGCCTGCAGATCCATCAACTCGGGATCGCCCTTCGAGGTGAGTTGACGGAGCGTGTACGGTGCGCCGAACAGAAGCGTGTCGTAGTCCTCGCTGCCGACGTAGTCGACGTCGCCGCGGATCGCCATATGTGCGGCCTGCGCTTCCCCCTCGGCTGGCGCTTCGACGACCGGCACGTCGAGCCGTTCGAGGAGGCCGCGGGTCGTCTCGTGAATCACGTCAGTCAGTCGTTGCGTCCGGGCTTCCAGCCGCGCGGCCGCGACGTCGTCGCCGCGTTCCTCGGCGGCCTGCTGCTGCGCTTCGGCTCGCTCTCGGGCCTCACGCCGCTCTGCGACCTCGTCGTCTTTCAGTTCCGTGACGCCGCCGTCGAACACGAACACCGGCGTGAGGTCGTGCTCGAAAAACTTCGGGAGCCCCTGGACGACCCCGATGAGGTTCGCGACTTCCTCGCTCGCCTCGGTCGTGTACGCCTCTTCACGGGTGAACTTGACCGTCGTCGTGAGATACCGATACAGCCAGTTGTGGGCGTCGACCGCAACGACGCTCGCACCGAGGTCGTCGAAGGCGACCGTCGAGAGGGCCGCCAGACTCCGCAGATCTGCGTTTCCCATCGTCGATGGCTCCGTGGCCCGAGGGCTTAATCGTCCGGTTCCGACGGCCGAGGATCGATGCGTTCCGGCGGGTCGGCGTCGGTCCGCGCGGCCAGGAACGACGCCTCGGGGTCGCCGCGGCCGCGCTCGCGATACAGGCGCAGGCCCGCCCGATAGCGGTTGGCGTCCCCGTCCCGGTCGACAGCCTCCGCGGGGTCCGCAGGGCGCTCGAGAACCAGTTCCGCGACGCCGGTCTCACGCCCGGTCCACGTGAACCCCGCCTTGTACATCGCCTCGTACGCGAAGGGGTTGTTGACGGCGATTCGGAGCCGCTCGTAGCCCCGCTGGGCCGCCTTCGGAGCCACGAACGCCGCCAATCGGGGACCGAGGCCCTCGCCTTTCGCGTCGGCCCGGACGGTGATGTAGCGATACCACAGCGTCGACTCGTCCGTGCGGTCTTCGTTGAACGCGAGTGCGGCGACGACGTCGTCAGCGAACTCGTCGGCGTCGACTGACGCGGGCGTCTCCGGCGCCTCGTCGACGGCGTCTCGTCGACCGCCGTCGCGGACGACCGCCTTCCCGGTGGAGGACATCACGAACTTCCCGGCGTAGGCGAACCGGCGGTAGTCGAGCCTGAGGGTCGGTCCGGCGGGTGGCCACCCGAGGACGGCGAACGCCATTGCCGGCCGAACGGGACGGACCGAAAAGAGTGCGGCGGTCCGACAGTTCCTTCATCGTCGACGCGGTAGGGCCGCTATGGCTTCTCGATTCGGCCGGGGCGACGTCGACTTCTTCGACCGGATCGCTCGCCTCTACGACGCCGCGATGCCGCCCTCACGACCCGGGCCGTTCGTCGATGCGTTCGCCTTCGCGACCCAGCCGATCGACCGCGTGGTGGATCTGGCCGGTGGCACAGGACGGGCCGCTCGGGGACTGGCCACCGTCGGGTACGAGCCCGTCGTCGTCGACGTCTCGGCCGGGATGCTCTCGCGGGCACGAGCCGCGGGACACGAGACCGTCCGCGGCGACGCAGAGCGGCTTCCGTTCGGTGACGACACGGTGGACGCCGCCGTCGTCGTCGACGCGCTCCATCACATTCCGGACCCGCAGGCGGGGCTTCGGGAAGCGGCTCGCGTCGTCCGCCCCGGTGGCGTGGTCGCGGTCCAGGAGTTCCACCCCCGCGGGATCCGGGGGCGCGCGCTCGTCGCCGCCGAGGCCGCAGTCGGGTTCGATTCGACGTTCTGGACCCCCGACGAACTCTGTGGAGCGCTCTCGACAGCCGGGTTCGAGGCCCGCATCGTCCGCGAGGGATTCGACTACGTCGCCGTCGGTCGCGTTCCGGAACCCGAATCGGGATCCTGAGCGACCCATTCCGAGAGAGCCATTAGGGAGCGTTCGAATGCTTCGGTATGGCAACCTCGGAGGAGTCGTTCCTCGCGCGACGCATCGACGGCGCGGCCGCTCCCCTGGCCGTGGTGGATCTGCTCGCGCTCGCGGCCGTGCTGACGATCGGTGTGATCAACCACAACAGCGTCGGGTACCTCTCGGCCGACCCGGCCGGCTGGCTGTTGACTCTGGTCCCCTTCCTCGTGGGCTGGGCCGTCGCCGGCCCGCTGATCGGGGCTTACTCGGCCGGCGCAGCGGAGTCTGCGAAGGCAGCGATCCCGCTCGCGATTCGCGCGTGGATCCCGGGCGCGGTCATCGGGTTCGCGCTCCGGGCTTCCCCGGCGTTCTCGGGCGGCTTTCAGCTCACGTTCGGCGCAGTGATGCTCGTGACGGGCGGTCTCGCGCTCGTCGTCGGCCGGTGGCTCTTCTTCAAGATCGTCGGGTGACGTCACTGTCGGCCCGAGCGGCGACCTGATAGCCCGCTCACAGACGACGCGACAGGACGACCCCGATGCCCGCGGCGGTCAGCGCGAATCCCGCGAGCACGGCAAACAGCACCGCGGGCGTCGCGTACGTGAGGATCGTGCCGGCGATGGCTCCCCCGAGCGCCCCGACGCCGAAGACACCCAGATAGGTGTACCCGTAGGACAGCCCGCGCGTTCCCGGCGGCGAGTACTCCGCGACGGTCGCCTGATACAGGGGCTGGACGAGAAAGAGGGCCGCGCCGAGCACGGCCCCGACGACGAGCACCGGTCCGATCCCCGCGTTCGCGGCCGGGAGGAAGATCACTGCCAGCACTGCGAGCAGGCCGAACCCGCCGGCCAGTCCGTACTCGACCGGGATCCGATCGGTCAGTTTCCCCCCGAGATACTGTCCGAAGACGCCGATGATCAGTAGGCCGGAGTAGAAGTACCGCTCGGGGTTCAGCGCGCGGGGGGACCCGGGAGCGACGCCGAGCGCGTCCGTAACCGCCGGTGGCAGTAGCGAGGTGAGGGGGATCGGCTCGAACCCGGGGAACGACTCGAGGAGATCGGGCAGGAATGTGAGCACGCCGCGGTAGTAGAGCCCTGAGGACATCACGACCACGAAGACGAGCGCGAAGGCCCCGACGAAGAGCCGTCGTGACTCGGAGACGAACTCTCCCAGTGAGGAGACGCTGCTCGCCCGTGAATCGCCGCCGTCGGCCTCGGTGGCGTCGGACTGGCCGGGGACTGCCGCCGTCTCGTCGAACGACGCGCGCAGCGCGTAGGCCCCGGCGAGGAGTGCGGGGAGAGCGAGCACGATCGCGACGACTGACCACTCGACGAACAGCAGCAGCGTCGCGGTCAACAGCGGGCCGAGGCCGGTCCCGACGTTGCCGGCGATCCCGTGGTACGCGAACCCTGTGCCGCGCTCTTCGACACCCTTCGAGAGCAGCGTCAACCCCGCCGGGTGGTAGACGCTGGCGGCCGCGCCCCACAGTAGCAGCGCCGCGGTCACCACCAGGAGATTCGGCGAGAGACCGAGCAGGACGAAGGACCCGGCCATCCCGAACAGACACACTGTGATGAGCCGCGAGGAACCGATGCGATCGACTAAGACGCCGCCCGGCAACGACCCCACGCCGAACAGCCCGTAGCCTGCTGTCACGACGATCCCGAGCGTCGCCGCCGTCACCTCGACCTCCGTGAAGCCGAGCGACAGCACGTCGAACTGGGCGAGCCAGATCGAGACAAAGATCGGGATCGACAGTTCGTAGGTGTGGACCATCCCGTGGGCGAGGCTGACCAGTCCGACGATCGCCCGGTCGTTCGAGTTCACGTACGACCTTCCGAGCAGGGGTCAATTTAACGCTCCGATCCGCTCGATCCGGGCGCTTCGGCAGTGCTGAGTCAGCGAGCCACGCCGATCTCCGAACCGAGCTCGAGAAGGCGGAGTAGCGTCCGTCTTCCGCCGTATTCCGGAATTTTTCGTGAGAAAGGTTCTCTATCGTGAATTGCCCTGATAACTTATGAGAAAGTACTGGAAGGCCCACACCGAATCAACTGGTTGGCAACGAGAAAAATTTATATTCCCCATACCCGAATTATTACGTATACAATGACCGGATACTACGACTACGTTCTCGGCCTCATTCCACTCGCACTGCTCGGACTGACCGGTGGCCTCGTCCAGACGAGTCTCTCGCTGACGCAGGCGGTCCCCATCGCCGCGGCGGTCGCCGCCGGCATCGTGGGCCACGCGATGTTCGTCCGCGCTCCGGTGACCCGCAGTTCGCTTCCAAGTTACGACGGCGGCGAGACGCGACAGAATTCGGCCGTCCACAGCGCCGACTGATCGCCGCGAGCCGAGCCATCCGGTCCCCCCGTTGACGCCGCTGTCCTCCGGTTCGTTCCACTCGACCGAGGGGTTCCCGCACGTTCTTACCGCTGGCCGTCGAACCGCCGGGTATGACAGAAACGTTGTTCCTCTCCAGTTCGGCGGTTGACGGGCTCGCGACGCCCGCAGAGTTCGTCGAGGCGGTCCGCGACGGCTACCGTCAGCGCGGGGAGGGCGCGCCCGCCGAACCCAGGGCGAAACTCACGAACGCCGACCCGCCGGGCTTTTTCACCGCCTACGCCGCGGTCCTGCCAGACACGGGTGCGATGGGCGGTTATATGTACTCCGCCGGCTTCGGAGCCGAGGACGCCTGGTTCATGACGCCCCTGTTCGATGCGGAGTCGGGCGAGCCGCTCGCCCTCGTCGACGGCGCGAGTATGAACCCCTACAAGACGGGAGCAGCGGGTGCCGTCGGGGCCGACGCGCTGGCTCGGGACGACGCATCCTCGGTCGCGATCATCGGGAGTGGACCCCAGGCGAAGGGACAACTCCGGGCGCTGTCGACCGTCCGCGACCTCGAAACCGTGTGGGTGTTCTCCCCCACGAAGGCGCACCGTGAGGACTTCGCCGGCGAGATGGATCGACGGCTCGAAGCGAGCGTCGCGGCCGTCGCCTCCGCTGCGGCCGCTGTGGAGGGGGCCGACATCATCGTCACCGCGACGAACGCGAGCGACCCTGTGTTCGACGGCGAGGCGCTCGATCCCGGGACGCACGTGACGGCGATGGGACAGTACGACCCCGAGAAGCGCGAACTCGACCAGACGACCATCGAGCGGGCCAAGTACGTGCCGGATCTCCGCGAGCGGGCCTTCCAGGACGCGGGATCGTTCCTCCACGCCCAGGAGGCCGGCGTGATCGACGAGGACGGCATCCACGCCGAACTCGGCGAGGTTGTCGCCGGCGAGGCCCCCGGCCGCGAGTCCGCAGAGGAGATCACGGTCTTCGACAGCGGCGGCACGGGCATCGAGACCGTCGCCGGCGCATCTCTGCTCTATGAGAAGGCCGTCGAGAAGGACCTGGGGACGACGCTCGACATCGCGCCCGGGAGCGAGGCACTCACCGGCGAGTGACGCGAGCGACGCTCGCCACGATGTCACGGACTCGAAGATTTGCCGTCACGACCGTCGTGCTGGGGGTCATACTACTGGCTCACGCGGCCGTCACGTGGCCGCTGTTTGCCACGGCCGCCCTCTTCGGCGGCGGCGCAGTCGTCGCCTTCGTCGCCGAGGGGTTCGTCATCGCACTTGACTGGCTCGAACACCACATCGGGCCGAAGGTCCTCGGCGTGCCACTCTACGTTCTGTTTGGCTGGACGGGCATCGTCTACCTGACATTCCGGATCGCGCTCCTCGCTACCGACGGCTGGGCGGCCGTCGTCCTGGCCGCGGGGCTCGCGACGACGTACGACGTCCTGACCGACCACTACGGCGTCGAAAACGGGCAGTGGACGTACCGAGATTCGCTTCCCGGACCGCGGTTCCGTGGCGTCCCGTGGTGGAACTTCGCCGGCTGGTTTCTCATCAGTTGCCTCACGTCGGCGCTGGCGCTCCCGTTCCTGTGATCCGTGAACCCAGCGCTACTGCAGTCGATAGCGGAGTAACGCCGCGATCCCACCGAGGTTCCGCAACTGTCGGCCCGGATCGAACTCCCCGGAGAAGACGGTGACCTCGCCGCCCTGGCGTTCGACCGACTGGATGACGTCGTTGACGTCGACGTCCCAGTCGCCCTCGCCCTGTCGCTCCTGGCGGAGGCGGTCGTCGACCACGAGCAGTTCTTCGACGGCACCGAACTCTGCGGCCTCGGCGACCGCCTCGATCCCGTAGGCAACCTTCTCACCCTGCGATATCCCCGCCATCAGGTCGTCGATCAGTTCTGCCTCCTTCGAGATCCGCGTCTGTGTCTGGACCTCGTCGACCGCGCCGCGCTTGAGCACTTCGTGAACGCCGCGGTCCCCGACGGCGGCGGTATCGACCATCGTGATCAGGTCCGCAGTCTCGGGGTGCGTCTCCTCGATGTGGTCGCGGGCGTCCTGCTTTGTAAAGCCCGGACCCGCGAGAATGATCGCGTCGACGTCCATCCGCGCGAGCGCGTCGGCGAGTTCCGAGAAGAGTTCCGAGCGCGGACGGGCGTACGCTCCCTTCCCCGTCGGAGCGGTGAACGAGAAGCGCTCTTCGGTGCCGTACTGGGCGACGGTGTGGATGTGCGCTTCTCCCTCCTCGACGGTCGCGATCGCCACGTCAGCGTTCTCAGCCGCCTCTTCGGCCGCTTCGATCCGTTCGATCTGATCCGGTTTGAAGTGCTTCTCGATGGTGAGTTCGTCGTGCTCCTCGACGTTGATCGTGTGGTGGTGTCCGAGTTGGTCCTCCCGGGAACACTCGACGATTTCGCCACCGACCCGGAGCCGATTGGCGAAGCGGGCGAACTCGACGTCGTCGACTTCGATCGTGACGAAGAGGTGTTCGCGCTGTCCCCCCGTGTCCCGAAGATTGTCCTCGTTGCGTTGGATGCGACGGGTCGTGTCCCCGGAGACGAAGTCTCCCGATTCGAGGACGTGCGAGAGGTGCCACAGGTCGTCGACGTTCTCGGGCACCAACGTCATCCGCTCGCGGCCCTCCTCGCCGCGGCCGCGACTCGAAATACGCATACGTGCTGCTCCGCGGCCACGGCGGAAAGATCCTGCTATCCGTCGGTGTCTCGCCACGCGAACGCCAGCGCCGCGAGGTTGCCGGCGGCGAGGAGGCCGCCCAGCAGGTAGGACCCCCGCTCGACGCCCAGTAGACGAACAGCGCCGATCACCCCCGCGAGGACCGCGAGCAGTCCGACGATCTGTCCCAGGCCGCCTACCAACTCGGCCTTGTGCTCTGCCGATAGCGAAGGCGGTGAGAGCGTCCGACCGGATTCCTCGTCGGGGGATTGATTCGCAGTGTCGCCCCCGTTCGGTGCCCCGTCGATGACGGCGTCTCTGATTCGGTCCCACAGATAGATCGAGACCCCGTTGGCGCTCAGCAGGCTGGCCGACACCACTCCCCCGAATCCCACGCTTGGGGAGTCGAGCACGACGAATCCGACGATCCCTCCCAGGAGAAACCCCAGACTTCCGATACCGTGACCGGTGGCTCCCTGGAGGGACGCCACGCCCGAGAAGCGCGTGACTTCGTCGGCTATGTCCCGTGGGGAATCTGCGGACATCCTGACTGGAGTGAGAAACGGTACCACGACCTGGGCATTAAATCTCCGCACACGTCGCGTCGGCGGACAAAGAGTGACCATCGGTCGCGGAGTGATCTGGCCCGGAGGGGTCGTGCGCCCCTCCTCAACCGATGAGGAGCGCGCGGAGCCGTGACGCCCGAGCGGCTTCACACCGCCGGCCGTTCGTCCATCGAGTCACGCTCGTCGTTCACGTTCACCTCGTGGAGTTCGCCCCAGGCGTGCCCGATGAGGTAGTACGCAGCGACCGCGCCGTAGAAGCCGAGGAAGCCGCCAGCCAGGAACCCGACCGGGGGAATCGCGTTCAGCGCGCTCGCGACCAAGCCGAACACGAAGATGATCCCGAGCCCGGAAACCCAGGCCGTCGCGTAGGTTCCAGTGGTCAGCACGGGACGGAGTTCGCGGAGCGAGAAGGCCCCGCTGAGATCCTCGCGTTCGGCCAGGCTCGCGAGTGCTGCGGGCACGACGTAGGCCGCAAGCAGGCTCACAGCGAACGCGACGACGCCGCCGACGAGGACCACGAGCAGTCCGAGACCGGCCGCGAGGCCGCTCCGGGGGCCGAGCGAACCGGCCACCCCGCTCGCCGACCCGCCGACCACGAGGAACGAGAGGACCCCGCCGCCGAGGACGAGTGCCGCGACGAGTGCGGGGACGAACCCGTAGACGAAGACGACGATGAAGGCGCGGATGCCGTCGCTGAACAGGTCGCCCCAGTCGTCGAAGACCGGCGCGTCCTCGTTGCCGTGCATCGTCTCGCGGACGACCCGGACGAGATAGCCGAGGACGAGGATCGCAGGGATCACGAGCGGGCTGAGCAGGCTCAAGATTCCCCCGATGAGAACCGTGGTGACCCAGGAGTCTTCGTCGTTGCGGAGGTACTGTAGGGATTGTTGAATCATTGGCTTCACCGAGCGACGGAGGTGGTCTGTTCCGATGTTCGCTCAGTTACAGAGACGCGGTGAGTCAGCATAAATACATACTGAACGATAATAGCAGTTGACACGACAGCAACGGAGCGTCGCGTTCCCCACCGCCGCGGTACCCGCTCTGCCCGCCGGTGCGCTCACTCCTCGACGATCTCGCTGCCGCCCGGCGGGAGGAACTCTTGGATCTTGTCGGGGCTCGCGACCTTCCGGAGGAACGACTGATCGGTGAATCGCTCCTTGAACTTTCGGTAGAGCATCTTCGCGGCGTCGTTCTGCGCGTAGCGTCCGGGTTGCAGTCGGACCGAGGTCTCGACGCGGTCTACGATGGCCGCCGGCGGCCCACCGAGGACGCGCGTCTCGCCCTCGCACTGCACGCCAATCGACACCTCGGCCTCGACGTCTCGGAAGTACGTCCGGTCCCCGCGGATCACGAATGATCCCTTCTCGATGTACTCCCCCGACTCGGGCGTCTTCGACACCTGATCCGGCGTCACCATATACGCCTCACCGGCGAAGCGGCCCTCTTTCCACGTCGACGAGTACGAGACCGCGAACTGAGCGGCTTCCTCCTTCGTCGCCTCGGGGAACTCGACTGCCTCGGAGGGCTCGGACGGGCCGGTCGCCTTCACGATCGTCACCGGTCCGCCGTGGGCCTGCGTGTGGAAGAACAGGTCGTGCGTGTCGAGGTACTTGGTGACGATCTCCTCGTTTTGGTCGGCGTTGCGGCCGCCGATCACGAGGAAGCCGTCTGAGGTGCGGAACCACCGGAACCGTTCGTACCACTGTTCGGAGGTCCGGATCGGGACTGACTCGACGGAGAGCCAGTCGCGGTCCTCGCCCTCCGCCTCGTCGTCGGGTTCCGCCTCGCCCTCGTCGTCTGCCTCCCACGCCTCCCGCCGGCGCTTCACTTCCTCGAGTTCCTCGCGCGTGTTTTCGATCGCGGTCATCGCGCCTTCCTTCTTCTCTTCGATCCGTTTGGCCTCGGTGTAGAGACGATCGGCATTCTTCTCGACGCCGGTGTCGACAGTGACCGCGACCTCGGTGTCGTCGAGTTCGATCGTCACGGTTCCGTCCGCGCCGTCGACGTCGACGACCGCCTCCGCCGCCGGAATTCCCTGTTCGGCACCGGCTTCCAGCGTCTCGCGGATCTCGTCCCAGGAGACGTCGTTCCCGCGTGCCTCCTGGACAGTCGAGAGGACCTCGTCGACGAGATCGTAGTTCGCGTACAGGAGTTCCGCGCGGCGGCGCTCGGCTTCGGCCTGCTCTTCGAAGTTCTCGATCGCCCCCTCCTGCTGGTCGATGATCCGCTTTTTCTTCTCGATCTCGGCCTCGAAATCCGGCCGCTGCTGCCCCATCTCTTCTGGGTCGTCGTCTTCCAGATCGAGGCGGTAGAAGTACTCGTCCAGCGCGTCGTTGAAGTTGTCGTACCCCTCACTGTCGAGGCCCTCGCGCTCCCGTTCCTCCAGCGGGAACGGCGTGACGTCGACGACCGCCTCGTCGTCGGTGTAGACACGAGGATCGAAATCGCCACTCCGGAGTCGCGTTCGGAGTTCCTCGATAGCGTCGTGGATCGCGCGGTACTGTTCGTCGCCCGCGTCTTCGATCGACATCGTCTTCTCGACGCCCGCACGGGTGCAGAGCTCCTCGGCGTAGAGTCCGCCGAGGTTCAACTGCGTGGCGAGCGTCCGCACGACGTCGGTATCGGAGTCGTCCATCCGCTGCTCGAGGGTCTCGTACCCCACGGTGAGCGGATTGAGCCGCGATGCGGGGAACTCGTACTGCGACCCCGGCGCGACCGTCCGAGATTTCAGTCGCACGGTCTCGAGGCTCTGGACGACCTCACCGGTCTCATCGAGCACGGCGACGTTCCCCTGGCCGAAGAGTTCGACGACGAGTCGGGTGTTCTCGTCGCCGCGGGCGAACTCGAAGACCAGAATCCGGTCGAACTCGAACTGCTCGACGCCGACGAAGTCGGCCCCGGAGAGTCGATTCCGCAGCATCATCGCGAAGTTCGGCGGCCGCCCCGGCGCGTCGGGGACGTGTTCGGGGTCCGCGGTATGCGCGCGCTTCACGTCGCCGACTTCGAGGATGAGTTCCACCCGACCGCGATCGAAATCGCGCATCCGAAAGCGGAGCAGGTCGTCGCCGTAGAGATAGGCCTTGTCGACTTTTGCTCCCTCGTACCGGTTCAGTTCGGTGACGAGGGCGGCCAGATCGACGCTCGTGAGTTCCCGCTTCGGATCCATACCCCCTGATTCTCCCGGGGGAAAGAAAAGGCGCACGTTCCGGTCACCGCCGTCCAGCCGAGTGGGTCTGCATCGTGAGTCGCCGCGGCGATCGAGCGGTTCACCCGGCCCGATCGACGAGTCGCCGCGCTCCGGCGCCGACGACGAAGCCCGCCGTCCCCACGCCGACCGCGATCGCTGCTCCGATCCCCAGGGCGGTCAACATCGTCGCACTCGGGTACGTGAGGTCGAACAGGCCAAGCGGGAGGTAGAAGCCGAAACTCGGACCACCGGCGAGCGCGACGCTGACTACGAGGCCGTCGTTGTGGTACGCCCCCGCCGCGGCGGCGACGAACGCCAGTCCGACGAGAAGCGGTAAGAGGAGACCGAACGGGAAGGAGACCCCCCCGACGAGGCGAGGCGGGAGGTGGACCAGAAACGTCCCTGCGAACAGCACGCCAGCGACCGCTGCGAGTCTGACGGCCGTCCCCGGCCGACGCCCGAGCAGCAGTCGCTCGGCCCGTGGCGACAGTCCGAGCGAGCCACGATTCCCGGCTGTCGTCTCGGACCCGCCCGTATCTTTGTCTCCCATAATGGGTTCTTCCCCGTGCCCGCTCTTCATACTTCGGTCGAGCCAGATCGACCGCCCACCGGGGCCGTGATCGGACGGTCGCCCCGGAGACACGCTGTTTTTATTTGCCGGTACGCTATCGTCCGGTAATGACTAAGATCAGCATCGGCCTCCGAGGATGGCGATTCGACGAGGAAGCGGTGTTCTCCGAGGACGGGGAGTTTCGCCCGCTCGAGGAGGTATCGGACGACACCCGAAAGCGGCTCATCCGACTGACCTATCTTCAGGGGAAGCCCTGCGACGCCTGCTACCTGATCCACGGCGAGGCGGAGAAAAATCGGGCGAATCAGGCCGAAATCGTCTACGGCGAGCCGATGGAGGAGGTCCTCCTCTGTCAGACGCACGAACCCGACTTTCTCTACTGGTTCCGCGAGGCGGGCGGCAGCGAGCGCACCGGGACGGAGACGTTCCGCGACGAGTTCCACGAGTGGTTCGCCAGCGGCAACCGCGCCCCGGAGGGGTACGCCGGTCTGGAGTACGTCGACACCGACCCCGAGGACCTCCCATCACCTCCGGACCCCGAAGAACTCAATCAGCGGCTCAACGAGAACTACGACGGCGAGCGCAAGAAGATCGACCTTCGGACCGGCGAGATCACGGTCGTCGAGGACGAGGAGGACGACGTCCCCTCGCTCGACGCCGCCGAACTCGACCGCGATTACCCCACCAAGTAGTCGATGGCGCCACGCACTCAGGACCCCGTCGTCGTCGTCGTCGAACCCAAGACACCCGGCAACGTCGGGACGATCGCCCGCGCGATGAAGAACTTCGGGCTCACTGATCTGAAACTGGTCGATCCGCCCGAACTCGACGAGGACGGCGAGGCGTACGGCTTCGCCGGCCACGCCCGCGAGGACGTCCTGCCGAACGCCGAGGAGGTCACCTTCGACGCGGTCGTCGAGAACTATCACACGATCGGGACGACAGCGATCACGAACGAGGACAGCAGACAACACACGCGATTTCCGTTCAAGACGCCGGTCGAGATCCGCGAGAGTCTCGCGACCGTCGACACGGAGACGGCGCTGGTGTTCGGTCGCGAGGGGACCGGCCTCGACAACGAGGAGTTGCGACGGCTCGACGAGGTGTGTTCGATCCCCGCCAGCGCCGAGTACCCCGTGTTGAACCTCGGACAGGCAGCGACAATTCTCCTCTACGAACTCCGAACGCTCACCGTCGGAGAGACGCAACTCCCGGACGTCGAGCGCGAGCGCGCCGCCGAGGCGGAGATCGACCGCTTTTACGACTTCTTCGAGCGGTTCCACGAATCGGTCGAGGGGCGCGAGCACAAACGGGCGAAGACGAAAGTGATGATGCGGCGACTGCTCGGCCGCGCCCACCCGACGGAGCGAGAGATCACCACGCTCACGGGGATCTTCCGCCGGACGAACGAACTCTTGGGCGATCGCTCCTTCGGCGATCACACCGACGACGATCCCGACGGCTCGGACCCAGCGAGTGATGGAGCCACCCCCGCCGAGAGCGGGGACGCTGCTCACGCTGCGGACGACGACACCGCTCCCGGCGAAGGCGATATTACCGGTCGCGGTCGAACCCCCGCCGAATCGGATCCCGACTGAACGGCCCACTGGTCACCCGAAGGATGCCCGCATCCCCACCCGATCCCGCCGAGCGATACCGACGCGGTCGCGTGAGCCGTCTGGGGGCGGTGCTCGTCGGACTCGCCGCGTTCGGTTTCTACGGCTTGCTCGCCGCGGCGAGTCTCGGCATCGTCCTGGCGGTGTGGCAGATCCGACTCGACCCCGTCGCGGCCGTCGCCGGCCTCCTCATCGGAACGGTCCTCGCTGCCTTCCTGTCGCTCCGGATCGGGACGCGACGCGTCCTCTCGACGCTTGCGGCCCGCGAAGTCCCGAAGTCACGGCTCCCGCGGGTCTACGCGATGCTCGAAGACCTCGCGGCCTCGATGTCGATCGAGTCCCCGCGACTCCTCGTGGCCCGGCTGGAGTCGCCAAACGCGTTTGCGCTCGAAACCGGCGGCCAGAACACGGTGGTCCTCGACGCCTCGCTCTTTCGACTGCTCGACGGCCCGGAACTCGAGGCGTTGCTCGCGCACGAACTCGCGCACCTCGAACGCCGCGACGGATTCCTCGGGAGCATCGCGCTCGCGCTCTCGCAACTCGTCATCGTCGTCTTGGAACTCGTGCTGTCTCCGGCGGTGTTTCTCCTCACCGGCACGGCGCTGTGCGTCGCGTGGATCCGCGGTGACCCCCGGTCGTGGTCTGCGACGCTCCCGGGACGCATCCGGGGCCGGATCGAATCGGGCGTCGCCCTCGTCGGTATGACGGTGACGCTCCTCATTCGGGCCTACGCGCGTCGCCGGGAGTTCGGGGCCGACGAGCGGGCCGCCGAGGTGACGGGACGCCCGCTCGCACTCGCGAGTGCGCTCACGAAGATCGACCGGGCCGCAGCGCCGCGGTTCGGGTCCCTCTCGCCGGTCTGGACGCACGGTGAGGTCGAATCCGAAGAAGAGCGTCGCCTCAGGCAGTACGTTTCGACACATCCGCCGACCGAAGACCGGGTTTCGCGGCTGCAAAAACTGGCCGAGCGGTCGGCGTCCGAGGCCCGGGGTGAGTGACCGGCGTTACTCCGGACGACCGCCGTCGTTCATCGCGACGTTCATCCCCGGCCCGGCGTTGGTGTCGGGGTCGGGCGTCTCCATCGCCTCCCCGCCGACTTTGAATCGCGAGAGGAGCGATTGCAGTTCTTCGGCCTGTTCGGTCAACTGCTCGACGTTCGAGCTGACCTGAGAGATCGACGCGGCCTGCTCCTCGGCGGCCGCGGACACTTCGCCCGCCTCGTCTGCGGTCTTCCGACTGATCTCTGCGACCTCTTCGACCACGGAGACGGACTCCTCGGCGCTCTTCGCCTGGTCGTCGGTCGCATCGCTGATCTCCTGGATACCACTGTCGGTCTCCGCAGTGTTCGCAGACACCGTCGTGAAGGCTTCGAGGACCTCTTCGACGGCCTCGACCCCTTCCGACATATGTTCCTGCGCCGTCCGCGCCTGCTCGACGGTCGTCGAGGTCTGGCTCTGCGTCTCCTGGATGAGTTCCTCGATCTCGGTCGCGGACTCCTGGGTCTCCTCGGCCAGTTGCTTCACCTCGTCGGCGACGACGGCGAACCCGTCACCGTCGCCGTTCCCTGCGGAGCTGACACGTGCGGCCTCGATGTTGGCGTTCAGTGCGAGGAGGTTCGTCTGCTCTGCGATGTCGCTGATCAGTTCCACGATGTCGCCGATCTCGCTCATCCGCTCGTCGAGGTGTTCGACGTTCGAGAGCGTCGAGTCGATCGCGGTCTGTGCCTCCTGTGCGTCGTCGATCGCCCCCCGAGCGGTCGACTCGCCGGCATCGGCCACCTGCGCCGTCTCGTGTGACGTCTCCGCGACCGACTCCGCCGAGGAGGCGACCTCTTCGACGGCCGCCGAGAGATCCGTCATCTCGTCGTAGACGTCTTCGAGCATCTCGCGCTGGTCGTCGGTGCCGCGTGAGATCGTCTGCACCGCTTCACTGACGTCCTCGCTGGCTTGCTTGACCTCGCCCGCGCCAGCACTGGCCTCCTCGCTGGCCGCGGCGACCTCTTGGGAGAACGCCTGAATGTCCTGCACGGCGGACTCCATCTCGTTCATCATCACGTTGAAGTCCTCGCCGATCTGCGCCATCGCTTCGCTTTCGGTCTCGGTGTCGAGCCTGACGCTGAGGTCGCCGTCGGCCGCCCGCCCCAACTTCGCACTGAACTCGTCGGCCTTCGCCTCGAGGTGCTGATTCATCTCTTCGACCTCGCGCTGGCGAGCCTCGGCTTTGGCCTTCAGATCCTCGGCCGCCTCGGTCTCGGCGAGTTGCTCCCGCGCCTCTTCGCGCGACCGCTCGATCGAGATCCAGTTGGTCATCAGCGCAGTACAGAGCATCAGCACGAACGCGGCGTGGATGCCCGCCCAGATGAACGGGCGCGTGGCACCCGCGGCGTGATTGTAGACCATCTCCGGCATCAAGAACCCGAAGACCGCGTGCTGGATCACGACGAAGATGATCGCCAGCCCGAACGGGACCCAGTCCTCATAAACCGCGACGATCCCCATTACGACGAAGAAGTGGAAGTGGGCCTCGATGTACCCCCCCGAGAAGTACACGAGGACCGCCGAGGACATCACTAACCCGAGCGTCGCCAGCGAGGTTCGGACCCGCCGACCGAGTCCGGGATAGGCCGCCAGCAACGCGATGGCGGTGACGACCCCTACGCGGAGAACGATCGTTTGCAGTTCGATTGCTGGAATCTGTGCCCCCGAGAACGACTCTGTGCCTTCGTAGAATCCGAGCGCGAGTAAGAACGGAATGTGTGCGAGCAGTGCCAGCACGATGTTCCGATGCCGCTTTCGCCACGTCTCGTCGGGGATCGTGTCCCCACTCGGAATGTACCTGATGTAATTCCGGATTGCAGATTCGATGTTTCTCAGCCCCGGACTTCCCCCCACAGATCCGGCCGTAGCCTTTACCATACACTAAGCGAGGCTACCCCGAGGAAAATACTTTGCCGCTAAGTACCAAATATAATAATTACGGTGGCTTCCCTATTTGCGGGAAGATTCGCCACTCCGGTGGGTTCAGCCGCTCCTTTCGTCGAGGACGACGGTCTCGCGCTCGAAGCCGTCGTCGGTCCACCGCCACGACCCGAGGTACGGGTAGCCATCGAAGGCACAGATCACGTACGAGTAGCCCGGCCAGGTCGCGCGCTCGGCGTCGGTTTCGCTCGGGTGCGGCGGTCCCGACGGGTGCGTGTGATAGAACCCGACGATCTCGAGGCCGGCGTCCTCGACCGACTCGATGACCTGAAGCTGTTCCTCGGGATCGATCGCGTACCGGATCTGGGGGGTCTCAGCGACGTTCTCCGTTTGGTGGACCTCGTGGACGACGCTCTCGTCGTCGCCGTATGCTCCGGCGAGGACGCCGCAAATCTCCTCTGCACCGCCGTCGTAGCCCTGATAGACGATGTCGTCGTAGGCGTCCCGTGCGAGGACGAGGTCGCGAGCGCTCACACTACTCCTCTGCGGGCGTCGTCTCCGATCCCGATTCGAGCTCGTAGTCCCACGCCTGATAGCCGCCGGACATACTCCGCACGTTCTCGGCGTCTTCGACGTCCTCGTAGCTCCCGATCAGCCGGGCGGCCTGGATGGATGACTGTCCGATGGGACACGCGACGACGACGTCGTCGCCCCACTCGATCTCGTCGATGCGACTCGGGAGTTCGGTCATCGGGACGTTGATGGCGCCGGGGATGTGGCCCTGTTCGAACTCGGCCTCGTTCCGGATGTCGATGACCTGCGGCGCGTCCTCTGATTCGAGGCGTTCGTGGACTTCCTCGGGGGTGACTTCGTCGACCATCGTTATCGCTTCCGGAGGAAGATGCGGTAGCGTCCGTCTCCGCTCTTCCAGACGTTGGCCTCGGCCAGATCCTCGACGGCCTTCGGGACGTTCTCGGTGCTCGGGACGTGGTCGGTCTCCTGGACCAGAAGGTCACCGGACGACAGGCCCTGGATGGCCTTCTTGGCCTCGACCTGCGGATACGGACAGACCTCACCGGTCATATCCTGTACCTCGTCGGCCGTGTCGTAGAGCTCCTCGGCGGTTCCGTCGTCGAGTTCGTCGGGAAGGTCGACGACATCTTCCCAGCCGCTTTCTGACATACAGGACTATCGGTCATCTGCAAGCATACTCTTTACGGACGTCGCAGGCATCTCCCGTATCTTTGACGCGGACTCAGCAAGGTGCGATCCGGATTCTCGTCCCACCGAGCGCAGAACCGAGTGTGGTGGACGCGATACTCACAGCACCAGCGGTTCGAAGGGATCCGCCGGCGTCTCACTGGTCCAGATGACCTCGCGGTCAGCCGTCGAGACCAGACTGATCAGGTCGTCGTCGTAGTGAGCGACCACGACGGTGTCGCCGTCGCCCGTCGGGGCCGCGGCGAACGCCGGGGCCGGAAGCGGAATCGAGCGCTCGGTGTCGAGCGACAGCATCCGGTCCCGGTCGCGGTCGAGGACCCAGGGCGTCCCGTCGACGGCCGCAATCGCCGTCGGCCGGCCGCCGACCTCGTGTACTGTCGGGTCCGAAAGAGCCGGCGTGAGCGACGTCACGGTCCCGTCATCTCTGCCGGCGACGAGGACGCGGTTCGCGACCACGACCGCCTCGTAGGGGTTCTCACCCACCGACGCCCTCGCCGTCACCCCCGTGTCGTCGACGCGGACGATCCGCGCCCCGGCCTGATCGACGGCGTACACCGCTCCGAATCCGGCGTCGACCCCCTGAATCCGCGCGTCTCCGTCGGTTTCCATCGTCCGCTGGACCTGTCCCGCGTTCGGGTCGACGACTGAGACGGTTCCGTCGACCCGACTGCCGACGTACGCTAAGCCGCCGGTGACGGCGACGTCGTGCGGCTCTGGACCGACGCCGACGCGCCGCCGGAGCGAGCGTGACCCGGCGTCGATGACCGCCAGAACGTCGCCGCCGGTACAGGGAACCAACACCAGCCCGTCGTCCGTCACGGCGAAGTGTGAGGGGCCGAGTGTGCCCGTCCCGATCCGCGTAACCGCTCCGCCGTCGACGACGCTGATCGCACGCGCACCCATCGTCGCGACGAACACTGCGCTCCCGACTGCGGCCAGGTGAACGGGGTGCGCTCCCACGTCGATCCGGCCCCGTTCGGTGCCGTCCTCGCCGTCGCAGAGGAGCACACAGTCCGCGCCCGCGCAGGGGACGGCGACCAGCATCAGCCAGTGCAGGAGAACCCGCCGTCGCCCCCGCCGCCGGCGCTGCCTGACGTCTCGACGACGGTCGTGGTCTTCGTCTCCACGGGGTAGCGGCCACGGCTGTCGGCCGGGACGTTCGCCCACTCGGAGAAGCCGCCGTCGTACAGGCAGACGTCCGCCGCGCCGAGCGACCGGAGCACGAGCCACGTGTGGGTCGGATTGATGTTCCCCTGCCCGTACACGGCGACCCGGTCCTGCTGGCTCAGTCCCGCGCTGTCGAAGTATAGCCCGGCGAGCGTCCCCGGCTCCGCGAGCATCCGACTTTCGACGTTGCCGGTCCAGTGGACGTCGACCGCGCCCGGGATGTGCCCGTGACGATCGTTGGTGTCGACTAACGCCTGCGACTTGCGCGCGCCCAGGTACGCCTCCGGCGACCGCACGTCGAGGAGTCCCGGGCCGTCGGCGTTGAACGAACCCAGCCGGTCGGCGATCCAGTCTCGCGTCACGACGAGTTCCTCGCGTGGCGACGCCTCGTACGTGGCTTCGGGAGGCGATCGGGAGCCGACCCCGACGCGACCGTTCCAGGCCTCGTAGCCGCCATTCAAGACGGAGACGTCGCCTTCGTGGCCGAGGTACTCGAGGACGAACACGACCCGTGAGACGCGGGAGCCGACGCTGCTGCCGTACACGACGACGTCGGTGTCGCGGGTCACGCCGAGCGCGCCCAGTCGGTCGGCGAGCGCGTCTGCATCCGGCACTCGTCCCGAATCAGTCTCGGTCTGCGGCGTGAGGTCGTCGATCGAAACGTGGCGCGCGCCGTAGACGTGCTCGGTTCGGTACTGCGACCGACTCCTCGCGTCGAGGAAGATCTCCGACTCTGCGCCGACTTGATCGGGGCCGCGGAAGTACGCCACGTTGCCGCTGATCGAGGCCGCTTCGGCGACGTCGGCGGGTGTGCTCACGCCGGCACAGCCCGCCGTGCTGGCGACGCCCGCGCCGGCGGCGGCCGTCAGCAGTGAGCGACGGGTCAGCGCCCGGTTGGTCGCCGACGAGTCGGCGGGACTGTCGTCGCTCATTACAGCTGGTGGCCGCACGCGCAGTTCCCGATGCAGTACGTCGTCCCGGCGTTCGAGAACTCGACGCCGAGCGTTGCCATCGTGGCCATCAGATCACTCGCGGTGTCGGTGTCCGGGCGGACGGTCCCCGCAGTCGCTCCGTACGGCTTCGAACCGACACTGATCGTCTCCGTGATCTCGCCCGCCGCGTGATCGATCACTTTGACCTCGTCGGACGTCTGCACGGGAACGTAGAGTTTCTCCCGCGATGGTCCCCACGTCCCCACGAAGGCCGAGCCGCCGACGTCGAGTCGGGCTGTCACCTCGGCTGCCTCCAGATCGATGACGGTCACGTCCTCGGAGTTGGCCGTGAAGACGTACGCGGTCTGGGAGTCCGGGCCGACCTCGCTGGTCAGCGGCAGGGCTCCGAGGTCGTCTTCGGCGGTCAGTCGCGTGACCTCCTCGGGGTTTTCCGGGTCGCTGACGTCCCAGATGCTCTCGGTCCCGTGGTCGCCCTCGTTGTTCTCGACGAGGAGCGTCTCGCCGTCCCAGGTGGCGGTGTCCATCCACGGAGCGACGGCGTCGACGCCGTCGACGACCGGGTCGACGTCGACCTGGGTGACGATCTCGAACGGATCGATCCGGAGCACGGTGAGCGTGTCGCTGTAGATGTCCGGAACGAACGCGTACTCGCCGTCGGGGTGGACCGTGATGTCGCACGGTCCCGGGCCGTCGTTGTCGCCGCGGCCGCCCTCGGGCTTCCGGTCGATCTCTGCGGTGACCTCGCCGAACGTGTCCGAACTCGGGTCGGCGTCGAGTCGGAACTGCTTGTGGGTCGGCTCGCGCGCACTGACGACCAGGTGGGATCCGTCCGGCGTGACCTCTTGCCAGTTGGCGCCCGAGCCGGTCTCGAAGGCGGTCTCCTCAGAGAGTGACGCGACGTCGACGCCGCGGACGCCGTTGTCGACGTTGAGCCACGCCACCGATCGCTCCTGGTCGAGTTGGTCGACGATGTACTGATTCGAGGGGAACGACGCCGTCGCGCCCAGATACGTCGTCGTCACCAACTCGTCGGCCGCGGCATCGATGACGCTAACAGTCATATCGCCCGTGTTGAAGACGAACACGGTCGGCGGGCCGGCGTCGCCGCTCCCGTCTCCGGATCCGTCACTGCCCGTCAACCCGGTGCACCCCGCTGTGGCGGCCGTGCCGGCGGCCGCGGAACTGGCGAGGAGCGTCCGGCGGGAGACCCGGCCGCCGTCATCGTCCCCCGAAGTGCCCCGGTTCGGATACAGGATGTCGTCTGTGGACTCGTCGCTCATTGTCGGGTACACTCCGCGTATGCGGTTAGGTACGTCGGAGCGATCAGCCATTGCCCGTTGTCCCCGACGCGTGCAAATGTTGCCGTTTTCAACGTCAACGGGCAAGACTGATCTGTTTCGTCAAAGGGACGCGGCGGGAGCGAGAGGGACCTCGTATGCCTTCGCTCTCGCCACTGGGGTACGTCCTCGTCTCGATCGGGGTCGGCCTCGCCTTCGGAGTGCTCCTCCAGAAGGCGCGCTTCTGCTTCGTCAGCGCGTTCCGGGACTTCGTCGCGTTCAAAGACACACGGGTGCTGAAGGGCGTCATCGCGGGCGTGATCGTGATGACGCTGTTCTGGAGCCTCCAGGCGACCCTGGGCTTCTTCCGGGGGTTCTGGACGCCGCCGTGGGGACTGGCGTCGCTGTTCGGCGGCTTCGTCTTCGGCATCGGAATGACGATGGCCGGCGGCTGCGCCTCGGGAACGCTCTATCGGGCCGGCCAGGGGTACGTGCAGTTCTGGATCACGCTCCTGTTTATGGGGGTCGGCTACGTCGCCTTCGCGTACGCGTTCCCGACGCTCCGCTCGGTCTACTTCGAACCGCTTCGCTTCGGGTCGGGGGCGACGCTCTATCTGGCGCTGCCCTGGCCGCCCGCGTTGACCGGGGTGCTGGTCGCCGCCGCCATCGTCCTTCTGTACGCGTTCGTACGCGGGCGGTCGCAATTGCCGGACGAGCCACGCGGCGGGACCGATGCCCCCGCCGATGCCCGGGCTCAAGCGAGCCTCCCCACGCGGTCGGTGAGCGCCCTCTCGATCGGCCTCACGGAGCTGTTCGAGGGGACGCGGGCCTACGTCGAGGGGATCCGCACGGACGACCGCCCGCTCGCTGACCGGCTGCGGGACTCCTGGGACGCTCGGACCGCCGGAATCGGCCTCGCACTGGTCGCCAGCCTGTGGTTCTGGGTCTACGGCGCGTGGGCCATCACCGGGTCCGAGGCCAAGTGGGCCGGCTGGCTTCTCTCGCGCGCCGGCGTCGACGTCACCGGCGTCGAGTACTGGGGCTCGATCCTGTTTCGCGGCGGCGGCATCTCGGTCACGGTGGATATGCTGATGGTGCTGTCGGTCGTCGTGGGCTCGTTCCTCGCCGCGCGGGCGTCCGGGGACTTCCGGATCCGGTGGCCGAAGGTCGAGCGGCTTCCCAACCCGGTCGTCGGCGGCCTCCTGATGGGCGTCGGATCGCGCCTGGCGCCGGGGTGTAACATCGCGAACCTCTTCAGCGGCGTCGCGCTCCTGTCGCTGCACTCCATTCTCGCCGGTGCGGGGATCATCCTGGGGACGTACGTGATGACTCACTGGCTCTACCGGGAGGTGGGCTGTGCGATCTGACGGATCGATCCGTCCGGTGGCGACAGGGTCCGGCCGACTCCGAGAGACCCGTCCGGAGGCGGCAGCCATTTGCGCCCGCAGAGCGGTGATTCCCGTATGAGCGAGGCGACCTCGTTCGACGAGGCTCACATCGGGGAGACGCCGCTCGTCGAACTCGACGTCGACGTCCCGGCGACGGTCTACGCCAAGGTGGAGTGGATGAACCTCTACGAAGCGCCGTACGGCGGCGGGTCGATCAAATCCCGGATCGCGAAAGGGATGCTCGACGGCGCCGAGGCGAGCGGCGCGTTGACGCCCGACAAGACCGTCATCGAGCCGACCAGCGGCAACACCGGCAGCGAAGTCGCCCGCCTGGCAGCCGATCGCGGGTACGACGTCGAGATCGTGATGCCAGACAACGCGAGCGGCGGGAAGATCGGCGCGGTCGAGGACGCGGGCGCGGAGATCCACTTCGTCGACGCCGACCTCGGCTACGACGCGGTCATCGAGCGCTGTGAGGAACTGATCGCCGCCGACCCTGAGGGCTACTACCGACCGAATCAGTACGAGAACCCGGACAATCCGGGGACGCACGAGCGGACGACCGCCCCGGAGATATGGAACCAGACCGACGGCGAGGTGACGCACTTCGTCGCCGGGGCGGGGACAGGGGGGACGATCACCGGTACCGGTCGCGGCCTCCACGACCGGGGCGACGTGACGGTCGTCGGGTTCGAGCCCGGCGAAGCGCTCCACGCCATCGACGGGCTCAAATACCTCAAAACGGGCGACCACTACCACCCCGAGACCTACGACGACTCCGTCCTCGATGAGAAAGTGTACGTGAACACGGACGACGCGTACGAGCGCGCACGGGCCCTCCGTGAGCAGTATCGGGATCGCGAGATTCCGATCGTCGATCCCGGGCAGTACGACGAAGCGACCGTCAGCGAACACCTCCGCGTCGACGGCCAGTTCGTCGTCGGCACCTCCTCAGGCGCTGGCGTGCAGGCGATCCACGAACTGCACGCGGACTCGCCGCTCGATACAGACGATACGGTCGTGATGGTGCTCTGTGACCGCGGCGATAAGTACGCAGACATCCCGCTGTGGGCGGAGTACCTCGACGTCGACCTCGGCGAGGCGTAACCGTCCGGACGCTGTCTCGACGCCTCAGCGTCGCCCGCCGCTGGCGGCGGGAATGACGCGGATCCGGCTGTCGTCCTCGACCGACGCATCCAGGTTAGAGACCTCGTCGCCGTCGACGTAGACGTTGATGAACTCCTTGATCTCGCCGTCTTCGACCACGCTGTCGCGGAGTTCGGGGCCGTGTTCCGCGGCGTGGTTCTCGAACAGTTCCGCGAGCGTGCTGCCGGCGACTTCGACCGAAGAGGAGGCGCTGCCGCCCCCGAGTACCGCAGGTACCTTGATCTCGGGCATACCCTCGTTTGGCCGGTCCCACACATAAGCGGTGTGTCGGCGGCAACCGGAATAGCGGCAGGTGTGCACGTCTCCGCCGCGCTTATCGGCCACGAAATCCTGTCTGCGGTATGAGCGACCTCGACCTCGATCCGACACAGCTCGATCGGTACTCCCGACACATCATCATGGACGATGTCGGTCCAGAGGGGCAGAAGGACCTGTTGGATGCGAACGTCCTCGTCCTGGGGGCCGGCGGCCTCGGCGCGCCGATCATCCAGTACCTGGCGGCGGCCGGTGTGGGCACCCTCGGCATCGCCGACGACGACGAGGTCGAACTGTCGAACCTCCAGCGACAGGTCATCCACGGCAACGACGACGTCGGTCGCAAGAAGGTCGACAGCGCCGCGGAGTTCGTCTCGCAACTCAACCCGGATGTCGACGTCGAAAAGCACGACCTCCGGGTCCGACCCGACAACATCGAGGGCCTCATCGACGGCTACGACTTCGTCGTCGACGGGACCGACAACTTCCAGACGCGCTATCTCGTCAACGACGCCTGCACACTGGCGGGGGTCCCGTTCTCGCACGGCTCGATCTTCAAATTCGAGGGCCAGATCACCACCTTCGCCGGCGGGGACGACTCGCCGTGTTACCGCTGTATGTTCCCCGAGGCCCCGCCGGAGGGAATGGTACCCAACTGCGCGACTGCGGGTGTGTTGGGCGTCCTCCCGGGGACGGTCGGGTGTATTCAGGCCACTGAGACTGTGAAGGCGATCATCGGCAAGGGCGACCTCCTCGACGGCCGGATGGTGTTCTACGACGCGCTGAATATGGAGTTCGACACCGTCGAGATCACGAAGAAAGCCGACTGTCCCGTCTGCGGCGAGGACCCGGCGATCGACTCGGTCCACGACGTCGAGTACACGGCGTCTTGCGCCATCGACGTCACGCACGAGTCGGATCCCGAGATCTCGGCCGAGTAGGGTCTACGGAGACGGTCGCTCGTCAGAGACACCGGCTATTCGCACCGGGGTCGGTAGAGGAATGCTCCTGGGTCGAGACGACCGGGTGTGAAGGTCGCATACGTATTTGCCACGGCCGGCCAGACGATCGACTACGTGCTCGGTGAGATGATTCTTCCACAACTCGAGAGCGGGACCCACGGCGCCGAGGTCGTGGGGATGTTTTTCTTCCACGACAACACCTACGCGCTCCGGGAAGGTGACCCGATCGGCGAGCGACTCGCCGACGTCGCCAGCGACCAGGAACTGCTCTTGATGCTGTGTGACCAGTGTGCGAAGAAGCGTGGGCTCGCCGCGTCCGATCACACCGACGACGCCGGTCGAGAGCACTTCGAGGCGACGAACACGGTCGAGCCGGCGACCGTCGGCTGTTTCCCGGATCTGTATGCGGCACTCGGCGATGTCGGCGTCGATCAGGTGATTACTCTCTGAACGCCGCGAGGTCGGCGCTTAGGCGCGCTTCTGGATCTCTTCGCGGAGGACGTCGCTGACGACTTCGCCGTCGGCCTTGCCACGGAGTGCGCCCATCGCTTCGCCCATCAGGGCCGAGAACGCCCCCATTCCCTCCGCTTCGACCTGCTCTGCGTTCCGGTCGACGACGTCGCTGACGGCGTCGCGGACGTCGGCCTCCGAGACGCCCGAGAGTCCGGCCGCCTCGACGGCTTCCTCGGCCGACAGCGACGGATCCGCCGCCAGCTCGGTGAGCACGTCGCCGACGCCCTCTTTCGCGAGGTCGCCGTCTTCGACGAGCCGCATCGTCGCGAGCAGGTGCTCGTCTGTCAGTTCACCGACTGCGACGTCGTCACGACGCAGTTCCGTCAGCGTCGATTCGAGGAGTCCGGCCGCGAACGTCGCATCGATCCCCTCGTCGACGGCACGCTCGAACAGCGGCATCCGACGCCCGTAGGCGACCTGCTCGGCCAGTCCGGCGTCGAGTCCAAACTCGGCCTGATAGCGGTCGACCTTCTCGGTGAGCAGTTCGGGGGTCTCGACGGTCGAGGGGTCCAGTTCCACGGGGGGCACGTCGGTCTCCGGGTACATCCGCGCTGCGCCGGGCAGCGGGCGGAGATACCGCGTCGTGCCGTCGTCGTTGGCGCCGCGGGTCTCCTCGGGGATGCCCTCGAGCGCCGTCTCGGCGCGCTCGGCCGCCGCCTCGATCGCCTGTGCGGCGGTCTCGTCGTCGTCGGCGACGATCGCGACGGCGTCGTCGTCGCCGGCACCGACCGCTTCCGAGAGCGCCTCGACTTCCGCTGCCGTGACGCCGTAGGCGGGCAGTTCGTCCGTGTGGAAGATCCCGCCCGCGCCGTGCCGTTTGGCGTGATCGGAGAGTTCGGTTCCGAGACGGCGATCGGGCTGGATCTCGCGACCCACGAGGCCGTCGAAGCCGTAGAGTGGGACGGCCAGCACCGAGCCGCCGTCCGAGAGCGCGCCCCCGATAACGCCGGAGTCGGTCCCGGCGAAGACGTCGGAGACGTCCTGCACGTCACCGACGCTGGCGTCTCGCGCGGCCAGTTCCTCGCGGATGTCGAGCAGTTCGACCTGTCGACCGACCTCCTGACGGACGATGTCAGCGATCTGATCGAGCGCCTGGACGCCCTTGATTTCGACGCGAGCGCCCTCGGCGATCGAGACGTTGACGTCCTGCCGGATCGTCCCGAGCCCGCGCTTGACTGCGCCGGTCGATCGGAGCAACATCCCAATGGTCTCGGCGGCTTCCTGTGCCTGCGCGGGGGAGTCGATGTCGGGGCGCGTTCCGATCTCGACGAGCGGCACGCCGAGGCGGTCGAGCGAGAACGTGACGCCGTCGCCGCGTTCTTCGACGCGCTGGGCAGACTCCTCTTCGAGCAGTAGATCCTCGACACCGACCGGGCCGTCGTCGGTCTCGATCTGCCCGTCCTGCGCGACGAGCGACGTCCGCTGGAACCCGGAGGTGTTCGACCCGTCGATGACTAGTTTTCGCATCACGTGTGCCTGGTCGACGGGTTCCATATCGAGCAGGTCGGCGATCTGGAGGGCGACCGCGCGGGCCTCCTCGTCGAGGCGGTGTGGCGGTTCTTCGTCTTCCTCGACGAGACACGTGGTGTCGTAAGCGAGATACTCGAACTCGCGTTCGACCTGGCTCTCTTCGAGCGCCGCCTCGTCGAGTTCGCCGAGTTCGCTCTTCGTCGGGTGGAGATACCGCGTGAACGACCGCGTCGCCGAGTCGGGATCGCGTTCTTCGGTCGGACAGCCACAGAACAGTTTTGTCGCGGTATCGAGTTGCTGGTGGATCTCAAGGCCCGCGACGAGGCCGAGATCGTCGTAGTCGTACGCAGTCATTATCCTACGGTGCGCACGCCCGGGGTAAAAATGATTCAGTCCGCGTCCGGGCGAGCGGTCCGCGGGCTACAGTCGTCGCAGTCCGTCGCCGATGCCGCGCCCTTCCTCGCATTCCGGACAGGCGTAGTGCCAGCCGTCGGTCGTCGCCTGTCCTTCGGGAAACGTCTCGCCGCAGTGCCGGCATTCGAGGAGGTCGCGCCCCTGATCCCGACTGTATTGGAGCCCTTGCATACCTTGAGATCGATGGTTTCGAGTATCAACGTGTCGGTTTTCCTGTGGCTCTACAGCCGACGCCGAGCCGACTGGCTCCGCGGCTTCCGCCCGTCATTCGCTCGACCGGTGTCCCGCGTTCACTTCGATCGTCCCCCACACGTACCTCCGGGTGGTGACGGTGTCCATCTCGGCTTCGAGGGCACGGCGCGAGGCGGCCGTTCGCTCGTCGAGTTGGCTGAGCGGATTTGCGTCCTCGACGTCGAACAGTCGTGCGTTCACCCGGGCGAAAGCCTCGAGCGCGGCATTCGCGGGACGGGTCCCGCGGGGCGCGAAGTTGGCTACGACCACGCTGTCGGCGAACGCACACCACCGGCGGACGACCGGGGCGGGGTCCGAAAACAACGAGGTCACGAACGTCGAGAGCACGGCGTCGGCGTCCCGAATCGGTGGTCTCGTGGCATCGCCCCGAACGAGCGAGACGTTCGCCCAGCCCTGACGGTCGATCCGACGGCCGGCGCGCTCCAGCATCGGTCCGGTGATGTCGACGCCGACCACGCGGCCGTCGGGGCCGACGGCGCGGCGGAGCGCGGGGAGGTTGACGCCGGGGCCGCAACCGAAGTCGACGACGGTGTCGCCGGGGGTGAGTGAGAGCGCGTCGACACAACCTTCGCGCACCCCACCGACGGAGGCCGTCGCCCGCGCGAACCAACCGTACAGCGGGGCCCACGCGCCGTAGTTCCGCTGGACGCGACGGGCCTGCTCGAGGGTAAACGCGATGTCGTCGACCGCGCGGTCGGCGGGAGACTCCCGTCCCGTCACGGGTCACCGGCGAGCGACCCGGGCGGGGTCTTCGGCCACCACTGCTCGGGACCGGCCCGGGCGACCGTCGAGTAACACTGTTCGGAGCCCGGACACCCCCGCGGCCGCTGATAGTCGATGCCCCGCTCGCGAAGGTACGTCACGTACCCGTCGTCGACGCGGTCCAGTTTCTCGTGACAGACCCACCGTTCGCCGCACTGTCCGGCCGCGACGTCCCGGTACGGACAGGTGAACGTCGTCCGCTCGGCGCCCGCCTCGGCGTCGGTGTCGTCGATGCGGACGCCGACGGATCGGTACGCGAGTCTGAGTCGGCGGACGACCGCCGCCGGCGAGGACGCCCCGAGGAACAGTCCATGTGCCAACACGTAGCCGAACCCGTGGAGCACCCGTTCGAGCGGCGTCAACGCCGACGGCCGGTCGGTCAACAGTCCTCTCAGTTCGTTGTACCACCGTGACACGGCCGCGACCTCCGGACGGATCTCCGCGGCGGTCCGCAGGTCGTCGCGTCGGTCCTGAAGCGGCGCAGCGCCGTCAGAGAGTCGGACCGAAGGCACCGACTCGACGTGTTCGAGCACCCGTTCGCGCAGCACGTCGCCCTCGGTGTAGGCGGTCGCCAACCGGTCCAACTCCGGATGCCAGCGATCGATCATCGCGCTGTAAGCGCCGTCGAGCAGTCCGTCGATGCGTTCGACGGCAGCATCGTCGGGGCGCGCTGGGAAGTCCGCGACAGTCCGCCGTAGATCATCGGGACTCGGGCCTGCCATAGATTCACGTACGGGCGAAGCCACAAAAATCTCAGACAGCCGTCGCGTCGGTTCGGAACGGAAGCGAGCCGCCGCGTTCTCAGTCCTCGCCCAGGATTCCGCGGTGCGTCATCGACTCGGGATCGAGCACTTCGTCGGCCTCCGCCTCGCTGAGGTACCCTTTTTCGACGACGACCTCGCGAACCGTCTTGTCTTCTTTGAGTGCCGTCTTCGCGACGTCGCTGGCCTTGTCGTAGCCGATGGTGGGGTTCAACGCGGTCGCCAGCGCCATCGAGCGCTCGACCTGTTCCTCACAGACGGCCTCGTTGGCTTCGAGTTTCGCGACGAAGCGCTCGGCGAACACCGCGGCGGCGTTCGCGAGCAGTTCGCTCGACTGCAAGAAGTTGTGGGCGATGACGGGCTTGTAGAGGTTCAGGTCGATCTGGCCCTCGGCGGCCCCGGCGGCGACGGCCGCGTCGTTGCCGACGACCTGTTTGTGGACCTGATTGACGGCCTCCGCGACGACTGGGTTGATCTTCCCGGGCATAATCGAACTGCCCGGCTGATTCTCCGGCTGCTCGAGTTCGCCAAGGCCGTTGCGGGGCCCCGACGCGAGGAGCCTGAGGTCGTTCGCAATCTTGTTCAGCGATCCCGCCACGGTCCGGAGCGCCCCGTGGGCCTCGTTCATCGCGTCGTGGGCGGCCTGCGCCTCGAAGTGGCTGTCGGCGGGCCGGAACTCGAGGCCGGTCTCCTCGGAGATGTACGCCGCGGCGCGCTCGGGGAACTCCGGATGCGTGTTGAGTCCCGTGCCGACAGCGGTCCCGCCGAGGGCGAGTTCACCGAGGTGATCGCTGACGCGCTCGGCTCTCGTCACGCCCTTCTCGACCTGGGTCCGGTAGCCGGCGAACTCCTGGCCCAGTCTGACCGGCGTCGCGTCCTGCAGGTGCGTACGGCCCGTCTTGACGACGCCGTCGAACTCGGACTCCTTGGCTCCGAGTTCGTCCGCGAGCGTCTCCAGCGCCGGGACCAGATCTTTCTGGACGGATTCCAGTGCGGCGACGTGCATCGCAGTCGGAATCACGTCGTTCGAGGACTGCCCGTAGTTCACGTGGTCGTTCGGATGCACGACGCGGTCGCCGATCGACTCACCGAGGATCTCGGCCGCGCGGTTGGCGATCACCTCGTTGGCGTTCATATTCGACGAGGTGCCCGAACCGGTCTGGAACACGTCGACCGGGAACTCCTCGTCGTGGTCGCCCGCGATGACCTCGTCGGCGGCCGCGACGATGGCGTCGGCGGTCTCCGAATCGAGGAGGTCGAGGTCGCGGTTGGCCTGTGCGGCCGCCTTCTTGACGATCCCGAGCGCGCGGACGAACCGGCGTCCGAACGAGATCCCCGAGATGGGGAAGTTCTCGACGGCGCGCTGCGTTTGCGCCCCCCAGTAGGCGTCTTTCGGTACCTGCATCTCGCCGAGGCTGTCCCGCTCGGTGCGGTACTCGTCGTCGGACATATGCGGATCGACGGCGGGCCGGCGCGTAAAACCCGTCGGTCTCTGTGCGGAGGTCGCAGTCGGGCTGGGTGTGTACGCGGCTCGGCCCCCTGATCCAGGAGTCCCTTCCCGTCCGTTTAAGAGACTCCCCGCCCACCTGAAACTGTGAACACGTGGGGACGGCGCGTCATCGGATACACCGTGTTTCTCGTGGCGGTGATGCTCCTGACAGCGCTGACTTATCAGTGGGGGATGCGAACGTACGAGGCAGATCCGGTCACGTTTCTCCACTCGCTTCAGGTCGTCGTCGAGATGTTCACGACGACTGGGTTCGGCGGCGACTCGCCGTGGACGAGTCCACAGATGAACGTCTTCATCACCGTGATGGATCTGGTGGGGATGGCGCTGCTGATCGGGACGCTCCCGGTTCTGGCGACGCCGTTTCTGGAGCGTGCCTTCTCGACGACCGTCCCGAAGGCCCTCGAAGATGCGCTCGAAGATCACATCGTCATCTGCTCGTACACGCCCCGGGTCGAGGCGCTCACCACCGAACTCGACTCCCAGGGCGTGCCGTACGTCATCGTCGAATCGGACCGAGCGCAGGCCACCGAACTGTACGAGGACGGGCGACGGGTGATTCTCGCCGACCCCGAATCGACGGAGGGGCTGACACGGGCGGGGTTGCCGGAGGCACAGGCGCTCGTCGCCGACGGCGACGATCAGGTGGATGCGAGTATCGTCCTCGCGGCGAAGGAAGTCGCCGAGGACGTCGAGGTCCTCAGTGTCGTCGAAGAACCGGAGCGGGCGAAATATCACCGGCTGGCCGGGGCCGACCAGGTCCTCTCGCCGCGCTCGCTGCTCGGTGAGAGCCTCGCGGCCAAGGTGACGACGGCGCTGACCGCGGAGATCGACGAGGCGATCGAGATCAGCGACGACTTAGAACTCGCCGAGGTGCCGGTCCACCACGGCAGTCCCCTCGTGGGGACGACCCTCGCCGACAGCGGGATCCGAGAAGAGACCGGTGTGAACGTGATCGGCGCGTGGTTCCACGGGGAGTTCACGGCCCGACTCTCACCGGACGACGAACTGACTGCCGGAACGGTCCTGTTCGTCTCCGGCCGGTCCGAACAACTGGCCGAACTCCTCACTATGACCCGGGCCGGTCTCAGGCAGTTCGGCACCGGCCAGACGCTCATCGTGGGGCACGGACAGGTGGGGCGGACCATCGCGGGCGTGCTTGACGAAGCAGGTGCTCCCTACACGACGATCGACGACTCCGAGCAGTCGGGTGTCGACATCGTCGGCGACGCGACAGACCCCGAGACACTCAAGAGGGCCGGCATCAACGATGCCCGAACGGTGGTCCTCGCGCTCCCCGACGACACCACGACGGAGTTCGCGACGCTCGTGATCCGGGACCTGGCGCCCGAGATAGAGATCATCGCTCGCGTCGAAGAGGCCCCCAGCATTCCGAAGACGTTCCGCGCCGGTGGCGACTACGTCCTGTCGCTGGCGACGGTGACCGGGCGGATGATCGCCTCGCGGGTGCTCCGGGACCGGGACGTGCTCTCGTTAGACCAGCAGATCGAGGTCATTCGAATGGAGGCGCCGAGGGCTGTCGGACAGACGGTCGGCAACGCCGACATCCGCGCCCGAACCGGGAGTACCATCGTCGCCATCGAACGCGACGCTGGCATCGTGACCGACGTCGGGCCGGACACCCGTATTCAGGCCGACGACCGACTGATCGTCGCCGGGACTGATCAGAGCGTCCGCGAGTTCGAGCGAGTGTTCGCGTAGCCGACTGAGAGGTCGTCGGAGACGGATCCCTCCGGGACCTGGCACGTCGGAGCCGCCGCTCTAGTCCCGATTTCGGTACTCCTCGGGCGTGAACGTCTTCATCTCCAGGGCGTGGATATCGGTCGTCATCGCCTCTCCGAGCGCGTCGTAGACCATCTGGTGTTGCTCGACGAGGGTCTTATTCTCGAAGGCCGGTGAGACGACGACGGCCGCGAAGTGAGCGTCCTCGTGGTCCTCGTCGGGGACGCGCGGAAGCGTGACGCTGGCGTCGGCGTCTTCGATCCCCGCTTCGATCCGCTGCTCGACTTCCTCGGTGTCCATACTCGGTGTCGGTGACTCAGCGGCTTAAAGTCCGCCGCTACCGATGCGAGAGGCTCTGGTCTCTCTCGGTCCTCACCGTCGCCCGCCAGCGGGCGTCGCTGCCGACTCTCAGTCCCCGTCCCGCTGCCGGGCTGCTGACCGCTGGCGTCTGTGGCCGCTGGACGATCACTGGGTCGCTGTGGGTTCTGGCGAACAGTCGGTCCCTCGATGTCCCGTCTCGCTCCCGCGCCGAGGTCCCGAACACCCGCTGTTCAGCGCGAGAGTCGCTCCTAGGTCACAGGGGGGCTGGCCGCCTCCCCGTATATAACCCTTCGTCGCGGAGTACGTCACATCTGGTACCGTCGTTCATCGTCGCGCTGGGGGTACTGGTCCTGCCCCGTCATCTCCTCGTAGGTCATCCCCGAGAGGTACTCGTCGTAGGTCACGTCGTAGGCTTGTCGGAGGTGGAAATCGAGTGTGCCGCGATCGACGGTCGTCTGGAACAACAGGTGCACCGCGCGCCGGAGGAGTTCGTCGGTGTCTTCGGTGCCGAACGCCGCTCCGAGCATCGCCAGTTCGTGTCGCGTCTCGCGGTCGAGCGAGACCGATTGCTCCTCGTCGATGTCGGTGTACGTCGATTCGACGTCGCCGGTGAGTTCGTCGAGGCTCATACCCCGGTTCTCGGGTGGCGCGGGCAAACGGCTTTCGTCTCCGAACCGGTGCCCGCCCGCGCTGGCGACTCACTGCCTCGCGGGCCGGTTCTCGAATCGAGACCAGAACCCCCAAGCCCTGCCGGTCCGAGACACCGACGATGACGGACGGTGACACCGGACGCGAGGAGGCTACCACGGATCCGCTCCCCGGGGAGGTCGCGGCGGTCCGGGAAGCCCTCGTGTCGTGGTACGAAGCAGACCACCGATCGTTCCCGTGGCGCGAGACCGAAGAGCCCTACGAGATCCTGGTCTCGGAGGTGATGAGCCAACAGACGCAACTCGACCGCGTCGTCGACGCCTGGGAGGACTTCCTGGATCGGTGGCCCACGGGTGCGGAGCTGGCGGCCGCCGACCGCGCCGACGTCGTCGCCTTCTGGAGCGATCACTCGCTCGGCTACAACAACCGTGCGAAGTACCTCCACGAGGCGGCACAGCAGGTCCGCGAGGAGTACGACGGCGAGTTCCCCACCACGCCGGAGGAACTCGCCGAACTGATGGGCGTCGGCCCCTACACGGCGAACGCAGTGGCGTCGTTCGCCTTCAACAACGGGGATGCCGTCGTCGACACGAACGTCAAGCGAGTCCTCTACCGCGCGTTCGAGATCCCGGACGACGACAGCGAATTCGAACGCGTCGCGGCCGAACTGCTGCCCGAGGGACAGTCCCGCGTCTGGAACAACGCGATCATGGAACTCGGTGGCGTCGCCTGCGGCAAGAACCCACGCTGCGACGAAGCGGGCTGTCCGTGGCGTAAGTGGTGTCACGCGTACGCCACCGGTGATTTTACCGCCCCCGACGTGCCGACTCAGCCGGAGTTCGAGGGAAGCCGGCGACAGATGCGTGGTCGGGTGATCTCGACGCTGAAGGAGTACAACGAACTCGGGCTGGACGAGCTGGGGCCACGGGTACGGGTGGATTACGCCCCGGACGGAGAGTACGGCCGCGAGTGGCTCTCAGCGTTGCTCTCGGACCTCGCGGACGACGGACTCGTCACAGTGGCAGAGCGGGACGACACGACCGTCGCTCGGCTCCGGTCGTGATCATTCGCTGACTTCGATCGGCACGCCGATCATATTCCCCCACTCGGTCCACGAACCGTCGTAGTTCCGGACGCGCTCGTATCCGAGCAGTTCCTCCAAGACGAACCACGTGACCGACGAGCGCTCGCCGATCCGACAGTACACGATGATGTCGTCGTCGGGCGTGATTCCGCGTGAATCGTAGAGCGCGCGGAGTCTCGCTGGCGTCTTGAATCGACCGTCGGGACGAACGTTCTCTGCCCAGAAGACGTTCGTGGCACCGGGAACGTGCCCTCCGCGTCGGGCGCCCTCATCGATGCCCGGCGGCTTCACGATCTCGCCACGGAACTCTGCGGGGAGACGCACGTCGACGAACACTGTGTCAGTGTCGAGTGCGTCACGGACGTCGTCACGATACGCCCGCACACCCGGTCTGGCTGGCGGTTCGAGCGAGCGTTCGTACGCCACCGTCGGGGGCGTTACCGGATCTGCTGTGAGGGGATAATCGTAGTCGACCCAGCACTGACGACCGCCGTCCATAATCCGAACGTCCTGGTGCCCGTAGTAGGTGAGTTGCCAGTAGAGATGGGCCGCGAACCAGTTCGAGTTGTCCCCGTAAACGACGACTGTTGTCTCTTCAGTGATGCCACAGGATTCAAGAAACGACCTCATCTCCTGGGGACTGAGGATGTCGTGGGCATCCGCCGACCGAAGATCCTCCCGCCAGTCGACAGAGACGGCACCAGGGGCGTGGCCGGCCTCGTAGAACGCGGTGTTCACGTCGACTTCGAGTAGCCTCATATCGGTTCCTTCGGAGGCCAACTGGTCTACCCGTGACTCGACCCACGCCGGACTGACGAGTACGTCAGTCGGGTACTCTGGTTCGGGCGGGCCGTCTGTCTCCACCCGGTTCTCGCCATTGCGGTTATGATCTGTCGTCATAGTTGTCTGTCCGCGAATCGTTTGGCTAACTCTGCGGTCGCGCGTCGGAGGCGGTACGACACCGTCGACCGTGGAAGCTCCACCTCGTCGGCAAGTTCGTCGAGCGTCACCTCCCGCGGCGTCTCGAAGTAGCCGCGTTCGACGGCGACCAACAGTATCTCGCGTTGTTCGGCACGGATGTTGGCCTGCGGTAAGAGGCTACTCTCCCAGGAGTCCACCTCGGTCAAGTGTTCGAAGGAGAACGAGAGTCCGTCACCGAGTTTCGCAGATATCGTGTCGTACAGGTGGCCGACCTTCGAGTCGTCCTGCAGTAACACACGCCACCGGACCGTATTTCCCGTCCGGGTCTGTTCGAAGAGTACGCCACTGTCCAGGTACTTCGCAACAATGAGCGGGACGGCCTCGCAGAAGTCCACATCGGACACGTACGTGTAGACGATCCGCTGCCGTTGCTCGTTAGTCAAGAGGCTCGTGGCTCGGGTGGGATCGCACTCGCGGTCGTTGATCGACTCTCGATCAACCGATTTGTCGAAGAGCAGGGTGTCGATGGCTTCGAGGTCGTCCGGATCGCCCGTCACCGACTCGAGTGTCCACAGTTCAACGGGATCGAGACACGAGTGAATCGCTTCCGATCGGAGGGATTCGCGATCGATGAACAGGTCGACAAACTCGTCGACACCGGCGTCGTACGTGATTTCGAAGCTGAAATCGTACATCGGGGACTGGACTGATCTATCGGTTACTGTTGAGTGAATCGGTTGTGTTCGTGCTGTGCTCATCCCGGAAACCTGGGTGTCTGTCTCCGACGGAGCGGACCGGTTGGATCTCGACAACATTGACGATATGGGTCCATCCTACTTATCTCGTCCTGTATGGTCCTACAGAGTTCGGCCGAGCAGGGACGAGAGACACTGCGAGACGGTCTGTTGATCCCCGCCATCGTCGCACTCGGCGCCGGGATCGGAGGGATCGTCTTCGGACTTTCCCACGACGACATCGTCACTGCACTCGGGGCGCTGTTGTTCGTTCCGAGTGCGCTGTTGTTGTTCGGGATCGTCGCCACGAGACACGGCATCGGGCCGTTTACTGCATCGCGACGCTGATCGAACCGGCCGCTACTTGGCGGCCACCATCGCGACTGGAGTACCGGCGTATCGTATTCGGACTCTTCGCGGCAGATCCGGCCCGGAAGGCGACAGGAGCGGACGGCAGTGTCGATCTGGGACGTAGTCACGAGTCTCCTCGGGTCCGGGTCGCGATCAGACGGTCGACGTTGTACAGCAGCACTGCGACCGACGCGAGGATCGTTCCGAGATAGATGAGGAGTTGCGGCGGTCCCGACGCGACCCCGCCGAGTGCGGCGCCAGCGAAGCCGGCGACCAGGAGTTCCGCCCACGTGATCAGGACGCGCGAGAGCAACCGCGTGTTGGCTCGTGGTTCGCGTTCCGACAGCCCTGAATCGGCATTCATCTCAGTACGCCTCCCCGCCGGTGATCGGCCCGCTGAACGCGGAGTACAGGACGACGAAGTACGTCACTACCAGTGGGAGCAACAGCGCGGTGCCGATCGACATCAGATTCAGTGGGAGCGTCGATACGATCGCCTCCTCGACGGTCAGCCCCGCTGCCGGATCGATACGCGGATACATCAGCACCGCGACGAGCGCCACCAACCCGTACGTCAGCCCCGCGGCCGAGGCGAGTGCGGCCAGGTTTGCGCCCCGTCGGATTGCGATGGCGTATCCCCCCGCAAGTGCGACGGAGGCAGCGACTAGAACGAGTACCGGGATCGATAGGAACGCGTTGACCCCGCTGGGAAGACTGGCCGCGAGGACTCCCAGACTGCTGACGGTCAAGATGAGGTACATTACGACGGCGGTAATCCCGATCCGTTTGACTGACTGCGGGAGAGCTCTCGCGGCTTTGACTCGCAGGAACGCCGCCCCCGACGCGATAGTCAGGGCTGTGACGGTTCCGCCGACGACGACGCCGACGAGGGTTAACGACCGGGGACTCCCGACGAGCCAGTTCCCCGCGAACGCGCCGAGGAGGAAGGGCGCGAGCACGCTGCCGACGACGAAGGACCGCCCCCACCAGCGTTGCCAGCGCTCGTCGTGGCGTTGTTCGTACATTTCCGGGGCGAGGCCGCGGAGGATGAGCGCGCCGAGAATGCCGAACATAAGCAGGTAATGACGACTGAAGAGGCCAGCATAGACCGCCGGGAACGCGGCGAACAGCGCGCCACCGAAGACGACCAGCCACACTTCGTTCCCGTCCCAGAACGGACCGATCGCTGACAGGACCGTCTCCCGCGCCTGCGTATCGTCCAGTGTCGCGAAGATGGCGCCAGCGCCGAAATCGAACCCATCAAGGAACAGGAACGTTCCCAGAAGCGCAAACACGAGCGCGTACCAGAGTTCTGGAAGCGGAAGGCCGAACAGTGGATTCGCGGTGAGCGACTCGACGCTAATCATCTCCGACGACCCCCTGCGACGGCGTTTCCTGTTCGGGTTGACGGTTTTGAGTCGAATTCAACTCCTCTTCGCCGGGCGGTCCGCTGCGGATAATCCGGGCAACGACGTACGTGTACAGCGCGAGAATCGTCGCGTGCACGCCGACGAATCCGACCAGCGTGGTCAGCGCTTCGGCCCCGGTGAGACCGGGCGAGACGCCCGCGCTGGTCTTGAGGATTCCCTGTATCACCCAGGGCTGTCTGCCGACCTCAGTGACGACCCAGCCGAGTTCGACCGCGAGGATCCCCAGCACGCTAGAGGCCATCAGTGCTTTGTGCAGTAACCCATCCTCGAACAGGTCGCCGGTGTACCACCGGTAGCCGCCCCAGAACGCGAGCACGATGAACCAGAAGCCCATGCCGACCATCGCACGGAACGACCAAAACACGATGGCGACAGGCGGTGCTGCCGATTCGAAGGAGTTCAGCCCGCGTATTTCGGCGGTCGGATCTCCTCCGCTGGCGAGCCACGACGCGCCTCCGGGGATCCCGATCCCGAACAACTCCTTAGCGCGGGGGTCGGTGAGTTGGCTCAAGTCCGTTGGGATTGCGAAGATGTACTCAGGCACGTACCCCTCAGTGTCCCAGACCGCTTCCATTGCGGCGAACTTCTGCGGTTGGGTTTCGTAGACGTGACGCGCGTACAGGTCTCCGTGAACCGCCTGGAGCGGGGCGGTGATCAACAGGGCGACGAGCGCGATTTTGAGCGTCTTCTCCCAGAATTCGACGTTTTCGACAGCGTAGCCCCAGACGTGGTGTCGGTAGACGTAGTACGCCGCGACACCGGCCATAAACAGGGCGACTGACTCGACAGCGGCGTTCTGCATATGCACGAACATATAGGGGAACCGCGGGTTCAGATACGCCGCGATGGGATCGACGAGGTGGATGACCGTCTGGCCGTTCTCGGTGGCAATCTCGTAGCCTTGAGGCGTCTGCATCCACGAGTTCGCGATGAGGATCCAGACGGCTGAGAGCCACGTCCCCAGACCGACGGCGACGCTGGAGACGAGGTACAATCGGTCTGAGACGCGTTCGCGACCGAAAACGAAGATTCCGAGGAACGTCGCTTCGAGCATAAACGCCATCATCCCCTCGACGGCCAGCGGACCCCCGAACAGTTCGCCTGCGGCCGTCGAAAACGCCGCGAAGTTCGTCCCAAACTCGAACTCGAGGACGATGCCCGTGACGGTCCCAACGACGAACGAGATAGCGAAAATCTTGGTCCAGAACCGACGCAACTGTTCGTACACGGGAGCACCGCCCCGAATGTCCCGCCACGTGAAGTAGATGAGGAAGGGAGCGAGCCCCATACTCATTACCGGGAAGATGATGTGGACAATCGTCGTCAGGGCGAACTGGAGTCTGCTTGCGATGATTGGGTCGAGCATTGTGTGCGTCGTGAGAGCGGTGTGTCGGTCCTCTGGCTGTACTGGCTCAGTCCGCTACGTACGTCGCAGATACGCAGTTTACGGAGTTAACCTCGTGTTTGGCACAGGACAACCACGGCGAGGTCGCGTGAGAACGGAACGTGTGACCGCGGAGCAAGTCCTTGTCCTGCGCCAACTGATCACTTTGGGATCCGAGAGCACTACGTGCGGCTATGGAGACACGGTCTGCCGTCTTGACGCTCGTCACCGTCGTCACGCTCGTGATGCTGGTCCGCGCCGTCGTCGCCGTCGCTGATGGAGATTTCGGGACCGTTGCCCGACAGGTCGGTGTCGGCGGAATCGTCCTGGCGTTCGGAGTGGCACTGTACCGAAACTGGGAATCGGTCGGGTGACCCTGTGTGAGTCGAGTCCGGTGCGCTGGGAGAACCGGGTGGACCGACTACCCGGATCGGGTGGTGCTGAGGCCCGGTGTGGAACAGTCTGGTCCGTCTGTGCCGACAGTGGGCACCCCGGTTGAGGTCGGGGGGCTGGAGTAAGGGCCAGCTACCACGCGAGTCTCGAACTCAGTACTTCGGCTCCGCGCCGGTCATCTCGTAGATGTCGTCCATCAGCTGGTCCCGCTGCTCCTGCCAGACGGGCAGCGCCTCTGCGCGCCCCGGGTAGCGCGCGTAGTGCTCCATCAGTTCGTCCGCGAGGTTCTTCGTCCGGTAGAATTCGACGATCTGACTCCAGTAGCCGAAGGACTCCTTCGCGGTCTTCGCGAGTAGCGTCGGGCCGAACGACGTCGTCCCCGAGTACAGCGCCTCTGCGAGCTTCTCGCCCGGGAGCGACGCAAGCAGCCCCATCAGATCGTCGACGTCGACCGCGGTCGAGAGGACGTTGTACACGTCGAGGCCGGCGTACCGCGCGCCGAAGTGATCCATCACGCGTTCGTTGTATCGCCACAGCGCGTCCTCGCTCACGTCCCCGTCGGAGATAGCCTCGACCGCCTGTTCGGCCGCGTACGTTCCCGCGTAGGCCGCCCCGGCGATCCCGCCACCGGTCGTGGGATTGACGTGCCCCGCCGCGTCGCCGGCCGCGAGGAACCCGTCGGCGACCGCCGAGTCGTACGGACGGCGGGTCGGGAGCGCCGCGCCGAGTTTGTCGGTCACCGTCGCGCCCTCGAACTCCGGGCGGGTCCGGAGGTCGCGCTTGAGGTCTTCGACCAGTTTCATCGGCTCCTCGGTCATCTGGAACCCCAGGCCAGCGTTGATCGTCGTCTCCGTCCGCGGGAAGTACCAGAGGTAGCCCGCAGCGCGCTCGGTCGGTTTGAACACCAGCGCGTCGTCCCACTCGACCGGCTCTGGGACCTCGACGATCTCGCGGTAGGCAGAACAGAACTGCGAGTAGGAGACGTTGGTGTCGAAGTGGGTATTCGAGAAGTCCGTCTTGTCCTGGAGGAGGGAGAGCGACCCCGCGCCGTCGATGACGATGTCGGCGTCGTAGGTGGCGGCGTCGCCCGACCGCCTGGCACGGATGCCCGTGACGCTCCCGTCGTCGGCCTGCGTCACGTCCTGTACGACTGTATCGTAGTGGAAGTCCGCCCCGGCCGATGCAGCGCCCTCGATCAGCAGCCGGCCGTACTTCAGGCGGTCGATGACGGCCAGTTCGCCCGGGACGGGAATGTCGAGGACGGTGTCTTCCTGCGGAATCTCGAAGCGACCGTGGTCGACGCCGGTGTTGGTGAACGCGCCTTCGATCTGCGACTTCGGGATCGCCTCGGGGAACGCGTCCGCACCCTTCAGGGCGTCACCACACGCGATGTGCCCCGCCTCTTCTTCGGACTTCCGCTCGACGACGGCGACGTCGAGGCCTTCGTCGGCGACGGTGGCCGCGGCGTAGCAGCCGGCCGTCCCCGCGCCGACGACGACGACGTCGTACTCGTGGGAGATACTCATCGTTCCGAATCTCGCGTGCGTGCGGAAAACTCTTTATCTGTCGGAATTCCAGGACCGGAACCCGGGAATGCCGTTGATCTACGACGTCGGGGTGCCCCGGGCAGCCACCCCGCGAAGATGGCCGACGATCCCGGCGACTTCGTCGGGGGTCGCGCCGACGACCCGGATCATCGGTTCCTTCCCGACGGCTCCCTCGTCGGCGACCGCTCGGGGCGACTCGCCCGGCCGCCCGAACACGCGATCGGCCGCCCAGTCCATCGTCGAGGCGTCCTCGGGTTCGGCCGTCCGATCGAACCACTCGACGGGGGCGTCGAGCGACGCAAGCCCCTCTCGCGTCGCTGACGAGAGTCGGCAGTTCGTCGCGAATCGGAGGGATGGCTCGTGATCGCGGGCCGCGAGCAGGAACCGCGCGAGGTGGCTCGACGCGCCGAACCGAACGCCTGCGGTGGGTTCGACGCCGCCCATCGTCCGCGTGAGTCGACCCTCTACGGCCGCCACCTCGTCGGTCGATTCAGCGTACGGCGTTGCGCCGGCGACGTTCATACCGACCTCCGGAACGAGCGGTGACACGTCCGCGTCGACGAAGCGCCGCACGAGGTCGCGGACGGACGCCACCGTCTCGCGTTCGCTCGCCCGGTTCCGACGGCCGGCGAGCGGGTGGACAGCCCCTGCCCCCTGTCCGACGTCGAGGGGATACCGGACGGCCCGGGCGACGAAATCGATCGCCCCCGCGACCGCGGCCTCTACCCCCAGTCCCGTGCTCAGGTTCGCGGCCACGGCGGCCGAGAGCGAACACCCGGTCCCGTGGGTCGCTTCGGTGTCGATCCGTGGGTGTTCGAACTCGTGGACGCCCTCGGTCGTCACGAGGACGTCGCAGACCGTGTCCTCCGCACCGTGCCCGTCGGTCACCAGTGCCGCGTGGGCTCCCAGTTCGACCAGCCTCTCCCCCGCTGAACGGGCGCTGGGACCGGCGTCGGTCTCGTCACCGACGAGAACGGCCGCTTCCCGCCGGTTCGGCGTGACGACGGTCGCCGCCGAGAGCAGGTCCTCGTACGCCCGTTCGCCCGCTCGGGAGAGCAGTCGGTCGCCGGACGTCGCCACCATTACCGGATCGACCACGACGGGGAAGTCCGCCGTGGCGAGACAGTCCGAAACCGTCCGGACGATCTCGGCCGTGCCGAGCATCCCCGTCTTGGCGGCCCCGACGTCGAAGTCGTCAACGACAGCCTCGTATTGGGCCCGGACGTCGGCCTCGTCGAGGACTGTCGATCGGTCGACGCCGCGCGTGTGCTGGGCGGTGACGCTCGTCACGACGCTCGTCGGGAAAGTGTCGTGTGCCGCCATCGTGCGCAGATCCGCCTGGATCCCGGCCCCGCCGCCGGAATCGCTGCCCGCGATCGTCAGCGCGGTCGGGAGCGAGACCGGTGCCGGGCGTCGCACTTCGGTGGCAGGACGGCCGCTCGTCTCAGGGGCCATCAGGCCGACACCCCCCAGGTCTCCTGCGTGTAGGCCATCTCCCAGAACCGGTACTCCAGTTTGGCGCTCGTGAGGAAGGCCTCACGCATCGCGTCGCGCTCGCCCGGATACTCCGCTGCACAGCGGTCGACCAGTTCGCGCATCCACGTGACGGACTCGCAGAACGCCTCGCTGGTGTATTTCTCGATGAACGGGGTGTACCGGTGCTCGTCGTCGGCGAGCGAGGCCATATGTTCCGCGACGTCCAGATAGCCCTGCCCGCAGGGATAGATGGCGGCTGCGGTCTCCGCGAACGACCCCTCGTGGGCCGTCCGGAGGAGGAAGTTCGTGTACGCGACGCAGGTCGGCGCCTTCTCGGTCGACTCGAGGTCCGCGGGCGTCAGCCCGTAGTTCTCGGCGAACTCCCGGTGGAGATCGAGTTCGTGATCGAGGACCGAATGAGCGATATCGAGTAACTGCGTCATCGACGCCTCGTCGGTCGCTTTCGTCCCAGCCACCGCGAAGACGCGAGCGTAGTCCAGCAGGTAGCGGTAGTCCTGCGTGACCCAGTGACGGAACGCCGCTTCCTCGAGCGTTCCGGCGGCCAGTTCGCGGACGAACGGGTGCGCTTTCTGCGCCGCCCAGATCTCCTCGCCCGCGTCGAGCAAGCGATCGCTGAACGCCGTCATCAGTCGTCTGCGGAGGCGGGCGTGTCCCCCGGCAGGTCGACTGTCGGGGCGTTCGTCCCGAGTTCGTCGAGCGCGACCTGGGCCGCGCGCTTGCCGGACAGCAGCATCGCTCCGAACGTCGGGCCCATCCGGGTGAGCCCGTGGGTCGTCGCCGTCGAGAGGCCGGCCGTGAGCAGGCCCTCGTGGATCTTCCCGGTCTTCTCGACCACCTTGTCCTCGCTGTCGGCGGCCCACATCGAGTCGTGGCCGGGCGAGTCGTGGCCGGGCGCGCCGTACTCGCCGTCGTCGGTCGTGTCCATCCCGGTCTCGTGGGCCGCCGCGTGTTCGATTCCCGGCGCGTCGACGACGCCCTGCTCCTGCAGTTTCGAGACGACGACCGCGTCGTGGCCGGTGGCGTCGACGACCAGGTCCGCCTCGACGGCGATCGGATCGACGCAGGTCAGTTCTCGTGGAAGCGCGTGCACGGGCGACCAGTTCATCACGATCCCCGCGACGCGGTGATCGTCGCGGACGACGACGTCGGTGAACTCCGTCATATTCTGGATCCGCGCGCCGGCGTCGCAGGCGGCCGCGATGAGCGACGAACAGGCGTGTGGACCGTCAGCCAGGTGCAGTCCCTCCGTGTCGGACTCCTCGTAGGGCACACCGAGTTCGTCGAGGACCGTATCCGCCGGTTCCCGAACGGTCAGTTTGTTCATCAGGAAGCCGCCGAGCCAGAACCCGCCGCCGAGGTAGTTGTTCTTCTCGACGATCATCACGTCCACGCCCCGTTCGGCCAGTTCCTTCGCCGTGACCAGTCCGGACGGACCGCCGCCGACGACGATGACCTCCGTGTCGGTGAAGTCGAGGAACTCGTCGCTCCAGGACTTCGTGATGGCCTCTGTCACCTGTGCGTCTGTCGCGTGGCTGAATCCACTGAACGACATATTACCTAGTGATACAACCAAGTTGTTAGACGTTCCGGTCTCTCCGGGTCGACGCCGACCCCTCCGTCCCGACGGCAGAGCGCCTCGTCGCCGAGTGACAGTCCCGACGCGTCGCTGCCGGGCGTTCACGGCTGTCGCTGTCCCGACAGCGGTAACACACTCGAAAAACGACGCGCCGGGTCGGTTACTCTTCGCCCGACTCGTAGTGGTCGCCGGCGGCTTCGGGGGTCTGGGTTCGGCCGACGAGTGCGAGCACGACGATGACGACCACGAACGGCGTGATGCGAATGAGTTGCCGCGGGATCCCGATCCCCCGGAGCTGCAGCACGGTCTGGATCGCGTCGAGTCCCGCGAACAGGAGCGTCGAGAGAAACGCGCCGACGGGATTGTAGTTGCCGAACAGGTAGGCCACGATGGCGATGAAGCCTTTCCCGTTGACCATCGTCGGGCCGTTGCCCGTGAACTGTCCCAGATCCAGTGAAAAGGCGGAGCCGCCCATCCCCGCCAGGACGCCAGAGAGCAGCACGGCGGCGTATCTGACGCCCCTGACGCTCACGCCTGCGGTGTCGAGTGCCTTCGGATTCTCCCCGCTGGCACGGATCCACCGGCCGAACGCCGTTCGTTCGAAGACGTACCACGAGAGGGCCACCGACAGGAAGAGCAGGTAGACCGACGGCGACGCCGAGAAGAGCGCGCCGAAGAACGGGAGCTCAGCGAGCACCGGCACGGAGATCGCGTCCGGCGTCGGCACCGTCGGCGTGTTCGGGCCGTTGTAGATCACCTGCGAGGCGAAGGGCGCGAGGCCGAGCGCGATCAGCCAGACGGCCAGACCGGCGATGATCTGGTCCGCGCGGAACTCGATGGTCACGATCGCGAACAGGCCCGCCAGCAGCGTACTCGCGAGCACGCCGCCAACGAACCCGATCCAGATCCCGCCCGTGAGGTCGGTGACGTAGATGGCGGTGAACGCCGAGATGATGAGCAGGCCTTCGAGGCCGATGTTGATGACGCCGGACTTCTCGGCGAAGATGCCGCCCAGCGCGGCGAACGCGATCGGGACGGAGAGCCTGAGCGCCGAGGCGAGCGTGTTCCGACTCGTGAGGACGTCCGCGAGCGTTCCGGCGATCGAATCCGGAAAGATCGCTCCCGCGACGAGGAGGACGAACAGGGCCGCGATCGTCGTGCCGCCGGCCAGTGCCCGGGTCGAGTACGCCGCCACGGTGTCGGTGAGTCGGCTCCCGACGGGCGCGTCCGCACCGGCCTCACTCATCTGTCTCTCCCTCCCGGCGGCCGCCATCGGTGGCGACGGGGTTGCGCTCCGGTCCCGACGGGGACAGCCGTCTGCCGAGGAGCCGGAAGAACTCGGGCATCGCGACGAACAGGATGATCAGCCCGCGAAGGACGCCCACCAGCTGCGGCGGCACGTCGGTCGCGAACTGGACGACCGTCGTCCCGCTCTTGAGGATCCCGAAGAGCAGGGCGGCGACGCCGACTCCCAGGGGGTTGTTGCCCGCGAGGATCGAGACGGTGATCCCGTCGAACCCGTACGACGGCAGCCCCGTCTGGAACGTCCCGAGGATCATCATCACGTACATCGCACCCGCGACGCCGCCGAGCGCGCCCGAAAGCGTCAGGCTCGCCACCACGGTCTTCGCCGCGTCGACGCCGCCGTACTCGGCGGCCTCCGGCTGGATCCCGCTCGTGCGGACGTCGTAGCCGAACGCCGTGTGTTCGATAACGTAGTAGAGTCCGCCGATGGCGAGGATCCCGATGGCGAACGCGACGAGCGAGAAGTCCTGACGACTGCCGAACAACAGCGACGGGAAGCGCGCGAACTCCGGCAGCGGGACCGTCTGGTTCGCCGCGCTCCCCGGATCTTTGAACGGGCCGCTGACCAGATACAGCGTCACGCCGGTCGCGATGAAGTTGAGCATAATTGTCGTGATGACTTCGTTGGCGTCGGCGTACGCCTTCAACAACCCCGGCAGCGTGCCGTAGAGCCCACCGAAGACGGCTCCGACGAGGACCCCGAAGGGGATCAAGAGCACCGTCCCCAGCGCGCCGGAGACGAACGAGGACGCCCACAGGACGGCGACGGCTGTCGCCATCGCGCCGACGACCATCTGCCCCTGCGTGCCGATGTTGAAGATCCCCGCACGGAAGGCCACCGCCACCGACAGCCCGGTGAAGACGAGGAGCGTCGTCTCACGGAGCGTGACGGCGAACTGCCCGTCGGGCGACCAGTTTCCGCTGAACGGTTCCCCCAGAGCGCCCAGAAAGAGCCGATCGAAGACGACGACCGGATCGTAGCAGAACCCCGTGCCCAGGTAGTAGACCGCGTCGGTGGCGGCGCAGGTCGTCATCCGCCCCGCGACGAGGACGATCGCGGTCCCGATGAGTATCGAGAGCACGAGCGCAGCCGTGCTGATCAGGATGCGTTCGATCGCCGAGGCCTCGACCAGCCGGGTGAGCACCGCGCGTGCTCTGTCCGCCGCGCTCACGCCCCCTCACCGCCCGTCGAGTCTGCTGCGGCCGTCTGTTCGGTTCCCGAGTCGATCCGCTCGTCGACCGAATCGGGCTGTTCGCCCGCCATCAGGAGGCCGAGTTCCTCTTCGGTCGTGTCTGCGGGGTCGACGACGCCGCTGAACTCGCCCTCGTACATCACGGCGAGGCGGTCAGAGAGCCCCTGTACCTCCTCGAGTTTCGAGGAAACGAGCAACACAGCCACCCCCTGTCGCCGGAGTTCCAAGAGGCGCTCGTGGATGAACTCGATCGACCCGACGTCGACCCCGCGGGTCGGGTGTGAGGCGACGACGAGCTTCGGATCGCGCTCGAACTCGCGGCCCACGATGAACTTCTGTTGGTTCCCGCCAGACAGCGACTCCGCGCCGGCCTCGGGATCCGGCGGTCGCACGTCGTACTCGTCGATAATCGCCTCGGCGTGCTCGCGGGTCGCCGGCCAGTCGATTCGCCCACCCGGGCCGAACTCCTGGCTGTGCTGGCTGCCGAGGAGCGCGTTCTCGATCAGGCCGAAGTCCATCACCAGGCCTCGCTCCTGTCTATCTTCGGGGATATACGCCATTCCCGAGGCGATCCGTTCGCGGCGAGAGGCGCTCGTCACGTCCTCGTCGAGGAAGCGGATCTCGCCCGCGTCCGGCGTCTCGATCCCGGTCAGCGCCTCGACGAGCGGGGCCTGTCCGTTGCCGTCGACGCCGGCAATGCCGAGAATCTCGCCCGCGCGGACCTCGAAGGAGACGTCGTCGACCGCGCGGACGCCGCGTTCGTCCTCGACCACGATGTCTGCAGCCGAAGCGACGACCTCTCCGGCCTGTGCCGGCTCCCGATCGACGTCTAACAGCACCTCGCGGCCGACCATCAGTTCTGCGAGCTCTTCGCGGGTCGTCGCGTCCGCGGCGACGGTGCCGACGTTCCGCCCGTCGCGGAGGACGGTGATCTCGTCGGCCGCACGCATCGCCTCGCCGAGTTTGTGCGTGATGAAGATGATCGTCTTGCCCTGAGCGGTCAGTTCCTCGATAACGCCGAACAGTTCCTCGACCTCCTGTGGCGTCAGAACCGCCGTTGGTTCGTCCAGGATGAGCACGTCGGCTCCCCGGTAGAGCGCCTTGAGAATCTCGACGCGCTGTTGTTCGCCGACGGAGACGTCCTCGACGGGCGCGTCGGGGTCGACATCGAAGCCGTAGCGCGCTGAGAGTTCGACGACCGCTTCCCGTGCCGCCTCGCGGTCGACGGCGAGGCCGCCCCACTTCCGGGGCTCGTTTCCGAGCGTGATGTTCTCGGTGACGGTCATCGGATCCACGAGCATGAAGTGCTGGTGGATCATCCCGACGCCGGCGTCGATTGCGTCCCGCGGGGAGTCGAACGACTTGACCTCGTCGTCGAGGCGAACCCGCCCTGAGGTCGGTTCGTAGAGTCCATAGAGGACGTTCATCAGCGTCGTCTTCCCCGCCCCGTTCTCGCCGAGCAGGGCGTGGACGGTGCCGCGCTCGACCTCGAGGTCGACGTCGTCGTTCGCCACGACCCCGGGGAACCGCTTGGTGATCTCCTCGAGGTGGACGGCAGTGGCCATAGATCTATTTCCCCTTGGTAAGGGGGTGACCGAATAGGTTTGGATGTTTCCCCGGGTGGCCAGTCCGCAGTCCTCCCTCCGCGTTCGGCTCACTCATCAGCAAAGATCGGACCGAGGATCCGGGCCGGAAAAATGATCCGGTACGCCGGAGGGGACCGCTTACTGCACCGAGGACGGGACCGAGATGTCGCCGGCGATGATGCTGTCCCGGGCGCTCGCGACCTCGTCTTGGACGTCCTGGGGGATCTCCGAGCCGAGTTCATCGCCGTAGACCAGCGCGACGCCCTCCGCTTCGAGTCCAAGCGAGACGGCCGAGCCGCCGGGGAAGTTGTCGTTGACGACAGATTCGATCGCGTTGTAGACGGCCGTGTCGACGCGCTTGACCATACTCCCGAGGATCACATCCGAGTAGGAGGGCTTCGTGATCGACTGATCGCGGTCGACGCCGATGGCGAATCCGCCCTGCTCTTGGGCGGCCTGGAAGACGCCCGTTCCGGTGTTACCGGCCGCGTGGTAGACGATGTCCGCGCCGCTGTTGAACATCGCCGTCGCAGCCTCGCGGCCGCCGGCGACGTCGTTGAAGCCGCCGACGTAGTTCGTCAGGACGTCCACGTCGCCGTCGCCCTCGCTCACGCCCGCCTCGAACCCGGCCTGGAACTTCCGGATCAGGTCGGACTCGACCCCGCCGACGAACCCGACGTTCGTGGAGTCTCCGGCCGTCGAGCCGGCCCCCGCGGAGTAGTCACGGGTGGTGAGCATACTCGCCATCAGGCCCGCGAGGTACGAGCCCTCGTGTTCTTTGAACGTGTAGCTCGCGACGTTCGGGGCGTCGACGACGGAGTCGACGATCATCAGGTCCTGATCGGGATAGGACTCGGCGGTCTCTGTGACCGCATCGGCCTGGAGGAAGCCGATCGCGCAGATCAGATCGTACACCGGATCCGTCGACTGCGCGAACTGCTGCTGGAACGTGCTGAACTCGGAGACCTGTTCCGGCTGCGCCTCGTTGAACGAGATCCCGAGGTCCTCTTCGGCCTCGATCGCACCCTGCTGGGCCTGGTCGTTGAACGACCCGTCTCCCAGCCCGCCGGTCGCGTAGACCATCCCGATGTTGGCCGCCGGCCCGCTAGCGGTCGTTTCCGCCGCGGTCGTCTCCGTCTCGCCGTCGCCACCGCTTTCTTCGGTGGCAGTCTCTGTCGACTCTTCGGATCCACCCGACGGGCCGCCGCTACAGCCGGCCAGTCCTGCGATTCCTGCAACTCCGGTCGCCTTCACGAACGTGCGTCTATCCATTACTATGGACACCTACGGAGTAATGGGAACCGAGATGCGCATAAATTCGTCGCTCCGTTCCGGAACCCGGACACTCGTGGCATAGCCCGGTCGATTACTCGACGGACCGGGGCCTGCGGTCCCGATTTGTTAGTCTCCGTCTGCGACCGCGCGCTCAACGACGCCGGTCACCTCGTCGACGAGGGCGTCCACGTCGTCGGCCTCGGCGTACACGCGGACGTACGGTTCGGTGCCCGACGGTCGGACCAGCGTCCACGAGGCGTCGGGGAACTCCAGGCGAACGCCGTACTCGGTGTCCACGTCGGCATCGGGGAACGACTCGGGGAGCGTCGTTTCGAGACGTGCCATCGCCTCGCGCTTTCGGTCGTCGGCACATTCGACGCTCACCTTGCGATAGGGACGCTCGGTGACTGGCCCACGAAGGCCATCGAGACCGTCGCTTGCGACCAGCCTTGTCAACACGGCGGCGGAGGCCACGCCGTCGATCCACCCGCCGTGTGAGGGGTGGATGTGCTTCCAGGGCTCGGCGGCGAAGACGACGTCGCCGCCGGCGGCGCGAGCCGCGGCGATCCCCTCGTGAAGCGCGCCCAGTCGAACCCGTTCGACGCGGCCGCCCGCGGCCCGGACGCGCTCGTCGATCCGTCCCGAGGCGTTCGGTGTCGTCACGACGACCGGGTCGTCGGTGGCCGCGACTCGAGTGAAGTGTTCAGCCAGGATCGCGACGACGGTATCTTCGTGGACGACGTCCCCATCGCCGTCGAGTATTACGATCCGGTCGGCGTCGCCGTCGTGACCAATCCCGAGATCGAAGGCACCGTCCGCGACGAACGCCCGCAGGTCCGACAGCGATTCGGGGGTGGGCTTGGACTCCCGTCCGGGAAAGTAGCCGTCGACCTGGCCGTTGAGCGTGACGACCCGCGCGCCGAGGTCCCGGAGAACCGGCGGTGTCCCCAGCGCTCCCATTCCGTTCCCGCAGTCGACGGCGACGTCGAGTCCGTCCGCACGCGCACCGTGCCCCTGAGCGTATGCGACGACTGCGTCTCGGTACGCCGCCAGGACGTCGACGTCCTCGGATCGGCCCCACACGTCCCAGGCAGCCGGCGTCTGCTCGCCTGCGACCCGAGACTCGATGCCACGTTCCAACTCGCGGTCGTACTCCTCGCCGTCGACGAAGACTTTGATCCCGTTGTCGGTCGGTGGATTGTGCGAGGCAGTGAGCATCACGCCGCGGCCGCCCCGTGAGGCGTACGCGAGGGCCGGAGTCGGGAGCATCCCCGCCCGCTGGACGTCGGCACCGGCCGACTCCACGCCAGCCTCCACTGCGGCGGCGAGCGCCGGCCCCGTCGTCCGTCCGTCCCGGGCGATCACGACGGGTGAGGCGTCGGCCTCGGATGCGTTCCCGACCGTGTCGGCACCGACAGCTCGACCGACTGCGAGGGCGAGTTCTGGGGTCACTCGCTCTTCGGCCGAACCCCTGATGCCGGCCGTTCCGAAGAGTTCCATACCCTCTCTCCGCGTCTCCCGCACCTATAACTTCACGCTGTCTCTGTGCGGTCGTGTTTAGTTTGGAGCATTGAGCCAGGCGGCAAATGCTTGGAGCCAATTTTCCGCGGTTTGCGGCTCAACGTGGCTGAAACAGTTCGAGAACGACGAGGTGCGACGCTTGAGTTCTCGAAAGATTCGCTCGATGGCATTCCGATTTCCATTCCGTTCGGTTTGAAATCGGAGTGAAGCTCTGGCCAGCGCAGTTTGGAGGTGTTGAGCGCCATCGACCAGAAACACTGCGGATTCGACATCGTGTTTCTCGCGCAGTTCACGGAGAAAGATCTCGGTCAATGCGGTCGTCGTCGTTGAAAACAGCCGCAGATGCAGGAGATCGTTTGTGTCGGGATCAGCGGCGGCGTACAGCCAGAATTGCTGATCATCGATTCGAATCACAGTCTCGTCAAGAGCAACGTGATTCGGGCTTCG
>NZ_FNPB01000007.1 GCF_900107195.1 Halobellus clavatus
GGCAACGAGGACGCCGGCTTCTCCGAGGCACTCGTGGGCGTCGACGGCGAGTGGCGCGGCATCCAGGTCAAAGCGATGCCCAAGGAGAAGCAGGTCATCGACTTCGACCCGACCTCACAGGTCCGATCCTCACTGCCCGGCGCCGGCGACGAAGCCGTCGATACCGAGATGGAGGAGTTCCAGGAAGAGCTCGAGCATCGAGCAACGAACGGAACGAACGAAACGAGCGAACTGAACGAGGAATCAGACGCCGTCGAAGCTGAGCCAGACGGCGGGTCAACGGAGGAGACCAACGATGGCTGAGTACTTGCGCGTCACGCCGACATCCGAGCGACTTGACCCGGAGAGTATCTCCCGCGTCCTCGACAGTCTCCACAAGCTGACCACGCCCGGCTCGTCGGGCCTCGGGGCGAAGCTGAACCCGCTCCACAGTGAGACACCACCCCGATTCGAGTTCCTCGCGATCAGTGATGGCCCGGACGACCCGGTAGAGTTCTTCTACGGGGCCGATGCGCACCTCGATACGCTCGAGAAGCGCCTCCGTTCCATCTATCCAGCCACGTTCGACATCGAGCGCGTCGACGTCGACGTCGCTGCCCGGCTCATTCAGCCAGTCGAGTTCACACCGCAGGAATTCGTCGACCACTACGAGGCCGGGCGGCTGCAGTACGAGTTTGGCCCGGCAGAACAGTACGGCATCGTCGACGAGGAATCAGCGGACTCCGAGTCAGCCGAAGCAGACCCCGTTGTCGACGGCGGTACGGCATCCACGAGCGTCCCTGATCATCACGTGACTGTCGGGGACTCAGCCCTGGAACTAGCGCCGCCCGATGCACTTCCAGACGACGAGGAAGAGCGACGGGCCATCGAGAAGCCGACGATGACACCGGCGGGAACGATTCTGGCTCGCCCGGCACAAGACGCTGTCTCGCCGCTCGGGGTTCGGTGGTGTGGCGCCGCGTCGCGGAAGCAGGACTGGATGACCTCGCTGACGCCGTTCACAGCAGAGGAAACTGACGGCGACCTCTCGTCCGTCGACGAACCCGGCGCGGCGCTGGCGTCGCTGATCGACCACCTGATGGAGGCGACAGCGCCGACCGCGTTCCAGGTCGTCTTTCAACGGCGTGCCAGCTGGCAGTCCGACGCGGAGGTGCGGAAAGAGGACCTCGTCGACGGCCGCGACACGTTCTTCCAGGAAGTCGTCGGGTCGTTGCTCGAGGTCGAGGACCAGCGGAGCGACCAGGACGACCGGCAGCTCAGCGAGGCCGTCGAGAAGCGGATCGAGTACATCGACGCGAAGAACGCCAAACGGTCGTTCACGGTCAACATCCGGGCCATCGGCGTCCCCACCGACGACACCCGCGACGACCTCGATGGCCGGATGGACTCGCTCCTCCCCGTGTTCGACCCGCTTGATGGTCCGTTCTACGAGGTCGAGGGGCAACGCCTCCGGGACAGCGGCTTCCGTGAGAAGACGAAGGAGAAGAAGGCACGGGCCGCTCTCCAGCGCCTCCTCAATCGCGAGTTGACGACGGGACGAGGGAAGACCCGTCCCGAGCTGGTCCTCAGCGGGACGGAGCTCGCGAACTTCGTCCTCGTCCCCTCCTCCGAACAGTTGACCGTCGAAGGGACGAGGGGAACGAGGGCCGAACAGCAGAGTCGGAACCCGCTCCCGTGGCCCAATCCGGACCTGATCCAGCAGTTCCAGGACGGGATGGCTATCGGCTACGCCCTCGACGATAACGGGGAGCCGCGACCGGATCCGATCCGGATCCCGCCGGACCTGTTGCCGACGCACTACGGGCGGTTCGCGTCGACTGGTGGCGGGAAATCGAAGGCCATCATCAACGACGCGCTCTCCCTGCGCGAGTCGACTGGTGGCCCTGTCGTCCTCGTCGATCCGAAGGGTGACGGGATGTGCGAGAACTACCTGCGCTGCCACTACGAACGATTCGGTGGCTTGGACGACGTCTACCACTTCCGCGTCCCGGAGACCATCCCCGCGTTCTCGTTCTTCGACATCCGTCCCGCGCTCGAGGCCGGTCGCAACCGAGAGGACGCGATTCAGGACAAGGTCGACCACTTCCACGACATCCTCCGGATGATTATGGGTCGCGAGCAGTACGGGCAGGCGTTCGTCGCGAACGAGATCCTGAGTTACCTAATCAAGGCGCTGTTCGACGAGGAGTACGGGACCGACGTGTTCGGGCTGGACGACCTCTTCGCCGCCGCGCTCCGGATGCAGCGCGACCAGACGATTCCCCCGGTCTCGGCGGACAACCAGAACATCGAGGAATCGCTGACGCGCCACTTCGCGAAGGACAACCACCAATTCCAGGTCTCGATGGACGCCGTCGGGAACCGTCTCGACAAGCTCAAAGAGGACGCACATCTCCGGCGGATCTTCAGCCACGTCCCCGAGCAGAACGAAGCCGGCGAGTACGTCGACAACCGCTTCGACTTCCGCGAGTTCCTCGATGAAGATGCAACCATCATCTTCGACCTCGGCGACCTCCGGCCAGAGGCACAGCGAGCGATCACACTCCTGCTGTTGAGCAACCTCTGGGACGCCGTGCAGGTGCGCCGTCGCGACGGTCAGACGGACTACGAGAAGCTCACGAACCTCATCATCGAGGAGGCGGCGCCGGTCGCGTCGACGAAGCTCGTCTCCGAGCAGCTCCTGCCGCAGGGCCGGTCGTTCGGCCTGAGTATGGGGCTCGTGATGCAGTTCCCCGAACAGGTGCGGAACCGGAACGAGCGGGCCTACGACGAGGTGCTGAACAACATCAAGACGAAGCTCATCGGCAACATCTCGATCGAGCGCGACCTCGCGGAGTCGCTCGCGCACGAGGACCTCAGCCCGACCGAACTCCGCAACCGAATCAACACGCTCCCAAGTGGCGAGTGGATCGCCCAGCTCCCGAGTCCGTCGTTCGGGGAGACTGGTCCGCCGCCGTTTTCGTTGAAGCCCCTCCCGATTGCGCCGGGGCATCCAGAAAGCGATCAGCCGCTCACAGAGCCCCAGGAAGACCATTTTGAGTCCGTGTCCCGGCCACGGATGGTCGAGCGGACACAGGCCCAGTACGGGCTGACAGAGCCGACTGAGGTGAGTACTTCCCCAGAGGGGACTGGCTGGGGGAGTTCGGGGGCCGAAACGACAGGCTCGACTGCCGACGGCGATGCAGCGACCGACCCGAAGCAATCCGCGTTCATCAGCAAATCGACGACCGAGGACGCATCGACGTCGACTACCCAGCCCGAGACGGACAGCGACCCAGATGCAGACGGGGCAGCGATGAGTCCCCTGTTCGGGCAGGCCACCGAGACGGACGAGGAGTCAGCTGGTGACCAAGCAGCGCAGCCGGAGAACGGGGCAACGCCCGTCCAGGAAAGCAGCGTGCCCGTCCCCGATGACGAACTCCGCCAACGCGGGCTCAGTCGAGACGACGTCCGGTTCCTGAATCGGGTCCTCGACGTGATGAACCGAGAGGACGACGAGTACACGCTACTGGACAGGATGAGCCAGCTTCGGGACGATTACGACGACCTCCATGTGGAGCGGCTCACGGAGCAGGACCTCCTGGAAGCGGACTCCGCGGCCGGGCGCAAGTACTACACCGTCCTCCCGGACGGTCGAGACCTCCTCGGGAGAGAACTGAAAGCGGGACCAGGAGCGGGCGACCTCGGCGAGAAAACGCCACACAAGGTTGGCGTTCGGCTCCTCGAGCTGTGGCTCCAGCAGCGGGATGACGTCGGTCGCGTGGAACCGTACTACAAAACCGACGACGGCACGGTACTGGACGTGGCCGGCTTCGACGAGGACGGCGATCTCGTCTGGGCCGGCGAAGCAGAGCTCGCGAGTAACAATCGGCACGCCCCGGTCGAGGATTACGACAAACTCAGCGCGGTGGACGCAGACGCGATCTGGGCCTTCAACAATCGCGAGACGGCGCTCGATGTCCTGGAGAGCCTTGCCGACGCGGATCGGATCGACGAGCGGGTCAGCGGGCGGGCGGCACGGTCGTTCGCGACCATCAGAGACGCCGTCGACGACTTCGATGCTGCGGGCCTGACCACCGTTCGGGGCTTCAAAAATCTCGACCAAGAACTCAACCAATGACCTGGCGACAGGCGACCCGCGAGGAGATTTACGCCTACTACGCCGAGGAGTTCCCCCGCTATCTGGATGACCTGCCGGAATTCATCACGGCGACCGGCCCGAAACAGTACGCCGTCGCCTTCCGCGAGTCCCATCCGGTGCGCAAAGACGAGGTGCCGGCCAAGGACTTCATCCGGCGGGATACGTGGCAAACAGATGCGTCGGGCGACCGAACGACGCCCGAGTTCGACGACTTCGAGGACGTCGTTGAGTTCATTCGACACCCAGCTCGCAACGACCCGCTGGGGCGGAGCGAGTTCGCGCTTGCTGATCCGGAGGTGCTGGAGAAACCGGACCCACGGCCCGACGCCGTCTACTACGCGCTGGATCACTGGGAACGACCGTGGGTCCTCCTCGTCGACATCGACGCCAAGGAGATCGCCCGAGACCGAGCGGACGAGATGGTGTCGGCGGCCGTCGATGATCAGGACGACGATGCGCTCCTCGACGCTGCGGGGATCCTCGACGCCGCTCCCGAGGGGTATCCGTACGCCTTCGAAGACATCGACCGCGCCATCGAGTACGGATTCAAGGTGCGCGACATCTTCGAGGACGATTTCGACGCCGAGGAGACGATGGTCGTCTACAGCGGGCAGGGGGTCCACGTCTACCTGCTGGATACCGACCCGGCGTACCGATACGACGAGCAGAGTCGCGAGGTGTTGAACGACCTCCTCCTCGAGACGTACGACATCCCGATCGACCCCGTCGTGACGGCCGACCGCCGGCGTGTCGCTCGCCTGCCCTACTCGCTGCACGCCGACGTCTGTAGCATCGTTCAACCAATCGAAAGCCCGGCGTTCGACGTTCGGTCGGCGACACCCGAGGTGATCGACGAATGAGTCCGAGTACCCCCACCGACGACGAGGACATGGCGTATCGGGTTACGGCACTCCCGCTGGAGTACGGTGAGACCCGCATCAACCAGCTGTTTACGCGTGGCTACAACCAATACGTCGTCGACGGCGAGGACCAACCCGAGGACCTCGTGAACGACGTCGAGCGGTTCGGGACGGCAGCGTTCAAAGAGCAGGTTCGTGCCGACGCCGCCGAGGAGCCGTTTGTCGACGAGCCGGGGACGCTCGCCGTGCTCGCGACGTTGAGTGCGATCTGTGTGAAAGAGCACCCGAAGTTTGAGCACGCGTCGCCCCGGAACATCCAGGTGCTCTACGACATCCGGGAGCTGTACGTCAACAATCTCGCCTCCCTCATCCGCGCCCACGGCGATGGGTCGCTCCAACAGGACATCGCCGACGTGCTGTACAGCAAGGAGCCCGGTGAAGATGGCCCGCATCCGGGTCGGGTCTGTACGGGCATCACAGAGATGCCGGAGTTCGGGGAGGGCCTGTACCTCGAAATCCCGATGGCGGCGGCGTCACGCAAATGTCTCGTTCGAGCGGAGGGCGAGTCATCGACGGGGAGTGACGATGGCGGGGAGATACTGACGCGAGTGAAGGACAACAACCTGTACGTCCCGGTCGGTGATTTCGACAGCAAGTATCGTGACTACGCTGAGCGGGCGTTCAAGAAGCTCCTGCGGGTGCAAGAAGACGGACTCTCCGACGACCAGCTATCGTGGCTGACCACGAACGAGTCGGCGATTACGGAGCGGATCGACCGCTTCCTCGAGACCGGTCATCACGAGCGAATCTGGCGGAACTGGGACCGTGGGGAACGGACGATCCGCGTCCTCCGACGGGCTCTTAGTGACGCCCCCGACGACGTCGCGCAAAAGGGTGAGTTCCACACGGCGAAGGAGCTCTACAGAGCGGTCGAAGCGTACGACGCCGAGGACGAGTGGGAATCCTCTGTAACGGACTGGATATCGAGTCCGAGCAGTCTCGCGAAGACGCTGGCCGACCACGAGTCCCACTCGGCCGTCACGATCGACCGCGACGGGCGCGTCAATACGTACCGAATCGGACGAGCCGGAACCGGCGCCGAACAAATCGAAGTGCGAGAGATCGAGGACCTCTTCGAACTCCCCTGTATGGCGAATATGGAGGAGCGGCTACACGAGAAGAAGCCCGTCCGGAAGGACCTCTACAACTTTGCGCGGATGGTGATGTGGCTCCCGCAGTACCAAGACAGCAGCCTCGACGAGATCGTCGCGGACCTCAAGGACGTCTTCTCCAGGTGGCCGTGGTACGACGAGCAGGAAACTGAGTACCAAGTCCGCTACGAGTTCTCGAACACGATCGGCGGAGACACCCCGTTGCCGATGAACTGCGATAACGACGATATGCAGCGCTACTGCATCGGCCAGGACCAATGTCCCTACTCGATCTGGGGTAGCCTCCCGTTCCCGGATGAGATGTACGAGCAAGTCGACGAGGAATCGGCGGGTCTCTCAGAGCAGTTCTGAATTACAGAATTTCTATCTTTTTCCGTTCTTGACCTACATCACTGGCTGAAAGACCGTCTTCAATTCCTCTGACTGACTCAAGCTATCTGAACCTGCGTGGAGTCTTGGAGACGTTTCTTCACCCCGGCACGGTGAAGAGCACCGATAACAAGCAATGCATCCTCAACAGGGTTCTCCTCGCTGTACTCCTTAACGTCGTAGGCCATCCTCATGTCTCTGGCAGCCATCGTCCCCGTGGCGAAAGCACCGAATATCAGAACGGCAGCGGCGACAAAGACGGAGGGGACAAGTACAGGGATTGGCACCCACTGAAACGTCGCGACTACCTTCGGCAAAGCGAATATCGCCAACATCACGATGCCATGGTGAACCAGCATCCACAGCAGCCGGTACTCATCAATCACATCGAAAAGATCCATGTCCACCTCAACGATCTCCGCGTCGTATTCCTCCGCTAAGTCGTATACGAGATGGGAATCATGGAGGCCTGCGATCCTGAACAATTTCTGGCCCAATAGCATCAAGTAGAGAGCGGCGACCAATAGAGGAACCATGACCAAGTTCGACAGGTGCTCAAATTTCCCAGGCCTCTTCGCCAAAGGAGCCTCGACAAAGATGACATCAAGCCGATCGAAATTATTAGCAGCTGAGTCCTTTCTCCGGGAAGGGAGAGTAATATGATTCCCGCCGGAGATATGGAGCTCTGTTGCTGTTCCAGCCATCACCTGAATATGTCTACGGGAAATGGTTTATAAGTCCATCCTCGGTCTATTCGGGTATGCCAATCGACGTAGATTCTGAAGAGTGGAAGGAAGGCCGCCTACTAGATCCGCTTGAAGTCCACATCACCGACCTTCTACGTAACAACGACGAGCAGGCCTTCACGCTAGAAGAGATAACAAATCACATTATCGAAGACGAGGCGGATGCCCTGTTCCTATTAGACGGCATCGACGAAGAGCAGGCACTCGAAGAAGTTGACGAGGAGACGTATGGACTGATCAAGTCCCGTATCGCGATGAAACTGGAAGATCTCGGGTGGCGAAACTTCATCGAATGGAAGGTCATAGGGTATGACAACGCCGATGTCGGCACGGTCTACTTCACAAACTCGGACAAGGAACCGGTTTCCCCGCTTGCCAAGATTCAGGACGTCTATCCACGCAAGTTCAGTAGCATAGAAGAAGACATCGAGAATCTTGCTGACGATGTCGAGGAACTACAGTACGCGGTCAACAATCTCCGCAAAGAGAACTACTGACCCCAGAGCATGAATGAATCCGACCGGAAAGTCCGTCGAGAGATTCTGAAGTACGTCTACGACAAGTTCGAGGAATCAGTCCTCGACAGGGCAGGTACAGAAGGCCTCTACGAAAAACTGGACGAGGTTGACCGGAACGAAATCGATTACAACCTTGTCCGCTTGAGAGATGAGAGGCAGATCGGCTTCGATGTCTCGATGGGCGGCGTCCACGGAATGGAGCTAACTGCGGAAGGAATCGAGAGGTTGGATCAAGACGGCTATGACACCGTCTTAGAGGACGAAATCCGGTACGATATACTACAGCTGCTGTATGAAACCGACCGCGAACACCCGTTCGGCTCGGCTAAGCTCTCTAGCGAAGACATAGCTGAAGAACTGGATGTCGACGAGGACCGAGTTCTCCCTGCGATTGGATACCTCGATCTGAAGGAACTCGTCGACGCAGCTGTTGGATCCAGGCCTGAGGCCACTTACCGGGGAGTGGAAATAACGGGAAGAGGTCGGAACAAGTACGAACTATACGTGGAGGAAGGAACCTCCATTCCGAATACGCAGCCGCTGACACGGTGGACACAGCATTCGGTAGGACCAAATGAACCCGAAAAGGCCCAAAACCTGTTCCAGAGCGTAGTCGAGGTCGCCCAAGAGAAGATCACTATCGTCGACTGGTACTTCAAAGAGCCTGCCTACGATCTTTTGGAGGGAGTTCCGGACACGGTCGATATTGAAATTCTCACATCGGAGAGAGCGTTCGATGATGAAGACGAGTACCGCGGCTTGGTAGCTGACTTTTCGGAAGGCAGATCCGGCGAGGTTGACGTAAGGTATGTCGAGTACTACGATTTCGAAGCCCGATTGTTCCATGCCCGGTATCTTGTGAGGGACGAAATCGAGGGATGGACGTGGGATCAGTCCTTCAAAGATGCAGGAGATACTCAGCATACGGTCAGCGAGGTCAGACCTGTGAATCTGGAGTCGACGATGGAGACCTTCCAGGAGGCTTGGGAGCAAGGTGAGCAGGTTAATGGTTAGTAAGCCAGTCACAATCGCCTTGCCGAGAAGTGAAGATGGAATGACAGGGCGGCAATGCCCTCGCTGTGAGGGAAAATTCAGGGTTCATCTTCCGACTGTTGAGGACAAATGTTACCTTAATCTGCGGTGTCCCTACTGCAAGTTCATCGATCGCTTGGACCGTTTCTTGACTGGTGAGCAAAGGGCATACTGGGAGGCTATCGGACGTGATGAAACCCTTCAATTAGCATCTGATGTCACGGAGGAGGTCTTTTCAGAGGCCTTTGACGATCTGGATGGCGGCGGCCTAATCGATTTTGAGGTAGAGACTGGGAGTGTAGATTTTGGCGGTACTCATATCCCATCCTGGCAGCTGGATGTGATGACTGAGGAGGTTATCTGCGGTGAATGTTCTTTCCGCTTTGCAGTGGAGGCAGACCGGGATGGCGTTTGCCCAATCTGTCGCTGAGTTACTCCGTTGGCTATTCGATGATGTTTCGAGGATTGCGATAAGGTTACTTTCGAATACCATCCCGTTCATTCTAAAGTCTCTGTACCGATCGCTTCGATTCATCTATTCCGAGGGGATCTTCTTCGGGGGTACGTCTGTTATTCAGCATATCATCTGCAATCCCCCACAACCAATGGATTATAACAATTCCGTCAAATAGTAGAAAAAGATCCTACTGAATCCCCGTCGCGCAATTTTCAGCGGCTAACACAACCGAAATCGAGGGAATCGGGGTGTTTCACGATTCGAAGTACCGAGCCGAGGAGCCTCGAGAGACTCAGAACAGCTGAAGCAGCGGCCCGGTGAAATTCAGATACATCCGAAATCACCTTCATTACCCCCTCGTCGAGCAAATTTTGTGACTCCAGTATTAGTCCCGAACTCGTCGAGGTACTTTCTACGCTCTCAAATCGGCCCGACGGGGTTCTTCTGCAATTTAAGTCCGTCATTTCGCCTTGCAAATCGCGGTTTTCGTCCAAAGAAAGAAGCGATATGCAATGTGCGAAGGCCGCCGGCTCTCTCAGGCCGAGGGCCATCACAGGGGTAGCGGAACTACGGAAGTATCAGATTTAGCGTATTGGTTGACAGGGTGCGTTTCGGTGGGGTCTGTTGCCCCCGCGAGGGGGTGGCGGGGCGCATCACGTGCCCCCGATAGACGATGGCTTCGGAACAACGCAGGAAGACACGAGCAGCGGATCACGCAGGAACTACCCCCGACGATGAGGCGCCGTGGGCGGACCTCGAGATGGCGGTTCCGACCGACCGGGATCACGCGTCGGTCGTCGCCCTCGTGGAGTGTGCTCTCGTCGAGCTCACGCACGAGGCTGTGGGCGCCGTCTTCATTTCCCGGCAGGTCGGGCGGTCGACGCGGACGCAGTACGTCGCAGCCGACGACGTCGGCGAGCAGTTCCAGAAACGGCACTTCGACGACCGGCTGGGCTGGCACGAGACCACCGTCCCTCGACGAACCGTTCGCTACGAGCTCATCACCCATCTTACGCGGTCGACATACCTGATGACAAAGCGTCCGTGTGAGGCACCTGCTACAGACCCGGATACATTCGTGGTGAAGCCAGTTCGAGAACTCAAAACGCCGTAGTGAATGAGCTTAACCAACACAAAGGCACCTGCACCGCCTATTGTTGGTTAGAAGATACCGCGAGATTCAGACCAGAGGGTCATCGGCTCATGTTGAGACTTTAGACGACCTCTTCGGCATCTTCAGTGACCTGAATCCGACTTTCTGAATCTCGATAATACCATTCTGATAGATGACTCTCTAGATAATGGTGAACATCAGCACTATCGTCAAGCCCCCAGCGGTTTTGAAGTTCTCCGTTACTTGTGGGGGAGAGTTCAATAACATCTTGCAAGCGGGAGATTTCTCTGTCAGAGAGCTCTCTTGTATCATCATCGTCATTCTTGCTCGAATGTTGGGCTTTCGCTATCTTTTCAGCCTCCTCGGCCGGAATCTTCCCATCAGATTCTACTGCCAGGTTAGGTGTCTTATCGGAGTAGGCAAATCGGAGAGGAGACGGATGAAGTTCTCTCGTTCGGTTCCGATATTTCTCTAAAAACGGTTGAATAATTCTTCCCTCCCCAATTTCCATAAGCTCTTCAAAGAGATATTGGGCTTCCTCGGTTGAGTTGATTCCCTCATCTGCTTCCCACTCAGCACTCTCTGAATCTCCTCGACTTGGGTACTCCTGTGAAGACTCCAGCCACTGCTCAAACGCATCAATTTGTGAGAGCAGGAGATCCTCTTGGTATTGGAAACTCGTTTCATTTTCTGCGGTGACTTCGACGGAGGTGAGATACCAATCAACTACGATCGACTCTTTTATCGGGTAAATGTCGAATTCTTCAGCAACTTCCCACCCATCGATTTTGAACGGAAGTTCCCTAAGATGATACAGAAGGTTGGCAGTCCAGTAATCATTCGGTGCAGCATGGAATGAGCGGATATTTCGGCCATTTTCGATCTCCAGGCCCATGCTATCAGAGTTTGCGAAAGTCATTAGCCGATCTGGGATTCGTTCCGGGATTTTCCCGTAGTCAGTGTAATTCTGGCTTTCAATTTCACATCCAAAGGTAATGAAATCAGAAATGAGATCCTCTAATGCGTTCGCTTCTTCCCAGGAATCAGCTGCCTCAATATGGATGAGGGACTTCGGGGGGAACAGTCGTGTCGCGTTGGCTGATTTTTCTCCCGCAGTTGCGTGCTCTACAATCCGGTTAACAGGATCTCTGGTCTGGCCCACATAATAGACCTCATCTGCTTCCACAGCCTGTTCCACCCACTTTGGAAAGTTCGATTCGTGTCCGCCCATCGGGGGGCGTATTTTTGCTGGAAGCTCCAACCAGGAATCTTCGCCCGCCTGTACAGCGTTCTGAATTGCTTTCCCATCAAATCCAACCAAAGGACGTCGAAGAGATATCTCAGACTGACATTCCAAAACATAGATGTAGAATTCCCCAGAAGTATCCCCGATTAGCTTTTGAACCTGTTTTTTAGTTCTCGGCCGGATTTCATCTTCATCAAGTTCAAAGAGAGGAGAGGTCATGGTTGCCTACTGACTTGAGGGCAAACATCAGTCTTTCTACTGTATCCTCCAAGAGAACCGGACTGCAGTGGGGTATAGAGTAGTATTTTATCGGGATGGCTACGAATTACAGAAGATATGGTCGTCGTCGAGGAGGTCACCAAACTGAGCGAGCGCCGCACCCAAACCTCGTCCGATGCGTTTCCGGATGATTCGTTGGCTTCGATTCGGTCGGCCGTCGAGGCCGTCCCAGCAAGCGTCTTCGACGGCTCGACGAAACACACGGAGGTCGGCGGGTTCGATGCTGCAATCGCCGACGGCCTCTCGCAGTACGAGTACGAAGGGGATGCCGCCGGGGGCTACAACCCGAACTGCAAGCTCTGGTCGCATCAAGGGTTTAACTACAGCGTCGACCTCTACGACGCCGACGACCGCATCGCCATCGAGGTCGAGAAGAGCGAACGGAAGAACGTCAGCGACGATCTCCTCAAGTTCCAGAAGGGGTACCGCACCAAGAAGGACGGCCGGCCGAAGATCGAGTTCGGCTGTCTGGTGGTGCCGGTGAACTACCTTGGTCGGCATAACCTCTACCAGCACAGCCTGACAAAGCTCGACTTCATGAAGGGCGTCCTGTTCATCGACGACGTCGCCGTCATCGGCTATCGCGACCCGCGACCGGACTGACCCTGTCCGCCCTGACTGTTTGTCGGCGCCGGGAGGCGTGCAGCGCGCAACAGCGTGCGCTGCGTGACTCACCATGCCTGGTCCCGATCCTCACGACGACACGAGTCGCGACTACGAACAGTTCGAGAAAGAACTGCTCGCCCAAGACCGCGACGCCACCAGCGTCGACACGGCGGACATCGACGACACGACGGCCCAGCGCCTGGTCAGCGATCTCGTCGATGCGGACGTCGTCACTTCGGTTCCCGAGGACCAAGTTCTGGTTCACGAGCCGAGCGGTACGGCGTTCGACTCGACAACGCAGTTGGCCGTCTTCCACCGTGGCTGGACGGTCGGCCGCGACGCCGACGCGGAGTGCGAGTGATGCAGCAGACCCTCGTCGGCTGTGCGTTTTGCGACGCCCCGCCTGGTACCGAGACTGGCGAGGCCCACACCTGGGGGCAAGACGAGCGGGTCACCCACCCGATCTGCGTGGACTGCGCGATTCAGACGGAGCCGGATCCCGACGAGTGCGATCACGTCGCCTGTGACGGCTGTGGACTGGTCGTCGACACACTTGCGGCACTCACCCGATTCCGGGTCGAACTGGGGCATCTGGAAGGCCCGTTGCAGCTGTGCGCCCGCTGTAGTCCGGGCGGGCTCGCGACGTACTGGACGCGCGATCTCGAGGGGCATCTCGTCGCGACGCCGGCGGAGTGACCCAAACACTCTTTACTGATTCGCTGTAAACTGTAATCAAGAACGACCCGTGTCACGCACATCAAACCGCGCCGACGGCGACATCGTCCGCGACTTCCTCTCGGTCGCGGACCTCCTCGAGGAGCCACAGCTGGCTCAGCTGTACGCGTACCTCGCTCGGGAAGGCGAGGCGACGGTCCAGGACGTGATGGACGACCTCGAACTTGCCCAGGGGACCGCCTACAGCTACGTCAACCGGCTCGTCGACGCCGGCGTCGTCGACGTCACCGACGACGGGCAGCCACGTCGGTACGCCGCCCGGGAGATCGACCTGACCGTGACCACGGCTGCTGGCGACCGCGAGTACACGATCACGCCGGCGCTCATCGACGCCGTCGGCCGCCGTGAGACGGACGCCGATATCGACACGTACATCGACCGGCACGGCGTCGCCGGCCTCGCGACCGCGCTCACCTACGCGGTCGCTCGCGAGCGCGGCGAGGTGACCCACCGGCTGATGGCGGAGGACCTCGACATCTCCCCGCTGGCCGCGGAGCTGATCCTCCAAGCGCTCCGGCCCGTTGTCCATGAGCACTACAACATCGAGGCGGCAGGAGCGGGACTCGACGAGTTGAACATCGACGACGGCGACGCAGCTGACGACGCGTGAGCCGGCTCCACATCGCCGACACCGGCCTGTTCGTCGCGATGGGGCAGCCGTCGAACAGTCGGTACCAGGCCGTTCGGCGGTTCGCTCGCCGGAAAGACGTCACCTTCGTACTCCCCGAACGAGTGTACGAGGAGCTGACCGTCGACGACCCCAACGTGGAGGAGGTGCCGATTGACGCCGCGATTGACGAGGGCTGGGCGACAGTCGCGCCGTCGCTCGAGTTTTCAGAGCCCATCGTCTCACGGGCGATGGACGGCGTCCAGCGGTACATCGCGAACGCCGACGACCGGCCCGCGGACGAGGTCGAGCGTGCCGACGCCGCCCTCGCTGCGCTAGCCGCCCAGCATCTCAGTGCCGGGACAGCAACCGAGGTCTACATCTACACGACCGATATTGCGGCTGGGGAGGGGGCTGAAACCGTACTCGGGAGTGAGGGGTACGGGGATTCAGTGACGTTCGTGAACGGATTCCGGTTCATCGAGGATCTGGTCGCCGGAGACGGCTGACGCTACTCGGGGTCGAGATCACGAGCGTCGAGCTCACCGGCGAGATACGCTTTTCCTTGGCGAGTGATGTCGTAAACGCCGTTGCCCAGGTGGACGAGGAGGCCATATTCGACCAGCGTCTTGCAGCGAGCGTTGATGTGTTGCCGGGAGAAGCGCACGCGATCGCTGTCCGCCATTTCCTTCGGGGTGTCAGGGCCGTCCTCAGAGAGATGCTCCAGAATGCGGTCATCAGCGCGAGACATCCAGTCGGCGTCAAAGCGCATAATCGCTTCTGGTTGCGCCGACGCTATCCCAAACGCGCTAAGTCAAGTAGCAAAGCGTTACGCTTCTGTGGTTGACTCCAAACGTTTTAAGCGCCAGCCACCTTAAGCGTCGAGCATACAGATGCATTCCCCGTCCATCGGCAGTTCGGATGGATCGAGTGACCTCCTCGTCGAGATCATCGAGACACTGGAAGCGTGTGGGCTCGAGGACGACACCTATCAGCTCCACGATTACGTGGACCCGGGTGCGCTCGAACAGCTGATTGCCTCCGCCGATGAGGAGATCGTCGTTCAGTTCACTGTCGAGGGGATTCCCCTTTCTGTCTCACCGGACGGTGTGGACGTCATCGTCGAGGACGAGTCCGACTCGGTCGACGAATAACGACCGCAGCAGTTGAGATAGCGATTACTCTCGAAAGCCCTCGGCCGCTCGACGTCCCGCGACCACCGCTGCGCGCCTCGTCCCTGCGGTGCTTGCGTCGTCGGGGCACGTCGAGCGCCCGGCCCCTTTCAGTCCCACCCGGAGTCTATTGCTGGGCTAGTGGTTCCCATCGGTTGGCTGGTGTGTCCGTACCGGCCCGCCCCGCTCGCCGCTGCCGCCCTCCGCGTCGCTCGCGACCGACCATTCCGGGCGGTCTGCCTGCAGTAGCGGGCGGACTGCCGGGCTAAAGTGCATGTGCCCTCGGCGCCAGCGCTTCACCCGTTCGGGTCCTCCGGACCTCGGCACAGCCGACCGCGACGGACGTGGTTGCGTCGCGGCGAACGGGGAATGCGCTGGCCGCTCGCTCCGGGCGGGTCGGCGCGCGGTGCTGATTGGGGCCACCTCATGCAGGCGCGCTCTCGCTCGCGCCCGGTAGGGCGCTCGCGAAGGCGCGAGCGAGAGCGCGCAGATGGTTCTGTCGGTCGTTGTCGTCGGAAAACCGCGATGTAGTAGCATCGCGGTGTCGGCGCGTGAGCGCCTTCAGTGGTACCTTGGTGTGATACCAATGTCTAGTAACAACGCTAGCGGAAAGGTCGTTTCGGTGGATGAACAGGCATTCGAGAAAGCGGGCGGTCAGGCGGTCGATGAAGACGGCTTCCCAGTCGTCGACGAGACGCCGGAGTTCCAGGCCGCGGTCGAGCAGGAGACGCAGGCGAAGGTGGATGCGAACCACCCGGATGGGATCGCGGACACGAGCGAAGACCGGATTCACGGTGTCACCCTCGAACAAGAGGAGCGCATTCGGGCGCGGGAAGCGGAACTGGAGCGCATCAGTGCCCAAGCCGAGCTGGGAACGCAGGAGGGCCGGGAGCAGCGTACGCGGGAGGTCGTCAGCGAACTGTGTGGCCGTGACGAGCCGGCGCCGACGGAGCGCACGGATCCCCGAGAGAAGGTGACGCAAGACGAACTCGCGAAGGTGAACAAGCAGGCGATGCGGATCAGCGACGAGGTGCAGGGCGGCTGGTCGAGAGCGGTCGTCGCGAAGCAGCTGGCCGAGAAGGTGGCACGCGGTCGGGACGTCACGAAGGCGGTGCTGGAAACCCTCGAGGAGTTGAAGGCAGCGCCGGGGGCGATCGTGCCCATCGCGGACGTGCCGGACGTCCCGGTCGGTGAGGTGACGGTCGAAGGCACAGTGAGCGAACTTTGGGATCCTAGTTCCCCAGCAATCGCCCAAGTCGGACTCATCGAAGACGAAAGCGGGCGTACGAAATTCACGATCTGGGAGAAGAGCAAGAAGACGGTGGTTCGAGAAGGGCAGACAGTCCGGTTCAGAGCGGTCAAGAAAAATTGGTACCAAGGACGGTGCAGTCTCGCCATCACGGGCTGGAGCAGGATCGAGTTCCCGGAGCGCGGCCGGTGGTGGGAAGAGTAGCCAGCTGACGCAGCCTTCATTTTTTGCTGTGTGCCGGACCGACCCAGACCCCGCCGCCCCACCCTCCGCTCCGTGCTCGCTTCGCTGCGCGCGCAGCCACAACCTCGTTCAGCGGTCTATATGAACGATTCAATCCTACAGAGGGGTCCAAGCCGAGAGACTAATCAATCTCTCGCCAGACAAGGTCGAAGTGGCCGAGGATTAGGTCAACAGTCAGGTTGAACCAGTCGACAGCGGTGTCGGTATCGATCGCAGGAACAGGATCATCAGTAGGATGGATAATGTCGTGGCGCTGTTGGAGGAAGGTCTGGAACCGGTTCCATTCATCGAAGTACGGGTCCTCGTGGCTGGTGAGAGTCACGCCCGAGATGTCGTTCAAGGCGTCCTTTGCTAGATCCTTTCGGCTAATCTTGTTGCCAGTACGGTATTGGTCGACTGAATTGATGGCCTCGGTGTGATCTTGGCCTTGCCATCGATAGTAGAGGTAGATCTGCCGATAGAGACAGTTGTCGACGGCAGATACGAGAAGTGGCCCAGCTGCTAATGGATTGTCACGGTTGATTGCGCTTTTGGCTTCACGGAGAAGGGTGAGCCAGGGGGGATCCCGTCCTTCTGTCTGGAGCAGATTTCGTTGATAAATCAAGGTGATATCATCACCTTTCGCGATGGCATCTTGGGCATCCTCGTCTTTTCGGAGATTGGCAGTGACAAGGACTTGGCGAGGGGCAACCTGAGTAACCGAGACAAGGAGGATATCAGCTAACGTCGCCCGAGTCATTGAGTCTTCATGGCGATCAATCGGTAACCGATCATCTTGATCAACATCACTGCGCTCAGCACCTTGCAGGATTAGCGACCCGCGCTCAATTTCATAACCTTGGTAGAGGTTGCTCAGTTTGTGTTCGGACGTCTCTCCAACTGTGACATCGGTATAGTTCACTCCTTGATGACCGGCGATACCGAAGGGATAGGATCGGTACGAGTCCCCGGTATCTGCAATATCAGAAAGGCAGACCAGAAATGCATTCTCGGGAAAAAACAGTGCGCCACAGGCTGGACACGGTGTATAACTGTTCGGTGTGATATCCCTGAGCGGGATGTTTTGCTGCTCTAAGTGTCGAAGCAGTTGTACGACTCCGATCCGGTGCTCACAGTTCGGACACATGAGATTCGTCGCACCGGCTTCTGCACCGGGCGGGAGGCGAGAAGCGAAACTCATCTCTTAAACGGATTATGCTCACTCGATTATAAAATCGACCTACTGGATGTGTCCCTATCGTCTCAACCATACGCTTCGGCATAGAGTCTATTGTCCCCTCAATGGGTGAGGGGATCGCCGTAACGGCGAATTCCCACTAAACTGGAGAGAACAATGGCAACGAGAGACATCTACGAAACTGGCTTCGACGAAGACATCCGAACGGAGTCGAGCGCGAACCACTGTCCCGAGTGCGACGGACGGGTCACCACGAACGCGGTCGAAACGGTCTGCGAGGACTGTGGCCTGGTCATCGACGAACAGCGCATCGATCACGGGCCAGAGTGGCGGGCGTACGACGACAGGGAGCGCGAGCGAACGGGTGCTCCACTCACTGCGGCCCGCCATGATCGCGGCCTGTCGACGGAGATCGGTCGCGGCACCGACGCGAAGGGGAACGAGATCTCTGGGCAGAAGCGACGGCGACTCGCGCGGATGCGCCGTGAGCAGACACGTGGTCGCTGGCGGTCGAAAGCAGAACGGAATCTCGCCCACGGACTGGGCGAAGTGCGTCGGTTGGCGAGTGCCCTGGAACTCTCCGATTCGGTCCGTGACCAGGCGTGTCAGCTCTTCCGGAGCGCTCAGAACGAGGATCTGCTTCGTGGCAGATCCATCGAGGCCATCGCCGCGGCCAGCATCTACGGGGCCTGCCGGTGCAACGGCCGCTCGCGGTTGGTGGATGACGTCAGCGAGATGGCTCGCGTGGCGGAGTCACGAGTCACGAACGCGTACAAAACGCTCAACGAAGAGCTGGGCCTTCCCGCCGAGCCCGTCTCCCCCAGCATGTTCGTGCCGCGCCTCGCTTCTGATCTCGAGTGTCCGGACGAGATCCGACAGCGGGCCCGAACCCTCGCAGAGCAGGCCGAGGAGCGCGGCGTCACGACGGGCGTCCATCCGGCCGGGTTCGCAGCGGCCTGCCTCTACAAGGCCGGTCATGAGGAGGGGCGATGGCTGACGCAATGTGACGTTGCCGAGTCCGGGGACGTCACGCCAACCACGGTTCGGACGCATCACGAGACGCTCAATGAGCTCTCTGTCTAGACCGGCCAAGTAGGGAGCGAAGGCGCCCCATTCTCCCAGCGAATTGCCTCTACCGCCGCCGGGAACTGCTGTAGTCGGTCATCGAGGACGGCGAGTGGGTGCGCATCAAGAAACGTCGCGCTATGCCGGTCGACAGGCGTGTCTTCGTGATTGAGTTGGATGTGACAGGGCCCAAGGTCCGGATGGTCGGCGTCTTGATGGAAGCCGAGCATCAGATTCCGCTCCGGTTCGACCCAGTTGATGCGGTAGTATTCGTGGTCGACGCCGGCGGGGTACCAGAAGCGAATCTCCAGTCGGGCGGTCGCCGCGTCGTGGGAGTCACCCAAGAACGTCGTCGGATCGACATCCGCGATGACGTACCGGGGTCGGCGTCGAGACGGGCGATAGCGGACCTCTTCACACCCTGGCTGGTTCGTCAATCGGTCGTGAACGTCGCGGAGAAGGGTCCGCTGTGTATAGCGGTCGCGACCGGCAAGAAAGATCATTCTGTGAGAGAAAGGATTAGCTCGTGGCGCGGTCAGCCACGTCGGTCATCTGCTCACGGGCGGCTTCGACGTCGGAGTAGAGTTCCAGTGCGTGCTTGATGAGGCGGCGATCCTCCTCGTTCTCGCGCCAGAACGCGATGACGTCACGGCGCTCGCGGAGCTCGGCACTTGCGAGATCACGGTCGGCGAGCGACTGTTCGAGCTCCTCCCACGTCTCGACGTCGTAGGTCGCCTGCCACTCCTCGATCTCCTCGGTAATCGCCGCCAGTTCGTTGCGTAGCTCCTCGCGCGTGTTCTCCTCAATGAGCGTCCGGATTTCCTCGAAGAGCAGGCGCGTGTAGTCCGGCTGATAGCGCGTGGTCTCGCCGGCCTCGACGCGACGCAGCTGGCCTTGGTCGACGAGATCCTGGAGTTCCTCGTTGGTCGTACTCCAGGCGGCGTCGGCCTGCTCGCTGATCCAGTTAACCGACCGCGGTTCGCGAAGCGTCTCGGCGACCGCCCGAATACGGTCGCGGGCACTCATCGACTCAGCCCACGTCTGGACGCCATCTCGCGGGGATTCGGACATGCTTGGCACCTTTTGCAACAGTGTTCGCGTTGTACTCCCATATATGTTTGTACTCTCTCGTATAATCGAGAGGATATTGCGAGCGAAGGCCTCCGGACGTTGAAATGCGATACCGACAGAAGCTATGAGCCAACCGATGCACAACCGATATTCTGACTTCGAGGAACTGCGGCCGACTGGCGAGGCGTCCCACATTCCGGACACGAGGCTGGACGACGGGTGTGAGGGTGCCCCCCGGCGGCAACGCGTCGCGACGAGCGCTGGTGGCTACCCTGATGCGCCGACGGCCGCCGACGGCGAGTGTCGGTCCTGTGGGGCGTCAGTCCCGATCGGCCAGACGAAATGCCGGTTCTGTCTCACCAACCATCTCGGGAGTGACGCCACAAGCACGAACGAGACAGCGTCGACGACGTTCCTCGGTATCGTCCACCTGATCGTCGAGTCGACCACGTTCTACGGCGCCGTCGCGAAGGGCGGCGCAGCGGCGAACCTCCTCTCCGCCAACGAGGCGGAGCCGGCCGTCGACAACTACACCCTCATCTACGATCTCGACGAAGCACCGGCGCGCCAGCTGGTCGAGCAATGGCCCTCACTCCCCGACGCGGTACAGGTGGCCTCAAAGGAGGGAGAGCGGCTTCTCAGTGCCGCCCGTGACCGGACTGGGTGGCACGGGCAGGGAGCGTCGGAGCGTCAGGAGCAGGCCCCGACGCGGCTCTACGACCAGCGAGGGGACGGCATCCGCGACGCGTCGCGTCTCACTGAGGTCCTCGACGACGCCGACGACGCGGTGTGGCTGGTTCCAGCGATGGCGCTGACCGAATCTACTGGCCAGGCTGTGGCTGATCGCCAGGTGTCGTCGGTACCGACGACGCAGGAACTCGACTGTGAAACCTGTGGACGGGCAACCGACCATCGGTTCAAGACCCATGAATCAGTCCCGGATGCGGCGTGGACGGGCCAACCGATCTGGGAGTGCCGGGTGTGTGGCTCAGCTCGCTACGGGCCGAGTCCATCGACGCACCGTTCGTCTTAACCAACAAAATGGCTATATGATTCTCAATGTTGGTTAATAGGCGCACTCAGTTCCACAGCTACCCGCAGCCGGAGAGGTTTCTCTGCGCCGTGAATCGGCGAGGCGCTTCAAATGGACCCACGCAACACGCCCGGATATCGACTGCATCGCTCACTCACCAATCTCAAGCGCATCGAGACGGCCGGACTCGACGACGCAGATCAGGAGCGGATCGAGGCAGCGAGAGCTCTCCTGCAGGACGTGAGTCTGCTCACCCAACCGCAACACAGCGGGGACGCCGATACACAGATCGAGTCTTGATCGACGTCGCAGGCCGGAATTCGGGTATCTCGTTCCAGAGGCTGTTTATTGCCCCCCAGAAGGGGTGCGGGGGAGAGAACCCCGAGGCCAACAGATGACCCACCTCACTGAACAATTCCATATTACCGAAAAGTAACAACGAAGGTGAATCACAAATGGACGACACGCTACGACGTACGGTACGAATCAAACTCGACGTACCCAGAGAACGTCGTGGCGATCTCCATCAGACCAAGACTCAATTCCTCCACTGCGCTAACCGAACGAGCGAGTGGGCGTGGCGGTACGACGACGACTGTATCACCAGCAAGAGCAGGGCCGAAGAGGCCCTGTATGACGAGTTGAGGGAGGAAACCGAGCTCACCGCTAACCTCGTTCAGAAAGGTATTCGTCGCGCTATCACAGCCGTCAGGGCCGGCGTCGAGAAATTGACGCAGGGCAAGAAGACCAGCCAACCAAAGTTCGACTCGTGGAGCATCGTGTACGACAAACGCTCCGCGACGTTCAACGACGACCACGCTACCCTCTCGACGCCGAACGGAAGAGTCACCGCCGAATACGTTCTCCCACCTGAAAATCAGCGAGAGAACACGCCGTTCGGACGGTACTACGAGAGTGACAACTGGAATACGTCAAGTGCCACGCTCCAATATGACGAGAACGAGGACACGTTCTACCTGCACGTTACGCTGAAAAATCCCGATTATGGGAGTGACGGACCGGAACGCGAAGAAAGCGAGTCATGTGATGATCTCCCCGAGAACGGAGTGGTTCTCGGCGTGGACTTGAACGTGACTGGCGCGTTCGTCGTCACCTCCACAGGCGAGTTCATTGGCAGTGCAGACTTCCTCACCCACAAGCGCGACCAATACGAGCAACGCCGCGGCTGCCTACAACAGACGGGTACTCGATCGGCCCACCTCACGATTCAATCTATTGGTAGTCAGTTCAGCGAGTGGTCATTAAACTGGCTCCACAACCAGGCCAACGACCTCATCGAGGAAGCCGGTGATGCGGATGTAGACGGGATTATTTTCGAGGACCTCACTCACATCCGCGAGAACATTGCGAACGGGAGCAAGTTCCAGCAGTGGGCCTACGCGAAGTTCGTGGAACTCGTTGAGTACAAGGTCGAATCTACTGATTTGTTCGTCGATTTCGTGAACCCAGCGTACACGAGCCAACGTTGCTCATATTGTGGGTGTACCCACGAGGATAATCGCGACGACAAGCAGTTCGAGTGCCGGTCATGTGGGTATGAGGTGAACGCTGATTACAACGCGGCGAAGAACATTGCAAACCGATACTGCAAGTATATCCATCGCGGGCAGAAGTCTCGCGGTGGATGGGCCACCAGTCAACTGGCCCTGAAGTCAGGGATGCTGAACGTGAATGGTGAATACAAGCCTTCCGCCTAGCGCGGATAGAGCGGGAGTCCACTGACAAGTCTCTGGGCTTGACCCGGAGACGGTTGACGAAGTGCCGCTTTCCCATACTGCCAAACCAGTACGTCGTTCGCGACGGCGAAGTCCTCCACGCGGATCTCAGTTCCCTCGACCCGATCGACGAGTAGCGTTGTTCGTCCCCCGAGAGGGGTGCGGGGCGATCCAGTCGCGGTCGCCCCGTGAGGTGATTGCTCGATGGGACACCGCGCACTCGTTGCGTACGACCGCACAGACGGACAGTACACGCTCCACTACAGCCATTGGGGTGCAGCGAACCTGAAGCTCAAGCACCGAATCTCGGCTGAGTCGCCATTCGGTGGCGACGACACCGACTCCAAGTGGGCGAAACAGCTGCTGGCAGAACTGGCCGATGGCCTCGAGGCAGATGCGGTCGACGGCTACCTCGCTGGCGAAAATCGACCGTCGACGGTCGTCGAGCCGAAGCCTCGTGCCACCGGGCTCACCCTCGACGAGATCGTCGCTGACCATCTCGACTACCTCCACCACGAGGCGTTCTTCGTGGTGTCGACGACGTTCGAGGTGACCGCCTATCGGACGCTGTGGTTCGGGCTCCAGTACGACTCGGAGACAGTCGAACAGGGAGAGACGGTCGGGAACGGCGCGCTCGCGACGGTGCGCTGGTACGACGGCGAGCCGGTCGGCGACGGCCACCTGCAGGGCCAGTTCGCGGCCCTCAAAGACGTCGTCGGCGACATGCTCGACAAGGGCGTCTTTACGCCGTCGACGGCGAGACAGTACCTGAAACGGAAGCTCGCTGAGCGGGTCGGGGACCGACAGGAGCTGCTCATTCCAACCGGAGAGTCACCCTTTGAAACGGCCGGAGAGAGTCATCAGCAACTACGGGATAACAACGTAGGAACGTGAGACACCGACTCAGTAGGATTCTTTCATAACGGACAGCTACTGGGTCACGCCTGAAATTTCGAACCGGGGCCCACCAGCTTGGCTTTCCTTGACTGTGATCTCCCAGCCGTGTGTCTCTACGATTTGTTCGACAATACTTAGCCCGAACCCGGTGCCGTCTGTAGCCGTCGAATAGCCCGCGTCGAAGATTGCCATCATATCGTCCTCCGGAATCCCCTCGCCATCGTCCGCAATATAGAACCCATAATCGAGATCTCCAACGGTTATCGTGACGTCACTACCACCGTGTTCGACAGCGTTGCGCATCAGGTTCTCGAACAGCTGCTGGAGTTGGTCACGGTCGCCATGAACAGTACGGTCGGTCTCGATTTTGAGTGACGCATTTTGTGTTACCACCGTCTCCCAACAGGTCTCCACAAGCGTCTCTAGTTCGACTGCTTCTCGCTCCATCGCTGCATCACCATCTTGAGCGAGGGTCAGCAGATCCTCAATCAGTGCGTCCATCCGATTCAGCGCACGCTCAATGTCTTCAATATGCTCGCTGTCACAGTCTTCTTTGAGGAGTTCTAATCGACCTTCAGCAACTTGTAGTGGGTTTCGGAGATCATGGCTTACGACACTAGTGAACCGATCCAACCGTTCGTTTTGCTGCCTGAGTCTTTCTTCCCGTTCCTGCTGGTCGGTGATGTCACGGTCCATCGCCACGAATCGATCGTCTCCGTCCAAATCTAAGCGGATGAGATGAATCTCGATCGGGAATATCGATCCGTCCTTCCGTTTGAGCTTCCCTTCGAATCGTCGCGGTGTTTCCGTCGAGAGGTCCGTCCAGAAGGATTTCGCCTCCGAGGGCTCAACTGTCGGATCCAGTTCCCAGACTCGTTTCCCAATCAGTTCCGACTCCGTGTAGCCCAGCTCATCACACATCCGCTCATTCACGTCGCGAATAACGCCGTCTGAATCGTGGATAGCGATGAGATCAGGAGACTTCTCGAATAGTGCCTCAAGCTGTGCTTCTCGTGAGGAAGACGGGGTCATTGCGGCTCTGCAATCCCAGTAAATTCGAATCGAGCACCACCAGCCTCGCTTTCGTCGATCGTAACTTCCCAGCCGTGTGCTAAGGCGATCTGTTTGATGCTCACCATTCCGAAGCCGGTTCCATCTTCTTTCGTCGTGAATCCTGGCTTGAAGACATCATCACGTTCACTCTCAGGGATTCCGGGACCATCGTCCTCGTAGTAGAAGCCATCTGCGAGCGTCCCGACTCGCATTGCCGTTCCGTCGCCTGCGTGTTCGACGGTGTTTTTCACAAGGTTGTCAGCCAGCCTAACGAGGGCATGCTCGTCGGCTAAGATCGGTTTCGAATCGAGAACATCGAGCGATTCCGGGTTAGTCTCAAAAGCGTCCCACGACCGGAACACGTCGCCGAGTTCCACCGGCTCGACCTCGGTTACCAGGTCGCCCTGTTGCATCACATTCGCCAGATCGTCAACGAGGGCCTCAAGGCGGTCGGCCGCATCGACCGCATCGTCCAATCGGTCCGTGTCGTCCAGTTCCTGCGCGAGTTCGAGATTCCCTTGAATGACTGAGAGGGGCGTCTTCAAGTCATGGGAGAGGACATGGCCGAATTCCCCGAGCCAGTCGAGCTGTGATTCGATATCTTCCGTGTGCGCCCGTCGGTCGGAGATCTCACGCTGGAAGCCGACAAAGTTCGTGATATCGCCGGTTTCGTCCGCAATAGGGAATATTTCGAGCAGGTTCCAGAACGGGTTACCGTCCGCGTCGTAGTTGAGAATGTCCGTCGAAATCGACTCACCGGTATCGACGGCCTCTCGGATGGCAGCCACAGTGTCGGGGTTCGTATCCTCACCTTGTAGGAATCGGCAATTCCGACCCAACACCTCCTCTTCGTCGTAGCCAGTCAGTTCCTCGAACCCTTCGTTCAGGTAGATGATCGGGTTATCCTCTTGAGATGCGTCGGTGATGACGACCCCGAGACCGGTTGCATCAAGCGCCCGATTCTTCAACGCGAGTTCAGCCTCGAGTTCGTCGTTCTGATCGAGTTCTTGAACGATACAGACGTGGCCACCACTGTCCATCTGGGTGAGGACCAGACGCTCAGGGACAGGGTCACCCTGCTTGGTGACACCGGTCGAGACGCCGCGCCAGGCTCCCGTCGTTTCGAGCTCTGGAAGGATCTCATCGTGGAAGCGCTCAGTCTCCTCTGGCGGGTATAACATATCCCAGTGCTCCCCGACTAGCTCGGCGCGGTCACGGTTGTATACGCCAGCATAGGCCTCGTTCATATATTGGTAGACGCCGTCCTCGTCGATGATACCGATCCCCTCTTCGGCGGATTCAATGGCTAGAAACCCCCGCTGGACTTGCGTCTCCGCCCAGTATTTCTCGACGAGATTTTCAATCTTATTCGCGAGGACGGGGTATTCCTCCGTTCCCCCTTTCTGCAAGTACTCGTCGACACCAGCGGTGATAGCTTGACTGGCAATTTCCTCGCTTCCCTTCCCTGTGAACAGGACGAACGGGATCTCGACTCCGTCTTCACGAAGCTTGGTGAGTAGTTCTAAGCCGTCCAAACGTGGCATATCGAAGTCGCTCACGATACAGTCATAGTTCCCATCATCAACCTCATCGAGAACAGCTTCCGGATCAGTAAGCGTCGTCGTCTCGATATTGTCGATTTCTCGCTCCAGGAAGACCGAGGACATATCGACGAGAGACTCATCATCATCAACGAGTAGCACCGACATAAGACGATGATCGAGATTAAACGGAGCCATCTCACTCAGCGGGGAGGTTGCCATACGACAAACACTTCGGCGCAACATTATAAATTAAATCCACGAGTATTGGGCATCCACCGCTATATTAAACGTAGATAGTAAGCGAATAAGAAGGGTAGTTCAGGATAACCTCTTTCAAGCTCTGCTTAAAATAGCCTGACATGGCTGACTCTATTCGGGTCCTTCATATCGATGATGAGCCGGATTTTGCGAGTCTCACTGCCGATTTCCTAGAACGAGAGAGCGGCTATTTTGACGTGGAAACGGAGACGCACGCTACGAAGGGGCTGGAGCGGATACGAAGCGAGGATCTCGATTGTGTCGTCTCAGATCACGATATGCCCTCAATGACAGGGATCGAGTTGCTCGAATCAGTACGTGACGAGTACCCTGATCTTCCGTTTATTCTCTTTACTGGGAAGGGCTCAGAGGAGGTTGCGAGCGACGCCATTTCGGCCGGGGTCACGGACTACCTACAAAAAGAGGGTGGCACAGAGCAGTACACGTTGCTCGCAAATCGAATCGAAAATGCTGTCGAACGCCAGCAGTCACAACGAGCCGTCAAAGAGCAAAAACGGCGGCTCGAAACAATCATAAGCAACGTTCCGGGCCTTATCTACAGATGTCGAAACGAGCCAGGATGGCCGATGGACGAGGTCGCCGGCGAGTGCGAGGAGCTCGCCGGTTACTCTCCTGGAACAATCGAATCGGGGGGCGTCTCGTGGGGCGAGGACGTTATCCATCCGGACGACCAAGAAGAGGTCTGGGATGAGGTCCAGGCAGCGCTCCAAGAGGGTGTGCCGTTTGAACTCACGTATCGAATCGAAACAGCTGACGGGCAGACCAAATGGGTGTGGGAGCGCGGCCGAAACGTCACGGATTCCGATGGTGAGGTTATTGCGCTTGAAGGATTCATCACAGACATAACAGAGTCGAAACGCCGTGAGCGTCGCTTTGAAGCAATTTTCAATAACACCTATCAATTCACAGGGCTCCTCAAACCGGACGGAACGATCATCGAGGCAAACGAGGCAGCGCTTTCGTTTGCCGGCATCGATCGGAACGAGGTCGTCGGAAAGCCGCTGTGGGAAGGGAAGTGGTTCGAATCAAGCCAGCAAGCGAAAGATGTTGCCCGTGAAGCAGTTGAGACGGCACAGAACGGCGAGTTATTCCGGGACGAAATCAAAATCCAGGGCGCCAATGAAGAGGCCTTCGTCGACTTCTCCGTTCGACCGGTAACCAACGACGACGGCGATGTCACATTACTTATTCCAGAAGGGCGTAACATATCCGAATTAAAGGAGCGTGAACAGACTTTGCGCGAGCAGGAACACCAATTTGAGGCGATTTTTAACGATCCAAACCTCCTCGTCGGTCTTCTTGACACCGACGGCACAGTTGAAGACATAAACGAAATAGCGCTCGAGTACGTCGACGCATCACGAGAAGATATCGTCGGCAACCCGTTCTGGGAAACGCCTTGGTGGACCGACGATTATCGAGCGGCGGTCAAACAGTGGGTCGCTGAGGCAGCCGACGGAGAGTACGTCGAGTACGAGGCAGATCACCCGACAGAAGACGGTGGAAAGGCCACTGTCGAGGGGAATTTCCGACCGGTTACTGACGATGACGGAACTGCCTCCCGTATCATCGTCTCCGCGAAAGACGTCACACAACGACGGCGCCGAGAACGCGAATTGAAACGACGCAACGAGCAGTTCGATGAATTCGCGAGTTTCGTTTCACACGACCTCCAAAGCCCGGTTTCAACGGTTCAAGGACGTTTGGAATTAGCTCTTCAGACAGGAGAGATGGAACACGTCGAAAAGGCAGCTGAGGCGATCGACCGCGTCGACGAGTTACGCGATGATCTCGTGACGACGCTTCGAACGGGAGAAATCGTTTCGGGAACGGAGCGCATCGAGTTGGAATCCGTGCTGGACGACGTTTGGACTGCGGTCGATCCGCCACAGACCGCCTCAGTAACGGTCGAAGAAGGGACACGGATCGAGGCAGACACCGATGCCCTCCAACGGATGCTCGAGAACCTCGTGGGCAATTCAATCGAACACGGTCCCGACGACGTTACAATTCAAATAGGAGAATTCGAATCCGGGTTCTATTACGAGGATAGCGGTCCCGGTATCGACCCCGAACTTCGGGACCGGATTTTCACACCGGGGTTCTCGACGAAGAACGGAGAAGAAGGTATCGGGATGGGGATGGCAAGTGTTCGTCAAATCGTGCTCGCCCACGGGTGGGAAATTCATATCAAAGGTGGAAAGCACCTTGATGGAGTCCGATTCGAAATCACCGACTCGTAGTCCTCGGCGGATCTCCATTTTGGGTCAAAGGCAAATCCCACGAAGAGAACAACAATGTGAACAAGCGTTAACCGGGAACCACTATTAGGAAACTGAAGATGGAATCTCCTCCTCCGCTTGTCAACGGCGACGATTTCTATCAGACGCTTGTAGAAAACGCAGCCGAGGGGATGCTAACAATCGATGAACAGAGCAATATCGTTTATGCGAATCCGGCTGTTAAGGATATTCTCGGGTATTCTCCTGACGAATTGATCGGAAGTTCTAAAATGAAAATCATTCCAGAGCGTCTAGAACCCGTCCATTCCGCAGCTCTTGAATCATATGTTGACTCTGGTGAGCGAAATATCGACTGGGACGGGATAGAACTCCCCGCGCTTCACAAGGACGGACACGAGGTTCCAACGCTGATCAGTCTTCGTGAACACGAACACGACGGTGATCGGTATTTTACGGGCATCATTCGAGACATCACGGAGCGACGGAGACGGGAGAACCAGCTACAGGATCAGAAAGAACGGTTGGACGAGTTTGCTGACATTCTCACACACGACATCCGAAATCCACTCTCTGTTGCCCAAGGCTACACCGAAATCGCTCAAGAGAACCACGAGAGTCCGGAACTAAAGAAAGTCTCAGAGTCGTTATCTCGGATAGATGATCTGGTAGAGGATGTCCTGGAACTGTCCAAGGCGGGTCGCTCGATTGGTGAAACAGAGTCAATTGATGTTGAAGACTGCATCTACGAATCATGGGATAGCGTTGAAACCCGCCGGGCTACGTTACGGGTCGACGATGAACTCGGGTCAATAACTGCGGATAAGAGCCGCTTCCAAGAGCTGGGTCGCGTTAAGTTTGGCGTGAATTGTGGTAGACTGCGAGGGCTTCGAGCCAATCTTGAGCTGTCTCGAACGCGACATTACTGAAACTATTCGCAAACGATGATGTTCGTCGTTCTATTTCCCAAAAGACACGTTCGATGGCATTCCGATTTCCATGTCGAATAACTTGAAATCGATAGCCGTCTTCAGCGAGGACTGAGCCGAGATAATCTGCATCATCGACGAGAAATTCGACGTTGTTTAGCTGATAGCGCCGGTGTAGCTCGGTGAGAAACCATCGCGTCGTCTGTTTGTTTGCGGTCGGATAGAGACTTACGTGAAGGATCTCGTTCGTCTGTGGATCAACCGCGCCGTACAGCCAGAACTTCTGTCCGTGGAGGCGGATCATCTTTTCGTCAACCGCGAGTTGATCCTCTGAGACGGTCGAGATCGGCTGTAGATCGGCTTTATGAACCCAGTTATGGATAGCGACGTGACTCCGATCGATCCCGAACTTTTCGAGATGCTTACTTACCTCACGCAGTGACATACCGGCCAAATGACAGCGGATCCCTACTTCAATCGCCCAGCGCGGTGTTCGATCTCGCTCCACAAACGACAAGTCGATCCACGCGATACGTTCGCTGAGGCGGTCGAATTCTGCCATAGACACTCAGAACTCGTCCGCCTCATCCTCTAACTTAACGCGACCAAGAGCTGCTGGGGAACCTTTTTCGGAACTCAATCGATCACGGTGGCGAGGATGTCACAGTTCGTGTGGGATCTCTCTCCGAGGGGCCGGGTCTATACGTCGCAGATAATGGACCAGGAATTTCAAAATCGGTCCGATCAGATGTGTTTGAACACGGCTATTCGACGAATCAAGAGGGGACCGGCTATGGACTCTCGATAGTACACCAAATTGTCGAAGCGCACGGGTGGAAGATCAACATCACGGGAAGTTCCGAGGGTGGAGCACGGTTCGAAGTCACTTGGTGAAGTACGAAGATTTCCTCTCTAAAGAAAGAAATATACTGTTTTTCAGGGGTCGGGATGGGTGAGCCCCGCCGTAGGCTCGTGATTCGATGACCTCAGACGACGACCCGTTTCACGACTGCGAGTTGGATGCTGAGGCGATCCTCGGGACACACACCTTCGAAGACGTCCTGTTCACCGACGAGACGGAAACCCCGGTGAACGTGCTCACCGGCGAGACACCGGCACATTCGCAAGCAACCGTCGAGGAAGCGAAGGAGTTCGCTGGGAGTATCGACACGGAGACGCCCCAGATCGCGCTCCCCGCATCCGTCGAGTCGCAGGTCGAAACACAGAGCAAGCCCTACACGGCGGCCGCATTCTTCCACTTCAAGGCAACTGGCTCGCTCGAACGCCACCGTGCTTACCACGCCGCCTACGAGTCGGACGCGTTCGCGGTCGACTTCGAGGCCGACTACGAATCGGGCGACCTGACTATCACTGTCGAACGAGCGGACGAGGCCTGAGAATCCGCGGTCACGAGCAGGTTTTTCGAGCGCCGGCGATGGGTGCCGGCGCAGCTGGAGCGAGCAGCGATTCCCGGTGCGTCGGCGTTTCGAGGTGTTCAAGATGCATATGGTGATTTACGCCCTGGTAGAGGCATCGACGCACGACGACGCCCTGGCCACCGGAAAGTCAGTGTTCGACCGCTTGGTCGGCGCGGACCCACACGCCGGCGCCGTCTTCGATCCACGACCAATGTCAGAAACCACGAACCCGACCGATACGAACCGTCCCGAGGAGCACTGGGCAGTCGAATACGATGTCGAACCGATCCGGATCCGCGACCCCGTTGCAGAGGCGCTTGCGGTCCTCGATCCCGGCGAGCCGTTCGTCGTCACCTACGAGGACGTAGTGAAGGCGGCAGGGCATTCCTGTCCGACCGCATCCGGTGCCTATCGAATCGCACAGGTGGGTCTCGATGCGCTGTACCCCGACGGCCATCCGGTCCGAAGCGAGATCGAAGTGCTCACGGCAGGGCCGCGCGACGATGCCACTTACGGCGTGATGAGTCGGCTCATCTCGTACGTGACCGGCGCAGCGCAGGAAGACGGCTTCGGCGGCCTCGGTGGTGGCCACGGTGACCGCCAGAACCTGTTGACCTTCGACGCCTTCGAGTCCGACAGCGCGGCACCGACGTTCCGGTTTCGTCGGACGGATACGGGCGCGACCGTCGCCGTGACGTACCACGTCGGAGACGTCCCTGACGGGGGACCGGCAATCGGGAATCTACAGGGGATCCTCGATGGGTCAGCCAGTGACCAGCAACGGGAGGCCTTCGCTGACGCATGGCATCGCCGCGTCCAAGTCGTCCTGGCGGACGACTCGCTGTTCACTGTAGAACCCGTCTAGACACGGCGTCAGCCACGGTACGACAGTCGGCCAGGATTTCGCCGTCGGGCTATCACACTTCCATATGCTCCTCGACGAACCAGTGGATGATGTGGCCCTCCGCTCGGTGCAACACGTCGCTACACGTCGCGTTCGCGATGTCGAGTGCCGCAGCCACCTCGCCTAATGTCGATTCCCGTGGTGTCCGGTAGTAGCCTGCTTCGACAGCAGCCAGAAGCACCTCTTGCTGTCGGTCCGTGAGCAACTGGTCTGCTTGGCTCGCGTCGATTTCGCGAACAGATTCGATCGTGAAGCCGATGCCTAAATCCTCGAGGTGATCGCCGAGGCTCGAGAGTCGCCTCGTCGATGTCGTCACCTCCCACGTAGCGACACCGTTCTGAATATCGAAGGGCATTCTGAGTGGAACACCGGCTCGCAGGACCGGGAGAAGTGGAAGTGGGTTCACCGTCTTTATTTGGAGGAGCGCCTCGTCTTCGTGCTTCCAGAGTAGCTCGAGGTCCTCGATGTCGTCACGGGATTGAATGTCGGTAATGAGTGGAAGTGGGTCAGCGGTCTTGAGCCTGACAAGCCCGATACCGGTCCCTTCGCCAGGAATACTCGTGACGACTTGAAACACCACCTCCGGATGAGCAGCCGAGAGATCTCCGATCCAGGTATGGTCGGGGATATCTATGGAAAGTTTCGCGTGTGGCATCGTCTGTAGCGTACCTACTATTTCGCTCATTATACCGAGTTATACGAATATGTTAGGGTGCGCCTCAATTTCTCGCGCTGATCACTAACCAGCCGAGGCGTGTACGGACATGTAATGTCGGAACTCCGCGAACGCGTGGCTAGCAGCCCGGGAGCGAAATTTCCCGATGTCCAGATTTCTGTCGCCAGATCGCTGGCTTGCGTCACGCTCAACGGGGCGGTTACGGTGGATCGTACCTCGTCCACGCCGTCGAAACTGGGGGTGTATGTTCAGTAATGGTCGACGTGAGCGAGTGGATCACGGACAATGCTCGGCTCGTTATTGCGGTCATGGTCGTCGCGTCCGCGGTGGTCGCCGCCGGAGTGCCGATGGTCGACCGATCGACGTCCCTCGACCAGTTCCAGACCGACGCCGACGAAGCCGATGCGCTCGATTACGTCGACGCGAACTTCTCGAGCGGGTCGACGGATACGACCTCAGCACAGGTCATCGTCCGGGACGACAACGTCCTCGATAAGGACACCCTCGTTTCTATTCTCGAATACGAACGGGCGCTCGAGACCAACGAAACAGTCAACGAGACCCTCGTCGAGAACGACTCCACGCGAAGCGTCGCGAACCTCGTCGCGACCACCTCGATCCGGGAAGACCGGGCCGCCGAGCTCCAGACCCGCGAACGTGAATTAACCAGGACAGAGGCGAGCCTTGCGGAGGCCATCGATTCGCTCGCGAACAACCCGAACGCGAGTGTTCGCCCCGCGTTCGAGGCCGTCGACGCCAACACGTCGGTGACCCTCACCGAGGCGGACTACCGGCTGTTCGCGGACGCTGTCGAGGAGCGACGCGCGCAAGACGAGACCGGTGAGAGTACGGGGAACGTCACGAAACAGATTCTCGCGGACGAGTACGCAACGCTCGCCGAGGACAGAAACGAGCTGGAGAGCCTCGACCCAACTCTCGAGACGCAGATCGAGGAACTCCGGTCGCTAAACGACTCCGAAGTCGAGGCTCTCGTCGCGGACGTACTTTCCAGTGAATCGGACCGGTCGGCACGCGCGCTTGCCTTCATGCCCGACTACTACGAGCCGGGATCGACGGAGACGAACGCGACTCTGCTCGTCGTGACCCACGAGTCCGCAGGCGGATCGTTCGCACCCGGTGACGCACCCGAGGAGATCGAGGACGCACAGGCCACGATGACGGACCTGGCGCCGGACGACGACTCGATGGCCGTCCTGGTCTACGGTGACGGTGTCGTCTCGACGGAGATCACGGACTCGATGATCGACAGCGTCCTCCTGGTCGGTCCACTGGCGATCGCGTTCGTCTTGCTCGTTCTCGTGGTCGTCTACCGGGACCTGCTGGACATCCTGCTCGGTCTCCTGGGGATCGCGCTCGTGCTCGTGTGGACGTTCGGTGCGATGGGGTGGTTCGACATCGCGTTCAGCCAGCCGTTCATCGTCGTCCTCGTCCTGTTGATCGGCCTCTCTATCGACTACGGCCTCCACGTCGTGATGCGTTATCGGGAGGCTCGCGAGTCGAGCGAGACGTCGCCCAGTCGCGCGATGGCTGTCGCACTCGGGAGCGTCGGTGTCGCACTCGTCTACGTCACCACGACGACAGTCATCGGCTTCCTCTCGAACCTTACGAGCCCGCTCGGGGTGTTCCGCGAACTCGGCGTCGTCAGCGCTATCGGCATCGTGGCCACGCTGCTCGTCTTCGGCCTGCTCGTTCCGGCGCTGAAAGTCGAACTCGACGAGCTCCTCGAACGCCGTGGGATCGACCGCCTGAAACCAGCTGTCGGAACGGGTGGCGGGCCGGTCAGTCGCGTCCTAGGTACGGGGGCGACGCTCGCGACGAAGGCCCCCTACGTCGTCATCGCCGTCGCGCTCCTCGTCAGCGCGACGGGTGCGTACGGGGCGACAGGTATCGACGCGAGCTTCGAGCAGTCGGATTTCCTCGCGGAAGATCCCGACGACTGGTTGAAAGACCTCCCCGATCCGATCGCGCCCGGGACGTACACGGCAGAGAGGGCGATCGACACGCTCGACCGTGACTTCGTCAGACAGGACACCACAGCCACGATACTCGTCAGGGGCGACGTGACTGATCCCGTGACACTCGACCGGCTCGACGCCGCACGCACGAACGCGAGCGACATGTCGGCGACGGAGACGTACGCCGACGGAGAGCCCGCGGTGACCGACCCGATCACGGTGATGGACCGCGTCGCGGCGGACAACGCGTCGTTCAACCGGACGCTAGCGGCAGCCGACACCGACGGCGACGGCGTCCCTGACGAGAACGTGACTGCCGTCTACGACGAACTGTATCGGGTGGCACCCGAGGAAGCGGCCGACGTCGTCCACAGGGAGGACGGCGAGTATCGGGCTGTCCGGATGGTCGTGACCGTCGACAGTGGCGTCGACGACGACGTCGTCCACGACCAGATGGGGTGGGTTGCCGACGACGCCGACGGGGAGGGCGTTTCCGTCATCGCGACCGGCGACGTGATCGTTAACCAGATCACGGCCGACCAACTCGCGGAGACGGCGCTCCTGAGTCTCGTCGTCGCGCTGCTCTCGGTCGTCGTCGTCCTCGCGGTCGCTTACCGGCTCACCGAGGGGAGCGCATCACTCGGCGTCGTCACGATCGTCCCCGTTGCGTTCACCCTGACGTGGGTGCTCGGGACGATGGCGCTGCTGGACATCCCGTTCAACATCGTCACCGGCATGATCACCGGGCTCACGATCGGGCTCGGCGTCGACTACAGCCTCCACATTAGCGAGCGATTCAACCAGGAGCTAGCCGGGGCTGAGACGGTTGCCGCGGCGCTCCACGAGACCGTCACCGGGACCGGCGGTGCGTTACTCTCGAGTGCGGCGACGACCGCCAGCGGGTTCGCTGTGCTGCTCGTCGCGATCCTCCCGTTCCTGCAGTCGTTCGGCCTCATCACCGCGCTGACGATCGTGTTCGCGTTCCTCGCCAGCGTGTTCGTCCTCCCGAGCTTGCTCGTCGTCTGGGCACGGGTGGTGAATCGAGATTCCGGACTGAGGGAATCCACCACCGGTACGGCGACAGAATCACCCGATAGCACAGCTGAAGGCAAGGCTGACGTGACGCGAACGGTTCACCGCTCCTACCTCTCCCCCGACCAGGTGGTTCCAGTGACTGTCTCGCTCCGGAACGTTCGCGATCGGATGATACTCAGGGAATCAGTCGATGGCGAGATCGGCAATATCGACCTCTCTCCCGAACCAGTTGCCGTAGACCGGGATGACGGAACCATCACAGTGTACTGGAACATCGCTGATTCGGTGGTCGACGCGAGCCTCGAGTACACGGTCGAACTCCCCGCGGAAGCAGCGGATGGCGATGTAGTCACGTTTGAGGGGACCGTCGAAAGCAGTGACTGCCGATGGTCGGTCGGTGGAGACGAGACGGCCACTGTCGTTGAGGATATCTTCCAACGCGTGCTTGAGCGTGGTGCAGTCACTGCCGCGGACATCGAGGTCGCTATCGAGCGTGACGATATCACTCCCAAAGAAGTCGCACGTCTTCGCCGTGCTTGGCTCAAAGGGGACTGAGTCCGGTAGTATCACTCGACGTCAACGGTTTCCAGTCGCTCGCGGATTACGCTCTTGGCCGGCAGGGATTTTTCGTGTTGTTCTTCCGAATGTCGTTTACCTGTGCGGTGGTCCTTCTTCATCCGCAACCCAATCAGCAACACATAGCTGAGGTTGCAGGTATGCGTCCCGACACTCGTTAATCTCCCTCTCGAATACCGTCTGCGACATACTGTACTCAACTACTGAAAGGGGAAACCTGGTCGAAGAGGATGCGATCTGTGGTTACGTACTCTTCAAGCACGGTTGGAGCGAACAGGTGCGGCGGTGGATATATCGGCGCTTGGATGGTAGTGTAACTTGTATGACTTCAGACCGCGTCATCGACCTGCTTCAGAAGGCCTACGGGGACGAGATGGAGACAGTGATGAACTACCAGACGAACGCGATCGTTCTGGACGGAGTTCGTGCCGAAGAGATCAAGCAGAGCCTCCAGCAAGACATCCAAGAGGAACTGACCCACGCCCAGCAACTTGGCAACCGTCTCAAGCAACTGGATGCCCGACCGCCCAGCTCGGCAGAGTTTACCGCTCGGCAGGACTCGCTGCAACCCCCCGAGGATTCGACCGACGTGCTTTCGGTAATCCGAGGTGTCCTCGACGCTGAAGAGGACGCTATCGAGACATATCGGTCGATCATCGATGCTGCTGAGGACGCTGACGATCCGGTCACCGAAGATCTCGCCGTGACAATTCTCGCCGATGAGGAAGCCCACCGAACCGAATTCCGGGGCTTCGAAAAGGAGTATCAAGACGACTGATCTCCCTCGTCAGGGAGCGTAACGCGCACAATATCGTCCAACACGAAATGGGCGGGAATGTAACCGGTCCGAGTACTCAAGCGGCAGTTGCTTCACGATCCATTTTGTTAGTCTTTCGTGCTCTCCAGTAGAGGTACGTGAGCACGACGATGAGCGCCCCTTGGAGTATTTTATCCACATACCCGAGCGTCGTGAATTCGCCGGCATTCGCTACGTACCAGAGTGGGAACTGAACTGCCGTATAGACGATCCCAACTATATAGAGAAGAGATCGCCGATAGTCTAAGAGGAACAATACGGCGGCACCGAGGAACCCGACTCCTGCGAGCGAAACGGGAATCCGTCCTTCGACAAATCCGGCGTACACGTGGATAACTCCCGTTATCAGGACGAGCAATATCGCAAGCCAGTGGGTTGTGGTAAGTGAGTCTGTCTCGGTGTAGCTGCTAACTGTTTGTCCCATGGGCATTAAACATACTGCGAGCAATTATACTCTACCTCGAACATTTTCGCCACATCCTCAAATTACAGGGACATCGGCGGGTCGATGTCCATCCGTACGAGTTCCAGTGCGAACAGCGCCGTCGCCACTACAATAGAAGCCGCCCCGATCAGAACCAGTACTGGTGGTAGATTGAGATAGATCTCCGAGAGGATACTGGTGCATGAGAAGTCCGACGAGTGCCAAGAGCGAAATCCAACGAGCGCGACCCTGACGTACGGGCAACCACAGAAGCAGTACCCCGAAGACAACAACTGGCCATCGACATAGTTATTAGGTGAATTGAGGGAAGGATATCGCTGAAAAAGTGTAGTCTCTGAATTGTCTCAGCGTATCCGACCACGAGACGCCAACTAAGTACGAATATATTCGATATACTCTATGATATCCGTAGGAATCCCTTTCGGGCCTGCCTCCGTATATGTAACTATGGCACGCCACCCGATTCGGTTCACTCCCTTTCACCTCGCAGGTGCGCTGTTCCTACTCGCCGGTCTCGTATTAGCTGTCTATCACGGCCTCGAGCAGTTCAATCTCGTCCCGCGGGTCGGCTGGGTTTCGTGGAGTCACATTCACTTCGTGACGATCGGCGGCTTCACGCAGCTCCTATTCGGAATGCTCCCCCAGCTTACGGCTCGAAAACTCGAGCGTCCACTGCCCTCGAAGTACTACGACTGGCTGAACTTCGTCGGATTGAACGGTGGATTTCTCCTGCTGTGGTACGGGCGTGGATGGGGTCACACGTGGGCGTTCGATGGCGGACTCATCGCGATCTGGCTCCTCGTCGCCGGGTTGCTGATAGTGATGTTGCGGATGGTTATGCAAAGCGATCTGGCGTGGAACGCGACGACTGGACTGTATCTGGTGTCAGTCTTCGTGTTCCTGTGGGGGATCACGTACGCGTACGGCCTGTTTGCCCACGTCTGGCAGGTTCCCGGCGGCTGGCTCGGCTTGCGCGAAGCGCACGTCCACGCTAACGCGTGGGGCTTTCTCGGGCTCGCGGCCATCGGCACGCTCTACGACCTCTTTCCCCGCCTGCTTGGTACCGATCTCTACAGTGAGAGGTTACGGGACTACTCGGCGTGGTTCTTCGTCGCCGGCATCTTTCCGCTGATTACCGGCCCCTGGGTCGGGATGGGGCGGACAGTCACGGCGACCGGGTTGGTCCTCTTCGCGACGGGATTTGCACTGTACCTGTACAACCTCGTCCAGACGTATCGATCGACAGACTCCCGATCGGGTATCGCGTTGTCAGTTCTGGTAGCCCAGTTCTGGATGCTCGGGCCGGCGGGATTCGCACCGTTCGTACTCTTCGGCGTCGAGTGGGTGAATCCGGCGTATATCGAAGACGGCGCACTCCACTTCTTCTTCGTAGGATGGGCGCTCCCGATCGCACTCGCCGGCTTGCTGCTCTACTTTCGGAATCTCCCTGCCCTGAGCGAAGGGGGGTTGGGGGGCAGTACCTCCGTTGATGCGTCTGATCCCCTCCCAGATGGAGTCATCCCGTCGGTGATCTCGACGTGGATGGTCTGGGTGTGGAACATCGCAATCTTGGTGGTTGGCGTCGGCTTCTTCTACCAGGATCAGTCGTGGTCGGCGTATTTCTTCGGTCCCGGATACACCGCTCTTGTCATCCTGTGGCTCTATGAACTGGCACAGGCGTTCCGCTTGCGTTGGGCTCTCCGGACTGAATCCGAGACGACTACCGATACGAGGGTCTGATACATGGAACAGCAGGCCTACCACGGCCACTCGTCACGTTCATCCGGGAGGGTATCCAACCATGATAGCATGGGAGCTGATCCGACCCCTGTGTGTACCCACTGGACTGAAACATGACGCTGTACGATTGCATTGCGGACCTCCCGTTGACAATATCGGGTTCGGACCGGACCAGTCGTCGTCGAGAGATGGTGGGCGAAACGACTCGCGTCACTTCAACGTTCGTCCTGCTGGCGGAAGATGAATTCGGCGCTGGCGAAGACATCACTCACGAGGCTGTCGACCACGAAGCGTTGCCAGATACACTACCGTTCGATTTTGCAGGCGAATATACGTTCGATGAGTTCTCACAATCGCTCGAAGCCGTCGACCTCTTTCCGACGAAGTCACCCAAGCGCGAGGCCTCGCGGGCGTATCGACGCTGGGCACTCGAAAGTGCCGCACTCGACCTGGCCCTCAAACAAAACGACACGACACTGGCGTCACGCTTCGGTCGGGAGCGCTCACCGGTTCGATTCGTTGTCAGTACTCCAGTCCCGGATGGGGATACGACTCGAGTCGAAGGGATACTCGCAGTCAACCCCACATGCGAGTTCGCGCTTGAGCCGACGGATGAATGGACCGCGGACACCTTCGCGAGACTCGCGGAGACCGACGCAGTCCGCGTACTCGATTTGAACGGCCAGTCCGGCGGAGACGGCGACAGTCAAGCACCGAATCCCGAGTTCTATCGCCGGGTTTTCGAGACGCTCCCCGATGCCATCGTAGCAGATCCTGTCGTCTCCGACGATGTACACGACCTGCTCGCGGCGAATTCGGATCGTCTCTCGTTGGGTGCGTCTGTCCGCAGCACAGCCGACATCCGTGACGCGCCGTTCGAGCCGAGCTGGTGTCGTATCGTCCCCTCGCGATTCGGAACCGTCCGGTCGCTTCTCGAGACTATCGAGTACTGTGCAGAGCAGGATATCAGTATGTACGGCGGCGGGCAGTGCGAGCTCTGTGTCGGACGCGGGCATATCCAATTGCTCGCATCACTGTTCTACCCTGATGGACCAAATGATGTCGCGCCGCGGGCGTACAACAAGCCAACGATTAGAGCGGACCTGATCTCAAGTCCCCTCGAACCACCCGAGGCCCCGACCGGGATGGAGTGGAAGCAACTCGAATTTGAGTAGCGGGCAACGTGTCGAAGAGTTCAGCCGCGTACCGGTAGAGCGCATTTACCTCACTCTATATCTTTCACGGCGTTCTTGTATCGAGTAATCCAGCAAACCGAACGGTACGTAAGTTCTCTGTACTGACCAGTCAGATGAGTTCTTGAGCGAGTCCTGTCCAGTGTTTCGTAGTGTCTCAGACTCGTGATTCTCGGCGAGCAGTCTTTCGGAGAATTGCCCGGCAATCATACACTCAGTGGCCTGTATACGATTCGACGCCGCTGTACGAGCGAAGCTCGCTCGACGGGCTGGAATCAGATATCAGAATCGTCTCGCAGACCTGGTTCAGACACGACCGCCATGAGTCGATCGAGAACTTCGTTTGTGCACTTCCGCTGGCGTATTTCGAATTCGGTACGCACGACCGCTACGGGGGGTCGACTCACTACGAGATGGACACGCTCTTTCGCGTATTCTTGCTGAAAGAGCTCCACGGATGGGCCCACGAAACCGCACTGATCGAGTATCTCGAGTGCCGTCCAGCACTCTGCGACCAACTGGATCTGGAGACAGTGCCGGACCAATCGACGCTGTGGCGTAGTTGGCACAAACGGTTTCCTGACGAGTTTCGCAGTACAGTCGAGACAGCCGCGCGCACTATCCTTGTCAAAGCTCAGAACGCGGATGTCGCTGTTCCACGCGAACCAGAGCGGCGTCTTCCGTCTCACGATGCGGAAGAGGACGAATTAGAGCTAGAGGATCAAGCTGTCCTCAACGAAGCGGAAACGATCACGGAGCATGTCAGCCGTATCGTCTTCCCGGCGCTTTCGCTGGATCGTGGGGACGGCTGTGAAATCCACGAGAACGCCTACTGGGACTTACAGACGTACCTGGGGCTTCGCGAGAGATTGGCTGCTAATGAAGGGGCTCGCAGTTTCGTCTACGAATCGACTCGGGATCGGACGCCGTTGGGCCACGCCCACCGAGAGCATATTCGTGATCTTTCAGTATCAGGGATCCGCAAGATGTACCGACAGGCCGTCAACAGGCTCCTAAGCGAAGTCGCGGAGACGGAGCAATTCTTTCGAGCTGGCATCGTCGCTATTGACATCACCGAAGCTGACCCGTTCACCGGTGATAGAACGGGCTATGAAGACGAGATCATCGGCACGAAAGAGAAGACCGACGAGTACGCCTACCAGTGGGCTACCATCCAGTTAGTTGGTAATGCAGTTCCGATTGTACTGGACGTGCGGCCAGTTCAGAAGGGAGAGTCCCGCCTAGAAATCGTCAAGGACCTCTTGGATTCTGCTGAGGAGATGGTACACGTCGATAACGTGCTGATGGACCGAGAGTTCGATAGTCAGCACGTCCTGGAGATGATCAGCCAGCGCGGGCTCTCGTACGTCGTTCCGAAGCGGATGCAGACCAGCGAAAAAGCCCAGGCAAAGCGGTTGCTCCAACGGGGTCAGGACCGCTACGAGACCGACCGGAAGCTTCACCTCGGGAAGAACGAGTGGCACGAGACGACGCTCATCTACCGCCGGAAAGAGAATTCCAAGCATGACGATCACCGGCAGTATTCAGTATTCATGGCGAATCGGGGCAGCGAGCTCCTCACTGAGTACGGCTATCGGTGGGAAATCGAGAGTGGGTACAAATCGATCAAGCGGTTCATGGCCGCCACTACGTCGACGAATTTCGGGCTACGGTTTTTCTACTTCGCGTTCGCCTGTCTGCTATACTCGATCTGGCGAGCGGTAGATCTGCTGGTACAAGTCGAACTGACTGGTGAATACGAGCATTCGCCAATCGTGACGGCCGGCAATACGCTGACACTGTTGAAGAAGGAGACCGGAATCGGATAGAGAGGCGTTCAATCCGGGATAGAGCAAACTTCGGAGTGGAAACACTATCGAGGATCGCGGCAATTCGCCCATCTAATTGATTATACAACAAGATCGTCTGTTTGGAGGACGATGTGTAGCAATTTCTGTTCACTGATTCGTCCGAGAACGTGCATCGCAGGCCCGCTAACCCCGGTGTAGTCTCAACTTCCATAACCTCGGAGGATATATTTGATGTGTGCCTTCTATTCAACAGATGTTGTGCTGTTCAAAATCCGGAGTAAGAGTCAGTACTGGTTCTCAACTCATTTATTAACGATTTTAATAGATATTCATTTGTCAATAATGAATACATCAATCTACTACCTGTGAAACCCACTCTTAGGCTGTAAAATCTAGTTATGGGCAATTACGGCGATACTCTCAAATTGGTCCAGAATAGTGAATTATATAACAAGATGAGTCCGGAACCCACGTCTCCCGACTACGGAGCCGACGCGTTCCTCGCGCGGCTGGCGATAGAAGGTCCAGCACCGATCCTCGCCGCAGAGGCCGCCACCGGAACCGTCGTGGCGGTAAACGAGGCTGCGACCGAGCTGTTCGGTCGCAACCGCTCTTCGCTTATCGGGATGCACCAGACCGAACTTCACCCTCCAGAGACTGAGACGCGCCATCAAGAAGGGTTTCAGGCAGTCCAAGACGGGCGGGAGAAACACGTCCGCGCCGACGCGGAGGAGCCGGTAACGATTCTGCGCGCCGACGGGTCGACGGTGCCCGTCGACGTGAGGTCAACGACGTTTACACACGCGGGCACCGAGTACGTCCTCGGAATCTTCCAAGACGCCAGCGAACGCATGGAGAACTTGGCTCGGCTCGAACAGCAGGCGGCCGCGATGGACCTGACGACCTCCGGTATTGCGTTATTAAACGGTGACGGTGAGTACACGTACCTCAACGACGCCCACGTCACGATGTTCGGGTACGACGACGCCGAGGAGCTGCTCGGCGGGACCTGGCGGCAGATATACGCGGACGACGTCATCGAGCGAATCGAAACCGAGGTTCTCCCGGTCGTCGAGGAGACGGGGTCGTGGGACGGAGAGTTGGTCGGCGTCAAACGGGACGGCACGCCGATTACACAGCGCGTGTCGCTCGCACAGCTTCCCGACGGGGGAATCACCTGCGTTAATCTCGATCTCACCGAACAAGAACGCCGACTCCGTCGCCTTGAGGAGACACGTTCGCTTGCCGAAGAGCTGATGACTGCAGACGATTACGAGGACGTGATCGATACTGCGATCGAGGGAGTGACGGAGATTATTGATCGGCCGTTCTCTGGGTATTGGGCACACGAACCTGCTGGGACGGATACAGCGAATCCGACTGGAACTGCGGAAACCGCGACTGACGTGCTCGTTCCGGTGTCTGTCTCCAGTAGCGGAGCGTCGATTGTCGAGGAGGTACCGCCATTTCGCCCCGGTGAATCGCTTGCGTGGGAGGCGTTCGATGCTGGGACGCCGGCATACTATCCGAATGTCGCCGCTGAGGTGGGCGTTCACAACCAGGACACGCCAATCGGTACCGAATTTATTGTCCCTATCGACGACGATGGCGTGTTTCTCGTCGGATCGCCGGAAACGGACAATCTCAGTGAGGACGAACGCGAGCTCATTTTGATCGTCACACAGTACCTCCAGACGGCAATCGAACTCGTCGCGCAGCGACGTCAACTACGTACTGCGCGCGACCGCATAGCGTCAGAACGCAATCAGCTCGAACGTGTCATGAATACAGTCCCGCAGCTGATATTCGCGAAGAACACCGACGGCGAATTCTTGCTCGCGAACGAAGCGGTCGCTGACGCGTACGGTACCACCGTCTCGGATCTGATCGGTTCGACTGATGCCGACTACACGGCCGAGCCCGACGAGGTGGACGCATTCACCGACGACGATAGACGGGTGATTGAGACCGGCGAGCCGATCCATCGCACCGAGGAGACGCTGACCGACGCCGCGGGCAACGAACGGGTCTTAGAAACGTGGAAAATACCATTCAAGCCGGCCGACAGCGATGAGGACGCGGTACTCGGCGTCGCCAACGACATCACCGATCTCACCGATGCGCGTGACGAACTCGACCGGCAGCGCCGGTTGACGAACCTCTACGCCGTGAGCAACCGCGTATTCAAATCAGCGGATCCGGAAGACGCGTTCGACGCGTGCGTCGAGGCGGTCGCCGACGTGGTGACGGCCGACGAGATCGCGATATACGATCGCAATACGTCAGAGGGGGAGCTGGTTCGGCTCGCGACCGCGGGAGACAACGCCGACTCACGTAGCCGACGGCGAATTCACCCGGGCGAGACGGACCTCTGGCGAGCGTTCACCGAGTCAGACACGTGCTGGCTCCCGGCCGACGCCGTTATCGAGGTGGACGGCGCGGCCGAGAAGCGGGCACTCGTCACGCAGCTCGGTGAGACGAGCCTGTTGAGCGTAGTCGTCGACGAACGGGACGAGACGTTGGAATCGTTTATTGGGGCGGTGAGCCAGCAGGTCTCGGCAGCACTCACACAACTCCGCCAGGAAACGTCGATAGCGGGGCTCTCGAATGATGTCGCCAGGACCCAGCGGCAAGCGGACCGCTACCAGAACCTGTGGGAGGGAGTGGTCGACGCTATTAAAGCGATCGTGACTGCGGAGACGTCGGCGGCAGTGCGTGAGGCGGTTGTCGACTTCGGCGATCGTGTGGCGGAGTACGCGTTCGTCGGGACGTACGATCCGGTCACAGAGCGAATTTCCCCGGTCGAAGTGTCCGAGGCTGGTGGACCGTCGAAGCTGTACGAAAACGACGGGCAGGCGTTCCCCGCGATCACCGCTGCCTCACAAAACGAACCACAGCGTGTCGTCGATGGACAAGAGACTGGGGGAAGTCACGGCGAGTGGCTTAACCGACTGCTCCATTTCGGCTACCGGGAATCGCTCGCGGTTCCAGTGAGCCATTACGGGACCGTCCACGCCGTCGCTGAGTTCATCAGTACAGATGCCGAGCGCTTCGCCGAACCAGAACGCCAAGCAGTTGGTGCGGTTGCGGACGCCGCCGGAATGCGCCTGTCAACGCTTGAGTCCGCGAGCGCGTCGAACGCACCGATCGCCTTCGACCTCGAATGTCAGGATCCGTCGCCGCTCTTTCCGGGCCTCTCGACGTCCGGTACAATCGTCGTCGAACACGTCGCGCTAACGGACAGAGAAAACTTTCACCTTACCGGTCGCGTCGACGGCTACACCGAGACCGCATTTCGTGACTACGTCGCGGCGACGCCGGGCATCGAACTAGACAGCATCGACTTGATCGACAGCAGCGTCCACGAGATTGCTGTGCGGATGAGAGATACACCAGACCGGTCGCTAGCCTCGGTTCGCGACGTACTCATGCGGACAGACACACAACTGAGCAGTGTCCGTTCCCGCCCGAATGCTGACGTGTTGGAGTTCTGGACCACGGACCCGGGAGTAATCGGTCGGGTCCGCGAGGAGTTGTCTACCGTCTCAGATTCGTGTCAGCTCGTCTCGAAGCGCCATCTGTCCGGGTCAACCGGTAGACGCGACGAGTCGGCCGGGAATACAGAGTTGACGAGCCGACAGCAGGAGATCGCCGAAACAGCGCTCCAAGAAGGATACTATGATGATCCGCGGGGTATCAACGGTGCCGATCTCGCCGACCGGTTCGACGTGTCTTCGTCGACGCTCCACCAGCATCTGCGCGCCGCGGAGTCGAAGATCATCCGCGGCTTCTTCGAGTGACAAACGGTTGTGAACTACTACTGAGACACGGACATATTTGGTATCTATTCTGTCTGCCACATATCTTCGGGCGTAGAAATAGTATTGACACTGAAAGATTAGCAAGTATGACCTCGGGACGGAATAACGCGCTGCGGCTCTCGATGAAGGGCCCTCTATACCCGATACCGCCGCGGGCGGGTGAGACTGAGTGAGCATCCAGCCGTCTGAGTTGACTATGATGGTGTACGAGTATCTGAACCGGCCCACTGAACCCACCCCGACTGCGACGAGTGAAGACCGTTCGTCATGGGTCGACTCTTCCGTCTACGTCGACGACTACGGGAACAAGCTAGTTGACCGGCTTCTCGCAGCCGAAAGGCATCCCGGTGAGGCCTTCAAAGCCGTTTTACACCCGTCTCCAGAAACGATCGCACCGGCTTTCATCACCGATGTTGCGGTCCACTACGACGACATCGTTGGATTTGCTGCGCCGAGCTCCCAATTATATGATGACCTCTTTTACGCCATGTACGCGGCGATGACCGAGAAGGGCGCGGTGTTGACGACGAAGTACCCACGCCATGAGGTTCGCTCGCGGCTCTCGACGATGGACCCTCTCGTCATCGATTCTACCCCTGGTGCCGAGACCGACGGCGGTGTTGACGTCGCGACTACCGACTCCGGACCGGTCCGATGCGGTGACCTCACTTCACTTGGGGTCGCCGCCGAACGCGCGACGACGCAGCTCGCGATGGGTGATCGAACGGGAACATTCGCGATCGCGACGTTGACCCAACTGCTGGCGCATCATGACTCAACTGCACTCGATAGGTTCCTCCACGAACTGGTCGGCCAGTGGCGAAATCAGGGCGTCGGCGGGCTCATCCACCTGCCACCAGCGAGGGACATCGACGGTTCCAGCTGGTTTGGGTCGGCACACTTCGATTACGTTATTGAGATGCGAACCGACGACGGCCAGATTGAGGCGCGAGTGTGTGGGAAGCGAGATGTTGCCCCCACATGGCAGGTGGTTGGCTCGGCGCCGTGCTCGGATAGTGAAGCGTCGGCCCAAGCAGTGGACCGACAGCCTTCCGGAATAGTCGATGAAGACGGCGGCGAGTCTACCCCGGAGTGAATACGGTACTGTTACCCGACGAGTCCGTGTCACAACCCGGCCTCGGTTGCTGGGTTTCGGATCGCTGACCCTCGTTGTGAGACGGGGCTTTGCCGACCCTTCCACACGCCTCGCAGTTTGTACGGTATGCCCCCTAGGACATCTGCCCGGGTGCGGCTAAACCCAGATTACGGTTTGCTGACGACGTCGGAACGCGAAGCACAACTTCGGTACCTGTGTCGGTCACGTCGACGTCGATCTCCCCGCCGAGTACCGAGACTAACATCCGAATCAGCCAGATCCCGAGCCCAGAACCGTGCTGTAACGGCGTCTCTTCGCCGGTGACGAGTACCTCCCGCTCGATATCTGGCATGCCAGGCCCGTCGTCGGCCACGACGATCTGGAGCCAGCCGTTGTCGACCTGTCTCACCGATACGTTGACGTACGGGTCTTCTCGGTCTCCTGCGGCCACCGCGTTCTTTATCACCTCGGTAACTGGGTGTGTAAGCCATCGTGAGACTGTCTCGTCGGTCGCGTCGACAGAGACAGCGATCGTTGCGTCCGAGTGGTCATCTCGTACCGCCGTTGCGGCCGTTTCAGTGACCTCAGCGATGTTAACGCTCGACTCGTCGTGTGGTATCTCCCGTATCGCGCGATCGATCACCTGCATTTTGTTCGTAAGTCGTTCCCATCCGTCGAATATACGCGTCAGTCGGCGGAGATGATCTTGACGACAGTCAGCGTCCGGTTCCTCGGCGAGCATCGTTGTCCATCCCACGAGCTTGTTTAAATCGTTGCGGACGTTGTGTCGGACGACCCGCTGGAACACTTGTAAATGCTGTCGCTGTCGCGTCTTCACGGTGATATCCTTCCCCTCAACGGCGATCAGCGTGATTTCACCAGCGGCGTTACGAATCGGCTTGAACGATACGTCGATGCGTGCGAGACCATCTGGACCCTGTAGTTCTCCTTCGGTCTGGACGAGTTCACCGTCACCCGCGCGGTTGACCGCCTCACAAACCGTGAGTCCGTGGTTCGGATCAAGGTTCAGCCACGGGAATTTGTCGATTGGTTCACCAACTATAGTCGACCGATCCACACCGATGCGTGTAACCAGCGTATCGTTCACGTCAGTCACGATTTTATTGGGGCGGACTAACGCGGTAAACTGGTGCGGGCTGTTAAACACTGCCTCCAGTCGCCGAGTGTACTTCTCGCGTTCAGAGATATCGATGAACAGCACATCGGTACCTACGACTTCGTCGTCGACGGTGCGCGGGATCGCCCGTAACAGACACGGGACCGTGTCGCCGTCCGTCGTCACGAGCGTGCGTTCCGCAACGGTAAGATCGCCGCTAAGCGCGCGTTCGTAGCCGTCTGTTTGGAGCGAATCGGCCGAGGTATCGTCGTAAAACTCACTGAGCGGCTGTCCAACCACCGCTTCGCGCTCGTACCCCAGCGCGTCGGAAAACGACCGGTCACAGGCCTCAATGACTGCTTCGCCGCCAACGGCCCGAGTTTGAACGAACAGCAGCGGGCCCTGATCAAACAGTTTCGACGCCCATTTCACACGCTCGGAGCGCTTCGTCGCGTCTCGCCCCATCGCCAGCACACTGGCAGAGCCATCACCCGCATCACTCACAACGGTGTGTAGATCTATCCACGTGACTTCGCTGTCATCCGTCCCGATTCGTATCGTCTCAGCAGCCGGGTCACCGGTCTCGATCGGGCGCCGCAGGGCGTCAGCGGCACGTTCGCGGTCCTCCGGATAAACTACTGCTTGCCATTCGTCTATCGTCGTCGGGCTCGCTCCGACCGTCTCTCGTAAAGTGGCGTCCAACGTGACTGTGTTGGTACTGAAGTCCCACTCACCGATGCCCGTCTCCGTCCCGCTGAGGACGAGTTCCAGCCGCTCAGTCTGGTTTCTGAGCTCTCTGATCCGCCGTCGTTGCTCGGTAATATCGTGTTGAACCCCGATGTAGTTTGTCACGATTCCGTTTGCGTCTCGAACCGGCGTCACGGAGAGCTTCGCCCAGTACGGTTCACCCCCCGCGGTGTAGTTTCTCAGCTTAGTTGTTATCGGTCGCTCGGTTTCGATCGCCGTACGGATTCGCTTTGTCGTCTCCGAATCTGATCCGGGGCCCTGGAGGAATCTCGGGTTTCGGCCGAGAGCCTCTGACCGCTCGTATCCGGTTAGCTGTACAAATTCCTCGTTAACGTACACCAACGGGTTCCCCGGTTGGGTTGGGTCCGTAATCTGGATGCTGGTCCCTGCTTCGTCCAGCGCCCGCTCTTTTAATGCGAGTTCGTGTTCCCGTGCTTCACGATCGCTCACGTCACGCACCGTACAGACCATTCGGGATGGGGTGACCATCGTCAGGGACAGCTCCGCCGGGAACGTCGTTCCATCTGGCCGACTTCCCGTTACTCGCCCCTGCCAGTGACCATCGCGTTCGAGCGCGTCGAAAGCTTCCTTCTCGATCCGTGCCGCTTCATCCGCAGCGTATAGCTCCCGCCAACTTCGACCGAGTAGCTCCTGTTTGCTGTCGAATCCGTACATATCGACGTGCGTCTGGTCGATATAGACGTACGCCTCGTCGTCAAGGATGGCGACGCCATCGGCGGCGTCCTCGATCGCCTGTTGAAACGCACCGAGGCGAATATCCGAGGCGATCTCGCCTGTCGGGTCACGGGTCTGGGAGCTAATACGGTCGAGTGCCGCGGCGAGTGACCCTGCTGCTCGCTCGAGAACATCACGGACAGCGGCCTCGTCCAACGCGGTCGCGAGATCGTGGTGATCCCAGCCAACCGATAGCACACGCTCGGAATCGATCGGAACGAAAAGTTCCTGACGCGGAAGCCAGCGGTTATCATCCGGTGCGATTGGTCCGGCCACCCCGTCAGTTCGAACCGGCGCATCAGCCGTGAAACATCGCTTGATTAGAGCTGCGTCTGGTGAAGGGATTCGAGCCGACCGACCCGTATGGCGTTCGGAACCGAACAACGGTGGGGACGGCTGTTCCGGCGATTGGGCATTCTCGGGGTTACTACCATGCTCGTTGCGGTTTCGCCACACGGTAATAACTGTGTCCCCCAGTGTGGTACGGACCGCAGTCAGTGTCCGATCAATAGCGCCACCTACTGTCTCTTCTCGGTTGAGATCGATGCCGAGGTTGAACAGTGCGTCATCGGTCATCTCGTCACAACTGGTCATCTGTCTGTGTTGCCAGCGGTTCAGTCGAAGACGACTGCGCGGTCAGGTCGTCAATCGATGTCTGAATGGCCCAGAGTTGCTCCACCACTGCCCAGAGCGGATCGCCGAGTTCAGTATCCGAAGTGTTGCTAGCGGCGGTCCAGACGTATTCTTCGGCCTCGGCAAACGCCGCTGCCGCCGCTTCGAGAGCCGCTTCGGTCGATTGCTGTGCGCGTGCGTCGGCTGACAGTCTATGGTGTGCTGGCCGTGTGGGGAACGCGTCTGCGTCGACGACCTCGATCCATCCGTCATGTGTCACAGTCACGAATACATCGTCGTATCGAAACGAAAGGGTCCCCTCTTCAATACGCGTTGTTGAACTATCCGGACCACCAAACAGGAGGTTGATTGTGTCGGCGTCAATATATCTGTCGAGACGCCGGAGATTTTTCGCATCTGTATTTTTAAACTCGGAGACAGCAGTGAATACAGCGTCGAGTGCTGACCGAGTAGTCGTCGGATCAAACCGAGTAACTGACGAGTCCGAGTTCATAGGTCTGTCAATATACATAAATAGTGGATCAATATATTTCGTCTCGCGGACCACTCCGCCTCTCATGGCCTATACCGGATATGTACGTGTGCGCGACTCTCGACAGACATCCGCTGGTACACTTCATAAGACAACCGCGATTATCGAATCAGTCACAGATCGCCTGGCTTAGAGCGGAAACCCGCGTGACTCGATGGTCCATTCGAGCCACGCGTTTTGCCTCTGACAGATTCCTCACTTCGTCGATAGCGTCAACCTAGTCTAGAGGTCGACAGGTTTCAGTCAGTCGAAGAAAAGTTATTTTCTTTGGCGGAACAGTCCGGCATCGAACAAAAAAATCGAATATTTGGGGGTAAGAGGCTGTGCTGAATCGCCATACAGCAGCAAGCTTGTATGTGGGTTAGCCAGATACGCCTCTGAGTTCGGGGGCAGCGTTGTCATTCACTGTGTCTACTCATCCTCCGTATCTGTTGCGGCCAAAATCTCAGGATACCGGTTCCGTATCGTCATCTCGCTCACGTCCGTAGCATCAGCGATATCTGTCTGTCGGAGCGACTCATCGCATCGCTTAGCGGCCGCGTACAATGCCCCAGCGGCGATGCCTACCGGATGTTTCCCGCTGTGAACGCCGTTTTCAACCGCTATTCCGGCGAGACGTCGTGCCTCTCGCTCTGTTGCGTCCGTACACTCCACGTCCGACGCGATCCGTCCGATGAACGAACGGGGGTCTGTCGGGGCGATTTCTAACCCGAGTTCACGTGAGACGTGTCGATATGCCCGCTCAACGCGAATTTGTTCGACGCGGCTCACTGCCGAGACCTCGTCGGTAGAGCGCGGGACACCGTCCATGCGACTCGCCGCGTATATCGCCGCAGTGGCGACGCTTTCAACGGCTCGACCCGTAACGAGTCCGTCCGCAAGTGCGCGACGATAGATGACGCCTGCTGTCTCTCGGGTGCTGTCCGGCGCACCAAGCGCGGAAGCCATGCGGTTGATCTCACCGAGTGCATGTATGAGATTCCTATCCGCAGATGAGCGCCGTCGGAAGCGCTCATCCCACCGTCGCAGGCGGCGCATCTGTTGTCGCTGTTCTCCTGACAGCGCGTTCCCCTTCGCATCTGTGTTTTGCCACCCAATCATCGTCGACAACCCCTTATCGTGTAAGAGGTTCGTGCTTGCTGGTCCGACGCGGGAGTCCTCATCGCCGGTGCCGTTCGGCGTGTACAGTTTGATGTTCGTATCAAGCGTCGCGTCTGAAACGACGAGTCCACAGTCGTCACAGACCGCATCAACCTCATCATCGGCTCGACGAAGTCGCCCGTGACACTCCGGACACGTAGTCTGACTGTGCCGTTCGTCCCCATTCTCCACCGAAACTGCGTCGGTAACAGACTGTCCGTCGCCAGTTTCGCTCGATGAGGGCGCATCAGTACCGTTTTTGCGGGAAACTGTGTCCGGTCGCTCTTCGTTAGTGCGCTCGTTCATCAAGTCGAATCACCTCTCGTGACCGGGGCAGAACAGACGCGTTCGACTGTGTGTCTGGCCAGTACTGTTCATTATGGGCTCTGAGCCGGCGTTGAGTCGCTGATCCTGATACCATGCGCGGTAACTCTCGTAGCAACCGCAGATGGAACTGACCACACTGTCTCGGTGGGTACTGTCACTCCATCGATCGCGAGACAGACGAGTTTCCCTCGTCCCCGCCGCGCCGCAACAACAAATTCAAACCGACGTGATCGGTCGTCAGTCGCTGTCACGTGGATCGTTGAGAGCCCGTTCACACTCTCCCACGTTGTCGTGTCGACGACCCTGAGGTCGCCTGCGGGAGTGACAGCAGTCGAGTCACAGGCTGGACAGGACCCCTCGTGTGGGCTTGTCCCAAGATACCCATAATCGGTGTCACACGCAAAGCAGTGTTCCATGGTCAGAGACTAGTACCGATCCACGATCGTCTCTGCGATATGTGCCCGACCGGAACATGCTGGACAGGCAACTACGTCACCACCGTCTAACCCGAACACGGTGACGAATCGCTGTGAGACGTGTCCGCCGCAGTGGGCGCATTCCGGCATCAAATTACCCCAGCGAGCCCTCCATCTCGAGTTCGACGAGCCGGTTGAGCTCAACGGCGTACTCGATCGGCAGCTCTTCGGTGATAGGCTCGATGAAGCCCGAGACGATCATCTGCTTGGCGTCGTCGTCGTCGAGACCGCGCGACTGGAGGTAGAAGATGTCCTCGTCGCCGATCTTGCCGACGGTCGCCTCGTGGGCGACGTCGACCTTCGACTCGTTGATCTCCATGTACGGCATCGTGTCCGACGTCGACTCGTTGTCGAACATCAGCGCGTCGCACTCCACGGCGGTCGAGGAGTTCTCCGCGCCGTCCGCGATGTGGACGAGGCCGCGGTAGTTCGTGCGGCCGCCGTCCTTCGCGATCGATTTCGACTCGACGGTGGACTTCGTGTCCGGCGCGTTGTGGTACACCTTCGCGCCGGTGTCGATGTCCTGGCCCTCGCCCGCGAAGGCGATGGTGATGTGGTTGTCGGAGGCGCCGCGCCCCTTCAGGATCGACGACGGGTACAGCATCGTCGCCTTCGACCCCATCGAACCGGAGATCCACTCCATGCGCCCACCCTTCTCGGCGATGGCGCGCTTCGTGTTCAGGTTGTAGGTGTTCTTCGACCAGTTCTGGACGGTCGAGTACTGGACGTGCGCGTCCTCGTCGACGAACACCTCGACGCCGCCACAGTGAAGATTGAACTTCGAGTACTTCGGCGCCGAGCAGCCCTCGATGTAGTGAACCTCCGAGCCTTCTTCGGCGATGATGAGCGTGTGCTCGAACTGGCCCATCCCCTCGGAGTTCATGCGGAAGTACGCCTGCACCGGCATGTCGACGGTGGTGTTTTCGGGCACGTAGACGAACGAGCCACCCGACCAGATGGCGCCGTGGAGCGCCGCGAACTTGTTGTCGCTCGGGGGGACGCACTTCGTCATGAAGTGCTCGCGGACGAGTTCTTCGTGCTCTTGGACCGCCTCGTCCATGTTACAGAAGATGACGCCCTTCTCCTCCCAGCGCTCCTGCATGTTCTGGTAGACAACCTCCGATTCGTACTGCGCGCCGACGCCGGAGAGGGCGTTTTTCTCGGCTTCGGGGATGCCCAGCTTGTCGAAGGTGTCTTTGATGTCGTCTGGAAGTTCGGTCCAGTCGTCCACGCCGGCGCGGACGTCGACGTCCGGCCGAATGTAGGGGACGATCTCGTCGACATCGACCTCCGAGAGGTCCGGCTGGCCGGGCCAGTCGGTCGGCATTGGCATCTCTTGGAACTGTTCGAGCGCGCGCAGGCGCCGCTCCAGCATCCACTCCGGTTCGTCTTTGTCCTCCGAGATGACGCGGACCGTCTCCTCGGTGAGCCCCTTCTCGGTCTGGAAGGCAGACTTCTCCTCCTTTTTGAACTCGAAACGGGCCTCGGTGTTCGTCTCTTTGAGATCGTCTTGTTTTGAACTCATCAAAGTATTCTTCAGAGACTACAAATATAAGTGTGGTGCGCTGGAACACACTTTAGTAACTTATACTGGTTTCTTTAACGAAAGTGAATAACTTTGTGTAGTTTAATTTGGTTTCTCTACCTAGTAGAATTTAATATGTGGCGAGAGGGCTATTGCGTACAAACAGGACCACCGTCATTTGTTAGCGAGAACGACTCGACAGCATTCAATCGCCGCTTCGATGTGGCGGTCGGCGACGGAATCATCCGTTTCGTCAGCCGACTCAAGCAGTGTAGCAACTTGCCGAACCCGTTTCTGTCTGGTTTGCGTGTCAAGATCATTACTAGTAGCATCGCGGGCGACGGCTTCTGCCTCTCCGAGCCATCGGTTCGTCGCTGGCGGTACTGGGCGATCTGCGGTCGCAGTTAGGTGGGTCGCCAGTGCGTCGACCGCAGCCCGCGGCTCGGTTGGGATGTCGATTTCGTCCGTCATTGTTGGTGTATTCGCATCCACTGTGAAGAATTGTTGCGCCAAGCTACACTCCAGATGCTTGCGAATGTCTCTAGCCTAGCACGACCTCTTGTTCGCCTATCGTAACATGTCTGCGGTATCTGTCTGGGCTTGTTCGAGAGACACACCAGACGACACAACCCCATGCGCAACCGAGAACGACTATGATCGAGTCGCTCCTCCGGATTGACGTCATGCTCTTCGTCCTCATCGGCGTACTGGGCGGCGCGCACTGTATCGGGATGTGCGGTCCGCTTGTGACGATGTACTCGAAGCAGATGACGCCGCAGCCTGACGGCGGGGCGGTGACGGCCAATGACGGGCGTGCCGGTCATCTCACGACCTACGAGGTTCGCCAGCACTTCCTGTTCAACGTCGGCCGGGCGACGACGTACGCAATTTTTGGGGCCCTCTTTGGTGCACTTGGGAGCGTCGTGTTCGTCACCGCTGACCAGTTGACACCGATCGCTGATCTCCTGCGGGGTGCTGTCGGTCTCGCGGTAGGGGGATTCATCGTGGCGACGGGCGTTCGGTACGTCATCGGGGGGAGTGGAGGCGATATCCGAATACCCGGCGTACAGCGCGTCACGTCGTGGCTTGCGACGAGAGTTCACCGACACGTGAATAGCCCGAGTATTGTCGGCCTCGGCGCCGTCCACGCGCTTCTTCCCTGCCCGATGCTGTATCCCGCGTATCTGTTCGCCTTCGCGAGCGGATCCCCGACCACTGGGGCAATCGCTCTCGGCGCCCTCGGTATCGGGACGATCCCGGCCGTCTTCCTCTATGGAACGATTATCCAGTCGATCGACGTTGCCCACCGGCGTCGAGTCCATCGGTTGCTTGGCGTTGTGTTCGTTGTGCTGGGGTACGTGTTGTTCGCGCACGGACTGATGGCACTCGGTATACACCTCCCACACCCAATGTTCCCACATTATCAGCCTCTCGGTGGGATGGGACACTGACGCATTCGATAGATCTGTCGAATTAGTAGCTAATCCAGTAGATTTCTCAGGGCAGAACACGGGATATCGAGGCGAAACCGTGACCTGAGACCGCGGCAGACCCAACAGACAGGTCTCCTAAGTTGATATACACCCGGAATCCAGACGGGGGTCTGTTGAGGATTTTAAAGACATTACACACCTCGTCTGGTCCTGTACCTCACGTACGGACTCTTTCCATATCACTTCGATATATCGAACAACTGGACAGGGGGGAGACCGTAATTTCAGACCACTCTCGTGTCGACTGGGAGATTCCGGGAGGAACTGACAAAAAGAGGCCAATACCGACCGAACTGGATACTTTATCGGATGCGACTGGGCTAACTTACGCCAACAAAATAGACGTGATTGGGGATATAGGGCCGGATTTAATGGGGGTTCTCTGAAACAGATGAATCCAAAGCATTTGCTAATAATCACGTCGGATCGACTATCGGGTCCAAGAGTAGCGATCGACCACCCGTCGATAAAATCCAAATGACAGAGATAGAGTAAGTAGACCACTTTACTGTTAACCGCCTCAGAAATCACATGCACTGTTCTGACGACTCAACTCGCGACGAGCGTCTGTGAATGCGCTCTCTGTGTGAAGCGTACCAACTGGGGATTACTATTCGGAACAAACTCAAAGAAACCGATCTCGTCACCGCGTTCGAGAAGCTCGATCATTCGATAGATGCTATCGAAGACGGGTATCCAGCGTGGCATCCTGCGCCGCTCTCCTTTCGCGCAATGGTTCTCTGGTTCGTGTTCATGGAGATAACGGGTGACTCATACGCCAACTTCACTCGACGACTCACCCGACAACCGGAAGTAGCGACTATCCTCGGCTTCAGTCGAGTGCCCGACGAATCAGCATTCTCTCGTGCGTGGCGAAATCGATTCGACGACGCGACCCACGAATACATCCACGCTGCCGCCCACTTCGTTGTCAAAGAAGTCCATGATCGCAGCATCTCAGCGCCGGAGGTGCGGCCTAAGGCAGAGATCGTCGACAATGAGCAAGAAGATACAGACTCAGTAGAAGACGAATCCTTCTCACAGGAGGAGATTGTTCAGACAACGCGCCTCGCGCGTGATCACGCCTTCGGACACTTCGACTCTGATCGGGCGCCGAACGCCTCGTACGAGGACACGCAATTTTTCGAGTTACAGACATTCATGGGGATGGTTCGGTGCGGAGCCACGCAGGGAGCTACTCGCTTTCAGTACCGGCGTGGCGAGGACTACGGCCCGCATGGCGATACCCACCTTCGCACCGTCAAGCAGTTCGATCCTGACGAGCTCGTCGACGGCTTCAACGAGACAACGGATCGCTTGCTTTCCGTGATTGCTTCTGAAGCATCGTTCCGCCGGCCAGTCACTGCCGCGATCGATATCACGACCATTCCCTACTACGGGGATGTCGAAGGGATGCCGATGGTCAGTGGAACGAAGGACAGAGACGGTCGAGCGTTTAAATTTGCGACCCTCTCGATCATCGGACAGAACATCCCGCTGGTCTTAGCTGTCGAGCCGGTTCGAGAGAGTTCTGAGTGGGATGAGAACCCGTCGAATCAGATCCATCGTACTGTTCGGCGACTCGTTCGACGAGCGAAAGAGCATGTTCCAATCGAGACAGTGCTGTGTGATCGGGAGTTCGATTCGATACGCGTGTTTCAGACGCTCTCAAACCTCGATGTGAACTACCTCATTCCGAAGCGAGTCTCCAGCTCTGAACGGGATGTACTCAAACAAATGGGGGAAGACGACCAAGAGGTGGCTGTTGAGTCGGCTTCTGTCCATGTGGAATCTGGATCGCATCCAATGCGGCTCCTGTACGTGCCGTCGACGAGTGGGGAAGGAACGGCCGTCTTCGCGACGAATTTCCGAGTGGGACCCGGTGAGGCCGAGACGTTCTGTAGACGGTATAGTCACCGGTGGCAAATCGAGAGCGAGTACAAATCGATCAAAGGTGACTTTCTCGCGAAGACCTCCTCGAAAGACTACCGCGTTCGCTTGTTCTACTTCGTGTTCGCGGTCCTCTTGTACAATATCTGGCGGCTCACCGACTTCCTGCTGAAAGCAGGCGTCGACGGTGAGATGGACTACGCACCCGTGTTGACTGCGGGTGAGTGTGTTGAACTCGTTGCCTCGTCGTTGATTCCACACGACTAACCGGCTGATACCCCACTGAGTCCGCCTTTTGGGAGTGACAACCCTAACCAGGAGCGGCAGAATCTGCGTAATTTCGCACGTTCGTCCGGTAGATGCGAACGGTAGTGATCCAAATCAGGACTGGTCGGCGAGAAGAACCAACGAATTGATGCTAATTCGACCTGAAACTGGCCCATCCTCCGAAACTGTGAACTTCCGGTGACCGAGAGAAGATGAGACTGATCGTCTCAATGCATACGGGTCTGACACTGATTTCTTTGCACAGGACCTCTCGATCAGTCGATCCCGTGGCTTAACTTGAGCGCGTCGTCGATCTCACCCATTGTCGAGTCGTCGAGACTGCCAGCCACCGAATGGATTCGGTTCTCGACAGACACGACTCGAATTTGGTCAAGCCGCACGAAGTGATCTTTCTCAACCAGTGAGTCCGACGCTTCCACAAGTAACGCCAATCAACCCGTCAAGAAGTGAGAACGATGATACCTAACCGAGGACTTGTTCTGTCCGACATACTACGGTCGGTAGCGGCCGAAGCTTACAATATACACTGAATATTGAACGGAGCAAATAAAACGATATCAACACCCAGGAGTTTCCGTGATGAGAATAAACGGATCGCGCTCGCGATTGTAGTCGGCGACATCTCCGGCGACCGCTTCGATGAGTCGGCGATGAACTTCTCTGGCTGCTCGTCCCTCGTCTGGGCTCAAGTAGTGGAGCCCGCCCAGCTCCGTCCAGAAATCACCGTCAAGCCAAAACAGTGTCTCATCGTTCGACTGGTGGACGATGTCGCCGTTATCGCTCAGTCCCTCGGTGTCGAGTTGACCACCCGAGAGCTGGGCGCGTGCCAGCACCGCCACAAGCTGCCGGCGTGAAATGGATGCATGAACAGCAACATCGTCGATCAAACTCCCGAAGTAGTCTTCGACAGCATCAATCGTTTGGGAGAACTCATCAAGCGTAACGGAATCTAACGGTATTGTATCTCTTGGTACTTCTTGAGTTTCCCGAGATCGAGAGCCGCTAAGTAATACGTCAGATGCAAGGTTGAGTTCAATACTATCCGCCGTTCGACAGTACTGTGTTCTGTCCCTGCTCTCGTCCGCAGTGACCTCTTCTAAATACATATTCTCAGAGAGTTCCTTCACACGTCTATAACAGGTGGCAATCGGGATATCTAGCTCTTGACTCAGCCAGCTAACTGATCGCGGCTCCCTTGCCGCCCGCAGTATATCTACGCTGTATTTCCGCCCGAGTACCTCAACTGCTTCCGTCGACATCTTGTTACCACGATTGATTCTCAAGGCTGAATAGCTGTACCCTATATTTATCGATCTAATTCTATTAGGGCCGATATGAAATGGTTCTCTAAGCGAAAACATAATAGAGCGGAACAACAACATCGGATGTATGAGCGATGGAGACGCGTACACGGAACATACCCCCGCGGGACTTCTCGAATTGTCTTCGGAACTGAATCAAGCTGGTTCTATCGAGGACATCTCTGTCGTTGCTGTCCGAATGTTGGATCTCAATTTTGATGCGCCTCTTTCGGCGATCTGGGAGTACGATGAGCAGGAAAACGAACTCTGCCCAATCGCCGAATCAACTGAGGCACAAGAGGTGATCGGCGATGCACCTATCCTTCCACCTGACTCTCTCGCCGGACGTGTGTACAGACAGAACCGTCCGGAAGTGTTCGACGATGTCCACGAGGCCGATGGCACGTATAATTCAGACACCCCGATTCGGAGCGAAATTATTGTGCCAATTTCAGATTTCGGCGTCTTGAGTGTCGGAGCTACTGAACTCAATGCCTTTACTCAGAAAGACGCAGAACTGGCGAAAATCGTCGCCTCGAATCTCGAACCTGCAATTTCACAAATCCGACACCTCGAGGAGTTACAGGCTGAGCGTGATTGGACACACACGTTGTTTGAAGGCTCCAACGATGCCATTTTCATTAGTGATTCAGATGCGAATTTCGTCCAAGTGAATCAGGCTGCTTGCCAGTTAACTGGCTATGAGCGAGAGGAACTCCTCTCGATGCGTATTCCCGATCTTCACGAAGAGGTCGACTTACATGCCTATCAGGATTACCACGACCAAATTTTAGCCGGCGAACCAGCAACCACTGACGCAAAACTGCTTCGGAGCGACGACAGTAAAATCGATGTCGAGTTCTCGAACCGTCGGATCAAGCGCGATGGGGCGGCCTATATGCATACCGTGGCGAGAGATGTGACGGAACAGCGGGAACGCCAGCGTCGCCTAGAGTCGTTTAAGTCGGCCATCGAGAACGCGAGTGATGGGATTGCTATTTTGGAGAACGAGGAGTACACGTACGTTGATCAAACGCATGCCGAAATGTACGGGTTCGAGGACCAAGATGAGTTACTGGGGCAGACTTGGCGTGATTTGTATACTGATGCCGTTGAAATCGAGCGCATAGAGGATGAGGCGCTTTCAGCGCTCCGATCTGATGGAGAGTGGAGAGGCACTGTAACTGCATCTCCAGAAGGCAAGAGAGAATTCCCGACCGAACTATCGCTGACACGCTTGGAAGACGATCGAATCGTCTGTGTTGTCCGTGACGTGTCTGAAAAATATCGGCGTCAAGCGGAACTTCGGGAGAATGAGCGGCGTTTCGAGTCGGTGTTCGAAGACCCCGAAATGCTGGTGGCGTTATTAGAAACTGATGGTGAGACGATTGAGGTCAATGAAACAGCGCTAAACTACGTTTCGAACGACAAATCCGATATCTTGGGGGAACCGTTCTGGGAAGGAGACTGGTGGTCGCATTCCTCGGACCTACAAGAAGATCTAAAAAACTGGATCGAACGAGCGGCTGCTGGCGAGTATGTTAGTTTCCAGGCTGAACATCCGGATCAGGACGGTGACAGTCGGTTCATGACGGGCACAATCCGTCCGGTTACAGGGGAATCTGGAGTCGAATCGCTCGTCATTTCTAGCCGTGATATTACTCCCCGTGAGCGACGACGTCGCGAGTTAGAGACGTTCCAGCAGGCTGTCGAGGATGCGAAAGACGGCTTCGCTATTCTTGAGGATGGAGAATACACCTACATCGACGACACACACGTGGATATGTATGGATTCGATGGTACTGACCAACTCCTCGGGGACTCTTGGCGGATGCTCTATGACGAAGATGAGGTAGAGCGTCTTGAGTCGGAAGCCTTCCCTGTTCTTGAGTCGGAGGGCCACTGGCGGGGTAAGGTAACCGGATCCCGACCGGACGGGACCACATTCCCGGCTGATCTCTCTCTGACCATCATCGATGAGGGCCCCCTCGTTTGTACTGTGCGCGATCAGACTGCACAACGAGAACGGAAGCGCGAACTCGAACTCAAGGAGCAAGCGATTGACTCCTCGAATGTTGGGGTCATGATCACCGACCCACAGCGAGAAGACAACCCGATCGAGTACGTAAATAAAGGATTCACCGACATTACTGGCTACCAGGAGGACGACGCCTTAGGTCGTAATCCACGTTTCCTCCAGGGACCCGAGACAGACCCAGACGAAATATCGAAGCTTCGAGAGGCGATTGCGGCCGGTGAACCGGTAACGGTAGAATTGAAAAACTACCGAAAAGACGGGAGTGAATACTGGAATCGATTGTCTGTCACGCCAGTCACTGATGCAGATGGGACGCTTTCGAAGTTTATTGGCATACAGCAGGACGTAACAGGTCGGAGGCAACGGACTCGGAGCCTGGCAGAACAAAACCGGAAACTCGAATTGGTTCTTTCTGGAACGGACACTGGTATTGCAGAGTGGAGTCTTGAGACGGATCAGATATCATTCGACGACACGCTTGTCGATTTACTTGGCCATGATCCGGACAACTATGAAGAGTTCGTACAGATCGTCGCGCCGGAAGATCGGGACCGTGTTCGTGATTCACTAGAACGAGTCGGCGATATCAACGACTTGTCTGCGGATTTCAGAGTTATTGATGCCAACGAACAAACGCGATGGATACACACAGATGCTGTTCTGATACCCGATGACGAAACTGGAGAGAGACTTGTCGCGATTGCCACGGACATAACGGATCAAAAACGACGGATTCGGCAGATTCAACAGGAGCGGAAGCGATTCGAGATCCTCTCGGAAAGTCTCGAAGAATACGCCTTTGTACTTCTCGATGACGATGGACAGATCGACAGCTGGAACGATGGAGCAGCCGACATCTTTGGATATGACGAAGAAACTGCAATTGGTATGCCAGCAGCAGAGTTACACCCTGAACAGGATCAAAAACGTGGGATTGCTGATCGGTTATTAAAACAGGCATCACTCGCAGGAGAAAGTACTCACGAAGGACAGCGAGTCCGTCAGGATGGATCGTCGTTCCCTGCAGAAGTCTCATACGTTCCCCTTCAAACTGAAGATGGAGTGTTCCTGGGATACGGGATGGTCATCAGAGATCTTACTAACCAGCGTCAACAGCGGCGTAGAACAGAGCGGTTCGTTGAGGAATCAGTCGACGTCGTGTCTATCTTAGATCGCGACGGGTGTTTCACCTATCTTAGTGGCTCTGCTGAACAGGTTCTTGGATATGATCCAACTCAGCTAAATCAAGAGAGTGTCTTTGATTATATCCATCCAGAGGATCGGGAACGTGTAATGGAAGCGTTTTTCGCCGCCGTGGAGGATTCCGATTCAAGCGTTCAGCTAGAGTTCCAAGCAATGGATGCGGATGACGAGTGGATTACCGTAGAGGCACGTGGACGGAATCTCTTTGACGATGAAGCAATTGGTGGGTTTCTGTTATATATACGTGACATCAGTAATATAAGAGAACAAACGAAAAAATTCGAATCCGTATTCAATCAAACGTTCCAATTGACGGGTCTGATGACCCAGAGTGGTGAAATCCTTGAGCTAAACGACCCCTTCATGGAGTTCGGCGGCATACGTGTGGAGGAGAGCAGAGGCACACCGCTCTGGGAATGCCCTCTGTTCGCGCATTCGTCTGAAGTGCAAACTCAAATTAGACAGGCAGTTACTCAAGCATCTTCGGGTTCATTCGTTCGGTTCGACGTGGAAGCAGAAGGCGTTGATGGACTCGCCAGCTTCGACTTCTCGATCAAGCCGATCTCAAGCCAGCACGGGGAGCTTAGCTTCCTGGTATTCGAGGCACGAGATATTACAGCTCAGGAGCAGCGTCGGCAACACGTCCAGGTCTTACACCGGATTATGCGGCACAATATCCGAAATGATCTGACGAAAGTGAGAGGGTATGTCGATCTGCTTGCGTCGGACACAGAGACAGACACTCGTGAACAGCGCGCTGCGACGATCCGAGACATTCTCGACAAGTGGGAAGGAATGGCAAACAAGACCCAAGAGCTCCAGAATATACTCACGAGCGAGAGCGCTCTCGCTTCCTACCAGAGTGCTCAGCAAATAGCTCAGGATATTCAAGCCAAAAAAGAAGACGAGCATGCTAATGCGAATATCACTATCACAGCCGACCACGATATAGAATCACAAATACCGAGTGACCTTGAGAAGGCGATTTCTGAGCTCGTTGAGAACGCCATCACAGCGAACGATACTGAGCATCCATCCGTACAGATCAGTGTCTCGCAAGCCGATGAACGGTGGGTAGAGATTTGTGTCTCCGATACTGGGCCTGGACTCCCAGACATGGAGAAAAATCTCCTCGAAACTGGCGAAGAAACACCGCTAAGTCACGGGCAGGGGCTCGGATTGTGGATGGTGCGGGCACTGGTGACTCGTGCTGGGGGATCGATTTCAGTCGACACCTCGGGCGATGGGAGTGAGATCAGACTGGAAGTCCCCACCCAACCGGCTCGAGAGGACTCAGAAAAACCGGGCATCGTGTCGTAAACTATGACCCAAAACGGAAACACAAAAATCCTGGTCGTCGAGGATGACCAGAGTTTGGCTGAGCTGTATGCAGAGTGGCTCGCAGACCGCTATGTTGTCGAAACCGCGTACTCTGGCGAAGAAGCCTTAGAAGCGTTTGATGCGACTGTCGATATCGTCCTTCTGGATCGGATGATGCCTGGGTTATCCGGCGGAGAGGTTCTTACGCGACTCAGACAATATGAGTCGAACTGCCAGGTGGTTATCGTCTCTGCGGTGACACCGGACTTCGATATCGTCAAAATGGGATTCGATGCGTATCTCGAAAAGCCCGTTGAAGCTGACGACCTCGAAGACGTTATCTCCCAGATGCTCACTCGTGCCGAGTACAACGAGGATCTGCAAGAGCTGTTCTCGCTGATAGAACGCCAATCGACCTTGGAAGCCGTCATGGACGCAGATACCCTCGAAACGAGCCCGAAATACCAGGCACTCACGGACCAAATCACAGACCTCGAGGATAAAGTCGAACGGTACCTCCAGAACCTGCCAGACAGGGATTTTCGAGTGGCTATTGAGCGCCTGCAACGAACAGCAGCAGAGCGCAGGGAACAACAGCAGTACCAGTCCCTCACTGAAGACGTCCTGGACACATCAGAGGAAGGGATCGTTGTAATTGACCGTGATGGACAAGTGGTGTGGGCAAACGAAACTACCGAAGAATTACTTGGAGTTGATAGAGACGATATCCAAGGGTCTGACTACAGTCGAATTGCTTCTGAATCGTACCAGGAATATCCCTCAGGTGAGCAAACACTGTCTGACCTCGTAACTCATTCTCTAGAGAACATGAATTCCGAAGTCGAAGCCATCGTCCGTATCCCTGAGACGGCTTCGAAAGAGCAGCAGTGGTTGGAGTACTGGAGCGGACCGATTCAAACTGGTCTTTATGCAGGCGGGCGGATTGAACACTACCACAATATTACAGAGAGGTACGCGTATGAACAACAGCTTGAGGATCTGCATGCGGTTTCCCGCGATCTAATGACAGCGGACTCGGAACGTAGCATCGGCGAGACCGTGACAACTGCCGCAGTCGGGGAACTCGGATTCGAGTTTGCCGCGATATATACACGAGAAGAGAACACGGGACGCTTGGTCCCACTAGCACACGCATCCACGGAAGATGTTACTGAAATTGACCTTCCCACTATCTCTGAAGGAGACACACCAGTCTGGACGACCTATGTGACTCGAACGGAACAGTTGGCTCCTGACGACGAAGACGTAGTAGATACTCGGTCGAGCCAGTGGTTGGCAGAGGAGTTCTCGTCGTGGCGACTCTACTCACTAGAATCAGAGGGGGTTCTGTTGGTGGGGATGACCACGACGCCAGAGATCTCCTCAAGAAAGAACAAATTGGCAAAGACGTTAGCAGCGAACGCAGCAAGCGCATTCGAACGAACAGCACAAGAGGCGGCCCTTCGGCAACGCGACCAGCGGTTAAACGAGCAAAACGAACGGCTGACACGACTGGATCGAATCAATACACTGATACGGTCGATAAGTGCCACGGTTATCAGTGCAAATACACGAGAAGAACTGGAGCAAGAGGTCTGTAATGCTTTAGCTCATCTGGATCTGATTAGCGGGGCGTGGATCGGTAAAAAAGATATTAATACGAATACGATCGAGGTCAGAGCCAAAACGGATTCGCTCCAATATCAAAAAGTGGGGGCGAACGACACTCCAGCAGATGACAATACCCAGCGGAGTAACTCTACATTGCCACCTACTGAACGGGCATACAGGATTGAACGTTCGGTCGTGGAGAGCGACTTAATGACCGCTCGCTCCGAAACGGAGTGGGAACAAGACGCACTGAAAAATGGCACCAACTCGATTGTGGCTGTACCACTACAGAGCGAGGCTTCGATCCTTGGCGTATTAGAAGTCCACTCCAAACTACCAAACGCCTTCGCTGAAGAAGAGGTGACAGCCCTCACAGAGCTCGGTCAAATAATAGGTCACGGGATATCAGCACTCCGGCAAAAGGCGGCGCTTCTATCTGGTGGGGGCACAATTCTCGAAATTCAGTTCGAGGACGATACTGGCCTTGCAACTCTTGTTTCGGATATGGAGACGGATCTCGAAGTGTTGAATGTAGTGACTGAGAGTCCAGATCACCTCCTGTTCGCGCGAGTGACCGGTGAAAACGTGACCCCCGAGGCGTTCGAAGCTGCTGGTTTCGATCCAGAGACGGTCATTTTGAGCGACTCTCGAAATGGTATCTACTGTAAAGTCCCGGTGCGGAACAGCAGCTTTTGCGAGAAACTGACCGATCAAGGAGTTGCGGTGAATTGCCTCGGGGTCAAGCCCCGAGGCTTCCTGCTTCGATGACGCGCTTTGCAGACACCTCTCGAAAATCATCGGTATCCGTAGGGAGCGCAGTCTCCACAGGCGTAGATTCGGGCCATCCCAGCCCTAACTCAGCAAAGCCTCTCTGCAACACGTTCATCGCTGCGTTCGCATCTCTGTCCGTCTCAAATCCGCACGCCGGGCAAGAGTGTTCTCTGACCCAGATGGGTTTCGCTGTCTCCACGCCACACCGAGCGCACTCTTTCGTCGTTCCTGCCGCTTCGACCTGCACAACGTGACAGCCATACAGGTCGGCTTTGTATTCGAGCAGCGTGATGAACTGTCGCCATGCCGCATCCTGCTTGTTCCGAGCGTTGTGCGATTGTTCGAGCATTCCCTTCACGTTCAAGTCCTCAACGAACACGGCGTCGTACTCGCGGACAAGCCACGTCGTGATCTTGTGCTGGTAGTCCAGCACCTTCCGCCGAATGTGACGCTTTACCTTCGCCACTTCCCGGCGTTGCTTCTCGTAGTTGTTTGACCCCTTCTCTTTCCGCGACAACTTCCGTTGCTCGCGGCGGAGACGCTCGTATTCGTCTTCGAGGTCGAGCCAGTCCACAGTCTTCCCGTCAGACGTGTGGATGTAGTTCTGGATGCCGAGGTCGATCCCGACGCTGTTGCTCGCGTCAAGCGAGTCTACGTCGGACTTCTCGGGGAGGGTGGCGTCGTCCGTTTCGAGGCCGAAGGAGACGAACCACTCGCCTGTTGTCTCTTTCTTGAACGTGACTTCTTTGATTGTGGCGTGGTCGGGAATCTGGCGGTGATAACGGATTTTCACCAACCCAATCTTGCTGAAGCGGACGTATGCAAACCTGTCGCGATCCCTCTTTTCATCGAGGTCGAAACCAGACTGGTTGTACGTCACGCTCCGATACTCGGGAGGTGATTGTCGCTTGAGCCGACCAACGTTGTATCCTTTCTCTTTCTTTTTGCGAAGGTTAGAGAGGTTGCGGTAGAAGCGTGCGACGGTGGCTTGTGCGGCTTTTGAGTGTAGTTCACCGAACACCGGCCATTTGCGCTTCCACTCGGGGAGTTTGTTGTTCTGGTCGTACTCGGATGGTTTGTCGTCCTCTGAGCTGTTCTCGTACTCCCAGCGGACGTGGTTGTAGAGTTGGCGATGAACATTCAGATGGTGTTCCAGTCGCTCCGCTACCTCTTGTGTCGGGTAGGCGTGGTAGCGGTGACTGTATTCCATCGCAGTCTGTTGATTAACAATGTGTTCATTTAATCGTTTGTGTTACGGGTTGTCGACTTCATCCCCGGGGTCAAGCCCCGGGGTATTCGCCTTGACAGCCGATAAACCGCTTCGAGACCTGATTGTGCCCGATTGAGTTCATTCTGCACTGATGAAATCCGGATTGTGCCTTCCGATATTTTTACTATGGTGTTTATATAAAAATCGGTCAAAGCAATAGACTTGTGCGTCGGATGAATTATGCCGGGAGCTGAGGGACCACACATATCGACCAACGACGGGGTGAACGCATCGTGGCGGTGGGCCACCGTGCTTGCCGTCCACCCCGTCATAACAGTCGGAGTACTGGCCGGCGCGCTCCTGTTTGGCCTCGCCGGCACCGCAACGACAGCGTTCGGCCTCCCGAAATTCATTCCGTTGGTTCCCGGAGGGCTGACTCTCGTTTTCCTCGGGATGGCCCATCTCTATACACCGATTTACGTTGCGGGACTAGCGCTGGACCGACGATGCGTGCGAGCGAGCGACGCGGCTTGGAGGCCGTCAAGATTGGTGCTGTTAGCTGGTGGTGCCCAGATCGTATACTTCGTCGTCCCGATCATACAGGCGTACGGGGGTGAGACGTTCGAGGAACTAGTGTTCGGGTCGGTTGAGTTCGCGGCACTCCTATGTACTGGAGTCGTTACGATCCGGTATCTGACTGTCCGCGACGACAACCTCCCCGGCGCCCCGGCGTTGGTCTCACTGTGGTCCAGTGTGTGGTCTCGCCTCGCTGGGATGGCACGTTACTGGTTGAGTTGACCGGAATCTGTGACAACTGCTGTGCGGGATCTGGAGGGCGTCGTCAGTATAGGGGCGAACCGTTCCCTCCCACCCCGAGTGAGTGCGGTTCAGCTACGAATATTCCGAATCAGTCGATGGAAACGCCTGCTATCTGTCCCGGTGCTGAGCCACTACCGCACCAACGAAACGAGTAAACCGACCAGCAAGACCACCCCGACGACAATCAGTGCGCTCCCTGTCTGTGGTGAGTTATCAAGCAGAGTCACACCGACCGCCGTCATCACGATCCCGATCACAAACAACAGAAGTTTCCAGACGACCGTGGGGACAAACTCGAGCACGATGTCAAAAACAAACGCAAAAATATCATCGATCATACCGATATCGATATGTTAATCACCCATTTCGTCCAATAAAAGTTGTTGTCTTGGCTATTCGGAGTCGCTACGGTTTTGTAAGGAGGCCAAACGACGGTATAGCGGTCGAACCGTCGTCACGGAGACCTGATGAGGCCGTCTTCAGAATCAAACGCCCCGTCAGACTCGATATAAACCGTTATATCCGGTAGATCGTAGCATAGTACGATGCCCTCCATACTCGAACGACCCGTGTTTCACTACGGAATCCCGCTCATCAACGCTGTGATCGTCGCGGTGGTCGGGTTTACCGTATTTACTGGGGTAGCGCGTCTGTTCGCACTCGCTCTCGCCGCTATTGAGGTCGTTGTAGTCCCACAGATACTGAAACGCGCGGCGTAGCCCAACCTCCTGACACCGAGGGATATCCACCACAGTAGAACCTCTGACGGCGCGTTTCACTCCCCGAACCGAATGAGGATACGAACACGGCCCGCTGGCTGTAGGGGCGTTCGGCGACGATGCTAAGCGTTCACCCCGCCGGCCGGTCGGGCCGACGATCGAACATCGCAAGCACGGTCTCGGGATCCTCCAAATGCGGGAGTCGGAGGGTGTCGTCGTCCAGCTCCACGACGACGGTTTCGGTCCCGAGTCGGCCGTCGAGCCAGTCGTGCTCGACGCGCAGGCTCCGTTCGTCCCACGGCTCGACGCGCCAGAGCGGTTGTCGGAACAGGCGGTCGTATGCGACGATCGCGTCGCCGTCGACGCGGTACTCGACGCCGGCGTACCGGAGCCAGTGATCGGCGGAACTCAACCCGAAGGGAACCATCACGGCAGCGGCGGCGAGTGGGACAGCGACGGACCACACCCGGCCGGTGGCAAACAGCAGTGCGATCAGCCCGATGAACACGCCCACGACCGCCGCATTCGGGTGCCGAACGAGGCCGGTGATCCCGCCGAACAGCCGCCCGAGCAACGTCGGACGGACGCACGCTGCGTCCTCCGAGACGTTGTCGTCCACCTCTCGATCGGTCGGGGGGTCGTACGCGACGCCGAGCGAGACGTTGGTCGCCTCGTCGTACGCTTCGAGCCGGTCGGCGTACTGATCTACGAGATCGAGCGCGGTCTTCAGTCCGACGATCCCGAGGAGCAGCGGAACCCCGACCGTGCCGGGATTGCGAATCGTACTTGACGCGCTTGCGTCAGCGGGGGCGGCGACGACAACCACACAGATCCCGACGAGGAATAGTGCCCCACCACGGAACAGAACGCCCTGAAGTGCGGTCTGGGCGCTGTGCTCGCGGTATGCCCGTTGATAAAAATACTCGAACCCGGTCCGCCCCGCCTCAGCGACGACGATCGTGAGGACAGCTAATCCGAGGAGCCACTCCGGCTGTTCGGGCTCGGCGACACCGACCACGCCGACGGTCACTCCGCTGACCGCGAACCACAGGAGCGCCAGAAGTGGGGTGGCGATCAGGAGTACGGGGACGCTGGAAATCCGAATCCCGATATCGGTTCGGGGCACGGTCACGTGTAGCGACCGGCGGGCCAACGCACCGAGAACCAGCGGATCGTCGTCGAGTTCGGACGGTCGTCCGGCGAACGTGGCTCGAGCCACTGCTGCTAGCAACACCACCGAAAACTCCACCCAGTACAGGAGAATCAGGGTCGTGGGCTGCCAGCCTAATGCACCCACGCCGACAAGAGGAACCGCGTTCGCCGCGAGGACACCGAACACCTCAAAACGGGGTAACCACTCCGGAGATTCGCCGACCAGCCCGGGGACCATACCGCGGTTTCACACTGGACGGTTGTAAACGCACCCGAATGCGACGCCGTCGACGGATGCCAGCGAGTCGGAGGCGGCGGAAGGCATCTTCGGGGAGAGCACGACGGACGCGGTGAGGCCTTCTTGCCCGGGGGCGCCGAGTACAACGACCCGGGCTAGCAACAACCATACTCATTTCAGGGGATTCACGAATAATGGTTTCCGCAGACACGAGGCCCACCATCCCGTTCGTCGTAGTCTCGGCATTTGGCTGGTACGTTCGTTGAGGTTCTGTACTGTCAAATCGTTCCTGTGAGCAGATGTCTCGATTCGGCAACGTTCAATGGATAGGCATCATAAGAAGGGACGGTGACTTCAGCGAATGAAGCTGGGCGACGACCCTGATGGGGATCCCACCCGTTTACCCGGGTGTGATGCAATCGAACCGCTCGCTGCTCGCACGACTCAGCAACGAACATCCGGTCGTGATGTTCTCCGCACTAGCGATCGGACTCTCCTGGACGGTGTGGATGAGCACGTTTTCGATAACTACCCCGCGGTCGGGGCTGGGGATCCTCGGGATAGCACTCGGAGCCTTCGGCCCCGGCGCCGCGGGAGCGGTCGTGACGCGCCTCCGTGGTGAATCAGTCCGGGCTTGGCTCGTGACGACTTTCGAGTGGCGACGACCACTCCGCTGGTACGGAGTCGCAATCGCGGTCCCGGTGGTCGGTGCCCTCGGAGTCGCTGTCGTCGTGTTCTCACTCGTGGGGCTTCCCGACAGCGGTTCCCTCGGGCAGCTTGCCCCGTGGTTGCTATTTAATCTAGTGCTGGCGACGCTGTTTACCGGCGGGAACGAGGAGTTCGGGTGGCGGGGGTTCGCGCTCCCACACCTCCAGCGGCGGTTCAGTGCGCTCACCGCGAGTGTTCTCGTCGGTGGCGTCTGGGCACTCTGGCACGTCCCGATGTTTGTCTACGGCGTGTACCAGCTCTCACCGCTTCTATACGCCGTCAGCGTGGTCAGTTTCGCGGTCATTCTCACGTGGTACTACAACGCGTCCGACGGGAGTGTTCTCGGTGCCGTGCTGCTTCACGGAACGATTAACGCCGCGGTGAACGTCCCCGGACGGGCCGTCGGCGGGGCGGCAGCGGTGCCGGTCCCCTACGCTGCGATTCTGGTCGGTGTATTCGGGATCCTCGCTATCCTGTTCGTCATCCGCTACGGTCCCGAAACACTCTCACACAGGGAAGCCGTCCGGCCGCGCTGGACAGCAACACGGTCGGCCGACGGACCCGCGCCCGGTAACGCCTCAAACGGCCGACGTGCGACCGAACCGTCTGACTGACGGAGCGACCGAACCGCGTCGCGTTCGAGGTTCGACGGGTGGGATCAGTCTCGCCGCGGGGTCCACAAGCCGTAGAGAATCAGTCCCAGACCAGCGAGTTCGAAGAACTGGTTGACACCGTTGACGATGGGGCCGGGCACGTCCAGCAACAGAAACAGGACAACCGCTACAGCGCCCGGTACGAACAGCACCAGAACGAATCCGACCGCGATGTACAGCATTGGACGGCTCTGATTCTGTCGGTATGCCGTGTAGGCGATATAACTGATCGCCAGCCCGAAGAGGATAATAATGACCTCGCTGAGCTGACGAACGGTTCGGAGCGTGTCGAGATCGACCGACTGGAGTGTTACATCGAGCATATCAGGTTCCCTCTACGAACTGTGTGAAGCGGTCGGCCATCCGTCCCCGACGTGAGACCGTAATCTCGAAGCCGTCCTCGCTGAGATCGAGTTCGATGCCGTCGAGTTCCGTCCGGTAGAGCTTGTAGTTCTTCCCGTCGGTGACTGGCTGGATGTCCTCAGTGACCAGGTCGTACTCGCGGAGTCATTCGAGTCGCCGGTAGACCGTCGGTTCCGAAACCCCGGCGCGATTGCTGAGCTCTGCCGCCGAGCGAGGCTCCTTCTTCGCCTCGACGAGAATCGTGCGTGCACACTCATCTCCGAGCAAATCTGCGAGCGCTTCGGGATCACGCACGTCGGACAATTTGAGTGATCCATCTGTTGTTTCGCCAATATAGGTTGTGCCGTTCTGTGCTTTCTGTCTGGCTTCAGTCAGAGAAGTCATAAGAAACTACCATCCATATCCGCTCTCACATTTCGAGTACGGATGTCGAACAGACAGACACGCTCACCGACAAGCGTACTCCTCCCGACAGTATCCTGGACTGACGCCTGCGATGAGGTCGCCGCACAGTTGGGGCCCGAAGACGAACTCCTCATCATCCACGACAGCGAGGACGACCCGGTTGCAGGCCGAAACTCGCTCCCGGAGAACGTCCAGTTGATTGCTGCCGGCGACCCTGTCGGGTGTTCTGGGAAAGCAAATGCTATCGCTGCTGGGATAGAGGCCGCCAGCCACGACCGGCTTGTCTGGACCGACGATGACTTTCATCACCCTCCGGACTGGCTTGACCACCTCCGCGAGGATTACGCCGAACACGGCCCGACAACGGAGCTACCGGTATTCATCGGTCAAGATCCGCTTGCAGTCCTATTAGAGCCGATTTATTTTCTTGGTGGCACGCTCGGAACATACATAGGTGACCACGCCTGGGGTGGAGCTGTCATATTTGATCGAGGTGATATTGACGAGGCACGATTCCTCTCGAAACTCCGTCAGACGGTCAGCGACGATGGTCTCCTCGGCGACCACACCGATGTGACTGCAGTTCGGCGCGTACGGAGGATCCCGATGGGGGGAAGTCTTCGGCAAACACTCGAACGACACATCCGGTTTAATAAGATTTTCGCAACGTATGATCCAGTAGCGGCGAAACTCTCCTTTGGTGTGTTGGTTGCGGTTCTCATCGGCTGTGTTCTCTTCCCACCCCTGGCGGTGGGACTAACACTGCTGATAGCCGGTGGTAGCGCTAGCTTCGGGGTTCGACGGGGGTCACTACTGCTGACGGTGCCAGCACTTGTAGCCGCTGTCCCTCTGGGGCTGTATGCTTTCACCCGGGACACATTTGTTTGGGGCGGGCGACGGTACCGTTGGCACTCGAAGTATGCCGTTGAGATACTGACCGAGTAGTGTTCTCTAGGTCAGTTTGATATACAGTTGTGCCAGCCAACGTCACTTGATTCCCTAGCTGTTCGATGGGCGCCTTCTCATCGATAGAGTACAGCATACGCGCCCTGTATACAGCAGAACCTCCGCTATCTAACTGATTTCCATTGATCACGGAGTGATCGATACAGAGGGACGATGCCGGTTATTGAGTCCAACGGGTGGTGGGTCGCACGTCTCGCTGGATGCACTTCCGACAGATGAAGGAAGACTCTGTCAGTAGTTCGGCGCAGGAGACTCGATTCAGGGGTGCAAGCCATAGACGAGACCCGACTTGCGTGCAGTATGAACGTCCGAGAGCGGTCAAGAACTCTCGACGATGCGCCGGTAGGTGCCGTTGACCGACAGCCCCGTGCGTCCGGTGAGATGTGCGTACCACAGCACAAGTACAATGAGGAGAACCCCTGGAAGCAAAATCAATAGTGTATCGATAGTCCCGGCTACCGTTCGCTCGACCGCGAAGAGCTTCGGGTACGGACTGCTAACCCTTCCGACGACCAGTATAACCCAAGCGTTCGACGCGAAGTGGATCCCGATCGGGAGCGCAAGGCTTCCCGTAGCCGCATATGCTGCCACAAAGTACGACACGGAGATAACTGCCTGTAGTGCGCCAAACGCCGGATTCGTGTACTCGGCTGCGACACCGAACGCGTGAGGAAGTCCGAATGCGAGCGCACTTAGTACAATTGCACCCCCCAATGCGCCTGTCGGTGAGACGCTCCGTGCAGCAAGTCCCTCTGCGGCATTTCGGATCAGTAAGCTCCGGAAAACGAACTCCTCCCATACTGCAGTAACCAATACCCCGAACAGGCTTACGCTAGCGACGAGAGCGAGTGACGAAGGTCCCGTCGAAACGCCTCTGACCGTCGTGTCCGTGACTGTGAGCCCGCCCGTTCCGGCCCAGATCACAGTGACAGCACACTGGAATATCACTCCCATTCCAACGCCGGCAGCGAGGTCACGCAACCAGGCGACGTTGACACCGACCCCAACGCCCGACGCGGACCGATCACCCAGTCTGACTGCCACCACGACGGCACCAGCAACTGCGGCGAGATATGGGAGTTTTAGCTCTGTAATGACAGGTGGAACTTCGGTGGCACTGAGAATCGTCTCCCCGAGTACAACGAGTCCGACGAACACCGCCAATGAGGATAGAACCCGCCAAGTTGCCCGAAGTCGCGGGTCCGCTTCCCCATACAGGACCTGCTCAACGACCGTCCGTCGCTCTGTGGTTTCTGCTCCGTCCTCTCGGGTCGTCGATCGCACATTTCCCCCTACTCGTTATAACTGAAAAAAGATACTCCAAGCAAACAGGTTGTCGGCGTGTCGGAGACAGGTCCTCAGTTGCTGAACGTTTTCGGAGACCGTGCGGAGTACAGAGTGTCTATACAGTACATCTAATTTGGATGAACTGGCGTACAACTGCGAAGCATAGAGGGGTCTACCCCTGTCTCGCTGTTACAGACGTATTCTCCCATTTCCGACGAGCGTGACGAGATAATGCCCAAAAAGCTATCATAAAAAAGTTGTTACAGTGTTTCTTTCACGATTTCACAGCCGAATCAGTTGTGAGAGTAGGCGTGCGGATTGAATACCGACTGTGAGGGAGAAAACATATTTGTACTGGTCTGATCAGTCTGTAAGTATGAGCAAAGCCCTCCTCTATCACGGCTCAATGACTGTTTGCGGTGGTATTCTCGGATTCAGAGGTCTGAACAGTGTAATTTCCGGGGAAGTGTCCCTCGTTCCAATACTCCTGTCAATTGGCGGAACTGGGATGGTATTCAGTGCAGTATATGAAGCCGTTCTCTCATCCGATTCGTCTGATTCAATTCCTGACGGCCGAATAGTGTGGTCTACGGTAATGCTGACTCTAATCGCAGTTATGGCTGGGATTTGGTCTGTGATTGCTTAGTACCGGGCGATTAGTGGGTTCTCTCCACTGACCAGACAGTTCTGGACACAACTCAGACGAGGGCTGCTAGTTAAGATATACACTGTTCGGCTGCGTGTCTCTTGTTATACATTTTAGTCCCAATGAAGCAAGTAAAGGAGATAGACGCTTGCACCCGTGATGAGTATACCGACCGCAGCATAGGCTAAAGCCCCCAGGCCGCTTGCGTAGAGTGCTATTTGAATTGCTTGGAGCCCCACGAGAACCGCGAACGCTGCCAGTATCGTCCAAAAGACAGTTGAGATAACTGACCATCCAGCTTTTGACACCTCCTCTCTCACAGTATGGCGAATTTCTGCTTCGGACAGGTTATCGGAGTCAGCCATATCTGATACTGTGTTGTCCATCAATTTATAATTGGCTTGTGTAGCGCGATGAGCGTACTGCTTGTACTGATCGAGACGTGAGTTCCCTGTACTGAACCATCCTTGGCAGTGGATATTCCACCGTGATTCAGCGAACAGCCCTTCGGATATTCCCTGTCTAAACGTCACCTGCTACCCTTGATGTGGACTCTGTATGAGAGAGGCCCAAATGCTGAACAAGACACGTCCCCACGACCAGGACGCCGATAGCTCCCATCAATACGCCCAGCACTGGAGCGATGAAGAACAGTAGTCCGGCGAATCCAAGATCGAGTAAGCCTATCGACACGGGATAGAGTGTCTGCTGCGTCATCTTGTCTTCGTATAGACGTAGAAGGGTGAAAAAGTCGATCAAGGCTCAAAGAGACGCTATACATACTCACTGGGGTTTTCGCGCAATTTTAGCCGTGGACATTCACGTCTGTACGTAATGTGTGGTAATTTACCACACAGATATTAATCGTCAAGATAATTTTAGCGTATGAGGTATCAAGTGAAATGCGATAACTGTGACCTCAGGGAGGAATTACACAAGCACGACGCCTACGGCCGAGCGAAGGAACACGAAAGTCAGCATACATCTCACATGGTTGCTGTCGTCCGACCTCGTGAGTAATCCGGTTCTGTGCCGATTTGTTTTTCCAGGAGATCACTGGTGTATTGCTGATCAAATCAGACGTTCGAGTCTCGGGAATATTGAGTGGTCACAGGCGCGTAGATTTTCAGCTTGTGACTGTTTACTGAGGAGGCCTCATAGGGTGTCATAGAAGAGTTGCCACGGTGTTTATCTCACGAGTTCAAAAACGAATCAGTCGTGAAACTCTGCGTGCGAATCGAACAACGTTGTTTTGAAAGAAGAATCAGCTGGAAATGATAACTAATCATCGGAATTATCTGGATGGGGCAAACTGGATGGTCTATGGCGACTACGAATACGCCGACATCACACCGAGAAGAACTCGGGCTTATCGTCAACTTAGCCGATCGGCAATTCACGATTGCCGCCGTTCTCATTACCATCGGGGTCCCGATTCTTGCGTATCTATCGGGGATCACATCACTGATGTTCTACACCCACGTGGCGCTCGGAGCATTCTGGTTCGGCCTTGATTTCTTTTTTAAGTTTGTTCTCGGCCCATCTCTTGATGCGGCTCCCGATGACGCTGCAAGCGCTGTTAATCACCAACTGGTCCCGAAGATGATCACCTTAGCTGAACCGCTCAGTATCGGTGTCATCGGTTCTGGAATCGGACTCGCTTCGGTATTGGGATACTGGGCGAACCCCACGATTTGGCTATGGGGGTCCCTCGGAATCGGTGTGCTGATGCTGATCGTCGGATTCGGTCCACTCCATATCGTCACGACGAAGATGGCGGTTGAACTCAACAAAGACAGTCCTGACGGTGAGCGAATCAATGCCTTGTTCGGCAAAGCCCAACAGTGGGGCCTGCTCCAGACTGTGTTTATGCTGGCGATCATCGTAATGATGGTTGGGCTCCGTGGCTTGCTCTAACGAACCCCGCTTCGATCCTTTCCCCGTGTACCGGGTAATACGTGAGTTCCCTGTACTGACCGAATCAAACTGCCCCCGGCCCCGATATTACGACTGCCACGTTCGAACCGGATAATCAGCGGACCCGGAAAACCATTAGCGACTGAATATTTCAATAGAGTCTATGATGCCAGTCTTATGCAGTGTTATCGGTTTCAAACCCGGACCAATAAAAAGAACCAGTACAGGACGAAGAGAACGGAAACGCCAAGAAAATACCAAGCCGCGCTATCATCTCCCAATAATGGTGCCGCCACGACTGCAAATGGGATTGAAACGATAGCTGACTGAATGGATTTTATATACTGTTCTGAGATCCCACCGCCGATATCGGACATACTCCGTGGTTTTAGTATCACCTGCTATGCGTTCTGGAAGCGTTGTGTGTGCCAGCCATCACCGTAGGTATTTGTGTGAAAAGCGGTGGTGGCCGATATGAACCGGTTGTATATGTACAACAGCGCGATTGCGGTCATCGGACTATGTCTGTTCGTTCCAGCAGTAGTATCGATCGCTGCTGGTGAGTACAGCATCCCTATACTGCTTTTGACCGTCGGCGGAGGTGGAATGGTCTCCGGCGCGATCTACAGGTCACTTCGGGACGACCACGAAGAATTCAATATCTCTGTCGGATGGCTCCTATTGATGATCGGTCTTGCTTGCCTCAGCGTTTTTGGAACGGTTCTTTCCACACTCTGAGCGGTCTTCAAACAGCACGGGGTGTTCCGATCTGCCGAGGGTGTACATCTACTACATACGAAGCAGGTTGCTGGCTCGCTACGTGCGATGGGCATATCATAGAAAGAGTCGCGTTTGAAACCAATTGCAGACTGGTCGCGAGGAGGAATCCACGCCTCGACGCGCCAGAGCGGTTGTCGGAACAGGCGGTCGTGGGTGAGAACCGCGTCATCGGTGCGGTATTTGGTGCCGGCGAATCCAGAGTTCGGGCGGCGTTTCGCGGAGGTACAGCGAACGCAACAAACACCCTCCAGTCCGGGAGATCCCCGAGTATCATAGAACAACTCAGTGTCATTTATGCCCAACTAAGCTGATCGGTAGATATGGTCTCCACAGACACCAAGATCACCCTCCCGTTCGTCGTGGTCGCGGTACTTGCCTGGTACGTTTCATTAGGGAGCATCGCTACGTGGGTCTCCTGGTTGATCCTTGTCGGGGTCGGTGTTGTTGTCCCGGTACTCATCACAGAACTACGGTCGAGGACGTCCGGACGATGACGCATCTCCGGCGACTGATTACCCATTGGATAGACGGTCTCTCACGGGCCGAATACGCTGTCCTCACTGGTGGATTCGTGGCAGGGTTCTTGTTGCTCGTCGGTGTCCTTCGTCGCGATTCGCTCATCGTCGAAGCGTTAGCTATGGGGGTGTCGATGACAGTATTCTTCTACTGGTTCGGCCTCGGCGACGAACCGTAGCCAGGAACAAGAGCGACACACAGGGTAGGCTCGCTGCGGGAGGCACACTCAGCGACGGAGCAACCACGTCTCATTATAAGAATTGCAGATAGAGCCTCTGAAAATAGTTAAATATGGTTTTGATACTCCAGTTGATCTAATATGAGACACCAGTAAATCAGAGATACGATGGTCCTGGTTTCCGCGTTTAAAGATGGATCCGCCGCTCTCCGAGCGAATCCGATCCTGCTCGTTGCCGGCCTCCTCGTTGGGGCCGGAGGCCAACTGCAGTACCTCGATCAGGTCGTTGACTCACCACTAGTGTCAGCAGGCGCCTCGCTCGGATGGCTAATCGCGTTCCCGTTCGTTCTCGGTGGGTTCATCGAAACGGCCCGCGCTGCGATCGAAGGAACGGACACCTCGATTCACCAGTTCGTCACCACGGCGCGGACACATTACGTCCGACTGCTATCCGCTACAGTGGCGTTCCTACTGATCATCCTCGGAACTGCCGTCGGGGTCGGGATCGTTGGCCTCGTCTTCGGTATCGGATCAATGGCGCTCGCTGCGATCAACGAGATGGCCGCCTTCGTCGGAGGCGTCGTCTCCTTAGTCGTCTGGCTGGTGTCGCTCCTCGTCGTCATTATGTTCGTACAGTTCTACGACGCCGCGATCGTTATTGAGGAACAGAGCGTTACTGATTCGTTCCGGAGAAGTGTCGCGATCGTCCGCTCGAACCTCACAAGCGTTGTTGGCTTCTCGCTCGTGTGGACCCTTCTGGTCAACCTCTTCTTGGTTCCCGAGTATCTCGTCCAGTTGACGGTGACTGACGCCGCGCCTGCTGAGGTATTACCGGTTGACCTCGGGATTCCGACCACGGTCCTGCTCCCGATCGGGATCGGTCTGTCAGCGGTCGGCTTCGCATACTTCTATACGGTATATACGGCGTACTACCTGCGGTTGATCAGTGACGCACCGCTCCCCGCGGATGCGGAATAACCACACACCAACAACTACAAACGACGGCTTCGAACACCTACTGACCGGAATTACTACCGACATACACCAAGCCCTCCACTGTAAGTATGCCACGACTTCTGCCCACACGAACGGACGCCGCTGTCGAACGAAGCGATAACCCTGCCGTCCTGAGTCTCGATGACGACGAAACACGAGACGTGATCGAAGCGTTGTCCTCCGAGACGGCCTACGAGATCTTCCATCTGCTCAACGAGACGCCGGCGACGCCGGCACGGATCGCTGAGCAACTCGACCAGAGTATCCAGAACGTACACTATCATCTGACGAACCTCAAGTCGGCCGGCGTGATCGAAGTCACCGACACGTGCTATTCGGAGAAGGGACGTGAGATGAACGTGTTCGTCGTCTCTGAAGACCCGACGCTGCTCTTCCTCGGCACCGAGGACGACCGGCCGAGCCTCAAACGCGCGTTCAAGTCCTTCGCGTCGCTGCTCGGCCCGCCATCGATCCTCCTTGCCGCCGGCGAATCCATCTCGGAGTTCGTCACTGGCGAATGAGCGAACACACCGATGCAGCAACCCAAAACACTGCCACCGTCGACGGCACGTTGACGTCCGACGTGGCCCCGACGATCAGGGCCCGAGATGACACCAACGGGTGTGGCTGTCTCGAATGTCGAAACATCGAGACCACGACCACGAATCGGACCGTCCTTGACGCGCTCGTGTGGTCTGTTCGCCTGTTTCGATCCTATCCATCGATCGTCGCCTTCGCTGGTGTGATCATCCTCACGAGGCGGCTCCTCGAAGCGGATGCCATCGCCGTACTCCCGACGCCCGCAGTGGGTGTCGTCGAAGGTGTGGTTACGTTCGCGTTCATCATCTCGATTCGTGCCTACGTGGGAACGATCGTGGCCGGAGAACTGACCGATACTCCCGTCACGATACGCGAGGGGCTACATCGAAGCATCGCTCGAACGCCAGCGGTAGTTGGTGTCGTCCTGGTCGTCGTGTTTTCCGTGATGGTGATTCCGTCACTCGTATCTCTGCCACTCTTCGTTGTGGTCGGATTCACTTTGGGCAATCCAGTCGAAATACTTGGTTTTCCCATTGTGGCGGCGGTCGGTGGGGTCGTCTTCGCCGTGCCGTTTCTCTTTTTCCTCTTCAAGTTTTGGTTCGCACCGGAAGCCTGTGTCATCGGGCAGTACGGCCCCATCGAATCACTAATGGTTAGCTGGCGTATCACGACGAACTACCGTGGAAAGTTCGTGCTCATTGCCGTGATCGCGGTTGGAAGTGCGATCAGCATCTATCTGCCAACAGTTCTACCCGAATTAGGTATGGGCCCGACTCTTGTATCACCCATCTTGGATGCGATCTCATCGAGTGCCGGTGAATTGCTTTCGGTCGTTTGGGCAAGCGCGTACGCACACACGTACATCCAAGGCATCGTGTCGTGAACAGAGCCTGTGCTGAGGACTCATACGGATCGTTGTGACAAATTGCCGGCACCGCACGTACGGGTCAACGATGACCGTTGACATCCTCCCCGCGTTGAAGGGCGAGGATTCCAACGTGGGACAGCGAGCCGGTCCCACGTCCCCGTTGGCAACTTCTCGCCTGCCGAACGGGGTCCGGCGAGGCGATACCGGGTTCGTGCGCGATACGTCGGCCCCGCGAGGGGTGTGGCGTATTCGGCGTCCGTTCGGACGCGGTATCCGCTTGCACCGTGTATCCCGTTCGTCTCGGAGAGACGGCGGGGATGCCCACGGTCGCAGGTTTCCCCGCGTCCGGGCACGGGCCGTGCCATCGGCCTGCCTGCCCTTCGTGCCACCGTGGGCAGGCACAATCGAGCGAGGGTCGTTTTTTGCCTGCCGTGTCGCCACGGCCTCGGAGACGCCCTTGCGGGAACGGTGTGGTGGCCTTCGTCGTCCGGGCGGACCCCAATCCAACCGCCAGTTTTTGCCCGTTGTGCTTGCCCACGAATACGCTGTTAGGGGGCTTAATACCGGCGGTTGTGGCGGAGTTATCGGATTCATCCCGCCCTGAAGGGCGAGGCTTTCTCCTCGATTTTCCGTAACCCCTCAGATGCACCAACAAACGAGGATCTCACTGCCGGGATCGAAAATCCAAGTGACAGGAAACGCCGTGGGGTACCCACTACTGGGCTCAACAGCCCGACATAGCTCCGATTTGAGTGCCAGCAGCATCGGAGGGAAGAGGACGGCGATAGGACGCCGGGGCGGCCACAGGCGTCCGGTGATCCCTGATCAGAATTCCGTTCTTCGTGCAACAGTGTGTACTCGGCGTCGTCTACCGACGTGTCGCAGCCCGGGAGGTCACGCGGCCGATGCGCCAGTTCGGGGCTCGGATCGTTCCTGCGCGGTCCGGAGCTGCGTGAACGCCTCGGCGAGGATGCCGAGCAGAAGCAGCGAGAACGGCAGCGTGAGCGTCCCGGATGCGAGCGTCGCGAGCGCCGGCCCCAGCGTCGTGGTGAAGACGGCACTCGTGAGCGCCGACAACACGCCCGGAACGATGGTGATGCCGAGGAAGACGACCACCAGCAGGCCGAACAGTCGGAGCCAGTTCCCCCGTGTCACGTTCCAGCTACTGCGGAACGCTGCGATGAAGCTCTGGTCTTCGGCCGCGATGTAGAGCAGCGTGAAAATGAACGCAACGTAAGCAATGATCCCCGGCACAACGAACAGGATCGAGCCGACGAAGATGGCGAGGCCGAACGCGAGCGAACCGATGATCGAGTTGACGAGCACGTACGGGATATTGCGGGTGTAGAACTCCGCCGGAATCGTCCGTGTGTGGCCGCCGACGAACGTCCGGATCGCGACGATCGTGAGATACTGCAACAGCACCAACGCGACCACCGCTCCGCCGGCCGACACGACAAGCGGGAGATCGACAGTTGGGAGCGCGGATGCGCCGCCCTGGGCGGCGGACTGCCCAACTGCCGCCACAACTGCACTGTACAACAGGACCTGCCAGGCCGCACCGACGAACACGTACGCCAGCGCTAACAGCAGGCCGTTTCGGTTGAGACACCGACCGATACCGCCGGTCAGCGACGATCGTATCTGGAGGGACATTTCGTCTCAGTTCCGTCTTACACGGGTGGAAATATAGGTACGCTGGATGATTCAAACCGGATTTTACCCTTCGGTGCGGCTTCGGTTCCCGTTCGGTTAACATCCGCTGAACTGCCGCGTTGATGTCGAACGAGGGTCGCTCAGAGTCAGACTTGGCAGCGTTCGCTGTGCTCCTTCAGCTCCCCCGGAGGGCCGCTCCAGAGTATCACGGCCGAGAGACCACCCACGCGAGGCCTCTAGGGAAGACTGATATCGGCGTGTGAGTCTCCGGTAGTATCTCAACCCCACGGCACGCGGGGTCGTACGTGATCTCCAGAATACGGAATGCCCTGTTCCGTGAGCCGTCCGGGCGACCACAGACGCTCGTGATGTTCAGCGGGGCGGTCGGCCTCTCCGGCCTCGCCGGCTACGGATACGTGGTCGGTGGGACCACGTTGATCGGGTCGCTGACAATGGCGGTCGGGTTCGCGCTTTCCGGCGTCGCCGAAGCGTTGCCTGCGGGACGGCGACGGACGGCGGGTGGGCTACGGATCGCCGCGATCGTCCTGATGCTGAGCCTGATCGGCGGGGTGGCTTTCGCACCCGAGTACATCGTCTGACAATGGATATCATAACGTAATGTCGAGATCATCGTGGTGGTTCGGTGTCGTTCTCTTTCCGGTGGTGCCGGTATTGTCGCTTCTCTCCGGGGCTGCGTCCCGGACGTTCATTGCGGCATCAGCGTCGGAAGCCGACCTGAACGTCGGAGTCGGTGTCGCGTCGTTCATTCTGGGGGTCATCTCGTTTTGGGGTGGGATACTCGTCGGGGTGATCGTCCTCGTCTGTTTGCTCGGAGACGTCCGGGCCCTCAGGCGGGCGCCGGAGTGGTCCCCCAGCATCGCCTGGCCACTGGTCGGGATCGTACACCTCGCCGGCGTCGTCCTTCCGGCGGCGTTCGCGCTCTCGGTCCCGCTCCTCTCGTACTACCTGTACAGACAGCGCGAGCGCATCTCGACAGGCTGAGACGGGTGGGCACTCGCTCGCTACGTGCCGCGGTCAGTCGGTATCACAACGAGCGTGGGGTGCGTCCAATAGTTGACCCGTCACCCGGTCGCGTCCCCGCGCCCATCCGGATCGTCGCTCCGTCGCCATCGTATAGCGGCGACGATACCGATCGGAACGCACCCAACGGCGAGCGCGACGACGGCGACCTCCGCAGCTCCGGCGAGGGCAGTCGAGATCTGCAGGAGGCCGTAGGCAACCCAGAAGACCCCTACACAGATCGTCTGGTAGAAGCGACGCCGGGAGCGGGAGCCAGTACGGTACTCGTAGATAGCCGCGACGAGGACGACCGCCCACGCGACACCAATGAGGGTGCCGAGTCCCCAGTCCGGGACGTCGTGGATCGACTGGAGCACTCCCCAATGGGTGATCCGAACACATAATAAGATGCTGTAGGGTCACATCGTTGTTTCACCGACTGCGATGCTACATCCCGGTTGCTGGCGCGGTGAGAATCAGTTCAGCGGGTTGATATTCGTTAGATGAAGGTACTATTTACTAGAATATACTCACTTCGGTGCTACAGTCCCGCGCGACGCGTCTTGGACGCCGCTACTGACATAATTCCGGCATATCGTGGTCCTGCCGCTGAATGCAGAGCGCATATGCAACACACGTTGCCACTCTTGCTCAGTAAAAAGCACGGGTACTATATTTACCCGAGAAGTAACACTCCGGTAGCGATAACTACACATCCCGTGAGCAATGTAAGGATCAACAACCCGACCCGTCCATACTCACCGTCTTCTTTCCACCCATTATAGAATGCAGGCCTACTTCGTACGAGATTGATCCCGATCGAAACAAGCAGTCCCCCTCCCGATCCAATCAGAAACGTCATCACTCCGTCTATGGCGACCAGCGAGATCATCATTTGACTGGCTCCAACAAGCAGCGCAATCACTCCGCCAAATTGTGCTTGCGTCAGACGCTGCATACCCAGAACGGGAACCGATAGGCGCGGGGACTCAGCATCAACGCTCATATAGACAGAATTGTGGGAACTCAGATTAATATGTTGGTCAGATAGAAAATGTATTCAGCCGAAAGCGGAGTTTGAGAATGAAACAATCATTTGACTTTCACCTGAACTTCTTAGTCGCAGGAGTGTATATTCTGAGTGATGGCATCAGTAATGGCGATATCCGTTCCGTTACAGAGTGGTGGTGGTGGAAATGTCGAACTGTTCGTTACGTTGGCGCTTACTGCCGTGATTTTCGCCGGGTTCTGGAAAACGTTTGAGAAGGCCGGTGAACCGGGATGGGCCGGAATCATCCCGATATACAATCTCTACGTCTTGGTCAGAATAAGCGGAAACGCTTGGTGGTGGTTTGTTCTGTTTTTCATTCCGGTGATTAACTTCCTCGCCACAGTGAAGATCAGCATAGACGTTGCTGGCAAGTTCAATAGGGGCATCCTGTTCGGCCTCGGACTCACGTTTATTTCGTTCGTTTTCTATCCGCTTCTCGGATTCGGTGACTATCAGTATCAAGACACTGCACATTCAGCTGAGGGTGCTGTTTAGTGTTCGGTGGCATATTACACATCGAAAATTGGTTCCACAGAGGTCTCGGTGACCCCGCTGTCGGGACGGGGTAGAATTCCGTAGTGTACTTATCTGTAAGATCTGTTGCTCAATGTATGCGCCCCGCCCTCCGGTACAGTATCTCATTAGGCGTCGGACTCGTCGTTGCCCTCCCCGTCGCCTTGTTCGCCACAACTGATCACCTGATCACAATGTCGCTTGTTCCGCTCTACGGCGTCGTTACGTCGCTCGTTTTGGCACACAAGCAGCAGTATCTTTCGCCCTCTCGCAACAGCCGTTCAGCACGGAAACGAGCGGGCATCGTTGCCGGCGTCGGAGCATTCACTGGGTCGCTGCTCCTTCAGGCATCAGTCCCCGCTGGGATTGCTGGCTTCGGGTTGATGCTCCTCGGTATGTCAGGAACTATGGCTGACGTTGCTGCACGATGAGTGATCAAATGAACCGATCCGGTTTACTGAGATGTGGGCGGCTGGCCTTGTACCACGCTGACCGTGATGAGTGTCAATGACAGGAACTTCACCTCAGCACGAGTCAGCTTCGGGATTCAGCGTCAGTACACGAAGTGGCTCTGCGCGCTGGTTCAACTTGGAACTTCATCCTCCAGAGGTTATAAACAGTTCTCGTGAGGATGGTCATACACCGTATGCCCTCCGCCCTCCGAAACCGCAGCGTTCCGCAGCTGTGGCTGATCACGATCCTCGGAGCGGCCGCGTCGGTCCCTGCCGGCGTTGTGATAAATCAGTTCCCGAACTCCGAAGCGACCGTCGGCGGTGCGGTGATGATCATCGGCGCCACGACCGCGGGCTCGATCGCCGCTACCCGCACGGTGAGTCCGGGTGGAGTCGGGCTCCGCGCGGGGTCCTCGGCGGCGTCATCGCGATCCTCGTGTCGGTCCCATCGGTGGCGACGATGGCAGCCTGACCAGCATCCAGGTTCGTGGTCTTCGTTTTTCCCGGTAGAGCAGGAGTGTGTATCGCTTCGGCCTTCGGGTGGGTTTTCGGTCACATCGCGGGGTATATTGCAGGCGCTGTCACCGCGCGTCGACCCATTTCGGAGTGACTGGGTTCACATAGAACGATACTGTGGCGGTCGCGATCCGGGCACTCTATCTCTTCGCGGCGCCAGTCGAGGAGATCCTGCATCGAGATATCGTCCAGGGTCGGCGATGACCGGTAATTGACTACAACGGTCCGTATCAGGTCTCGGTGAACCGATCGAGCGGACGATCCCCCTGCCAGCGGGCGTACGCGTACGAGGCCGCCAGGAGGAGACTCCCGAGGACGAGAAACGAGATCGTTCGGGCGATCGTATCGAGCCCCTGGGTGTCGAACAGGAATACTTTCGCCGTCGTCACGCCGAACACGGTAACACCCTGAAGTCGGAACAGACGCGTCTCCGTCCGGAGTCCAGCCCCGAAGAGCACTGCGCCGAACGTCGCCCACGCGACCGACAGGCCGAAGCCGGACAGTTCGAGTCCGAGCCCGACGACGGTGAGCGCAGTCGCCGTCAGGAGATACGGAACAGCCAGTCGGATGCTGTCGTCCCGGCGTGGAAGCGTGAGCACATCACCTCGGAACCACCGCGCGAGCCCGTAGAACACCGCGATCACAAGGAGGAAGGCGGCCGGTCGCCCGGTCGCGGTTGCAAGCGGGTCCGCGAGGGAGAGTCCGGACAACGCTCTCGCGTCGATGGCGAGAAGTTTGCCCACGGTCCCGACTGCGACGAGGTGTGCGCCCCACCGAGGTGCGTCACCATCACCATACCGTGTGACTGCGACCGCACCGCAAGTGATCGCGAGTAATCCGACAGTGGCAGCGAACGTCTCAAGTGCCAGCACCACGCTCACACCCAGGAACACGACGGCAGCCGCTCCCGCAACATCGTCCCGAGAGACGGACTGGTGACTTGTCGTCGCGTAGACCCCGCCGAGTGCGAGCGCAATCACCGCGACGGCGACTCCCTCAACCGGCAGCTCCGGACGCCATTCTCGAGCGGTCCACTCCAACAGCGCCGCGGCGACCCCAGCGTTGAGCGGCGTCAGCGCCTGTAGCAGACGGCGGTGCCACGCGTCAGTCCGGCTGCTCCGTCTAAGTACGACGCTCCCGGCGACGTAGCTGGCGAAGACGGCGACGGTGACGCCGGCCACAACCCCCCAGCCGGGGTCGAAGTCGGCCACCCACGCGATGACGAGTCCATACGTCAGGGGGACGCTGGCGGTCACGTGCCGACTCCACGGGCGGATCGTCGCGATGACGACCAGCCCGAGGGTAAGCAGGAGTGCGTACGCGGGTGTCACGACGAAGCTCCCGGCGTCAAGTCCGAGGTACGCCGTCGCATAGCCCAGCAGGAACGCCTCGCCGGCCACCAGCGGATCGCCGTCAAACACGGATACGACGACGGTGGTTCCGATGAGGATGGTTAGTGCTACGAGAACGGCCCACAGCGGGGTCCCGATCGCAGTCCGGTACGACTGGAACCCGTAGGCCGCGTAGACGCTGAAAAAGGCGATCGCGAGCCCGGTCCCGGCGGTGATCCGTCCCCACCGCCGGTATCCTCGGCGGCGTGCGGCGTACCGTCCCCCGGCGAGTAATGCGGTTCCAGCGACGGTACCCGCGACGACGCGGCCGAGCGGCCCAAGGATGCCGGCTTCGATCGCCACCCGAATGAAGAAGACGATCCCGAGGACGAGCGCGACGCTACCGACACGACCCAGCCACTTGGTTCCGATGTCCCGCTCCCAGTTCTGGCGGTCGTCGTCCGTCTCGCGTACATTGCCCGCGTCGGAACTCGCGTCTGCGGAAGCGTGATCGCTCCTACGTGTCTCCTGGGACGGGGTTGACGACGGCGCGGGATCACTACCCTGTTGCTCCCGAGTGTGCGTTCGGTCGGACTCACCTTCCTGTGTGCGCTGCTCTTCGGGCAGCGTGTCGCCGTCCAGTATCGATTCGAGGCGGCCGAGACGATGCTGGAGGGCATCGACCTCCGAACGGAGCTCTCGAACCTCCGCTCTGAGGTCGTCATCGTCGGTCATATACCGGCCATCGAGCTAATTCATCAAAAAGACATAGTTAGGTACAATCCATATTTCGGATAGTAGTTGAACATTCATCAACTGAAGATGGTCAATAACCGTCGAACGGCATAAACAACGACCAAACGAGCAGATGAGTATATGAGGAGGCACAGCCCGAAATGGGTTGTTGAAAGGGTACCTGGGGTACTCAGAGAGTCCCGTGACTTCGTCTCGGGAATCGTCCTGAATCTTGGGCTCATCATCGGAGTGGTTGTATTTCGGTGGAGCCTCGTTGAAATCGCACTCATCTACCTCATTGAGGTGGCGATCATCAATCTCCTGTTCTTTTCGGTTGCGTTGTTCACGCCACAGCCCGTCGCGGATCTCGATGGAGACGCGTGGGACACGGAACCGACTCCACTACAGCCGATTGGTCTGCTCCCACCGGTGTACTGGCGGAATCTCAAATTCGTCGCGGGCAAAACGGTCGGTAGCGGTGTGTTCATCGGGGCAGTACTGCTCCCGGTGGCGTCCAGAGCTGGGCTGGCTTCGAACCCTCCCCTGTCGCTGGGGCTCGCGATCGCCGGCATCGTTTTGTTTCAACTGACGCGGATCTGGCGGTACTTTGTCACCGACAGGTCGTATCAAGACAAGTCACCGGCAGACGCGATGGAGTTCGCGTTTACACCGGTTATCGAGTTGTACCTGATATTTATGTATGTGATCGCTCCTGTCACTCTCGCACTTGCGGGTATCGCATTCACAACGGATGTCAATCTGGATGCCTGGCCCGTCTTATTGCTCTATTTGATTCCAATCGGAGCAATTCGGGCGTGGATCGGGTGCTTGGATCCACAGACAGACGATCTTGAAATCAGTTTCAGTTGATGATCCGGGGCTGCCTTATCGCTGGCATCCGGATGCTCAGCCTCACACTCCGCTCGCACACAGCACGTAACTATCGGTGGTTGCGCACCTGACGAACTGGACGGAGTATACGGTGTGGTAACCAAGCGCCGAACCGCACGACAGGTGTCAGTCGGCCCCAAGTCTGCGGTACCGCCCTGTACTCCCCCTCAGTCCTGCTGACCTGGCCTCGCTGTTCTAAGTACTCGAGGGCGGATCTGACCCGCGACTCTGTCAGGTCACAGGCTTCCGCGAGCTCCCCAGGGGTATGCGGCTGGTCGCTTTCGCGAAGCGCCCGGTGCACCGTGTGCAGAATCTGCATCCGGAGCATTGCCTCGGATTCCGCTCCCGAGACGAACTCGTGTGGCGTCCGGGCGGACCCGTACCGGATCGTGACCGCGCCGTCGAAGACAAACCAGAAGCCAGCGAGCAGTGCCACGCCTCCGATCCAAGCCGTGTAGCTGAGCATCAGGAACACCCCCACAGCCACCAGTCCAAGACCGTAGACCAGCCAGTTTGTTCCGCTTGGGAGGTCGTACGCCTCGTCCATCGCGCTGTACGTCAACATTCCGGCAGAGAGGATCAGAACGGGTGCTAACGATCGGACCGTATGTTCAGTGAACACCACGAGAGCAGCGAACACGCCTACTGCACCGACGAACGTCCGAAGGGTATCGTCTGGGACGCGGAGGTTCATACTACCAGGGCACCAGTATCAAACGTGTTCAGGTCACTTTTCGATTACTGTCCAGCGGAGAGATGATGGAAACGCCTCGCCGACTACCGTCCGAGATCTTCCACGCCAAACAAGAACGACGCAATGTAGGAATCATACTGACCGATCGAGAATGTGGAATACGTTTGTTAGGATCGGATTATGACACCGTTCATCGTGCTTTTTTTATCAAGTAAATAATGATATTCACAAATAGTACAAGAATAACGGTTAGGACTATTCCGACGAGATCGCTCGCTCCAGTTCGGAGGGGCCAAACAGGCGGGTAACCGGTCAAGCTGAGTCCCAGCATCAACAATAACATACTACAGTCGGTTTAAAATCGTTGGCAGTTCGTAGTTCAGCACTAGCCTCAAACGATTAATCAATACGTGGATACGTTTTATCGGCCGACTCAAGTATTCGCGGGAGAAATAACGTAGGCTCTTTGCTGCCTACATCCTCTGATACTGATTACTTTCGCTGTTTCCCGCCGAGCGCCACCCCCGTTGACTGTCTTCGGCAGAATAACTGCCGGATTGTCAGTCCAAATTGACTTCAACTTCGGTCAATATACCCGAGACACTGCCTTTGACCAGCGCTGCGTACGTTAACCGGAGAAACCGGCCGAACCCCGTGATACACCGGTTCACTTCAAGGCAACTGACCTACCTCAGATACCCAACGCTCTTTTGTGGGAGATTGTTGATGCAGCTGTCACTAGCTGAGCGGGAACGGTGATCGAGCTTCTGAGCTTCTCTACTGTGGACTCAAGATTCAATTCACGCAACCACAAATCGCAAGACGTCAGTCCATCAACAATATGCTACACAAGAGCGTACCCCAAAATGTTTGATCAACTCCACCAGTCATCTAGCGGTTGTATTTACCGCCCCCCGGTGAGCCGGAATCAGTTTGATTGTTGAACTCACCCTCTGTGTGTCGCACGCGGCTTATAACAGAAACTGAAGAGATCCCAGAGGCGTTGCTGGATACAGCGCGCCTGTCTCCTATGGAACCCTTTTAACAAAAACGATAGAGAGATTTGGTCAGTAGAACGAACCGACGGCTCAAGGGCCACCGGCACCTCTCAGCAAGCGAATGAGCAAGCCGAGAGTCAGCGTCATTGCAACAACGACTGTAAGTCCAATAATAAGCGTCCCTATCCCGACCATACATAATCTCGCGAAGTCTCTTGATAAGAAAGCCACGACCTGATACCTATCAGTCCTCGGCAGACTAAATTAGTAAGTTCACTTATATATTAGCAGAGGGTACACCAGACAGTAGACGAAAGAAACGAAGTCATCTTCCTGACTACATCCTCTGCATCAGTCACGCCGCTACTGACATCCAGTGAGTAGGTCGAAACGACGTTGCTGAATGCACAGCGCGAATGTGGCGCGAGTTGAGCCCGATCTACGGGAGAGAGTGATCGCTCAGTACAGACGAACGCTGTACTATATCGGACCGTCACCTACTCAAAATCTGTCAGGAGCTGTCTGGTGAATATAGAGGTTGTATATATCACTCTGTGAAGCTGTATGACGATCTGGATATTGAACCAGCCCGGGAGCGGGTGAAGGAGACAGACGACTTCCCGCCGCTGTCGCTGGTGGCCCAACCTCCCCGTGGATTAGTGCATTGTGCAGTGAGAAACCACCGAAACCGGTATTTAGTATCCCTAAATAATCACAGATATGTCAAAGCTGTCTCTGATAAGTATAACACTGGGGGTTATACTGCTCGGAGCTGCTGGATATATGGCATACTCCCAACAGCAAAGCCTCTCATCCGGAGTACAGATTGAAGCCACCGTAGAGAGCAAAGATATCACCTATTCCTCAGACAACGGAGGTAGGTACACACCCCACGTAACGTACAGCTACACATACAACGGAACCCAGTACACTTCTGAGAACATCAGACCGGGGATAGGAACAAAAACGTCCAACACAAGGACTGCCGCCGAAAACAGAATCGACCAGTATACTGTCGGGGAGACAACCGCGGCCTATGTTGTGCGAGGCTCGCCCTCGAAATCGTATCTTAAAAAGACGAGTAACCCGCTGCCAGTTATGACTAACCCTCTGCCCGCTATAATCGGCGTTTTAGGCTTGGCCTTTGTCGGATTACCAGTCTACAAATCCGCGGCTTCTTAATTGCGAACTGCTCTGTTGAGGTGACACCCATCCACTCGGATACTGAATCTCTGCTCTACGTCTCAAATGTGATTCGGAACAACGTTATCACATCTTGAGGTCGGGCTCACATATGAGTGGCACGTATCGACCCATTTGAGCGGCACTGACTCCCACACCTTACGATGGCTGATGCGCGCTCTGTATTCAGCAAGTTATTATGAACATCAACGTAATCTGTTAGAAATGTCAGCTGTCATTCGCAGGCAGAGTCCTGGGGTTGATTCGGCTGTGAAGTCGTGAAATAATCCCCTGACAAGTCTTCTATGGCACCCTGTTAGTGCGACCGATTCGATCTTACCCACGGTGGTTTCTCAAGGGCGGCGTCGCCTGATTCAAACTCAAACGTGATCCGGTACGTCGTCGGTTCATCGCTGAACGACCGGACCAGCAGGTACTCCGCGTACGTTCCCGCAGGTTCTGTCGTGTCCCAGGAGACGTTCGCCGATGTGACGACGTGCGTGTTCGCGTCAGTCCGTACCTCACCCGAGGCATCTGTAATTCGGTACGGCTCTCGACCGTTGTACCAGCCTGACCGTGGCACATAGACAGTCTCGTCCGACGAATCAGTCTCTTCGGCCTCGTATCCGGCGACGACTAAACTGTTGACGAATACCGATGCCGTGCCTGACACCGGTTGCGTGACACCGGTGCCGTTCTCTTTGACGATGACTGTCGCGTTGGTACCGTCTTGGCCTTCACCGAGGAGTACGCGGTTCTCATCCTCGGCAATCAGTTCTCGTTGCTGCTCGACGTTGTCACTCCCCGCAATCGTTCGCTTACGGTAGACCGGGCCAGTTGCGTCGGGCTGGTATGCCGCTGACACAACGCCGCCATCGACAACCCGCTGGTACCAGGCGCCATCAGCAGTAACGACACCGTCGAATGCCAGTCTCACCTGTCCGTCCACGACGAGACTCCCCGTCGCGCTGAACGCGTCTGTCTCACTAACGGTGAATCGCCCGCTCGGAGCGTTCGCTGCGTGTGGTTCCGTCATCGTGAACGGATACACAGCAGAGAGGACAAGACCGAAACACACCACTGCAAGCACACCGATCAAGACACCGGCAGTCCGACGCTTCATATACGTCCGCAGAAATCAGTAGGGTATCTCTGTCAACCCATCGGAAACTGAAATGGGGATCTTATCGACGCTGTGCGTGGTCGTGGGAGTGCTCGCAGCGGAGACGTAGGGATTTCCCGAAGATACTGACCGTCATTTCAGCGTGCTATTCAGGCGACTCACCTATTGATCAGTAGAGGTGCTGGGTAGCCCCACAAAGCATTTTATTACCTCTGAAACTACCACAACCGTGTCCCCCAACATCAGCAAGCGACTAGTGATCGGATCACTATGTGTGATGATGGGACCGAACGAACAGGGACCACGCGATTCTCCGCTGGGAACCGCCCGCAGACCACGATTCGGACGCGCGCACTGTTCCGGTCCCGCTGCATAACGAGGTCGATATGGGACGTTGCGGAGCATCGCCGAGCAGGCCGGCGCGAAGGATTTCGAAGAATTCTGTGCGTGGGTCGAGCGTAATAGTTAGCTCATACTGGTCTGACGTGGTCCAGCGATGACTGACTGCTGAATAGACGCTCTGTATCTCGCACTCCGATCCTATCAGGCACTAAGGATGTCAACAGAGCCATCTAGTTCAATAATCTCGCCGGCGAGCAGAGCGTCTACCTCCCGCCGGCGTAACTTCGCGACCTGTTTTTCGTGTCCCCCAGAGAGGGCGAGGGCTCCTTCGAAAGCTCTCAGAGGTGACTTCCAGTGAGTCAACAACAGCGTCCCGACAACGTCTCGATCGACGACATCCCGGTCGATATCGCAAACACCCAATCAGCGGAGATCGATCCCGCCGACGTCCCCGACGAAATCGAGTCCATCACCCGTGGGCTCGCCGGTGAGCAGCCGCCGACGAATCCGCTGGTCGTGTTGAAAGCGGCCCGATGGTGGTACATTCATGGCAAGGGCGGCACGGATCCCGCCTTCCAGTGGGCCATCGAGTGGGCACGTCACCTTGCGACCGACACGCCTAGCGACGTCGACCGGTTCGACGAGTTCCTCGAGTACCTCGTCACGGTCGGCTTCGCGGACGAACGCCACGAGCTCCGCTGACCGACAGAGCGGTTTTTTGAACGCCCCTGAGGGGTGCGGCGCGGTCTGAGCAGACGCAGTTGCCGTGAACTTGATTCGGTGAACACAATGGCTACGACTAGTGACTCGTCGGTCTCCTTCGACCAGACCGACACGCGATCCGACGAGATGAACAGTACGATCGAACAGTGGATCGACGACCTCGTCGCCGGCGTCGACGACGCGCAGGCCAGCGCAGAGTTCCAGAAGTGGCTGGACGTCCAGAGTCGCTTCCACGACTACTCGTATCGGAACACGCTGCTGATCAAGCGCCAATGTCCCGAGGCGACTCGGGTGGCGGGCTACCGAACGTGGCAGGAGGAGTTCGACAGGCACGTCCAAGAGGGCGAATCGGCCATCTGGATCTGGGCGCCGATCATCACCAACCAGTGCCCGGAGTGCGAGAACTCGCCGAGCTACCATGAGGACAGCGACTGTGAGTACGACGAGACGCCGTCCGAGGAGTGGTCCGAGGGCCTCGTCGGATTCAAGCCCGCGCCGGTGTTCGACGTCTCCCAGACCGAGGGCGAGCCGCTTCCCGACCTAGACACGGAAGCAACCGGCGACGCCGGTGACCTCGTCGAACAGTTGACTGCCGCCGCTGACGACCTCGGCGTGACAGTGCGAATCGTTCCCAAAGAGGAGTGGACCCACGGCGAGGCGAAGGGCATCTGCGAGCAGCTGAGTCTCGTCGACGTCCAGCCGCTCGTCGAGGTACGTGATCGGGAGAATGAGGCCGACCTTGCGCGGACACTAATTCACGAGTACGCACACGCCCTGCTCCACTTCGACGTCGACGACGACACCGAGCGGGCGAAACGCGAAGTCGAGGCCGAAGCCGTTGCGTACGTCGTCGGGCGCTACTGCGGGCTCGACACGAGCGGGTCAGCGTTCTACCTCGCTGCGTGGGAGTCGGACGATCCCGAGATCGTTCGCGACCGTCTCGACCGGATCAGTTCCACAGCAGAAGAGCTCATCGACGTGCTCGAAGACGGCGCTTGAATTCTTAACCAACGCACGGTTCCACACCCCGATCCTGTTGGTTAAGTCTGCTCATCTCCGCCGTCCGCGGCAGTCGCAAGGCTAAAGCAGGCCCGTGTCTATACTTTATGTAAGAAACGCAGGTATGGGTTCCATAGAACAAACGCAAAATATACGCCAGGGTCTCTCGACTCGAGAAAGTCGACTCCTTGCACGACTCGCTGGCGCGGGTCACCAAATCATCTCCGTCGACGACATCGAGACGACGCTGGAGGTCCCCCCAAACACCGCCCGCGAGATCGCCTCCCGGCTCACCGAGAAGGGCTGGCTCGACCGGCTCTTCCCGGGCACGTATCTCATCATTCCACTCACTGCCGGCGAGGAGGCCGTGTACACGACCCACGAGTACCTCATCGCCGCCCACGTCGCCGAGCCGATGTACATCGGCTACTACAGCGCCCTCAGCCACCACGGGCTGACCGAACAGGTCCCCCGGACGGTGTATGTCGTCACGCCGACCCGAGCGCAAAGCCGGGAGATCCACGGCGCCCCGTACCGCGTCACGACAGTCACCGAGCGGAAATTCTTCGGCTGTGAGCCGACATCCATCGAGGGTACGACCGTTCAGGTCAGCGACCTGGAGAAGACGCTGGTCGACTGTGCGGACCACCCCGAGTTCTGTGGTGGTCTTCGGAAACTTGCGACCGCGATGCGCACCGCCGACGAACGGGGTTGCGACTGGGACACGGTCGGCGAGTACCTCGAACGCCTCGACAACGGCGCGGCGACCAAGCGAATCATCTACCTCGCCGACCAGCTCGGCATCGACCTCCCCGCCCGCGAAGAACTCGTCGCGTCGTTCACGAGTGGGTACTCCCTGTTGGACCCCACGCGGCCCGACACCGGATCGACCGACAGTACGTATCGCCTCCGAATCAACGTCGAGCCAGCCATGCTGGAGCCGACGGAGTCCTGATCGCGATGATCATTGACATCCTCCCACGGCTGAAGCCGTAGGATTCCTCCGGTAGGATGGTAGCTATGCCGTCCCCACGGAGGCAAGTTTCCCGTCACCGGTACTCCGGTTTGTACGCTCCTCGTTGGGACTTGCCCTCTCGGGAGAGCGTGATAACTCCGACCAGTTGTGGTCGTCCCACGTGAGGCGTACGGGCCGTGCCATCGACCCGACTTCCAGATTCACGCCAGCATGTCTTTCTAAGAATGTTCGCGAAGCCCCAAGGTCGGCATGTCTCTCATAGCCACACGAACACCGAAACACGTCGCCGTTCCGGACTGTATCGTCGCGCTCGCCACACACCGGGCACTCCGCTGTTGTGTAGGCTTCTGACTCGACTTCAACCGTGATGCCGTACTCCTTGGCTGTCGTCGCCAGTCGGTCGATAAACGAGCGATACGCCCAGAACTGGTGCATTTTTTCGTTCACCTCTGCCGACCAGTGTGCCGACAGCACGTCCGTGAGGTCGCCCACGTACACGGTGGCAACGCCCTCGTCGTACAGTCGTTCCATCAAGTCACGTACGAGCGTGTCCTGTGCGTGGTCGCGTCGTCGTGTTCGCTTGCGGTAGAGGCGTCGAATCCGTCGGCTACTGTACCGCCCCTCGCGGAGTTTGGACTGCAAGCGGGCAATCTCCTCGGTGGTTTTACGGAAGCGGGCGAACAGGTCGCGTCCCTCGTAGAGGAACTGCTGGCCGGTCGTAGTCGTACAGGCGACGAGATTGTTCGCACCCACGTCCAGCGCAGCCGATTCATCGGCTAGTGGTGAATCCCGTCGAGAATCGGGGACAGTGACGGGTTGAAAGGCCCGGAACGTGTCGTCCACCTCGTCGGAGTAGAGTTCCAACCGACCCTGTTCGCCCTCCCACTTCGGGTCGCCAGCGACTTCGAGGCGAAGTCGGTCGTGGTAGCCAAGCCCGTACTCCTCTTTGAGGTCTTGGCCAACCGGGATTTCCAGCCGCGACCGCTCGCCGGTTTCGAGGGTGTACTGGTCGTTGCGGATGTACGTCCGCAACTCTCGCCCCTCATCCTCGTTGCCCCAGTAGCCGGGCGGGGCGGTGTCCTCGCCGTCCTCTTGGGCAGCGAAGAACGACCGCCACGCTTCGCTGTTTTTGCGAATGACCTGTTGGGCGGTGGCGGAGCCGAGGACGCCGACGTACTGTTTCCGGTAGTCGGCGGTATCCCACACCGACTCGCCGTCGAAGAACTGCTGACGGCGCTCGTAGGTGAGTTCGTTCCACAGGCTGGCTGAGGCATCCAACAACTCGCGGAGCAGTTGCTCGTCCTGATCGGAGAGCGGGCGCACCGCGAACGTGTTGGTTCGCCTCACGACAATAGACATTTATGCTTTTTCGTCTAAATGTCTTTTGGACACGAGCGATGCGACCGAATATCAACATCACCCACACGCTGAACGGGCGAGTGAAAGACTACGCCGAACAGGAAAACAAGAGTCTCGAAGAAGCCTATCGGGAGATTATCGAAGCGGGGTTGGAAGCGGTAGAACATCCAAACGAGTCGTAGCGCGTGGATTGATGGGCTCACCGTTGATCTGAACGACGGACTCCCGGACGAACAACAAGAAACGATCCGCCACCAGTGGGAGACCACGCTGCCGGATCTGACCGGTGATCCGCCGGCGTTCGAAATGGTCTGGGAACAGTTGGACACGGTGATCTCCCAATAGGGATCGCCGTAGGCAACGGCCGATGACGGTGTCGATGACCGATGAGTGTCGCATTCGGAGCTCTGAGATTAACCAACAATTCGGGATATCTGGCTGGTGCGTTGGTTAAGTTTTTGAGCGCCCGCCGAGGGGTGGAGGCGCATTCCAGCCTCACCGAATTATGACAGAGCGACATCTCAGAGCCGTTCTGGCAGAAGCGGAGCGAGTCGCAGAGCAATACGACCAGATCGCCCAAACCACGAACTCCCCTACACACGAGTATTTCCGGTACGCTGTACTCCGACTCCTCGAAGGCGATGCCAACGCGATCCCCGAGGAGGTCCCGCAGGTCGATGGAGTGACGGTCGGATACGGTCGAGATCAAGCGATGTACGACAGTTGGGAGTCCGACGTCGAGTGGTGGGACACAGTACCGCCACAGGACGACTGTACGCGCTTTCGAGTGTTCTACCCTGAGGACCAAACACCTATTCCCCGGGTCATCCTCACTGTTATGGCCGCGCTGGGGGCATGGCGAGTCTGGGAAGGGAATGCCGCTGCCTGTGGCTCCTACGACCATCGAGAGCGACGAGAAGTCCACTTTCTCTGGCCGGAGGGGAACCTTTCGGAAGCACTCTTGGAAAACCGGATTCAGGAGACTGACGACGCTGTCGCTCCAGACGGCGGACAGGCAGGAGACGTCCGCGACCGAATGCTCGTATCGAATGGCTCCACCTCGGCCGATGATCTCGAGCCACGAACGAAACGCGCTGTCGAGGAAGCGATGACCGTCTCCCTACTCGCCAAGGGTGGTCGCTACGAAGTCGAAGCGGCGTCCGGAAATCGATACGAAGTCGATATTATCGGGCAATCCTGTACCTGTCCCGATTGGCAGCAGCGCGCTCCAGACGGGGGCTGCAAACATATGCGTCGCGTCGATCACGAAATCAAACAGGGGCAGGTCCCACGTCCAGATGGGCAGCTGCCACCACAGGCGTAAGCTCCTGTCTTGCTTCTCAGTCGCTTCTGCGTGGTAGTTTACTCTGTGGTAAACTACTTTGGCGTACCGATTGAACACACCAATATGGACGGTGGCCTTGGGAACGGTGAGAACACGGCACCACGGGAACTCATCCATTTCGTCACTCAGCAGACGCGGTTTACCCTGATCAACAACATCCTCCAGCACCCCGAGCAGCTTCCTTCGATGTACGAACTCGAGGAGCTCAACCCCAGCGTGAGTGACGCCACTGTCTACAAGCACATCCAGAAGCTGATCGGTGAGGGCATCGTGAAGGAGGTCGCCCTGGACGACGACCAGCGCCGACAGGGTTACCCCTGGAATCAGTGAAGGACTGCGGCCTCGGGCGAACGCACGCCCGAGGCCGCGTCCACGCACGAGCGCAGGTGTTTCTTGCCCTGTGCCTTCGTCTCGTTTGCCCTGTGCCTTCGTCTCGTCGTCGCTATCACCAACTACGAACGCGGAGACAATCCGGGGAGCACGATCATCACGGTGTGAGAAGAGTTCTATGACACCCTCTGTGAAACATCAACGACAGGGCCGAGGCTGAATTGTCTCCCATTCGCATCCGTACACTCAGCGGTAGTTCCGCAGCGGTGAAATCACCAGATCAGGGGACTAGCAGCATCCCACTGCTGTTTCTTCTGATAGTCATCTTTACTTTCATTGTCGAGCGAGATTGGTGACAGTATCAGCTACATCTCCTCATCTGGTTCACAGTTACAGCCACCCCGATCGAACAATTCCATAATCGAATAACTGGCTCCGCATTCTTCACACAGAATCTGGATATCGAGTAATATGTTAAACTCCCCGAGCGTGATCCGCTGTTGATCTCGATGCTGTTCGAGAGTATTTTCAATTACCGCTATTAACCGATTTCTGAGTTTTTGAATCGTATTCTGCGCCTGTTCACGAGGATCAAGTGGTGATTTCTCCTTAGAGACTCCTCTGAATTTGGTCAAATACGTGTGAATTGCTTGGTGTGAGACGAATTCACGTTTGAGTTGTTCCGGATCGATACCGTTGTCCTCTAATGTCGCTTCCGCTTCGACACGGGACCCAGCAGTCACGTTGTCTGACGAAAGTAGTCGATAAATATTGGATACTTCACCATCTAATAGTGTCATTCCATTCTCTTCCAGTTTTGTTCGGAGCAGACGTTTATTGAACCAGTCAGCCAGAGTCCGGAGGCTCTGAGTGTCGTGTTCGTTTCCCAGCCACCGATCCTCCAATTCTTGACCAACATCCGACATATCATACTGATCAATGAGTCCGCCAACTTTAGATCGCGTTGAGTCAGGCGTATCTGGCATATCTGATATAATAGTTTCTGCACTAAATTAGCAACGCAATACAGTAACCGAGGGCTGCTTTGTCGGTGAGTGGTTAGAGACTTTCATATACAAATTAAATCATAATTAGATGGGGTAGTGTTCAGATAAGCTGATTCCATATGAAACTGAACGATCTGATCCAGTCATCGGCAGTCTCTGCTTCGGCGGTGCTGAAACAGTTTGAGAAACAGAATTTTTATTAATTATCTTATAAATTATAGTATTAGTCAAATAATGTATACTTCTGGGATAGAAAGTTGGTCGAGAGCGGTATCGATCGCTGTTGTTAACTTGCCGAGCGAGTCAAAGAAGCGGTTGATAAGAGCCTTTTGCAGCTGTCTCCAGTATGCTTCGACCGGATTCAACTCTGGTGAATACGGGGGGTAACGTCACGAAGGCAAGGTCGTCACGGGCCGCCAGGTCCGTGACGGCCGAGGCCTGAAAATACGGGGCTCCGTCCAACACGATGATCAACTCATCTTCGAATTCTTTACATAATTCTAAAATGAAATTTTTTTTGCGTGTTCGGCCGTGAAGTACTCTTCGAATCGGGAGAAGAAGCGATCACCGGCCTCGGTAATCGCGCCCAACAGACACGTCCAGTCATATTGCCTTGAGAGTTCGACGGAGGGCCGCGTGCCGCGTGGTTCGCCGGCGCGGAGGGGATCACACGTGCCACCCCCTTGCTGTGGAAGCCGCCCTTGATGAGTCGGTGTTGACGTAGGTGACGAGTTCTTCGACCTCATCAGGCGTGAGGAGTTCCGCCTCCTCGCCGAAGGCCTTCGCGGAGCCGACCCGCCGCTTCAGTTCCTTCATCCCCTCTTCGGTCCGGGCAACCTCGATCCCCCCGGAGTTCGTGAAGGCCCCGAAGTCGCGGTAGATGTCTCGACTCACGGAGGTAATCTGCGTCATATCCTTGCTGTGTTCGACTGATAAGATGAAATTCGAGGCGTGGCCCGTCGAGCCACCGGGATCCGACAATGGGCCCTTGTCGATCAAGAAAATGTCATCGCATCCGCGTTCGGCTAACTCTCCGGTGAGAGAACTGCCGACGATCCCGGACCCGATGATGACGGTACCTACGCTGGATGGAAAGTCGCTATCGCTCATTGGGGATACATTCCGTCGAGTAGTTTGTCTGTAAGAACCGGTGTCATCTCTGCGAAATCGTCATCGCTAACCGGGGAGCGGCCATCGAGTGCATTGAATGTCATACATTAATTATTATTGATTTTATTTGTAACTACCATCACTCTCAATACTGAGCGGATTTATAAATCAGTCGCGGAAAAAAAGCGTTTGCCACAGAGGCTACGTCCGTCATACGACATCGCGTAATCGAGTAAGGGAAGACTCGCAAACGCTTCGATACTAATAGTGGCCGAATTGGTACTCCGATGGGGTTAATGAATTTGAACCCGCCTCGAACCGTGTTTCCATATTACAAACTCTATTTAATTCCCACGTGAGGGAGTTGCGAAGATGAAGAGGATAAATCCGTTTCAGTCCTGTGCCGCCACTGCAATTACAATTTTAGGATTGTAATATCAATTCTGTCAAATCGTACTGAGTCGAGACGGAAGCCGAGAAAATCAGTCGTCTCTCTCAATGGTCCCGCGATTCGGACCGTCGGACATACTGTTCGACTATTCCAAACGTAGACAAGTGAAAGACTACCTCGACTGAACTGCGAAGGATTCGGATCAACAGACACACGAGGGCAAAAGTGCCGAAAAGGGGAGTTGCCGATTCGACGGACTGGAGTGAAAGCAATCGAATCTTACTGTCTTTGTATTATGAACGGATTCAACTGCTCGTATTTGCTCTGTGGGTCCGGGGTTAGTAGTCAAAGTAATTAGATGTTACCAAATACAGCGAACAATGCATTTGTATCACACCATAAATTTAAGTAAGGTTAGGAAGTAACAACCTCCTGTATGACAATGGATGCCGAAGAAGTAATTCAGGAGCGAAAAATTGACCCGGTGACTCTACAGGTCATCGGTGGTGAGCTCGATACGATCGCCCAAGAAATGGGACACAAACTGATTCGATCAGCGTACTCGTCGATCATTCGCGAAAGCGAGGACATTGGATCTGGTATCCTGACCGCCGAAGGGAAACAGATCGCAGAAGGTGATTTCACCCCGATGCAGGTGGGAACGCTCATCGCGTCCGTCGAGGGAATGTTCGAAACCTTCGAGGAGCGCGGGCAGAACCCCGACGAGGTCATCAACGAGGGCGACGTATTCATTCACAATCATCCGCATTACGGTGCGGCCCATTCGCCCGACATTGCGGTCATCACGCCGGTATTCTACGAAGGAGAACACATTGCGTGGACGGCCACGAACGCACATCACCTCGATATCGGTGCGGCGACACCCGGTCTGGCCGTCGATCTTGAGGACGTCTACGCGGAGGGGACGTTATTCAAGGCGACAAAGGTCTACGACCAAGGGGAGCGAGTCGACGAAATCTGGAATCTGATCGAGGAGAACGTACGGACACCGCGCGTGGTTTTAGGTGACCTTCAGGCACAGATTTCCTCGTGTGAGGTCGGCAAAGAGCGGTTCCTCGGTCTGGTGGAAGATGAGGGCTACGACCAGATCCTCCAAGCCAGCGAGGACCTGATGCACTACGGCGAATCCTTGATGCGGAAAGAAATTGAGAAGGTTCCCGACGGGACGTACCACGAGACGGGGTACCTCGACGACGACGGTCGAAACCGTGACGAACGTCTGAAGGTGGATGTAGAGCTCACGGTCGACGGCGGTGACCTCACGATAGATCTCAGCGGATCCAACGATGAGGTGATGACCGGATACAACGTTCCGTTCAGAGGATCAGCCGAACCAGCATCGTACTTCATCGTTCGAGCGATTCTGACTGATACCGCCACTCACGACGAGTACATCCCCCAGAACTCGGGAACGTTCGAACCGATAAACGTGGAGGCGAGAGAGGGGAGTCTGTTCAACCCGAGTATGCCCCGGTCAGCGTTCGCGCGAATCAATCAGGTGGACCTCTTAGGCGACCTCATCCTGAAAGCGTTCAGCAACGCGATTCCGGAGAAGACCTCCGCCGGGTCGGGGCCGCACTGTTACTTCATCAGTTACTCCGGCGTGGACGAAAACGACGAATACTGGGTATACATCGAGGTCAACGAGAGCGCATACGGTGGACGTCCCGAATCCGACGGACTCGATGCAGTCGACGCACTGGTACACAACACCCAAAATCGGCCAGTCGAAGACATAGAGCTCTCACACCCGCTCCGAATCGAGCATTACCGCCTCCGCGAGGAAACGGCGGGCGCCGGCGAACATCGCGGCGGTCACGGTCACGAGCGAATGGTGAAGTTCCTGAGTGACTCGACGATCACTATCGAAGGAGACGGAAACAAGTACGGATCGTGGGGGTACGACGGCGGCAAGAGAGCGCCGTCCGGAGAACTCAAACACATCAAACCCGACGGAGAAGAAATCACGCTACCGTCGAAGGTGTCGGGATACAAGTTCGAGTCCGGAGACAAATTCTCGATCAAGAGCATCAGCGGCGGCGGTTACGGCGATCCGCACGATCGGCCGGAGCAGAAGGTCTACGATGACTACCGTGACGGATACATCACCAAAGAGACTGCCCGTGAGGAATACGGTGTCGTCATCGAAGACGGCGGGGTAGACACTGAAGCGACGCAACGCCTGCGAAATAGCTGAGGATCAGAGTCATTCCGAGGGCTTTGTCGAATTCGTTTCTGCGTCCGATAGGGTAATGAAAGTCTCCAGCGACCAACGAGTGAAATCGTGATCCACAAGCGACTCGGTTTTCCTATCGCCGAGAGCTGTAGCCGTTGACGGCTTCCACGAAATCTGAGGTCGGATGTACCTCGCCGACTTCAGCGAAAAATTAATATAATTAGTCGAGGTATGTGATAGGGTATGCCAGTGTATAGCTGCGTATGCGGAACAGCCAGTGCTAGTGAGATGACAATTGAGGGAGCAGAATAATGAGCGAATACGAACTGTTACTACACGGAGATGTATGGGACGCAAAGCGTGGACGACAACAGGAAAAGTGGGTCGCTGTCGAAGACGACACCATCGAAGGAGTGTACGACGACAAGCCCGGATCTGCTGAGACCGTCAAAGAGGTCGAACTTCTCACGCCCGGACTGATCGACCTCCACGTCCACCTCGTGTGGGACGGTACTGGCGATCCGGTCGAAACCCTCAGGCGACAGTCCGAACAGGAACAGACGATCCACGCCGTCGCGATGGCCCGCGAACAGGTCGAAGGCGGCGTGACGACCGTCAGAGATATCGGAAGCACACACGACATCGCCATCAGCGTCGCCGACGCCTCCCGTCGTGGAGACATCACGGGGCCGAGGATCTACGCGAGCGGCCAGACGATCATTATCAGCGGCGGTCACGATCCGTTCTGGGGGATGGAAAGCGACGGAGTCGACGCCGTACGCTCCAGCGTTCGAAAGCAGCGCGACAAGGGTGCGCGCGTGATCAAAATCAGTGCAACCGGTGGCGTGTACGGGCAGGCCGTGGGGGAGGATCCCGGGATGTCGGAACTCTCCCGCGAGGAGGTCATCGCTGCCGTCGAGGAAGCCCACCGGTTCGATATCCCCGTGGCCGTTCACGCCGTCGGGACCGAGGGGATCGAAAACTCCATCGAGGCGGGCGTAGACACCCTCGAACACGGAAACCTGATGACGAGCGAGAGCCTGGAGCGGATGGTAGAGAAGGATATCGCGTACGAACCGACGCTCTACATCTACAAGACCGTGGCCGAAGGGGAGGGAGACATTCCACAGTACGCCTACGAGAACGCACAGCGGGTGTCGGAACGTCACTGGGAGGTCTTCGAGGAAGCGATCGAAAGCGACGTTCGTATTCTGGCGGGAAGTGACGCCGGATCGCCCAACATTCCGCACCCGGCACTGCACCACGAACTGCGATGTCTGGTGGACGGTGGGATGACTGAAAAGCAGGCACTCACCGCCGCAACGAGTACACCTGCAGAAGAGATCGACCGCCCCGAATTGGGCGTCCTAGAGGAGGGGACTCCGGCGGACATCGTCGGCTTCTCCGACGACCCGTTCGAGGATATCGACGTCACCGGCTCGCCCTCGGTGGTCGTCGCAGACGGAGACGTGGTGACGGAATAGGGAAACCGAGCCTCTCTCGGACTCGGTATCGCCACGTACGTCCGTATCGTCCCGGTAACTTGGATCGGACAATTCGGCGGAAGCGGGTGGTCGCCGAAACTGATTTTCCGATAGCACCGTTGGCTTGAGCCATAGATTTATTAACCTTGATGTGCCTTGTCATCACAAGATGGCGAGTGCATCCTACACAGAGACAGTCAGTGATTGGTCCATAGGTGGGGCCCTACGGTACGGCTACGGAAAATTTTCGTCAGTGACGTCGTTACGTGCTGTTCTCATCGCCTACGCGATACTGATTGCCGTGTATATCTACACTCCTATCATCTCGCTCATCGCCTTCTCGTTCAACGAAGGAGGTCTGACTTTCCCGTTTGTCGCTGTCACGACCTCGTGGTACGCCGAACTGTTCGCAAACGAGGCAGTGATGGCCGCGATCGTGCGATCGCTCAAAGTGGCGCTCGTAGTGACTGTGCTAACGACCGTACTGAGTACTGCAACGGCGCTCGCGTACCGCTACGAGTTCAGGGGACGGAAGACAATTCTCTACGTGCTTCTGTTGGGAATCATCACACCCGGTATCACGTACGGGGTCGGCGCGACTTTGTTCTTCAACGAATTACTGGGGTTGGACAAGAGTCTGTGGCTAGCGATTCCGGTTCACGTGGTCTGGGCGCTCCCGTTCGCCGTCATCGTACTCCTTGCGGGTATCCCGCCGCATCTAGCCCGTAACGAGCAGGCGGCTCGGGTGATGGGGGCGTCGAACTGGACGGTGTTCCGGGAGGTGATCCTTCCGCAGATCGGGCCTACTGTACTCGGAGCGGCCGTCTTCGCGTTCACGCTTTCGTATAACGAGGCCACCCGGAGTCTCCTCGTCGTCGGACAGTCAAACACGATGCCCATCCAGATCTTCAGTATCGCGGCTTCGAAGAGAGCGACCCCGGAACTGTTCGCACTCGGCAGTTTCACGACCGTTATGTCGACGCTGTTGCTCATCGGAGCGAGCCTCTTAATCTTCTATGGCGGTCGTAATTGATCGCCTCTGCGGATCAGCGTAATCCCGTCAGTGCCGTCCATAATTGATCCGCTCGACACGACATCCGAAAAATTTATTATGTAGGTACCTGTGGCATAGACTGTCGAACATATTGAGACACTATGACAGAGAGTACTATTCGCATTGGCGCAGACGTCGGTGGAACGAACACCGACATCATCCTCGTCGACGGCACTGAAGAGCATACATACAAACTCCCCACGACTGATGACCCCTCGAAATCTACGGCGGACGGGGTCCTCGAGGTATGTGAACGTGCTGGTATCGCCCCCGAGAAGGTCGACAGCGTCCTGCACGGGACCACGGTGGGGACGAACGCTGTGATAGAGCACGAGGGTGCGAAAACCGGTATGATAACCACGGAGGGGTTCCGAGACACGATCCATATCGGACGGCACCGGAAGTCCCACACGTTCTCGGTACAGCACGAGATCAAACATCAATCGGACCCGCTCGTGGACCGTCGCTACCGCAAGACGGTCAACGAACGGATCTATCCGCCGGGGAAAGTCGTCGAGCCGCTAGACGAGTCGGAGGTTCGTGAAGCGGCCGCGGAACTGGTCGACGAGGGCGTCGAATCCATCGCCGTCTGCTACCTCCACTCGTACCTGAATACGGCACACGAAGACCGTACGAAGGAGATCATCCAAGAGGAATTCCCGGACGTCTTCGTCTCGACATCCAACGAGGTCGTGGCTCAGTTCCGCGAATACGAGCGCTTCTCGACGACAGCCATCAACGCGCGTATTGCTCCGGTGATGTCGAGTTACCTGGACCGGTTACAGGAGCGACTCGACGACTACGGGTTCGAGGGCGCAGACGTACTCATCATGCAGTCCAACGGCGGAGTAGCGAGTATCAGAGAGGCCAGTCAGCGGCCGGTGACGACGCTCCTCTCGGGGCCCGCAGCGGGTGTGCTTTCCGGACAGTACACCGGCAAATCGAGCGACGAGGAGAAAATCATCACGTTCGATATGGGCGGCACGAGTGCGGATATTTCCGTCTTGCCCGGACGCCTCCTGGAGCGCGATCCGCGTGATAGCGAAATCGGCGAGTATCCGGCCATCACCCCGATGCTGGACATCGAGGCCATCGGTAGTGGTGGTGGCTCTATCGCCTGGTTCGATGGGGCACAGGGCTTCAACGTCGGACCGAAGAGCGCCGGTGCAAACCCCGGTCCCGCGTGTTACGGGCGGGGGAACGACGAACCGACGATTGCCGACGCCCAGGTCGTGCTCGGACGCATTGATCCGGAAACGTTCCTCGGGGGCGAACTCGACATCGATCCCAACCTCTCCGAGCAGGCGATTCAAGACAAACTCGTCGATGCAGTCGATCAAGAGAGATTCAGTACCGTCGAGAAAGCAGCACTTTCCGTACTCGACGTCGCAAACAGCAATATGTACCAGTCGGTTCGCGAGCAGACGATGCAACGAGGGTATGACCCTCGCGAATACTCGCTCGTCGGATTCGGTGGTGCAGGGCCGATGCACACGGTCGACCTCGCCGAAGAACTCGATATCTCCAAGGTGCTGATTCCACCGTCGCCCGGGATCGGCTCCGCACGGGGACTTATGACAGGCGACATTCAGTACGACAACCAGGTTACGCTGAGCAAGCGTCTAGAGAACGTCGACGGGGATGAACTCGAAGACCGTATCGAATCGTTGACCCAGCGCGGTGCCGAGCAGCTACGCTCTGACGGAATCGACGTCGAAGAGGACGCGATCTTCCGGAAGTCAATCGACTGCCTGTACGAAGGACAGGGGTACGAGCTCAACATCGAATACACGGGAACCGACGGCGACTGGCGGTCGCGGATCCGAGACCAGTTCGAGGAGAAGCACAAACAAGAGTACGGGCACTACTTCGAGAACGACCCCGTCGAAGTCTTGAACCTCCGTGTCGCGGCGTCGGCCAACAGCGTGGAGTACGACCCCGTCGAGATCGAAAGCGGATCCGAAGATCCATCTCACGCCGAGACGAAGTCCCATCCGGTCTCCTTCGGAACGTCGCTCGAACCCGAAGAGTACGAAACACCGAGATACGACCGTGAGGACCTTCGAGCGGGTAACCGAATCGAGGGGCCTGCCATCGTCGACGAATTCGACAGCACTGTAGTCATCAATCCGGAGTGGGAGGCCGAAGTCCTCCCGAGCGGAGCGCTCCGGATAACCCGTTGAGGTGCGCGTTGCCTCTGGGACCGAGGCCCTCGTCCGTCGTTGTGAGACCGTGCCTGCTGCCAAGATTGGGATAACCCGGTGACACTCAGACCGTTCGTATGCCCCGATATCCCGAAGACGAATCAGGGTACACATTCCGGTGTGAAGACTGTGGCACGATTATCCCGCCATTTCAGGGCTTGTATTGGATCTGTGATCGTCGCGAGCGAGACGGAGAGATGATCGATCTTCCGCGTTGTCCTGAATGTGGCGCCCACGAAATCTGTGCGGTCCGGGATTCCTGACGCTCTTTTGCTTCGGCGGAGGACCCATCGTCCGTTTGGCCAGCCAAAGATTTATTCCTCTGTACCGAGGGGTACCACTCGTGTAGATGGAGTCGAACCCCACAGTCCAGTCAGGAGGCCGTCCCGACGATGCCGAACACTCGATCACGTTCCCCCACGCGAATATCACGGCCATCGACGCGATATCGGGGGTGTTCAGATCGACAGTCGGCCCACAGTCTATGGACGTACTGCTGCTCGATACACCTTCGACGGGGACCGGCGGCGACACGGAATTGGAAGTCGACGACTACGCTGTAACCGGGGATGGTGCACACCTCCTGCAGTCGCTTTCGATACAACATCCGGTCGGTGAGCTACTAGAGCGCTCTATCGGACCGTACCGACCGGGTGATACAGACATCGATGGGAAGGACATCTTTGACGGCGTCAGCTCGAAGGTCCTCTTTGCGAACGCGCTGCTCACGAATTCCATCGATCTACTGGAACAGGGAGTGCACCCCCAAGAAATCGTCAGTGGCTTCAAATCAAGTCTGAAAGTCGCAGAGGATACGCTTCGTTCGTCCTGCATCACCCCTGAAGGGAACCAGGGAGGTACTGCCGCTGACGCGGCCCGGACAGCACTCACGGGGAACGATTTCGGAAAGATGCGGGACGAGATCGCGGATCTCGCTGCTGCTGCCGCCGAAGAGATCGGTGAGCCGAACGAGCGAACGTTCGACGTCACGACGGTGAGACACGGATCGATACGCGACAGTCGGTTGATCGAAGGGACCGTCCTGGACCGGAATACTGTGGTTCGTCAGGATATGCCTCGACGTGTCGATGATGCGAGTGTACTGTTGCTGGGGGGACACGATCAGGGTGGGTTACAGGATCCGGACATCGTGGACGACTTCGAGGTCGAACTGGAGTCGCCGGAAACGATCGGCACCTTCGAACGAATGGCAGCAAACCAGCGACGGGACCTCGTCGATCAGATTGTCCAGGCCGGTACCGACGTCGTAGTCACGCAGATGGGGATAAACAGTCACTATCAGCAGTTGTTGGCTGATCACGGGATTATGGCGATTCGGCGCGTCCATCCTCGCAATCTACAGCGACTGTCTTTGTCGACTGGAGCGAATGTCGTGAAAGCCAACCACGACGTCGACTCGAAACATCTCGGCCGCTGCGACACCGTCGTGGAGCGGGAAATCGAACAGCGAAAGCACCGTCGAAAGCACAGGCGCATCGTCATTTTCGAGGGTTGTACCGATCCCGATTCAGTCACGATGCTCTTGTGTGGGACGTTCGGACCGCTCGAATCGCAAGTGCCGCGCCAAGTCCGAAAAGCGGTGCTGGCGGCCGCACAATCGACGAGAGACGGGCCTTCGGAAGGCGTCGTTCCAGGCGGCGGAGCCACAGAAATGGCGATCGCACGCCGAATTAAACGTGAGGCAAAGACGCACGACTCGAAAAGCCAGCTCGCGATGAACGAGTACGCCTCAGCTCTCGAAAGTCTAGTAGAGTCGCTCGTCGCCAACGCCGGGATGGATCCGCTTGCCACTGTCGCAGATCTCCGAAGAGCGAATCGAACGGACTCGAACGTCGGCGTCGTTCTTCCCGAGGGGGACATCACCGATACGCTTGAAGCCGGGGTCGTCGATACGATTCCGACGAAAAAGAACGTCTACAGGAGTGGTACCGACCTAGCGGCGTTAGTACTTCGTGTCGATGATGCCATAGATGCCACGTTCGAGGGGAACACGGTGGATACGGGCGACGCAATCTACCAGGAGCCGGCGGAGCAACATCAGGAACACGTCGAAGAAACCGGTTCCCCGACTGTCTGGGAATGATCCCGAAGGAATCGAGTCTGTTCTGACGGGAATTCGAAGAAGTACTGAACCGCTAGCCACGGGCAAGTTCTGTAATATCCACTCTGCGAAGAGAGAGATAGACGATCCCGAATATGACGATCAGCAGCATAAGCGAGAGCGCAGATGCGGCGGGATAGTCGAGTCCTTGGTTCACTGTCGTATAAATTAGCGTAGAAACCGTGCTGCTCCCGCCACTGAGGAACTGCGGAACAGCGAAATTGCCGATCGAAAGGACAAACACGAAGATCGCTCCGATCACGACGCCCGGGAGGCTGAGTGGCCAAGTCACGTTTTTGAACGTCGCTATCGGACTGCCTCGCAGCGTTTCCGAAGCATCCAGTAATCCCTCATCCACCTGTGTGAGAGCGATGTAGATCGGAGCAGCCATAAAAACCACGTAGTTCTGTAAGTATCCCAGAATCTGGGAGACAGGTGAGAAGAGTAGCCAAGAGAGCGGTTGGTCGATTAAACCTGCCAGTAATAGCAGCTGATTGATCACGCCCTCCTTTCCGAGAACCGGAATCCACCCCAGGGTTCGAATAACCCCCGACGTCCAAAACGGGATGATGAGGAACAGTAACAGAATGATTCCGCCATTCTGACTGGTATGGAACCGAAGGTAGTACGCCAGCGGATACCCGAAGACGAGAGTGATGAGCGTCACAACCGCTCCGGTGAATAGCGTCTCGACGAGTACTTGACGGATCGTATCAGACGTGATGACGCTGATCCAGGGCTTAAGCGTGAAGGTATGCTCTATCGAGAACGAACTGTAGGTGAGGAAACTGTAGTAACTGATGACTCCGAGCGGGATAAGGAGGAATACGCCGAACCAGAGCACCGAGGGCCCAGCCAGGAGGTACGATTCGTGGATCGATATGGAATCACGTGATATCTTTTTCATAGTATCCAGTAGGTGGTCTCTGTTTGTTGATATCGCTTCTTACGCACTCTGGAAGTCCCGCCAGCGGTCCAGCATATATTCCGCATTATCGGGCCAGATCTGGAAGAACCCGATACGGTCGATTCGCTCCTCGATCGAACCGCAGTCCCTCTTTTGACCGTCGGATGCGGGCGTGCCCTCTTCAGATGACCAGTCGTACGATTGGGGGTCGAACAGCGCCGGGTCATCGATCGATTCGTAGGTCCGTTTGCCTTCGTAGGCCCAGTCATAGTATTCGGGACCCATCCCCTCTCCGCTGCTGTCGGACCCGTCACGAACCAGTTCCTTGTTCGGGTAGTGCGGGACTGAGTATCCCCAGTTTTGTATGTATCCTGGGAACCACGCGCCGAGGTGGACATCGTTGTACAGAGAGTGGACGCCCTCGAGATTATTCCGATCGGACGCCCCCGGTTTGAGCGGTGCCATCCCAACGTACCAGAACCGATAGCCCTGTGTCCCTTCGCTCATCGTCGCGTACTCACACGGCGTACCAGAACGGCGGACGTCGAGGGCTGCCGGCTGCCAAAGGTCACCGAGGACTGCCTCCTCGCCGGCCATCAAATTGACCGAGTTACCGTAGGCGGTCCACGTCGATCTGAACTGTCCGTTCGACTTCTGTTCGACCAGATAATCGATAACCGTGTCGAGTTGGTCCTCCGTGGGGTTGTTTAGCTTGCCGACTGATCCGTCGATCTGATCGTTGTCGAGGAGGTGCATCATCGTCTGCGGAATCTGGATGGGGGCAGCACCGTTGACGAGCACCTCACCCTCGTATTGGTCGTCGAACAATGCGCTCCACTTCGATACGTCGTCGACATACTTCGGGTTGTAGCCAATCGCGTCGAAGTTATACGCGTACGGCGGGAGCCGAAGGGTGCCCTCTGACTTGCTCTCCCACACCTCCTGATCGATCGTCTCCGTCTGTTCTTCCAACTGCGGAATCCGCTCGCTGGGGTTCAAAAAGAGATCCGAGATGGCGCTTTCCGACCAGTTATCCAGATCGGCCGTGTCTAACTCGTGGCTGGCATCGTTATCCACAGTAAGAGCCGATGCGGTCGAGGTGTCCAACGAGAACACGTCCATCGATTCCCGCCCTCCACTCAGGACCTGTTGCTGAACAGTCGCTCCGGTAGCCGTGGTCAATTCTATTTCGTTCCCGGTCACCTCTGTGTACTTTTCACCCTGACCGTCTCTGACCCCGTAGGCGGGGCCAATCCATTGGAGTGATGAGCCGCTACTACTGGTCCCCCCTTGATCACCCTCACTGTCGGTACTGTCCTGGCCATCGCCACCAAAACAACCGCTCAGTCCAGCTGTGGCTGCAGCCGCGCTACTGTACTTGACAAAGTTTCGCCTGCTGAGTGCTTCTCGCATGGCTTCCCCTAACACATTTCATTCGAGGCATATAAATGCACCGGATGATTTCATATGATACCCTTGTACTCATAGAGAAAATATAAACCGAGGACAGGTGAGGCCTGGTTGGGATAGGTTTACCACCCTCTTCGAAATCATATTTTGTATTATACTAATGAGGGACTATTATATATTGGAACAACGAACGTGAGGCTATGGCGGATCAATCAGTGATCAGCATAGATTCGTTGCGTAAGCAGTTCGCCGACGAACTCGTCTTGGATCGCATCGATCTCTCGATTAACGACGGGGAGTTCTGCGTAGTAATCGGGCCCAGCGGCTGTGGAAAGAGCACCTTGTTGAAATGCATCGCCGGGGTTACAGATCCGGATTCGGGAGAGATACATCTCCGTGGGAAGAATGCTGAAGCCACACCCGCCAGAAACCGAAATATCGGTCTCGTGTTTCAGGAGTTCGAGGAAACCCTGTTCCCACACAAAACCGTCGAGGAGAACATCGCCTTCGGTCTCAAACAGAAGGCAGAACCGCCATCGGAAGACCAGATCGGAGACCAAATCGACGAAATGCTCGACCTACTCGCGATTTCGCACACCAAGTCGAGTTATCCAGACGAGCTAAGTGGCGGGCAACAACAGCGCGTCGAGTTGGCCCGTCAACTCGTTCGCGACTGTGATATCACGTTGTTTGACGATCCACTAGCGGATCTGGACTACAAACTCCAGAAACGGATGGAGATCGAAATGCGGAGACTGCACAAAGAGCTGGAGAGCACGTTTTTATACGTGACGCACAACCAGGATCAGGCACTGAAACTCGCGGACAGACTGATCGTGATGAACGACGGTGTCATAGAACAGATCGGGACGCCCGAGGAAGTGTACACGAATCCAGCGAACGCGTTTGTCGGCCGATTTGTGGGGGATTCCAATCTTCTGACGGGCAACGTGGTACAGAGGGCCGATTCAGAAATACGGGTCGAAACGCCAGTTGGCGAACTCGGCGTCTCGAACGACGGAGACCAGCCAGCGATGGATTCCGAGGGGGTCGTACTAATTCGACCGGAAGATATCGGTATCGGAGACGGCGCTGCGAGATATCGAAACGAGGTGGACGTCGTCCTCGAAGGAAAGACGTACACTGGAGAGATCACCGAGTATTCGGTCTCGGCATCCGGACACAGAGACGAACTACAAGTCGTAAAGCCCGGCAAACCGGACAAGATAGGCGATAAGAAGGAGACGAAGATTGGCTTCGATCCAGACGCGGCCCAGTTCTTCGAAGAGATAAGCGTCACCGGAGAGATGCAAGTCAGTGATCTGTTAGAGGCAGAACAATGAACGAAACAAGCGACCTGTCGACCCAGTCCGAACAACCAGAACAAACCGAGTCCAGAGGAACCATGCTCGACGTTTCCGGACTCACCAAAATATACCCCGACGGGACACTCGCAGTCGATGGTATCGACTTCACTGTCGACGCCGGCGACTTTTGTGTCATTATCGGCCCGAGCGGCTGTGGGAAATCGACGACGCTTCACTCACTCGTCGGCAACCTCGACGTGACGTCTGGGACAATAAGTCTCGACGGGACTGACATCACCGACCAGCCCACACATACTCGGGACATCGGCCTCGTCTTCCAAGATTTCCAGCTCTTTCCGCACCTTACTGTCGCAGAGAACATCGTGTACGGCCTGGAGCAAATGGGCCTCGACGACCAAGAGAAACGCCGACGGACGGAACGCCTCTTGGAGATGATGCAGTTGGAGGAACTCGCTGATCGCGATCCGGAGGAACTCTCAGCGGGTCAAAAACAGCGGGTAGCGCTTGCACGGAGTCTCGTCCTCGAGCCCAAACTACTGCTGTTGGACGAGCCGCTGGGAGATATGGATTACAAACTACAAAAGCGAATGGAACGGGAATTACTTCGCATCCACAGAGAGTTCGATACGACCTTTATATATGTCACACACGACCAGACGCAGGCGATGAGGCTCGCTGATCAAATTATCGTAATGAACGACGGGCAGGTGGAACAATCCGGTTCGGTTGCGGAGATCTATAATTCACCGAATACCGCTTTCGTCTCGGCGTTTGTGGGGGATTCGAATACGTTCACCGGAACGCTTGAGAAGGAAACCACCGACAGCAGCGTAACCATCAATACCGAACTCGGCTCGTTCACAGCCTCACCTGATAATCTCCATTCGCCCATCAGTGAGGTTATTGAATCTGAAATGTCTTTTTTGGTTCGACCGCAGCATCTGGAACTCTCCGATGAACACGAAAATACGCTCGAATGCGCGGTACAAGACGTGATTTGGAACCCTGGGTCGAGTACGCAGGTGTTGTTGGATGTACGAAGGGACGATGCCAGCAAGGAACTTCGTCTGAAGTCGTGGGAGTTGTCCACCGTTCCGGAGGGAGATGTACGAGTGAGTTGGAAGCCGGAACACACGATCCTCCTCGAGCAGACGAGCGTGGTAGAGGGAATCGATCTGGAGAAGGACATACTGGGTAGTTAATGGCGTACGACAGCATTCAAAAGTAGCAGATCTATGCTTTTTAGTAGTTGATCTGTTCGTTTTTCATCGTCTGAATGTTGACTTCGATGACGTTCGCAGCGCTGGTGACGAGAGCAGGGACTCTCTCGTGAAATTCGTCCCCTTGCAGCCTGCTCGTCGGTTTAGTGAGACTTATGGCTCCGATTACAGTCTCGTTTTCATCCAAAATTGGAGCGCCCACCGCCCGAGTACCAAATATTTCCTCTTCATCGTTCTGTGCGTACCCCTGTTCTCGGATCGTTTCTAATTCGTCGAAGAGCTTGTTTCTGGAAGTTATTGTTTTTTCAGTTCGCTGTGGGAGTCCCGATTTCTCAATGATCTCTTCTACACGAGCCTCCGGAAGATATGCTAGCATAGCCTTTCCGTACGCCGAACTGTGTAAATACCCCGTTTGCTCCAGTTTTTTTTCGAAATACTCTTTACCCACAGCATTCTGCCCACGAACCTCGTGCAGGTAAATGAGTTCTCCGTGTTCCTCGGTGACCAGATGAACGTATTCGTCGGTTTCTTCAGCCAACCGCTCGACTTCGGATCGCCCTGCTTTGAAGAGGACGTTGTTTCGTTTCACGAACTCCCCGAGACTCAGAAAGTGAAGTCCTAGATGGTATTTTTCGTCCTGTTTGACCACGTACTTTTGCTCCACCAGCGTAGCAAGGTGGGTGTAGACCGTTCCTTTTGGCATATCGAGGTGGTTCGCTAACTCTGTAACGCCCGCTCCCTGCAGCTTTTCCAGCGTGTGAATTATCTCCCAGCTGGTCGCAACGGTTTTCATCGTCCGTGGTGAGGATGGTTTCGTCATTTGCAAACGCATACCACACGAAGAAGTTTAAAACTATTTATTTAATCAGGCACCAGGGGTGGAAATATCCAGTCTACTGAACTTATTCTTGTATTCGTCCATAATATCGTTTCCCGTCCCTATTTTTTAGCTAAGATGCCTTCTCTGTGTGGACAGTTTGTGTGCTTATACCAAACAAATACCTTCGAATAGTATCGATCATAGTAAAACACAGGGCCTCTCCGTTGATCGTACCAGAATGAAGCGGCAGATAGTGGATATGACCGATATGATTCGCGCTGGGAGGAGCAGCTATTACAAATCTATGTTTGTAATTTTAGCTGCTCTTTGTGAGGCATCTGATCTTCTGACCCAGATATTGTTTTATTATTCCAAACACCTACAAGGCCCCGGACGCTAGCAATTCGGACTCCAGTAGCGACCGCCCAGAAAGTACCGAGTTACGAAGATCAACCCGTCTACCGTATCGAATTCACCCCCGATACATTGTTACATGGGTCTACCGTCACGGAGGAAAACGGATTTGCGTTGAACGCCTTCCGACAGAGCGAGGGCTGGATCGAACGATGGCAGCTTCCCGATCACGAGTCTCCTCGGGAAACTCTGGGACTTCGCGGACGAACAGTCGTTTATGTTCGAGATTCGCAAAATTCATCAGGTGTCTAACTACGTGAATGGCGAGAATAGCGGACTCATCAAAAAACAGCAGGAACTACTGGCTATCGCCTATTCAAACGGGTACTTTGACAAACCACGCGAGATGACGCTCCAAGAGATCGCCGAGGAACTCGACATATCGACGTCTGCTGCAAGCGGTCGCCTTCGGAGGGGCGTAAAAAAGCTCATTGACCTTTCGGATGTCGATACGGCGATCGAACCGGTCGTCGAATAACGAGTTTGTGACGTCCACGGGTGCGGCTCACGGGGTGTGCGTCTCCATTCACTCGATCGAGACGTCGCGCGATCAGGCTCCGGACCGCTCTGGTTTCCCGCCGGACGGTCGATGCGTCCACGATTGGAATAGTCGATGAGCCAACCGTAGCGTTGAATAGAGTCAGTATCGATGCAATACCCATCAGTGCAAGAAATCGTGAAGAGCGTCCTGACGGACCCGTTTGCGGGGATGAACACGATCGGACTGGTCGCGTTCGCCTTCGTCGGGTCCGTAAAGGCGATACGCGAACAGTTTGACCTGTTTGGAGTAGCCGTCGTCGGTCTCGCGACTGCCTTTGTTGGCGGGACGACCCGCGACGTTCTCGTCAACCGAGTTCCGCTGTCGTTGAGCTCACTCGGCGAGATAAGCCTCGGAATACTTGGCGTGGTTCTCGCGGTCGGATTGAACATCGTCCTCAACTCCCCGGACGATCATCCGGTGACGATGCTCGCAGACGCCGTCGGACTTGGTGCCTTCGCGACCGCGGGCGCGATCGTGTCGACGCAGGCCGGTCTCTCGAGTTTCGGAGTGGTCGCGATCGCCACGATCAACGCAGCCGGCGGTGGGGCGTTCGCGGATCTTCTGTTGGATCGATCTCCGTTTATTCTCGTGACAGACTTCTACGCCAGTTGTGCGGTGCTGGGCAGTTGCACCTACTGGGTCGTTACGACTGCGCTTACAACTGACGGCATCGCTGCGGCACTCTGTGCGGCAGTTACCGTCGGGACGCGATTGGCCGCGGTCAACCGCGGCTGGGAACTCCCGACTGCCCAATCACTGGAGGAACTACTGCTCAGATTCGACGGCGATTGATGATTCTGTATCACTAACGGGAGGGACAACCGTCGAAAGGTCACGAAAGAACAGTATGGATGCGCCGTCGGGCGTTCACCGGGACTCGATTTCTCGTTCGATCTGAGTGACTGTCTCGCTCAACTCCGGGACGATCTGCTCCTCGGAGAGGCGATACGGCGGTCCCGACACGTCGAGCGAGCCCAGCACACTCCCGTCAGGGTTCGTGATAGCCATTCCGACCGCCATCAGTCCTTCGAGGGCCTCCTGGCGGTTGAGCGAGTACCCCCGGTCGCGGGTCCGCTCCAGTTCCTCGTAGAGTTCCTCTGTACTTTGGATCGTGTTCTCAGTCTCCGCTGGGAGGCCCCACCGATCCAGTACCTCATCGACGCGCTCGCGGGACCACTCCGCGAGCATCGCCTTGCCGCTCGCAGAGTTGTGCATATGGAAGTACCGTCCCACTTGGAAGCCCTCCTTCGCGGGGTCGTTGTTCTCGTCGAAGATGATGACCGACCGACCGTGCTCGGTGATTGCGAACGCGACCTCTTCGTTGAGTCGATTGCTCAGTTCGTGGGCGTGCCGTCGTACGATCTCGTACTCCGGCTTCCGGTGTCTGGCTTGCTCGCCGAGGTGGAAGAACTTGATCCCCAGATGGAATTCGTTCCCCTCCTTCATAACGAGTTCTCGGTTGGCAAGCGTCGTCAGGTGCGCGTGAACTGTGCTGTTGGCCAGATCCAGTTCTGCGGCGATCTCACTCATCCGGGCTCCCTCCAGTTGATTGATCACGTCGACGATCCGGAGCGAGGTGGCTGTCGTCGTCAGTTCGCGTCCGTGTTCGGGCATAGTCGAGTGTTTGCGAGGAGGATTTATAAATATTCACGAGAGGCGAATTTTAACCGCGCTTCGGAGCCTGATTCCGGGAAACGGTGGGCCTCCACGTACCAGAGAATTGTATTCTCATCGCCAGCCGTTCGATAAATTCCCGATTGGATTGCTACTCGGGAATTAGACCGGAATGTACGCATTCTCGATTTCGCAGAAGCGAAATCCGTCTCGGGAGCAACGAACCGGAGGCAAACGACCGGGGGGCGCTCGAACCGCTATCTGAGTCAAATATACCTCCAAACGCGCTGAAAGCGCGTATCTGGTGCAGTCGCCGAACCTAGTCGTTCGATACTGGCGCAGGCGGGGGCTATCTCTCTGCGACTGGCATTCACACATAGCGAAATAGTGCGAAACAGAATAAAACGTTCAGGTAATTATCTGAGTAAAAAACGCATAAATACTTGCAGTTGTATAATGAAGGTTGTGTCATCCAAACGAACACCGCTGTATGAATCTCACTCTCGGGCGGGAGCAGACTTCACTGACTTCGGCGGGTGGGAGATGCCGGTCTCGTTCGACTCCATCCAGGAGGAACACCGGGCCGTTCGAGACGACGTCGGGCTGTTCGACGTGAGTCATATGGGACAGATCGCTGTCGACGGGGGCGAAGCACAGACGTTGTTGCAGCAGCTCACCCCGAGTGACATACGAAGTCTCGATCCAGGCGAGGCACTATACTCGTGTTTTCTCCAGGCTGACGGCATCATACTCGACGACATCGTCGTATACGATCACCCGGAGGCCAGCGAGTACGTCGTCGTTCCGAACGCCGGACACGACGAGGAGCTGGATGATCAACTGCGCGAGTACGCCGACGGCTGGGACCTCGACGTCTCCCTCGAGAACCGAACGACGGAGACCGGAATGATCGCGGTACAGGGGCCCGAAGCCGTAGACCGGGTTGCCGAAGCGGCAGATAAACGGATCGAAGAGTTGGATCCGTTCACCGTGACGGAGACATCGCTCGGCGACGTCGAGTGTCTCGTGGCCCGCACGGGATACACCGGTGAGGACGGCGTCGAGATCCTGTTTTCCGGAAGCGATGCCGAAGAGATCGATCGGCTGTTCGACGACGTTCAGCGCTGTGGGCTCGGAGCCAGGGACACGCTCCGACTCGAAGCTGGACTGTTGCTCTCCGGACAGGACTTCGACCCGGAGGGCGAACCGCACGACCCCTTCGAGGCCGGTATCGGATTCGTCGTCGATTTCGACGACGGAGACTTCGTCGGCCGGTCGGCCCTGGAACAAGTCCGAGACGACGGGGTCGACGAACGGATCGTCGGACTGCGCCTCGAGGAGCGAGCGATTGCCCGCCACGGATACGATATGCTCTCCGACGGCGCCCCTATCGGTCGGGTGACGAGCGGGACGATGAGTCCCACGCTCGGAATCCCGATCGCCCTCGGATACGTCGACGCCGAGTACGCCGATCCCGGCACCGAAATCGCCGTGTCGGTCCGCAACCGGTCCGTCGACGCGACCGTCGTCGACACGCCGTTCCTCGAGTCGTGTGGCGAGTGACACACACTGAACCGACAGCGACGATGACGAACGACGCACACAGCAAACCCAAGAACCGATGACGTACGAGACACCCGACGACTTACAGTACACCGACTCACACGAATGGATCGACGACAGAGAGGACGTCCTGCGGGTCGGGATCACCGACTTCGCACAGGACGAACTCGGTGATGTCGTCTTCGTCGAACTACCGGACGTGGGCGAGGCCCTCGACCGCGATGCGGCCTGCGCCGTCGTCGAGAGCATCAAAGCGGTCTCGGACATCTACTCCCCAGTCTCGGGGACGGTGACCGCGACCAACGACGCCGTTGTCGACCGGCCGGAACTGCTCAACACCGATCCGTACGGCGAGGGCTGGCTCTTCGAGATCGACGGAGCGGTACCGGACGACGCGCTAGACGCGGACGAATATCGCGAGCAGATCGAATAACGACAATGCAACGAATACAACACGACGAGACGGACCAGTCAGACGAACTGAACGAATCGAGTCCCTTCGCCCCCCAGACGCCACAAGAGGTGGATACGATGCTCTCGGCGATCGGCGCCGACAGCGTCGAAGAACTGTTCGACGTCCCGGAGGCGGTCACGTTCGACGGCGACTTCGATATCGAGGCGAAATCGGAGTTCGAGGTCAGACGCGACATCGAAAATCTGCTCGGACAGAACGCCGATGGGACCGAGTTCCTCGGTCGCGGCCACTACGACCACTACGTGCCGTCGGTCGTCGACTACCTCTCGCTGCGGTCGGAGTTTCTGACCTCTTACACGCAGTACCAACCGGAGACCACGCAGGGATTCCTCCAGGCGCTTTTCGAGTTCCAGTCGATGATCGTCGAGCTGACGGGGCTCCCGGTCGCCAATTGCTCAATGTACGACGTCGCGACCGCACTCGGCGAGGCGGCCCTGCTCTCCGCGCGCGTCCGAGAGACCAGCGGATCGCGCATACTAGTGCCCGAAACCATCCGCTCGGAGCGACACAGCGTGTTGGAAAACTACGCCGACGGTGCGGAGTTGACGACGGAGACGTACCCGCTCGACGAGGGGAACACCGACCTCGACGCTCTTTCGGACCTGATCGACGAAGACGTCGTGATGGTGTACGCCGAGTCACCGACGACCCGCGGCGCGATCGAAGAGCGGTTGCCGGAGGTCGCGTCCCTCGCGGACGACCACGACGCGGCCTTCTGTCTCGGATCAGATCCCGTCGCGTTGGCGCTCCTGAAGGAACCGGCCACAGTTGGTGCGGACATCGTCATCGGTGATGCAAGCGTCCTCGGTCTCTCAGCCAGCCACGGGATGGGACTGGGTCTGTTCGCCGTCAAGCAGGCGTATCTCCGACAGGTCCCCGGACGGCTGGTGGGGGCGAGTGAAACCGCCAACGGACGGCGTGCCTACACGCTAACGCTGCAGACCAGAGAACAGCACATCCGAAAGGAGCGAGCCACCTCGAACATCTGTACGAATCAGGCGTGGGTTGCGCTCCGAACGGCGATTCACATCGCCACGCTCGGTGCGTCGGGACTGGCGGATCTCGCAGAGGACTGTGTGACGACGGCGTCGGAAGCCGCTGCTCGACTCGACGATGTCAACGGTGTCTCGGCTCCGGTCGACGACCGTCACCACTTCCGTGAGTTTGTCGCGCGCACGGAGCGTCCCGCCGCCGACGTGGTCTCCGAACTGGCGGATCGAGGCTTCCTCGTCCACGAGGCGGGCGACTTCGAGATCCAAGTCTGCGTGACAGAAACCAACAACGACGAGGTGGACGACCTGGTCGCGGCCGTCCGGGAGGTGCTCGAATGAACTACCGACAGGCCACCTGGGAGCGGGAAACCGACAGCGGCGAACCGGTCAACGAACCGCTCCTGTCCGAGAAGCGAACGGGGACAGTCTCCCACGATGACGTCGACCTCCCCGACGAGCTGGTCCGCGAGGAACTGACTCTCCCCGAACCGGCCGAACCTGAGGTCGCGAGCCACTACACCCGGCTCTCGCAGATGAACTACTCGGTCGAACACGGCCCCTATCCGCTGGGAAGCTGTACGATGAAGTACAACCCGAAGTTCACCGAGGACGTCGCCGGGCTGGACGACGGCGCGATCCATCCCGACCGCCCCGACGAGTACGCCCAAGGGACTCTCGCGGTGCTCCACGGACTCCAGGAGTATCTGGCGGAGATCGGGGGAATGGAGACAGTGACTCTGCAACCGCCCGCCGGGGCGGCAGGGGAGTTCACCGGCCTGCTCGTGGCGCGCGCCTATCACCGGTCGAACGACGAGGACGAAAAGCGGCGGGAAGTGATCGTGCCCGCGTCGGCGCACGGCACGAACTTCGCGAGCGCGGCGATGGCCGGCTACGACGTCGTGGAACTTCCGAGCAACGATGACGGGCGGGTACCACTCGAAGCGCTCGAAGAGGCCGTGGGCGATTCGACGGCGGCACTGATGCTCACGAATCCGAACACGCTCGGGCTCTTCGAACGCAACATCGCCGACATCGCCGACGTGGTGCACGACGCGGGCGGGCTGCTCTACTACGACGGGGCGAACCTCAACGCGCTGCTTGGACGGGCCCGACCCGGCGATATGGGCTTCGACATTATGCATTACAACGTCCACAAGACGTTCGCGTCGCCGCACGGCGGCGGCGGCCCGGGCGCCGGACCGATCGGCGTCGTCGAGGAACTCACGGAGTTCCTCCCCGACCCGCACGTCCGCGAGGCCGAAGACGGGTCCTTCGAGTTCTACGAGCCCGAAGAGAGTATCGGGAAGGTTCACGGCTTCCACGGCAACTGGCTGGTGCTCCTGAAGACCTACGCGTACATCTCTCGGCTCGGCGACGGCGGTCTGAAAGACACCTCGGCGATGGCCGTCCTGAACGCGAACTATCTCGCCTCCCAGGTCGATCTCGACATCCCGTACGGACCGTTCCACCACGAATTCGTCGCCAGTGCCGGTGACGTCGACGCGGCGGAGTTCGCGAAAGGAATGCTCGACGAGGGGGTGCATCCCCCGACGACTAAATGGCCGGAAATCGTCGATGAGGCACTGATGACCGAGCCCACGGAAGCGTTGAGCAAGGAACAGCTCGACGTGCTTGCGGCGGCGTTTACCGAGACGGACCGAAAGACGTCCGAAGAGCTCTCAGAGGCGCCCACGACGACCGCTGCGGCGCGAATCGATCAGGCGAGTGCTGCCCGGAACCCCCAGCTCTCCTGGCGAGACGTGGAGGGACACGATGAGTGAGCAGTTCGACACGGACGTCCTCGTCGTGGGCGGGGGTCCGGCGGGGTACGTCGCCGCGATTCGAGCGGCACAGTACGACCTCGACGTGACACTCGTCGAGATGGACGCCCTCGGCGGGACCTGTCTCAACCGCGGCTGTATCCCCTCGAAAGCGCTGATCTCGGCGGCGAACGTCGCTCACAACGCTCGGACGTGGTCTGAGATGGGGATCACGGCCGAGGTCGACGTCGATTTCCAGCAGATGGTCGAATGGAAGGACGATGTCGTCGGAAATATGAACCGGAGCGTCGAGAAACTCTGCAAGGCCAACCGCGTCTCGCTCGTGGACGGACGAGCGACGTTCGAGGACGAGCACACGGTTCGTGTCGAGCGGTCCGACGACAATTCGGAGCGACTCACTTTCGAGTATGCCGTGTTAGCGACGGGAAGCCGTCCGATCGAACTCCCCGGCTTCGAGTTTCATCGATCGGGCGTGCACGATGCCAAGGAAGCGCTCCAATTCGACGAACTGCCGGACAGCCTCGTGGTCGTCGGGGCGGGGTACATCGGAATAGAACTCTCGATGCTGTTCGCGAAACTCGGCGTCGACATAACCGTCGTGGAGGCCCTCGATTCGATGATGCCCGCGTTCCCGTCGGACCTGGTCGCCCCAGTTTCGTCGGCCGCTTCAGCGCTCGGGATCGAGACGAACTACGGCGAACTCGCCGCGGAGTGTCGCTCTACTGACCGGGGTGTTTCGGTCAGCACCGAAGACGCTGAGAGCGGCGAGAGGCGAGCGTACGAGGCTGATGGAGTGCTCGTCGCTGTGGGTCGGACACCGGTGACCGAGACGATGGATCTCTACCGAATCGGCCTCGAACCCAACGAGGACGGGTTCGTTCCGACGGACCGATACGGGCGCACGGACGTCGATCACGTGTTCGCTGTCGGTGACGTGGCGGGCGAACCGATGCTCGCACACGCCGGCTCGAAGGAGGGCGAGATCGCCGCTACCGAGATTGCCGGTCGAGATCCTCCGTCCGGCGACCGGGCTGTCCCCGCTGTCGCCTTCACCTCGCCGCAAATCGCGACCGTCGGTATGACCGAAGCAGAGGCCGAAGAGACCGAACACACCGTATCGACCGGGGAATTCCCGATGCGCGCCAGCGGTCGGGCGCTCACGACAGGGCATACTGACGGATTCGTCCGTCTTGTGAGCAGTGACGACGGCGTCGTGCTCGGCGGGCAAATCGTCGGGCCGGAGGCTTCCGAATTAATCTCCGAAATTACTCTCGCTGTCGAAAAGGGTCTGTCCACTGAGGAGCTTGCCGAAGTTATACACCCTCACCCGACGCTCTCAGAGGCAATCCAGGAGTCTGCAGCTAACGACCAAGCCCTCGCAATCCACACACTCAACCGCTGAAGCACTCCTGCCCGGTGGGTAGTGTTTCAGATAAGCGGATTCCATACGAAGAATCTGAGCCAGTCATCAGCTGTTTCTGGATCGATGTGGGAAAAATGGTTTGTAAACGAATCAGTTCTTAATTTCACGAAAGATATGTTCGATGCTATTGCGGTTTCCGTGGTGTTCGTATCTGAAATCGGGACCGTATCGGTGGCTGGCCTCTTTCAGCGGAATCGGCTCAGCAACGAGAAACACAGCGTCGTCGACGTAGTGTTTCCTGCGGTTCCCGAAGGAATATTTCTGCAAAAGCGTTAGTTCTCATCGGTTCAACTTTTGAAGGTTGAGACGGTAGTTGTACTTCCACAAGTATGCCAATCATCGCAAAAGTGTACTTTTCACATCCAGAGATGGCGCTGGCAGGTGTTATCGGATCACTACCAGATATAACTATCCGCGTTCTACAAGAAGTAAGCACTGACCCAGTTAGTGACAAATCGTTTTTCATTATGGAGACTGACCAGTGTGAGGTCCTTGAGCGCGAACTAGCGACCGATCATACTGTTAAATATGCTCAGCGAGTATCTCACTATGAGGAGTGGCCTGTCTACGGTATTGAATTCTCCCCTAAACGCTACTTCTGGGGTCCGAAGTGACTGAACACAACGGGTTTGCACTCACCGCGCGCCATCACCACGGTGGGTGGATCGAACGATGGCAGCTACCGGACAAAAAATCACTTCAATCTGTTTGGGAATACGCCAACGATCAGTCATTCCGATTTGAGGTACGTAAAGTACATCAGTTATCCGAGGGTACTGAGGAACCTGAGTGTGGAATGACAGATAAACAGCGGGAGGCACTTATATGTGCATATAATAGGGTTATTTCGAAAAACCTAGCGAAATCACCCTTGAGGGGGTCGCAGAGGCTTTAGATATCTCGACAACTGCAGCCAGGGGTCGGATCAAACGAGGGATGAAAAATATTATTGAATCATCTATTTCAGGGATAGAATAAATCCGCTCCGAACAGCTTATGTTGGTTAATCGTTCTCTGTGTACGCGAACGCCGTCAACGGTCAGTTGATTCAGCTTGCTGGTACGTATTGAGCCGACCGCTACGATCGACGGTGATCTGTCCCTCTTCTTCGAGCTTCCGGAGTTTATTATAAATTCGGTGATCGGGGAAGTCCAGCTCTTTTCGGAGGTCTTCGATCGTTTTCGGGCTCTCCAGCGAGACGAGCAACGCGTTCTCGAGACAGTACGAGACGAGCCGGTCCGTGATTGGCGCGACAATATTGTGTCGCTCGTCGAGGACATCGAGCGTATCGAGCACAGCAAACGAGAAGAATTGGCCAGTGCGATCTTCCTGGGTCTTGATCTCTCGGAAGATGCTCTCCCAGTCGAGGCCGGCTTGTCTGGCGATCAGTGCGGCATCTTCGAGATCGCCTTCGCGTTCCGTAATCGATTTGAACACGAAGATGTCGGTCAGCGAGAGCAGATGTACGTGAAGATTGCCGTACTCGAATGATTGGTCGCACCGCTCGATCATCGCCGGCGTCAACTGGAGCTGGCCGGCGACCGCCTCCACGAAAATATCCCAGCGCGGAAACCCTTCCTTCTCCAGCACAATACTGGGATCAAGCTGGTTGTATGCCGCTTCCAAGTCACTACGCTCCTCGTATCCCAGGTCCTGAAGCGCTTCGGCGATTGCAAAGAACGTCTGTCCGTCCTCAACGACGATGTCGACGTCTTTCGTCGAATCTTTCAACCCACGCAGAATGAGGTTGCCGCCTCCGAGAAGATACACGTCGACAGGCGTCTCCAGGTGGTCGCCAAGCTCTTCGAGCCCCCGTCGAAGGCTATCTTCCGGATGTTGGCCGCGCGGATAGACCCCATAATCGTTCGCGAGATCGATGAATTCCTCCCACGGGAGAAAGAGCTCATCGTGGTGGACCTCCCGCTGATCGATGTATGCAAAGAGATCTGCCCATTTCTCGATACACTCCCACCTGTGTGCGAGCCGCCACAAGTCGCTGGCGTCAAGGCTCGCGCGGTGCGTCAGATAGAACACGCCAGCCATCGCCATCTGTTTCTTGGTCTCAGCGACGGTCACCGCATGGATCAGAACCGCTTCGAGTCCCAGCGACCGATCACCGTGATAGACGTAGGTCTTCGCTGGGTGATAGTCAACACCGTAGCGAGTGAACGCCGAGAACGCAGTCGGCGTCCCATCGACGGTGTCCTTGCTCGTTGCGACCAGTCGGTCGCTGTTCGCGCGATATTCGGTTTCGAACGGTGTCGTTCGGGTTCTCGCTTCGAGGAACGACCGAAGCGTGTCATCGGTGATAGCATACCCGTCGTCCGTGTGTGCGATCGCACCCGTCTCCTGGATCTCGTTCAAATGCTTGTAGAGCGTGGACTTGGCGAACCCCTGTGTTTGTAACTCCGAAATCGTCTTCGGACCGTCGAGCAGCGCACCCAAAATGTCCTCTTTCGTCCCTATCAGCACGTTCTCGAGTGCGTAGCGGTCGAGGAGCTCGGCAAGCAGTGATGCTTCGTATGTGGGGGCCAGTTGGACGCCGTCAGTTCGGTCTACAAGATGGGCGTTTTCGAGGTCGCCAACGACCTCCGACGTCCAGCTCTGACTTTTATCGATGGCATCGGCTAATTCGCCAACAGAGTAGGACTGATCCCGCAAACAGTCGATTACCCGTAGCTCCGCTTCTCTCATATATTCCAATTTCACCGATGTATTTATAAATATATCGGTGAGGATGGAATACAGATACCGGACGCTCAGTGTGGGTCGTCAAATGGTGAGGCGTTTGTACAAACGTATTTCGGAGAGACAATTCGATCTGCGAGTCGAACTACTCGAGAGGCGACGTGAACAGGCGCCGATCCTCATCAAGCCACTCGATTTCGTGGTACGTCACGTCATTCTGAATGTCGTATTCAAGCATAAGTGGATCCGAACGGTGGGCTGTAAGCTTCCCCCACCCTACTCCCTCACAGCGCTGGCATTCGCTTCGCCAAGCTTCCTCTGTGGCCTACTCGTTCGCTTCGTCCACTCCCTGAAGCTGGAGGTTCCGCCTCGGATACGCTGACCAAGCACGAAGTCGGCGTACCTTCTCTGCAGCGTCGAGAACGGTGCTGTTCAACGACGAACTATGGGTTTGTGCCACCATCGACGGCGTCGAGATCGGGCTCGTCGAACTCGAGGGCTTCCGCAACAGCGTCGGGAAGCTCCGGGCGAGGGGCCGATTCGTGGCGCTCGATTTTCTCGGTCTTGCGCGTATTTTCGTAGAGGGCGCGTGCGACCGGAAGCCCACGGAGATACTTGTAGTCGTGGAGGACTTCGACGCCCCGCTCCGTGAATCCGTAGAACTGGGCGGGGAGATCACGTTTCCCCTCGCTTGGATCGTACGTGTAGCGTGCGAGGAGCCCGGCGTCGATCAACGTCTCTAACTGGTCTTTGATGGCTGCCTGACTCTTCCCGGTCATATACTCGAGTTCGGCGAGCGACATTAGATGGGCGGGGTGGCCCAGCAGCTCTTGGATGATGAGATGGCGCGTATCCTGGGACAGCAGCTTGAACAGCCGCTGCTGTTCCGCGAACGGCCCTGCATCGGCCGCACCAGTGTCGGTTTCGCTCATACGTGCTGGTACGAGAAGCGACGCAATAACGGTTCGGGTTATCCAAGTTGGTTAACTCAGAAAAAACCAAAGTGGTTCAGAAAGGATAAGATGGTGTAGTTTGAATCGGCAGCTCATGACCGGCCCAAGCCCGCCGCCGGACGCTGGGGAGATTATGACCGTTGTTCACGAGGCCGTCGGGGGCATCGAACTTGAGCCTGCAGAGAAACGGGAAATCTGGCGGTTCACCCAGCGTGAATTGCCGTATCTCTGGAGTCAGCGGACATCGTATTTCATCTTGGGGAGCTATCGCGACCCCTATATCCGCCGGCTTCGCGCTGTCCAAAACGAACTCACGAAGCAGCTCGGTGCCTATCCGTTCATTATGGGTGATCTCCTCGAACTTCCGACTGACCGGCTTAATACGTTCGATATTATGTTTTCGTTGCTCGCGACGTACAGCGACTACATCGTCGGTGTCTTCGAGAAGGAGAGTGGTGGGGAGTCGCCTGAATTGGGCGAGACCGATGACCCACCGTATTTCGACAAGTCGTACGTGTTCCCACGTGATTACGCGTGGGTGACTGACGAGAACCTTGACTCGACACAGCACGTCGTTCAGGCCGCCCTTGAGATAGCGTTCACAGACGATTTGTCGGCGGATGAAGTCCAAGCAAACGTCGAGTCGCTCGTTGATCGCGCCCAAGAGAACGGTCTCGACATCGACGAACAGGAGGTGTGGGATGTGATCGACGACCGCGCAGATGAGGGCGAAGAGCCGGCAACGTACAGTTGGGTCCATCTCAACAAATTCCGTAAATTCGAACTCCACGAACGGTGCTTCCCGTGGACGACAGAGGACGAACTTCGAACTGTGGTTGACGAACTCCCGTCCCCGACACCACGTCCGGAGTGGGAAGAGCGTGAGGGCCAGTGAATTATACGCTGAATTGGCGCAATACCACGGCCATCAGGCCGTGGATACGCGCCGTCACTCCGTGACACGTTCTACTGACTTCGACAGGACTGGATATTCCACCATTCTCAATCCCATTCTTTACAAGAGAAGCGATTATAAGCAATTATACAGGCGTTCAGAATGCTGGAAGTCCACCGAACCCATCGAGCGAAAATCCTCAATTACAGTCAGGTAGAGGGCTCGCTTGACCGACACGGGTGGAGTGCCAGCAAACTCTGGAACGTCGCCAACTACCACTCCCGAGAAGTCTGGGAGGAGACCGGGGAGATTCCCGACCACGAGGAGTTAAAAAACGAGTTGAAAGGTCACGACAAGTACAAGGGACTGCACAGTCAGTCCAGTCAGCGGGTTCTGGAGGAACTCGCTGAAGCCTTCAACTCGTGGTACTCCAGTGATGACGAACGGGACAATCCGCCCGGCTACCGCAAACAAAACTACTACGACCAACAGGGTCGTCGCGTCCACGAAGAACACCCACGCAGTACGGTGACGTGGAAACAGAACGGCATCCGACACGACACTAAGAACAACCGTGTCCGCCTCTCCAAGGGAGCGAGCCACAAAGAACATCCGAAAGCGTGGGAGTACATCCTTGTCGAATACGAGACACGCCCCGGCGTCGAGGTTGAGAACCTGCAACAGGTTCGTGCTGTCTACGACCAAACAAAGGAGCGATGGGAGTTACACCTCGTCTGCAAGGACGAAATCGAGACTCCCGATGCTCCCGGAACCGAGACTGCGGGCATTGATCTCGGTATCAGCAACTTCGCCGCTGTCGCCTACAGCACCGAAGACGCCGACCTCTATCCCGGCAACCGCCTGAAACAGGACGGGTACTACTTCCCGAAAGAAATCGCCAACTGTGACGACAGCAGTGGCGACAGGGCCACGCGACTTCATCACAAATGGTCGGAACGCCGCACCCACTTCTTCCACAGTCTCGCCAAACACATCGTGGAGAAATGTATCGAGCGTAGTGTGGGTCGCATCAATATCGGGGACTTGGAAGGCGTCCGCGAGGACGAGAACGGCAAGTCGAAGAACTGGGGTCGGCACGGCAACCTCGACCTACACGGGTGGGCGTTCGACCGCTTCACGTCGATCCTCGAGTACAAAGCGAAAGTTGAGGGCATCGAGGTCATAGAAGTGTCCGAACGTGACACGAGTAAAACGTGTTGCGTTTGTGGAAGAGAAGACGACAGTCAGCGTGTCGAACGCGGGTTGTACGTCTGCGAGTCGTGTGATGCGGCGTTCAACGCGGACGTGAACGGGGCGGAAAACATCCGTCTGGACATCAACGAAGAAAGTAACTCCGAGTCTACCGGGCAGTTGTCCGGGGATAGGAGTACCGGCTGGTTGGCACAGCCCGGAGTCTCCCTGTACGACCTCTCCTGCGGATTCCAACCGCAACGAGAGGTGGGAGACTCCAAACCCTAATATCCCAACCTCGGGATTCCTCCGCGTTCACGCGGAGGAGGATGTCAACCTGTCCTACTCGCTTGGCGGTACACTCATCATCGTGAGTCGGCCCGGTAGTTTACTCTCGGGTAAACTACTTTACTACGCCCGGTCGAATACATCGGTATGGAGGCTGGTTCGGGTGTTGGTGACGACACCACACCACGGGAAGTCATCCACTTCATTACACAGCAGACACGGTTTTCGCTTATCAGCGATATTCTCGCTCACCCCCAACAGCTCCCATCGATGTACGAACTCGAGGAGCTCAATCCCAGTGTGAGCGATGCGACCGTCTACAAGCACATCCAGAAGCTGATCGACGCCGGCATCGTCACGGAAGTTGCTTTGGACGACGACCAGCGCCGGCAGGGGTATCCCTGGAAGTTCTACGGCCTCACCGAAGACGGCCGCGAGTTCTTGGAGACGCACAATCTGCTCGCCGCGGAGGAGACACTTCAGCAGATCTACGACACCATCGCCGATAAGCCCGAGAAGATGGTCAAGTACGAGAACGCGCCCCGTCCAGATTAGGAGTGGTTGTCAGAGAATAGGGAGCGATAGTCTGCCGTTATTCCCGGAGGTTAGCCTGACTGACCGACTTCACGGACGTAGCCGCTCCGCTCAAGATCAAATTCTTCGGCTACGAGTCGAGGCTCATCAAGGACACCGCGGTGAACGTCGCAGATGTGGAAAACACGACGGTTGACTGTACCGACCATCTCGAACTCTGTGGTGGTATCCGAGAACTCGTACAGGCGATAGTCGTCGCGGAGGATCGAGACTATTCGTGGGCGACGGTCGTTAAGTGCCTCCAGCGACCCGACAACGGCGCTGCGACCAAGCGGATCGTCTATCGCCGACCAGCTCGGCATTGACCTCTCGGCGCGTGAGACGCCCCTCAAGTCATTCACGAGCGGGTGTCCGCTCCTCGACTCAATGCGATCCGAACAGGGAAGCTACGACAGTGAGTATCATCTCCGAATCAACGTCGACTGGGAGAGACTCGATTCGATGGAATGCTGATGCCAGGGCGGTCCGAAAGGTAGCGTGAATTAAGATGCTCCTCCAAGTACAGCGAATCAGGTAGATGGGTCACGTCTATTATCACCATCCGGGCGACAATCAGTTCTCTCTTGATTTTGTCCACGAGGCTCCATCAGAAATCGTTGCCAGGATTGTCGAGTACGACGATGACGTGGCGGTGAAGGTTCGCAAGTACGATCTTGACAGCGAGTTCTTCGGTATCTATACCTCCCGCGTCAGTGGTGGGGACGTCGGCGATCTCGACTTCGATCTTGGCGAAGCACTCTCTGAGATGGGTGCTGATAACGGTACCATCGTTGCCCGGCTCCTCGAGATCTATCAAGCGCTCATAGCCCAGAACGAGGAAGAAGAAGGAGTTCCCGTTGAAGCGTACAAGAGCATCGACATCGATGCACTCCCAGATGCGCTCAACCGGGTGTCGTGGGAGGGTAACGCGACTGATGTTGCAGGCCGTCTCGCCTCAAATCTCATTCTCAAACACGCGCTTCCAAATGCGAACCATCGGACTGCTGTTGCCCTGGTTCAGTTCTACCTCCGTCGGATCGCTCCCGATTTCTCGATGCCAGAGACCTCCGTGGAAATCGACTCAGAGACATACGACTGGCGGGAGTGGGTGAACGAATATATTAACGAGTCAAAGCGTCTCTTGACGGTTCGTCGGAAGAATGTGCTCCTCAAACATCTCTCTGATTTCGGAGCGACAACGCTTGAGCGGAAACACGAGGTCCAGATCGACCTGACGGCATACGAGCTGGATATGTATCCCGCAGAAGCGAAAACAGTCTACGCAACAGCGCACGAGGAGCTCTGGATCGAATTCGTCGAAGAGGCGGTTGAGCGCACCGACAACCCCGAGCTAATGGAAACCCCTGGGCTATCGAAGGCGGAGTTCGCAGAGAAAATTCGGACTCTCGAGTAAGCGGCGTGGGCTAGTCTTGGAGCGTCGCGACCGTGCGGCCGGTTTCTTCGGCCTCTTCGCTCCGCGACATCCCGTATGTTGCGAGAGCCTCCTCAACCGCGTCGTCCAGACTCATTGGTCAGGCAAATCTTGGCTCTGCCGACGGATAAAGTCTCGCACGATTTGCGTTTATCATTGCATCGGCTAACTCGTCAACCGTGCAGGACCGATCCCGCAAACAGTCGATAACCCGTAGTACCGTCCACTCTCATAGATTCTCATCTCTCCGATGTATTCATAATCATATCGGGTAGAGTGGAATACAGACTCTTGGCGCACAGATCGAGTCGTCAAATAGTGGGACGGTTGTGCAACCGTATTTTGGAGAGGCAATTCGATCTGCGAGTCCGAACTACTCGGGAGGCGACGTGAACAGGCGCCGATACTCATCGAGCCACTCGATCTCGTGGTATGCCACGTCGTTCTGAATGTCGTATTCAAGCGGGAGTGGATCCGAACGGTGGGCTGTAAACGTGAGGTTGGTCTCGATACAGGGCCCATGCTCTGAGACGCACTCGAAGCCATCGTCAACGGGGTAGACAACGCTAAACCAGCGAATCTGAAAGCCAAAGTGGTCACACACATCTCTGACGACGGCAGCGTCACAATAGGGCGTGTGGACCCACAGTTCCCCGCCAGCGTAGGCCTGATCTTTGACACACCAGACTGCATCAAGGGAGCGGAGAAACTGGGCAGCGCGATTGTAGTGCGCTTCAGTCAGGCGATCCCACCAGTGGTACTCCTCGGCGTCGTCAACGAGGAGCTGGAGGCAATCTCCACACACATCATACGCCCGTTCACCAAGGGAGATTTCGTGGAGTTTGTCGTACTGGGTGGTGTCACACGCATCGCACGACGGGGAAGCACCACTACCCTGGCATCCAGTGGATGATCGCTGTTCGGTGTGGTTGGAACACCCGCTGTTTGCACTCCCTGGCTTCTGAGATTCGTTTGAGTCGGTATTCTCGGTCATTGGTATCTAACCGAGAACCGTCAGTCACGACGTGTGACTGGGCTCCCGGCCACGACAGGCGACGTTCAGATGCTCGAACGACGGCTGTTGGGTTGGTGAGTACCAAGCCGATGTGAACGGGGCGATAAACATTGCAGACCGCTACCGTAGTGGAGAGAGTCACCGCCGAAGCGATCGGAATTCCGGGCAGAAGGCCGTTGACGATGACTCGGCTACGGATGGGGCCTCTTTGACCGGGCCACAAGACAGCCACGCAGATGCTGAAACCCAGCAGGAGACGCGTGGACCGTATGCGTCTTGAAACCAACAGGCCGCTACGCTCGGCCTGGAATCCCGTGGTGGGATTCCTCCGCGTGAACGCTGAGGAGGAGGTCAAGTCTTACGAGCCACCAATTCCGCGGCAGAACCCCAGCAGATAGCGTCAACACACCCAACCGCTACTCGCTAGAGCAGTACCAGCACGTTACACATTACGACAAAGAATTTGCAGAGTACCAAGCTCGCAGGGCCTGACTCATAGAGGAATCGGATGACGACTAGACCGATGAACGGCCCGACAATCTTCCGGCCGATATCCCGTCGACGGCCCGCAGTAGTATCTGTTCGTCAGGTTTTGGTTGGGATCCTCAATCGGAGTGGTTACTCCGTTTCTCCCTTTAGTTCGAGCAAGATCTGTTCGATCTAGGCTTTGAGTGGATTTCGGGCGACATCGTGGACCAAGCCAGCCTGTACGAGCATATTCAAGTCTTAAATGTCGCCGTTACGGCCCGTAGTCAGTTTGGTCAGAGTTTCGAGTGGTGTTACAGACTACAGGCGTAGAAACCGACGACACTATCTTAACCAACAAATCTATGGAATAGCATACTGTGTTGGTTAACACGGGATCAACCGATGTCATACGAACCCCCGACTCCACCGGCAGAACTCCCGACAGACCTCGTCAATACGCTCAACGAGTCCTCTTCTGAACAGCTCCAGTACGTTGCCCGCTACGCTGAAGAGCTAGCTGAGCACAAAGCTCGCGAGGCACGTCTCGAAGAGGACGCAGATGAAAGCGAAATCGAAGAACGCCCCGACGATTTGCCGGACGACGTCCCGGCGAAGGCCACGATCACGATCAAGGAGATTAACGACAACCGCTACTACTACTGGCAGTGGCGAGAGGGAGACAAAGTCACGTCCAAGTATAAGGGGCCAGTCAATCCGGACGAATGAGAGGGCAATTCGTCCGTTTATAGAGTTCCCACACCCCGTGTGCTATTTGATTTTGGCGCACTTGAAAAGGGGGGTAAACGCACCCCTCGTCCAGAATCAACTACCCTACCCTACTTCGCTTGGTCTGACGACCTCGCTCGTTGAGGGAGGGGTTTGTCGGTGGACTCCCCTTCTGCCGACACACGGTCGGAGGCCTGGAAATCGCCGTTCAGGTTCAGCATCCCCGACGTTAGAGCCAGTTGATAGGTGGCTCCTCCACTCGGAGACGTCTGCTCCGAGTGGAGACGCTTAGCAAGCTTGCGAGCGATGTTCTTGCTCGCGTTGTAGTCGGCGTTGAGTTCGTACCCGCACTTTTGACAGCAGAATTTATGTTTCGACGGCCGGTTCTCCTCCAGCGTACATCCGCACTTCGAACACCGCTGACTCGTGTACGCAGGACTCACTTGTTCGACAGCCACACCTTCAGCTTCGCTTTTGTACTCGACGTACTCGTAGAGTTGGCGGAACGCCCACGCGTGGAATCGCCTGGCGTCCGCCATTCGGTCGCGAATACCCGTCAGGTTCTCGAACGCGACGTGGGTCGCGTCCACCCGACGGGCTTCGCGGAGGATGTCGTTCGCAGCAGAGTGGAGTACCTCCTGTATCCAACGGTGTTCGCGGTCGCTCATCTGCTGGATGGTCAGGTGCGCCGAGCGGGTGCCTGTATCTTGGAGGCTTCCCCGTGTCTTCTCAAACTCACGCCGACGATGGTTGAGGTAGTCCGCTGATTCAATAAACGTGCCAGTGCTTGTGACGACGAAGTACCCGTCAACGTTCAAGTCCACGCCGAGAACCGTCAGGTTCTCGCTGTGCGTGTCCGAACTTGAACGCTCTTCTTCGCTATCTGCTATGGTGCGTTTCATACGGGCGTGGAGGTAGAACACGTCTTCAAAACGGTCGTACTGAAGCGTGGACATGCGGAACTCGAAGTCCTCGTTCAGCAGGTAGTCACCAATCGGCGTTCCATCCGTGTCGTCGGGGAGGACGTATTCACATTCGACGCGTCCATCAACGGTTGAGAGGGACACGTGGTCGCGGTAGAAGGTTGCACTTCGCTTGTCGTAGACGACGCTTCACGAGTCGAAGTGTGGTTGACTGGTACGATCGCCGCGCTTCCACGCTTTGACACCGCTTTTTACTGCCTCGACAGCACGCCGAATCCCCTTCTGGACGAGATTGGCCGTTAGGTCGGTTTCCTCTCGAAGACGGTCGTAGAGAGCGTCTTCGGCTTTCTCTTTGCTGGTGACGCAGTATTCGTTTGAGGAGTCTCGCCACGCCCATTCACTGGTCTGGTTAGCACAGTAGCGGAACTGATCAGCGGTTTGATGGAGGGCGTCCCGTCGCTGCTCAGGCACATCAAGCTTGACCTTGACGGTGCGAATGACCTCCATCTCCATTTCACATATTAAATTATTTCTTTATGAACGTTGGGCTCGTACAGGAGTTGGATCGATATTGCCCGTATTGGGTTGAGGTGTTATCGACTCCCCCGCGGACTACTGCGCTACTCGCTCCCATTGGTCGCTCCGTTCTTCCTCGAGAACGGGACATCCCTCTCGCAATTAGATGAAAGTAGTGAGGAGAAAGAAAGAATTTGAGATTAGATTAAGCCGTTAATAGTCGATAGAGCCGTTTTTACGCACGAATAGTCGAACAGGGTTCCACAGTTGAAGCATGGTTTTTCTATTTGAGACAGACCGCACCCCTGATCACGAGTGTATCCACTGATAGGTTCTCATCACACACCCCGTGTGCAAAGTGTAAATGTGCCGTATTCCGACGATAGAGAGTTATTCGGCTGGTTTTGTATATTGAATATGGCCTACAATCCGTGGGATGACACGGACGTACCGGACTCCGTGTAAGAGGTCAACCGCCTCGGGGTCAAGCCCCGAGGCTTGTCAGTGGACTCCCGCTCTATCCGCGCAGGGCGGAAGGCGTGTGGTCGCCGTTCGCTTTCAACGTCCCTGACTTGAGGGCCAGTTGACTGGTGGCCCGTCCAGCACCAGACTTGAGCCAGTGCCGGACAAGACGCCACCCGATGTTCCGAGCGGCGTTATAATCCGCGTGGAGTTCCTTTCCACAGTTCAAGCACTCGAACTCGTCACCATCGCGGTTATCCTCGTGGGTGAAGCCACACTCGCCGTGACTGCATCGCTGTGACGTGTACGCTGGAGCAACATCGTCCACGTCGATTCCGTGTTCTTCGGCTTTGTATTCGACGTGGCGGTGGAGTTCGCGGAACGCCCACTGCTGGAACTTCGAGGCGTTCGAGATACGCGTCCGTATGTGTTCCAAATTCTCGAACGCAATCGCCGTACAATCGTTCTCCACGGCTTCACGGACGATAGCCTTCGACACGCGGTGAAGGTAGTCCGCGCTCCACCGAGCGAACCGTGAGCCAATGCTCTTGATGGTGAGATGCGCGGAACGAGTTCCTGTCTGTTGCAGGTTCCCGCGCCGACGCTCGTACTCGTCGCGGCGGTGGTTGAGGTAGTCTGCGTTACCGAGGAAGGCTCCCGTGCTGGTGACGGCGAGGTATCCGTCTACATTCAAATCGACACCGAGAACCACTCCGTTCTCGGTCGAATCGTCGCTAGAATCAGCAGGTTCGACGTCTTTCTCGACTGCGATGTGAAGGTAGTACTTGCCGTCACGCTTGTGTAGTGTAGCTTCCTTCTTCTTCCATTCGTCCGTCCAATACTCCGCAATCGGCGTGCCCTCGTCGTCTTCGGGCGTGACGAACTCGGCGGTCACGCGGTCGCCTACAGTGGCGAGGGTCACGTGATCGTCGTGGTAGGTGATGGTGCGCCCGTTGTACACGACGACACTGCCTCGGAACTCGGGCTTGCTTGCCTTTTTGCCGTCGTCGAGGATGCGGTCTTTGCAGGTGCCGAGGGCGTCGGCGGCGATGTTGCGGGCGCTTTGAACGAGACTGGCTTGCAGACTGGTCTGCTCCCGAACCGCTGTGTAGGTTTGGTCGTGGAGTGTGTTCTTCGTGTCCTCGATCGCCGTGGGGTCGTCGCTCCAGCCAGCGTCAGCGACGTGTTGGGCCGCATAGCGGAATTGCTCGAACGTCTTATCGAGAACGCTGTGGTCGTCCTCGGGGACGTCAAGTTTTAGCTGGATGTTGCGGACGACCTCCATACTTCATCAGTATGTGTAAATATATTTGAACGTATTTGTTCGGGCTGAGGAGTCAGCCTTTCTATCGCGTGTTGTTTGTGTCATCGAGTATCAGCTTCCTCCCCGACCTCAAGGGTCGCGGTATTCGCCTCGCAATCTCTATGAAATTTAAACGGTGAACATCAAGAGAGCCGGAAACTGAACCGATTTTCACTTCGATGACGGGGGGACAGTCGACCCTGCGTTTACACTTCGATGACGGGGGGTGTCAGACGTGCGGCTTGCACTTCGATAATGGGGGGTGGAACAACTAAGTGCAATCACAGATACGCAAATTCATATGAGGGCCGCCGATTTTGCGTTACACATCGATGACGGGGGGTCTTCCACCAGATGTACTTCGGTGGTGGTTCTTACTGACGAGCCGTGAAACAGCTGAATTCACGGGAAATATTGGATACAACGGGCGAATAAACATCGACGGGGGTTAATCTTTTTAATGCTCCGGCGTACAGCAGACATATGGCCGGTAGTGATCAAGAAGGGGCGGATCAATCCACCCTTGATGAAGGAACTAGTTCTACATCGGATGGACAGCAGTTAGAATCCGCCCGTGAGGATGCTGCCGGAGACGCAAGCCAAAATCAGGAATCGACTGAAGAGAGCCCTCAGCGGTCGATCCGTGATATGCTCGATGATGAGGGGGAGGCATCGGTGTTCGTCAACCGGGACCTCGTCGAGCCTGACACCATTATCGATGAGGAGCGAATCGTCGGCCGTGACGACCAACTCGAGTCCGTCGTCTCGTTTCTGAAGCCGACTCTCCAAGGAAATCGGCCGCCGAATATGCTGCTGTACGGTCCCGCAGGGACAGGTAAATCACTCATCATCGGGGCCGTCACGCAACAGATCATCGAGCTCTGTCAATCCAAAGGCGAACGTTTCGGCGTTGTCGATATCAACTGCCAGCCAATCAATACGCTCGATCAGGCCGTCTACGAACTCGTCCAAACTGTCGCCCAGGACGTTGGGACGGAAGTCGGTGTTCCAGAGACCGGCGTCTCGACGAAGCGCAAGTACCGACGTCTGTACGAACTCATCAACGAGCACTACGATTCGGTCATCTTCATTCTCGACGAAATCGATCTCTTGGTCGGCCGGCGCGAAAACGACGAACCCGCATACTCGAAGCTTCTCTATCAGCTATCGCGTGCAAGCAACACGAACGAAATCGAAGGCCGCGTGTCCGTCGCAGCGCTGACGAACGATCCAAAATTTATGGAAGACATCGACGGACGTGCCGAGAGTTCATTCAATCCACGTGACGTCTACTTCCCTGACTACGACGCAAACCAGCTGCGCGAAATTCTCGAAAATCGACGCGATGCGTTCCGTCAAGATGCTCTCGAGGACGACGTGATTCCGCTCGTGGCGGCGTTCGCTGCACAAAGTCACGGTGACGCACGGAAGGCGATCGACCTGTTCCGCGGTGCTGGTGACCTTGCAGACGAACGGAGAGATGAAGTGGTCACAGAAGACCATATCCGAGAATCCCAGGAGGAGATAGACAAAGACCGGTCGCTGAAGCTCGTTGAGGGGCTTACGACACAAAAGAAGATTTCACTGTACGCAACCGCAGCCGTTGCGTATCACTCGAGTCGGACGGGTAGTTCCGTCCCAAGCCCGGTTGGATTCAAAGTTTATCAGTGGGTCACGAACGAACTCGATGCGGACCAGATGACTCGTGAAACGTACGTCAAATATGTCAAAGAACTCTCGACATACGGGTTGATTTCAACATCCCGGAAAAGCCGCGGACGAGGCGGCGGGATGTATATGGAGTTCACATTCACGGGTGATCCTGAAGCGATGATGACTCGAATCGTCGATGATACACGCCTAGAAGGAATAGCCCAGCAGGAAGAACTCCTCAATTCAGTCGTGAATGCTCAGCTGAAAGAATTTCACAAGGAGTAAGAATCCTGGCGAGCACCCGGTGGAGAATACACACCCCCCGTCTTCGATGTGTAAAGTCGAGATTGTAGCGAAGGAGAGGTCGAGAGAGTCCTGAACTGGTGGCGGTGAGTCAGCGAACGCGGAGCAGCCACTTCCGCATCAGATCCTTCTAACCCACTGGAAAAGAGATCAAGACACGGAGTCTCGTGACCCCCACCCCCCGTCATCGATGTGTAAACAGCAGGGGTGGAAGGGGGAACTCACGTAGAATAAATCACGAAAGTCGGGCTTGACGCCACGAGACGGTTGAAAACAAGGGAGATCGTGTAGGAGGTCGAGAAGCGTGATATGGGCATCCCTGTTCGGTTAGTCGAAGCGTCCCTTCTCCTAACCTTCACATCTAAATGTAGTACGGTTGCGATTGTAACGTACTGTATATAAAACTTCGTCAGACAATATGCATCGCTTACGAGAATATAGATTGCGTCGCTGAGACGCTCTCCTTCGTGTTAATGGTCTCACCGCCGGTTTTCGCCATTCTGTTCTCGTCACCCCCTCCCTCCTCTCATGGTTTACACATCGATGACGGGGGGAGGGAGTGCGACCGTGATTCTCTATTGAACCATTCGTGGCCCGGTCACTGAAAATCGGTTAGCTCTGGCTCACGTGCCCCTGCGAGTTCTTGTTGTATCTCCGTGCGATCCCACCCAAGCGGTGACAAAACACTCTCGACAGCTCTGACGAGTTGCGTCTCGTAGTACGACGCATCGTACGACTCCGTCTCTTCGTGAGCCAACGCGACCCGCTCTCGAGAACTCTTCTCGTCGTCGACGACCACGTACTCGATGTCCTGTCCCGGGTGGATGGCGAGGTCCTGGTCGCGAGCCCGCTTCAGCGCCGCCACGTTCTGCGTGTTTTGTGTATATCCTTCCAGTGGCTTGGAGACACGATTCCGTTTGACGAGCTGCTCGACCGGCCCCGTTCCAGCGTGGAGGCGCTCGATCGCATCCTGAAGACGGTCGAGTACGGCGTCGGGAGATCGAGTCACGTCGAGCCGTTCGAGACAGTCCCGCTGGACGTCCTCGATGAACGATGGGGTCGAGCGCTGCCGAGCTTCGATACCACGTATCTTGAACTCGTCGTCGCCGGCGACCTTCCCGAAGTACTTCGTCAACGCGCCGGCGTCGCTCTCGCGTTGCGGCACGAACGCTACCCAGTCGTAGTGGGCTTCGTGTTCGAGCCGGATTTCGACCTCTTCCGTGATTGCCGTCGCGAGCGTCTTGAGGTCCTCGCGGTCTTCGTCGTCAAGGTCGGGGTCCGGCGTCACCCAGATGGAGTCGACGATGCCGTGGACGACGCGCCAGCCGCCAGCTTCCAGTCGCTGTTTCGCCGTCAGCAGAATCTCGCGAGCGAACGCGTTGATTGCCTCGTGACACTCGATGCGGCCGAACTTCGCGTTGCTGAATCCCTGATACCCGAAGCAGGCGAGGAGGATCCATTTCAGCGCGCCCGACCGCCCTTCGAGTTCCGCAAGCCGGTCCTCGTCGGGGTCGTCTCGATCCTTCTCGCGACGGATGGCCGCCTTGATCTCGTCGCGAGCGTCGATGATCGGCTGGAGGACGTCGACGAGGTAGCCTCGCTCGTCGCAGATCGAGTACCCGAGCCCGGGGACATCCTCGCGGTCGCTGTGGCAGTCACACCGGATTACGTCCGGCGAGACGTTCCGGGTACAGATGATGTTCGGATACAACGAGGAAAAGTCGAGTTCGTGGACGTTCTCGTGGAGGCCGACCTCGGGCGCGAAGATGAAGCCACCGCGGTCGGCGTCGTGGAGCGTCCCCATCGGCTTGTAGAACTCGTGGCGCCAGGAGTTCCACGGGACGAGGACGCCGCGGTCGTGGGCCTCGCAGATCTGGATCGCCGTGAGCACGTTCCCGATCGACGCCCACGCGAGCTCCTGGACGGGCTTGTTCGAGCGCGACACGAGGTCGAGGACGCCGTCGAGGTTCGTCTCTCCGTAAAAGAACGTGTTCGATTCGTCGATGATCGCCCTTCCGGGCACGTTGTACCGTGCCGGCGAGTGACCGACGCGACCGTAGCTGGAGTACGTCGACCGGATCGCAAGCTGCTGGTAGTCGACATTCGGCCACCGACTTAGCGAGAAGTCTTCGACGCCGGCAGCCGTCGCCATCTCGTACAACGTCGGGACGATCTCGCTCGTCGAACAGACCAGGACGTCCGGATCGTGTGCGTCGAGCGCCTCTTGGACGGCGGTCAGGATATCCGTCGGCGAGCCGGTGACGGTGTCGCCGGCGACGGACAGCTCCCCATAGACGTCGTTGCTCGTTTCGGTCACCGGGACGCTGAGCCGGAGCGTCGACAGCTCGCTCGCCGGCGTCGGATCGGCGCCGGTCTCCAGACAGTACCGAAACTCTCGCGAAAAGTCGACGTTGAAGCAGGCGAGATCCCCGACTGGATAGTCCGACAGTTGACGCGCCTGCCGAGCGAGTGGAGTGACGCGGTCGATGTGGGCGACGTCGACGGCGAGGACTGTCTCCTCGTCCCGTCGAAAGCCCGGTCGTCGCGCAACCGTCTCGGTCGCGACGACGTCCGGGTGCTGGTCGTACACTGACTGGAGGGTCGTGAGATCGAGGTCGATCTCTGGGTCGCGAGGGGCGACGTAGAAGCGTGGGGTATAGTTATGACGCTCGGTTGCGATGGCGCCGTCGGCAGTTGCCTCCCACTCTAGGACGCGGCCGTCGTCCAGGAAGTCGATGGTGAACGACATTTGTTATTCACCAACCCAGTGGGCATCCGAATCCGATAAGCGACGGCGTGTCACTTCCGGGCTTCAGCAAACGGGCTCGAAAAGCGTCCTCAACGCCATATTCTAGCTTGTTGTCCGTCGTCGTCCGCTTCCGGAACGATTTCCGGAATCCGTCAGTCGATGTTAACCAACACACTCGGAGGTTCGCACCACGTGTTGGTTAAGACGTAGCAGTAACGCTAACGGCAGCCGCGGGTATGCTGTGAAGGCCGTTTTTATTCAGTGGCTTGCTTAAGTGACTGATCGAGAGCCTGGTTCGTTTGTATCTTGACGAGATCCGCCCGATACGAGGCCGATGCCTCGGTATCCTCCACCAACCTTGATGGATCGAGGTCGGAACCCGCTCGCGATGCGAGGTCGCTCACGACGACATCGTGTATATCTCCACCGACAAGAGCGGATTCGACGGCTTCGAGCCGTACGACGCGGTCGTAGACGCCCGTCGCAGCGATTCGAGCGGTCACGACCGTCCGGTCTTCGACGGCGACGTGCGCAGCGACGCCGACGAGCGTGTAACGCGAGGTAGGACTCGGCCGTTTGCAGTAGACGCTCCCGATGCTTCGCTCGTGGAGTGGAACCGTGATCCGAGTGAGCAGTTCGTCGCCAGCGAGACCCGCTCGCGGCGATGTAAGCGCCGTTTCGGCGTCGATGTGTCGCTTGCCGTCTCGGCTGCGCGCGACCAGCGTCGCGTCGCTGGCGACCGCCGCGGCCGAGAGGTCCGAGACGGGATACTGGGTCACGAGATTGCCGCCGATGGTCGCTGCGTTGCGGACCTGGGTGTCGGCGGACTTGCCGACGGCATCAGTAAGCGCTCCCACGTGCTCCCCGAGTTCGGGGTGCTCGTGGACGGTCGCATACGTCGTCAGGGCACCGACGTCCGCGGCGCCATCGGCGCACTCGACCCCGCGCATCGCTTCGAGAGCCCCGATGTCGATGACTGCGGCCGGACCGCTGTCATCCTGCCGAAGCGCCGGGAGGAGACTCTGTCCGGCGGCCAATACCGCTGCATCCGGATGTGCCCCCAGCAGTTCGAGCGCGCGGTCGATGGATGTGGGACGGACGTACTCGAAGGACTCGGTCGCCATCAGCGATCGCCCCCGACCGCTGGTGCTGTCTGCGGACCAGGTTTGGATTCCGGCGAGACACCGACGCCGGCGGCGTACCGCCGTTCGAGGCTATCGTTTCGCACCACGGAAATGGGGATGGGCAATCACTGGGCCCCGTTGAGTCGGCGGAGTACCTCGTCGGGCGAGGCCGTGAGCTGATCGGCTGCCAGCGGACTGGACACGAAGTGAATGAGGCCCGAGGACTGGAGCAACTGCCTGACCGTCGACTGGGACAGATCGACCTGTTCTGCCACCTCGTGTATCGTCCGAGATTGGTTGATGGCCTCGGTGAGATCGGCGACCGTCAACCGCTTGGGGAACTCCACGACCGCGTTCGACACCCCACTTTCCTGCCCGGGGGAGGCCTCGGCGACGACCTCGCCGACCGGTCGATGCATCCGTGGCCGATCCTCCGCGTCGGTGTCCGCCGTCGTGCTTCCGCCGTCGGTGACGGCGCTCTGTGCGGCCGACTCGCCGTCCGACTCCGCCTCCGGGCTGGAGGTCCCCTCCGCATCGGCGTCGGCCGCGGTCGAAGTCGACTCCTTCGACTGCGTCGATACGGTCGGGGCTTCCGCCCCGTCCACATCGCCGCTGGCCGACTCGCCGCCGCGAGCCACTGCGTCGGCGTACGACTGCGGCGTGTCGTCCGCCGGGTCGTGAATGTCGTGCTTGACCATATGTCGTCGCACGGTCTCGGAAGTCACGTCGACGCTGAGCGCGTCGGTCATCTCCGGGAAGGTGTCGTACCGCTCGTAGACAGCCTCCAGGGCCTCCGGATCCTTGTACACGGGGACGGCAGCGGACGTGGACGGGCGTTCGTCAGCGTCGGCCGCCCGGGGCTCCGCAGTCGGCGCCGGTCCGGCCGACTCGCCCGAGACCGCGACGGACAACTCGACGGCGACGCTGCCGTCTTGGACGGTCGCGTCGGCGAGTTCGATTGAGACGACGTTGTCGTCCGCCTCGGACAGAATCGGAACATCGACGACCAGATCGGCAGTGACAGATGTCTCGGAATCCGATAGGTCCTGATCGATCCCAGCGTGTTGGATGACAGTGTCGGACGATTCCAGTCGTCCGAGAACCTCTGATAACTCTTTGAAAGCGGTACTGACTCGCATAGTAGTGCTCTTACCGAAAATTGATCACGGGCACAATTTAATAAATCTTCCTCTCGATCGTTTTTGATTATCGAATTTAGATTGAGTAATACAGGATTATTTGGTATATATATGAACGAACAGCCAATAGAGGGGTAAGATTCCTCGCAGTGGCGGGGAGGTTAACTACTCCCCTCGATTCCGGAACGAATGAGAGATGTGCCACAGGTATGCCATCACCCCGAACACTTCTTCAAACCTGATTTTTAGCTCCTTCTCCGATAAGTCTCTTAATTAGCTATTCGGGCACTTGTAATGGTGTCTATGAAGCATATTCCAGTAATTTTGATAGAAAGGTTAAAAAACGTGCACGTAGCACTGCGTGTATGAAACGAACCGGTCGCTGCGGCCGTCCAACCGTGCGCAGGAGCGTGTGAGATGAAGATTCGACTCACGCTGAACGGCGAGAAGATCACGCTTGACGCCTCCCGATCCGATTCGTTGTTGGACATCCTCCGGCGGGCCGGATACACCGGTACGAAGCGCGGCTGTGAAACCGGCGACTGTGGGTTCTGCACCGTCCTCGTCGATGGGGACGCGGTGAAATCGTGCATCCGGCCGGCCGCGAGAGCGGACGAAAGCGCGGTGGAGACGATCGAGGATCTGGGGACTCAAGCGGACCTTCATCCGATTCAGGCGGCGTTCGTCGACAACGCGGCGCTCCAGTGTGGCTTCTGCACCCCGGGAATGATTATGCGGACGAAGGCACTGCTCGCTGAGAACCCCGACCCCGAGAAGGCCGAGGTCCGGGAGGCACTCTCGGGGAATCTCTGTCGGTGCACCGGGTACGAAAATATCGTGTCCGCAGTGGCCGACGCGGCGGACCGACTGGCTGCCGGCGACCGTTCCGATGCGGCGACCGACGGTGGCCGGCAAAGGAAACAGTGTACCGCCTGTGATTACGAAGGGGTCCAGGAATGAGTCGCCCGGACGGTCCAAGCGGGGATCAGAACGCCAAGTCAACGTCGAGTACCGAGCCCGGCTCGGCAGATGGCGATACGCCGGACGACGTATCGAGCGCGGCCGGCCGCGACGCGGTGTCGACCGCCGCAGAGAAACGCGACGCGCGGAAGATCGTCACCGGCGAGGCGAAGTACACTGCCGACTACGGAGGGCAGTTCCCGGACCTCGCCGAGGCTGCCGTCCGCCGATCCGACATCGCCCACGGAGTCGTCACCGATATCGACACGAGCGACGCGGAGGCGATAGAGGGGGTGTACGCCGTCCTCACGCCGGACTCGGCGGGGATGCCGGACGGACCCTACACCTCGGCGGGCCAGTCGTATCCGGAACCATCGCCGTGGGATCTGCGCGTGCTCCGACGGCGTGTCCGGTACGTCGGGGACCCGATCGCCGCCGTCGCTGCCAAGGATACTGACACCGCGCGCGCCGCCGCCCGGGCGATCGACGTCACGTACGAGGAGCGCCCGGCCGTGTTCGATCCCGACGCGGCAGTGAGCGAAGATGCGCCGCGGATTCACGACCCCGACGCGGTGGAAAACGTCCAGTCGGGCGCGGATTACGATCGAAACGTCGAGGCTCACCTCGCGGGGGAGATTGGAGACGTCGAAGCGGCTTTCGCGGTGGCGGCCGAGCGCGATGACCGGTCCGTCGTCGAAACGACGTGGGAGACCCCGTATCAGTCCCACTGCGTGCCCGAACCGCATACTACTATCGCGCGCCGCGACGAGGACGACCGGTACCACCTCGTCTCGAGTACCCAGGTCCCCTATCACGTGCGCCGACAGTTGGCGCACCTCTTCGACGTCCCGATCCGCGACGTCCGCGTGACCAAACCCCAAATCGGGGCCGGGTTCGGCTCCAAGCAGTCGATGGTGATCGAACCGATCGCGCTGGCGCTTGCGATCGCCGCCGATCGGCCGGTCAAACTGGAAGCGACCCGCGCCGAGGAGTTCCACGCGATGCGCTTTCGGCGACCATCTAGGGGGCGGATCCGGAGCGTCGTGACCGACGACGGCGACCTCCAGGCGATCGATATGTCGGTTACAACCAACTCCGGCGCTTACGGCCCGCACGGGATGACTGCGGCCGTCTCGGTCGGTAAGAAGCCGCTCCCGCTGTACGCGGGCACGCCGAACCTCAGGCTGGACGCCACGGCCGTCCACACGAACCTCCCCGTCGCGGGCGCGATGCGAGGGTACGGCGCGCCGCAGGGCCACTTCGCCGTTGAGACGCACATTGCGGAAATCGCCAGAGAGATCGGAATGGATCCGATCGCGTTCCGGCGGCGGAACCTGATCGGGGAGGGCGACGTCGAGACCGCATCGGCGATTCTCAAATCGGGCGACGGTCACGGTCGGCGGATCCGCTCGTGCGGCATCGACGAGTGCATCGAGCGCGGCAAGGCGGCGATCGGGTGGGACGACGTCGACCAGCCGCCGGAAGACCACCGCCACCGGGCCTGCGGCGTCGCGCTCGCCACCCAGGGCAGCGGCATTCCGGGCGACGAACTCGGTGCCGCGCACATCAAGATGAACGAGGACGGCTCGTTCATCCTCCAGACGGGCGCCGTTGACCTCGGCACCGGCGCCGATACCGTGATGGCTCAGATTGCCGCCGAGGTGCTCGGGGCCCGCCCCGAAGACATCCTCGTGCAGCCGTCGGACACGGACGTCTCGCCGTTCGACTACGGCGCGTACGCTTCCTCGACGACGTACGTGACCGGACAAGCCGTACGGAAGGCCGCGACGGAGGCCCGCGACCAGCTGTTCGCCGTCGTCGCGCGGCTGCTCGATGAACCGGTCGACGACCTTGTCGCCCACGATAGGGCGGTACACGCCGAATCGAGCGGGTCTTCGGTCACACTGGAGGAGCTCGGGTACGCGTCGATCTACGGCGACGACGCCCGCGAACAGGTGATGGGGGAGGCGAGCTACAGCACCGACGAGTCGCCGCCGCCGTTCGCCGCGCAGTTTGCCGACGTGACGGTGGACGAGCGGACCGGCGAGTTCGAGGTACACGAACTCGTCTGTGCGGTCGACTGCGGCGCCGCGATCAACCCGGACCTCGCGAGGGGGCAGATCACGGGCGCGATGCATATGGGCTACGAGCTCGCGGCCGGTGGCGAGCTCACTTTCGACGAGGAAGGCCGACCGAACGTCGCGGGCTTCCGCGACTACGGGATGCCGCGGACGGCAGACCAGCCGCCGCTGACGCCGATCCTCGTCGAGACCCACGAGCCGACGGGCCCTTTCGGCGCGAAGTCCGTCGCCGAGGTTCCGACGAACGCCGTCCCGCCGGCGCTGAGCAACGCGATCCGCCGTGCCGTCGACGTCCGGATCACCGATCTGCCGATCACGCCCGAGAAAGTCAAATCCGCGCTGGATCAGCGACGCGAGAGCGCCGACGATGTCTGACTCAACCGACGCGGTCGATCTCCTCGTCAGGGGGACGGTCGTCGATGTCGCCACCGGCGTCGCCGCGGAGGGCGCGGTGGCCGTCGACGACGGCGAGATCGTGGCGCTCGCAGAGCGCCCGGCTGACCGGGTGCTCGAAGCCGAGTACGTGACGCCCGGACTGATCGACGCCCACACGCACGTCGAACTCTCGATGGTCCCGTTCCCGGCGTACGGGGCGGCGGTCGTGCCCCACGGTGTGACGAGTGTTGTACACGATCCCCACGAGATCGCGAACGTGCTGGGACCCGCCGGCGTCCGCGATTTCGACAACGACGCGGACGCGACGCCGCTGAAACCGCGACTGACCGTTCCTTCGTCGGTTCCGGCGACGGAACTGCAGGACGCCGGTGGGAGCGTGAACCCCGCTGCCGTCGCGGACTTGCTCGATCGCGAACGGACCGTCGCGCTCGGCGAGATAATGGACTTACGCGCCGTGCTGGCCGGCGAGGACTCGGTCCACGCGAAGATCGAGGCGGCGCACGACCGGGATCTGACGGTTGACGGGCACGTGCCGGACGTGACCGGTGAGGACCTCCAGGAACTCGCTCGGTATCTCGACACGGACCACGAGAGCGTCGCGCTCGACGAAGCGAGAGCGAAGGCCGAAACCGGGTTCCGCGTCTACCTGCGCGAGGGGTCGACGAGCCGGAACCTCGCGGACTTGGTCGATCTCGTCGACGAGGTTGATCCGCGCCGCCTCTCGCTGTGCACCGACGATCGCAATCCCGTCGACGTGCTCGAACGCGGCGGGATCAACGAGGCCGTCGTGCGGGCGATGGAACTGGGCGTCGATCCGGTCACCGCGGTCCAGATGGCGACGATCAACACGGCCGAGGCATACGACCTTCCTTTCGGCCGGATCGAACCTGGCGCTCCGGCGGACCTGGTGCTGCTCTCGGAGCTGGAGTCTTGGTCGGTCGATCACGTGATCGTCGACGGCGTCGTCGATCCGGTGGCAGACTCGCCGCCGACCGACTCCGCAGTCCCCACCGACACGGTCTCGTTCGATCCCGTGACGCCCGCCGAGTTGGCGATCGAACACCCGGGGCCGGGTCCCGTGGACGTTCGCGTCGAATCCGCCGTCGGCAGCTTCCGGACTGAGGAGCGGATCGCCTCGGTGCAAATCGAGACGGCCGATGCGCCCGACGGTGCCGAAGGCGTCCTGGTCGGCGAAACTGAGGCGGACATCCTGCCGATGGCGGTGATCGAACGTCACGGCGGGCCCGGTACCGTCGGCCGCGGATTCGTCCACAACCTCGGGCTCGACCGCGGCGCGGTCGGCACGACCGTCGCCCACGACGCCCACAACCTGATCGTGGCCGGCACCACACACGAGTCGATGGCCGCGGTCGCGAATCATCTCCGTGAGATCGGCGGCGGCATCGCCGTCTTCGATCCCGAACGCGAGGCGACCACCACGCTTCCGCTGCCGAAGGCGGGACTGCTCTCGGACGAACCACTCGCGGAGACGGCCCGGTCGTTCGAGGCCGTCGCCGAGGCGGCAACGGAAATCGGGCTGACGGTCCCCGGTGGCCTCCTGGAGGTGACCTACCTCTCGCTGGAGGTCATCCCCGCACTGCGGCTGACGAACGAGGGGCTTGTCGACGTTGAGAGTGCGTCGTACGTCGACGTCGTGGCCGAGTGACCCGCAGGTCAAGCGATCTCGGGCGTCGGAATCTCTAGAGGCACCGAACACCTATGCGGCTGTGCGTCGAGCGCCGCGTATGGAGGAACCGAAGACGGTGCGGTTCGACGAGTTGGATCTGGACGCCGTCGACGGGGGCGAACCCGCGACGCGCTGGCTGGCGGGCTTTCCCTTCAGTCCCGATCGTCCCGGCGGGACAACCGCGGCGGCGACCGAGTTCACCGTCGTCTACAACGAGACCGAGCCGGGGAATCGAATCGGGACACACAGCGACGCCGCCGCCGAACTCCTGTTCGTGCTCACGGGCCGTGTCGAAGCGACCGTCGGCGAGGAGACGACTACCGTCTCGGCAGGGTCGCTGACTGTGCTCCCGGCCGAGACCGAACACCGAGTTCGGAACAACGGAACCCAGACGGGCGAGCTCGTCGGCGTCTTCGGGACCGCGCCGGTCGAGTCGACGTTCGAGACCGAGCCCGTCGTCGGGACGGCGGATCACGACGATGACTGATCGCGCGGAGGGCGGAACCGGCTACGACTCACGCGCCCCACGAGCGCCCCTCGAACGCCTCGCGGGCCCGCCGATAGACCGTCTAGGTGTCCACACTGGTCACGGCCCCGTCTTCGACTACGATCTCGCCGTCGACCATCGTGAACCGCACGTCCTCGCCGGTAGCCGCGTAGATCAGATACGAGTAGACGTCGTGGAGCGGGACGCCGCGACTCGTGTCCGTTCGGATTCCAACGACGTCGGCGCGCCAACCTTCCCGTAGCGCGCCCACGTTCTCGAATCCTGCCGCAGCCGCCCCGTTCCGGGTCGCCATCCGGAACGCCGTCTCCGCGGGCAGCACTCGCGGGTCCTCGTTGGCGACTTTTTGGAGCAGCGCGGCCTGCCGCATCTCGGCGAGCGGATCCAGCGTGTTGTTGACCGGCGCGCCGTCGTTGCCGAGCGCGACGTTAATCCCCCGATCGAGGTAGTCGACGACGGGCGCGATGCCCGCGCCCACCTTCATATTCGAGGAGGGGCAGTGGGCGACGTGCGTGCCCGTCTCCGCGAGGAGGTCGCGCTCGCGCTCGCTCGTCAAGATCACGTGCGCGAGCACGACGTCCTCGCCCGTGAGCCCCACCTCGTGGAGCCACTCGACGTCGCCCATTCCGCGCTCGGCGGTCACGTCCTCGACGACGGAGTCGTGTTCGCTGGCGTGCGTGTGGATCCGCACAGCCTCGTAGTCGTCGGCGATCTCGCGGGCCCCGCGGAGGCAGGCCGCAGAGCAGGTCGGCGTGAACCGCGGCGTCACGGCGTACCGGAGGCGATCGCCGTTCGAACGGTGATATCGCTCGATGAGCGAGCGCGTCTCCGACAGCGCAGTCTCGGTGGGCTCCTGCAGTCCGTCGGGCGCGTTGCGGTCCATCAGCGCCTTCCCGAGCACCCCGCGGATCCCCGTCCTCGCCGCCGCCTCGAAGGCCCGGTCGGCGTGGTCGACCGTCAGGTGGTCGATACAACAGGTCGTGCCGTTGGCGAGGAGTTCGACGTAGCTGAGCGTCGACGCCAACGCCAGTTCGTCGCCGGTCAGACCCGCCTCGATCGGGAGGATGTGGTCCTCGAGCCACTCGAAGAGGTCGGTGTCGTCCGCGAGGCCGCGTCCCGGACTCTGCACGGAGTGGACGTGCGTCTGGACGAATCCCGGGGTGAGGAGGTCGAAGGCCCGGTGTTCGTGGTCGGGGTACGCCTCGCGGAGGTCGGCCGCGGGGCCGACGGCCGCGATCTCGTCGTCGACGACCACCACTGCACCGTCGTCGATCACGGTCTGGTGGTCGGCGACGACAGTCCCGGAAAGTAGCATCGTTACAGCGGCCCCTCGACCGGGGTATCCTCCGGCCCGAAGGGAGTCCTGAACCACTCCGAGAACGCGAAGGTGTCCTCGACGACCGCGAGGTCGCGGAGCGATCGGACGCCGAGGACAGTCGTACTCCCCCGCCCTGGCGCCGTGACGACGAGAGCATCGCCCGCGGGGGTCGCGACGTCCGCGACGAGCACGTGTGCGTACTCGCTGGAGACGGAGATCGCGTCGTCGGGATCCGCCGGGTCGGGGTCCTCAACGGCCTCGGCAGCCGGGTCTGTAGCGATTCCCGTGTCCGAGTCGATGCGATCGTCGATCGCGTCCCGATCGCGCTGCCAGGAGAGCCCCTCCAGCAGGAGCGCGTCGAGTTTGACGCTTCGCTCGCCGTCGTCGATCTCTAGGCGCTCGCCCTTCGAGACGAGTTTCCTGATCACGACCGACTCCTCACCCGCCACGAGTCGCCGTTCGGCAGTTCGCCGCGTGTCGCCGACGGTGTGCTCCTCGGACATCGTCAGAGCAGGGGGAGCGTCAGGTTCTTTGTGTTCAACACGGCGTGATCGAGGTAGACGGTCCGGTGGCCGATCGTATACTCCCACTCGCCGTCGGCGCCGGTAGGTCCCTCTCTGCGGAGCGTCGTGTGTCGCTGCGCGGAGAGCAGATCGTGATCCGGCGTGTCGCCGTAGCTCCTGAACACGTGTTGGTTGTTGGCGACGGTCAGTTCGTCGCCGTCGGTCTCCAGCACCCGGACGTTGCCGATGACGTGTCTGATCCGCGAACGGGGGTTCTCCGACCAGGCGTACTCCTTCGCCAGCCGGCCGACCCGTTCGCGGATCATCTCGTAGTCCTCCCTGAGGTAGTTCGTCTCCTCGCTGAACTCCGGCCGTTCGGAGCCCGGGTGGCGAGCGGATCGGACGGGAACTTCCAGCCGGACGTCTTCGTCGAGCAGTTCGAGCCACTCTTCCAGCGCGAAGGTGTCGAGCAGTTCCGCCTCGCGGTAGAGGAACTGCTCGACGCGGTGCTGGGTCTCGGCGTCAACGGTTGTCGCCGTCGCAGGCCGCGGTGAGCTCACGCCGACCCCTCCCCGTCCTCGCGCATCAGTTCGTACCACGACCGCAGCATCGTCCGGGAGTTGCGCTCGTCGAAGTACAGTCCCTTCGAGGTCACCTCGGCGGGGCCGTGCAGCGGGTCGTCGATTGGCTCCACCTCGTCGGTCATTGCACCGATCCCCTGCTGCATATTTCCGTGGGTGTCCCGTAGTTCGTGCGTCACCGCTCCGCTGCTTTCGGAGATGCCCTCCCAGATGGTGAGGTCGTCGGACTCGAACGCGCCGCCGGGACTCAGGCTCTCCCAGCCGCGGTGGGAGTCCTCGAGGAACGACTCGTCGTCGGCGAATTCCCTCGGGATGAGCCACCAACTGGTCGTCTCGGTCGTCCCCGGACCGCGAGGGTTCCACTTCCGGATGCAGGCCCACGGCCCGCCCCACCCGCCGGACTGGATGCCGTGGATGATCGACATATTCGGGAAGACCGTGCCGAAGTGAAACACCGAGCGGCCGAACAGTTCCCGCTGTTCGGCCGTCAGATCGTCGTCGAGGTGATCGGCGATCTCATCGGGGTAGCCCATATACGTGTCCGCGTCCGCGGAGAGGTAGTAGCCCATCGAGTGGCGGTCGGTACACGCGAGATACGACGCCGCCGGGAAGTCGTCGAGTTCCTCCCACGGCCCCCGAGCGAGGTTTTCGGTCTCCAAGCCGGCTTGGTGGGTCGTGAGCACGTGATATGAGTCCCCCGAGAAGTTGTCCGCGGAGATCTTCCAGTCGTGGTCGGACTCCCAGCGGTGCGGTTCGCCCACGACGGTCATTCCCGCCTCGGTCGTCCCGAAGAGGACGTCGAGATACCACGTGAAATCGCCGAGATACGCTTCGAGGTCCGGCCCCTCTTCGGCGATCCGTCCGAAGACGAGCCCTTGGTACGTGTCGAGTTCTGCCTCTTCTAAGGAGATCTCCTCCTCGTCGAGATCCTGGTAGGCTTCCGCCATATGTGGCATTCCCTGGAGGGAGCCGTCGTTCTTGTAGGTCCACCCGTGGTACGGACACCTGAAGTGGGAGGTGTTGCCGTTCTCGGCCGTGCAGAACTGCGCGCCGCGGTGCATACAGCTGTCGAGGAAGGCGTGCAGGTCTCCCGTCTCGTCGCGGGTCACAATAAACGGGTCCTCGCCGATGTACCGCCGCGCGTAATCGCCCGGTTCCGCGAACTCCGAGACGTGTCCCAGATAGATCCACGCCCGGCCGAAGATCCGCCGGCGTTCGAGTTCGTAGAGGTCGCGGTTGTTCGTGATGGCGAGCGGATATCGTCCGGTCTCGATTTCTGCCCCTGTCTGTTCGATTATTTCAGAGATATTATCTGATTCGTCAAAATTTCTCGGCTTACTCATTGACGCTACTCGTCTATACCCGTCTGGAATAATAATTTGTGGGTCTAGCCGGAAGGTCACTTGGACGCCGCGTCGGGAACTGTGGCGACCGCTTCGATCTCGATGTCCGCACCGTCGGCGAGCCGCTGCACCTCCAGCGCCGTCCGCGCCGGAGGCTCCGACTCGAAGAACGACCAGTACACCTCGTTCATCCCGTCGAAGTCGTTGATGTCGGTCATATAGACGGTCGTCTTGAGGACGTGTTCGGTCGACAGACCGGCCGCCGCGAGGATCCGTTCGACGTTCGAGAGCGACTGTTCGGTCTGGACGCCGATCGGATCGTCGGCGAGCACCTCGCCCGACGGGGTGATCGGGATCTGTCCGGCCGTATAAAGTACGGAGCCGTCGGTCGTTCCGTGGCTGTACGGGCCAAGGACATCGGCGTTGTCGGGCGTGTCGATGGTTCGCTTCACGGTTTTGCTGCGTACGGAACCCATCTAAAGCCCGTCGGCCAACGGTCCGCATCGATCCTGCCGCAATGGCCACACGGTTGTGGCAGCGGCCACACCGGTGTGGCAAACGATGGCGCGCCGAGGTTACGAACTCGGGACCTCGCCGTTGATCCCCTCGACGTAGCTCTGCATCTCGCTGAAGAGGAAGCTGTCGGACTCGCCTTCGAACTGGGTGTCCTGCCAGACGGTTCGGTCGCCGCTCACGAGTTCCTCCTGGACCGTCTCGACCTCGCTGATCACGTCGTCGGGGATCTGCGGCCCCCAGTCGCCGAGGCCGACCACGCCGGCGTCGAGGCCGTCCCAGTAGGCGTCGGACCCCCAGGCTCCCTCGTGGATGGCCTCCAAGGTCGGCCCGTAGAACTCCTCCCAGTTGAAGACCGCTGAGTTCCCGTAGTAGTCGCCGCCGGCCTCAGCCATCGAGGTGGTGTAGGTGAACGCCCAGGCCTCGTTCTCGGCGGCGGTCTGGGTCGCTGCGGTCGTCGTCTGGTGGTTGTTGATCACGTCCGCCCCGTTGCTCGTGAGTGCGTTCACCGCCTGCGTCACCGCCGGCGGGTCCACCCACGCGTTGGTCCATCTGATCTCGGCCGTCACATCGGGATTGACGCTACGCGCGCCCTCGACGAAGGCGTTGATCTGCCGGATGAGTTCCGGAATCGGAAACGCGGCGACGTAGCCGAGTTGGTTCGATTCGGTTAGCAGTCCGGCAGCGACCCCACAGAGGTACCGCGCCTGGTAGAGCCGCCCGTAGTAGCGCCCCATATTCTCCTCGGTCCGGAAACCCGAACAGTGCTCGAAGATAGTATCGGGGTAGTCCGGGGCCATATTCGCCATCGGGTCCATATAGCCGAACGTCGTCCCGAAGATGACGTCCATCCCGCTGGAGATGTACTGTTCGATCACCCGTTGGACGTCGCCGGGCGCCACCGCCTCCGAGAACTCCGTGTTCAGCCAGTCGTACTCCTCGGTGACGATCTGTCTGGCGTCCTCGTGGGCACGGTCCCACCCGACGTCGCCGACCTCGGCCTGGTAGATGAAGGCCGCGTTGACCTCCTCGCCGGAGCTCGATGTCGTTGCGGTCGACCCAGCCGTCTCGGTCGAGCCGCTCGTCTCGGTGGAGTCGCTCGATCCTTCGCTGGAACCGCCTGAACACCCCGCGAGACCGAGGATGCCGGCCGTTCCGCCGGCGGCTTTCAGTGCGTCTCGTCGTGTCAGTATCTGCTTGCTCATTAATATACCAATATCTGCAATTATTTAGCTATTTATGCCACAAATGTATCGTGTTAATCGATCAGATTAGTACATCACCACGTTACGACACAGGATTATAAATATTCTCAATAAGGCCGTTTTTCCGGTCTCGGGTGGCAGTGTGGCACACGAAACGTGCCGTGTGTCGATGATGGAAGCGGCTAAACGGAGCGAGACAGCGTCGGTATGTTCGCTCGGTACCTGGACACTCAGGGCGGGTTCACGGCCGCGGACCGACCGGCGGGTCTCAGTCGGTCTCGCGGCTGTAGGACTGAACGAGCGCGGAGGGCTGGGCGAGCTCGCGGTTCTCGGCCCGGATGACGGTGATCACGAGCACCAACAGCGTCGCCAGGTACGGGTACGTCGACATAATCGTGGGGTTCATCACGAAGTCGATGACTGGATTGAGAACCCCCGCCAGCGGGGTGCCGGCGCCGAGGCTGAAGTCCAGCGCCTGTGAGTAGAGCTGCAGAGCGTTGAACAGCCCGAACAGGTACGCACCGAGCAGGATCCGCTCGGGGCGCCACCGCGCGAAGATGACCAGCGCGACGGCGATCCACCCGCGGCCGGCGGTCATCGAGGCCGACCAGATCTGATTGAACGCCAGCGACAGGTGCGCGCCCGCGGCGCCGGCCAGCGCCCCGCCGATGATGACCGCGAGGTACCGCATCTTGAACACATCTACCCCCATCGTGTCCGCCGTCTCGGGGTCCTCGCCAACCGAGATGAGTTCGAGCCCGATGTTCGTCCGGTAGAGGAACAGCCAGACGACCGGGACGAGAAGCAGCGCGGCGTAGTCGGTGACGGTGCTCTGGAACAGCGCCGGCCCCAGGATCGGGATCTCGACGAGGAGATCGCCGACGATCGGCAGCGTCCGCTCGGGGAACCCCGAGACGGAGTTGCCGGAGTAGCTGTTGCCGAAGAACGTCGTGAGGCCGGTACCGAGGAGCGTCAGCATAATCCCGCTCACGGCCTGATCGGAGTTGAGCGAGATGCAGAGGAACGCGTGGATGAGCGACATCGCCCCGCCCGCGAGGATCGCGACGCCAAGGCCGAGCCAGTAGTTCCCCGTGATGACGGTCGTGATGAAGCCGGTCAGTGCTCCGACAAGCATCATCCCCTCCACGCCGAGGTTGAGAACGCCAGCGCGCTCACTGATCAGCTCGCCCAGCCCGGCGAGGATGAGGACGGTGCTCGCGTTGACGGTCGCGTTCGCGAGGCCTGCGAAGAAGCCGGCGCCCGGCATCAGATCTCACCCTCGGGGCGCTTGCCGCGCGGCTCGGCACCGGGATCGCGTTCGAGCGAGAGGCTCACGCGGTAGCGTTTGAAGAACTCCGCCGTGATCAGAAACAGGATGATGAGCGCCTGGATGATATCGACGATTGCAGCCGGTACGCTCAGGAGCGTCTGGAGGCTCGATCCGCCGACGAAGATCACGGCGAAGAAGAGCGCCGCCAAGAGCACCCGGAAGGCGCCGTTGCGACCGAGGAGGGCGATCGGGATCGCCGTGAAGCCGTATCCCGGTGCGAAAAAGGCCCGCAGTCGGGTCTGGACGCCGGAGATTTCGCTGATCCCGGCGAAGCCCGCGAAGGCGCCGCCGACCATCAGCACGAACAGGTAGATCCGGTACGTGCTCATCCCGGCCTGCTCGGCGGCGCGGTCGTTGGCGCCGATGAACGTGATCTCGTACCCCAGTCTGGTGTGGTTCACGAGCAGGTACGTCAGCGCGACGAAGACGACGGCGATCACGATTCCGGACGGAAAGCCGATTCCGGGGATGACGGGGAGTTGGCCGGCGGCCGGAAGTTGGGCGGTCTGTGGGAAGTTCGCCCCGGGCGCCTGCATCGGCCCCCGGACGACGTAGTTCTTCAGATCGGCGGCGACGAACGTGAAGAGCAGCGTGGTGATTATCTCGTTAATTCCCCACTTCGCGCGGAGCCAGGCGGGAATCGCGACCCAGAGCGCCCCCGCGACCCCCGCCCCGACGAACATCAGCGGCAGCAGTGCAAAGATTGGCAGTGAGACGTTCAGGCCGATCCAAGTCCCGGCGACCGCGCCGATGAACAACTGCCCCTCCGCACCGATATTCCAGAGTTGCGCTTTCAGGGGGAGGTACACCGCCAGCCCCGTGAAGATCAGCGGTACGCCCTTCGCGATCGTTTCGGTGAGTCCGAACTCCGTGGTGAGCGTCTGGACGAACATAATCTCGTAGGCGGCGATCGGGTCCACGTCCAGCGCTGCCAGCGCCACGGCGCTCACCGAGAGCGCCGCCAGCACGGTGAAAACCGGCGTCCCGTACGCCATCCACCGGGGGACCTCCGTCCGGGCTTCCAGGTCGACGTCGACTTGCATCAGGACTCACTCCGACCGCCGTCGACGGCCACCTGCGGCTCCGCCCCGCCCGCCTCGCCGCCGTTCATCTCGAGGCCGATCCGACGCCGATCGGCCGCCTCGGGCGTCACTTCGTAGACGAACTCGCCCTCGTACATCACGAGGATCCGATCGCTCAGATCGAAGATCTCGTCTAAGTTCTCCGAGAGCAGGAGGATGCCCGTCCCCTGATCCCGCTGTTCGATGAGCCCCTCGCGGATGTACTCGATCGCGCCCACGTCGACACCTCTCGTGGGCTGGTTGGCAACGAGGAGCTTCGGGTCACGGTCCATCTCGCGCGCCAGGATCAGTTTCTGGAGGTTGCCGCCGGACAGCTCGCCGGCCTGCATCTTCGCGACGTCGCTGACGCCGCGCACGTCGAAGTTTTCGACGAGCGTCTCCGCATAGTCGGCCGATGCGTCGTAGTCGAGGCGGAGTCCGTCGCCGAACGCCTCGTCCGTGTAGCCTTTCAGAATGGCGTTGTGCATCACCGAGAGGGACTCGGCGCAGCCGTGTTTGTGTCTGTCCTCCGGGACGAAGGAGACGCCGTGCTCGATGAACGCCCGGGGCGGAGCGCCGGTCAGATCCCCGCCGTCGATCCGGATCGTTCCGTCGGTCACGGGACGGATCCCGACAAGCGATTCTGCGAGTTCAATCTGACCGTTGCCGCTGACGCCGGCGATGCCGACGATTTCCCCCGCGTGCACCGTCAGGTCGACGCCCGAAAGGGCCTCGATCCCGCGGTCGTCGTCTGTGCGGAGGTCCAACGCCTTCAGGACCGGCTCGCCGGCCGTCACTTCGTCCTTGTCGATCTGGAAGAGGACGTCACGTCCGACCATCATCCTGGCGAGGTCGGCGCGACTGACGTCAGCGGTCTCAACGGTGTCGATCCGACTGCCGTCGCGGAGGACCGTCACACGGTCGGTGATCGACTTGACTTCTTTGAGCTTGTGGGTGATAATGATGATCGAGAGCCCCTGATCGCTGAGTTTGCGGAGCGTCTCGAAGAGGCGCTCGGCCTCCGTGGGCGTCAGGACGGCGGTCGGCTCGTCGAGGATTAGGAGGTCGACGTCGCGGTAGAGCGCTTTGAGTATCTCCACGCGCTGGCGCTCGCCCACATCGAGCTGCCAGACGGGCGCGGTCACGTCGATGTCGAACCCATAGTCGTCGGCCAGCGACTGTATCCGCGCCTCCGGTACGTCCAGTCCCAGTGTGAACCGGGCGGCGAGGCCTTGCACAAGTCGGTTCGTCGTCAGCGACGAGACGAAGCCGTCGTCGTCACCGTCGGCTCTGAACGCGCTCGCCGGTTCGCGCATCCCGAGGACGACGTTCTTGGCGACCGAAAGCCGCGGAATGAGCTTGAAGTGTTGATGCACCATTCCGATGCCGGCGTCGATCGCGTCCTGCGGGGATTCGATCGCAGCTCGCTCGCCGTCGATCCAGACGTCTCCGCCGTCGGACGAATACAACCCGTAGAGGATCTTCATCAGCGTGCTCTTGCCGGCGCCGTTCTCGCCAAGGAGCCCGTGGATCTCGCCCTTCCGGATGGACATCGAGATCTCGTCGTTCGCGACCACCCCCGGGAACGTCTTCGTGATGTCCGCCAACCGGACGAACGCATCCTCGCTCATAGTCTGTGATTGTACGGCTGATCGCGCTTATTCCATATAAGCTCTGTCTCGTTGGCGATATTAACGGACATTCCGATACCGTATTCTGATTCCCTACTCCGTTCGTCAAATGAAACCGGTCGCGGCTCCTTCCGTCTGATCAAGACGCGGCTCGGGGTCGTCCCACAGCGAGCGCCACACGGGCGCCACACGTGTGGCGATCGCCACCGCAGGCCCCACGCGCCGAACACAGTCCGGCGATCGTTGTCGGGCGAACGCTTTTTTCCGTGGTCCCGGAGTCCGGGATATGGAAACCGATACGCGATCCTTGGAGTGGAGTGATGACTGACCTGCTGGTCACGAACGGACGCGTCGTCACGCAGGACCCCGAGCGAACGATGATCGAGGACGGCGCGGTCGCCGTCGAGGGGCAGACGATCGCGGCCGTCGGGCCGGCCGCGGAGTTCGTCGCCGCCGACGCCGACCACGTGATCGACGCTGAAGGCGGGGCGATCATCCCTGGGCTCGTGAACCCGCACACGCACGTCTCGGACATTCTGCTCCGCGGATCGTTCGCCGAGGATCGCGGCCTGCTGGACTGGCTCTACAACGTGAAGCGGCCGGGGACGCTGGCGATGGCGCCCGAGGACCACGCCCTCGCGGCGACGCTGTACTGCGTCGAGGCCATCCGGGCCGGCGTGACGACGTTCGTCGAAAACGACACCGAGGTGCTGTGGGACGACTGGTCGACGATCGAGCCGAAACTGGACGTCTACGACCGCTCGGGGATCCGGAACGTCTACGGTGCTGGGATGGTGGATCGGGCTGCCGTCCCGGAGTTTCAGGAACTCGTCGAGGACATCCAGGCGCGCGAACCCGACGTGGATCACCCGCCTCTCGACATCTTCGTCGAGGAGACGGAGGCCGTCGTCGACGAGGTGGCATCGCTGATCGAGGCGTACGACGGGAGCGCCGACGGGCGGCAGGCGGTCTGGCCGGCGCCTGTCGTCGTCGAGACGACCACGAACGAGGGGTTCCGGCGGGCGTACGAACTCGCCGAGGAGTACGACGTGATGACGACGGTCCACGTCGCCGAGGCTGAGGCCGAAGAGAGCCGCGACATCTCCAGCATCGAGTACCTCAGGAACGTGGACTACCTCGGTGAACGGGCACTCCTAGGCCACTGCGTTCAAATCGAGGCGAGTGACGTCCGGCTCCTCGCCCGCAGCGGCACGTCAGTAGCACACAACTATATGGCGAATATGCGCCTCGCGACGGGCTACGCGCCGGCCGTAGAGATGCTCGACGCCGGCGTCACCGTCGGACTCGGGACCGACAACTCGATCCTGAGCGACACCGTCAATCCGCTCGGCGACGTCCGCGCGATGGCGGGCGGTCACAAAGGCTACCACCGCGATCCCGGGGTCGTCCCGGCCCAACAGGCGTTCGATATGCTCACTATCGATGCGGCGCGCGCCATCGGCCGCGGCGACGAACTGGGATCGCTCGAACCGGGCAAGCGGGCTGATCTGGCGGTCGTCGATCTGGACCACCCCCACTTGACGCCCTGCCCGGACCCGGTGTTCGCGCTCGTCCACGCCGCACAGGGCCTCGAGGTCGACACCGTCGTCTGTGATGGATCCGTCGTGATGGCGGACCGCGAGATCAGGTCGTTCGATATCGACCCCGACGACCTCCTGTCGAGAGCGACCGCCGCGGCGACGGAGATCGTCGAGCGGACCGGATACGAGTAGCCGGCGGCCTGACGGGGCGTCCGCGCCGCGGCGGCCGGCCGATCAGGGCTTCCGGGATGCCGCGGCTTCGCGCTCGGCGTCGAGGTCCATCCCCGACGCGATCTCCGCGCCGCGGCGCCGGATCCGGTCGGCGTCGACGACCCTCACTTCCCCCTCCTGCTGCAGCACGTTCCCGTCGACCATCGTGAACCGGACGTCGTCGCCGTGCGCCGAGTAGACCAGATGCGAGAACACGTCGTGGAGCGGCACGGCCCGGGTGAGGTCCGTGTCCAGCCCGATGATGTCAGCGCGCCAGCCCTTCCGAAGCGCCCCCACTTTCTCGAAGCCGGCTGCCGTCGCGCCGTTCACCGTCGCCATCTCGAAGATGGTTCGGGCCGGCGTGGCGGTCGGGTCCAGCCGCTCGACTTTCTGCAGGAGGCTCGCCTGCTTCATCTCCGTGAGCGGGTCCAAGGTGTTGTTGCACGGCGCGCCGTCGTTGCCGAGCGCCACGTTGATGCCCCGTTCCAGGTAGTCCTCGATCGGTGCAACCCCGCTCGCGAGCTTCATATTCGACGAGGGGCAGTGCGTGACGTGCGTGCCGGTCTCGGCGAGCACCTCGCGCTCGCTCTTGTCGGTCCACACGCAGTGGGCGAGCACGACGTCCTCGCCCGTGAGGCCTACCTCGTCGAGCCAGTGGATGTTCCGCAGTCCGGTATCGCCCTCGACTGTCTCGATCTCGCCGCGGTTTTCGCTGGCGTGGGTGTGGATCCGGACGCCGTCGTGCGCGTCGGCCAGGTCGCGGGCCCCGCGGAGGCACGCCTCCGTACAGGAGACGGCGAAGCGCGGGGTGACCGCGTAGCGGATGCGGTCGTCGAACGCGCCGTGATAGGCGTCGATCAGCCGCTCGGACTCCGCGAGCGCCGCGTCGGCTTCCTCTTCGAGACCCTCGGGCGACCGCTGATCCATCAGCACTTTCCCGAGAACGCCGCGGATACCGAGTTCCCCGGCGGCCTCGAATGCGCGGTCGGCGTGGGCGACCGACAGGTGGTCGATGCAGGTGGTCGTCCCGCTCTCGATCAGTTCCAGATAGCCGAGTTTGGCTGCAACCGCCATCTCCTCGGCGGAGAGGCTGGCCTCCATCGGGAGGACGTAGTCGAACAGCCAGTCCAGCAGTTCGGTGTCGTCGGCGATCCCTCGCCCGAGACTCTGGACCGAGTGGACGTGACCGCCAACGAACCCCGGGAGCAGCAGATCGTAGGCGTCCGTCCGTCGGTCCGGGTACTGCTCCGCGAGATCGGCCCGGCGACCGACGGCCGCGATTCGTGAGCCGTCGACGACCACGGCACCGTCTTCGATGACGGTGCGCGAGTCCGCGACGACGGTCCCTTTGAGTAGCATATCCCCAAGGAGGTGGGCGGCTACCGGAGGAAAATACTTGCGCCGCCATATGTGCGGACACACGGCGCAAGTTTCGACGCTCACGCGACAGTGCAACCGTGGCGTCTATCAGTGGGGCATAAGCACGGTCACTGTTCGTCCCAGTCCGGGATTGAACGGTCGAGGAACCGTCCGTGACCCGGGTCTCCCACGATGTCGTCGTCGGCAGCGATGAGTTCGCCACGGACGAACGTCCGCTTCACCCGTCCGGTGACCTCGCGGCCGTCGTAGATCGAGTAGTCCGCGTTCGAATGCAGCCGATCGGCGGAGATGGTATGGGTCTCTTCGGGGTCGAACACGATGAGGTCGGCGTCGGCGCCGGGCTCGATTCGACCCTTCCTCGGGAGGCCGAACGTCCGTGCGGGAGCGGTACACAGAAGTCGGACCAGCGCCGGGTACGAGAGGCCGCGGTTTCGCACCGCCTCGTCGTGGAACACGGGGAGGCTGACTTGCAGGCTGTTGACGCCGAAGGCGCTCTCCCACCACGGGCCGTCCGTCTTTCGCGACTCGGGGAGCGGGACGTGGTCAGTCGAAACCACCGAGAGCACGCCGTCGCGCAGTTCCTCGAACAGCGCGTCGACGTCGCTCGGCGTCCGTAACGGGGGCGACATAATCGCGGCGTTGCCGCAGCGTTCGTAGAGTGACTCGTCGAACACGGTGTAGTGGGTACACGTCTCGGCTCTGACGTTCGAGCCGTCGGTCCGGACGGCCGCGATCGCGTCGGCGGCCGCCTCGGAGGTCGTATGAACGCCGTAGTACTTCGCGTCGGCCGTGACGGCGAGCCGGGCGATCGAGTCCGCGGCCATCGCCTCGGCGTAGTCGGGCCGCGATCGGGGGTACGCTGCGGTTGATGCCCCGTCGGGGGCCGCACGGACTGCCTCGCCGCGGCGTTCACACACCGAGTAGTCCTCGGTGTGAACCATTCCGACGGCGCCGAGATCCCCGAGTTCGCGGAAGACTTCGCCGATGAAACCGTTCGACAGGCGGATGTCGTCGGTCGTAAACATCTTGAACGAGGTGATGCCGCCCTCGACGAGGCCCGGGAGCTCTTCGAGGACAGTCCGCGACTCCTGGGTGATGACGGGGTGGACGCCACAATCGATCAGCGGGGCAGCGTCGCGTCGGTGGCGCTCGACGGCTTCCCTGAGCGTGCCGTCTGTCCACTCGCCGTCGTCCCAGCCCTGCCACGCGAACGTGAGAAGGGTCGTGACGCCGCCGGCCGCGGCCGCCGCGGTCCCGCTCTCGTAGGAGTCGATGGAGTTGTAGCCCGCAATGTGGGTGTGTGGGTCGACGACGCCAGGGAGGACGAGGTTCCCGTCGGCGTCGATTCGACGGTCCGCGGCCGGCAGTGCCGTCTCGTCGCCGACACCCACGATTGTCCCGTCGTCGATCGCGACGGCTGCCTCGAACACCGCATCGACAGTCACGACCGTTCCGCTGGCGACGAGCGTGTCGATAGTCATCGGCGGAGGGCCCTGGTGCGGGACGCCGTCGCGGTCCGCTGGCCGGCAGTCGCCGGCGGGTAATGGGCTGCTGCCGGGAACGTATCGGGACTCGGTTCCTGAAGACGAGCGTCGACTGCGGTGCGGAGCGAGGAGCGCATACCCTGGGTGATCGCCTCCAGCGGACTTATACTTTCGAGCAGACACACTTGTGTCGCCGTGTGGCGTGTGCTCGTTGACAGACCGCAGAATGCAGCGGACGATCAGATCGGGGATCCGAAGCCGGAGCTAACCGGTCAGTCGTCCGCGGAGGCCGACTCCGGCAGGTCCTCTTCGAGGTTGGTGGGCGTCTCGGGTGCGAGGCCGTCGGTGTACTCGGTGGGACCGGTGCCGACGCCGCCGCCGGGGATCGCGATGTTAAGCAGGAGCGCGGTGAATCCGCCGGTCACGAGTGCGGAGCCGAACAGTGTCTGGACCTCTGCCGGGAACTGTTGGAGTACCTCGGGGCGAAACGCGACGCCGAGGCCGAGCGCCATCGAGAGGGCGAGGATCGTCGAGTTGCGGTGATCCAGCGTGACGTTCTGGGCGACGATCCGCGCGCCCGAGGAGAAGATCATCGCGAACAGGACCAGCGCGCCGCCGCCCAGCACCGCGTCCGGCATCGCCGAGACGACTGCGCCGACCTTCGGAATCAACCCTAGGATGACGAGGAACGCGCCGCCGATCCCGGCGACGTACCGGCTGGCGACGCCGGTAAAGTTGACCAGTCCGACGTTCTGGGAGAACGACGTGTTGGGGAGCGCGTTGAACACGGCGCCGAACGCGCTCATCACGCCGTCGGCGATGAGCCCGCCGCGCATCTCCGTCTGGGTGGCGTCCCGGCCCGTCGCGGAGACGGTCCCGGAGATATCGCCGATGGTCTCCATCCCGGTTATGAGGTAAAGAAACGCCACGGTGAGAATCGCGCTCGGCTCGAAGGCGAGCCCGTACTTCAGCGGGACGGGAACGGTCACCCAGCCGGCCGAGGCGACCGCCGACAGGTCCACGACGCCGAGTGCGAACGCGGCGAGGTAGCCGACGACGATTCCGACGAAGACGCTGATGATCCGCAGAAAGCCCTCGAAGAACTGATTCAGTCCGACAGTGACGATCAACACGAGACCGGCGAGACCGAGGTTCGTGAACGAACCGTACCCGGCTGCCGACGGGCCCGCGGAGGCGCCGGCCGCGTAGTTCATCCCGGTGGGAATGAGCGTGAGTCCGATCAGCATCACGACGATCCCGGTGACGAGCGGCGGGAAGTACTCGCGGAAGCGATCCAGCGAGAGGCCCATCACCATCTCCACCGGAGCGGCCACGAGCGCGGCCCCGAACACTGCTGCGATCCCGAACTGATTACCGATGCCGATCAGCGGCCCCAGGAACGCGAAGCTCGTCCCCATCACGATCGGCAGCCGCGCGCCGACAGGTCCAAGTGGGAATGCCTGTACGAGCGTCGCGACCCCGGCGACCATCAGCGCCATCTGGACCAGGAACGTCGTTTCTCCGGTTACTGAGCCGACTGCTCCGGCGAGGATCAGCGGTGGGGCGACGTTGCCCAAGAACATCGCTAACACGTGTTGGATGCCGAGTGGGATCGCCTCCCCGAGCGGCGGTCTGTCCTCGATGTCGTACAGCACGACCGAACTGGTCTCGCTAGCCTCCGGTTGAGCCATAGCCAGACGTGGCAGAATTCAGTTATTTAATATCTTTCTTTATATACATAATATTCTCTTTTTCGTTTTTCGATCCGGGGAATTAGAAATCAATAATGGAATATCAACCCGGAAGACTATTATTTTCTTATTTTTAGAGTCATACATCAATCTTCTCGTTTGCCACATTGACACACACGCTACACACGCTTTCGAAGGGTGGGTCCGAGCAACCGCTTGCGGACGGTCACGTTCTCCTCGTACCCGTGCCCAGCGTGAACTCCAGGGCACGGTTCGTCAGACAGTATATGCGATGCGAGCCGTTAAGTGTCGGCTATCCGGACCACGCCGACGAGATGGACAGCCTCACCCTCGAAGAGTTGAACAACGCGGATGGAGAGAAGTTCGTGGCGATTTTGGGTGGCATATACGAGTCCTCGCCGTGGGTGGCCGAGCGGGCCCGATCCGACCGGCCGTTCGCGTCAATTGAGGACCTCCACGACCGTATGTCACGGGCCGTCGAGGACGCGTCGCGGGAACGAAAGCTCGACCTGCTGCGGGCGCATCCCGATCTTGCCGAGGGGACGGAGATGACCGACGCGTCCGAGGAAGAGCAGGCGTCCGCGGGGCTCGATGAACTGTCCCGAGAACAGTATGAGGCCTTCCAGCGTCTGAACGAGACCTACCGCGAACGCTTCGGGTTTCCGTTCATAATGGCGGTGCGGGGCGCGTCTCCGGACGCGATCCAGGCGGCGATGGAACGGCGCATCGAGAACAGCGAGGCCGAGGAGTTCCGGACCGCACTGGACCAGGTCCACGAGATCGCCCGACTCAGGCTGGAGGAACTGGTATCGTAGCTGTCCACCGAGTAGAAAGTCAAAACACACGTGTTTCGACTTTCGAAGTGTAGTCAGACGTTCGTCCACATTTTGAGCCGATGATAAGATATTTTATTCAGTCTATCGGAGTAAGAGTGACGATGAAACATACTGAATTCCACCGCCGTCGGAGGGGTCGTCCCCGATGACGGACGTATCGGAGACCGACGGGCGGACGATGAACTACGGTAAGGAACAGGTCGCGGTCTACCGCACGTTCGGGACGCCCCTGGAGGGGGTGCGGACGATCCCCGAATCACAGTTCACGGGGCGTGACAACACCATCTTCGGCGCCGAAGTGCGCGTCCAAGTTGAGGGCGAGGCCTTCCTGCCGTCGTTCAGCGAGGGCGACAACAGTATGGTGGTGCCGACGGACACGATGAAGAACTTCATCCACCACCAGCTCGGCGAGTACGACGGGGCCACCCTCGAAGGGTTCCTCTATTTTGTCGGCGCGCGGTTCTTAGAGCAGTACTCCCAGATGGATTCGATCCGCGTTTCGGCCGAGGAACTCCCCTTCGAAGAGCGCCCGGTGCCGGGCGAGGACGGGTTCGAGTCCAGCAAGTTGGTGTTCCGCGTCGCCGACTCGGAGTCTGGCTTCGGCGAGGTCGCTCTCGACCGCGGCGACGACGACCCCGTGATCAAGGAGCACACGAGCGGCGTGACCGGAATCGAACTCGTGAAGGTGAAGGACAACTCGTTCGTCGGCTACGTCCAAGACGAGTACACGACGCTGCCCGAACGCGAGAACCGGACGCTCTACGTCGCGCTGGACATCTTCTGGACCTATGCCGATTCCGAAGACGCGCTGGGAGAGGACCCCGAACGGTACGTTCCGGCCGAACAGGTGCGCGACATCGCCCAGGTGGTCTTCGACTGGTTCGACGTGAACTCGATCCAGGACCTGATCTACCGGATCGGCGAGCGGACGCTGGAGCGGTTCCCGCAGCTCGAATCGGTTAGCTTCGAGGCCAACAACCGGACCTGGCTGAAGGTTCGCGACGACCTAGAGGGCGATGCGAAGGTCCTGCGCGAACCCCCCCGGCCCACTGGCTTCCAGCAGTTCTCGATGGATCGAAACGATCTCAAAGGGGAGGATGTCGAATGAGCGCGGCGCTGACGACACACGTCCTCGACACGAGCCGTGAGGGGCCCGCCGAAGGTGTCACGGTGACACTCGAACGGCTCCCGTCGGAGGGCGAACCGGAGACGATCGCTCGGGGAACGACAAACGACGACGGGCGGCTCGACGACCCGCTGCTCGACGAGGACGAGATGGCCGCCGGGCCGTACGAACTGGTCTTCGAGGTCGGCGCGTACTACCGGGAGCGCGGGTCGGAGTCGACGTTCCTGGAGTCGGTCCCGGTCCGCTTCGTCATCGATGACCCCGACGAGCACTACCACGTTCCGTTGCTGCTGTCGCCCGGCGGGTACACGACCTACCGCGGGAGTTGAACGGGTGCTTCGAACGGTCAGCCTGGCGGACGACGCTCACACGCTAGGTGGAGATGGGCGGCCCGCAGTCCCACCACAGGGAAACGGACGAATCGAAATGGACCGGACTGCAGGGCTACAGTCCGTCTCCGAGGTTCACCGATGAACGGGCGGCGGTTCCCCGTCGACTGCGAGCGGCTCCGGCGCGACATCGAACGCAACGCACAGTTCGGCGCGGTGCCGACCGAGGACGGGCAGGGGCGGACGGTGCTACCGGGTACGAAGCCAAATCAGCGCGCCCGCGAGCACCTCGTCGAGCGGATGATCTTCGCCGACCTCTCGGTCGACGTCGACGCCGTCGGGAACATCGTCGGGACGTGGGCCCCCGAGGGATGTGATCCCGACGCCGCTCCCGTGGGTGTCGGAAGCCACCTTGACTCCGTTCCCGAGGGCGGGATCTTCGACGGCCCGCTCGGCGTCTATGCGGGTCTCGAAGCGGTCCGCGCGATGCAGGACGCCGACGTGAGCCCGCCGCGCGCGATCCAGGTCGTCAGCTTCACCGGCGAGGAGGGGACGCGGTTCGCCGATGGCGTCCTCGGATCGTCGGTGGCGGCCGGCCAGCTTGACGTCGAGGCGGCACTCGAACTCTCAGACGGGACCCAGACGCTCGGGGAGGTGTTGCGTACCATCGGTTTCCACGGCGACAGCCGATTCGACGCGAGCGACCTGCACGCGTGGCTGGAACTCCACGTCGAACAGAGCGAGCGGCTCGAACAGATGGGTGTTCCCCTCGGCGTCGTGACGACGATCACCGGGACCAGCAGGCTCCGCGGAACGATCGAGGGGACGGCCGAGCACTCCGGCTCGACGAAGATGTCCGAGCGGACCGACGCACTCGCGGCCGCCAGCGAGTTCGTTTTAGAAATGGAGCGAGCGGCGCAGGCTGAAGCGGGGGCGGACGGAACCGCAGTTGCGACTGTCGGCGAGCTCTCTGTCGACCCGGGGGTCGTCAACGTGATTCCGGGGACAGTCGAGTTCAGCGTGGACGTTCGGGATGTCGACGGGGCAGTGATCCAACGGCTCGTCGACCGGGCGGCCGAAACGCTTGACGCGCTCGAAGCGGACCGCGGGGTGGAGACCACCCTCGCCCGTCCCTACGAGATCCAGCCGGTGGAGATGGCTTCGGTCTGCCGGGATGCGGTCCACGGGGCCGGAAGCACGCTGGGAGTGGAGACCGCAGACGTCCACTCCGGGGCGGGCCACGACACGATGCAGGTCGCGACCGTCACCGACGCGGGCCTGTTGTTCGCCCCCTCGGAGGGCGGTCACTCGCATAACCCGCTCGAACGGACCTACTGGATCGACTGCGCCGTCGCGACCGACGTTCTCACGACGGCGTTGTACACGCTGGCGACCGACGGCGCCGGCGACGCGAACAGACGAACGAAACACGAACACACGCAATGAATCCACTTCAGTACCCGAATAAGCAGCGCCGAATCGACCCGCAGATCGACCGCCGAACGGGAGGTGAGCGGTGAGCGACCTCGAACTCGTCGTCGACGACGAGGTGCTCTCGGCGTCGTTCCTCCCGGACGCCGCCCCCGCGTCGGTCGCCGCTGTGAGAGAATTCACCCCCCTCCATACCGAACTGATGCACGTCAGATGGAGCGGCCACGCCACCTGGATCAACATCGACGAGATCGATCTCCCGGAACTCCCGCGGGAGAACCACACCGTCTATCCGTCGTACGGTGACCTGTTGCTGTATCCGGGGTACCGCAACGAACAGGAGGTCCTTGTTCCCTGTGGGCCGACGTGTTTCAAGAGCCCGGCCGGTGAACTCGCCGGCAACCACTTCGCCACGCTCGAGACGCCCCGCGAGCGACTCGTCGAAATCGAGGAACGTACCCTCCGGGAAGGGGTGCTGGACGCGACGCTCAGACTCGCCGACTGAACGATCCCGGTCGGCGTCGGACTCACTCTGAAGTTCAGGTCAGTGGCCCTCGGTTCCACCTTGACGCCGATCTGTCGGTCAGTCACGAGCGACCACGTAGAAGCGTCGAATGTAGCTATCGCGCTCGGTCGCAACGGTACCGCCGGCGGAACGTTTCCTCGGCTGCGAGCTCGTCGAGTTTGTTCTCTAGAGCGTCGATGAGAAGCTGGGTTCGTGGAATATCGAGGACCTCAGCGACGGTATCGACGCGGTCGACGAGAGACGTCGGAGCGTCGAACTCGATCCGCGTTTTCTCTTCGGACATTGCTCAACGTGCTGGAGCTACGCGCTCACCGATGCTTCATCCCCATCGATATCATTCACGAGCTTTCGGACAGGTTCCGAGGTACAATGAGTATCGCTCTCGGGTGACTCTCGCAGCAGCTCTGCCGAAGAGGTCGTCCCGGGGTGGCCGCGAGTCCGATCAGTCCAGACGGTCGAGCGAGCCATAGAGCTCCTCGTTCTGAATGTGGGTACAGAACTGTGCGCAGAGCCCACAGCAGTCCGCGGCATCGGTGAACGTCCGGACACTGGCGTCCCAGCGCGCGTGGACGGCGCCAAGCATCGCACTTCGAACCGATGGTTCGGTTGCGACCATAACCCGTCGCGTACGCGTTGGTGGCGTTGCATCGGCCGCCGGCCCCTGCATTCCAGCTGTCGACAGAATATCATCGAGGACGCTCCCGATCTCGATCCCGACACCGAGGTTGTCGCCGACCTGTGGAGCGATGAAGATCGTTACATTACTCGCTTGCGCAAAGGCGATACTCTGTGTGGCGGCATCCATCTCGTCGAGCGGAATCCCGACGTCGATTGCGAGAAAGGCATTAAACCCGCGGTCGCGGAGGCAGTCCCGCGTCTCCTGCAGGAGCCGCAAGACCTCGTCTTCGGCGTACTCGCCGCTGCTCTCGTCCCACGTCGCAAATGATGGGGCATCGGTTTCCACATCGGCGTCCGTCGGCAGCAACGCGTCGACATCGAACGTTCGGTATGGGCCCATCAGATAGACGAGAAACTGTTCCCGCCGGACTGGGGCGAGCGCTTCCGAATCACCGGCGGCACGGGGGAGATTGTCGATAATCCGTTGCCGCATTCGACTCGTCGATTCGGAACGGTAATATATAAATCTCGGTGTTTTCAGTAATATTCTAGTCGAGAACGACTAAGTACGTGGTGTCCCAACGTAGGACTCGAGGCACCCCCTAAATGTCCGAAACCGATCGCCAGCCAACAGAGGAGGTTCGTCAGCCGGACCCGCCGCTTCCCGAAGAGAGCGGACTGACGCTCGAGGAGTACCTCGCGATGCAACAGGCGATCGGCCACCCGACGCGGTTTCGGATCCTTCGCACGCTCGTCGCCAACGAGGAACTGAGTGCTGCCGATCTCAAGGCCGCGGTCGATGTCGAATCCCACAATTTCCACTACCATCTCGACGAACTGGTTGACGTCGGGCTTGTCGACAAGCGCCAGCGACGGACCGCTGACAGCCAGGGCTTTTACACGTACTATCGGCCGACGGCAATGGGGCGGGGCATTCTCGAGCACGGTGTCGAAGAGCTGATGCGCCGTGAACGGGAGTTCAACGACGCCTATTCGTAGACTGCCGTAGGATTCTCTGCCCCTATCGGTTATCCAACAATTCCGTTGGGATCCAAAGATGTACACAGCCTCACGCGACTGGGTCGAGCGATTTCATCGAGAAGTCAGATTTCGAGCAGTATCGCTCTGCTAGCCGCATCAAGGACCGTGTCCGCCGGATATCCGCGACGTTGTGGCGTACGAGCGACTCAAAGTCCTCTTTTTCCCACGCGTCAACCGCTTCCTCGCTGTCTACGAACGGATCGAGTTCGGTTAATCCACTCCCGATGAGTTCCTCGTAGACGGCGGTCAAGGTGTCTCCCGACGTGTTGAACCGTGTCTCGAAAACGTCCATCGCGTCGATATACGGCAGTTCTGTGAACGGCCAGTCGATATCGTGGTAACAGAGCCGCGTGCGGAGGAACGGGAGGTCGAACCCTCCGTTCCATCGTTCGCCATTGTACGCGACCAGCTTCACGTCTTGGTGAGTGAGCGTCGATTCGACGAACGCATCCATCTCGCTCAACAAGGTTCGCTCAGTCTGCTGGACCGATATCGAGACTGAGCTCGCCAATTCATCGTTGACCCGTGCTTCGAGATTTGACGGCGGTGCTCGCCCGTCCGTATTGAGGAAGATCCGGGAGCCAACGTCCGTGTCGAACCCGATGACAGTCAGCTGGTCGTCGACGTCAAAGCCAGTTGTCTCGATATCGAACGCAACCGTGTCGAGTTCCGTCATAGATACCACAGCGCGGAACCCCATCTCTTCAGGGGTGGGAGAAAGCGCGTTCGCTTGACTACACTACTGCCGTTGCCGGTGGCAGGCCGACTCCCCTACCCGACTATATAAATAGTTTTAATCATAAGTCGTGTTGTGACGTGTATGGAGGTCCGCCGCACCGTCCCGGTCAAGCTTGACGTGACCGACGAACAGGCGGACCTGCTTCACGAGACGATTGACGAGTTCCTGTGGGCTGCCAACTACGTCGTGGACGCCGCGTGGGACGGCGAGTGGGCTGAAACCCGCAAATCCGTTCTCCACGAGGAAACCTACGACGAGGTGCGTGAGCAGACGCGACTTCACAGCAACCACGTCCAATCGGCTCGTGACAGTGCTGTCGATGCGCTCGGTAGCGTGGTCGCCAAGTGGTCGGAGGGCGAGTACGCCTCGTTGCCGACGTTCACCACGCCGTTTTGCGAATACAACCAGCGAAACGCCACGTTCCACGACGACCACGCTTCGCTGTCCACTGTCGATGGGCGCGTCACCGTCGAGTACGTCTTGCCCGACGAGAACCGCGACACGCCCCACTCGGAGTATTTGCACTCCGACGAGTGGGAACCGACCGGTGCGACACTCCACTACCGTCGTGGCGACTTCTACCTCCACGTCCGAACAAAGGCGGACGTGGACGACACCGAACCAGCCGAGAACGGAACGGTTCTCGGCGTGGATCTCGGGGTCAAGAACATCGCCGTCACGTCGACTGGCGTGTTCTGGTCTGCCGATGAGTTGAACCACTGGCGACAGGAGTACGTCGAGCGCCGCACGTCCCTTCAGGAGTGCGGGTCGCGGTGGGCACACGAGAACGTCCAAGCGGTCGGGCGCAAAGAGACGGGGCGGTTCGAGCAGTATCTTCACCGCGTTGCGAACGAACTCGTCGGGGAAGCCATCGAGAACGGCTGTACGGTCATCGCCTTCGAGAATCTGATGGACATCCGCGAGCGGATGCCTAACGCTCGGCAGTTCCACGAGTGGGCGTTCCGCCGTCTGTACGAGTACGTCTCGTACAAATCCGAGGAACGCGGCATCCGCGCCGAGCAGGTGAACCCAAAGAACACGTCGCGGCGGTGTTCGTCGTGTGGGTTCACCCACGAGGACAACCGCCAGTCGCAGGACACGTTCTGCTGTCAGTCCTGTGGGTACGAGAACAACGCGGACTACAATGCAGCGAAGAACATCGGCTATCGACTCCTTCGCAACCAAACTGGGGGCGAAGGAGGCGCACCCGTAGGTGTGCGCTTGAACAGCGGGATGCTGAACGCGAACGGGGTCAAACCCCTGCCGGATTCGGCCAGAGCGGGAGTCCATGCTGAAAGCCCACGGCTTTAGCCGTGAGTTAACTTACTCCGTGGCTACATCCTGGTGATGCTCCCGCTCGTGGCTCGCTTCCCGTTGTTTGAGTGCCCGTTCGAGCTCCTGGAGGCGCTCTTCGTGGTTATCGAGACGGGCCTCCTGTTCGAGATCGATGCTGAGCAGCGCCGGCAGCAGCGGATTCTGGTGGTTCAACAGTCCGCTCGCGTCGGCGTGCTCGCGGGCGTACTCGAACAGCCGGCCGAAGCGCGGCTGGTCGCGACGCCGCCGTCGGCGATTGCTTCCCACCCCAGGACGCGATCATCGTCCAGAAGTCGATAGTATCCTCCCCTCACCCTACTCGCTCACGCCCCCCAGTCGTTCGCTTTCCGGAATTCACTTAGTTGGATTCAGCCGGTGTACCCCCTATGAGGGGAATATAGTATTCCACCTATGAACTATGTTACTCTAAACTGTGCGTTTCCATATGAACGACCGAATTCCACCGGAGGAGTTTGCAGACGTCAACGAAGCGGTCGGTGAGGAATGGGAAGCAGAAACAACACCCTATGAGCGCATTCGACACGTCGTTGCGCATACGTACAGCCCCGTCTCAGCTGATGCCGTAGCTGACGATGCACGGACTACCCCAAAGACCGCTCGAAAGCACCTGAAAACACTCGCAGACGAGGGGTTTGTCGAGACGGCACCCGGCGAACATAGCGGCAAGCTCTATCGGCGCTCACCCGAATCACTCGTCGTCGAACAGGCTGTTGACATCCTCGAGCACGTTTCGACCGACGAACTTGTGTCGCGAATCCAGGAGATGTGCGAGCAGCTCACCGAGTATCGGTCTGAGTTCGGCGTCGAATCGCCCGAGGAGTTGGCTGTTGACCAGGCGAATCAGACCCTCTCCGAATCTGGGTCTCCAGAAGACGAGATAGACTCAGATGTGATTCGTGAGTGGAAGACGCTCCGTCGGGACCTCGCGCTCGCGAACGCTGCCCTCTCGATCGGCAACGCCGAGCAATTCGTCGGCACCGGCCATCGCTCAATCGGCGATAGCAGTCTTACTGAGTGAGTACACTGGATAGGGTTGTCGACCTGACAGCATGCGAAGACAAAAGAATATAATTTGGGCGGAGAAAGAAATATGTGGTCTTAGTCCGTTAATCGAGGTATGTTAGACAACGCTCGTCGCGACGGCCCACCCCCATTCGACCGGCCATTCGACGGCGAGGACACGAAACAGCGCATGTACGGCGCGGTCCTCCATGCGCGGGAGCCGATGACGGCCGCCGAGATCGCCGAGCGTGCAGACTGCTCCGAAGAGTCCGCACGGACGCATCTGTCCTTCTACGCTGACCTTGGCATCGTTATCCATCACGAGGGTCGTCCAGCTCGGTACGAGCGCAACGACGACTACTTCGAGTGGCGTCGAGTGAATGAGTTGGCGAACGTACACACCGTCGAAGAACTACAGGCCCGGGTCTCGGACCTCACCGACCAAATCGAAGCATACCGCGAAGAGTACGACGCTGACTCGCCCAGTGACGTCGATGTTCTCGAATACGATGCCGAGCGCGTTGACGACGTGTATGCGGACCTCGGGGACTGGGCGACCGCAATCGAGGAGCGCCGGCTCCACGAGCGCGCCCGCCAGAAGGCGACTAACTCCACAGCACCCTCCCAGGGCTGACAATGGCACCGGCCGACGACGGCGCGAGTCCCGCGCCACTGGACCGGGCGGTGTTAGAGCGGATACAGTCTCGATTCGCTGGCCGTCGGGTGTTCGAAGCAGTGGACCTCGTCAAGGAAGGGAAGCTGTATCTCCGTGTCGAACTCGCCGGTGATTACTACCCGGGTGATGTCTCTGCCCGGTTTGAGATTCGATGGTATCGCAACGATGACTTCACCGTTCACTATCAAGAAGAGCGCCAGGAGAGCGTGTGGAAGTGTCGGTGGGACCGTCACCCCAGCAATCACAACGAACGAGATCACTTTCATCCGCCGCCGGACGCAAGTCGTGCCGACGCAGAAGACGCACAGTGGCCCCCAGACCATCGTGACGTCTGCCGCCTTGTCCTCGATTACGTCGAAGAGCGAATCGAAACTCTATGGGAACGGCAGTAGGACGCAAAACAGCCTCACTGCCGCCAATCCTGCTTGAAACGCGCGATCTTCTATGCAATAGGCTCCAGCGACTTCATAGAGAAATCTGACTTTGAACAATACCGTTCTGCAAGCTCTATCAACGCTCGAGTCCGTCGGATATCCGCGACATTGTGGATGATGAGTGGCTCGTAGGCGCCTTCCTCCCATGCGGTGACTGCCTCGCTACTGTCGGTGAATGGATCCAGCTGGTTCAATCCGGCGCCGATCAGTTCCTCGTAGACGCCACTCAGCGTGTCTTCACTCGTATTGAACCGTGTTTCGAAGACATCCATCACGTCGACGTATGGCAACGTGCCAAAGGGCCACTCGAGCCCGTGCGTACAGAGCCGTGTGCGAAGGAATGGGAGGTCGAATCCTCCGTTCCACCGCTCACCGTTGTATGCGACGAGCTTTGCATCTCGTTGGGTGAGTGTCGACGTGACGAACGTCGCTAGTTCGTTCAGGAGTTCCTGTTCGCTGTCGTGGAGTGAGAGCTGTACCGGTGTCTGGAGGGCGTCGTTGAACCGATCTGCGAGGCCTGTTTGTGGTGCCGTTCCGGTATGGAGAAATACTCGCGACGAGACTGCCGAGTCGAACCCAACTACTGTGAGTTCATCATCGGCCTGAAATCCCGTCGTTTCGATATCGAATGCAATCGTCGTCAACTCCGTCATTCCACACCTCCAGTGGTACCTTCGGCGGACGATTGCTGCTGTTCGACCACTGATTCCGAAAGCCGTTGCTCAAGCTCTGCTAGACGTTCCTCGTGGTCGTCGAGGCGGGCCTCCTGTTCGAGATCAATGCTGAGCAGCGCCGGCAGGAGCGGATTCTGGTGGTTCAACAGCCCGCTCGCCTCGGCGTGCTCGCGGGCGTACTCGATCAGCCGGTCGAAGCGCGGCTGGTCGCGACGACGGAGTGCCCGGCGGAACTCCGCCCAGCGTTCTTCGATGGCCCGCAACGCATCCCGGTACGTTGGGTTTGTGCCCCCCATCGCTATTGCCCTCCGATCCCGGTTGCCGTCCACGCATCGAGCAAGGGGTCCGCGGTGGCCGACACCGTCTCACCGTCAGCGGTGACCCCGGTGCCGACACCCGCCGGGGTCGACGTCGACGGCGCCGGCGTCGTCGGTTCCACGCCGACCTGCGTGGCGCGTGCCGCGAGCAGCTGCCGCCAGTACGCGAACGTCGTCTGGTAGTACCCGCCCTCGTCGACGGGATAGACGAGCGTCTCGAAGTCCTCGCCGACGACCCGTGGCCCCATCCGGGTCTGCTCGCATTCCAGGTGGTGGTCGGCGACCGTCGCAATTGGCTCGGTGAATTCGTTTCGTTCGTTTCGCGTAACGAGCACCGGGATGTCGTACCCATCAGCGTAGGTCGCTAACCGGGCGAGAGTTCGAGCCTGAAGGGTTCCCGCGTGGGTTTCGCCGAGGGTATCGTCGGCGCGGTACTGGGCGTCGACGGCCGGCGCGACGATGAGGGCGGGCGTGTGGGGCGACGTGTCCTCGTCGCGACCTGGTGGCCGTCGATCGGCCACCCTGGTATCGGCTGTGGACATCTGGATCGACTTGTTCACCGCTGTCGGGAGATCACGGATGGCGCCGTAGTGCTGGTAGGCGGTAAATCCGCGCGCGACGTGGATTCGGTTGAGCAATCGTGTACTGGGTGCGATTTTGGCGAGTGCCGTCGTCGTCGCGTGACCATTTGCGTCGACCCAGAAGGCGGGCCCGTCGTGCAGGAGGAGATGGTCGAGCACGAGTGACTGCAGGATCGGGACGCCGCGGCCCCCCTCCACGTCGAGCAGCGTGATGCCGTCGTCGAGTGACGGCAACAACATCTCGTCCGTAGCCGGATCGGCTTGGTCAGCGAGGGACCGATTGCGGTCAGCGCCCCGAGTTGGCTGGTCCACCGCCAATCGGTTCGATGTTGCGTCTCCTTCCATACGCGCCTAATTGTCCACAGTCCCGATAAGCCGCGGTGTGTCGCTTCCGCGTTTCAGGGAAGACACGGGACAGATCCTGCCCCATCCTCTGTCGTCGACTTTCTGCGGCTGTTTCGGCTGTTTCCGAGAACGTTTCCAGGGATCGGGTTCAGCCGGCGCTGGTTAATTAACCAACAAACTGGTACTCCGTGAGTCTGTTGGTTAATATCTTACAGTTGATCTCGCTGCTCGGATAGGAACGACACAAGGTTGTTAATCGCGTCTGCTGGCAACTCTTTTTGTCGGAAGACACCTTTGAACGAGTCTTCGAACCCCTCCTGTTGGAGTTGATCCAGCACCATTTCGATCTGTCTCTTGAGCTTCTCGGGGGCGCCACGATCAAGAAATCGCTCAATACGGTTGAAGTCCGCACGCAAGCTGATCACGACAAGGTCACGGGTATCAGCCTTCCGGCCGCTGTGGAGTTTCATCGCGAACAGCAGTGCCGGTTCCGGGATTCGCCCGTCGAGGCCTTCGGCGACATCGAGTGATTCGATCGTACTGTGTTCGTGGAGATAGCGGTATGACCACTCCGCGTCCGTCTGTCGACATCCCATCGCATCCACGAGTGCCTCGAACTTGACTTCGTTCTCTCCGACCGGTTTCGCGTACTGGATCATTCGACCATCGTACTCGTTCGAGACATCCTGCTCGAACTGTTTCTCGTATCCGATGTCACGAAGGAGAGTGTCGTAGTCGTCGAGTGCAGTGTCCGGGATCACGGTATCGATATCGGTCGTAAACCGGGTTTGAAACGCGGAAACTGCCCAGCCGCTAACGAGAACATACGGCAGTTCGGCGTCCTGTACCGCGCGGTGCGTGTCGATGAGTTCGGATTGACGCTCGGAAAGACTCATCTATCGCCTCTGTTAGGTCGTGCTCATCGTGCTGTGGTGCGACGCATCGATGTCCCTGTCGTACTCGTTGGCGATAATCTCCAAGGCGGGCTCGTACGCCGGGCGGTTCTCCATCATCTGGTCGATGGCATCGTCCACCGGGATGACGGGGTTGCCGTCGACCCACTCGGCGTCGATACCGTTGGTCCTCGGGAACAACACATAGTGGACGTTCCCGTTGACGTCGCTGGCGTCCGGGCGCTCGTTGATCGTCGTATCGACGCCAAACCGCTGGAAGAACGCGAGCCACCGTTCGACGTCACGGTCGTGCACTTCGATGAATACCGGATAGTCGTCGTAGCTCCGCGCGATCTGGTAGCCGCCGTGCGTCCAGACGTATGCCGCATCAATCTCCGTGTACGCAAACTCCATCCCGGCGAAGTGTGGGATGACGTACGCGTCCTCTTGGGAGATGGTGTCGCGGCTGTACAACGCAGCCATCATCTCGGTGTACTGCTGGCGCATCTCGTGGTCAACGATCTGAATTCCATTATCTGTTTTAGCGATAATATCTGCGTCATCTAACCGCTCAATCCAGTCGTACACCCACGAGTACGAGACGTCGATCTTGCTCGCGATGCGATTAATAGAATCGCCACGCTGAACTGCCAAGACAATCTTTGCAGCTGTAGCATCCATTAATTCGGTCATTGTTGAATCGCCTCCTGTCCGACTTGACGCTTTCACCATTAGTTATCTCTATAGAGATAACAATACATAGAACTTCCGTCCAGGCCGGATCGATGCGGGATATGCCTACCCGACGGCGCTACGGTCACTGCATCGGCGACGCCGCTGCCGAATCGACGAGCGAGTACTCTCGATCTCGACTCGTCCCCTCCGCCTTGAGGAGGTTGTACCGGATGTTGAGGCGACTGACCTTGGAGCTTGACTTCCGGGATGAGAAAAACGAATGAATTGAACACATTCTGAGGAACGAACTGGCACCCTCTACTCGATGAACAAAACGAGGGAAACGAACGTAACGAACAGAACGAATGCGTTGATGGCAACGAGTGCGTTTGCTTCAACGAGCGAAACGAACAGTTGGTTTTAACATCGTAGTAATCCTCTCACCGAGTGAAACACCCTCACCGAACGAACCGAACTAAACGACCAAAACGAACGAAACGAACATAACGAGAGTAACGAAGATAATGACCGACACCAACACCGCACGAATCACGGTGGCAAATCAGAAGGGAGGCGCGGGGAAGACAACCGACGTCATTCATACTGGCGGCGCACTCGCTGCCCGAGGCCACGACGTCCTCCTAGTCGATATCGACTACCACGGAGGGCTCACCTGCTCGCTTGGCTACAACGATCTGTACTACGACACCGACCGTACAACGCTGTTCGACGTTCTCGACTTCGACCAGATGGAGTCGGTGAACGACATCATCGTCGAGCACGAGGAATTCGACATCCTCCCCGCGAGCGAGAAGCTCGCGAACAACAAAAACATCCAGACGCTGCTTGAGGCGCCGAAGAGTCGCGAGCGGTTGGAGATGACTCTCGACGAGCTCGAAAAGGACTACGACTACATCATCGTCGACACGCCGCCATCCCTGAACGTCCTCACCGACAACGCGCTCGTCGCGACCGGCAACGTCATCATCCCCGTCATTCCCGAGAAGCTCAACGCCAACAGTCTCCAGATTTTCGCAAAGCAGCTGAGTTCCCTCGAACAGGCGTACGGAGACATCAATCGGCTCGCGATTGTCTGTAACCGTGTCGAGCAGAACTCCGAACACCGCGACACCATCGAGGAGATCAAGTCGGCGTACTCCCTTCCAGTGTTCGAGATCCCGAAGCGGACCGACCTCTCCCAGTCGATTGGCGAAGGGGTGTCCGTCTTCGGCTTCGGCAAGGAGAACCAGCGCGTCGAGGACGCACGCGACCTGTTCAACGAGATCGCCGACCTGTTCGACGAGACGTTTGAGAAGACCGCGCCTGAGGAGGTGGAAGCATGAGCGACGGCTGGGGCGATGCTTCCGGCATCGAGGGCAACTACGAAGAGGAGGACGATGAGGTCGATTCTGGCGAAACAAGTGAGGTGAGTGAAACGATGGAAACCAGTTCATCGACCGAATCGCCTTCAACGAGTGAAACGAACGAAACGAGTAAAACGAAGACAAACATCAAGGACGAGTGGAACGGGCGAACGATCTACATTCCCGACGATGTCCTCGACGAGATGGAGGACACCTATCTCGAGTCACAGCTGAAGCTCCGCAAGGCGGGCCAGGACGAGTTCAAGAAGAACCGCCACTTCTACCCGCTACTCGTCCAGTTCGGTGTTGAGGCGCTCTCTGAGGCGGATGCTGAAGAAATCCAGGCTCGGCTTTCGGAACTCGGCGATGAATGAACTTGTACAGAACGAGGGTCAAGGCTAGTTGAGACAGAGTCTCTCAATGCATATGGCATTCTGGCGCAGTTCATAAATAGTATGAAGACGCAGTCTCTGATAGAACGATGGCACGAATTACCGGCTCCTACCCAGATGACCTCAATCTCCTCATTGAGGGGGCTGTCGAGGCTGGTGTGTTCGGGGGCAAGAGCGATGCATTGCGTGAGTTCGTGCGTGAATACTTCGAGGACCACGAGAATGAACGTATTGCAGCTGCAGTCGCCCTCTATGAACGCGAGCGGATTACACTCGGTGATGCTGCGAGACTCGCTGATGTCGACCGCTGGACGATGCGTGACATCCTCCGTGAGCACGGTGTTGAGCTCCGCCTCGGACTCGTTGACGAAGACGACGCAGCCTACGAGGTAGAGGCAACACGCGAACTCGAGTTCGGTGATGAAGACTCGTCTGATGAGGAGTCACGTGCTAAATGACAGGTGACGATATTCCAGCGAACCCGAGCGTCCTGAACACGACTGTCCTCTCGAATTTCGCCTACCTCGATCAGCTGTAGGTAGTTGCTGACCTCTCTGGAATCTGTACGGTCCCAGTCGTCCGGGAGGAACTCGAACACGGCGTTGATGACTATCCATATCTTCACTCGGCATTCGATACACTCGACGACGAGATTCAGGTCGCGACGATTTCGGACACCGTTGCAAACAGAGAGGCGGGTGTCAGTGACCATCTTGATCCCGATGAAGCACAGGCGTTTGCTGTGGCAGACGCTGAGGACGGTCGTCTACTGACCGACGACGGGGATGCCCGGTCGTTTGCGAAAGACCAAGGCGTGACTGTCGTCGGGTCGGTCGGGGTTTTGTTGGCTGCGATCGATGCTGGAAAGGTTGATGAGCCAACTGCCGATGAGTGGCTGTCGATATGGACCGATGAAATCGGGTACTACGCGCCATACCAGTCGATTTCGGAATATCGGTGTGATACGCATACCGTCCCCTCCATAGCGGGTGTGGTCTCAACTTCCAAGGGGCGACAGTAGTTGAGACTGGCTGTCTCAATGCATACGAATCTGATACTGATTTCAGTCGTGTTTAGTTAAGGATGAAGAGTGAGGCGGAGTGATTTCTTGGTGATCTATGCCAGAAATCGCCCGCCTCACCGGATGTACAGACTGGATTGATTTGGATTTTGTGGAGCGTCAGCGGACACCCGAGCGTGCGATGAAGCTCGGTATTCAGTTGCAGTTAGCGGGGCTGTCGCTCCGGAATACCGTCCCGGTTCTCGAAGAGTGGGGTGTCGAGCGCTCGCCGAAAGCGATCCACGATTGGGTGCAGAAAGCCGATCTACAGCCCACAGAGGGTCGAAGCCCGAATCACGTTGCTCTTGACGAGACTGTGATTCGAATCGAT
>NZ_FNPB01000005.1 GCF_900107195.1 Halobellus clavatus
GGCGGCGTACAGCCAGAATTGCTGATCATCGATTCGAATCACAGTCTCGTCAAGAGCAACGTGATTCGGGCTTCGACCCTCTGTGGGCTGTAGATCGGCTTTCTGCACCCAATCGTGGATCGCTTTCGGCGAGCGCTCGACACCCCACTCTTCGAGAACCGGGACGGTATTCCGGAGCGACAGCCCCGCTAACTGCAACTGAATACCGAGCTTCATCGCACGCTCGGGTGTCCGCTGACGCTCCACAAAATCCAAATCAATCCAGTCTGTACATCCGGTGAGGCGGGCGATTTCTGGCATAGATCACCAAGAAATCACTCCGCCTCACTCTTCATCCTTAACTAAACACGACTGCAGAAAGTCGCGAAAGAGATTAGTAGCTCGTGAATTCGTGTTCCAGCAGAAACTCGAACTAAAGAAGCTCGAATAACGGTACTGTTTCGGTAACCGCCGCATTCGAGAAGTCGTCTTCCGAAGCTACGTCTTGCAGGGCCTGGGTACTACTAAACACAGTTTCCAAACCCTGTAGCCTCCCTTGGGAGATTTTTATGACACGCTCTGGACTCCAAGCAACTACTACCTCCCCCCACTTTTCTATCTGATCTAAACAGTATCAAACTCTGAAAGCAGTGAATATTTAAGCCATTAGTAACATAATCTTTGTATGACAAATACACCGAATATTGTGATTTTAGTGTTAGACACTGCTAGGTTTGATATTGTCAACACCAAAATAAATAGCAATATCACAACCCCTAACCTTTCACGTTTGGCTAAGAATGGGGTTACTTTCGATAATTGTTATGCTCCAGCACCTTGGACATTACCGTCACATGCATCATTATTCACTGGAATATACCCATCAAAGCATGGCGCTCATGCAGGAAATAAGTATCTGAATTCCAAATATTCAACGATTGCAGAGATTTTTCATCAGAATGGATACAAAACTGCAGCTGCAAGCAATAACACATGGATAAACGATAAATTTGGATTCGGCCAAGGGTTTGACACTTTCTTCAAGGGATGGAAATATTTCCAAAGTGGTGTGGATGTAAGCCAGGTCAGTGCAAAAAATCGTGGATTTAAAAAATATGCGTTGATAGCTAGAGAGGTTCTAAGAGGGAATCCAATCAAGAATGGTATTAACGCTCTTTTCAATAAATACCATTCAAATAATATGAATGATGATGATGGTGCCAAGAGAACTACGGAATGGTTAAAACATTGGATACCCACCAGAAAGCGACGAATTCGTTCGCGGATCAACGCACGGCGACCAGCAATTCTGGCTGTACGCTGCGACTGATCCTGAAACAAACGAACTGCTGCATCTATCTGCAGCCTTTTTCAACAACGACGACTCAGACGCGGTCAGTGGCTCTCTACGAGGGGTCTCATCAGCGAGCCGGAATCGAAGCCCGGTTCGGCGTTCCAATTCGGTTGCCTGACGACAATTGACAATACCGCAGAAGGGGACCGGCGGGAGAGCCGATCAGTTGTTGAACATCTCGCGCATCATCGGATGCATCTCCATCAACTGCTCCTCGGCGATCTCTTCGTACAGTTTGTACGTGATAGAGACCGTGAGCAGCAGTCCCGTTCCGGAGACACCGCCGATGGTGCCGAGCATGTTCGCTAAGACGGCCAGCAGTCCGACCAGTGCCCCGCCGATGACAGTCACCTGCGGGATGTATCGCTCCATCACCTTCTCGATGACCTGCGGATTACGGCGGAAGCCGGGAATCTGCATCCCGGAGTTCTGGATCTGTTTGGCGGTCGCTTCGGGGCCCATCCCCGTCGTTTCCACCCAGAAGATCGCGAAGATCGCACCGCCGATGATCATAAAGATCAGGTCGATGAGGACCCGGACGGCGATGGCGCCGGGCTCCTGGGAGGTGAACCCGAGGAACCACATCCAGTCCTGTCTGGACTGGATCGGCGCGATGTACCAGAACAGGCCACCGGTGACCTGTCCCTGGCTGTACTGACCGATCCATGCGGGCATCCCCGCCCACCAGTTGTTCAGGATCTGCCCGAGGAACTGGAGGTTCGCCTGCAGCGCGCGGACGAGGATCATCGGCAGGACGCTCGCGTAGATGAGCTTCACCGGGAAGCGACCGCGAGCACCCTTGACGTTCGCGTGCGAGAGCGGAATCTCGACGCGGACGCTCTCCGCGTAGACGACGATCCCGAAGATCAGCAGCGTCGTGATGAGCGCGAGGATCTGCCCCTGCCCGAGGAAGATGTCCGAGAGCCCGCCGGCCGTCAGCGGCGATCCGATCTCGACGGCACCGGTGACGATGCCGATCCACGTCGGGATGAAGCCGCTCTGACCGCCGAGGCTCTGCCAACTGAACAGCCCGGCGACGAGCTGTTGGCTCACGCCGGCGATAATGAACAGACCGACACCGGAACCGACGCCCCACTTGCTCACGATCTCGTCCATGAACAGGATGAGGACGCCGCCGACGAACATCTGTGCGAAGATGATCCCGCGGACGCCGCCAGTGCCGATGCCGAGCGACTGCGCGAGCGCCTCGCTCGGTGGCAGGAAGTTCCCGCCGAACACCATCGGGAGCCCGGTCAGACAGATCATCACGACCACCAGCAGCTTCTGGAGGCCCTGATACAGTACCTGATCCCGGGGGTCGTTGGTGTCCAGCCCGAGCAGATCCGCACCACCGAGCAACTGCAGCACGATGCTCGCCGTGACGATCGGCCCGATCCCGAGCTGCAGGATCGACCCTTGCGACCCGGCGAGGATGCTACGGAACTGTCCGTAGAAGTCCCCGCCCTGACCGCCAGTCTGCAGGCCGAACATCGTCACGTTCGTCAGGAAAAAATACAGCACGAGAATCCCGGCGGTCCACCCGAGCTTCCGGCGGAACGGAACGTGTCCCTCCGGACGCGTGACTGACGGCATCCGCGTCAGCACCGGTTCGGCGGCCTCCTTCCATCCCATAGATTACTCCTCGTCGTTCTCGTCGTCTTCGGCCTCGGCTTCAGCCTCGGCGAGGAGCTCCTCGCCGCGTTCGGTGAGCTCGACACTGCCACCGGCGTCCTCGACGAGTTCGACCGCACTCTCGGAGAACGCATCGGCAACGAGGTGGAGCTCTTGTCGCACCTGTCCGCCGCCCAGCACCTTCACGATATCGGCGCTCTCGGCGTCGTCGGCGACGTCGCGCGCATCGACGTGATACGCGTCGCCCTCGGTCTCGGCGACTCCGTCGGCCGCGAGCAGGGCGACGTCCTCGTCGATCTCGCTGACGTTGACCTCAGCGACGGTTCGCTGGGCGTCTTCCGGCCGCTTGAAGCCGTGTTTGCCGATCGGTTCGTAGTTGTGGAACTCGTGTTTGTCACGGCCGGCGCGGCCGCGACCGCCCCGGTGACCGGCACCGCGGCGGTTCTTGTGCGTGCCGCCGCCGTGCGTTCGCGATCCCCGCTGTCGTCGTTTCTTCGAGGTCATCGCATTGCCTCCAGGAGTTCGTCGATTTCTTCGGTGTTATGCTTTCCGAGCTGTCCACCCTCGCTGGTCGGGTGCTTCTGGCCCCGGTGGCCGCCTCGCGGCGGGTGGAGCCGAAGGACCGGTGAGAGACCCTGCTCGCGCAGCGTCGTCTCTTCGGCCACGATCGCCTCGGCGAGCGCGCCGAAGTCGTCGTAGTCGGTGTGCTCGGCCAGCCACGCCTCGTCGACGTCGGCGTCGCCCGATTCGGGCTCGGCACGCGTACGGAGGACGGTCTCGACGGCGTCCACGCTGGGTTCGCCGTGTGCGACGTACTCGTTGACTTTCGTGATCATCCCGCGATACGTGTCCGTCTCCGGGACGAACGCGCAGTGATTCACGCGGTGAATGTTGAGCATCTTGAGCGTGTCGTGTACGTCGGTGCTCATATTGACCTCGCCGCGGAGTTGAACGATCGCCTGCATCACTCGTCGACCTCCGCTTCCCGTTGTTTGGCCGCGGCGCGTCGAGGCGTCCGCGACTGCGAGGCGTTCTTCAGCGCGTTGTACGTCGCTTTCGCGAGGTTGACCGTCGTCCGCGTGTTCCCGTTCGAGCGGGTCCAGGCGTCCTGGACGCCCGCCAGCTCGAGGATGTTGCGGACGGTCTCGGCCGCTGCGAGCCCGAGCCCTTGCGGGGCGGGCATAATCTCGACGGTGACCGAACCGGCTTTGCCCTCGGCCTTCCGGGTGAGGGAGTTGACGCCGCCGGCGGAGTCCTCCCAGGACCCCGAGCCGCGGTCGACCGAGATGATGTTCAGCTTCGCGACGTCGATCGCCTTCTGAATCGCGGAGCCGACCTGATCGTCTCGCGCCTCGGCGTAGCCGAGGTAGCCGTCGCGGTTACCGATCGCGACGACACAGCGGAACTTCACCCGACGGCCGGAGTCGGTCATCCGCTGGACCATGTTGATGTCCAGCACCTCGTCGTCCAGCCCCGGGAGGAGCTGATCGACGAGTTCCGGTTCCTTCAGCGGCAGCCCCGTGTTGAGGGCCTGCTCCATCGAGGTCACGTCGCCGTCCTGTACCATTCGGCCGAGCCGCGTGCGCGGCGTCCAGCCGTTGTCGTTGCGTTGGCTCATGCGTCCTCCTGCAGTCGTTCGAGCACGTCGTCGAAGTGCTCGGGTAGGTTCGTGGCGTCGAAGTCTCCGGAGTAGAGGGGCTCGTCGAGCTGGTCGGCGTACTCGGCGATGTGTTCGCCGCGGTTACGCGACCAGTCCGCGAGCACCGACTCGTTGTGCGGGATCTCGAGGCCAGCGTCTATCGCTCCTTCCTGCACCGCGAACACCTTGTTACCGGGCGTCGCGGTGTTCAGTCCGATGTCGAGGACGGCCTCGTCGAGGCCGGCCCGGCGGGCTCGCGTCCCCGCGAGGAATCCCGTGAGGTACGCGCTCGGAAGGTTCCCGGTGGGAGCCTCCCAGCCGTATTCGGCGAGATCCTCGGAGGACGCGGCCGCGTGCGTCTCGTCTCCGTCCGGTCCGGGGGTGATCAGCTGCGCCCTGATGTGACTGTTGCTCACGCGAGCAACGAGGCGAGGCTTGCCCGATTTCAGCAGGCGCAACCTCTGATGGTAGTCCGTCCGGACCTCGCGGCGACGTCGCATCGGCACCTTGTAGCGTGGTCCTGTTGCCATTATTCTATCTCCACGTCGTAGTTGTTCCGTAGGTATGCTTCGAGCCGCGCCACGTCATCGAATTCGCCACCCGACGCCTTGTTGTACGCTTCGCGGTACTCTGTCGGCGTGAGCGGTCCGTCGTCGCGCAGTTCCTTCAGGCGACGACGCTGTGCGCGGATGCGGCTGACCCATTCGTCTTTCGAGTTCTTCCGACCGCCGGACCGCCCTTTGCGGGAGCCGGGGCCCTTGCGGTGGCCGTACGCGCGCTTCGCTGCGCGCTCGCGGGCGCGACCCTTGGAGTTCCCTTTCGCGTCTTTGGCGCGAATAGTTCCCTCCTCGATCAGGTCACGGATGTCCTCGCGGGTGATGGCCTCCGCAATCTCGGACTGTTCGTCGGGATCGAACCAGACGCGGTCCTTACCGACGTCGAGGACGTCGGCGGCCATACGTTTCTGTGCTTTCAGATCCGTCATTACTCTTCGACCTCCACTTCGACGTAGGTCGGGTTGAGGACGCGGATCTCGCGGTCCTCGGCTTCCTCTTCGATCTTCTCGCGCTTGCGGCCGCCGACTTTCGAGGCGATGCGGACGGCTTGCGTGTCGCCGTCGACACCCTCGAGGTCGTCGACGTTGTGGACGCGGACCTCCTCGAAGCCCGAGGGGTGAAGTCCGCGGGCGGCCTTCGGCGAGCGGAAGCCCGCCTCGACCATATCGCCCTTGCCCTTGACGCCGCGGCGCTGCTTCGAGAGGTTGCCGCGGGGTTTGCGCCAGGATTCGGGCACGCGCTTCTTCGCGTGGTACTTCTGGCGACGGAACGCCGGCTTGCCCTCGCGGTGCTTCTGGCCGAGTGCACGCGCCGTCTCGTCGTCGAGGTCGGGCGTCTTATCGGCGTAGCCGCGGGGACGGAGTTCCGTCTCGACGTCCTCGTCGGCCGCCTCGTCCTCGCTCTCGTCTTCGACTTCGGCCTCGGTCTCTTCGGTGACTTCGAGTCCGCCCACGTCGGCCTTGATGCGGGCCGCCAGGGCGTTCCCGACGCCGTCGACGTCTGCGAGTTCCGACTGGCTGGCTGCTTTCACGTCGTCGACCGACTCGTAGCCGGCCTCACGCAGCGCGTCGGCCTTCGAGGGGCCGACACCGCTGACGTCTTCGAGCGACTCGATCGCGTCGTCGTTCTCGGCTTCAGCGTCTTCGTTGTCGGCCATCTCAGGCACCTCCAGTCTGCGGCTTCTGCGTGATGTAGACGCCGTCCTGGAAGACGCGCGTGTCCTTGTCCGTCACGCGAGTGAGCTGTTCGATGTCGGCGGCGGTCTGCCCGACGTCCTCTTTCGAGGGACCCGTCAGGGTGACCACTTCGCCGTCGACCTGTACCTCTGTGTCTCCGCGGATCGGCGTCCGTCGCGAGGACTTCTCTCCGAGGAAGTTCTCGATGACGATCTCGTCGCCGTCGACGTTGACCTGCATCGGGAAGTGGGCGTAGTAGACTTCCATCTCGTACGTCCAGCCCTCGGTGACCCCGTGGAGCATGTTCGACACGTGGCTCTCGAAGGTCCCGACGGTCGCGTTCGTCTTCGCGTCCGATTCTTCGGACTCGATGACGACGACGTCGTCCTCGACGCTGACGCTGACGGAGGGGTACCACAGCGTCCGTGTGACGCTGCCGTTCGGCCCCTCGACGGTCAGGTCGAGGTTGGAAACCTCGGCGGAGACTTCGTCCGGAATCTCGATTTCTACTCTGTTCATTGTCTCAGTACACGTAGGCGATTACCTGTCCACCGATGCCCGCTTCGCGTGCATCGTAGTGGCTCATGACGCCGTGGCTCGTCGTGACGATGAGCGTCCCGTAGTCACGGGCGGGGAGGTATCGCTTCTCCCACTTCTCGAACTCGTCTGCGCCCGCGGAGTAGCGGGGCTTGACGACACCACATTCGTTGATTGCGCCGTTCAGTTCGACCTCGAATTGGCCGGCTTTGCCATCGTCGACGAACTCGAAGCCGTCGATGTACCCGCGGTCGTAGAAGACCTCGAGGACGGAGCCGATGACGTTCGAGGCGGGCTGTATCTCGTGCGACAGGTGCCCGACGCTCTCGGCGTTGTCCACACCGGCGAGCGCGTTGGCGAGTGGATCGTTTCCTGCCATAGTTATCGGTACTTCTTGAATCCCATCTCGCGGGCGACCTCGCGGAAGCACTGGCGGCACAGGTAGATCTCGTACTTACCGACGAGACCCTGATTGCGGCCGCAGCGACGGCACTCGTGGGTCTGTCCCGTGCGCCGACTCGCGTGCTCGCCCGTCTGTTCTGTTTCTGATTCGCTCATGCGTCTGTGACCTCCACCTCGAAGGCGTCCTCGAGGAACGTGATCGCGTCCTCGGGCGTCAGTCGATGCGCTTGCGGGATCGAACGCGACGCCTTGTCACGCTTCGTGACTCGGTAGCCCGGGCGGACGAGGTTGACCGTCACGTCCAGCCCGTAGATCCCGATCTGGGGGTCGTACTCCTGGGAGGGGAACTCGGTGTGCTCCTCGACGCCGAAACTGAAGTTGCCCGTGTCGTCGAACTGCCGGGCGTTCAGCTCTGCGATCGGCAGTGCCGTCTCCAGGAAGGACTCGGCGTCGTCGCCGCGAAGGGTGACCTTCGCGCCGACGGGATCACCAGTGCGCGAACCGAACTGCGTCGCGGCGCGCGTCGCCGTCGTTCGGACGGCTTCCTGGCCGGCGATCTCTTCGAGGATCTCCTCGGCGTTCGCGAGTTCGCGACCACCTTCGCCGACGCCCATGTGGACGACGACCTTCTCGATCTGGGGCTCGCGCATCTCGTGGAACGACGCGTCGCTCCCGCTCATTCGTCGTCACCTCCGTCGGCGTCGGATTCGGCCTCCTCGGCCTCCTCGTCGTCGACGAAGTTCTCGTCGATCACGACGACGTAGTCCTCGATCGTCTCGAAGGCGCTATCGTCGGTCTCGACGATGACGGTGTTGTCGCCGCTGCCGGCGGTGACGGTGATCTCGTCGATCTCGCCGATCTCGCCCGAGTGCGACCCGTCGACGGCAGTGACCAGCGCACCCTCCTCGTAGGGGAAGTGCGCGACGATCTCTTTGTCCTCGTTGTCGACGACGAGCGAGTCCTTCGTGTTGTACTCGCTATCGTCCTCGACGCGGAGGTTCGCGCCGTCGTGCAGCGTGAGTTGCGTCTCGCCGCCCGAGACAGACTGCTTGCCGACGATCTTGCCGAGGCGGCTACCGGCCGCGTCGGCGTCGATCGGGGTCAGCGCGAGGCGTCCGCCTTCCTGGGGGAAGACGCGGTAGTACTCTTCGCGCTCGGTGAACGCGAGGATGTCGAACATCCCCACCGGGCGCTGCTCGTCGGAGATCTCGTCGCCGTTGACGAGGACTGCGCCCTCGTTCAGTGCGTAGCGGGCCTCCTTCTTCGAGTCGACGTAGCCGAGCACGTCCCGCAGCAGGATGAGGAGGGGAACCCCGTCCTCACCGTGCGGGCCCGCGCCGGCTTTGACCGTGAACGTCCCCGTCTTCCGCTCGACGGGCCAGGCGTTCGGTGCCGACAGTCGTTTCTGGTGTCGCGTCATTCGTTGTCCTCCGTGAGTCGCGCCTCACGGCGGTCGTCTTCCAGGTCCAGTTCCGTCACGCGGAGGTTCGACGCATCGAGCGGGCGCGGCACTTCTTCGCCGTCGGCCTTCTCGATGGTCACGCCCTCGACGTGGACGACGGTGTCGCGGAGGTCCACGTCGATGACTTCGGCTTCCGTGCCGGCGTCGTCGCCGCGGAGCACCTCGACGGTGTCGCCCACGTTGACGCGGACGTTGCGCTGGCCGTACTCCTCGCGGAGGTCGTCGGACAGCGTCGAGCGGACCTGGTCCTGCCGCTCGTGTAGGGGCGCGTTCTGCGTCCGTGTTCGCTGTTTGTGTGGTTGTTTGGTCATACGTTACACCTCAGACGATCATCGTCGCCGTTGAGGCGATGCTCCCGAAGCGCTCGGCCACTTCCCGCGCGATGGGACCCTTGATCTCGGTCCCGCGAGGTTCCTCCATCTCGTCGATGATGACGGCGGCGTTGTCCTCGAACTTCACGCGCGTCCCGTCCGGCCGGCGGATCGGTTTCCGCTGACGGACGATGACGGCCTGCAGCACCTGGCGGCGCATCTCCGGCGTCCCTTTCGTCACCGAGACGGTGATCTGGTCGCCGATGCCCGCCTTGGGGTGTCGGTTCTTGGTTCCTGAGTAGCCCTTCACGCTGATGACCTTCAGCTGGCGCGCGCCAGTGTTGTCGGCGCACGTGATGAGCGAGCCTCGTTCGAGGCCTTTGGTGACGTCGGCTTTCAGGGCCTCCATCACTCCTCACCTCCGAGGGTCTCGACCACGACGTGAGCCTTGGTCTTCGACAGCGGTCGGGTCTCTGCGATGCGTACCGCGTCGCCTTCCGCGAGATCCACGCACGGGGGTGCGTGGGCCGGAACGCGACTACGCCGCTTCATGTAGCGGTCGTACTTGGGAACGTGAACGTCGTATTCACGTTCCACGATGACGGTTTTCTCCATGTCGGTGGAGGCGACCGTGCCCTCGAGCGTCTGTCCACGCACGGAAAGTGTCCCGTGGAACGGACAGTTCTCGTCGGAGCAGGCCTCCTCCGGTTCTTCTACGTTCAGTCCTATCGCCATAGTGTGTCACCTGCCTTCTCGGTCCGCAAGGCGGGTCGTGAGAGCAGTCGTGTGCCATCCACCGTAACGTAGGCCGCGCCCTGGCAACGGCCAGACTGACCGGCATCTAATCCGCCGGCAGTTTCCGACCGAAGTTCGGACGCGGTCCCCGACGCCTTCGCAGCGTCGGCGGCTTCATCTGTGCGTTCGTGTCCGCGTTCGTCGGTCGCTCCGGACGGGTCGTCCGAAGCGGGAAGCTCGAACTCCAGCTTGGAGCCCTGCTTCGGCACCTGAACCACCCGAGTCGAGCCGTCGTCCGCGCTCTCGGCGGCCGCGGCGTCGCGCTCGCTGACGTCGACGTGTAGGGTCTGCATCGTCTCGATGACGACGCGCCCCGCGATCCCGACGAGGTCGGGGTTGGGCGCGTCGACGACGGCCACGCGGAGGCCGTTGAGCTCGTGTCGCGTCAGTGTCTCGGGTGTCAGTGCCATTGTCGGGTTACTCCTCGTCGAGGTCGCCTTTTTCGTGCTGGATCGTCTTGATCCGCGCGATCGTCTTCTTCAGCTCGTTGACGCGGCCCGGGTTCTCCGGCGCACCGCCGGCGGCCTGGACGGCTCGCGTGTTGAGCAGTTCAGTCTCGAGCTCTTCGAGCTCGGCTTCGCGCTCTGCGGCCGTCATGTCGCGGATCTCTTCGGTGTAGAGGATCGCCATTATTCGTCATCCTCCTCGTCGTCGGCCTCGTCGGCCGCTTCCATCTCGTCGAGGAGTTCCTCGGCCTCGGCCTCGACGTCCTCGTCGAGTTCGTCGAGTTCCTCCTCGACGGCGTCCTCGTCCGGAACGTCGACGTCGTCGCTCCCGACGGGCTCTTCGGCGGTCTCTTCGACGACCTCTTCGACGACTTCCTCGTCGATGACCTCCTCGGGCGTTTCGTCGGGGATCTCGACCTCGTCGTCGGCCTCGCCGACGTCAGGGATCTCCTCGGGCTCTTCTTCGAGCAGTTCCTCGACGCCCTCGCTCTCTGCGACCTGCTCGACGGGCTCGACGTCCACGTCTTCGTGGATCTCGAAGTCGTCGGGCAGCTCCGCACCCGGCGGGATGATCTTCACGGTCACGCCGATCGTGCCGAGCTTCATCACGGCGACGCCCTGGCCTTCGTCGACGATCTCCTGGGCGGGTTCGCCGTTGTGCTTGATGTAGCCGCGGTTGAACTTCTCTACGCGCGAGCGCGCACCGGTGACCTTCCCGCTCAGGACGATCTCGGCGCCGAGTGCGCCGGACTCCATGATGCGGTCGATCGTCGTGTGACCCGCCTTGCGGAAGTACCAGCCACGCTCGAGCGCGTTGGCCAGTCGGTCCGCGACGATGCGGGCGTTGAGGTCGGGTTCGTCGACCTCCTGTACGTCGATCTGGGGATCGTCGAGGTCGAACCGCTCTTCGAGTTCGCGGGTGACCTTTCGGATGTTCTTCCCGCCCTTGCCGATGACCATCCCGGGCTTTTCGGCCTTCAGGACGATCTGGGTTCCCATCGGGGTCTTCGCGACGTCCATCCCGCCGTAGCCGGCGCGACCGAGTTCGTCGGCGAAGAACTCGTCGATCTGTGAGCGCTGCAGTCCGTCTTCGATGAACTGGTGTTCGTCGGCCATTAGGCTTCGACCTCCTCGGGTTCTTCGATGATGAGTTCCACGTCGCACTCGATCGTGTTCCACGGGTCGGCGCTACCGAACGCCCGGGGCTTGCGGCCCTGACGCTCGCCGACCTTGTGGGGCGCGACGTGCTTGATGACCATCGAGCGACCGTCGAAGCCCTGCTCGTCCGCGTTCGACGCGACGTTGTGCAGGAGTTCGAGGAACGCGTTCGACGCCTTCTCGGGGTACCGTCCCGCGTCCCAGCCATCGATGTCCGAGCGGTGTCCGACGCCAGTGTTGTGCTGTCGGAACGGCACGGACTGTTTCTCGTCGATGACGTCTTCGAGATAGGACTCGGCGTCTGCGACGGTCATGCCCTTGATCTCGCGGGCGATGGCCTTGCTGTGCTTCAGGCTGATGGGCCGCTCGCGGAGCATCCCCTTGGCGGTGGTCTCCGGGTCGGCCTCGACGCTGTAGTTGATACCCATGGGTTATTTGAGCGGCACGAACTTCGAGGACCGGGTCGCGCCGATGCCGGCCTGCCCGTGTTCGACCGACGTCCGGGTCAGCTGGAATTCGCCCAGATAGTGCCCGATCATCTCGGGCTCGACGCGGACGCGCTCGAAGGACTGCCCGGTGTACACCTCGAACGTCTTTTCGACGAATTCGGGGAGGATGGGCATGTCTCGGAGGTGCGTCCGGATCGGGTCGTTGGCCGTCTCCTGGACGCCGGCCTCGCGGGCCTCCGCCAGCAGTTTCTCCTGCTGGACGGAGAGTCCTCGTTCGATGGTTCGCCGCTGTCGGGCGGGGAGCAGTTCCGCGACCTCTTCGAGCGACAGCTCCTGCAGCTCGTCGAGCGTGTGGCCGCGGTAGGTGAACTCACCTTCGCGGCCGGTACGGTATTCCGAACTCATGTTAGTCCTTGCCTCCTTTGCCACCGCGACCGGTGCGCTTCGAGGCGATGTCGCCGACCTTCCGTCCCGGCGGGGCGTCCCGCGAGACGGACTTCGGCTGTCCGGGGTGCTGTCGGCCGCCGCCACCGAACGGGTGGTCGACGGCGTTCATCGCGACACCGCGGACGCGCGGCCACTTGATGCCGCGGGCTTTCATCTTGTGGTGCTTCTTGCCGGCCTTCACGAACGGCTTCTCCGTTCGACCGCCGCCGGCGACCACGCCGACCGTGGCACGGCACTGCGGGTTCAGCCGCTTGACCTCCCCGGAGGGGAGCTGGACGACCGCCACGCGGCGGTCGTGCGTCATCAGCTGGGCGCTCGTCCCGGACGCGCGGGCGAATTTCCCGCCGTCGCCGGGCTGGCGCTCGACGTTACAGACCGGGACTCCTTCTGGGATCTCCGCCAGCGGGAGCGTGTTCCCGGGCTTGATCTCCGCGCTCACGCCGACCTGAATGGTGTCGCCGACGGCGACGCCTTCGGGTGCGAGGATGAGCCGCTGGTCGCCGTCTTCGAATTCGACGGCGACGACCGGCGCACTGCGAGCGGGGTCGTGCTCGATGTCGACGACCGTCCCGGAGACGGTGTCGTCCGATTCAGCCTTCTTGTGCGAGAGTTCGGCCTTGTAGCGGTGCGACGGCGCCCGGAACGTGGACGTGCCGCGGCCGCGACGTTGACCTTGAATTCGTCGTCCCATTATCAGAACACCCCGATTCGCGAGGCGACTTCCTGCGCGTCGTCGTCCTCGTGGAGTCGGACGGTCGCCTTCTTCTTGCCTTGCGGTGTCACCTGCGTGTTGACGTTCACGACGGACACCTCATAGCGGGACTCGACCTCGTCGACGACGTCGCGCTTCGTGGCGTCGAGGTCGACGATGAACTGGAGCTTGTTGTCGAAGTCCATCTCGTCCATCGCCTTCTCGGTGACGAGCGGATGCTCGATGAGCGAACTCATCGCGAGGCCACCTCCTCGACCGCGCTCTCGGTGAAGAGCGTGAGGCGACCGGCCTGTGTACCGGGTGCGAGGTCCTCGGCGCTCACGTTGTCGGCGGTGACCACGTCGGCACCGGCGAGGTTACGTGCAGCCTTGGACGGCTCGTCGCTCGTGACGAAGAGGATCGACTTCGGCCGGGTGTACTTCCGGCCGCGGGTCTTGCCTCGGCCCGCCTTGACTTTCCTGTTCTCGTCGGAACGCTCGATGTCGGCGTGGAGGCCGAGCGATTCGAGCAGGTCGACGACCTCGCGCGTCTTCACGAGGTCCTCGAAGTCGTCGGAGACGACGAGCGGGAGTTCGACGTCGTCCTCGAACTGGTGACCGCGCTCGCGGACGAGTTCCTCGTCCGTCGTGGCGGCGATCGCCGAGCGTACGGCGAGTTTCCGCTCTTTGTCGTTGATGTCTTTGCCCTGGTCCTTCTCTGCTTTCGGCGGGTGCGCTTTCCGACCCTTGATCGTGTGCGGAACGCGCCGTGCGCGCCCGTTCTCACGGGGCACGTGCGCCATCCCGCGGCCGCTGCCGAACGATTCGGCCGGAGTTCGGAGCCCTGCGTAGGGATCGGCACCGTACGCCTGTTTTCGGTTCGCCTGCGCGGCGACGACGGCGCGCTCGATGAGGTCCGGACGGTACGCCGTCTCGAAGACCTCGGGAAGGTCGAGCGTGCCGGCGTCGTCGCCGTTCAGGTCGCGAATTGTTGCCTTCATTGGTTAGCCCTGATTCGATTCGGTCGACACGTAGCGCACCTCGGGATCGAGGCGCGGTTGGTCCTTCGGTCGGACGGCCGGACGGAACCGAAGCAGGCGCTTGTCCGGGCCCGGAAGCGAGCCCTTGACGAGCGCGTACGGTCCGTCGACTTCGCCGTACCCGACGAAGCCGCCGTCGACGGTCGGTTCACTGCCCTCACCGATGTCGATGAGGCGCTTGTTCAGTTCGGTCCGCTGGTGGTAGCCCGTCTGCCCCTGCTGGGGAACGGTCGAGCGCACGCGGGAGGGGTTCCACGGACCGAGGTTGCCGATCCGGCGCCGCCATCCCTGGCGGGCGTGTTTGCCCTTCCGCTTCTGGACGCCCCACCGCTTGACGGGACCCTGCGTGCCCTTGCCCTTGGTGACGCCGGCGACGTCGAGATACTCGCCGGCGCGGAAGACGTCGGCCATCTCGTGTTCGCCGCCGTCTTCGAGGAGTTCGAGTCCGAAGTCGACGCGTTCGTCGATCGAACCGCCGCCGACTCGTGTCTCCATCACGTCGGGCTTCTTCTTGGGAACGTTCCGCATCCCGGCCGGAACGGTGTGGGTGATGAGTCGGACGTCGTCGACGTCGCCGGCCTCCATCGCTTCGCGGAGGTCGTCGGCGTCGCTCTCGAACGTGTCCTCGTTCGGGAGGTCGAGAGTGCGGTCGAGGTCCTGGTCGAACTCGCTCGCCCACACTTCCGTGAGGGGCTTTGCACCGTACGGCGTATCTTCGTAGGCTCGAAGGGCGACGGCGCGCATCGGCGGCGTCTCGACGACAGTCACCGGCACGGCCTCCTCCATCCCTTCGCGGGGGGAGTTGGCCTCGTCGTTGACCATCATCACCTGGGTCATCCCGGCTTTGTAGCCGGCGAAGCCCTGGAGACCGGGCGCGCCCTCGTCGTCGGGCCACGACCGGATACGTGGGACTTCCTTGGCCGCTCGCTGGCGCGGGCTGAAGCCCATCGAACCTTTTCGTGGTCTGTTTGGTTGTGGCATATGATCACTCCGTGAGTGTCAGGGACGCGAGCGAGGCGAACATCGCTTCTTCGGTTCGCACCGTCTCGCTGCCCTGTCGCGGAATCGTATTTAGCCAGAGGTCGAACCCCGGACCGTCAACGGGTTCGACCGCATCCTCGACGGTGATGTCGAGGATGGCTGGAAGCCCGCGGCCTGGTGACCCGAATACGACTGTCGCCCCCTCGCGCTCGATGCGCGAGGCGAGTTCCGGCAGCCGTGTCGTGGTCAGTGCCTCGCCGAAGCGGGACGTCGCGATTCGGACGCCCGCGTCGGCGCGGCCGAGTGCTTCCTCGAGGTCCGTCCGGGACACGTCGAAGCCCGCAAGGGGCTCATCGACGATCCGCGCACGGACCGGTTCTCGCGAAGAGATCCTGATGGCGACGCGCGCTCCCTCCTTGACCTCCATCGACGGAGGCACGTGGAGCGAGACCGGGTGTTGCAGTTCGCAATTGACCCGAACGCGGCCGTCAGGTCCGACCTCGGTCACGATTCCCTGTGTTAACGACCCCGAATCGTCTGACTCGGAGCCGGTCGTAGACGGGACGCGGAGGGGCGGCAGGACGCCGACGTACTCCAGTTCGTCGCGTCGCCCCCACAGATCCTTTCGGAGGTGTGGGGGCGTGGCGGCGTATCGGAGTACCGTTTCGACGAACTCGCCCCCGAATCGCCGTTCGCCGTCCCGATCGGGGAAGACGACCAGGCGATCCGCCCGGAACACCGTCGCCGCGCGGGCGACGTAACCGAGTTTGCGAGTTGCCTCGCGTTTGTCCTCGGCCTCGCGGACGAGAGAGGACGGCACGAGTACGGTCAGCGTCATACCGGTCCCTTCAGCGTCACGTCTAGACTGTACCACTGATACCGCAGGGGACCCTAAAAGAGTAGCGAAAGCTCGCGGTGGGTGTGAGGCCGTCACACTCCGGTTGGCGGCCGTTTCGTGCTCCGCCAACCCGTGGTACGATGCCCCACGCCATCGGTCGGTTTCTCTCCGATTCGCAAGTCTTATTTACGAATCTCGCTTCGCATAAAACGCAGACGAACGCACCACGCGCTGGTAGTGTAGTGGTATCACGTGACCTTGCCATGGTCACAACCTGGGTTCAAATCCCAGCCAGCGCATACCCGTCCTTAGGCCCGTTACGTCCGGTATGCACTCCCCGCGGGGATTTACAGCCAGATTGTGACTTCAGCGTAGCACGAATCATAGCTGGCGCGCGCTCGATGAATCCGTCCACGGACCAGATTATGTTCGACAAATCCGAACCAAACGGTACTGAGTTTCCAATGCCAATTGTTAGCAGTGCGAATCAGGAGGCATTGATGGAATATGCGCCGCTAAAACGAGAAGAGTATCGGGAGTTCAAATTCGAGTTTCTAAAATGGCTTCTCACGCGCGGGAAAGCACCAATCAAAGGAAACGGATACAGCGAGACAACAGTTCGTCAGACGCACTATAAGATTGAGAAAGCATACAGGTGGAAATGGGAGGAGAACGGCTTCACCACATCATTCTCTGCGGACGATGCTGATCAATTCTGTACGCTTACTCTTGGCCACCCAGATCACTCTGATAAGGATGTGACAAATTACGTCAAGGCGTTTCATCGTCTGTTTAAATGGTTCAATGAAACGCGAAGTCACAACATCGATTGGAAGTTCAAGCATCAGGGAGAACTCAGTCCAAATCAAGGTGGAAATAGTGGCCACTATCTGAAGCGGTGGGAGTTGAGCCAGCTCTATGAAGCGGCTATCGAGGTTGGTTCCGTCAAGAGTTACTATAATAAAGGAATGAGTAGCGCTGAACGCGAGAAAATAAAGTCCTATCTCGCCCAGCGGCTTGAGAAACCAAAGTCAGAAATTACTTCTGAGGATTTTAAACGGGCCAATTCGTGGAAATGGCCCTCAATTGTGGCCACGAGTATTGACTGTGGACTCCGACCCATCGAGGTCGGCCGCGCAACAGTGGATTGGGTGAACCTCGATGATGGTCTATTGGTTATTCCGAAGGACGAATCCACGAAAAACGAGGAACACTGGGAATCAACTCTTCGAGACAAGACAGTTCGTGTCCTAAGCAAGTGGCTCAATGAACGGGACAGTTACGAAAAATACCATCTACGAGATGAACTCTGGTTAACGAAATACGACAATCCGTATTCCTCTAACTCGCTAAATTCTATATTCCAGAAGTTGCTTGATGAGGCAAACATCAAACCAAACGGTCGCGATCTTTCGTGGTACGCTATCCGGCGGGGGTCTGCCACTATGTGGGCTAATAATGCAGGCCTCCATGAGGCGAAAGACCAACTCAGGCATAAGAAATTATCAACCACTCAAAAGTATGTGAAATCCTCAAACGCACACCGCAAGGAGATCGTTAACGACCTCTGGTAATCATTTTCTGCTGATTCACCCACTATTACAGGTGTTTTTCCAGCACATTCATTGGTGTCTCGGAGCGGGTTTCCTCAAAAATGAATTCACCTGTTTAGTACCTCGTGTGATTCACTTGTGAAGCGCTTGGGTGAGACTTACGTAGGCGACTACTCCGAACAGGAGTGACAGAAGCCACACTGCAAGTTGTGCATTTCCTGTGAACGTCACTGGTATCATCCCTGCTATGACGTTGGTCAATGCGATCACGATCAGCGAACCAGCGATTGGAATTACTGACATACACTTGTGGTTTGATTTGCTATTAAAATAGTGTTTTTGAGACGACACTACATACAGTAACGATAGCCGGTACTAATGTGATCTGCTGCGATAACGGTAAGTACTATAACGTTACTGAATGAAATAACGCTATGGCAAATAATTCAAATTCGGAACTCCGGAGTCGAGGATTCCTCACTGAGGACGACAGACAGTTTCTTCTCGGAGACAAAGAAGAGCCACCAGAAGGTTCAGCTCGACGGCAAAAACGTCACAAAATCAGGAAGCGGTTGGAAAATGCGATACTCGATTTTCAGGTAATCGAACAAGGATTGCCTGATAAGGATATTGAACAGATATTTGACCCGGCATATGAGTGGGGCCGAGACAGAAGAAGACTCAATGAAGAAGGGCGATATGATGAATACCCCGAAACGAATGAATTTATTCAGAGTCTGCTCGCGTTTTTTAATTTCTTTGCATATTCTATGGCAAAAAGTCGGATTACGGAAGTTGCAAATCTTCGGGACCTAATAGTGCAGGAAGGATTTGAGAGAGGCCTTCGCAGATACCATCTCAGTACTGGAGGTGACTACATCAATTACAACGTGGATATAGAAGTAACGGTTGCAGAGCGTGAATCAATGCAGAATCACATAGTCAATATCGAAAGGAATATTCCTGAAAAGTCAGACGAAGCAGCAGAGAAAATACTCGATCTCTATCATCAAAATAGAATCCCCGCAGGCTTTGCTCAACAATTGTGGGATCACTACGTAGACCAAGAATTGGAGTGAGCGACAGACTCTTTAAATTCAATCAAAAGCACTTCTTCTACGTTTGATTTAGTGTTTGAACTACATCCTGTACGGAACAACTATGTATCACTAACGAAACATTAAGGATCTGGATTAGTGATACTAAGGAGGACGGATGAATTGGAGGCAGAATCAGCAAGTGCTTCCGCAAAAAGAGTGGTACCCACGGCGCTCCGCGCCGGGCCTTGCCATGGTCACAACCTGGGTTCAAATCCCAGCCAGCGCACTTCTCTGCATTCTAGTTGAAGAGCGACCGCACCGCGCGTCGCTCGCCTCGCCCACTCAACGTCTACTCAAAAATCCGTCACACACCGCCGTTCCTCACACAGTCGTCTGAGATTCCCGAAAGGATTCACCCCCTCGGGGTGTCGGTCCCGACACGATGGCGTCCCGACGAATGCGCTTCGCCCTCGCCCTCGGCCTCGTGCTCGTCCTCGCCACGGGTGGGGTAATGACAGCCTCGACCGCCGAACAGCAAGCGCTGAACGCCGAACGGGAGCACATCACGAACCGACTGGACGACGCCACCTGCCTCGACGAGTGGGGCGTAGATGCGGGGACCGTCAGGAAAAGCGCGCGTGTCACGCGCGTCACCGCTCGCGGCGTTCGCGTGCGGGTCACGATGCCCTACGCCTACCGGGTCGAGCAGGACGGTGAGCCGCTCTTCGCAGACACCGCCTCGGACGCGACGTACGTGGTCTCCCTGCGCGGCGCACACCGGATGAGCGGCGATCGGATCGAGCCGTGCTGAGTGGCCAGATACCGTGCCTCGCCCGGTGCAGACGCGTCGTCGACCCGTCCGGATGGTATCCCGCTCGCACAAAGTCATATTTTAGTATTGACACGCAGACGCTCCCCGTATGAACGGGAACCGCTTCGTCGTCGCCCTCTTCGGTATCCTCGTCGCCACCGTCATCGGCGTCCTCGCCTTCGAGTTCATCGCCCCGCTGACGATATCGGTGTTCCTCTACTACTCGACACGCCGCTATCACCACGCCCTCAGTCGCTTCCGCTTGCCCGCGAACGTCCGGGCGGCGATTGTGATGGCCTCTCTGGCCGTCCCGCTGATCCTGCTGATCAGCTACGCGACCGTGTTGCTCGCCATCGAGGCCCAGCAGTTCATCGAACAGTACGCGCTCATCGACGTCGCCAGTCAGAACTTCGAGTGGTTCGCTGGGATCAACGACATCCCCGAATTCAGTATTCAGGGACTCTACGAGGCGTATCAGGCCGGTGATCTCGCGCCCTTCGTCGAGTTCGCCACCGAGCACGCGGCGTTCCTGACGACGCTGATCTCGAATTTCTTCCTCAACCTGTTCGTCCTGGTGATCGTGACCTACTATCTCCTGATCGACGGCCACCGGATCAGCGAGTGGCTCCTGCAGTTCGACGACGGGGCGATCATCCGGGAGTATCTCGAAGCCGTCGATCGGGAACTGGAGGCCGTCCTCTTCGGGAACCTCCTGAACGTGCTGGCGATCGCGCTGATCGCGATCGGGTCGTTCAGCGCCTACAATACGTTCGTTCCCGCCGCCGCGGAGGTCCCGTATCCCGCACTCGCCGGGGCGCTCACTGGAATCGCGAGCCTGGTTCCGGTCGTCGGGATGAAGATCATCTACGTGCCCCTCACGATCGCGACCGCGCTGCCGATCGTGCTCAACGGCGATCCGGCGAACCTCCTGTTCGTCGCGGGGTTCTTCGCCGTCGCCGTCGTCGTCGTCGACACGATTCCCGACCTCGTGCTGCGCCCGCTCCTCAGCGGCGAGGATACCCACGTGGGAATGTTGATGCTGGCGTACACGCTCGGCCCGGTGGTTCTCGGCTTCTACGGCCTCTTCTTGGCCCCGATGTTGCTGGTCGTCGGGTTGACGTTCGCCAACACCGCGCTCCCGCGACTGCTTGAGGACTCTTCGACCGGGAGGGGCGCGGCACTGACCACTACGCAGAGTGAACCGTCCGAGGCGGGCACCCCCGACGAGACGGACGACTCGGCCGGACTCGACGAACAACCTGCCGGGTGAGTTGCGGGCGGCGACCCGATCTGTAGACACTCGATTCGCTACCCACTGTTCGCTGTTCCTCCCACTCGTCCATCGGGCGGGGCAGTCCACCGCCGCACTGGGTGCCGCTGATCGGGGCGGTTCCCTCCGTAGACGACTGTCGGACACGTCGAGTCAACCGTTTTTGCGTCTCGCCGTCGAACGTCCAGTGATGACCGTCATCGCACTACTCAGTGTCGCCCCGGTAATCGAGGGAAGTATGGCCGAGGAGGTCGCGGCCGCCGTCGACGCACTCGAGTCGTTCGACGTCGAATACGAGACGAATCCGATGGGGACTGTGATCGAAGCAGACGACCCGGGAACGCTCTTCGCGGCCGCCGAAGCGGCCCACCGGGCGGTCGACGCAGACCGGGTGAGTACCGTGCTGAAAATCGACGACAAGCGGACGAGCGATACCGACGCGGCAGAAAAAGTCGACGTCGTCGAATCACACCTCGGACGACCCGCCCGCAGCGACCGGACGGACTCGGACGGGTAAGTGAACCGCCCGGCGGGGTTGAACAAAGCGAACTCCCGGTCACGAAGACCGGACGTCACCTCACTCCCGGCGGAGGGCCAGCAGCGCGGCCCCTGCGAGGGCGATCAGCGCGGTCGCGACGCCGAATCCGGGCGTCGTGGTCGGCGTCTGAACCGTGGGGATTTCGGTCGTGGTGGTTCCGGGCGTTGCCGTAGTCCTCGTCGGGGTGTCTGTCGTGGTCGTGGACGTCGTGATCGTGGTCGTCTCCTCCGGCGTGTCAGTCGTCGCGGTCGGGATCACCGGCTGTACCGTGCCATCGACTTCCAGATCTGACGCCGGACTCGTCCCGGTCACGGTAACCGTGTAGGGATCGCCGGGGCTGGTGTCGTTGAACGACAGGGTCACCAGGAACTGGCCGTCGGAGTCGACCGTCGTCGTCCCCGTCTTCAGGAACGGCGGCCGCACTCCGTCGCCACTCCGCACGCGGATCGTCAGTTCGGTCCCGGGCGCGACCGTCGTTTCCCCGAAGACCTCCTGGCCGCTCGCCGCCGTGACGTTGAACGGTTCGTTCATCGTGAGCTCGGCGGTCGTCAGCGAGAGCGTCGTCTCAACAGCTTCATCGTCACCTGACTCGGTCAGATCGAGATCGTTCTCGTCGTCGCCGAAGACAGTGAACGACGCGCGGAGGTCGTCGTCGTCACTGATCTCCCCGTAGCTGTTTTCGCTTGCATCGATCGCCCCGTCGTTGTCGGTATCTTCGACCCCAGCGGGTCCAAACTCGCCGGTTCGTGTGACGACGTAGTACGTGTCGTTCTCTGCGTCCGCGATGACCCGTGAGTTGCTGGCGTTCATCTGGAGCACCAGCGGGTCACGGTTCGGTCCGGGATCCTGCTGTTCGACAGTGAAGCGCGATGCAGGCGAACTGCCAGTACCGTTCGCAAAGGCGAAGAACGCCGAGGTGACGGTGTCCTCGCCGCGGGCGTCGAGTGCGCCTTCGAGTCCGGATGCACGGATTTCGTAGAGGACCGTGTCACCGAACGCAGCCTCAGACGTGCGGGTGACCCAGTCGCCGGTCCCCGCTCGTACGTCCTCTGCGTTGTCGAGGTCGCCGTAACGGTCCCGCGGGGCGGTCCACGACCGAATCTCGACTGTCTCACGCGGCCGGAGATCGAGTTGGGCGACGTCTGTCACTCGACCGTCGACCGAGGCTTCGAGCGGGTAGATCTCGGCGTCGAGGAGGTTCGAGACGCCGAGGGAGACTTCACCGTTGACGATCTCGTCGTCCTCACTGACGCTGAAGACGTCGTTTTCGCTGCTGAACGATCCCGTTCCGTACGAGGTCGCGGCGTACGTATTGAAGTAGACGGTCACTTGCCCGTCTTGATCGTCGCCGCCGGCGTCCCGGACGGTCACGTTCGCTTCGTAGCCGACGGTATCTCCACCGATCCGTAGCGTCCCCTCGTCGGTGTTCGCAAGCTCGACTGTGATGGCAGCGACGTCACCCCGTTCCTCCTGTGGGATTCGGTTCGGGAACGTCGCCTCCGTGTCACCGGCCTCGCGAACGGTGATTGTGTTCGATTCGGTGGTGACACCCGATGTCGTGTCGGTCGCACGGATCGTGTACTCGCCGGTTTCGAGCGAAAGCTGTTCGAGGTCGTAGCTGAAGTCGTAGTTCCCCTGGCCCGAAAGCTGTTCCAGCCGTTCACTCACGCCTTCGGGGAGTTCACCGTCGTCGTCAAGGAGTTCAAGTCTGATCTCACGGTTCCCTGCTCGGGCTTCGACCGTCCCGTCGATCGTCCCGGCGTTCGTCACGTTCCGATCGTCGATCGAGAGTGAGAGACCGAGGCTCCGCACAGTGATCGATGCCGTGCTTTCGCCGTCGATATCGGCGTCGTAGTCACCGGCGGCGCGCTGTGCAGTTGCGAACACGAACACGTGGCTGTTAGTTCCCGTCGATCCGTCGAAGAAGTAGTTGTTGTCGTCGTCAGTTGCTTCGATCACGACGCCGGTATTCGATGCTGAAGCGACGATGGAGACGTTCGCCCCCTTGTACGCGGTAGCGCTCTCACCGGAGCCGACTGACGTGGGCGCGAATCTGACGCTCGTGTTGCCGGTATTCGAGAGCGCGTTTCCGTCCGGATCCGTGATACCGCTCTGCAGATTAAGCGTCATCGCCTGGCTGTAGGTGTCGTCGAGTTCGATGACTGCGCGACCTTGCGCCTCGCTGACGCTGACGATTCCGTTCCCGTTCGTCAGCTGCCCCTCACCTTCGACGTAGAGCGCGTAGCTCGAGCCGAAGTTCTGGACGTCTTCGGAGAACGACACCTCGACGACGGGCGTGTCGTCGGACGGCCGTACGTACTGGATCGCACTCAGGAACTCTGGGTCACCGGGGGAACCGCCACTGTATGGGACCCTAAGCTCTGCGGACGTCCCTGTAGACCGTGTCTGGGAATCACTCGCGTTAATCTTGACCAGTTCCTGTATTTCCTCTGTCCCTTCCGGGACGGCCGGACTGGTCACGTTCACCGTTCCGGCGAGGTAGACCGTCTCAGTGTTGGGAGTATCGACGATTTCGACCGAATCTCCGACGATGTCCGCAGAACTATTTACCACAGTCCCGTCCGCATCTCTGAGTACGACGTTTTCTTGCTCTATCGTGAACTCCGCTGGAACTGAGAGCGAGAACGTCGTGTCCGCGCTCGTATCGACGCCGGTAAACGTGTAATTGAAATTATGCTGCGTTGTCGTCTCCTCGACACCCTCAGACGGCGAAAACTCTGTCGGGCCATCCGTGACTGCGAGTGGATCATTCAGGATGTCGATACCTGAACCCTGGATAGATGCCGACCCGTCGTTGTCGCTCGCTGTGACCTCCGGATTGTACGTCTGGTCCGAGTTGACTGACGGACTCCGGAGGTCGATCTCTCCTCGGAGGTAGACGGTCGACGTTGCGGAACTTCCGGATAACGTTACGTTGTTGTCGCTCTGGACGGTGGGGTTGTCGTCGATCGTTCCCCCGGTCTCGTTGACCAGCACGACGCTGCTCGCGTCTTCGATCGTGAACGCGCTGGGAATCGTGAGATTGGCCGTGACGGTGTCGCTCGTGTTGACGCCGCTGACAGAATAATTGAAACTGAACGTATCCAAGGTATCTTCGTCGACGCTGTCCGGACTGAACGCCGCTTCCTCTGTGACTCCGGAAACGGCCGCCGCCGATCCGGCGAACGCGACGCTGCCGGCGACGGCTGACAGAAGGACAAGGGCTGCGAGCGATACGGCGCGAATTCGGGAGGTGTCTCGTGTCATAGCTTGGGGATTACGTGGGGATTTCAGGTCTCACCGCGGCTGTTCGGGCGACTGGACCGACTGTGCCCGGATGGGGACCTGTCGGCGTGGGGGGCTCGCCGCCGACGTTTCGGGCGTACTCGTGTGCGGCACAGTCGGGTGTCTGCGTGGACTATATTTATACGGGGACATAGGCTTTGTGTGCTACATCGCTGGGACGTATCGGTCCAGTGTGCCGGATTCTCGAAGAAACAATCGCCGCCAGCGCCGGAACGGCCACATCTCGATACGGTCTCCCACCGCGGACCGCGAGGGCGACTCGGCCGGGTCGATGGGTTCGCCGCGACGACGTGAGTCAGACTACAGGTCCGCTTTCGGACGTGCCGACGAGCCACGTTCCGAGCGTCAGAAGCGCCGCTGCCGGCACCAGCGCGTAGGTGAAGAGCTGTGAGGTCCCCGGAAAGATCCCGGGCAGGAACAACAGCGTCCCGACGATCATAAGCGCGATGCCGACGAGCACGCGAGTGCTATCGAAGAGTCCCATACCGACCCTCTGCACAGCGCGGGATATGGACTTTCCGCTTTTGATTATCAGGCGATCCTCCCGCGCCCCGTGGAGTGTGACTTAACCGCCCGCCGTCCGTCGGGGCGGGTATGAACGCCGCGATCGTCACCGTCGGCAACGAACTGCTCGCGGGCGACATCGAGAACACGAACGCGACGTGGCTCGCGGAAGAACTCACCGCCCGCGGCGTCGACGTCACTCGCATCATCGTCGTTCCGGACGAAGAGCCCGTCGTCGCCACACGGATCCGCGAGTGGCGCGAGCGCTTCGACGCCGTCTTGGTCACCGGTGGACTGGGTGGGACGCCAGACGACGTGACGATGGCCGCCGTGGCAGCGGGACTCGACCGCGAGTTGGTCGTCGATCCCGTCGCCGAGGCCGACGTCCAGGAGACGATCGATCGCATCTTCGAGGAGAACCCGGACCTCGACTTCGACCTCCGCGCGGAGTGGTACGCCTCGATGCCGGCCGACGCGACGCCGATCCCGAACCCCGAGGGACTCGCGCCCGGGTGCGTCGCCGACAACGTGTACGTCCTGCCCGGAATTCCCGAGGAGATGCGCGCCGTCTTCGAGAACGTCGCCGCCGAATTCGCCGGCGACGTCGCCACGCGGACGCTGTACTCGCCCGAGCCGGAGGGGGCGCTCGCATCAGCCCTGGGGGACGTCGCAGCGGAGTTCGGCGTCCGCGTCGGCAGCTATCCGAACCGAGACGCCAGCCGCACCCGACTCAAGCTCACCGGCGACGACGCGGCGACTGTCGAGGAGGCAGTCGCGTGGCTCCGCGAGGAGGCGGACTTCGAACTCACCCCGACCGAGGACCCCGAGTCGGCGCACTGACCGAATCGCTCCCGGCAGACTGGACCTGTGCCGGTCTACCGCGGGTTGGGGAGGCTCGAGGTGTCCCGGGGCGACAGCGACGACAGGGTCCCGCGAGACTGGATGATGTTGAAGGCCGTCACGAGATCCGAGCGGGAGATGAGTCCGACGACCTCGCCACGTTCGTCGACCACCGGAAGCCGGCCCACATCGTGCTGCTGCATCTGCTCGATGGCGGTCATCGCGTCTTCGTCGGGACCGATCGTCGCCAGTTCGTCGGACATCACCTCGCCGACGCGGTAGGCATCGCGTTCGACCTCCCGTACCGATCGGGCGTCATCGAGCGTGACCATCCCGACCAGTCGGTCGCCGTCCATCACCGGGTACCCGGTGTGTCGCTCGGTGAACATCCGCTCGAGCAGTTCGGCGACGCTCGTCCCGCTGTCGACGACGTCGAGTTGCTCGCGGGGCGTCATCACGTCCCGGACGGTGACGTCCTGAAACGCGGCCTTCATCACGGTCTGTTGGGCCTCCGAGGATGCACCCATATAGATGAAGAACGCCAGGGCGACGAGAAAGAGATTCGCGAACAGGCCGAACAGTCCGAGCAGGAAGGCGAACACCTTGCCGACCTCGGCGGCGATCTGCGTCGCCCTGGCGTGCGGGCGATTCCGTGCCAGCAGCGCTCGGAGCACCCGACCCCCGTCCATCGGAAACCCGGGGAGCATATTGAAGACCGCGAGCACGACGTTCGTCAGGGCTAGATAGCCGATGACGAACTTCACGGGATCGAGCGTCGCCGGCAGCGCGAGGAACGCGACGTAAGAGATCCCCCCGAGCGCGACGCTGACGATCGGTCCCGCGATAGCGATCGACAGCTCCTGTCGCCAGTCTTCGGGCATCTCGGCGAAGCTCGCCACGCCACCGAAGAGCCACAGGGTGATCGAGTCGATCTCGTAGCCGAACCGCATCGCGACCAGCGAGTGGCCGAACTCGTGAAAGAGGACACAGACGAAGAGCCCGAGCGCTGCAGCCGCGCCGAGGACCCACTGCATCGATCCGGCGGTGAGCACCCCGACGTCGATCGCCGAGCCGAACAGGTCGTTCACGACACCGGTCAACTGGGCGACGTCGTTGCCGATGAGCCACGCGAAGAACGGGAGCACGAGGAGGAACGTGAGATCGAGCTTGATCGGGATCCCGAACGCGCTGCCGATGCGGATACCACGCATAGCGGTACGTAGTCGGTGACGGGACTTAAGTCCAATCGGGGGCGTCGACGCGCCCGCACCGACCGACAGTGGCCGCCGCCGGACGGGAACGACCGCAGACGAATCGCTGAAATACCTGCTTTTCGTATAGTCCAACGTGTCTCAACAGGTCGGCCGCGTCGACACGCTCTTTCTCCACGAGTCCGGCGACGACTTCCTCGTGGTCGTCGAGCGCGACGGCGAGCGCGTCTTCCGCGCGCGCTTGGAACTGAAGGAGACGAACGCCGGCCCCCGTCCCGCGAAATTCCGTCTCAAGCGTGGGTCGACGGAGGAACCGCGCGATCCGAGCCAGTTCGTCGAACTCGCGCGACGCGCCTCCCGAATCCGCATCTCCGAGCAGACGTCGACGGGTCGTCGGCAGGAGTTACAGGAGATGTTGGACGGCTATCAGCTCGACGCGCTGGTGGTCCGGACCTGCCGCTACTGTGCGTCCGATGGTCGGTACTCACCGATCACCGAGGAGACGGCCATCAAGACCGATCGCGAGTACATCTGTCCGGAGTGCGCAAAGCGCGAACTCGAACGGGAACTCGACTTCTCGGCCTCGGGACGCCTCACCGGAGCGGCCCAGGACCGCCTCGAGGATCTCCTCCTCGACACGCAGGACCTCGATCGGATCTCGAATCTCCTCTCCGGCGGGCTCGATCCCGACCTCACGAAGTTCGACACCGTCAGCGCGACGACCGACGAGGTCGACCTCGTCGAGACGTCGACGCTGGATCTGCATCCCGAACTCCAGCGACGCGTCGAGGACCGCTTCGACACGCTCCTGCCGGTACAGTCGCTCTCGGTCGACAACGGCCTGTTCGAGGAGCGTGACCAACTCGTCGTGAGCGCCACCGCGACCGGGAAGACGCTCGTCGGCGAACTCGCAGGACTCGACCGCGCGTTGAAGGGCGAGGGGAAACTGCTCTTTCTCGTCCCGCTGGTCGCGCTCGCGAACCAGAAACACGAGGACTTCGAGGACCGATACGGTGACCTCCTCGACGTCACGATCCGCGTGGGTGCCTCCCGCATCAATGACGACGGCAACCGCTTCAATCCGAACGCGGACGTCGTCGTCGGGACCTACGAGGGGATCGACCACGCGCTCCGGACGGGGAAAGACCTCGGTGACATCGGCACGGTCGTCATCGACGAGATCCATACCCTCAAAGAGGAGGAACGCGGCCACCGCCTCGACGGACTGATCAGCCGACTCAAGTACTTCTGCGAAGAGCGCGAGCGGCGACGCGACGGCTACGACGGGGCCCAGTACGTGTACCTCTCGGCGACGGTCGGGAATCCCGAATCGCTGGCCGAGCGCCTCCGCGCGACGCTGATCGAGTTCGAGGAGCGACCGGTGCCGATCGAGCGGCACGTGACGTTCGCCGACGGACGTGAGAAGCCCGACATCGTGAACAAGTTGGTTCGGCGGGAGTTCGACTCGAAGTCCTCGAAGGGCTACCGGGGGCAGACGATCGTCTTCACGAACTCTCGCCGCCGGTGTCACGAGATCTCTCGAAAGCTCGAGTACGCCTCTGCACCGTACCACGCCGGCCTCGATTACGGCCGCCGGAAACAGGTCGAACGGCAGTTCGGTGACCAGGATCTGGCGGCGGTGGTGACGACCGCGGCGCTCGCGGCCGGCGTCGACTTCCCGGCCTCACAGGTGATCTTCGACTCGCTGGCGATGGGGATCGAGTGGCTGTCCGTCCAGGAGTTCGAGCAGATGCTCGGTCGCGCCGGCCGCCCCGACTACCACGATCAGGGGACGGTCTACCTGCTGGTCGAGCCCGACTGTACCTATCACAATTCGATGGAGATGACCGAAGACGAGCTGGCGTTCAAGCTCCTGAAAGGCGAGATGGAGGACGTCCTGACGCACTACGACGAGACCGCCGCCGCCGAAGAGACCCTCGCGAACGTCGTCGTCGCCGGCAAGCGCGCCAAGCGGTTGAACGACCGAATGGTCGGCGACGTGCCCACGAAGCACGCGCTGGGCAAGCTCCTCCAGTGGGAGTTCATCGATGGGTTCGAGCCGACAGACCTGGGGCGCGCGGTCTGCCGGCACTTCCTCTCGCCGAGTGACGCGTTCACCATTCTGGACTTGATCCGCTCTGGGACCGACCCGTACGACCTGGTCGCAGAGATGGAACTGCAAGAAGAGCGCTGAGGCGTACATCGGCCACCGTCGGCCCCCTCCTCGCCGGGGTCGGCCTCGTCGCTCCGCTCCGTGTCGGATTCGTGATGCGAACAGGCGGCACACCGCTCTCGCTCCGCGCCGACGTGCCGCACACCCGCTGCCCGGCGCGGAGTCGCGCTCAGCGCACGCGGGCTCTGGTCCCGTCTTGGTAGATAAACTCCCCCCGTATCCCACAGCCTTTTGCAGAACCGCGGTGACTGCCGGCTGTGGTCTCGATTACGCTGGCGACGCTCGTGGTCTTCCTCGTCGTCCTCGGTGCGCTCACGCTCTTCGTGATCGAGCCGGTCCCGGTCGACGTCACCGCACTGGGCGTGTTGGTCTCGCTGGTGCTGATCCAGCCGGCCTCGGCGATCGCTGCGGGCTACGGACTGCTCTCGGAGCCGATCGTCCTCTTCGCCGACTACCCGGCCGACGCGCTGTCCGGTTTTTCGAGCACGGCCACGCTGACGGTACTCGCGATGTTCATCCTCAGCGAGGGCGTCCAGCGGACGGGCGTGATCCAGCGCCTCGGCGCGATGATCGCTTCGTTTACGGGCGACAGCGTCGATCGCCAACTCGGCGCGACGATCGGCGTCGTCGCGCCGATCTCGGGGTTCATCAACAACACCGCTGCGGTCGCGATCCTTCTCCCGATGGTGACAGATCTCGCCGAGCGGGGCGGGACGTCGCCGTCGAAGCTTCTCCTCGCGCTCTCGTACGCGTCGATGTTCGGCGGCACGCTCACGTTGATCGGCACCTCGACGAACATCCTCGCCTCAGAGCTGTCCGGGCGACTCATCGGGCGATCGTTCACGATGTTCGAGTTCACGCAACTCGGAATCGTGGTGTCGATCGTCGGGGCCGCGTACCTGTTGACGGTCGGGAAGTGGCTGACGCCCGAGCGGATCCCACCGCGACAGGACCTCACCGAGGAGTTCGAGATGGGCGAGTACCTGACGGAGGTCGTCGTGCGCGAGGACTCGCCGCTCGTCGGCCAGCAGGTCCAGCGCGCACTCGTCGAGACCGACTTCGACGTCGATCTGATTCAACTGATCCGCGGAGAAGAGATCTTCTTAGAGCCGCTCGGCCCCAAGCAGATTCAGGCGGGCGACGTCTTCGCGCTCCGGACCGATCGCGACACCCTCGTCGATCTGCTCGACGTCGAGGGTCTCTCTATCGTGCCGATCGCCGTTGACGAGGACGAACTCGAAGCGGGCGAATCCAGACAGAACCTCGTCGAAGTCGTGATCTCGCCGGGATCGTCGCTGGTCGGGGAATCGCTCGTCTCAGCGAGCTTCCGGCAGCGGTACAATGCGACGGTGCTCGCGCTTCGACGCGGCCAGGAACTCATCCGCCGCCGGATGGACGACGTCACGCTCCGAGTTGGTGATACGCTACTCGTCCAGGCGACGGCCGACAGCGTCGAGCGACTGGACGCGAACCGCGATTTCATCGTCGCCCAGGAGATCGAGACGCACGACTACCGTGCGTCGAAGACCCCAGTCGCGGTGGGGATCGTTCTCGCCGTCGTCGGACTCGCGGCGCTCGACGTGCTTCCGATCGTCGTCGCCGCGCTCGCGGGCGCGCTCGCAATGGTTGTGACGCGGTGTCTCCGACCGCCGGAACTCTACGAGGCCGTCCAGTGGGACGTGGTGTTCCTCCTCGCCGGGGTGATCCCGCTCGGGGTCGCCTTAGAGACGTCCGGCGGCGCGGCGCTTCTGGCAGATCTGGTCGTGGCCAGTGGAAACTTCCTCCCGATCGCCGGTGTCCTCGCGGTGTTCTACCTCCTGACCGCGCTCTTGACGAACGTGATCTCGAACAACGCGAGCGTCGTGCTGATGATCCCTGTCGCCGTCGAGGCCGCACAGGTACTTGGCGCGAACCCCTTCTCGTTCGTGCTGGCCGTCACCTTCGCGGCGTCGACGGCGTTTATGACGCCGGTCGGATATCAGACGAACCTCTTCGTCTACGGTCCCGGGGGGTACCGATTCAGCGATTACCTCCGGGTCGGCGGCCCGTTGCAGTTGGTCCTGGGGATCGTCACCACTATCGGCATCGTGGTCATCTGGGGGCTCTGAACGGCCGATCGCGCGACCGCCGGCCGAACGAAATCCTTTACTCGGTGTCGGGTCGACGTAGAGGTGCGGGACCGTGGGTTAGCCTGGTATACTTCGGGCCTTGGGTGCCCGTGACCCCGGTTCGAATCCGGGCGGTCCCATACTCATTACGCATATACCGGATGAAATCTCCGGTTTTAGCGGCCGTACGAGGTGGTCGCGATGATGCGCCTCGACGCCGAGGCGCAGCCTCGTTACTGTGACAACTGCGGCGCTCGCGTCACCCACGACTTCCGCCGTGCCTACGGTGATAGTATCGGCGTCGCCCACCGCCGCCGCGACTGTGATACTGCCGTCCGGATTCAGCAAGGGTCCGCCGCCGGGCACGACCGCAGCAGGCCTGATGCGTAGAAGAGTTCGGGCCCGGGATCTTCGATACCGCTCGACGTCCAGCCGACTGGATTACCGATGTGGTTGATCGAAAACAGTCCGGCACTTGAACCGCCTGCTCGTCCGCCTCGACGCGCGTACCGGTGCAGTCCAGTGGGCGACGCAGGCGCTACTCACGTTATTTCACGATTTTATGGCCGAAACAGCCGTGAGAGCCTGCGTGCGAAACTACTGCTAACTGTACTTGTAGACTCTGTTTATTCTACACCAATAGAGATATACTTTCCACAGACAGGACACTCCTCACCGACATATTGATAATGGGCACCTTTCTCATCCTTCTTGTCCGTGGAACTGACCAGTCTCACCTCTTCACCCGAGTCAATAGTGAATTGAACTCTGCCACTACACCCTTGCCGCTCACACTGCACGTCTTTCAGTGCCATATTTGGGGTGTAGTTGTATAAAATATAAATATGTCGATACACCAATATTTCAAAATCGGGTTTTATTTGTATTTAAGATGTAGGCTCCCTGTACTGACCGATCCCTACGTTACCTGTACTGACCGATGCGTTAGTCACCTGAACTAACTGTGTCCCATTCAGGTGTAGACTCTCTTCTATGCCACCCAGATTCAAAATAGATGGTCCGGTTTGGTCGCCTCCCGGGTCATCTTTCTGCTGTGCGCCGGCATTGTCGCAAGACGCCGACAAATATCGAGCCGGAGGGTTCGAGATCGGCGAACAGGACTCCCGCGCTCGTTCCGCCGATGCCGACGAACACGTAGCCGCGAGCCTCCTGCCGAAGGCGTCGATGGTGCCTCTCCCACAATCGCACCCGGGCAGCGCGCCTCGACAACAAGCACGCTTTCACATCCACGGTCGCCCGTCACTCCACCGAGCATCGTTCCGGCTCGTGTGATCGACGTCGGTCGTCCGTCTCTCCGCAGTCAGTGAGTTCGTGATGATCCTCCGGCGGAGAGTCACTCAGAGCGTCGGTACTACATCCCGGAAAGGATCCCGCCGTCGACGGCGAGCGCCGCCCCGTGAATGAACGACGCCTCGTCGCTGGCCAGGAACGCTGCGATCTCACCGATCTCCTCCGCCTCGGCGTACCGCCCCGCCGGCGTCTCCGCCGCGAGATCGGCGAGTTCGTCGAGCATATCGTCGGTCATCCCGGTGGCCACGAACCCCGGGCAGATCGCGTTCGCGCGGATCTCGGGGCCGTGCTTGTTCGCGAGCGCCTTCGTGAAGCCGACGAGTCCGTGCTTGGAGGCGGTATACGCCGGTCCGCCACCCCCGCCGGACCGCCCAGCGACTGAGGCGGTGTTGATCACCACGCCCTCGTCGTCGCCGGCGAGCAGTGCCGGAAGCGCCGCCTTCGTCAGCAGAAACGGGCCGTCGAGATTGACACCGAGGACGTCGAACCACCGCTCTCTGGACAGTTCCTCCAGCGACTGGTCGCCGTCGAAGACGCCGGCGTTGTTGCAGAGAACGTCGATCGTCCCGTACTCGTCGCGGGCCGCTTCGACGACTTCTCCCACACAGGTTTCGTCGGCGACGTCGCCGTAGACGCCGATGGCGTCCCCGCCGCCCGCGACGATGTCGTCGGCCACGCGCGTGACGCCCGCCTCGTCAACATCTACGGCCACAACGTTTGCGCCCCGCACCGCGAACTCGCGGGCCATCGCCTCGCCCATTCCGGACGCTGCTCCCGTCACCACGGCGACGCTCGTCTCGATTCGGACCATACTCTGCCCCCCGATGGCGTTCGGGTAAAGGCTTGGGTGGACAACGAACCGATCGCGGCGTCACACACTCATAGTGTTTACTCTCACTTTTTACCGCCGAGCGCCACCCCCGTTGGCAGCGCCCGGCGGTAAGAGATGAGAGTAAACACTATCAGGAGTCGATACTCGGCTGCGCCGAGTCCGGGACGGCGCGGGCCGGCTCGAAAGACCTATATATTCGTTGTGGGGATGCGGCCGCCCGCCGAACAGCCCCGGATCGTTCACCAGCCTTCCGTGCGCACCGGTAACGTATGTCTACGGAGTCCGACTCCGCGACATCCGCCGCATTGACCGACGGAAACTGGGAAGCCGGCGTTCTCGGTGGGATCACCGGAGCCGCAGCGATGGGCATTCTGGTGCTCGTGATGAATTCTCCGACCCTCGCCGTCGCCATCCCCTCGCTGTACGGACTGGCGCCGCCGCCGAGTGCGGGCGCTGGACTCGTCGTGCACCTCTCACACGGCGCGGTTCTCGGGGTCGTCTTCGCGACCGGGATGGCCGTCCTGGGCACGCCATCCGTCCGAACCGTCGTGGCCGCCGGCCTCGGCTGGGGAGTCGTCACCTGGGTAGGTCTCGCCGCCGTCGTGATGCCGGTCTGGCTCTCCGTTGTCGGGTCCCCCGCCTCGCCGCCGTTCCCCAACTTCGCACCGCCTTCGCTGCTGTGGCACGCCGTCTACGGAGTCGTTCTCGGCGGGGTCTACGCGGTGACGCGAACCCGCGTGTAGTCGCCGAACGGAAACCTATCGTCAGGGGTTGCGTCTGGGCGCCTCGACGGCAGCGAAACGGCGCTGCGGGGACAGTCCATCGCCGTTCTCGCCGCCCCCGTCACTGCCCCGGATTTCCGAATCCACGGTCCCCCGTGGTCTACGCGACGAGTGCGACTGACACCTCGGGGTCGTCGAGACCGAGCACCGCTTCGAGGATGGCGGCCGCGACCGAACGCGGAGCGACGAACCGACACCGACGCCGCCTCACCGGAATATCTGCTGGTCGCGCTCACCATCCCGATCGCGATCGGGGATCGCCTCGATCTTCTCGCGGCTGATCGCGTCGAGTTCCGCCACTGCGTCCTCGACCCAGCCGGCGAAGCCGGACAGCAGGCGTTCTCGAACGACCTGCTCGGGGACTGGCGTGTACACGTACACGTGACCGCCCTGTCTGAGCAACCGCCGTTCGCGTTCGACCACGCCGATCTCCACGAGATCAACGAGGTGGCGCGCGATCACGCTCCGATCGAATTCGAGCCGATCTGCCAGTTCTGCGACGGTCACGCCGTCGTGTTCCATCACGCAGAGGCAGACATCCAGTTCCGTTTCGCCGATGCCGAACACGGTTTCGAGGAGGACTTCGACCGCCGGTTCGATCGGTGGCTGGGTTCCGCTGAGTCGTTCCATCTCTCGGTCGCAACACTCCACTCCGTGGCTCCCGATCGCTACCGTGTCGCAGTCGGGACAGCGTGCTAGGTTGGGCGGCTCGCTTCGGGCCATACTACCCGTGCGAACAGGTCCCACATAGAGATGCTGCGGGTGTCCTGTGACGCTGCACAACCCACGATCGCTCGCTGTGGAATCCGGCCTTCTCCGGCGCTCACTTCCGCACTCGCTCGGGGGTGACCGCCAACACGTAGTCGACGAAGTTGTCGAACACCTGCGTGGTCTGTCGGGCCGCCGCGTCGTTCTCGTCGGTGATCCCGTCAAGGACGGCCTGGAGGTGCTCTTCGGAGAGTTGGTCCTCCTTCCGCCGGGTCACGTGTTCGGCCATCTCACGATCGTACTCGGGATGAAACTGGACCGCGAACGCGTTGCCGCGCCGGAAGCCGTGGATCCCGTAGTCGTTCTTCGCGAAGACGGTGGCCCCCGGCGGCGCCTCGACGACCCGATCGGAGTGGGTGGTGAACGCCACGAACTGCTCGTCGACGCCTTCGAGCAGTTCGTTCTCCCCGTCGTGTTCGATCGTGCGGTATCCGATCTCGTACCCGTCCATCGCCGCGACGCGCCCACCCAACACGTCCGCGAGCAACTGATGGCCGTAGCAGACGCCCAGCGTCGGGATGCCAGCTTTGACCGCGTCGCCGACCCAACTCTTCAGCCGCGCGATCCACTCACGATCCCAGTAGACGGAGGCCCACGAACCGGTGACCACGACACCGTCGTAGTGCAGCGTCTCGGGGAACTCACCCGAGGGCGCGTGAAACTCCACGAGGTCGACGTCGAGGACGCGCCGGAAGTTCGCTCTCGTCTCCGCTGCGGACTGTGCCGCGTTCAACAGGGCGATTCGTGGCTGATCTGCGGGCGGTTTCGGGCGTCGAACGCCGGGGCCCGCCCGTCTCGACGCGACCGCGTCTGTGTCACTTCGTTCGTCGCTCGGCTCGGAGTCGTCTGATGCTGTCATGTATCGCGAAGGTGTCGGATCAATCGGCGTCGATCGAACTCGTCTGGTACACGTCCTGTTCGAGCCGCGCCGCGGCGTCGAGCCGCAGGTCCCGGGCGGCCGCCGGCGTCAGTTCCTCGCCGCGGTCGATTCGTGGCGCGAGCGGGTCGTACGCCTCGACCTCGAACCCCAGTCGATCCAGGTACCGCCGCAATCGCTCGGAATCGAGTCCCTCCTGAATCGCGTCGTCGACGTGCTTCAGCACTGTCGGGAAGTCCGGGAGGAGCAGCGCCTCGTCGGTCAGCCCGCCGCGCTCGCCCTCGATGCGCACCGCTTTCTCTCGGACCTGCGCAGTCAGCGAGGCCAACCGATCGGCCAATCGAACGACCTGTGACGGGAGCGCCGTGTCCGGGGACCGCCACTCGACTGTCCCGAACCGGTCGCGGGGCTGAATCGGCGTCCACACCGCGCTCTCGGGGTCGAAATTCGCTTCGACCGTCCGGCGATCGATCCCGGCGTCCATCGCCGCCCGGACGAACTCCTCGTACCGCCGTTCGAGCCGCCGGGTCCACTCGGCTCGCTCGTCGATGTATCGCCACAGTTGCCCCTGGTGTGGAACCGTCTCGTAGGCGCGCCGCCTATACAGTTCAGAGCGGGCGCCGCGCGTCAGCCGGCGACCCTGGAAGTACGGCGAGGAGTTGACGAGTGCCAGCGCCGGATCGGCCGCGACGAACGCGTTCACCTGATCAGCCACGCAGCCCGGCTGCTGTTCGATGTGCACGTGCGTGCCCGCACAGTGACGGACGTACCTGAAATCCCGGCCGACGACCTCGTTTTGAATCCGCGTTCGCTCGCTCTCGAACTCCTCGATCTCCTCGCGAGTGGCCGGCGTCGCCAGCGGGACGAGCCGCTTGCCGCGCTCCTCAGCCGCTCGCAGCACGTCTCTGAGGCGATCGAGCAGTTCGGCTCGCAGCGCCGCGGTGGACCGACACGGCGACGTCTTGACCTCCAGCAGCGGGCGGACGAACTCGCGCTCGGCGCCCTCCGTCGCTGAGACCAGCGCTCCGGGCGTTGTCAGCCGCCCCTCCTCGTCGACGACCCAGTACTCCGCTTCGATGCTCCGCGGGATGGACGGTGATTCGTGGGGTGGCACAGTCGATTCGTTCGGGGTTCTGCTGTCCAGTGGTGCACCGCCGGTCGCTCGGTCTCCGGGGGGTCGTTGTTCTGGTGTGGTACCAACTACCACGTTCGTTGACCAGTACTTCCCAATATATTATAAATCCTCCGCAAACGAGGATGCGAACGTGTATTTGTAATCGAAAAACAGGGACAAACGCGTACTGATATCGGCTCTTCGTGCCCAGATATGCTATTCGACAACCGTTCCCTCAACGGACGGCGAAACCGACCTGGGAACGGGGCTCGCGGGAGCGCATCCGCCTCACAGCTTCTCGAGCCGTTGGGCCTGACTCGCTCGCTGTCGCGCCTGGTCGACGCGGTTTCGTGCCGCGTTCTGCAGCGGGTCCGGGACCACGTCGGCCGCCGCCTCAATCTGCTCGGCGAGACGGTCAAGCGCCCCCTCGGCCGCCTGCAGTTGCTGATCCGCTCCCGCTCGGTCACCGCCCCTGGCGTTTTCGGCCGCCCGCGTCGCCGCCTCGACGACGGCGCCGAACGCGGTGAGCAGCCCCTGAAGCGCGTTCGCCTGGCCTCCTTCCTCGAGCACGGAGCCGATATCGCTGTCCGCCAGTTCCTGCAGTTCCGCCTGCGTCTCACCCGCCACTGACGCGACGAACTCCGCCAGCGACGCCTTCCCGGTGGTGGGGCGCTCGATTCGGACCCCCGCGTCGTCCTCGGGGTCCGGATTCACCCGGAACGCGCCGATCGCACCGTCCGCGTCTCGAACTTCAGTCGTGTACGCCCCGTCGCGGTGCACGTAGACCGCGTCCGACCCCGACAGTGGCGACTCATAGAGGCGTCCGGCGAAGTCATCCTCGACCGCGAGGTCGGTCAGGTCGGCGTCGGTGCCGTCGGCGTCGACTTCCAGCTTTCGGGCGTTCTCACGCGCCACGAGCGGGATCTCGCCCCCGACCCCGCCGATGGTGATCCGCTCGCCGGGAGCCTGCACCGTGTCCCCGTTCGGCGTATTCGACGCTTCGGCCGTGGGGTTCGTCTCCGCTGTCGTCGACTGCATTGTCGCCGTCGAGGACTCGGCACGCTCCGTCGTCTCACGGGTGGCGGATCCGGCGGTCGTCTCGTCCGCCGTCTCCGCCGTATTCGTCGCGCTTTCGCCGACTGCGATCCGTTCGCTGTGCGGGGCCTGCCCCGCCGCGTTGACCGTCAGTCGGTGTTCGCCCGCTTCGACGTCTCGGGCCACGGCGACACCGTGAAACGTCGGGACCGCTTCGGGCTCGCTCTCCAGCAGGGCGACGGCCTCGACGCTGGTCTCCTGGGTCGCCAGCCCCTCGCCCTCGGGCGCGTCGTCGGCCGTGACGGCCTCTGTGACGCGCGAGACGACCGTGTTGATCGGGGCCGCATCGCCGATGGCGTCGTACCGGTCGGCCAGCGCTGACCGGTGTGTGGGATCGGTGATATCCGCGGCGGGGTTCTCGTATCGGGGCTGTCCCCAGGGCGCGCCGGTCGTTGTGATGTGGCTCGCGAACGCGTCTTCGGCGAACTCCGGGATCGCGAACTCGAAGCTCAACTGCGGGCCGGTGAAGTCGACGATGTGTTCGATTTCGCTCGTCGGGACGAGTTCGTAGGCGTGTTCGTTGGGCGACGCATCGTCTTCGGATCCGGTGTCATCACCGCGCTGCGTCTGGTGCCGGAAGATCACGCCCGTCGCTCGCGGCGGCAGGTCCGTGGGCGGCGACGAGAGCGAATCGAAGGACCGGACGGTCAGTGCCGGCGGGACCAGCGACTCTCGCTCGACGTTCGGGAGGCGCTCGTGCTCGTATATCGGCGTTCCCTCGTACTCGGGGACGAGATACGGGAGCCGTGCTCCCTCGTCGCGCGGGAGGCCGTAGGCGAGCGGCAGTTCGGCGATGTCCTGGAGCGTGGTGACGGCGGAGTTGGTGATGTCCGCGAGGAGATCCGGACTGGGCAGTCGCTGAAACGCGTCGAGCTCATCGTTGATCGAGAGCGCGCTGGAGTGCGAGCCGAGCTCCGAAAGCAACCGCGGGACGGTCTCGGGGTCGGGATCGAGGAACTCGTTGTTCGGCACCGCTCGGGAGTGCGAACTCGCGACGAACAACTGCGGCTCGTCGGTGTCGGTGTCGACGAACACGTGGAGGGTCTCCCAGTCGTGCCAGTGGAAGTTCGTCGTGAACTGATCGAACGCCGAGTAGAGCCAGAACTGCACGACTGCGAGCGGAGAGTCCTCGTACTCGACGGCGTTGTAGAAGACCGTCGGGTTCGGCGGTTCCTCGGTCGAGTCGTAGCGCTCGTGATAGCCGTCGAGCGCGTCGAACCCGTCGACGATCGTGGATCCGTCCTGTTGGCTCGTGTACGGTCGGGGATCCGTCGGGAGCCACGACTCCGCGGCGTCGAAGTACAGCGTCGGTGCGAACCGCTCGGCGAGTTCCCGGGCGAGGGATTCGTCGGTGGCCGTCGTCTCACTGTCGCTTTCACGTTGCGTGAACGAACAGCCGGCGATCGAAGCGGTCCCGGCACTCCCGACCGCGGCGAGCAGCGTCCGGCGGTCGAGCGTCAGATCGTCGGTCATTCGAGGACGCCCGCTCCGCTGGTTCGGTCCGTCACCGGAGCACGGTCACTTCCACGCCTCGCGCAGGAATACCAGTGCGCCACCGATCATCGTCAGGTTGCCGAAGAACGCCAGACGCTCGCCGCTTCTCGAGTCCTCGTCGGCGTTCCAGAAGTCGTGCATCGTCGCAGTCACGACGGTGAGGAACGTGACGGTCGCGCCCGTCGCGATCCGCGGGACGCGCCAGAGGGCGACCCCGATGCCGGCGACGAGCATCATCCCGGACGCGAAGGGCGCGGCGATCTCTGGCATCGGGACGCCGGCGGACTCGGCGTACTCGATGTTCTCTTCCATGTCTCGAAAGTCCTCGGAGGCCTGGAGGGCGAGTCCGAGTCCCAACAGCACTCGTCCGAGTCGCGAGGGCGCGTCGCGGTCGGCGGCCTGTGCGGCTGAGTCGGCGTCGTCGGTCATATCCACGTTCACTCGCGCGCCGCGGAAAAGCGTTCGGCCCCGGACGCCCGGCCGCCCGCTCGGACCTTCCCCTTCCGACAGGGTATTGTCGACGGCCGTCACACCACCGGTATGACCGTCGAGCCTGGTGACGAGATCGCCGTCGAGTACGTCGGGCGATTCGAGGACGGGACCGTCTTCGGGACCTCGAAGTACGAGATCGCGATCGAGCACGACCTGGCAGACGAGCGCGAGGCCGATCCAGACTCGTATGGGCCACTCACCTTCGTCGTCGGCGACGGGCAGGTCATCGAGGGCCTCGACGAGGCCGTCCGCGGGATGGCCGTCGGCGAGTCCGACACCGTCCGGGTGCCGCCGGAGGCAGCCTACGGCGAAGTCCGCGAGGACCGGATCCGCGAGTACGACGCGGAGACGTTCGAGTCGATGGTCGGTGAATCGCCGGAAGTCGGCCTCCACGTCCACGCGGAGAACGGCCTGCACGGTGACGTCGTCGCCGTCCGCGAGGACACCGTCGAAGTGGATTTCAACCACGAACTCGCGGGTCGGACGCTCACCTTCGAGATCGAGGTCGTCGATCCGCCGTCGGTCTGACTCGGCGTCCACGGGGCGTCGATAGGGCTCGGCGGGGCGTCGATCCGGCGTCGACGGGGTTCGGCGGGGCGTCGATCCGGCGTCGACGAAGCGTCGATCCGGTCGGATACCACCCCGACGACCACTCGGCCCCGACCGAATTCGACCGTCGACGGGCCGAAGGGCGTCCGGCGAGCGTTCAAATACGGTGACGGCACCACTCCTCCCCGTGCCCGAACGTCCCGAAACTATCCCGATCTCACACCTCGCCCGCGCCGCGTACTGTCCTCGACAGCTCTACTACGCGCGCCGCGACGACGACTTCGAGCCACCGGCACGCGTCGCCGCCGTCCGCGACCTCGCGTTCGCGTACGAAGACCTCCGCACGACGAGCGACGAGGCCCTCGCCGACCGGCCGATCGAGGTCTCGCCCGCGACCTACCGCGCGAACCTCGCTGTGCTCGCCGAGCGCGAAGACTACGACGCGCTCGTCGATCCGGGGGTCCGCGACGCGTTCCTCCGCGGACGAGACTGTCACGGGATCGCGCACAAACTCCTCGGCGTCGCGCCCGACCCCGACGACTCGGTGACGGAGGCCTCTGCGGAGACGCCACCGCCGACGCCGACGATCGTCTCGCCCGGGACGCCGCCGCCGCGCGGCGTCTGGGAGCCCCAACGAGTCCGGGCCGTGGCCGTCGCGAAGGCACTGTCTTGGGAGTATCGCCGACCGATCCCGCGTGCGCTCGTCGAGTATCCGACGCACGGTATCGTTCGGACGGTCAGACTGACGACACGGAACAAGAGCGCCTATCGCAGAGTGCTCTGGACGGTCCGCTCGATGTCGGGGGTGCCTGCCCGGACCGACGAGACCTCGAAGTGCGACGCCTGCGAGTATCGCGAGACCTGCGGGACGAAAACCCGCTCGCTGAAGACGCTGCTGGGACTGGGGTGAGCCGACCGTCGACCGCTACGCCTCGACGTCGGGCTCGGTCCCGGTCTCGTCGGTGAGCCACGCCACGATCGCGTCGGCCATCGCCCCCCGGCGGTGAACGACGTTCCGCTCGGGGTCGACGACCGTGCTCTCGGTGCCCGGTGCGGGCCCGTCGTCGACGACCGCGCCGACGGACTCACGGAGCGATGCATCCAACTCCGCGATCTGTGTCACGCTCGGATCCCCGCTGCGGTTCGCGCTCGTCGCCGTCACGGGGATGGGAGCGACTCGCTCGAACAGCGCCAGCGCGACCTCGTGGTCGGGGATCCGCACGCCGACGCGGTCGCGGCCGGCGGTGACGATGTCCGGCAAGGCCGGGTCGCGCTCGACGACGACGGTGACCGGGCCGGGGAGAAACGCCTGCATAAACTGGATCGCACGCTCACTCGGGCGAGCGTACCGTCGCGCCCCGGCGATCGTCGGCACGCCGATCGAGAGGGGCTTCGAGCGGTCGCGACCCTTCGTCTCGAAGACGCGTTCGACCGCTGCGGCGTCGCTGGCGTCGGCTCCGAGCCCGTACACCGTTTCCGTCGGGTAGACGACGGGATCGCCGGCTTCGATCGCCGCCGCCGCTCGATCGAGGGCATCGTCGGCTCCTCCGTCCGGTCCCGCGTCGAACTTCGTCATCCGTTCGAAACTTGGCGGTCTGTGGGCAAGAGGCTAGCGGATCGGCCCCTGCAGATCAACTCAGACGTGCTCTGCGATCGCGGCCTCGATCTCGTCGTACTCGGGGAACGCCGGCCACTCGCTCGCGACCCACGCGTACTGGACCGTCCGGTCTTCCTCGAGGAGGAAGACGGCCGGTCTGGGTTCGGTGACGCCGGACATCCCGTCGAGGTCGTGTTCGATCCCGTACGCCTCCGCGACGTCGGCCGCGGGGTCCGAAAAGAGGCGGGCGCCCTCGGCACGCTCCTCGAGGAGCGCCGTGTGTTCGTACGGCGACGAAATCGAGACGCCGACCACCTGGACGTCGTCGGCGAACCCGCGGTCGTCGAACTCGTTCCAGATGTACGTCGTGGGGAACGCGCCGTCCATCGGGTGGAACGTCAAGAGCGTGGGCCCCTCGGCGACGACCGAGGAGAGAGACGCGTCCGTCCAGTACTCCTCGTTTACCAGCGGACGGGTGAAGTCGGGCGCGGTCTCGCCCACGTCCGGGTTGTCGGCCTCGGGAAGCGAGACGACCTCGAAGTCGACCATCAGGCCGCCCCCCCTTCACCGTAGGTGTTCTGCAGGTACTCGACGATGTTCGCCGACTCCGACATCGTCACCCCGGTGTTCTCGTCGACGATCGCCGGTACGCTGCGCTTGCCGGAGACGCGCTTGACGACGTTCCGATCGGAGTGCATCGGCTCGACGAAGCGCGACTGATACGACAGATCGAGATCATTCAGGACGCGAACGACCCGCTCGCAGAACGGGCACGCTTGCAGCCGATACAGAGTGATCTGTGGGTCGGACTCGCTCATATTCGTGATACGAGCGACGGTTCCCTAAGCCCTTCGCACCCGGCAGTCGCGTTCGGGAAGCCAAACCCGTGTCAGGGGGCGCTGCTCTCGCCGCACCGACGCTTCGAGGGCAACTCTTAATTCCCGGGCCAGACAAGGTGACGTAGTCGTATGGGCTTATCTCCGCCACTCATCTCTCTCGCCCTTCGGGGGCTTCTCGATATCGGTGACCCAGCCGCGTTCTCGGCTGTCGCCGAGCGATCACTCCGGCGTGTGTTCGCCGACAGTGGGACCCCCCTGCCGAGTACAGTCCTCCAGATGGTGCCGATCAACGACACGACGGTCACGATTGCGGGTGCGATCGCCGTCCTCCTGTTGATCGGCTTTTCGGCGTTCTTCTCCTCCTCGGAGATCGCGATGTTCTCGCTGGCGAAACACCGCGTCGACTCGCTCGTCGAGGACGGCGTCCCGAACGCGGAGACGGTGTCCGATCTCAAATCGAACCCGCATCGCCTACTCGTGACGATTCTGGTCGGTAACAACATCGTCAACATCGCGATGTCGTCGATCGCCACGGCCATCGTCAGTATCTACTTCGACCCCGGCGCCGCGGTGTTAGCCTCGACGTTCGGCATCACGACGCTCGTCCTGCTGTTCGGCGAGAGCGCGCCGAAGTCCTACGCCGTCGAGAACACCGAGTCGTGGGCGCTCCGGATCTCGCGGCCGCTGAAGTACTCCGAGTACGTCCTGCTCCCGCTTGTCGTCGTCTTCGACTACCTCACGCGCGTGATCAACAAGGTGACCGGTGGTCGCTCCGCCATCGAGACCTCTTATATCACCCGCGACGAGATTCAGGACCTCATCCAGACCGGCGAGCGCGAGGGCGTGATCGAAGAAGAAGAACGGGAGATGCTCGATCGGATCTTCCGCTTCAATCAGACGATCGTCAAGGAGGTGATGACCCCGCGACTCGATATGACGGCCGTCGCGAAAGACGCCACCATCGACGAGGCGATCGAGACGTGCGTCCAGTCCGACCACGAGCGCGTGCCCGTCTACGAGGGGAACCTCGACAACATCATCGGGATCGTCACGATCCGAGACCTCGTGCGCGAGAAGCATTACGGCGAGGGCACCGCGTCGCTGATCGACATCGTCCAACCCACGCTGCACGTCCCCGAATCGAAGAACGTCGACGAACTGCTGACGGAGATTCAGGACAACCGCCTGCGGATGGTGATCGTCATCGACGAGTTCGGGACGACCGAAGGACTCGTCACCTTGGAAGATATGGTCGAAGAGATCGTCGGCGACATCCTCGAAGACGACGAGGAAGAGGCGTTCGAGTACGTCGACGACCGCGAGACGCTCGTCCGTGGCGAGGTCAACATCGACGAAGTCAACGAAGCCCTCGGCCTCGACCTCCCGGAGGGTGAGGAGTTCGAGACGCTGGCCGGGTTCGTCTTCAACCGCGCCGGCCGCCTCGTCGAAGAGGGCGAGGAGATCACCTACGACGGGATCACTATCCGGATCGAACAGGTCGACAACACCCGGATTATGAAGGCGCGGATCACGATCCCCGAAGAGCCGGTCATCGAGGAGGAGGACGACGACGTCGAGAGCATCGAGGCGGATTCCGAGTCGCCACCGCCGGAGTGACACCGTCGCCCCGGGCGAGGGCGGTTACAGAAGGAATTCCAATCCGGTGAAGGCCCCGTACGCGACGCCGAACGCCAGCGCGAGAGATCCCACCCAAGCCAGAGCCGTCTTGAGCATCTTTTCGCGGCTCACGCCTGCGCCGCCGGCGGCGTATCCGCTTCCGATGATCGCGCTGACGATGATCTCGTTGAACGAGACCGGAATCCCGAGGGCGACCGCCGTCTGGGCGATTGCGAACGACGGGATCATCGCGGCGATCGATCGGCGCGGCCCGAGCGAGGAGTAGTCCTGCGAGAGGGCCTTGATCATCCGCGGTGCGCCGGTCCACGACCCCACGAGGAGGCCGAGACCGCCGCCCACCAGGAGTGCCGGGAGCGGGACGGACACCGAACCGAGGAGGGGGACGAGCGGCCCGATCGCGAGGCCGACCTGGCTCCCGCCGGCAGAGAACGCCACCAACCCGCCGAGAACGAGCAGGAACCGACGCTGCCCCTGCGCGAGGTCTCGGACCACCTCGCGTCGGACCAACGCGACGGAGACGCCGACGAACAGTACGGAGACGGCTGCGACGCCGAGCTCGACGTTGAGGACCGGGAGGACCAGCGGCGGGGTCGCGGCCGCGCCGACCTCCGCCAGCGACCGACCGGATTCGCCGCCGAGCACGGCGAATCGGATGTTCGCGACCAGCAGGCCGACCACGCCACCGAGTGCGGGGACTGCGACCGTCTCGGGGATCGATTCCTTGCGGAGCAACCGCGCCGTTCCGTAGGCGATCCCGCCGCCGACGAACGGCGTCAACACCCACAGCGCTGCGATCTCCTGGTACTTCGCGATCGCCGGACCGCCGCCGGCGGCGAGGCCGACGCCGACGACCGCCCCGGTGACGGTGAACGCGGTCGCGATCGGGTACCCGGCGAAGACGCCGATCGCGACCAGCGCGGCCGCGACGATGAGCGCGACGGTCGAGGCTGTGGCCGTCAGCACGGACCCGACGACCAGTTCGGTCCCGACGGCCTCCGTGACGTTCGCTCCCTGGAGAACGGCCCCGGCGAGACCGAGCACGCCGACGATGAACCCGGCGCGCATCACCGAGATCGCGTTCGCGCCGACGGCGGGAGCGAAGGGCGTCGATCCCGACGACCCCGCACCGATCGACCACGCCATAAACAGGCTCGCCAGCGCGGCGACGACGAGCGTCGCGAGGACAGCGGACGCGACCATCCGGCTTACTTCCCCCGGTACCCTTCGTCGAAGCCGTCTCGGAGTCCCGTCAGCGTCCGCCGCACGAACAGGTACGCGAAGAAGACGAAGGCGAGGAGAAACGCCACGAGAAGGATCAACGCCGGGTTCGACGCCACGAAGTCGACGGCGACGTCGATCTGGGCTGGATCGCCACCGGCTTCGACCGGACGCGATCGGCCGACGAGTCCCGGCTGACGGGGTGTCATAGGCCTCGCTTTCCCCGGCGTTGCTAAAGGCGTTTCGCCGTCGCGGCGCTGTCGGTCCTGTCGGCGCTCGGGACACCTCGCCCCGTCAACCGAGCCCCCGTCGGCCGGGGAAGCGGTGACCGAACGACCGACACGGGCGAGGGGGAAGACTCATCACACACGCGTCGGAATCCTCGCGAAGAGATGGCCGATCTCCTGCCCTCCCGGCCAGAGATCTCCGACGACGACAAGGAACCGCGCGTCGTCGGACTCGACAGCGACGACGTCGACGACCTCCTCGCCGCGATCTCCTCTGAGACGGCGCGGCAGGTGCTCTCGGAGATCCACGAGGAACCCGGGCCGCCCTCCGACCTCGCCGACCGTATCGACACGTCGATCCAGAACGCGCAGTACCACCTCGACCGCCTCGAATCCGCGGGCCTCATCGAACCGGCCGGCACGGCCTACTCCGCGAAGGGTCGAGAGATGACCGTCTACGCCCCCTCGGACCAGGCGCTCGTCGTCGTCGCGGGGAACGAAGACGACACCAGCGGACTCCAGTCGGCACTCACGCAACTACTCGGTGGCCTCGGCGCCATCGCTCTGGGGAGTGTCGTCGTCGATCGCCTCGCACGAACCGGCGTCGGCCCGGATCTGGCACCCACGGCTGGGTCCGGCGGGGCCGACGGGGGTGCGAGCACCGCCGGTGCCGACGGCGGCGCCACCAATCTCAGCGAGCAGGGGACCGCCGAACCGAGCGCGACGCCGACGCCAGACGCCGAGACGGCGGCCGCGACCGAGACTGGTGACGACGGCATCAGCATCGCAGAAGCGACTGACACGCCGACAGAGTCGGCGGCGGAGACGGCGACGCCGACCCCACAGCCCGAATCGACGGAGCCGGCGGCGACTGCGACCGAGACGGCGACGCAAATTGCGACCGATCAGGTCCAGACCGCGGCGGCGACCACGCAGGCCGCAGGCGACGGCGTGGGTCCGCTCGACGCGATCGGGTCCGCGATCGGCGGGGTTCCGCCCGGCGCGCTCTTCTTCCTCGGCGGGGTCGTCGCGCTCTCGTTCGTCGCGCTGGTCTGGCGGCAGTAGTCCCCGCTGCTGTCGAGACGATAAAATCGGTCTTTCAGTCTACGTCGGCTATTTTATCATCCCGTCCACAGGATATACTGAGGGCCGAAGCCCCGCCGGACCGCCGGCCAGCAGCCATCACCCGGCTCCCCCACCCTTCCGGGTCACGACTCGCCGCACTCGCTCCCTGCCCCCTCCACATCGCGGCGATTGGCCAGTCCCGGCCACTGGCTCCGGCCTGCGCCGATTCTTTTCGATCGACCGCTCACTCAGTCGCGGTCTCTCGCGTCACTGCCGCCGGACTGTCCCGTTTCCCTCCACCACGAACGACTCGAACACCTCGCCGTCGACGGTGACGAGTCGCCCCTCGACGCCGCCCGCGGGTCGTCGCTCGAGTTCCGCGTGCGCGGCGCGATTCCCCCGTGGCTGGGCGTGACTGCCCGGGTTGAGGAGGACGACCTCGTCACTCGGATCGTAGGTGGGTCGGTGACTGTGTCCGAAGAGCACCACGTGGGCGGCGCGTTGGCGGCCGAACAGCGACAGTGCGGTCGGCCCGCCGCGCCGGGTGTGCGTCATCGCGAAGGTCAGCCCGCCGAACGTGAACGAGCGCGCCTCAGGAAGCCGGTTGCGGATCCCGCCGTCGTCGTTGTTGCCGGTGACGCCGAGCAGTCGGTCGGCTTCGGACTCGAAGTCGTCCAGGACGGATTCGCGCATAAAGTCCCCCAGGTGTGCGACGATGTCTGCCTCGCGGACGGCCCGGAGGGTCCGCCCCGTGAGCCGATGAGAATCAGTACTGTGTGTGTCAGAGACGACGACGAGCATAGCCGCCGTAAGTCACCCGGAGACAAGAAGTGCCCGACGGAATCCCCCTGAACGCACCGCGGTGCAAATCACTTTATCCCTCTCGCCAGAGAGGATCCGTATGGCCGGAAGCAGAGGCGTCGTCCTCGCAGCGCTCGTCGCAAACGGTGCCATCGCGATCCTGAAATTCCTCGCGTTTCTCCTCACCGGCAGCCCCTCGATGCTCTCGGAGACGTACCACTCGATCTCCGATACGGGCAATCAGGTGTTCCTGCTGCTCGGGATCCGCTACAGCAACAAAGCGGTGAGCCGCGAACACCCGTTCGGCTACGGGAAGGCACAGTTCTTCTATTCCTTTCTGGTCGCCGTCCTGCTGTTCGGTATCGCGGGCTGGGAGTCGGTCAAACACGGCTACGACGCCATCGTTCACGGTGGTCACGGGGCGGCCGGGCCCGTCTCAGTCGCCGGGGTGACGTTCCCCTCGTGGTACGTCAGCGTCGTCGTCCTCTTCGGGGCGATCGGCTTCGAGAGCTACGCGTTCGCGAAGGCGAACAAGGAACTCAGACGCCAGATCAACCACTACGAGTGGGACGGCCTCCGCGACGCGTTCCGGAAGACCAGCGACGTGACGACGCTGACAGCGTACACTGAAGACACGATTGCGCTGCTCGGCGCGGGGATCGCGCTCGTCGGGATCCTGCTCTCGAAGGCGACGGGGAACGAGATCTACGACGCGATCTCGGCCCTGATCATCGGCCTCCTGCTGATGGGATTCGCCCTCGCGTTGGCGTGGGAGAACAAACGGCTGATTCTCGGTGAGAGCCTCCCGGCGGAGATCGAGACCGAACTCAAGACGGCGATCGAGGCCGCTCCGCAGGTCGTTCACGTCGACACGTTCCGAACGGTCTACGTCGGCCCGCAGGACGTACTCGTCACCACCGACGTGAGTTTCGTCCCGGAGACCGAAGCCACCGATCTCGACGGACTGATCGACGATATCGAATCACGTCTCGTCGAGGTCGACGACCGGGTCAAACACGTGTATATCGAACCCGAGGTCTGAGTCGCTCACCCCGATTCGACGACCGCATCGATCCGGTCGATCGCGTCGTCGATGTCTTCCGAATCAACGTCCAGATGGGTGCAGAACCGCGTCACGTAGTCGCCGTGGGCCCCACCGCGGACGCCGGCGTCCTCGCACTCGGCGACGAACGTCTCCGCGTCGATCCCGAGGTCCGCAGTGTCGACCTGCACAATGTTCGTGTCCGGTTCCGGCACGCGGAGCCCGTCGATCTCCCGCAACCCCGCTGCGAGACGGGCCGCGTTCGCGTGATCGACCCCGAGCCGCTCGACGTTCTCCAGCGCGAGCAGTCCCGGCGCAGCGATCAGGCCCGCCTGCCGCATCCCACCGCCGAACAGCTTTCGATCCCGTCGCGCGGCGTCGATGAAGTCGGCGTCGCCGGCGAGAATCGATCCGACGGGCGCGCCGAGCCCCTTCGAGAGGCAGAACAGCACGGAGTCGACCTCGCTGGTCATCCGCTCCGGATCGACGTCGAGGGCGACGCACGCGTTGAACAGGCGCGCGCCGTCGAGGTGGACGGGGACGTGCCGGTCGTGGGCCGCGTCCGCGACGGCCGAGAGCGCCTCCGGGGGAGTCGCGACACCGCCCCGTGCGTTGTGCGTGTTCTCGAGGGTAAGCAGTCCGGTCCCCGGCCGGTGCAGACTCTCGTCGACGTACGTCGATTCGAACTGTGCGGGGGTCGGGACCGCGTTGTCGGCGTCGACCGTGCGAGGCTGGAGCCCAGACAACTGCGCGAGGCCGCCGAGTTCCCATCGGTAGATGTGTGACTCCCGGTCGAGGACGACTTCCTCGCCGCGCTCGCCGTGGACGTGCGCGGCGATCTGGTTCCCCATCGTCCCCGTCGGCACGTACAGCGCATCCTCGAATCCGACGGCCGCTGCAGCCGCGGCTTCCAGGTCGTTCACCGCCGGATCCTCACCGTAGACGTCGTCGCCGACGTCGGCGTCGGCCGCCGCCTCACGCATTGCCGTAGAGGGGCGGGTCACCGTATCACTCCGGAGATCGATCGCCATACGCCTTCGTCGCGGGCGAGCACAAAGAAGTCGCGGATCCGGTTGAAACAGAGCGAGCCGGCTACCCGAGCAGGAACTTCGCGATCCTGGTGTCCGCGAGGTCCAGTTGCTCGAGGTAGGCGTCGAGGCCGAGGATCCGGCCCGCGCCGAGCGTCGCGATGGTCACGAAGAGCAGCAGGCCCATCAGGTCACCGTTGACCAGGCCGTGCGCCCAGTCGGCGTTTCCGAGGTAGAAGAACACCATCAGGAGGACCCCGAAGAACGAGGCCAGTCTGACGAGTGCGCCGACCACGAGTCCGAGGCCGATGAGGAACTCTCCGGCCGGGATTGCGAAGTTCGTGAACTCCATCAGCCACGGTGTCCCCGCCGCCCACGCGAAGAAGCCGTGTATCGGGCTCCCGGCGGTTCCCTGCAGCAGGTAGCCGCTCGCGTCGAAGGGCTCGCCCGACACGAAGGCGAACTTCGTGAAGCCCGCGTGGAGGAACCAGTACCCGGTCACGACTCGAAGGATTGCGAGCCAGTAGCCGGCGACTGTGCCCCCTAGATCGAAGTTGAGGATGTCGTCGAACGTCGTTTCAGTCGCCGCCTGCGTTGGGGTTGTAGTCATCGTCTTTCACCTTACAATTGAACTGTCGCCCCCCGAGCGGATATAACGGGAACGTGGTTCTCATCGGCCCGGAAACGGAGGCTGCGTGTGTCACGCACGGTCCCCAGACGCGGTGCCGGCGGGGCCGACCCCCCGCCCGGTCTTTTTGTACGGGTGGCGCGACGTGACGCGTATGACAGGAGACGACCTGGAACTCGGAATTCACCCGTCGGTCGACATCGTCTTTCCGCCGTCCCTGCTCCGCGAGGAACTCACAGACCTCGCGGCGGACGTCCGGATCCTGTCGGACGGCTCTGCGCTGGCCGGCCTCGATGGGGTCGTGACGTTCTCGTTCGAGGAGGCGTTTCTGTCCGCGGACCTCGAGTGGATCCACTGCATCCTCGCCGGCGTCGACGCATTCCCGTTCGAGGCACTGAAGCGCCGGGGAATCACGCTCTCGAACAGTTCGGGCGTCCACGGCGACGCGATCGGCGATACGGTTCTCGGCTATATGCTCCAGTTCGCCCGACGATTGCACATCTACCGAGATAACGAACCGACGCGCGAGTGGTACTATCCCGACTGGGACGAGACGTTCACGCTTCCGGGCGAGACCGTCTGCGTCGTCGGACTCGGGACGCTCGGCCAGGGAGTGACTGCACGCGCCGACGCGGTGGGGATGAACGTCCGGGGCGTTCGCCGGACGCCGACCCCGGTCCCGTCCGTCGACGCCGTCTTCACGCCGGATTCGCTCACCGCTGCGATCTCCGACGCCCGGTTCGTCGCCCTCACGGTCCCGCTCACCTCGCAGACTGAGGGGCTCATCGGCAGCGACGAACTCGACGCGATGCGCGAGGACGCGTACCTGCTCAACGTCGCTCGCGGCGGCGTCGTCGATCAGGATGCCCTCGTCGCGGCGCTGACCGACGGCCGAATAGCCGGTGCAGCACTGGACGTCTTCGAGACCGAACCGCTGCCCGACGACTCGCCGCTGTGGGATCTGGAGAACGTCATCGTCACTCCCCACGCCGCCGGTGCCACCGACGAGTACGCCGAACGCGTGGCCGCCATCGTCGCAGAGAACGTTCGCCGGATCCGACGCGGCGAGTCACTCGCGAACCACGTCGTCTGAGGAACCGCGTGTGTCGTCGTCGACGGAGCAGGCGCTCACGAGCGGCGTGGGACGCAGAAGGTCCGGGTGCGAGAATCGAACCGCAGTCGGACGTGCTCGCTTACTTCGTTTGCTTCGCGCGACCTCCCTGCTTCGATTCACGCTGTGCAGACCTCCGCCTCCTCGCGTTCGCTCGTCAGCAGGAAGGTCCGGGTGCGAGAATCGAACCCGCGTCTCAGCCTCCACAAGGCTGAAGGATGGTCCACTACCCTAACCCGGACACGCACCTTTCCGTACCTCCGTCGCAGTCAAATACGTTACGACTCTCCAGCGGAGTGCGCCGGTCTCACACGATCGGCCCGACCGCTCGCTGCACCGCGAGCCTTTTGCCGCCGAGTGCGCTACGGACGTCCAACCGTGGCCATCACGGACAAGATCTACCTGAAGAACCACCGGCAGATCGTCTCCCAGTTAGACGTGAATATCCCGAAGGGAGCGTTCTCCGGCGCGACAATGGACGTGCTCTACTCCGGCGAGGGACTGGCGAAACTCGACGACGCGACCCGCGATCGACTGCTGGACTTCGCTGAGGACTTCCTCGACCCGAAGAATCCCGACGACCTCTACACGGGCTATCCCGAGCGACAGTTCGTCCGCTATCTGCTGGAACTGCGCGCGCAGGGGCTCGGCCCCGACGCCATCGTCGACGTGATGAGTGACGAGTATATGCTGTACTCGTACTCCGGCGACGTGCTCTCGTTCCTCGACAGTGCGGTCCGAACGCTGGAGGCGGCCGAAACGCTCGCCGAAGTGGAGGGCAACGACGAGATGGAAGCAAAGATGCGGACGGCGCGGCGGGCGCTCTCTAAGTAACGGGCGTCCCGGGGCTCCTCAGGGCGAGTCGTCCCGCGGCCGATCTCGCGAGAGCGGCCGCTCGACCCCGTCGAGGCTATCCAAGTCGAAAGGATGGTTCTTCCGCCTCGCTCTCGTCGAGATCCTCGAGTTGGATGACCTCCTCGTTCTCGTCTTCGAGCTGCTCGCGGAGGTAGTTCACGTACCGCTTGTGCTCTTCGAGCTGCTCGCGGAGGTGGTCAGCCTCCAGTTCGAGGCGCTCGTGCTCCCTGACGAAGCTCTTCGGCACCTTGACCTTCGGTGGGAAGCTCTCCTCGTCGCCGTTGCGGAGCTGTTCGAGTTCGTGTTCGGGGACGACCTGGACTTGGCCGTCGTGGGCAACGAGCGTGTCCACGTAATCGCGGAAGACCGCCGACAGCGAGATGTCGCGTTCTTCCGCGATCTCCCGGAGCGTCTCGAACGCGTCCTCGTTGACGCGGAACGAGATGGTCTTGTTTTTGTTGCCCATTGACTTGTTCCCAGTTCGTCGGCCGATCCACTTAATGTTTCGTCAGACGTCGCCCCGAAATCCGCCGTGCCGGGGGCCGCTTACGGCTCCGGCTGGAGATCCTCGGTCGATTCGGGCGACCCGTCGGCCCCCGCACCGCCGAGGCCGAGTTCGTCACCGTCGGACTCTTCGAGGCTCTCCAGCGCCGAGACGGCCGACCTCTTGTACCGGTCGATGGGGAGGTCGTACTCTTCGCGAGCCATCCGTGCGTACTCGTTCCCCTCGTCGTCGAACGCGCCGATCCGGTCGAGGGTCCGCTCGGCAGTCTCGACGACCCAGCGATCCCGGGTCGCGGCGTCGACCACCTGGATCGATTCCGGCCGCACCGAGACGTTGACCGACCCGTCGTCGGTTTCGTACGTTCGCGGCTTGCCGACCACGGCGACGTACGCCGGCGGTTCGAGGTCCCGAAGCGTGCCCGCGGCCTCGGGCTGGTACTGCCCCGCGTAGACGAAGAACGTCCCCGTGGGGTCGACGATGCGACCGCGCCAGTACTCGCTGTCTTCGCCGACGTCGTCTTTCTCGGTCAGCGTGCCGACGAAGAACACGCGATTGGCCTTCGCTCCCGTGGGCAGCAGGAGGTAGACCGGCGCGCGGTCGTCGTCGGACTCTTTGAAGGTGAAGGCGGCGTCGTTGAACTCGTCTGCGAACACACGCCGTGCGACTTCTCGGGACGGAATCTCGTTGGAACTCATCTCAGATCGACCTCGCTTTGATCAGGACCGCTTCGGGATCGGCTGGTTCGGTGAGCCGTTCGACTTCGTCGGCTAGGACGTACCGCCCCAGCTCCGGACCGGAGACGCGGTAGTACGTCCCCAGCAGATCTTCTCGCATCTCCTCGACGACGACGGTCGTGTCGAGTGCGTCTTTCGCCATCTGCTGGGCTTCTTCGAGCGTGATCCCGGTGAGATCCTCGGTGACCTCGCGGCCCAGGATGACCTCGTGAACGGTTTCGCCGTCGTCGAGTACACCCTTGATCCGGAGGTCGAACTCGCCTTCGACGTCGCCGTGCTCCGAGCACCGACCGTTCTGGAGGACCCGCGTGCAGCCTTCCTCCGGGCAGCGCTTGATCAGACCGCTCCCCGACTGGATGTCGACGAGCGCGCCCTCGACGGTGACGGCGTCGTCGCCGACCTCGATGTCCTCGTCGAGTTGCTCGATGGTCGTCGTCCGGTTGAGCTTCACCGAGAAGTCACCCTGGTACTCGTCGGTGACGACGTTCCCCAGGCGGTAGACCGCGCCCTCCTCCAGTTCGGGGAGGTCGGAGGTCTCGAAGGCGACGAACTTCGTCCGGCCGGACTCGTCGCCGAGCAGGCCGACCTGTGCGATCGACTCGCTTCGCGGCTCCCAGAGATCGACGACCTTCGCGGTCACGTCGATCCACTGTTCGTCCTCGTCGATGTCGGCCACACGGACCTCGTCGTTACCGCCCTGACCGATCTCGTCGCGTTCGAGACCGGCCTCTTCGAGGTAGCTGTTTTCGACGGATCGGCGCGCCTCGTCGACGGGCACTCGGTACTCGTCGACGAGCGTCTCGAGTCGCTCTTCGACTTCCGAGGTCTCGACGTCTACGTGCTCTGAGAACTGTTCCGCTATCTCCGCTGCGTGTGTTCGCAGGTCTGACATGGTTGCAATCGCCTCCACCTTGTTTTCCATTGGGAGGCACACGACGGTTGGTTCCCGATCGGTAATAAACTGTCGTGACCGGGGTGAAAGTGAAACCCGTCCGCGTACTGCCGCTGTGACGTGAAACCGACCAACGGATTGATGCCATTCGCGCGCTCACCTCTATGCGATGAGCGACCGCCTCGAACGGATCCTTCGGCAGAAGTTCCGAGCGGCCGGGCGGCAGTACGCTCGGGCCCGGGACGCGTACCAAGAGGGCCGCGACGGTGAGGGGAACGGACGCGCGGACGAGGGCGTCATCCACGCGCTCCCCCGCGACGAGGAGGGTCGCGCCAAACTCGTCTGCCGTCGCGAGGCCGAGCGCCGCGCGGTCCACGTCGACGCCGACGGCACTCCGGCGTGCTTCGAGGCGGGCCACCCCGACTGTGAGGGGTGCCTCGGCGACGTCCGGGACGGCATCGTCGAGACGTGGGAATGACTGCGACCGCGACACCCGCTGAGCCCGTGGTCGCCGTCGTCCTCGCCGGCGGCACCGGATCGCGGCTGTATCCCGCCAGTCGGTCTGACCGTCCGAAGCAGTTCCTCCCGCTGTTCGAGGCGTCGTCGCTGCTGGAGCAAACGGTTTCTCGCGCACGCGACGTCGCCGACGAGGTCGTCGTCGTCACCAGAGCGTCCTACGCCGAGGGCGTCCACGAACGCGTCCCCGACGCCGACGTCCTGGTCGAACCGGCCGGTCGCGATACCGGGCCGGCGCTGCTCTACGCCACGGCCCGCGTCGACGCGGCGTTCTCGGATCCGGTGATCCTCGCGCTGCCGAGTGATCACCTCGTCGGGGCAGGCTTCGCCGCCGCCACCCGCCGGGGGACCGAGGTCGCCGCCGCGACCGACCGTCTCGTCACGTTCGGCGTCGAACCCACCCGCCCCGAGACGGGGTACGGCTACATCGAACCCGCGCGACGACCGTCGGCCACGCCCGAGTCCGACTCCGACGCTGATCTCTCCGACACGGACGCCGCGTGGGCCCCGGTCGAATCGTTCCACGAGAAACCCGACCCCGAAACCGCCGAGTCCTACGTCGCGGCCGGCCACTACTGGAACGCCGGGTTCTTCGCCTGGCGGCCGTCGGCGTTCCTGCGTGCGGCCGCGGACTCACCGATCTCGGGACCCACGGCCGCGCTCGACGCGGCCGAGCTGCCGGGGACTCTCGACACCGAATTTGGCGCCGCGGACGTCGAGGCCGCGTTCGAGTCCGTCGATCCCGTGAGCGTCGATTACGCGATCTTCGAGGTCGCAGACGACGTCGCCGTCGTCCCGGTCTCGTTCCCTTGGGACGACGTCGGCTCCTGGGACGCGTTGGCGCGGGTCGCCGACGCCGACGACGGGGGGAACGTCACCGCCGGCAACGTCGAACTCCGCACGCTGGACGCCGGCGACAACGTCGTCGCCGCCGACGAGGCGCACGTCTCACTGATCGGCGTCTCAGACCTCGCGGTCGTGACCTGGGACGACCGCGTTCTCGTCGTGCCGAAGGACCGCGCACAGGACGTCAAACGGCTCGTCCGACGGCTGAAAGCGAACGGTGAGTTCTGAGTCGCGGGAGCGCGACCCCTCAGTCGGCGGAGCGACGCACCTGCACGCGCCCGCCGGTCGTGACGCCGACGAGCAGTGACTCGCGGACCTCTCTGCCCTGGACGGCGTCCCCCGCGGCGTCGGAGATCGACTTCATCAACTCCGGGGCGGTTCGATTTACCTTCACGCCGGCTTCGTCGCACGCGTCGTACACTTCCTTCGGGACGTCGTAGAGATCTGTCCCCTCGTCGACGGAGACGCGGACCGGCGCGGCCAACGCCTCGGCGAAGGCGACCGTCTCGCGCGCCTTCTCGACGTTCCGCCGCGCACTCGACTCCACGCTGGAGACGTTCGCCCGTGACGTCCCGAGCATCGACGCGATCTTCGACTGCCGGACGCCCTGCTCTCTGAGCACGAGCACTTCGGCCTGCCGCCGCGTCAGAACGCTCTCGTCGGCGTCGAATCCGATCTCCGCGAGCGCCTCGTCGACGTCGAGCACCGACTCCGTCTCCGACGAGTCGACGCCGTCGGCGTCACGGTCCCCGGTACCGGCCGACCCGCCGGAGGTCTCTCCATCCACGCCCGACTCGGGGTCGTCCCGCTCGGCGTCGTCCATACGTCCCCGTTTGCGTCCGCGCGCAAAAAAGATACAGAAGCGATGCGGCGAGTCCGACGCCTCGCACGCCTCTCAGTCGCGATCGATCACGGCTGGTGATGTCCACAACGACGACTGTCCGTGCCGTCTCCTCCCGCGGTTCGATGGGGGCTACCCGCCCCAGAAGTTGTCTCGGCTGCCGAGTGCGGTCCCACTGTCGGGGCCGCGCCTTCGCTCGTCGTCCGAATCGTCTTCTGTGGTCTCTGTCTCTTCGTCGCCGTCGTCCGCTTGCTCCTCCTCGTCGAGCGGGAGGCGCTCGACCACCTTCTTCGCCGTCGCGTGATTCGACTTCACCCGATCGATCCGGACCACCGCGCGAGCCTCCGGCAACAGGCCGTCGATCAGGACGATGAACCCGTCGTCGGTCCGACCGACGCCGGCACCGCTCTCGTGGATGTCGTCGACGTCCACGACGACTTCCTCGCCCGGCTTGACCGGCTGGGCCTTCAGGTCGCGGATGGGCTGATCGTAGTTGTTACACCACTCGGCGCCGCCGCGGTCGCCGTAGTACTGACACCCCATCCCGTCGATCCGCTCGGAGAACCGGGGACAGTCGTCGGCTAACGGACAGTCGGACATAGCGTCGAATACTCCACGGCCTGTCTAAACGCTTGCGGGTCTGCGAGCGACGGGTGCCTGGCGCCTCCCGTCGGACCGAGGGTTCGATGCGACCGACGCGCGTTCGAAGCCGGCCACCGCAACGCTTTCGGCCGCCTCGGCCCGAGGTGAACTATGTCCCGTCGCGTCCCCGAGTTCGCCGTCATCACCGGGGTATTTCTCGGTCTCTCGGTCGTCGTCTCCGGCGCGGTCCTCGGGTGGAGTCTCTACGCGACTGTCGTCGTCACCGCTGTCGTCTCGTATCCCTTCGTCGCGTTCGGGATCATCCGCGACGACGACCCCGCCGCCACGATCCGCCCGCGATGGCTCCTCGCCGCCGGGAGCGTGATTGCGGCCGGCGGCGCGCTCGGGGTCCTCCTCGACGACGCGACCCCGCGCGGCGTCCTCTTCGCGCTCCTCGTCGGTGGCCTCCTTGCAGCCCCGGCAACTGGTTACGCGACGCGCTATGAGGCGAACGTCAACCCCCTCTCAGCCCGCATCACCGTCGTCGCGGGCGGGCTCCTCGGAATCGGCCTCGTCGGAACCGGCGTCCTCCTCGACGCCCCGTACGTCGGCACCGGGGCGGGCGTCGTCTTCGGCCTCGGATCGGCGCTCTACGGGACGGCTCGTGGCGTCACGTTCGATGCGCGGACGAAGCGGCTCGCCGCCGGCGCCGGTGGGGTGCTCGGCGTCTGCGTCGTCGGATTCGGTGCCCTTCAGGGCGGTTCGCTGACGCCCTGGCTGTTGGTCGGGACGTCTGTCGCGGTGGTCCCGAGTCTCTACGTGGCGTTGACGTCCGACGTCGATCGACGGTCCTCGCGGGTTCGGTGACGCTCCGCTCGCTCGCAGGACTACGCCAGCGGCGTCCGCTCGACGACCGTTCCATCGGCCGTCGGATACTGCTCGACGATCTCTCCTTCCGAGAGGTCACCCTCCTCGATCATCTCTTCGAGCAGCCACCACGCCACCTCGACGTGGTCTGACTTGACCGTGTAGAACTCCTCGGGGACGCCGAGGGCGTCGAGTTCCTCGGCCGAGATCCAGGTCTTCCCGTAGACGAGCGTCCCGTCGTCGGTCACCTCGTCGAACGGGCGGCGGATGTTCCGCGCCATCCGCTTGAGACGGTTCCGATGCTGCGCGGCGTCCTTGAACACGGAGGTACAGAAGTAGACCCGCTCGTGGTCGCCCATCGTCTCCAGAATTGCTTCTTTCGAGCCGTCGACGGCGGACATATGGCCGTCCTGAAGCTCGAAGCCCTGCTCTTGCATCCGGCGGTAGTTCCCGTCGCTCATCTCGAACTCGTTGACGTTACAGAACTCCGCCGCGCCTTCGTCGAGGAACTCCAAGAACTCCTCCTCGGCGCGGATCCCGGGAATCTCGAACGCCGGAGTGAGGCCCTCCTCGCGGGCGATATAGAGGATCTCCTCCCACTCGGTCCCGTGGAGGTCGCCCCACAGTTCGTACGGCGGGTGGAACCGGATCTCGTCGAGCCCCGCCTCCGAGAGGCGTCGCATATTCTCCCGACCGCCGGTGATGCCCGTGTAGAGGTGCGTGTGGTGGTCTTCGCCGAACTCGTCTTTCAACAGCGAGAGGTACCGCGTCGTCTTCGCCATCGCCTCCTGCGGCTCGCCTCCGGTGATCGAGGTGCCGAGCGCGCTCATCCGCTTGGCCTCCTCGATCACGTCTTCGTCGGACTCGACGAGTCGCTCGTTCGCGTAGACGTCAGTGACGTTCTTGCGGTTCTCGCCGAGCGGGCAGTAGAAGCAGTCGCGCTGGTCACAGTAACCGTAGACGAAAAGCACCATCTTTCCGCCCTTCGCGCACTGCTCACAGCCCTTCGAGATCATTCGCTTTTCCATACCGGTCCGAGACTCAAAAGTCGTGCTATGTAGAACGGCACTCGGCCGTGCGACGAGCGAGCGCGACGTCACCCGGTCCGCGCGGTTCCATCGCGGAACGAGACGCTGCCGAGCACGCGCTCGACGGTCGAGCGATCGGCCCCATCGATCACGACCACGACGACGGCGTCACGACGGGACACGTGCGTAACGTGGGTGGTCGCGGCGCCCTCGGGATCAGCGAGCACCTGTACCGTCCGTTCTCGATCCAGCACCGAGGCCGTGTAGGTACGGTCCGTGTCGTTCCCGAAGCGCGGGAACTCCGCCGATCGAGTGGCCATCCGCGCTCGCTCCGCCGCCGACATCGGCCGAATCCGGTCCGCTCCCACGTACGGCTTCTCCGGCGTGGTGTAGACGACGACGGTATCTGCGCCACTGAGGTTGCGATACGTACGGACGCGACTGGTGACGTTCACCGAGCGGTTTTCGGGATCCTCCCAGTTCGAGGTGCGGTCCCAGAACAGCCGCGTGTCGACCGGCGAGGCGTCCGCCGTCCGTTCGTAGCCCGACAGCGACAGCGTCGCGTTTCGCGTCGGCTCGTCGGTCGGCGGTGCGCCCGCACTACACCCGGCGACGAGCACGAGGCCGATCACGAGCCAGACTGTGACCTGTCGTTCCACGCGTGAGTTCGGACGCCGAGCCACAATACTTCAACGGCCGATCCGCAGCCGTGCCGCCCGTTCGACATCACCGAATCGATCTCGGCGCTCGTTCGCTCGCTCCCGAAAGCAGATATACTCCGATTACTTATGCCCCGTAGATGCTGCTGGTCCTCTGTGTCGACCTCGACGACGATCTCGGTCGCAAGACGGGGCTGGATACCCCCGTCGTCGGCCGGGACGCCGTCGAATCGGCCGCTGTGGACCTCGCGACCGCGGACCCCGAAGACTCCGACGTCAACGTCCTCTTTCAGGGGATTCACGAGTACGACGACCTCGAGGCCGACCCCGACGTCGACGAGGAAATCACGGTCGCGGCGGTCACCGGCACCCAGGCCGGTGACGTGAAAGCCAATCGCGCGATCGGCGAGGAGATCGACCGCGTACTCGCGGGGCTGTCGACCGGCGAGAACGTGAGCGCGATCGTCATCACCGACGGCGCGCAGGACGAATCGGTGCTGCCGATCGTCCGCTCGCGGGTCCCGATCGACAGCGTCCGCCGGGTCGTCGTCCGCCAGGCACAGGACCTGGAGTCGATGTACTACACGATGAAACAGGTCCTGGCGGATCCCGAAACGCGCGGGACGATTCTGGTCCCGCTCGGCATTCTGCTCCTCATCTACCCGTTCGTCACGATCGCGAGCTTCTTCGACGTCCCCGGCGCGGTCGTGCTGGGGATCATCTCTGCGCTGCTCGGCCTCTACACGCTCTTCCGGGGGCTGGGGCTCGAAGACGCCGTCGACGACACCGCAGAGCGCATCAGAGACGTGCTTTATGAGGGCCGGGTCACGCTCATCACCTACGTCGCGGCCGCCGCGCTGCTGGTCGTCGGCGGGTTCCGCGGGTACGCGCTGTTCGAGACCGTCCGCGCGAACATCGCGGACCCGACTGCCCCGATCGTACTGGCCGCGCTCGTCCACGGTGCCGTCCAGTGGTTCGCCGCCGCGGGCGTCACCTCGAGTCTCGGGCAGGTAACAGACGAATATCTCGCCGATCGGTTCAAGTGGCGCTACCTGAACGCGCCTTTCTACGTCGTCGCTATCGCGGTGGTCCTCTACGTGGTCTCCGGGTTCTTCTTACCGCGAGGTATCGACGGCGTCCAGTGGTTCTCGCTGACTGAACTCGCCATCGGGCTCACCGCGGGGACGCTCCTAGGCGTGTTCAGTACGCTCGTGTTCGCGGTGGCGGAGTCGCGGTTCCCCACGGGGCCGGAGACTGACGCGGACGCCGCGCGTGGGTGACGCTTCGGTCTCTCACCGTCTACGACGACTCCCCGGACCTCACCGCTCGCGGACGACGACGAACTCCGCCAGGTCCTGTAAGTAGCCCAGCGGTTCGCTGTCGTCGACTTCGGAGGCCTCCAGCGCGTCGAGCGCCTGACTGGACTGCTCGTGCGCCCGCTCGTTGGCTTCGACCGCAGTGAGTTCTGTGACCTGCACCAGCGACGGGCGATCCATCTCGGCGTCCTGACCGGTCGGTTTGCCCAACTCCTCGGCGTCGGCGGTGGCGTCGAGGACGTCGTCGCGGATCTGGAAGGCGACACCGACCCGTTCGGCGTACTCGCCGAATGCCTCGACGGTGAAGGGGTCGGCCTCCGCCGCGACCGCGCCAAGTTCGGCGGCCGCGCGGAACAACGCCCCGGTCTTCCGGCGCGCGAGTTCCATATACTCCGTCTCGTTCGTCGGCCGCGCCACCAACTCGGTGGCTTCGCCCTCCCCGAGTTCGACCATCGACTCGGCAACGATCTGCGTCGCCTGGTCGTTCTGTGAGAGGAGAGCGAACGCTTCGCCCAGCAGGCCGTCCGAGGCGACGATCGCGGGGCCGTACCCGTACTCAGCCCAGGCGCTCGCCGTCCCCCGACGCACGTCCGAGCGGTCGATGATGTCGTCGATGACGAGCGAGGCGTTGTGGACTAACTCGATCGCGACCGCGAAGTCGACGGCGACGTCCGGATCACCACCGCACGCTTCGCACGCGAGGACGGTCACCGCCGGACGGACGCGCTTGCCGCCGGCCAGCGCGACGTGTGCGACCTCTGCGGAGAGTTCCGGCGGATCGACGGCCTCGATGACCTCCTCCAGACGGTCTTCGACCATCGAGACCCGGCGCTCCAGATACTCCATTACGCGTCGCTGAGGATGGCGCGGCAAAAGAGGTTCCGGAAGCACTCCCGGTTTCGGACCGGAATCGGGGGTCCGTCGCCCCGGCTGGCGCGGAAGCACCGCGCGTTACTGGCCCGAACCGGGTTGCTCGTCGTCGTCGGGGAGCGAGATCAGGTTTTCGCGGCCCAGGCGGAGTTTGTCGATCCGCCCCTCGTCTGCCATCGTCGACAGGAGCTGTGAGACCTTCGCGTCCGACCAGCCCGTCTCGTCGACGATCGTCGCCTGCTTCATCCGCCCGCCGTTCTGTTCGAGCAGGTGCTCGACGCGCTCCTCGTCGGAGAGCAGCGAGGGATCGATGCGCTCGTCCTCCGCGTCCGCGTCCGCATCGTCTGCTCCACCGGCGGCTTCGCCGGTGCCAGCCGCGGTGGCGGCTTCGGCGCCCCCCGACTCACCTGTCGGTGACGACGCGTCGGCCGCGTCGGACCCGTTCGTCGGTCCGTCCGCCCGCGTGGCCTCCTCTCCGGCCCCGCCGCGGTCGTCTGGCCGCACAGTCCGCTGCCCGCGAAGCGCCCACGCGCCGGCAGCGATCGCGATCGCGACGAGTGCGCCGCCGGCGATCAGGCTCAACGGCAACTGATCCGCCGGGCCGACGGTGGAGTAGACGATCCGGAGGTCGCTGTCGCCCTCGAAGTCCGAGGGCTCGGTGAAGACGATCGCGCTCTCGCGCTGCTGGACGGCGATACTCGTGCTCGTCACGGTGTAGCCATCGGGCGGCCGGATCCGAATCGTCTGATCGGCATCGAAGATCGAGAGCCACGTCTGCCGGTCGTCGCTCTCTGCGCCCGGGAGCGAAAACACGTCTTCGAGGACGAGCGTCTCGTTGTCTCCCTCTTCGAGGAAGTTGGTCCACGTGAACGTGAGCGCGAGCGTCCCGGTCCCGTCTTCGGTGGCGACAGAGCCGCGGTACGTGACGTTCTCGATCGCCATCTCCCGTCCGGTCGCCTCACTCGCCTGCTGGCTCAGCGACTCGAACAGCATCACGTCGGGTCCCACGTTCGCCTCCTCGTTCTCGTACCGGGACGCGATTCGGCTGAACGCCTGCGTCTCGTTTTCGGTCTCGAGTGGGTATCGCATCTCGACGCGCCAGTACGCGCTCCGATCGGGCCGCAGCGCAATGTCGACGCTCGTTCGCGGGAGCGTCGACTCCTCGTCGGTCACCTGCGGCTCGACGGCGGCCCCGTCGGGATCCGCCCCCAGCGCGAGCGCTGGTGCCGGCACGATGGCGGCGGCGACGAGGAGGAGGGCCAGCCACGGCGCGGAGGTCCGCATTGGCAAGCAGTCTTCGTGGAACGCTCAAAACCCTTTCCATCACGCCACTGTCCGCCGATGCTTAGCGCGAAACCCGATCTGAGAGTCGGGCCACAGTCGTTGTGGGACCCCTCTCCTGTCAGGTGATATTGACGATCGCGCGGGATTCCGGAATGACCTCGTTTTTTGTAACGGCCGGCTGTATCTCCCGGATATGCGTGCCGTCCCGCTTACGCTCGCCGTCCTCCTCCTCGTCTCGGCGGTCGCTGGAAGCGGCCCAGCGCTCGCGCCGAACGGTCCGCCACAGCAGGTGGCTCAGGGACCGTCTCCCGACGCCGCTCTGACGCCGGCGGCCCCCGATTCGACGCCGGCGCTCGGAGCCTCGGGCGCGTCCGGTCCCCCGAATGCACAACTTTCAGGCCCCAGTGGCCCGTCCGAGCGGCTGATCAACGTCCTCGCGGTGCCCGACGGCGAGGCGACGCGGAGCACGCTCGAGACCGAGTACGTCGAACTGGGGAGCGGCCTCGGGTTCTCCGCCGACGTGACGGACGTCCGCTTGCGGACCGAGTCGGTCATCGAGCGTGTCGACGCCACAGAGACCCGCGAGGCCCGGCAGCGCTACTTGCTCCAGGCAGTCAGCGGGGTGGAACAGCGTGTGGTCGCCCTCCGCTCCCGCCAGCGGCAAGCCTTCACCGCGTACGGGCAGGGTGAGCTCCCGCCTCGGCAGTTGCTCTACGAACTCGCCCTGATCGACGCCGAGGCACGCGAACTCGAAGAGCGACGCAGTCGGCTGCAGACGCTCGCTCGCTCGACCTCGGGGTTCAGCATCTCCGCCTCCCGCTTCGGGAACATCGAACTCGAACTGAACACGCTGACCGGTCCTGTTCGGGGGTACGCGGCCGCCGTCCTCCGCGGTGAAGCGACCGCCGGTCGCTTCTTCGTCCAGACGGGGTCGAACAGCGTCGCGCTCGCGGTCATCCGCGACGGGACGTACGTCCGTGAGGTGTACCGAGGCTCGCTCCGCGGTGAGAACAGCAACTCGTTCTCGCTCGCCGAGGCCGTCAACGCCACCGAACAGGCGTATCCGACCGTGGCCGACCTCCGCCTCCGCGACGACACCCTGGGGAATCCTGATAGTGACAGCGCGCGCGTCACGATCGAGCACCGCCGCGGTCGACTCGTCGCCTTCGTCGACAGCGGGAGCAAGCGCGTCTTCCAGGAGTACCAGTACCGGCCGATCGATCAGGTGGTCACTAGGTCGCCGGCCTCGGCGACCAGAGACGCGATGACCCTGACGGCGCACCGGACGTATCCCGGCGGTCCCGTCAGACTCCAGCTCAACAGTACGGAGACCGGTGAGCCGATCGACGCCCAGATCACGGTCGGACCGGCCGGCGGCCGAAGCACCGTGGTCGGGCAGACCGGGCCGGACGGGTCGCTGTGGACGCTGGCACCGAACGGCAGCTACCAGGTGACCGCGATCGACGGGAGCGCGGTCGTCATCCTCTCGGTCCAGCCGACCTCCACGCCGGCGGTCTACGGAACGCGCAACGAGAGCAACGGGACCGGCACGGCGACTCCCGAGCGTTCGGCGTAACACTCCGGTTCCGCGGTCGCGAGGGTCCGAGCCTTCTTATCAGATGAGGCGACCAGCCCCGCTATGACTTCCCGAGCCTCGGCCCCGGTGGTCGGCGTCGCGCTGCTCCTGCTCGTCGGTGTCGGCCTCGGCGGCGTCGTCGCCGCGGGAGCGGAGGCCGTGCTGACGGCTACGGGTGGATCCTCCGGGACCGCCGCCTCGTCCGATGATGGACCGCGGACGATCGGGCTCTCGCTCACGCTCGATACCGACACCGTCTCGCTGACTCACGAGGCGGGCCCGGCGCTCGAACTGGCGGCGCTCGAACTACGTGTGACTGTGGACGGCGTTCCGCTCCGGCATCAGCCGCCGGTCCCCTTCTTCGCGGCCAGGGGGTTCCGAGCGGGGCCGACCGGGCCGTTCAACGTCGCCAGCGACGGCGTCTGGTCGGCCGGCGAGACCGGGTCGTTCCGCCTGGCAACGACGAACGCGCCGCGAGTGGCGCCGGGGCGGACGGTGGCGGTCACGGTGTCCGTCGGGGGGAGACGTGTGAGTCGCGTGCGCGGGGTCGTCGACTGACTCGGCCCCCTGGCTGCTCGTCGACCGACGTGGTCGCGTCCGCTCCGGGCCGGCTCACTCCTCAGGCGCACGGGCGATCGTCGTGATCGCTCGTGGACTTCCCGGGTAGGCCTGCTGGATGTGGTGCTCGATGTCGACGAACCCGGCCTCCTCGAACATCCGCTGGGCCTCGGTCTCGTCGTAGAACAACATAATCGCGTCCGCGAGTTCCTGGAAGACCCGGCTGTTCGGGTAGTCCGGGCCGACCACCAGAACGCGATGGCCGGGCTTGACGACCCGCCGGAACTCCGCTAAGGCGTCGACGGGGTTCGGCCAGTACTCGATCGACCCGGACGACCAGACGACGTCGAACGCGTCGTCGGCGAAGGGCAGGCGCTCCGCGTCGCCGCGGTAGAACCGCACCTTCTCCCGGGTGCCGAACTTCTCGAACGCCTTCTCCATCTGGTGACGGCTCTGATCGAGCCCGTGGATGTTGTCGGTGTAGCGGAGCAGCCCTTCGGTCGCGAAACCGGTGCCGCAGCCGACGTCGAGGACGCGGTCGCCCTGCTCGATGGCGAGCCATTCCAGCGCCGCGTCGCGCATCTCCTCGTTCCAGATGAAGGGGTTGATCTGGTCGTATACCTTCGAGAGGTACTTGTAGAACAGGCGCGCATTGGCCTTGTCTTCGAGGACTCCCATCGCGCGGTTGTACGGACGGGGGAAGCATAACGGTGCGGATCCGAGTGCACCGAGGTGCCACTTCGAGGCGTTGTCGATCGGACGTCTGCGACGGGGCCCGAGGGACGTCCTCCAACTGGCGTGCTATGCCCTCACACGGCCGTCGCTGGCCGGGGAGTTCCGCAAACACCTTATACGCCGCTTGCGCAAGGTTTCGGTGATACGAGTATGCCGAGACCAGAGGTTCTCGAACGGATCAAAACGGCCGAATCCGAAGCCGACGAGATCGTCGCGGAGGCGGAAGCAGACCGCGACGAGCGAATCGAGGAGGCGCGTCGGGAGGCCGAGGAGATCCGCAGCGACGCAGAAGCTGAGGCGGACGAGTACGAGGCGGAGCGACTCGCAGAGGCTCGCGAGGAGATCGAAGCCGAGCGCGAGGAACTCGTCGAGGAGGGCAGAGCCGAACGGAAGGAACTGGTCGCGTCCGCCGAAGAGAACGCCGACGAGGCGGTCGAATACGCGATCAGTCAGTTCGAGGAGGCGGTAAATGCTCAGACCTGAGCAGATGAGCAAGGTTTCGGTGACGGGATCAAAGGCCGTGATGAACGAGGTCGTCGAGACCGCGCACGGTCTGAATCTCCTGCACGTCACCGAGTACGACGGTTCCTGGGAGGGCTTCGAACCGGGCGATCCCGTCGAGGGCGCCGAGGAGTCTTCCGAACGGCTCGTCACCGTGCGGTCGCTCGAGAGCATCCTCGACGTCGACAGCGAAGACGCCGGCCCGACCCGGATTGTCACCGACGACGCGATCGAAGCGGAACTCGAAGAGATTCGGACCCGCGTCAACGACCTCGACGACCGGCGCGGCGATCTCCGCCAGGAGATCCGCGACATCGAAGACCAGATCGAGTCGATCGATCCGTTCGTCGATCTCGGAATCGACCTCGACCTGCTGTGGGGGTACGACACGCTGCAGGTGGCCGTCGGTGAGGGCGACCGCGACGCCATCGAACGCGCGATCGTCGACGCCGAGGACCTCCGCTCACACGAGATCTTCGCCGGCGAGGACGTCCTCGGGATCTTCGCGTCCCCCACGAGCGACGCCGACCCCGACGCACTGACGGACGCGCTGGTCAGTGCGGACTTCTCGTCGTACGAAATCCCCCAGGTCGACGGCACCCCGAGCGAGTACAAGAAAGAACTCGAACACGAGAAACAGCAGCTCGAATCGGAGCTCTCGACGGTCGAGAACGAGCTCGAATCCGAGAAGGTGGAGGCTGCGGGCTTCCTCCTGGCTGCCGAGGAGAAGCTCTCGATCGACGTCCAGAAGACCGAGGCGCCGCTGTCGTTCGCGACCACCGAGAACGCGTTCATCGCCGAGGGGTGGATCCCTTCGGAACGCTACACCGAATTCAAGGGCGCGATCAAAGACGAGGTCGGCGAACACGTCGAGATCGAGGAACTCGAGCGCGCGACGTTCTCGAAGGACGGGACCGACCACGTTCGTGAGGACGTCCCCGCCGGCGGTGCCGGTGGCGTCGAGTCGCCGGCGGCCGCCGACGGCGGTGCTGCTGACGCCGACGCGCGTGCGGACGGCGGCAGCACGGTCGTGATGGCCGACGACGAACCGCCGACCGTCCAAGACAATCCCGGTGCGGTCAGGCCGTTCGAACTCCTCGTGCAGGCGGTGAACCGGCCGAGCTACTACGAGTTCGACCCGACAGTCATTCTCTTTCTCACGTTCCCGGCGTTCTTCGGGTTTATGATCGGGGACCTCGGATACGGGCTCATCTACACCGGCATCGGCTACTACCTCTACACGAACTTCCAGGACCGCCCGGCGTTCCGGAGTATGGGCGGCGTGACGATCGCGGCCGGACTGTTCACCGTACTGTTCGGCATCCTCTACGGCGAGGTGTTCGGCCTCCACCTGATCGCGACCTACCTCTGGGAGGGGCTCATCGGGCTCTCGCACGCCCCGATCGAGAAGGGGCTCTCGCCCGCCGGCATCGACTGGGCCCGCGGTTGGCTCGTCGTGAGCGTCCTGGTCGGCATCTTCCACCTCAACGTGGCGTGGATCTTCGGGTTCTTCGAGGACCTCGAGCTCCACGATCTCCAGCACGCAGTCTACGAGAACGCCTCGTGGATTCTGATGATGAACGGACTCTGGGTGTGGGTGTTCAGCGACGCGCTCCGCTCTGTCGCTCCCGAATTCCTCTACACCACGTTCTCCAGTGAGGGCGTTCTCCCGCTCGGGTTCAACGGCTTCCCGGCGATGGAGCTGTTCACCATCCCGGGCGTCGGTCCGTTCACGCTCCCGCTCTTGATCTTCCTCGTCGGCCTCGTGCTCCTCGCCTACGGCGAACCGATCGAGGCCGTCGAGTTCCTGAACGTGCTCGTGAACGTGCTGTCGTACACGCGCCTCGCGGCCGTGCTACTCGCGAAGGCGGGGATGGCCTTTACGGTCAATCTCCTGTTCTTCGGCGTCTTCGCGACCGAATCGGCCGAGGGAGCCGAGTGGCACTTCGGCCTCGGTCATATGCCGCACGTTGGCGACACCTACCACGGCCACGAGGTCACCGAGATCCTGTTCGGCGGCCTCGTTCACGGCGACGCCGCGACGATCCTGATCGGACTCGTCGTGCTCCTGTTCGGCCACCTGCTCGTCCTGGCGCTCGGCGTCACGAGTGCCGGTCTGCAGGCGGTCCGTCTCGAGTACGTCGAGTTCTTCAACAAGTTCTTCGAGGGCGGCGGTCGGGAGTACGAACCCTTCGGCTACGACCGGCGGTTCACCACTGAGGACTGAGCCGGGTCTCCTCGACCTCCCGCCGGCCCGCTCTCCAATCGGCGTCCCGAAATCGCCGGATATTGCTCAGGCCGCGGGCCCGAACAGCCGACTCTCTGATCGGACGAATACCGGCGAATGCGGCTGTTTCGCACGGATTCTGGCGAGTTAGTTTGGGAACCTTTAAGAGTCGTCTCTGTCCAATAACGCACGTTCGGAGACGACTGATCAAGTCGAAATTCAAGACAATGTTCGAAGTACTCCTACAGCAGACCCAGGCAGCCGCACCAGCTATCGAACCGTCCGCCGCCGCCGCACTCGCGCTCGGCCTCGCCGCCTTCGGCGCAGGCTATGCGGAGCGCGGAATCGGCGCCGCCGCGATGGGCGCCATCGCCGAGGACGACAGCCTCTTCGTCAACGGTCTGATTCTGACAGTCCTTCCGGAGACGCTCGTCATCCTCGCGCTCGTCGGGTTCTTCCTGATCTAAGCGCTCTCCGCTCTTTCCATCAATGAGTTTGGACAACGTCGTTGAAGATATCCGAGACGAAGCCCGCGCGCGTGCAGAAGAGATACGTGAGCAGGGTGAACACCGCGCCGAGGAGATCATCGAGACGGCCGAGACCGACGCCGACGAGCTCCTCGAGGCCCGGAAGGAAGACGTCGAGCGCCAGATCGAGCAGGAACGCGAACGGGCGCTCTCGAGCGCGAAACTCGAGGCGAAACAAGAGCGCCTCGAAGCTCGCCGCGACGTCCTCGAAGACGTTCGATCGCGGGTCGAAGACGAGCTCGTCGACCTCCCCCGAGAACGCCGCGAGGCGCTGACGCGCTCGCTGCTCGAAGACGCCGCGCCGGAGTTCGAAGGCGAGGAGTCGGTGGCGGTCTACGGTCGCGCCTCGGACGAAGAACTACTCGAGGACCTCCTCGAGGACTACGACGACTTCGAGTACGCCGGTGAGTACGAGTGTCTCGGCGGCGTCGTCGTCGAGGGCACCGACTCCCGCGTGCGGGTGAACAACACCTTCGACTCGGTGCTATCGAGCGTCTGGGAGGACAACCTCAAGAACGTGAGCGAACTACTGTTCGACCAATGAGTACTGCCGGCGGTTCCAATCCGGAGTACGTGACAGCCCGCGTCAAGGCGCGCAAAAGCGCCCTGTACGGGGACGAGGAGTACCGCAAACTGATTCGGATGGGGCCGGCCGAGATCGCCCGATTTATGGAGGAGTCCGATTACGAGGACGAGATCAACGCCCTCGGCTCTCGACACTCCGGCGTCGACCTCATCGAGTACGCGCTGAACCGGAACCTCGCCAAGCAGTTCGACGACCTGCTCCGGTGGGCCGACGGTCGGCTCTACGACCTGATCGCGCGTTACCTGCGAAAGTTCGACGCCTGGAACGTCAAGACCGTCATCCGCGGCCTCTACTCCGGGGCCGATCGCGACGCGGTCTCCGACGACCTCATCCGCGCCGGTGAGTTCGACGACGAGTTCCTCGACCGACTGCTCGACGCACCGAGCATCGAGGAGGTCGTCGAGCGGCTCTCCGGGACGATCTTCGGCCCCGGTCTCGACGACGCATACGCCGACTACGAGGACACCGACGTCCTCGTGCCGCTCGAGAACGCGATCGATCGAACGTACTACAGTCACCTACTCGAGGGGCTCGTCGTCGACGAGGCGACCCAGCAGTACCGGGAACTGCTCGAAGCGGAGATCGACTTCCGAAACGCCCGGAACGCACTCCGACTCGCGCAGACCGGTGCCGACATCGACCCCGCCGAGTACTTCATCAAGGGCGGGTCGCTGTTCTCGGCGAGTGAGCTCGCGACGCTGGCGAAGAACCGCGACGAGCTCGTCTCGAAGATCCGCGAGTCGAAATACGGTGACGACCTCTCGGACGCGCTCGACGAACTCGAGAGCGCAGAGAGTCTCATCAGGTTCGAGCGCGCACTCGACGTGGCGCTCCTGAAGTACACGGACCAGCTCGGGCACGTGTTTCCGCTGTCGATCACTCCGATCGCCTCGTACATCCTGGCGAAGGAGCGCGAGGTCGACAACATCCGCGCCATCGCGCGCGGACGGGAGGCCGGCCTCCCGGAAGAGCAGATCGAACAGGAGCTGGTGATCCTATGAGCCAGGAGATCGCCGTCGTCGGAAGTCCGGACTTCACCACGGGGTTCCGCCTCGCTGGCGTCCGAAAGTTCGAGACCGTGGCCGACGACGAGAAGGACGAACAGCTCGACGAGGCCGTCTCGACGGTGCTCGAGGACGACGACGTCGGCATCGTGGTGATGCACGACGACGACCTCGATCACCTCTCACGATCGGTCCGCAACGCCGTCGAGACCAGCATCGAACCGACGCTGGTCACGCTGGGCGGCGGTGCGGGCGCGGGTGGCCTCCGAGACCAGATCAAACGAGCCATCGGTATCGACCTGATGGAGGAAGACTAATTTATGAGCCAGACAGAAGCAGCCGTCCGTGATGACGGCATCATCGCGAGCGTGAGTGGTCCCGTCGTGGTCGCCCGCGATCTCGATGCCCGGATGAACGACGTCGTCTACGTGGGCGACGAGGGTCTGATGGGCGAAGTCATCGAGATCGAGGACGACACGACGACGATTCAAGTGTACGAAGAGACCTCCGGGATCAGCCCGGGCGAACCCGTCGAGAACACGGGCGAACCCCTGACGGTCGACCTCGGTCCGGGCCTTCTCGACACCATCTACGACGGCGTCCAGCGTCCGCTGGACGTCCTCGAAGACAAGATGGGAAGTCCGTACCTCGACCGCGGCGTCGACGCGCCGGGGATCGAACTCGACGAGGAGTGGGAGTTCGAGCCCGAGGTCGCGGAAGGCGACGAAGTCGGTCGCGGCGACGTCGTCGGCACCGTCGAGGAGACGGTCACCATCGACCACAAGGTGATGGTGCCGCCGGACATTCTCGAGGAGGACGAGACCGCAGAAGTCGTCGCCATCGAGTCGGGATCGATGACCGTCGAGGAGACGGTAGTCGAACTCGACAACGGCGCCGAGGTCTCGATGCGACAGGAGTGGCCCGTTCGTGAGGCCCGACCGACGGTCGAGAAGAAGACGCCCCGGACGCCGCTCGTCTCGGGGCAGCGCATCCTCGACGGTCTGTTCCCGATCGCGAAGGGCGGGACGGCCGCCATTCCGGGCCCGTTCGGCTCCGGGAAGACCGTCACCCAGCACCAGCTCGCGAAGTACGCCGACGCCGACATCATCATCTACGTCGGGTGCGGCGAGCGCGGGAACGAGATGACCGAGGTCATCGACGACTTCCCCGAGCTCGAGGACCCCTCGACCGGGAACCCGCTGATGGCCCGGACGTCGCTCATCGCCAACACCTCGAATATGCCCGTCGCGGCCCGAGAGTCCTGCGTCTACACCGGGATCACCATCGCGGAGTTCTACCGCGATATGGGCTACGACGTCGCGCTGATGGCCGACTCCACCTCGCGGTGGGCGGAGGCGATGCGCGAGATCTCCTCCCGGCTCGAAGAGATGCCGGGCGAGGAGGGGTACCCCGCGTACCTGGCCGCGCGGCTCTCGCAGTTCTACGAGCGCGCCGGCTACTTCGAGAACATCAACGGGACCGAGGGATCGGTCTCGGCGATCGGGGCCGTCTCGCCGCCCGGCGGCGACTTCTCCGAGCCGGTCACCCAGAACACGCTGCGTATCGTGAAGACGTTCTGGGCGCTCGACGCCGACCTCGCCGAGCGTCGGCACTTCCCGTCGATCAACTGGAACGAGTCGTACTCGCTGTACAAGGATCAGCTGGATCCGTGGTTCCAGGACGCCGTCGCCGACGACTGGCCCGAGAAGCGCCAGTGGGCGGTCGACGTCCTCGACGAGGAGACAGAACTGCAGGAGATCGTTCAGCTCGTCGGCAAGGACGCGCTCCCCGAGGACCAGCAGCTGACCCTCGAGGTCGCGCGCTACCTCCGTGAGGCGTACCTCCAGCAGAACGCGTTCCACCCGGTCGACACCTACTGTCCGCCGGAGAAGACGTATCTGATGCTGACGACGATCAAGACGCTCAACGACGAGGCGTTCGACGCGCTCGAAGCCGGCGTCCCGGTCGACGAGATCATCGATATCGACGCCGCGCCGAAGATCAACCGGATCGGCGTCCAGGAAGACTACGAGGAGTACGTCGACGACCTCAAATCGGAGATCACCGAAGAACTCCGGAGTCTCTACTAATATGAAAGAGTACCAAACCATCACCGAGATCAGCGGTCCGCTGGTGTACGCCGAGGTCGACGAGGCCATCGGATACGACGAGATCGTCGAGATCGAGACGGCGCAGGGTGAGACCCTGCGCGGTCAGGTCCTCGAATCCTCGGACGGCGTCGTCGCCATCCAGGTGTTCGAGGGGACCAGCGGTATCGACCAGGAGGCATCGGTTCGCTTCCTCGGCGAGACGATGAAGATGCCCGTCACCGAGGACCTGCTCGGACGCGTCCTTGACGGCTCGGGCCGGCCGATCGACGGCGGCCCCGACATCGTCCCCGAGGAGCGACAGGACATCGTCGGCGCGGCGATCAACCCCTACTCCCGGGAGTACCCCGAGGAGTTCATCGAGACGGGAGTCTCGGCCATCGACGGGATGAACACGCTTGTTCGCGGCCAGAAGCTCCCGATCTTCTCCAGTTCGGGTCAGCCCCACAGCGAACTGGCGATGCAGATCGCCCGCCAGGCCAGCGTGCCCGAAGAAGAGGAGGGCGACGGCGAGGCGTCGGAGTTCGCCGTCATCTTCGGCGCGATGGGGATCACCGCCGAGGAGGCAAACGAGTTCATGGAGGACTTCGAGCGCACCGGTGCCTTGGAGCGCTCGGTCGTCTTTATGAACCTCGCAGACGACCCCGCAGTCGAGCGGACGGTCACCCCGCGGATGGTGCTGACGACCGCGGAGTACCTCGCCTTCGAGAAGGACTACCACGTCCTCGTCATCCTGACGGATATGACCAACTACTGCGAGGCGCTCCGTGAGATCGGGGCCGCCCGCGAGGAGGTCCCGGGCCGTCGTGGCTACCCCGGATATATGTACACCGACCTGGCGCAGCTCTACGAGCGCGCCGGCCGCATCGAGGGGCGCGACGGGTCTGTCACGCAGATCCCGATCCTCACGATGCCGGGCGACGACGACACCCACCCGATTCCGGATCTGACCGGCTACATCACCGAGGGGCAGATCTACGTCGACCCCGACCTCAACAGCCAGGGCCTCCAGCCCCCCGTGAACGTCCTGCCTAGCCTCTCGCGGCTGATGGACGACGGGATCGGCGAGGGCCTCACCCGCGCGGACCACGGCGACGTCTCCGATCAGATGTACGCCGCCTACGCGGAGGGTGAAGACCTGCGCGACCTCGTGAACATCGTCGGTCGCGAGGCGCTCTCCGAGCGTGACAACAAGTATCTCGACTTTGCGGACCGCTTCGAGAAGGAGTTCATCGACCAGGGCTTCGATACCAACCGCGGCCTCGAGGAGACCCTCGAGATCGGCTGGGACCTGCTGTCGATGCTGCCGAAAGAGGAGCTCAACCGCGTCGACCAGGACTTCATCGAGGAGTACTACCGCGAGGACGCTGGCGGCGAGACCGAAACCGAAGCGACGGCCGACTGAGCACCGGAACGGCGTTCGCAGATCGCACTCGCTTTGCTTTCTACCGGCCACCGTCCAACACCGTCGCGTCGGCGCTGTGGCTGATTCGGGGAGAGCCCCACCTGTTTTGTCGCTACGATCCCTCGGGTCGGTATGGAACGGAGGGCTGACGTCGACGATGGGTCCGATCGCGCTCTCGGACAGGGCTTCGAGACTGAGCAGCGAGCGGCGACCTCCGCGAGCACCGACGCCGTCGACGAAGCGTTGAAAACGCGGGCGATGGACGAGGCGCCGGTGGGCATCACTATCGCGGACGCCCGTTCTCCGGATATGCCGCTCGTGTACGCCAACGCAGCCTTCGAGCGGATCACCGGCTATTCGCCGGAGTACGCCGTCGGGCGCAACTGTCGGTTCCTGCAGGGAGAAGAAACGAGTGAGGAACCGGTCGCGAAGATGCGCGCGGCCATCGAAGCCGGTCGCGCGACGACGGTCGAAATCCGCAACTACCGCCGCGACGGAGAACTGTTCTGGAACGAGGTCACGATCGCACCGCTCCGCGACGACGACGGCGAGGTCGCGTACTACGTGGGATTCCAGCAGGACGTCACCCGCCGCAAGCGCGCCGAGCGGGCGGCCGACCGGCGTGCGGGACGGATCGAGCGGGAGCGAACGGCGCAGAACCGCCTCCTCGAACGGCTCGACGGCGTGGTCACCGACATCTCGGAGGCGGTAACACGGGCCGACTCACGTTCGGAACTCGAGCGGGCGGTCGCCGGAACGATCGACGAGACGTACGCCGGCGCGTGGATCGGGACCTACGACCCCAGCGACGAGTCGATCCGCGTCCGGAACGCCCTCGGGTCGACCGGCGGCGTCGACAGCGACAGTCGGATCCCGCTCGAGGGATCGCCGGCCGAGAGCGGCGGTTCGCTCTCCGACTCGCCCGTCGTGTCCGCGGCCACGGCCGACGCCGTCTCCGGCGCAGTCGCGGACCAGTACGTGCACATCGAACCCATCGACGGCTCGGGCGCGGACGCCGTATCAGCCGTGGCCGCCGTCTCCCTGCACTACGGCGACGCCACGTACGGGGCCATCGGTGTGTACGCTCGCGAGGATCCCTTCCACAGCTACGAACGGGCTGTCTTGACTGCCCTAGGCCGGACAGTCGCCATCGGAATCAACGCCCTCGAGAGTCAGCGAACCCTCCAAAACGAATCCGTCATCGAGGTCCGCCTCTCGATCGGCGAACATCCCCTCGTCAGCTTCGCCAGTGCCCTCTGCTGTCGGCTGTCGTACGCCGGCTCCGTCGGCGACCGCGACCGTTCCTCGATGCTGTTCGAGGTGGCGGCCACGGAGGACGACCTCGACACGGAAGCGGTTCAGGACGCGGCCTCGGCGGTCGGACCGATCCAGGTCCACAGCGTGCTCGCGGAATCCGCCGATCATCCGGTGATCGAGCTCTCACTCACCGGCTCCCGGTTCAATGGCCTGCTCGCCGAGTACGGCGCGGAACTTCGAGAGTTGACCGTCGGGAGCGGCGAGGCCAAACTCACCGCCGAAGTCGGCCGGGAGTCGCTGGCACAATCGCTCGCTGACGCGGCGACTCACCGGTTCACAGACGCGGAACTGACCGGTTACCGCCGACACCAACAGCGCAACGAGACGTCCCGGGAGTTCGTGGCCGACCTCAAAGCCGAGTTGACGGGGCGACAGCAGGCCGCACTGACGCGGGCGTACACGGCGGGGTACTTCGAGTGGCCCCACGAGGCGACGGGCGAGGAGATTGCCGAATCGATGAACATCGGTCGATCCACCTTCCACCAGCACCTGCGGGCGGCCCAGCGCAAACTCGCCGGAGCCATCATCGATCGGGAGACGTTCCGGCCACAGGGCGAGACCGACCGATAGCCCAACTGGTTGTGTATGCCGCTTACACCCTTTACCCTCCTATAATTATATGTACTATGCCACAACCTGGTAGCGAAGGAATCTGGCTATGGATCGGCACGCTCGGAATGTTCCTGGGGATGCTGTACTTCATCGCCAGGGGCTGGGGCGAAACGGACCGGCGGCGGCAGGAGTTCTACATCGTCACGATATTCATCACCGCCATCGCGTTTGTAAACTATCTCTCGATGGCGTTGGGCTTCGGGCTCACGACCGTCACGGTCGGTGGCGAAGAACTCCCAATCTACTGGGCGCGGTACACTGATTGGTTCTTCACCACGCCGCTCCTGCTCATCGACCTCGGCCTCCTCGCCGGGGCGAACCGGAACGAACTCGCCTCGCTCGTCGGCCTCGATATGCTGATGATCGGGACGGGTGCGCTCGCGACGCTTTCGGGCGGCGCCGGTGTCCTCTCCGGTGGCGCGCGTCGGATCATCTGGTGGGGCGTCTCGACGGGCTTCCTGCTCGTCCTGCTCTACATGCTGTACGGCTCCCTCGGTGACAAAGCGAGCCGGCTCTCCGGCGACGCCGCGTCGACGTTCAGCACCCTCCGGACGCTGATCGTCGTCGTCTGGCTGGTCTACCCGGTGTGGTGGATCGTCGGGACCGAGGGCCTCGGTATCATCTCGCTGAACATCGAGACGGCTGGATTCATGGTCTTAGACCTGGTCGCCAAGGTCGGCTTCGGGATCATCCTGCTGTCGAGCCGCGAGGTGCTCGACGCCGCAGGCAGCGCTTCCGGCGCTGAAGCGGCCGACTGATCGGTCCAGCCGCCGTCCTTCCGTAATCGCATCGCGAGACTGATTGTTGCGACTGGGCGCCGACGGACCGCCGCGTTCGAGGCGTCGCGTCCGGCGGCGTCCGTAACCGTTTCCCGTCGGCTACGCCAACCCTGACTCCAACCCGACGGACTGAATAATGACGACGACACTCACGTACCTCCAGTTCCACTTGGCGTTCCTGCTGCCGGCGGTGATGCTCCTTGCAGCCACGGGAGTCGTGAGCCGCGGGCGGATCCGGGAGTCAGGAACGAGCTGGAGCAGCGTCGGCCTCCGTCGGTACTGGGTCGGCGTGGCGATCATCACCGTCGTCGCGATCGCGTACACGACGCCGTGGGACAACCTCCTCATCGCCCGTGGCGTCTGGTGGTACGGCGACGGCACCACGATCGCGACCGTGGGGCACGCGCCGATCGAAGAGTACCTCTTCATCCTCGTCCAGCCGTGGCTGACCGCGCTGTGGCTCTCACACCTCTCGGTTCCCACCGAGTGGCCGGCGGCCGACCGTCCTGTCGGGAGCCGAGCGCTCGCGCTGTTGCTCGCCGCGGGCATCGGAGTCGCGGGCTGGCGGCTGCTGTCGCTGGACGCGACGTTTTACCTCGGCGCGACGCTCGCGTGGGCCGCCCCGGTCATCGCGCTCCAGTGGGCCGTCGGTGCACCGCAACTGTGGGCCCGTCGCCGACTCGTCACTGTCGGGACGCTCGTTCCCACCCTGTATCTCTGCACCGTCGACCGAGTCGCCATCGAACTCGGGATCTGGGTCCTCTCAGAGCAGTACACCACGGGGCTGTACCTCCTCGGACTGCCGGTTGAGGAGGCGACGTTCTTCCTCGTGACGAACCTGTTCGTGGTGCAGGGGCTCGTCCTGTACCGACCGGTGGTGAACGAGCTGTTGTCCGCGGAATCGACGCCGGGGGCAGCCTGGCGGAGACGACTGCGGACGCTCGGCATCGACATCGACCGGTGACGATGGCCGGACCGACACCCACAGAGGCACCCGAACGGACGCGTGTGGGTCCGGCTGAGCGTTCCACCGACGGCCACACGCCGGACTCGGTCGCCCGCGCTCCGATGCTCGCGATCGGCGGCTGGCCGGCGTGGCTCGCAATCGGCGGCGTGACCCTTCTCGCTGTGCTCGGCGCGCTCGTCGCCCCGTCGCTGTCGGTCCCGCGGTGGGCGCGGTACGCCCCGCTGGCAGTGAGTCTCGTCGTGTTCGGGCTGCCTCACGGTGCCGTCGATCACCTGGCACCCGCCCGTGTGGTCGGCGACCGGCCGACGGGCCGGTGGCTCGCCGCCGTCGGCCTGCTCTATCTGGTCCTCGGCGTCGCCTACGCCGCGCTCTGGTACGTCGCACCGGCGGTGTCCGCCGCCTTCTTCATCGCCCTGACGTGGTTTCACTGGGGGCAGGGCGACGTCTACGCGCTCGACGCGCTCGGTGCGACCCATCTCGCGGAGCGGGTGACCCGCCTCGGGACGCTCGTCGTCCGCGGTGGCCTGCCGATGCTCGTCCCGCTGCTGCGGTTTCCGGACCGCTACCGCGACGTCGTCGACGCGTGGGTCGCCCTGTTCGGCGGCGGGCTGGACGCCTCGTGGTTCTTCGCCCCCGAGACGCGGGCCGTCGTCGGAGGCGCGTTCGCGATAGTCACGCTCGCGACGCTCACGCTCGGTCGACGCCACGGCGGTAGTCCCGCGTGGCGTCGGGACGCTGCGGAGACGCTCCTGCTGTGGGCGTACTTCCTGCTCGTCCCGCCGATCGTCGCCGTGGGGATCTACTTCTGCGTGTGGCACTCGCTCCGGCACATCGCGCGACTCGTCGCTATCGATCCCGCGGCCCGGACGGCCTTCGCCGAGCGCGGGGCCGTGGCCGGGCTCCGCCGGACGGGCCGGGATGCACTGCCGCTGACCGCGCTTTCGATCGCGCTGCTCGTCGGCGTCGCGGTCGGCGTCGGCGTCCAGACTGACGTGCGAACCCTCGCCGCGCTGTATCTCGTGTTCATCGCCGTCCTCACGCTGCCACACGTCGCAATCGTGACGTGGATGGACCGGGCCGAACGCGCGGGTCTGGCCCGGCTCGCCGCCGAACAGTAAAAGGTTAACAGGCTCGGCTTACAACGAGGATTCAATGGCCGAAGACGTCAAACCCACTCGAAAGAACCTGATGGCGATCGAGGATCGGATCCAGCTCTCCGAACGGGGTCACGACACGCTCGAACAGAAGCGTGACGGCCTCATTATGGAGTTTATGGACATTCTCGATCAGGCCCAGGACGTCCGTTCCGAACTGAACGGGAACTACGAGACGGCGCAGACAAAACTCAATATGGCGCGGGCGATGGAGGGCGACGTCGCTGTCCGTGGCGCGGCCGCTGCGCTCAAAGAACACCCGGAGATCACGACCCAATCGAAGAACATTATGGGCGTCGTCGTCCCACAGATCGAGTCCTCGAAGGTCCGGAAGTCGCTCGACGAACGCGGGTACGGCCTGCTGGGCTCTTCGGCGCGTATCGACGAGGCGGCCGACGCGTACGAGGAACTGCTGGAGACCATCATCCTCGCGGCCGAGGTCGAGACCGCGATGAAGAAGATGCTCAAAGAGATCGAGACCACGAAGCGCCGCGTCAACGCGCTCGAGTTCAAACTCCTGCCCGAACTCTACGAGAACCAGGAGTACATCGAACAGAAACTCGAAGAGCAGGAGCGCGAGGAGATCTTCCGGCTCAAGAAGATCAAGAACAAGAAGGAAGAAGAGGAAGCCGAAGAGGAAAAAGAGGCCGAGGAGGAAGCGGAGGCCGAAGAGGCGGAGGCCGACGCAGAATCGGAAACGGAAGAGACGGTTTCTGCAGACGACTGAGATCGCTCCCGGCGACTGGTATCGCGTCTTCGGCCCGGTCACTCGTTTTCTGTCGTTTCGATGCCCACGAGGGGACTCGCCAGCCACGGTCCCACGATCCTGCGGGGACCGCTCCCACGCCGTCGGCAGATGATAAGTCTTAATTAGACTACCGGGCTACGAATGAGTGGAGCAAGCCCGGGTGGTGTAGTGGCCCATCATACGACCCTGTCACGGTCGTGACGCGGGTTCAAATCCCGCCTCGGGCGTTTGCTTTGCTCCGATGTGTGCCCGGGTGGTGTAGTGGCCCATCATACGACCCTGTCACGGTCGTGACGCGGGTTCAAATCCCGCCTCGGGCGTTTTCTGACGTGAACCGCCGAAGAGTGTGCCGATTCGGTGAATATCGAACCGTCGCCAGCGGGATGTGAGTCACACGAACCCGAGCGGCAGCGAGATTCGAATACCAGCAGTCACACGGCCGCACGGCGACTGCAGAGAGCGCGCTCTCGCCCATTGCCCACCTACGTCAAACTCTCTTCTCTGCTCACTTCTGTCGACGTCAGCAGCCCCGTGTACCCTAGATCAGCTATCGATTGTGACCCACTCGGGACTCTCCCACCCGCAGTTCGGACACGCCAGGCGGCGGCGACCGCTGGAGAGCCATCCGTCGCCCCCTTTGAGTCCGACGACGCCGAGGTCACAACCGGGACACCGGCCGCGGCGGATCCGTTCTTCGACGTACGTCGCGTCGAGGTCTGATTCCTGGTCGGCCTTCGCCTCCGCCGGGTTCGTCTCGATACGGATGTTCCAGGGACTGTCGACCCGCTTCGTTGGGACCGTCCCGTGAGCGCCGTGTCCGTCGCCCTCCATCCGGCGGACGTGAGAAGTCAGACTCGTGACGTCGACTTCGACATCACAGTAGGGACACTCGATGCGCATACGGCTCATTACACAGCAACAGAAAAGGAGGTTGTGGCTGCTCACGACTCGATCACGTGCTACGCAGATCCGTGGGGGAGTGAGCGATCACAATCCAGCTAGGCCCGCACCGATCCCAACCCCGACGAGCGCCGTCACGAGCGTCCCAGCAGCGTCGATGGCCGCCAGCCGATACCGTCCGTTCGCGGCCGCCTCCGAGACGTTGACGGCGAACGACGAGAACGTCGTGAACGCCCCGCAGAAGCCCGCCCCGGCGACGGTCAGGATTTGCTCCGGTGCCGCCGACGTGACGAGCGCGCCGAGCGCGATGCTCCCGACGACGTTGACCGCGAACGTGCTCGACCGCCCCCCGTCGAGCGCGACGTCGACGCCGTACCGCGCGAGCGCGCCGAGCGAGCCGCCGACCCCGACGAGTAGTGCGTCCGGAAGCGCCGCGAGCCAGGCGGTCACGCGAATCGCCTCCCGAGGCGCAGTCCGGCGAGTGCGGCCGCAAAACCGAGCGCGTAGTTGGCACCGATATTGGCGAGCCCCCACGCGGACCCGAGCGAGGCGGTCTGCACCGCGAAGGTGCTGTAGGTAGTGAACGACGACAGCATCCCGGTCGCGAGGAAGTAGCGGAACCGCCGCGATCGAACGACGCTGACCGACGCCGCCAGCGCGAAACTCCCGAGGACGTTCACCGCGAGCGTGCCCGCGGCGTCCGGCCCCGGCACGGCCACACCGACGGCGTATCGGCACGCCGCGCCGACGAACCCGCCCACCGCGACGAGCAGGGGGACCAGTCTGTCGGTCATCGACCGCGTGTCGCGCGCCGGCGCACTCGTCAGTTTCGGTCGCCTCCCGCCGTCGCCGCGGCCCGCGGGCTCGCGCCGCCGTGAGGCGTGTCTCGCTCCCGGATCGCGACCGTGCGAATCGCCTCGGCGGTGTCGTCGATCACGAGTGCCTCGCCGGGCGCGGTCGGCATCGCGTCCGTCACGTCGCCGTCGAGGTAGGCCGGGTCGGCCGCCGTGAGCGCGCGGACGTCCGGGCCGGCAGTCAGTCGGTGGACGATCCGTAGGTCCGACTGGGAGACGGCTACCTCCGGGAGCGCGCTCGGCCGCTGGGTAGCTGCGACGAGCGAGACGCCCGGCGTTCGCCCGCGCGTGAGAATCCGTCGGAGGGCAGCACCGGCGACCCCCTCGAAGAACACGTGCGCTTCATCGACGAGGAGCCACGGGAGGCGAGACGTTCGCGGCTCCGATGGCGGCGCTCCGTTACGTCGACGGCTCACTCGCACCCGCCGATCGTAGAGCGCGGCCGCGATGGCCGCCGCGACCGCGTTTGCCGGCGCATCGTCGAGCCCGGAACAGTCCAGGACGGTGGCTTCGCCACCCAGCAGTGCGGTCGCGTCCAAGCCATCGGCGGCGAACACGTTCCAGGACGCAGCGCGTCGGAGGCGGTTCGTCGCGGCCCGGCGGACGCCGTCGGTCGCGTCCGCACTCGCGACGACGCCGCGCATCGCATCGAGGGTCGCAGCCTCGGCGGCCGCGTGCCACACGAGCGCACCCACTGGACTGTCGGGATCGCTGCCGACCAGCGCCGGCCAGCTGGCCGGCGGGAGTGCGTCGGCCCGGACCGTCGGTTCCTCGACGATCCGCGCCGGTACCGACCCCTCGGCGGCCGCGTCCGCCAGTCCGCCGAAGACGCCCATCGGATCGACGACGACTGGGGCGATGCCCGGCGCGCGCGCCACCGCCTCGGCGAGCACGCCCAGTGTGTAGGACTTTCCGTATCCCCGTTTTCCGACCACCAGCGCGGCGTGCGGTCGATCGAGATCGATCCCCACTGCGGTACCGCGACTGCCGTCCCGCGCGCGGTGCGCACCGAATCGACCCACTGGCCCCCCTTCGTCGCCCTCGGAACGGCCGAGCACTTCTGCGTGCATCGGCGAACCTGGCCGCCCGATCCCACTTGAACGTTCGTCCATCAGTTTATCTACAAACACGGGACCAGAGCGGCTATGTTCCACGAACTGCGACGGTTCGCGGCGGACGACCGGGCGATCGAAGGGCTCCCGATCAGACTCGTCATCGCGCTCGTCGTCGGTGTCGCAACGATGAGTGTGATGCTGAATATGCTCTCCGGCGTGCAGGGCCTCGCGGTCTCCGAACTCGACGTTCGCCCGTCGCCGGACGTGATCGAGCCGGGAGACCAGCAACTGCGACTCACCGTCGTCGACGACGACGGCGCCCCGGTCGAGGGCGCGACCGTGATCCTCCGGTCGGGGAGCGCCTCCCTCGACGGCGTCGTCACGGGGACCTCGGACGCGGACGGGCGCGTGACGATGTCAGTCGCTCCCGATGTACGGGCGAATCAAGAGACCGGAACGCTCGTGATCGACGTCAAGCCACCCTCGGGCAGTCAGTTCGTCGACCGCCGGGCGAATACGGAGATCCTGGTGGTCGAACACTGACCCGGCCGCCCCTCACCGCGCTGGATGTGTCGGGGCGTCGAACCCGCCGCGCACCAGCGGCTTCGCGATGTGACGGCGGGCACACGGCGGCACCTCGTACCACCCCGGTTCGAGGTCTCGATCGAGTTCGACGGTCGCCGGCCCTGGGGCCGACGTTCCGCAGTCACGGCAGCGATAGCCCTGATCCCGGCCGGCGCTCTCCATCGATCGGTCACACACCTCACACGTCGGCGTCGTTTCCGCGGTTCGCCGGAGCGAGCGGACGGCGAACTTCTCCAGTTTGATCGTCCCGCCGCTCACCTCTCCGCAGGCCGTGATCTCGTCACCGGCCGAGAGCGCGCGTACCCGGTCGCGAAACCGCTTCGTCGGCTCGAAGGCGACGCACTCCGCGGTCGCTCCGGACGGGGGATCGGCGATCGGGACGAAGACGTGGCCACCCTGACGCGTCTCTGGCTCTCCCGTCACCGTCCCGTCGACGCGGTACGCGCGGCCGTCGCGGAGATCGCCGATCGACCCGTCGCGGAGGTGGCCATCGGTGCCCTGATTCGTCAGGAAGGTCGCCGATCGCTCGACGGGTTCGCTCTCGATCTCGTTCGCGAGAGCCCGCACCGGCGCTGAATCGTCGCCCCGAATGCCGTAGAGGATCGGCCCGGGCGCGTTCGGGACGCAGACCGCCTGGGACTCGACCTGGTCGACGGTGTCCCACGCCTCGGGATAATACGCGCTCGCGGCCTCGAAGACCGACGTCTCGTCGACATCGCGCGGCGTGCCACACCGCTCGAACGCCCGATAGGCGATGTGTTCGTAGGTCCACTCCCCGAAGGCGGCCCATGCACCGACGGCGGCGAGCGCGCCGATCCGGCCGCGGCCACCGGCCCACCCTCGATGTCGGTAGCCGAGGTCCTCGAGCAGTCCGAGCGCGTCGTCGAGGTCGAGTAGATCGCGGACCGCCCGCTGGGCGAACGCCGCAACCGAATCGGGAACCGCTTCGGCGTCGTCCCCAGTGACGACGACGCCCGGACTCGTCCGCGGATCCCCCATCTCGGCGAGCGGTTCCAGTTCCGCGGCCGCGAGTTCCAGGGCCCGATCCGGTTCGAGATCTGTGTGGAGTGCCAGCGCTGCGTTTCCCCGCGTCTTGTGTTCGACGGCGGGGTTCAGCCGGATCAGCAGCCGCCGCTCGATTCGTCCACCGGCCCGGTCGATGGCCGTCGCTAGGCGAGTCGCAAGATACGTCGTGCACATCCCGCGCTCCCGGGAGTCGGTATCGTCGAGGCCGATGACGGTCATCGGAGTCTGATAGTCCGCGCGGCGTCTAACAGCTTTCGGGGTCGCTGCGTCGGATCTCGGTCGACACCGGCGCGCGCCGCCGGAGTCCGGCACACGTATATCCGACCGCGGTCGGGTGTGGTGTATGCCGTTCGACCTGCGCGACCACACCGCCGACGTCGCTGTCGAGGCGACCGGATCGACGCTCGCAGATCTGTTCGCAGCCGTCGCGGACGGGCTCGCGGCCGCTTCGTGCGAAGCGATCCCGGCCGACGGGGGTCATACGGACTTCGCGGTCGCGGTCGATGCCGAAGGGCTGGAAGCGCTCCTGTTCGATTACCTCGATCAACTCATCTACGAGCGGGACGTCCGAGACGTGCTCCCGGTCGATCACCGTGTTCGGCTCTCTCCGCCGGACCAGACGGTCGAATCGGAGTCCGACACCGCCGCCGACACCGAGGAGGACTGGCACCTATCGGGCACGTATCGTGGCGTCCCGCTGGCGTCGATCGATGCCCGAGAGGTGAAGGCCGTCACCTACTCCGAGATGCGAGTCGAAGAGACGGCGACAGGCTGGTCGGCGTACGTCGTCTTCGACGTTTGACCCGGTCTGTGACCGACCGCTCCGGACCTCACTCTCGGAAGTGGTTTGTGTGTGCCGGTTTGAGAGGTGGACGAAATGACTGAGCGCGCAGCGCGGCTCGCGTGTGTCGCTCTCGTCGCTGTCGCGATGGTGGGCGGTATCGGTGCGACAGCGCCGGGCGCGTCGGCTCAGCCAACGGACACGATCGCACAGACGGGAATCAACCCCGACGACGTCTCGATGCGGATCACGCTTCGACCGAACGGTGACGCGGTGTGGGCGATCGACTATCGGGTCCAACTCGATTCGAACGAGACGACGGACGCGTTCATCTCGCTGCGCGACGACATCCGGACGAACGAGTCGCAGTACACCGGCGAATTCCGGAGCCGGATGGTGTCCACCGCGGCTACCGCAGCGAACACCACCGGCCGCGAGATGACCATCCGGAACGTCTCGGTCACAGCGACCCGGCAACAGCTCCCCCAGGACTACGGCGTCATCACCTACACGTTCGTCTGGACGAACTTCTCGGCCGTCGACGACGGAACGCTGCGCGCGGGCGACGCGCTCGCCGGGCTCTTCCTCGACGGCGAGACGTCCCTGCAGTTCGCCTGGCCCGAAGGGTACGCGCTCGATTCGGCTCAACCCGAGCCGACGGACACGCGGCGCGAATCTCGGATCGTCGTCTGGAGCGGGCCGCTCGACTTCGGGGTCAACGAGCCGTCGCTGACCGTCAGCGAGGAGCCCGCTCCAGCGACGGAGCCCTCGACAAGCACGACCACGGCCTCCCCGGACTCCGGGCTGTTAGGATCGAGCCCGGCCCTCGTCGGCGCGATCGGTCTCGCGCTCCTCGTCGCTGTCGTCGGGGGGTACCTCTACTGGCGACGAGACCGCTCGCGGGCTCCCGAGACAGTCGCTGGCGGTCCCGATCCGGACACCGCGCACGCCGCGTCCACGGCGGAGCGCGCGGAGCCCCCGGCCGATTCGGAGAGCAAGACGGCAGCGACGGCCGACGATTCCGGTTCCGGTGAGACCCCGGCTGGATCGACGGCCGACACCGACTCAGCGGCGGCCGACGCCGGCGCGGACGGCTCGGCGGCAGCGTCTGACTCGGAGACGCCCCCGTGGGAAGACGAACTCCTGAGCAACGAGGAGCGCGTACTGGCGCTCGTCGAACACGAAGGGGGACGGATGAAACAGCAGGAGGTCGCCCAGACCCTCGATTGGACGGACGCGAAGACGAGCCAGGTCGTCCGGAAGATGCGCGACGCGGACGCGCTCGATGCGTTCCGTCTCGGACGCGAGAACGTGCTCGTGCTGCCGGACGAAGAACTCGAACCGGGGGAAGACGAGTGATCCGTACTCCGCACCGAAACCGGCTTCAGAGCGCTCAAATACGGCGTATAATCCGACTTAATCCGGACAAAATTGGCGTAACGATGATGGATGTATATGCCGATACGGCTGCAATGGTGAATCGATGAGAACAGTATCCGCACTCTTCGTTGCCGTGGTCGTCGTGGCAGCCGCGCCGATCGGAGTCGCTGCGACGGCTGGAGCGGCGCCCGGAGCGCCGGCGTTCGGGCAGATCCAGGACGGCGGAGCCGTCTCACAGACGACGGCGACGAACGCGACGGGTACAGAGACGGAGACCCCGACCGCGACTCCGGAAAACGACACCGCAAACGGGTCTGACAACGAGACGGGGACTAATCCGGGTGCCCAGCTGGCCGGCGTGGTCGGTGTCCAGCGGGCGGAGATCGACTCCGAAGTCGAATCCCGGAGCTTCGGTCAGCAGATCGCCGCTGCGGCCAGCAACGAATCCAAGGCGGCCGTCGTCGCCGGATCGCTGAACGATAGCCGTGACCGCATTAGCGAGCTCCGTGAGCGGCTTTCAGCACTCGAAGCCGCCCGCGAGAACGGTACCATCTCGCAGGGCCGATACCGAGCGCAGACTGCGCAGCTGACCGCCGAGATCAACTCCCTGGAGCGGCGTGTCGAACAGGCCAACGAGACCGCGGCGTCGCTCCCCGAGCCGGTCCGGGAGCGACACGGGATCAACGACTCGAACATCCAACGACTCCGAGAGGACGCGCAGAACCTCTCCGGCCCCGAGACGGCCGAAATCGCCCGCGGTATCGCCGGTGACAACCCCGGGCGTGGTCTGGGCGAGAGGCCAGCCGAAGCGGACGACGCGCCCGGGCGTAGCGACGAGTCGAACCGCGGAGAGGATGCCCCGGGAAACAGTGAGGACGCCCCGGGTCGTGACGACGGTGTGGGCAACGAGACGAAGGATCGTCGCGGGAACGGACAGGGCTCACCTGCGGACGATACCACCACCGCTGAAAGCGAATCATCTGACAACGACGACAGTGATACGGGATCCACCGGAGAGCGCGATTCGGGAAACGGTAACAGCGGACAGGGGGCTGCAAACGGTGGCTCGGACAACGCTGGCGACGCGCCAGGCCGTAACGATAAGGGCAACAGTAACAGCGAGCGTGACGACGAGACCTGATCACTGACCTGCGCTTCGGTCGGCGCTCTACCTCGGGAGGACACCAATATTCGAATTTGATATCCGGGGGATAGGATTATATTCGTCGGTGCGCATCCCTCACGTAATGGAGTACGCGTACCCGATCGTCGGGTTCTTCGTTGGGATGGGGCTCATCGCCACCAGTGTCCTGACCGCGTTTCTCTACACGCCGACCACCTCGTCGAGAATCGACACCGCGGTCACGGCGTTTACGGGAATTACACTCCACCTGGGCGATCTGCTTGCGGTCACGTCGGCCGTGGCTGTGGTCTTCGATTTGCTCACCAACGTGGGAGTCTCCTATCCGCTCGAGGTGCCGTTCATCATCGGCTACGTGCTGACCCACGTCATCGTCTACTACTCGTCGCTCCACATCACCGACGTACAGACGCAACCGATGGATCCCGAATTCGACATCCGGGACAATCCTCTGCAATTGCTGACGCTCTCGATTCCGGGCGCGTTGATTCTTCTCCCGGCGAATCGGAGCCAGTGAGCCGATAAGTCAAACGGCTCTTTGAGACTAAGTCGCTTTTAGGTGCCTTTCCCTCGTAGCAGTGAGTGCCCCGGTTGGGCCGCCCCCGAATCGGTTCCCCGCCGACGCACACCTCCGGTCCGTTCACCCGCACCTTCCCCTCCCCACACCCCCACGGTGGCCCTCACCGGGCATCCCGCTGACGCACGTTCCCTCCGGTTCGCCCCCGCTGCTTCGGATCTCGAAGCTGCGGTCGATCTGCTCAGAATACGTCGTCGAGCTGTGTCTGCATCGAGTCGAGGTCGCCGGAGTTATCGATCGTGATATGTTCCCTCTCGATCGGTTCGTACCGCTCGCGGAAGCGGCGGTGGATCTCGAAGTCCGCGTCGCTCTCGTCGTCCTCCCGCTTCTGGATCCGTTCTCTGACGACGGCCTCCGTACACTCGACGGCGACGACGTCGAGGGGGACGTCCTCCGCGTCGGCTACAGCGGCCGCGCGCTCCCGATCCGTCCGCTTCCGAAACGTTCCGTCGAGGACCGCGACGTCGCCCTGGGCGACAATCTCGCGGCCACGGTCGAACAACTCCTCGTAGACTGTGGCACGCTCCGCAGCGGTGTACTGCGGGTCGGAAAAACAGTCCCGGCGAACCACGTCGGTCCGGACGAGTCGGCCGTCGAGGCGCTCGGCGATCTCCCGGGAGACGGTGGTCTTGCCGACGCCGGGCAGGCCGGCGACGACGACCAGTCGTCCCGTCATCGGTGTGACTCGCTGACCGCCTGGCTGTTTGGTCTGAGTGTTCGGCGCCGTGCTACAGTGCTGCGGTCCGACATCGGATCCGGTGAGAGAGCCAGGGGTGGGATTTGAACCCACGAAGTCTCGATTACAAGTCGAGTGCATGAACCGCCCATGCTCCCCTGGCGCGAATCGACGTATTCAGTCCTCCTTTGAGTGTGTGTCGTTTTCGCCGAGCGTCGTCTCCCGATCGGTGCCGCCACAGGCACTCACTTGTGGTCGTCCGCGCCGTCTTCGCCGGCGGTTGCGAGCCCGTCCTCGACCGGTTTGGTGTCCGCACTGCTGGTGTTGCCGTCGCCGGTCGTCTTGTCGCTGTCGTCAGTCGCCGTGCCGTTGTTGCCGGTCGTGTTGCCACCGCCGTTAGTCGACTTGTCGCCGTCGTCGGTCGACTTGCCACCGTCGTCGGCCTTGCTGTCGGCTTCATCGGACGATTCGCCGTCCACGACCGATTTCTCGAACTCCACTCGGTGGGGTTCGTATCCCCGCTCCCGATAAAATGCTCGGGCCCGGGCGTTCTCCGCCATCGTCTCCAGCGCGACGACGGCCACGCCGGAGTCGCTGAGCGCGGCCTCCGCAGCGTCGAGCAACCGGCCTCCGATCCCCAGACCCCTGTACGCCGGGCGAACGTAGAGGTTCCGGACCACGCCGCGCGTCGCATTCTGATCGTATCCGCCGCGTTCAGGGCCGAACGTGACGAATCCGACGATCGATCCATCGACCCGCGCGATCTTGACACCGCCAGTCACGGCGTGTCGTGCCAGCGTGTCCCGAACGTGGGCTCGGTTGGCCTCGGCCTCGACGTGTGAGCCGAACGCCCGCTGGCCGGCCGCGAGCGCGACCCACAGCTCCACCAGGGTCTCGACCTCGTCGACGTCGGGGCGTTCGATGGCGACCGCCGCACTCGCGTCCGACGGATCGTCCGAGTCGCCCATACGGTCCGTTCGCTCGGAGGACTGATATACGGTCGGGTGCGGGGGTTCTTTGCATCCTGCGCTCTCACCTCCGTGCGATGGACCCGGTACGCACCGATCCGAAGCTCGGGCCGCTGGTCGAGGAGCACGGTGAGCTTCCCATCGGCGCGGCCGACGACGAGTTCGCGCGCTTCGTCGTCGCGATCGTTAATCAACAGCTCTCGACGGAATCAGCCGCGGCGATCCGCGAACGGCTCTTCGACCGCGTCGACGTGACGCCGGAGGAGATCCTCGCGACCGAGGAGTCGACGCTCCGCGACGTCGGGCTCTCACGGCAGAAGATCGACTACGTCCGCAACGTCGCGGAAGCATTCCGTGAACGGGACCTCTCCCGGGAGGGCCTCGCCGGAGTGGCCGACGAGGAGGTCATCGCGACGCTGACTGAGATCCGCGGCGTCGGGACTTGGACCGCGAAGATGTACCTCATTTTTGTCCTCGGCCGTCCCGACGTCTTCCCGGTCGAGGACCTGGGGATCCGGGCCGGGATGGCGACGCTCTACGGGTTCGAGAACGACGATCGCGAAGGGATGATCGGGCACGCCGAGCGATGGCGACCGTATCGGAGTTACGCGAGTCGGTACCTCTGGCACGCTGTCGACTGACGCGCGTGGACGAATAAACGCCTCTCTAGTTTCTTATTCGAGTCAAAGAAACGTTGAAACGCCGCGCCGCCCACGACGACGTATGGATATCGACGACGTCAACACGATCACGGTTCTCGGCGCGGGAAGTATGGGTCACGGGATCGCCGAGGTGGCTGCCCTCGCGGGATTCGATGTCCGGCTCCGAGATATCGAGAGAGCGTTCGTCGAAGACGGCTACGAACAGATCGAGTGGTCACTCGACAAACTCGTCGAGCAAGGGCAACTCGAACCCGACGACGCGTCGACGACGCTCGACCGGGTCTCGACCCACGTCGACCTTGAGGATGCCGTCGACGACGCCGAAGTCGTGATCGAAGCCGTCCCCGAGAAGATGGCGATCAAGAAGGACGTCTATCAGGATCTCGAGGCCGTCGCACCCGAAGACGCGGTGTTCGCGACGAACACGTCGAGCCTCTCGATCACGGAATTGAGCAGCGTCACCGACCGCCCCGAGCGGTTCTGTGGGATGCACTTCTTCAATCCGCCCGTCCGGATGGATCTGGTGGAAGTCATCTCCGGCGCGGAGACGACCGAGGCGACTGCGGCGCTGATTTCGGATCTCGCCGTCGCGATGGACAAGACCCCCGTTCGAGTCCGCAAAGACAGCCCCGGATTCATCGTCAACCGCGTCTTGGTCCCGCTGATGAACGAGGCGGCGTGGCTCGTTCACACCGACGAGGCGACGATTGCGGAAGTCGATTCGACCGCGAAGTACGGGCTCGGGCTCCCGATGGGCGCGTTCGAACTCGCAGATCAGGTCGGCATCGACGTCGGGTACCACGTTCTCGACTATATGCACGAGGCACTGGGCGATCGGTACCGTCCCTGTCCGTTGCTCGAATCGAAAGTGGAGGCCGACGCGCTCGGACAGAAGACCGGCGAGGGCTTCTACGACTACGAGGACGGCGAGGGCGCACAGGTACCCTCCGACCGGATCCGCGACGACGTCGCCGACCGACTGCTGGCGGTCCTCGCGAACGAAGTGGCCGGACTCGTCGGCGAGGACGTCGCCGATCCCGACGCCATCGACACCGCGGTCAAACTCGGGGGCCGGTGGTCGGACGGTCCCGCGAAGATGATCGACGAGGCCGATGTCGCACACCTCCTCGACGTACTGGAAACACGACACGAAGCGACCGGCGCAGCGCGCTACGAGCCGGTCCCGTTCCTCCGTGAACTCGCTGCTTCAGACGGACGGTTCCACGAGGGTGACGGCGATGACGTCGCCGACGCGTCCGAGTACGAGACTCTCACGGTCGAGATCCGCGACTCGGTCGGGCACATCAAACTTGACCGTCCGCACCGGATGAACACGATCACGACGGAACTGCTCGACGAACTCGACGACGCCGTCTCGCGGCTCGAAGCCGACGATGCGATACGAGCGATCCTCGTCACGGGGGCGGGCGACAGGGCCTTCTCGGCCGGGGCGGACATCCAGTCGATGGCCGGCGGCGTCGGCGACGCCAACGCCGCGGCCGACATCTCCCGGCGCGGCCAGGAGGTAGTGGCAGGACTCGAGCGCGTCGACCTGCCGGTCGTCGCCGGGATCGACGGCTACTGTCTCGGCGGCGGGATGGAACTCGCGATGGGTGCAGACCTGCGGATCGCCTCCGAGCGCTCAGAGTTCGGACAGCCGGAACACGACCTCGGCCTGCTGCCCGGTTGGGGCGGAACGGTCCGGCTGCCACGGATCGTTGGGATGGGCCGCGCCAAGGAGATCATCTTCACCGCCGACCGGTTTCTCCCCGAGACGATGCGGGAGTACGGGTTCCTTACCGACGTCGTGCCGAACGCCGAGTTCGAGGACCGCGCATTCGAGTTGGCGCGCGACCTCGCGTCGGGACCGCCGATCGCACAGCGATACACCAAGCGCGCGATGCACCGTGGATGGGACGACGTGGACGCCGGGCTCGACGTCGAGGCGCAGTCCTTCGGGCTACTCTTCGACACCGAGGATCTGATGACGGGAATGACGGCGTTTATGGGCGATCACGAGCCGGAGTTCGAGGGCAAGTAGCTTAGTGGGTGCCGCCCGAGCAGTGGGATATGGTGTCACGCCTCTTGGTTCCGATGGACGACTCAGAGATGGCCGAGAACGCGCTGGAATACGCACTCGACGTGCACGGCGACGCGGACGTCACGGTCCTGACCGTGGTCGGCGAGCCGTCGCAACTGATGGGGGAGGCGACGGCGGTGGCGATGGCCGACGATCCGCGGGCGAAAGCAGCAGAGCTCGCTGCTCCGGTCCTCGAGCGCGCTCAGGAAATCGCTGATGCGCGTGGTCGATCGATCGATACCGTCGTCGGACTCGGACATCCCGCCCGTGAAATCATCAACCGAGCCGACGAGTACGATACCGTCGTCCTCGGGAGCCACGGCGGGACGATCGCTGAGCGACTCGTGGTTGGCAACGTCGCGAAGACGGTGTTCAACCGCTCGCCGGTGCCGGTGACCGTGGTCCGGTGACGGCGCGATCTGGTCGACGACGGGTCGATGTCGGAGCCGGGCGGTGGCGTACGCGACGCGGTGGCGTACCGCCTCTGTAACGGAATGTTTAAACGATTCTGCCCGCCAGTTACTGATGCAGGCTCGGTTGGTGTAGTCCGGCCAATCATCTTGGCCTTTCGAGCCGAGGACCAGGGTTCAAATCCCTGACCGAGCACTCTTCTGAGGAGGTCACGACGAAGAAGAGCGCGCAGTGAAGGGATTTGAATCAGGGAGCAGTCTCGCTGCGACCGTGGTTCAAATCCCTGACCGAGCACTCCTTTCAGTATAACTCACCGAGCGACAGCGCGGTCCTCCACAACCCCTCCGTCTCTGACACCCAGGACTATGCTTCTCAAGACAGAGGTAGACGCAATGGTCCAAGAGCTTCCCGCCCCGTTCATCGCCGCCCTGCTGGTCCAGTACCCGATGGGCGCGCTCGTGTATCTCGACGCCAGACGCCTCGGGGTCGAAAACCCCGCCACGTACGGCCTCGGTATCATCGTCCCCGCGGCCGGGTTCATCGTCGGTCTCTATTATGTGTCTGAGCGCCGGACCCTCCCGACGCAGGGTGGCGAGGACTGACCGCTGTCGCCGGCCGTAGCTTAAGTGGCAACGCGTCTATAGAACACCCGTGGAGACTCGGCATCGGACCTACGCGGGCGATGCGAGCGCGATGACGGCCATCGAGGACGACGCCGTCGACCTCGTCGTCACCTCGCCGCCGTATCCGATGATCGAGCTGTGGGACGAACAGTTCGCCGCGCAGTCCGAGGCCAGCGCGGCCGCCCTCGAATCCGGTGACGGCGACGCGGCGTTCGAGGCGATGCACGGGGTACTCGACTCGGTCTGGCGGGAGGTGTCGCGGGTGCTTTGCTCGGGTGGCATCGCCGCCGTCGTCGTCGGGGACGCCACACGAACCATCGACGACCGGTTCCGCGTGTATCCGAACCACGCCCGCGTCACCGAGGCGTTCGTGTCGCTCGGGTTCGATCCACTGCCGGACGTCCTCTGGCGGAAGCCGGCGAATGGCGCGGCGAAGTTTATGGGGAGTGGAATGGTGCCCCCGAACGCGTACGTGACCCTCGAACACGAGTACGTGCTCCTCTTTCGCAACGGCGAGGACTCCCGGTCCTTCGAACCGGGCGCGTCCCGCCGCTACGAGTCGGCGTACTTCTGGGAAGAGCGCAACTGCTGGTTCTCGGACATCTGGACGGGCGTTCGGGGGACGCGACAGGACCGTCTCCACGGGGATCGTGACGGCTCCGGATCCGACGCACGCGCCGCCTCGCCGGACGGGGAGGGGGATTCACTGAACCGCGACCAGTCGGCGGCGTATCCGTTCGAGATCCCCTACCGCTTGATCTGTATGTACTCGCTGTACGGCGATACCGTCCTCGATCCGTTCCTCGGGATCGGAACGACGACGCTCGCGGCGATGGTCGCCGGCCGCAACTCCGTCGGCTACGAACTCGATCCGGCGATCCTCGCAGACCTGGACGGCCGCGTCGACGACGTCCCAGCGCGTACCGAACGGGTCGTCACCGACCGTCTCGATGCCCACCGGGCGTTCGTCGAACAGCGTCAGGCGGCCGGTGACGAGTTCGCGTACGAGGCCGCGAACTACGACTTTCCCGTCCGGACCCGTCAGGAGCGGGCGATCCAGTTCCGGGTCGTCGACGAATTCACGCGCACCGACGGGGACTATCGAGTCACGTACGAACCCAAGTGAGGTACCGGTTCAGTTGGGTACGTTGACGGTTTCAGTCGGGTACGTTGACGCTTCGAGTCGCCCTCACTCGTGGAGTTCGGCAGCGACCTCCCGTGCCCGGCGACGGATCCGGTCCCCGTCGCCGGTCTGGAGGCCGCCGAAAGCCTCGTCGTAGACGACCGTCCCGTCGACCATCGTGAACGTCACGTCGTCGCCGTGGGCCGAAAAGACCAGATGCGAGAGCGGGTCGGGAAGCGGCGTCGCCCGGGTGAGATCGGTGTCGAGTGCGATGACGTCCGCCCGCCAGCCCTCGCGGAGTGCGCCGACCTCCTCGAAGCCGGCGGCCCGGGCGCCACCGAGTGTCGCCATCTCGAAGACGGCCCGCGCAGGCGTCACCTCCGGATCGAGGCGCTCGACCTTCTGGAGGAGGCTCGCCTGTCGCATCTCGGTGAACTGATCCAACGTGTTGTTGCAGGGCGGCCCGTCGTTGCCGAGCGCGACGGTGATGCCGCGATCGAGGTAGTCGACGATTGGCGCGATCCCGGAGGCGAGCTTCATATTCGACGACGGACAGTACGTGACGTGGGTCCCGGTCGTCGCGAGGATCTCGCGCTCGCGCTCGGTCGTGTGGACGCAGTGAGCCAACACGACGTCCTCGCCGGTCAGCCCAACCTCGTCGAGCCACGCGATGTTCCGCATCCCAGTGTCCTCTCGGACGGTCTCGATCTCGTCGGTGTTCTCGCTGGCGTGGGTGTGGATCCGGACGCCCTCGTATCGGTCCGCGATGTCCCGCGCGCCTCGCAGACACGCCTCGGTACAACTCACTGCGAAGCGCGGCGTCACGGCGTACCGAATCCGCTCGTCGGCTGCGCCGTGGTACGTCTGGAGGAGGCGCTCGGTCTCCTCCAGTGCCGCGTCGGTGTCCTCTTCGAGTCCCTCGGGTGCGCGCTTGTCCATCAGGACCTTGCCCATCCGGCCGCGAATTCCGAGGTCGATCGCCGCCTCGAACGCGGCGTCCGCGTGATCGACCGAGAGGTGATCGATCGCGGTCGTCGTCCCGCTCTCCAGTAACTCCAGGTAGCCGAGTTCGGCCGCGATCCGCATCTCGCGTTCGTCGAGCGAGGCTTCCATCGGCAACACGTGGTCGAAGAGCCACTCGAGCAGGGCGGTGTCGTCGGCGATTCCGCGGCCGAGACTCTGCACGGAGTGGACGTGTCCGCCGACCAGTCCGGGCGCGAGGAGGTCGAACTCCCGAACCGGGTGGTCGGGGTAGGTGTCCGCCACCTCGGAGCGCTCTCCGACGGCCGCGATACGATCGTCTGCGACGACGACGGCCCCATCCTCGTACACGGTGGTCGGATCGGCGACGACGGTTCCGGCTAGCAGCATCCCCTCGCTGGGAGTGCGTCAGCGGGCAAGTGCTTTGCGCACGAGAGCGTCTCCACGTTCGTCCCGAGAACGGGAGCATCCCATCGCTTAGCCGGGGAACGCAGGCGTCCCGTCGCTCAGCCGAGAGATGCGGGTGTCCCGTCGCTCAGCCGAGGAACGCCGGTGTCGTCGTCGCTCAGCCGAGGAACGCCGGTGTCGTCGTCGGGAGCGAGATGAGCCACAGACTTACCGCGGTGTACCCGACCATCACGAACACGAAGGGGTACTGACTCCGGATCGCCTGGAGCCGACTCGGGAAGAGCCGATACGCCGTGGAGTGAGCGACCCAGATCGCGACGAGGTGCCCGACGAGGACGAAGGCGATGTTCAGCGCCGACACCCACCCGGGGAGGGTCAAAACGACCGGATTCGTCGGGGCTGACAGCGGCGACGCGAGAACGTCGGCCAGGGAGGGCGCGAGCGAGAGGAAGAACGCGAAATAATGCGCGAGGTGATAGCCGGCGGCGATCGCGACCAGCGACGGGGCGAAGGCGACGGTCAGTTCCCGCGGCGGGCGCGCCGTCAGGATCCGGGAGACGGCGACCCGTGCAGCGAGTCGGAACGCTCCGTAGAAGACCCCGAACCCACCGAGGAACAGCAGGCCGTAGACGAGCAGCGGCGGGAGGCCGATACCGGCGACCGTCCGGATCGCGGCCGCACCCTGTTCGGTCGTGACGAAGCCGCTGAAGGTGAGTTCCCAGACCAGCGCGACGGCGAACGCCACGTCGTCGAGGCCGGTGACGAGTCGACCGTCGGTGTCTCCATCGCCGGCGGCGTGGCTCTCGCCGGCATCCGCTCGCTGGTCGGCCAACTCCGCGGGGCCGCTGACGAGTCGCATCGCCGGGATCGACGCGCGAAGCCGTCCATCGGTCCACCGGAACGGGGCGACGCGCCCGTAGAACCGCAGGAACACCGACACGGGGTCCCCGTTGCGGAACCAGGCGTCCCGCCCGACGAGGAGCGCGCCCGCGACGGTCACGACCCCGTAGCCCGCGACGGCGACGCCGAGGAGTCGCGGATCGGTCGTGACGGGCGTGGTCGTTTCGAGCCAGATGAGCAGCAAGAGGCCGGCGACGGCCGGCCACCGGCCGAGCCGGTCGGGGTACTCGACCAGGCCCGTCGGGAGCGGGCCGGTCAGCGTTCGGAAGGGGTTCAGCGCCGGCCACGCGTTCCCGACCGCGTACGTAGCCATCGTGAGGCCCGCGCGGCCGCCGGCGAAGACCACGACTACCGCGAAGTTGATGGTCGCGAGCTGCGGGCCGACGATCCCCCGATACAGTACCAGTGCGAGCGCGACGAGACCCACGACTCCCAGCGCGATCCGTCCGCCTCGTCCGAGTGGTTCGCTCGAGAGGACGTCGTCGCGCCAGTCGTGAATCCGCCGCACGAAGCCGCGATCGGTAACGAACCCCGCCAGCAGAGCCGACGCGCCGACCGCAGCCCCACCGGTGGCGACGTAGAGCCAGCGCGGAATCGCGAGCGCGTCGCGGGAGGCTTCCGAGAGACCGACAGCGGCGTTGCTGGCGGCGACGCCGCGAGCCAGGAGCGCGATCCCGAGCACCGCCGCAGCGGCCGCGGCGACCAGCGTTCGACGTTTCCGGCCGCGTCCCGAAGACGACTTCTCGTCGGACCGCTCGGTCGCTTCACGACGCATAGATCACGTAGAGGAAGAGGAAGCCGAAGTACAGCAGCACCAGGATGCCGACCGCGCGGAGTCGGAACGAGCGGATGGCGCGCTCTTCGGCCGCGTAGGCCTCGCGGTAGGCCTCCTGTTCGCTCGCGTCGATGTCGCCTGGGTGTCTGACGCCCCGGTGTAACACGAGGAGGTCCTCGGTGTGGAAGCGCCGGCCACAGACGTCGCAATCGAACGTGGGTTGGCCACCGTCTGTGCGCCGGATCGAACGGTCGCTGGTGTCGTGTTCAGTCATTGTGCGGAAGGCGTCCGGTGGCGGTCGTCACTCGGTTCTGCGGCCCTGTCGGGAGTCGAACGGCCCCTACGTCCACGGGACTGACCGCTGCTGGAGTTCGCCAGCGAGGGACCGTACCATTGCACTCTCGGGATCGTCGTGGTTCGCCAGCGCCCACATCAGTTTCACCTTCGCCGTCCCGGGGAGGGTGTCGCCGGCTTCGACGACGCCGGCGTCGAGGAGGTCCCGACCCGTGTCGTAGACGCGGTCGCACACCCGCCCTTCGAGGCACTGGCTCGTCATCGCAACGACGACGCCGTCCTCGACGAGCGATTCGAGGACTGGGATCAGGTCCGTGTGGACGTGACCGAGGCCCGTCCCCTCGACGACGAGGCCGTCGAGGGCCGCATCCTCGAGCATCGCCGCGTATCGATCGACGTCCATTCCCGGTGTGAACTTCAGGAGGTCGACGTCCCCGTCGAGCGCCGTCTGAACCGTCAGGTCGACCGCGCCGCGTTCGGTGTACTCCCGCCGGAACTCCACGACCTCGGCGTCGTAGTCGACCCGGCCCAGCGGTGCCGCCCCGACGGTTTCGAAGGCATCGCGGCGGGAGGTGTGGTTCTTGCGGACGCGCGTCCCGCGGTGGAGCGCGCACTCGTCGTCGGACGTCGAGGCGTGCATACAGACCAGTACCTCCGCGGCGTCGGATTTCGCGGCCTCGACGGCGCAGACGGCGTTCATCACGTTGTCCGAGGAGGGGCGATCCGCGGAACGCTGGCTGCCCGTGAAGACGATCGGGACCGGCGTGTCGAGCATGTACGACAGGGCAGAGGCGGAGAACTGCATCGTGTCGGTGCCGTGCATTACGACGACGCCGTCGGCACCGGCGCGGATCTCCTCGGCGACAGCCTCGGCCAGTTCCTGCCAGACGTCGGGCGTCATATTCTCCGAGAGGATGTTGGTGACGACGCGCCCGCGGTAGTTCGCCCGCCCGGCGAGATCCGGGACCGCGCGGAGGACGTCCTCGGCGTCGAACTGGGCCGTGACGGCGCCGGTTCGGTAGTCGACCGTCGACGCGATCGTGCCACCGGTTGAGATCAGCGAGATCGTGGGGAGATCGTCGTCGAAGGAGATCTCCGACTGGGACTCGGTGTCCGCCGATCCGACGTCGTAGACGTCGGATTCGAGGACTTCTACGGCAGCGTCCGTGCGGTCGATCCCGACGTTGTAGCCGCCATCGAGTTTCACGACGAGGTGGTCCGGGGTCGAGGAGGGCATCAGGATGCCCTCGTTCGTGACATCCGCGCGTTCGACGCGGACGCGGTCTCCGGGGTTCATACGCTCTGCTATCGGGGGCGCGGACTTCAATCCATTCGTTCGTGCGCACGGCCGGATCGCTGCCGGCGCGACCGCCGCGGGGCAAGAGTCAGGGCGGAGCAGTCCCTTCCCCCCGTATGCAGCGCTCTGACGAACGCGAACCGGAATCCGACCTCGACGTCGATACCGACGTCGACGTGGCCTCGCTGCTCGACGAGGAGGGGGAGGCGAGCGGCACGCGCGCAGATCCCGCGACCGACGCGACGGCAGGCACCGCCGACAGCGGTGGTCGGCTGCGCGGGCGACTTCCCGATGGACCGACGGTTTCCGTGCGCTCGTTCCTCCTCGTGTTGGCCCTCTCGATCGGCGGCGTCGTCGTCGGCGGGTCGATCCCGATCGTGGGATCGATCGGCCGGTTCCTGGGCCTCTTCGCCGTCGCCTTCGCGATCGGGCTCGTCGGCTCGCGCCGACGGTACCTCGAAGTCGGTCTCGCGGGCGCGGTGGCCGCCGGCGTCGCGTTCGTCCTCGGCACGCTCACGAGCGTTTTCGCGCCTGTCGCAGTGTCTGTGCTCTCGGACTTCGGCCTCGCCATCGCCGGCGTCGGGGTCGGTGGCGGGCTGGTCGCGTCGCTGCTGGGACACTACTTCGGTCGCGACCTTCGCAGCGGGCTGACGCGCGACGTGTAGGTTACACGATCCGCCACTCGGTGCCGTCGTGCGTGACTAGCCCGCGGTCGTCGAGCAGTTCGAGCGCGCGCTTGACCCGCTCGTGCTCGGTGTTGAGGCTCCGGGCGATGTCGGTGACGGTTCGCGCGTCCCGAGCCAACGCCGCCAGCACCTCGGCGTGGAACCGGCTGTCGACCTCGGACCCGAGTCGCTCGCTGAGTTCGTCGAGTACGTCGGTCACGCGGCCGTGTACCCACCGCTGTGCCAGGGAGAGTTCGCTCTCGACGTCGTCGAGGTAGGCGTACTGGCGGGCCAGAGAGGCGACGTCGTCCGATCGGTCGCCGGCCGAACGCTGTGCACGATCGCCGTCGGGTCTCGGTGCGGAATCTTCGGATTCGTTGGGTGCCGGATTCTCCGCATCGGCCGGTGCCGCCCCTTCCGCATCGGCCGGTGCTGGCCCCTCTACATCGTCCGCGCGCGACCCCGGTTCGCGGGTGCTCTCGGCCCCAGCATCGCCGCGCTGGCTCGTGTCGGCGTCACTCTCTGCAACATCTCGCGCCGTTTCCTCGGCCGATTCGCTCGGCCAGTCGACGGAGATGTGCTGGCACCGCCCGCGCATATCGAGGCTCCGACTCGCTGGGTAGGCGCTCTTCGCGCCGAACCGGTACGGCGAGACGCTCACTTCGAGTCGGAGGTTCCGGGCGATGTGGAAGTACTTGCGGCGCTTTTCGTCCGTCCGGCTCTCGACGAGCCCGGCCTCCTCCAGTCGGCGCAGATGGTCGATGACGGCCTTCGGGCTCACTCCGAGGTACTCGCTGATCTCGGTGACGTAACACGGTTTGTGCGAGAGCAGCCGGAGGATGCGCCGGCGGTTCTCGTTGCCGAGGAGATCGAGGAGTACCGCAGAGTCCATAACGAGAGGTAAATCACCGACCCGTAAGACGTTGACGCATTTGCCGGCGAACCCGACGCCTTGGATTGCGAACAGTCGGCACGAGTGCCGGGACCGATCACCCGACGGCGTCGATCCGCGACGGCTATCCCCCACGCCGGCGTGCCGAACAACCGCGAGGCGACGTGGGCCGTCAGTAGCGCACGGAGAGCTTGGCCGCGGCTTCGTATATAAAACCTCGCCGTCGGTTCGCGTCGATGATCGAAGTTCCTGCGAACTCACCGCCGACCAGAGCCGCTGTGCGGGCCTCCCGTTGAATCAATTCCGATCGACGTCGTTGCCCCGTTCGGCCCGATCGAAGACCCACGCGGCGTAGGCGACGACCGCGAACGAGAGTCCGACCGTGATCGCGGCCAACACCGGGCCGGCCTCGTATCTCAGTGGTGGGTAGAGACCGAAGCCGTAGTCGAAGACGTCGTTGAGCAGGAGCGCAGCGAGCGCCGCCAGAAGCGCGCTGCGGGACGTCTTCGCGTAGTAGGGAATCAGCACCGCCTGCAACAGGAAGAACAGGTGGGTGAGGAGGATACCCCAGTACTCCCACAGCAGCGCGGGCGTGAAACCGACGTACAGGTCGGGACGGAGGTTCAGCGCGATCCCGGTCCAGAGCCCGTACTTCACGAGCCAGACGAACGCGAACGTGTGGAGTAGTTCGAGCAGGCGATTCGAGGGCGCGTCAGTCACGCGCTCGCCGAGCCGCGGCAGAAGCGTCGCGACCGACAGCGCCGCCAGCGCGAGGGCAGTCGGGGAGTCGCCGAAGAGAGGATACAGCAGCGAACTCAGGTCTGCAAGCGACGGATCGGAGTGGACGTAGAAACTCACACCGACGAGGAACGCTGCGCCGTCGACGACGAGTAGCCAGCCCAGGCTCGCCGGGTTCCCGAGGTAGTACTGCACCCACCGCTCGGGGATCGGTCGCCGCAGTCGGCTGTCGCGCTCGGCCGCCTCGCTCATCGGCTCGACCGACGGTGGGCAACCGAAAGAAGGTGTCGCGTTCGGCGTCGACGTGGTTGGAGGAAGGGCCAGAAACGAAGCCTATTCCACCCTGCCTCGCGTCCCGTTCGGTATGCAGGCAGCGCTAGTCATCCTCGACGGCTGGGGGCTCGGGGACCACTCCCGACGCGACGCGGTGAAAGCGGCGTCGACGCCGAACTTCGATCGGTTCGCCGACGCCGGTGCCTACGGCACGCTCGACGTCTCCGGGCGTCGGGTCGGACTCCCGGAGGGACAGATGGGCAACAGCGAGGTCGGTCACCTCAACATCGGCGCGGGCCGCGTCGTCAAGCAGGCGTACACCCGGATCGAGGACTCGATCGCCGAGGGAACCTTCGCGACCAACGACGCAATCGCGTCGGCGTTCGACCACGTCGAGGAGACCGGCGGGCGCGTCCACTGTCTGGGACTCCTGAGCGACGGCGGCGTTCACTCCGAACAGGGCCACCTCCACGCGCTGATCGAAATCGCCGCCGAGCGCGGCGTCGAGGCCGTCACTCACGCGTTCACCGACGGCCGCGACACCGACCCCTACGGGGGTGAGGACTACCTCGCGACGCTGGAAGCCGTCGTCGACGACCACGGCACCGGCGACGTCGCCACCGTCTCCGGCCGGTACTACGCGATGGATCGCGATCAGAACTGGGAGCGAACGAAGCGCGCCTACGACGCCATCGTGAAGCGCGAGGCCGACCACGAAGCCACGACCGGCGTCGACGCGGTGCGGCAGTCCTACGACCGCGGCGACACCGACGAGTTCGTCGAGCCGACGGCCGTGACCGGCGGCCCCGCCCTCGAAGACGGCGACGCAGTGATCTTCTTCAACTTCCGGCCGGACCGCGCGCGCCAACTCGTTCGGCTGCTCGCGGACATCGAGCCAGCGTGGCCGTTCGAGACCGACCCGCCCGACGTTCGGCTGGTCACGATGACGGCGTACGACGAGACGTTCGACCTCCCCGTCGCGTTCCCCCCGGAGGAGCCGAAAGAGACGCTCGGGGCGACGCTCGCGGCGGCCGACAAGACGCAACTCCGACTCGCGGAGTCCGAGAAGTACGCCCACGTGACCTACTTCCTCAACGGCGGTCGAGAGGTGGCGTTCGACGGCGAGATCCGTCGGATCATCGAGAGTCCGGACGTGCCGACCTACGACGAACAGCCCGAGATGAGCGCCGCCGGGGTCACAGACACCGCGATCGACCTGATCGAGCGCGAGGACCCCGACGCGATGGTGCTCAACTACGCCAATCCCGATATGGTCGGGCACACCGGTGACTTCGACGCCGCGATCGCGGCCGTCGAGACGGTAGACGCGCAACTCGGCCGACTCGTCGACGCGCTCGAAGCCGCCGGCGCCCACGTCCTGATCACGGCCGACCACGGCAACGCCGACGATATGGGCACCCCCGAGGAGCCGCACACGGCCCACACCACTAATCCCGTGCCGGTCATCTATCTCACGCCCGAGGGCGACGACGGTGCCAGGCAGATGCAGCGCGGCGGGTCGCTCTGCGACATCGCCCCGACGATCCTCGAACTGATGGACGTCGAACGGCCGGAGACGATGACCGGCGAACCGCTCGTGGAGTAGCCGCCACCCTCCGTCGGTGCCGCCGTCCCGACAGTAACCTATTCGTCCCGCAGCGTGTATCGCCTGGTACGTGTTTCCCAGCGATCGTCTCCGTTCGGTCTGGGCGCAGACCGTCTCACTGGGATGGCCCGTCGCCGTCCAGCAGACGCTCAACACGCTGATGCGAACGGTGGACATCCTCGTGACCGGGTTCTTCTCTCCGGCCGCCGTGGCCGCCATCGGGCTCGCAGATCTCTACTCGCGACTGCCGCTTCGGATCGGGATGGGACTCGGGAGCGGCGCGATCGCTCTCTCCAGTCAGGAGACCGGACGCGGTGCCGAGGACACCCGCGACCGCGCTATCACCCAGGCGCTACTGCTCGGATTTCTCGCCGGGCTGCCGCTCGTCGCCGTCGGACTCGCGTTCGGCGAGGACCTCGTCGCACTCCTCGGCGCTTCGTCCGAGGTTGCCCGGCTCGGTGGACAGTATCTGGCGATCATCCTCGTCGCTGCACCGATGCGGATCGCGGGCTTCGTCGGCGCCCGCGCGCTCCAGGGCACCGGCGACACCCGGACGCCGATGCTCATCAACGGGAGCGCGACCCTCCTCAACATCCTCCTGTCTCTCGCGCTCGGCCTCGGCCTCGCCGGTCTCCCCCGTCTGGGAATCGTCGGTGTCGGCGTCGCCACGGCGGTCGGACGGACGGTCGAAACCGGACTCGTCACCGCTACGATCGCCAGTGATCGCGTCTCGCTGTCGTTCGCTCGCCCGCGCGGTCTCCTCCTGACGCGTCAGTTGCTCGAAGTGGCCGTTCCGGACGTCGCCGGCGGGCTGAGCACCGAAATCGCCCGGTTTCCGTTCAACTCGCTGCTACTCCTGTTCGGGACCGAGGCCACGGCCGCGTACCACATCGCCAACCGGCTCTACCAGCAACTGGCTGCGCCGCTGTTCAGGGCGTTTCGAACGGTTTCGAGCATTCTGGTCGGGCAAGCGCTGGGATCGGATCGGCCGGACGATGCGCGCTACACGGCGTTCGCGATCTGCGGACTCAGCCTCGCGGTGCTCGGTGCGCTCGGTGCACTCCTGTTCGCGGGGGCCGGCCCGCTGTCGACGATTTTCACCGACGACCCCGCGACGATTCGATTCGCGACCGGGTTCAACCGGACCTTCGCCGTCGCGATGGCGTTCATCGGCATCTACTTCCCCTTTTCGGGCGCACTGAAGGGGAGCGGTGACACGCGGACGCCGTTCTGGGCCGGCGTCGTCGGATCGTACGTGTTCCTGCTCGGCGTCTCGTTCCTGCTCGCGGTGACGCTCGACTACGGCCTCTCGGGGGTCTACGTCGGGATCGTCCTCTCGTACGTCTCACGGGCGGTCATCGTCGGCGCGAGGATGTTCGGCGACGACTGGGCGGAACTGGCCGCGCGGATGATCGACGAGCGGGAGGCGGCCGGCGACCAGGGCTGACGGCCCGCGATCACGGCAGCCGGCCGAAGACGAACTCCGTGCTGCTTCCCAGCGGGTCGGTCGCGGTCTCCGTTCGGAGATCGGTGAATCCGGCCTCGCGTAGCTGCGATAGCGTCTGTTCGCGCCCGGGAGCGGCGAAGAACATCTCGCCGCCCATCCACCCCCGCCGGACCGTCTGGAAGCGGCCACCCGGCAGCGTCATCAGGAGTCGGCCGCCGGGCCGAAGGACACGCGCGAACTCGCGGTAGACGGCCGGCTGTTCGTCTCTGGGGAGGTGAAACACGGCGTGGTAGGCCGTGACGGCATCGACGCTCTCCTCGGCGATGGGGAGCGTCGACATATCCCCCTGCAGCAACTCGGCGGCGGGAACCGTCTCTCTCGCGAGGTCCAATGCCGTCCGGGAGATGTCCAGACCGAGCGTCCCCTCCGGGAGGTTCGCGAGCGTTCGCGCCCCGTCGCAGGGGCCGATATCGAGGATCCGCGGTTCCTCGGGGAGGTCGTCGAGGAGGTCGTCGAGCAGCGCCCCATCCGAGCCGTCGGGGTCGCGTCGGCGTGCGTACATCTCGGCGACGTCGTCCCAGGCCCGACGCAGTTCAGTACGATCCACGGGCATAGAACGGGCCGTCCGGGCATGAAGCTTCGGGCCACCGCCACTCGCTCCAGAGCCATCCTGACTGCGATGCCACGGTTCAATTCCCGAGGGCTCACAGCGTGACCGCTGGCGCCCTTGGCCACTTTCAGAAAGCAGTGATCTCGGGATGCGAGCCCGGTACTATGCCGATCACCTGGCAGTGGATCGGCGGCGTCCCTGTCGGGACACGTGGGCATTCCGTGTGTGTGATATATGCTTTCTTGTTTTGCTTCGATTGCGAGTACCCGTTGGTGTCTCCCCGCCTGCCAGCGTGACGATGGTGTAGCGGTCGCTGTCGATCACTGGTGCTCGCAGAACAGATTTCGGGTGCCGTACAGCCTCTCACTGTCGTTCGGACACGAGATGCGAGGGGAGGGATTTGAACCACGGTCACAGCGGAACTGCTCCCTGATTCAAATCCCCCGTGCCATACACGGTCCTCACTGTCGTTCGGACACGAGATGCGAGGGGAGGGATTTGAACCCACGGACTCCTACGAGAGCGGATCTTGAGTCCGCCGCCTTTTCCAGACTCGGCCACCCTCGCACTGCACTCGGGGTGATGCCCTCGGAGCCGTTTAACTCTCCGGTTTCCGCTCGGTGGTGTGGTTCATCTCGGGGTCCTCGCTACAGACAGACTGCGGCACCACGCGCCGATGTGGCTCCGATCTGCGCCTGCTCGACTCCGTGTCAGTATCGGTGCTGCGCTGCCGCAAGCGCGTCGACCTCGCTGACTGTGTCGGCGACGAGCGGCGGTCGTACGTCGTTCGCGGAGAGCACCTCTCGCTCGACGAGGAGCGCCTTCGTCGCGGGGGCGAACCCCTCGTGGAGGGCGTACTCGAACAGCGGATCGATCACGTCCCGGTGGATTCGCTCCGCGCGCGCGCCGGCGGGATCGTCCACCAGAGTCGAATACGCGCCCGGTACCACGTTCGAGAGGGCGTTGATGCCGCCGTCGAATCCCATCCGAAGCGACGGCAACAGCAGCGAATCGTACCCCTGCAGGAGGCGGAAGTCCTCCGGCGTGCGATGCATCGCCCGGACGCCGTACGTGAAGTCCCCGCTGGAGTCCTTCAGTCCGCAGACCGCGTCGTGGTCTGCGACGGCGACGACCGTCTCGATCGGGATCCGCTCGCCCACGCACCCGGGGATATTGTAGAGGAACAACGGCAGGGGACTGGCGTCGGCGACCGCCTCGAAGAATCGTCGGACTCCGGCCTCGCCGTTCGAGTTGTGGTAGTACGGGGCCGTCACGACGCCGGCGTCGACGCCCAGATCGTCGAGCGTCTCCAGCCAATTAATCGCCTCGCCGACGCTGGTCCCGGTGCCGCCGGCGATCACCGACACGTCGTCGCCGACCACGTCGACGGTGTGTTCGACGAGCTTCCGGCGTTCGTCACGGGTGAGGCTCGCGAACTCTCCGGTGGTCCCACAGGGGAACACCCCGCTCACGCCGCCGTCGACGACGTGGGTCAACAGTTCGTCGAACGACTCCCAGTCGATCTCACCGTCGGCGAACGGCGTCACGAGCGGCGGCAGCAGAGTTCCGACCTCGGGTGACTTCATCGTCGTACACCCCTGTGGGGCGGCCGCCCTCTTAATTTCCGGGCGATCCGAGTGGCGATTCCGCGCTACGGCACGGACGGTTCCGCCGCCTCAGTCGAGGGCCGCACGAATCCGATCCGGAAGTTCGAGCGCCACGGCGACCACGATCGCCGGCCCCACGACAGCGAGCAACAGGAGCGCGATTCCTCCACCGACGATCGCCAGCACGAGTCCGACGACGAGCAGGATCGGCACTGCGAGCACGACCAGCCCCCGTCCGGCCGCGTCAGCGACGCCGGCCGCGTAGTCCGCGATTGCCCCCGGGACCGCTTCGAGTCCTGGCTCACTCGACATACACGGGCGGACGGTGGCCGGGTTCAAAGAGTTGTCCACCCTGCTGCTGTGGCGCTCGACGACGGCGTCACCACTCGATCGGCTCCTGATCGCGCCAGAACCGTCCCGCCGGCGACCCCGGCTGGAACCGACAGAGCCACGTGGGCGTCTCCGCCCCTTGTTCGATCGACCGATCGGCTCCCTCGCCGCCCATCTCGGTGCGGACCCAGCCCGGACACACCGAGTTCGCCAGTAATCCCTTCTCGCCGTACTCCCCGTGGAGGTAGGCTGTGAGCCCGTTGATTCCGGTCTTCGAGACTCGGTAGGCCGGGGAGCCGCCTGACTGTCCCTCCCCGAGTGCGCCCATCCCCGAGGAGAGGTTGACGACGCGGCCCCCGTCGGTCTGCAGCAAGAGCGGCACGGTATGCTTGCAGACGAGCATCGGCCCACGGAGGTTCGTCGCGAGCGTCCGGTCGATCGTGTCGACCGACTCGGAGACGATGTCCGAGTCGAACTCGCCGACCCCGGCGTTGTTGACGACGATGTCGAGGCGGCCGGCGGCCTGGAAGATCTCGTCGGCCGCGTCGGAGATTTCGCCCTCCTGGGTGACGTCGACGAGGAGGTGCTCCCACGCGTCGGGGACCTCGTGGCGTATCGACCGCGTCGCCGCGAAGACGGTCGCGCCGAGATCCGAGAGGTTCTCGGCGATCTGCCGGCCGATGCCGCGGTTCGCCCCCGTCACCAGCGCGACCTGCCCGTCGAGCGAGTCGTAGAGTTCCGGCTCCGGCGTGGAGTCGGCTGCGTTGTCGGTCATCGACCGATCCAACGCGACGCGCGTAAAAGGGGATTCCGTCTGCGCGCTACTCGTCTTCGAAGTCGCGCCGCATCGCGATCTCGAACCAGGGACACAGGCGGAGTTGTCGGTACCACTTCGGGTGCTCGTGAAGGTGCTCGTAATCGACCCACAGCAGTCCGGCGATCTCGTCCTCGTCGGGGTCGAGGCTGACGTCGTCGAGCGTGACCTTCAGTACGGCACAGACCTCCCACTCCAGCCCGGCGTTCTCGTAGTAGCGCTTGTACTCGAACTTGTCCGTCACGCGCAGGTCGCTGTACTGCTCGGGCGTGATGCCCAGTTCCTCCTCGAGCCGTTGTTTCGTCGCGTCGATCTGGGACTGTCCTTCGACGGGATGCGAGGCGACCGTGCCGTCCCAGTGGGTGTCCCACAGGCGCTTGCCCGGCGCTCGCTGGCCCAGGAGGAGTCGCCCCTCGCCGTCGAAGACCAGGCAGGTGAACGCCCGGTGACGGATTCCATCGCCCGTGTGGGCGTCGAGTCGGTTGACCAGTCCGGTCCGGTTGTCGTCGCTGTCGACCGCGATCACGTCCTGGAGCGCGTTCTCGTGGGCTTCCCCCTCGCCGCTGTCGCCAGCGTCCTCGGCCGGTGCGGCCTCGTCGCGCTGATCTGCACTCATACTCGCCTACTCGAAGAGCGAGACCAAGGACTCTTCGATGCGTGGTCGGGTGACGACGCCGGCCTCACCTCGACGGCTCGGCGAACCACGCGTCGACGGCGCGGCCGACGCGGCGCCGAACCCGCGGATCGGTGCTCGGCCGCCCGAGACTCACCGCGTCGGCACCGAGGTCGAGATACTCGCGGACGCTCTCGCGGTCCCGGACCTCGTTGTTGGCGATCACGAACAGGTCCGGCGCTGCCTCCGCGACGTCGCCGACGACGGCCTCGCTGTCCATCGCGTCGATGTGGATCGCGTCCGCGCCCGCGTCGGCGGCGCGGCGCGCCGTCTGGGCGAGGTCGACGCCCGGGACTTCAGTCCGGACCTTCACGCTCACAGGTGCCCCCGTGTCGGCGGCGACGGCGACGTACTCACAGAGCCGATCCGTCTCGCGAAGGAGCGTTTCGCCGCCGCCGACGGCGCAGATCTCGGCCTGCCGACAGTGCGCGTTGATCTCGAGGATCGCGCCGCGGTCCGCACAGATCTGTGCGACCTCCCGAACCGGATCGGGCGTCGTGCTCCGGACGTTCACGCCGGGTCGGATCGGAACGTCCGCGAGCGCGTCGAGTTCGTCGGCGACGAACCCGATCGGGTCCGCGGGCAGGAACTCCTCGCGGTCGCGCTCGACGAGCGCGCGGGCTCCCTCGCGGGTCGCTTCGTCGATCGCGACCCCGCCGAGGAAGGCCGCGCCCGCGTGGTCGCTTCCCGCCCGGGCCCACGCCGCGTCGGCCTCCCCGCTGAGACTCGCGAGCGCCACCCGCGGCGTGAACAGGGGCGACCGATCTCTGGGTTCGGACTCCCGCGCCGTCATTCGACTCACCAGTCTGTCGCTCCCGCGGCCGCCAGTGCGGTCTCGACCGCGCCGGCGACGCGTGCAGCGTCCGCCGGGCCGTCGATCCGGGTGTCCGTCCGGACCGTCGGCCGGTCCAGTTCCGTCCCGTCCGCCTCGTCGAGGACGAACGCGTCCGCGAAGGGGTACGCGGCGGCGACGCCGGCGGTCGAGGGATCACGGCCGACACCCGCCATCAGTTCCGCGGCCGGGCCGGAGAACACCTCGCGTTCGACGAACGGCGAGACGGCGACGACCGGCGTCGCCGCGAGCGCGTCGGCGAACGCGTCCATCGCGAGCATCGGCCCGAGGCTTGTCACCGGATTCGACGGGCCGATCACGACCGGCTCCGAGAGCGCGTCCAGCACCGCCGGCGTCGGCGACGCTGCATCTGCCCCGCGGAACTCCACGTCCCGGACCTCCGGGTCGGCGCGCCGATGGACCCAGTACTCCTGGAAGTGCATCTCGCCCTCGTCGGTGTGGATCATCGTCGCGACGGGGTCGTCGCTCATCGGCAGCAGGTCGATCTCGAGGTCGAACGCGTCCGCGAGCGTCCGGGTGATCGCCGTCAACGAGTGCCCCTCGTCCAGCAGCGACGTGCGGGTGACGTGCACCGCACGGTCCCGGTCGCCGATCTGCATGAACTCCGCGACGCCCGAGAAGCGCCGCCAGGCGGCGATGTCGCGGCCTGCGGTCTGCGCTTCTTCGGAGAGGTACCGCGGCCCATCAGCCAGTCCGGCGGCCGCGGCGAGTCGGGAGAGTTCCTCGTGGGTCGCCGTCGTGTCGTCCTCGATCCCCCACCAGGTGTCGGTGTCGAGGATGCCACCGCCGTGAAACAGCACGGTGTCGACGTCGGGGCAGACGAAATGCCCTCCGAGTTCGACGTCGTCGCCGGTGTTCGCGACCACCGTCGTCTCCTCGAGGTCGAACACCTCATCCGCGCCGTCGAGGAGTTTCGGCGTTCCGGTCCCCCCTGCGAGGAACGTGACCATACCACCAGTTACGCGGGGGACCGTTTGAACGTTCCCTCCTCGGCCAGGGAGGCTCCCGGCGGGCGGCACGCCCCGTCGGATCCGGAGCTATTTCCACTCGGCTCACCGACTCCGGATATGCACGCGATCAAGGACAGCGTTCACGACTACATCACGCTCGGGCCGGTCGCGCGGGACCTGCTTGACACCGCCGTGGTTCAGCGGCTCCGACACGTCAAGCAGCTCTCGACCGTCCGTCTCGTCTATCCCTCTGCGAACCACACCCGCTTCGAGCACTCGCTCGGCGTCTATCACCTGGCCTCACGCGCGCTCGATCACCTCGGGATCGGCGGGGACCGGGCCCGCCACGTCCGCGCGGCCGCCCTCCTCCACGACGTCGGGCACGGCCCCTACGGTCACCAGACTGAGGAGGTCATCCGCCGCCGAACGGGCGACCACCACGACGAGATCGGCTGGCTCCTCGACGACACCGAGGCCGCGGCGGTCCTGCGCGGTCACAATCTCGATCCCGACCGGGTGGCGGCCCTCGTTCGCGGCGAGGACGAACTCGGACAGCTGATCTCGGGCGAACTCGACGTGGATCGGATGGACTACCTCGTGCGCGACGCCCACCACACCGGCGTCCCTTATGGAACGATCGACGTCGGACGGCTCATCAGGGAACTCCGCTACCGCGACGGGCGGCTCGTCCTCGCGGCCGGGAACGTTCAGACCGCCGAGTCGCTGCTGCTCGCACGAGCGCTGATGAACGGGACGGTCTACCGCCACCACGTCTCCCGAATCGCCGGCGCGATGCTCGAACGCGCGTCCGAGCGACTGCTGGACGCCGGATCGGACGGTCGGAACGAGGGCTCCAACGCGTCGGTCGACGTCGCCGAGTTCCGTCGGATGGCCGATCACGATCTGCTCGTCGCGCTCCGAGCGACGACGCCCGATCTGGCCCGTCGGATCGAGTACCGCGACCTCTACAAACGCGCCGTCTGGGCTTCCCTCGGCGACGTCCCCGCCGACGTCGTGGAGATGGACCGCGCCGAGACCCGGGCGGCCGCCGCCGACATCGCTGAGCGCGCGGCCGTCGCCCGCGACGACGTGATACTGGACGTTCCCGCGCGCCCCCGGTTCAAAGAGTCGCGCTCGCGGGTCGTCGTCGACGGGAGCGTTCAGCAACTCTCGGACGCCTCGGAACTGGTCGGCGCGCTGCGCGCCGCCGAGCGCGCACAGTGGCGGCTCGGCGTCTACGCGCCAGCCGACGCGGTCCCCGAGGTCGGCGCTGCGGCCGAGTCAGTGCTGGGACTCGCCTGACTCCCCACTCGTCGCCGCCCCGACACAAACGCCTTGAGCTTCCGGAGACGACTCCCGGCGATGCGACGCCGACGACTGCTCGCCGCCCTGACCCTCCTCCCTGCATCGCTCGCCGGCTGTAACGGCCGGAGCGCGCCAGTGACGCCCCGACCCACGTCGGAGCCGACGATTCCGGGTCCGACGGCGACGCCGATCAGCGGGACGGCGCCGCTCCCCGAGCCGCCCGACTCGCCGTCAAAGGCCGAGGCCCTCGCGTTCGTCCGCGAGTACGAGCGCGTCGCCGCCCGCAACGAGATCGCCGAGTACGCCGGCGACGCGCCGGCGCGGAACCCCGAGATCGGCGAGCCGAGCGCCGCGCTCGCCGTCGCGACCGAGGCGGGCTTCTACCTGTTCGGCGCGTGTCGCGCCTCGGGCGAGTACGACGATCGCGGCGGCTACGGGATCAACCGCCACGAGGTCCCGCACTTCGTCGGTCGCGACGGCACTCATAAGGTGGCTCCCTGGAGCGCCGTCGTCTGTGAGTCCGCCGACCGCCCCTTCGCGGCCGACGATCCGGCGGCGAACGTCGTCGACCCAGACGAGTACTACGGCGCCGAACTCCACCTGTTCCGCTTCGACGGGGCGACCCACGACGTGCGCGTCCTCGTCGACTACCTCGACGACGGGCCGCCGCAACCGATCTTCTCGACGACGGTCGCGGCGAGCGACGACGCGCCGGACCCGGCCTACGAGTACGTCCTCGCTGGCCTCGCTGTCCGCCGGGGGACCTACCGCGTCACCGTCGACGTCGCGGACGCGGCGGCCGACGACCCCGACGCGACGGCGACCTGGACGCTCTCGGATCCCGACGCGCCCGCGTGGACGGGGCTCTCGATCTTCGTCGGCGACGACGGCCGCCCGGCGATCGGGCTCCCGGACGCCGAAGACGACTCGCTCGTGCCGGGGCCGTCGCTGTGCGCGACGCAGTTGCGGGACGAAGGGTAGTGAGGACCGACCTCAGGCCTCGGTGTCGACGCGGCCGTCGACCAGCTCTTCGGCCACGACGTCGGCCGCGAGCAGTGCGGGGTCGATCGCGAGGTCGGCCTGCCCGCGCGCGAACTCCGGCAGCGAGTCGCGGCTGTAGGCGACGATCCGGATCTCGGTGTTGGCCTCCTTGGCCACCGGGATCGCGGAGGCGTCGTCCATCTCGGTCAGGACGAGGGTGTGGGCCGCCTCGAGCCCCGCGGCGTCGAGCGACTCGCGGGTGGCGATCCCCTCGACGCGGGTGACCTCCGCGCCCAGCGCCTCCAGTGCCGCTCCGAGGCCCTCGTCGTCCGCGCCGGTGAGTAACACCTGCATCATTCGTACTCGATGGTCGCCGGCGGCTTGTGTGTCACGTCGTAGACGACGCGAGCGACGTTCTCGTTCTCGCCGGTGATCCGCGATTGAATCCGCTGGAGCGTCTCCCACGGCAGTTCCTGGGCCCGGGCGGTCATCCCGTCGCGGGACTCCACCGAACGGACAGAGACGATCCAGCCGTGGACGCGGTTGTCGCCTTTCACGCCGGTCCCCTTGCCGACGACTGCGGCGAACGCCTGCCAGGGGTCGTGTTCCTCGACCTCCTCCTCGACGATGTGGCACGCCTCGCGGGCGATTTCGACCTTCTCTCTGGTGACTTCGCCGACGACCCGGATGGCCAGCCCCGGACCGGGGAACGGCATCCGTTCGGAGATGATCTCCTCGAGGTCCAGTTCGCGGGCGACCTCCCGGACTTCGTCTTTGTACAGTTCACGGACAGGTTCGACGATTCCCTCGAAGTCGACGACTTCCGGGAGACCACCGACGTTGTGGTGCGATTTGATGTTTCCCTCAGACTCGATCCGATCGGGGTAGATCGTCCCCTGCACGAGGTACTCGGCCTCGGCGGAGGTCGCCTCACGCTCGAACTCGCGGATGAATTGCTCGCCGATCGCGTGGCGCTTCTCTTCGGGATCGGTGATCCCCGACAGCGCGTCGAGGAACCGGTCCTGCGCCTCGACGATGCGCAGCGAGTCCATATACGAGAACGTCTCTCTGATCTGGTCGGTCTCGCCTTTGCGCATCAGGCCAGTGTCGACGTAGACCGGGGTGAGCCGGTCGCCGATCGCCCGGTACGCGAGGGCGGCCGCGACAGAGGAGTCGACGCCACCGGACAGCGCGATGACGGCGTTCTCCTCGCCCACTTGTTCGTCGATCTCTTCGACCGCGTCTTCGATGAATTCGATCGTGTTAACCATCAGGCTTGCACCTCTTGATCTGCGAGTTCGCGCGCGTCTAACTCTCCGGCGACCGCCTCGAGGAAGCCGACGAACGGCGGGCTCGCGCGGTCGGGTCGCGAGCGGAATTCCGGGTGGAACTGCGTCCCGAAGAAGAACGGATGATCGGTTCGCTCGAGGATCTCCATCCGGTTGTCGGCCCGCCCGGAGAAGTCGAGTGCGCCCTTCGCCAACTCGTCGATGTACTCGGGGTTGACTTCGTAGCGGTGCCGGTGTCGCTCCGTGCAGACGGTGTCTCCGTAGACGTGTTCGGCGAGCGATCCTGGATCGATATCCGTGTCGTGGGCCCCGAGCCGCATCGTCCCGCCCATCTCCTCTACCTCGTACTGCTCGGGCAGGATGTCGATGACGGGGGAGTCGGTGTCGGGATCGAGTTCTGCAGAGTTGGCGTCCTCGTGACCGAGGATGTTCCGGGCGTGTTCGACGACCGCCATCTGGAAGCCCAGACAGAGTCCGAGGAACGGCACGTCGTTCTCTCTGCAGTATTCGATGGCCTTCAATTTCCCCTCGATGCCGCGGGAGCCGAAGCCACCGGGGACGACGACGCCGTCGGCCTCCTTGAGTCGGTTCTCGTGTCGGTCGAGCATCTCGTCGGAGTCGACCCACTGGACGTTCACTTCGGTCTGGCGTTCGATCCCGGCGTGCTTCAGGGCCTCGTGGACGGACATGTACGCGTCCTCGAGGTCGTACTTCCCGACGAGGGCGATGTCGACTTCTTCGGTCCGCTCGCGGGTGACCAGTTCGCGCCAGCGGTTGTCGCGCTCTGCGGGCGGGAGCGCCGCTTCGTCGAGTCCGAGGCGCTCCATCACGTACTGGTCGAGGCCCTCCTCTTCGACCATCAGCGGGACGTGGTAGACGTCCTCGACGTCCGGGTTGGAGAAGACCGCGTCGATCGGGACGTCACAGAACAGCGCGATCTTCTCTTTCGTCTCGATGTCGAGTTTGTCCTCACAGCGTCCGACGAGGATGTCCGGCTGGAGCCCGATCGACCGCAGTTCCTTCACCGAGTGCTGTGTCGGCTTGGTCTTCTGTTCGCCGTTCTTCGAGTACGGGACGAGCGTAACGTGCGTGAACAGGATGTCCTCGTCGTCTTCCTCGTGGGCGAACTGTCGCAGCGCCTCGAGGTAGGGCATCCCCTCGATGTCGCCGACGGTGCCGCCGACTTCGACGATGCAGACGTCGGTCCCCTCAGCCGCTTCCCGGATGCGGCGCTTGATGTCGTCGGTGATGTGCGGGATGATCTGGACCGTCTTGCCGAGGTAGTCGCCCGCGCGTTCTCTCTCGATGACGTGCTGGTAGGTCTTGCCCGTGGTGACGTTGTGATCGGAGGTCATGTCGACCCCGAGGAACCGCTCGTAGTTTCCTAAGTCGAGGTCGACCTCGCCGCCGTCTTTGAGGACGTACACCTCCCCGTGCTGGTAGGGGTTCATCGTGCCGGCGTCGACGTTGAGATACGGATCGATCTTGACCGCCGTCACGTCGAAGCCCGCGTTCGACAGCAGCCGGCCGGTGCTGGCCGCGGTGATCCCCTTGCCCAGCCCGGACATCACCCCACCTGTTACGAAAATGAACTTCCGACCCAACGAGGGGTCGTACCCGGTTTCGGGTTCCTTCGGCATACCGAGTGTGTGCGAGGCCGCATCAAAACCGTTTCGGAGCGGCGGACGCTCTGGGAGGGATGCACACGGGCTATCGTTCGCCGAACGCATCGATTCGTGCTCGAACCGAAGAAATACCGCGAAAAATCCGACGCGCGGTCAGCCCTTGCCGATCCCGGGACCACGGCGCGCTCCGGCCGCCGTCACTCGGCCGGCACCGTCGCGTCCGGTGCCGACGCGCGCTCGACGACCTCGCCCGCATCGAGGTCAACCCGCTCGACGCCGTCGAGTTCGAGCACCAGGTCCGGGCCGAACGCCGACGCGGGCGTCTGATAGCCCTCGGGCGCGTCGCCGTCGAGGACCTTCTCCGCCGCCAGCAACGCAGATTCGACGGTGAACTGGTAGGTCTCGGGCGTCCGAAGCCGGGAGACGACCCGGGTGTCGCCGGTTCGCGCTTCGCCCCAGACGCGCGCGGTACCGGACCTCCGCGTCTCCGTGTCGGGGCCGTCGACGTAGCGGTCGATCAGCCACGAGAGGCCGCGCTGGACCGCCCCGTTGTCGAGGCCGTCGCCGAGGTACGAGGTCAGTTTCATCCCGGCCCGCGCGCCGGCGGGGGCCGAGAGATACACCTCGATGTTCGGGATCCCCGTTGTGTGGTACGCCGTCGAGACGTCGCCCCACGGGATCGAGACGGCCCGCTGGAGTCCGTCGCCGAAGTCGACCACGCGGATCCGCGCGGCGACCCGTTCGTGGCGGAGGACGCCATCGCGGCGGACCGCCCCACCGTCGCCGAGTCCGCCGAGGACGGTCTTCAGCGTTCCCGGCGAGACGCCCCCGTCGGCTTCGAGCGCCAGCGAGAGGTGGTCCGCGTCGGGGAGGCGGTCGTGGAGGTGCGCCGCCAGGCAGTCGGTGGGGACGACGTCGAAGCCGACGCCCGGGAGGAGTGTCACGCCCGCGCGCTGCGCGTCGTCGTCGCGGCGACGGAGCCGCTCGAAGACCGGCAGTTCGCCCGTGATGTCGAGGTAGTCGGTCCCGGTCGCGAGGCAGGCCTCCACCATCGCGTCGGCGGTCTCGGTGAACGGCCCGGCGCAGTTGAGCACGGCGTCGACGCCGCCGAGGTGCGATTCGGCCGCGCGCACGTCGAACGAGCGTGCGGGGACGTCGTGAGCGGTGGCGACCCCGCGCGTCTTCGCCGGGTCGCGCCCCGCAACGATCGGATCGAGTCCGCGCTCGGCGGCCGCCTCGACGATCAATCGGCCGGTGTAGCCGTACGCGCCGTAGACGAGCAGTCGGTTGGTGCCGTCGTCGGTCATAGCCGACGGTTGGACCGGTGACGACAAAGGGGCACCGACACGGGCGGCGGCGATTCCCCCCGACACCGAAAGGATGGAGACGGCGCCGCCCGACAACTCGGTATGGACTTCCCACCGATCGGACTCGGAACGTACGATCTGACCGACCCCGAGACGTGCGAGCGGGCGGTCGCTGCGGCCGTCGACGACGGCTACGAGCACGTCGATACCGCACAGGGCTACAACAACGAGGCGATCGTGGCCCGCGGTCTCGAACGCGCCGACCGCGACGCCGACGAGGTGCTCCTCGCGACGAAACTCGAGACCGGCAATCTCGGCTTCGACGACGTCGTCGCGACGGCCCGCGAGAGCGCCGAGCGACTCGGCGTCGACACCATCGATCTGCTGTACGTCCACTGGCCGATCAACACCTACGACCCCGCGGAGACGCTTCCCGCGCTGGATCAACTCGTCGCGGACGGACTCGTCGAGCGCGTCGGCCTCAGCAACTTCCGCCCCGATCAACTCGAGACCGCGATCGACCGACTCGACGCACCCGTGGCGGCCCACCAGGTCGAGATGCATCCGCTCTTGCCCCAACCGGACCTCCACCGGCTGGCTCTCGACGAGGGTCACCAGCTCGTGGCGTACTGTCCGATCGCCAGAAACGAGGTCGCCGACGTTCCGCAGATCGCCGACATCGCGGCGGCACACGACGCCACCCCGGCGCAGGTGTCGCTCGCGTGGCTGGACGCGAAAGACCAGGTCACGCCGATCCCGCGGTCGTCGGCTCCCGAACACATCCGCGAGAACCACGCGGCGCTGGATCTCGATCTCACCCCCGAGGAGATCGCGACGATCGACGGGATCGACCGCCAACACCGCATCGTCGACTTCGACGCCGCGCCCTGGAATCAGTAGTCGACGCTCGATGTTCCGCGGAGCGACGCGCCCGCACGGCGACGCCTCGCTCACCCGGTGTTTTTCATCCCAGCGGCGATGCCCTTGACGGTCAGCCGCAGGGTCTGCTCCTCCTCGTCGGTCCGGTGGGTCTTGGTCAGCAGATGCGTCTGCAGTACGTTCAGCGGGTCGACGTAGGGGTTCCGCCGACGGAGGCTCTCGTCGAGCCACTCCCGCCGGAGGAGCGAGTCCTGACCGGTCACCTCGAGAACGACGTCCCGGGCGCGCTCGTATTCCTCCTGCAGGTGCGGGAAGAACTCCTCGCGGAGTTCGTCGTCCGCGAGGGCCGCGTAGTACTCGGCGATCTCGAAGTCAGTGCGCGCCAGCGCGAGCGAGGCGTTGTCCAGCGTCGTCCGGAAGAACGGCCACTCCTGATACATCTCTCGGAGCGTCTCGATATCGCCGCCCGAATCGAGGTACTGCTGGATGCCGGTCCCGAGCGCGTACCAGCCCGTGATGATGCAGCGCGACTGGGTCCAAGAGAACACCCAGGGGATCGCCCGCAGGTCCTCGACAGTTCGCTCGCCGGAGCGCGACGCCGGCCGCGACCCGAGATTGAGGTCCTCGATGACGCCGATCGGCGTCGCCTGGCCGAAGTACGTGACGAACCCGTCGGATTCGAGCAGATCGCGGTACCGCGTGCGGGCCGTTGGGGCCATCTCGTCCATCGCTTCGACCCACTCGTCGCGGACGTCCTCTTCGGGTTCGCGGATGGCCTGATGCCGGGCGCGGACCTGCGCGTTCAGCATCTGTTCGAGGTTGCGCTCGGCGATCTGTGGATTGGCGTACTTCTCGGCGATCGCCTCGCCCTGCTCGGTGAACTTGATCTGCCCGGAGACGGTCTCGTTGGGCAGCGCCAACATCGCCTCGTTCATCGGACCGCCGCCCCGCGAGATCGACCCGCCGCGGCCGTGGAACAGCCGCATCTTCACGTCGAAGTCGTCACAGATCGTCGCGAGTCGACGCTGGTTCTTGTAGAGGTCCCAGTTCGCGGCCAGGAACCCGTTCTCCTTGTTGGAGTCGGAGTACCCGAGCATGATCTCCTGGGTGTCGTTTCGGGCCGCGAGCGCCTTCCCGTAGGCCTCGTTCTCGAAGAGCGTGCCCATAATCCGGCGCGCGCCGTTGAGTGCGGACTCGGTCTCCAGGAGGGGAACGATGTCGAGCCCGCAGTGGTCCGGGAGCGAGACGACGCCGGCCTGATCCGCGAGGAAGAGGACCTCGAGCACGTGGCTGGGTTCCTCTGTCATCGAGATGCAGTAGGTGTCGATGGCACCGACGCCGAACTCCCGCTGCCACTCCCCGAGTTTCTCGAAGCGACGCAGCACGCGATCGGCCGTCTCGGAGACGTCGCCGGGGGCTTCGAGGTCGATCACCGGCTCGGACTGGAGGATCCCTTCGGTCAGGACCTCGACCCGGCCCGCCTCGTCGCGGTCACGGTAGTCGATCCCCTCGTTTGCGAGCACTTCGTGGACGGCCTCGGTGTGGTTCTCCTGATGATCTCGCAGATCGAGGTTTGCCAGCGTGAAACCGAACGTGTCGACCTGCCGCATCAGCGGCTCGACGTACTCGTCGGCGACGACGTCTGCACCGACCGACCTGAGGCTCCGATCGATGGCCTCCAGGTCCCCGAGGAACTCTGCCTTGTCGCTGTATCCGTCCGGGCGGACGTCCTCGATGCGCCGGAGCCGCTCGCGCATCAGTTTCAGTTTCTGTCTGTAGGGCTCTCCGGGGTATCGCTCCTCGGCTTCGTCGGCGACGCCCGGGAGTCGCGCGCGGTCGGCTTTCAGGGATCGCTCCAACTCCGCGCCGACGTCGACTCGTCGACCATCCTGGCTCAGGACGCCGGAGAGGCGCTTGAGCGCATCGCTGTACTTCTCGAGGACGACACCGCGCTGGCGTTCGAGGGTGTCGGTGGTCACCTTGGGCGTGACGAACGGGTTCCCGTCGCGGTCGGACCCGGCCCACGACCGGAACTCGAACAGCTTCGGGACGTCGACGCTGGGATACTCCTCGGCCAGCAGGTCTTCGAACTCGGCGTACACTTCGCCGACGACGTCGAACAGGATCGACTCGATGTACCACTGGACGTTCCGGGCCTCGTCCTGCGGTTCGGGACGGCGCTCGCGGACCTGTGACGTCTGCCAGAGGCTCGTGACCTCGGCGTCGACCTTCCGCCACAGCTGGTCGTGCTCTCGGTCGGTGACCCGCCGCTCGTCGAGTTCCTCGAGCCGGTTCGCGATCGACCGCAACTTCGCCTTCACCGTCTTACGGCGCGCTTCGGTCGGGTGCGCCGTGAACGTCGGTTCGATCAGGACCTCGTCGAGGACGCGCTGGACGGTCTCGGGGTCGGCGTCGGCGTCGATCAGCGACTCCACGGTCGCGACGAGTCCGTCCTCGAGATCACCGGACTGTGACCCCTCACGTACGGCGCGGGCGCGCTCGCGCTCTTCGGCGAGGTTGATGAGTTCGAAGTACGTCGTGAACGCCCGAGCGACGACGCTTTCGCCCTCGGGAGAGAGTGCATCGAGAATTCGGTCCAGCTCCTGGCGCGACTCCTGTTCGCCCTTCCGGTAGTCGATCGCTGTCGTTCGAATGTCTTCGACCGTTTCGAATGCGCCTTCGGAGGTCTGTTCCGCTAATACGTCGCCGAGGAGCGCACCGAGTTCCCGGACGTCCTGCTTGACGTCCCTGCTGTGCAAATCCATACCGAGCGATATACCCCACACTGAGTAAAAACCTGTGTGTACGAAACCGGGTCGTCGCCGCCCCGCGACGTTGCCGGTCGACCGGGGGTTTCGTCATCCTTTTTACCGGCGGGCCGAAGGTTCTGATATGAGCGAGCGCGACAAGTATCCGGCGCAGTCGGGTCGCCGCCGGTTCGTCAAGGGCGTCGTCGGCGGTGCGGCACTGGCCGGCGTCGGCGCAACGGGCGCGGCCACGATCAACTCCGCGACGCAAGCCTCCGGTGCGGGTGGCGGGTCGACGCAGGCCTACGCTATCGAGAACACCGCGGGTCCCGCCCCCCGCGGGATGCCGCAGATCCCCGTCGAGATCGACGACGAGGGGTACCTCAAGGGCGTCTGGCCCGAGGTGAAAACCGAAGAACAGGGCGGTGTCTCCGTCCAGATCGCCGAGACTGAGGACTTCAAGGGATCGGGCGAGACCTACACCACTGAGTGGTTCCAGTTCTGCGGCGTCGAGTCCTACGCCGGGATCGAACCGGACTACGACTCTGAGAACTACTTCCGGTCGGGATCGAACCCCGGCTACGAGTGGCAGAGTGAAGCGTACTCCGAGGGCGATCGGCTTCACGTCGACGACTTCTCAGATTACCAAGAATGGGGCAACGGGGTCGGCGATCCGGGACTGGGAAAGCCCGCGACCGGCCGCTGGCGCTCTGAAGACGCCGAGGACACCATCCCGATCCAGGTCATCAAGTCCGAACAGGTGATGGAGATGGCCGAGGAGGACCCGTGGCTCGAAGCGTCGACCGAAGACGGGTTCATCGCCTGGCTCAACAAGTGTACGCACTTCTGTTGCGTCCCGCAGTACAAGAGCGAGGGCTCGGCGAAGTTCAACGCCGAGAACGACGTGTACTGCCAGTGCCACCAGTCGGTGTACGATCCTTACAGCATCGTCCAGACGCTGTTCGTCGCCCGTCCCCGTCCGAGCGACTGACTCTCTTCGGACCGATCCGTTTCTCCCGCCGTCCCGAGATCCCGATTCGGACACATTCATGTAGGACGCCCTCGCATAGTAGAGTAGTATGACTGAGGGGGATGTCGTGTCGGACGCGGAGAGCGATGGCTTGGACGCGTCAGAGATCCACGACGTTCTCCGAAACGATCGGCGGCGCCTCGTTCTCGAACGGCTCCGCTCGGCCGACGGGACGGAAACGGTCTCGGATCTCTCAGAGCACATCGGCGGCATCGAGGCCGACGAGTCGCCGCCGCCGCGCAACGTGCGACAGAGCGTCTACGTCTCGCTCCACCAGACGCATCTCCCGAAGCTCGACGAACTGGGCATCGTCGAGTATGACCCCGACGGCAAGACGGTCTCGCTCGACGACAACGCCGACGACGTCGCGGTCTACATGGAGGTCGTCCCCCGCTATGGGCTCTCGTGGGCGGAGTACTACCTCGGACTCGGCATCCTCGGTACCCTCTCGCTGACGGCGTCGCTGCTCGGCGTCCCGGTACTGCGGCTGGCCGCTCCGAGTACGATCGGCCTCTTCATCTCGGCACTGCTCGTCGCCTCCGCGACCTACCAGCTCCTCAAACAGCGGAGTTCGCTGGTGCATCGGCTCCGCGACGGCTGACTGCCGTCCGTCGGCGCGCCTGCCTCCGTCGGCCACGCTCGGCCGGACGCATCGATCGATTGGCGAACAGCCGGTCCTGCGTCGCTCCCGCGCCGTTGTCCCGGACAACCGCTCTTCGGCGCGGGGTCGCTGTCAACTCACAGGGCGTCTGGCCGCGGTATCGCATATAACTATTCGCCGGCCGGACGCGCATCGCCCGCTCCTGTGGTTCCGCGCCGGCCGACACGCTCAGGTGCGTGGCCGCCGCTGCTCACGTATGCCCGAGACCGCCATCGTGTGGTTCCGCCGCGACCTGCGGACGCACGACAACGAGGCGCTCGCGGCCGCTGCCGAGGCGGACCGCCTCCTCCCGGTGTACTGCGTCGCTCCGCGTCGCACCGGCGACCGATCGTACGGGGGACCCGAGTCGTTCCGGTACCGGAAAGTGGGTCCGCACCGGGCACGCTTCCGGCGCGAGTCGCTCGCCGCCCTCCGCAGTCGACTCCGGGACGCTGGCTCCGACCTCCTGATCCGCCGGGGCCGGCCGGCGGCGGTGCTCCCGGAACTCGCGGCCGCCGCCGGTGCCGAGACGGTCGCGTTTCACGCCCTGCCCGGACCCGAAGAGCGGGCGATCAGCGCCGAAACGGTCGCCGCGCTTCGCGATGCCGGCCGCTCGACGCGGCGGTTCTGGGGACGGACGCTCCATCACGTCGCCGACCTCCCGACCCCCTACACCCAGATCGACGACACGTTCACGCCGTTCAAAGATCGCGTCGAGGCGGACGTACCGATCCGAGCCACGCTGTCGCGTCCGTCGGTGCCGCCGCTCCCGGCGGCAGACGATCCGGACGTCGATCCCGCCGCGCTCGACCCGGGCGACCTCCCGTCGGTCGCGTCGATCGGCGGCGGCGATACGGCCGGTTCGCGCGATCTGGACGATCCCGCTGCGGACGCGGCGGGCCCGGACGATCGCGGCGTCCACCCGTTCCCGGGCGGAGAAGCGGCCGCGCTCGACCGGCTCTCGGCGTATCTCTGGGAAGGCGATCACCTCCGAGAGTACCGCGAGACCCGAAACGGGCTCCTCGGCGCGAACTACTCCTCGAAGTTCTCCCCGTGGCTCAACGAGGGCTGCCTGTCGCCCCGCCGCGTCCACGAGGAGGTCGAGGCCTACGAGCGCGACCGCGTCGCCAACGACTCGACGTACTGGCTCCGCTTCGAACTCCGGTGGCGCGACTTCTTCCAGTTCCAGGTGTTGAAACACGGCCGGCAGTTCTTCGCCCCCGGCGGTCTCAGACGCCGCGAGGACGTCGACTGGCGCTGGGACCCGACGGCGTTCGAACGGTGGGCCGCCGGTGAGACCGGGATCCCGTTCGTCGACGCGAATATGCGCGAACTCGACGCGACGGGGTACCTGTCGAATCGTGGCCGGCAGAACGTCGCTTCGTTCCTGACTAACGACCTCGGAATCGACTGGCGACGCGGGGCCGCACACTTCGAGACGCAACTCGTCGATTACGACGCCGCGTCCAACTATGGGAACTGGGCGTACATCGCGGGCGTCGGCAACGACTCACGCGAGCGGGCGTTCGACGTGCTCGCGCAGGCCCGAACGTACGATCCCGACGCAGCGTACGTCACGCACTGGCTCCCGGAACTCGAGGGCTTGTCGCCGGAACAGGCACACGCACCGTGGACGCTGTCGGCGGACGAGCAAGCCGCCCACGGGATCGAACTCGGCACTGACTACCCACGGCCGATGATCGACCCGACGACGTCCGGGGACGACCCAGTGTAACCCGGCGGGCGGTCGGGCCGCGCCTGCGGACCGCGGTGGACACTCGCTCAGGATCCGGCCGTGCGGAAGCCGGACGCATCGACCCACGCGCCCGCCGTCAGCACACTCACGAGAACGAACGCGATCAGCGAGAGCCGCGGGATCGTCAGGAGCCCATCGAGCATTGGATACAGGATCGACGAACAGCCGCCGCCGACCGAGCAGGTGCCGCCGCTGCTCGGGAGCACTTGGATCGCGACGTGATACGCCGCCACGACGACCCCCACTCCCGAGAGCGGGAGCGCCGTCCGCGCGACGCCCGGGCGATCTTCCAGCGCCGCCACGCCGAGTACGACGACCAGCGGGTACATCAGGATCCGCTGGTACCAGCAGAGGTCACAGGGCACCAGGCCCAATCCGAGGCTGAAGTAGAGGCTTCCCACGGTCGCGACGCTCGCGACGGCGGTCGCCGCTCCGAGGACGACACGCGTGTTCGACGCCACGACTGGGTGTGACGGAAGCCGGGTGCTTGAACGGACCGGTCTCCCGCAGCGGCGGCCGGGTCGACTGCGGGTCCTCACCCCATCTGACAGAATCCGTTTATCACGGTTTTCTCCCATCGTAATCGCGGGAAGAAAGACTTATCATCGTTTCGTGACGGCAAATATCGTGAGGATAGTTATCAATGGGGATCAGCGAAACATACACACGCGGACGCGAGCTCGCGGTCACACGACCCGGGTCCGTTCTTCTGGGACTCGTCGGCGTCGTGCTGCTGTTCGACCTGCTCGTAAGCCTCGTGACCGGGACCCAGTCGCTAAGTGGTGTCGGATCACTCGTCTGGGACGGGCTGATGCGCGGCCTGGTCATCGGTCTCGCGGGTATCGGGCTCTCTATGACGTACAGTATTCTGAACTTCGCGAACTTCGCGCACGGGGACTACATCACGGCGGGCGCGTTCTCCGGGTGGGCGACGACGTATCTGATCGCGGGACTGGGCCGCGCTGACGTCGGCGCGCTGCTGCTCGTCGGTGCCAGCGGATCGGTCTTCGGCGGGACGCTCGGCATCGGCGTCACCGGGACGCCGGTGGCTGTCGTCGCCGGAATCGTCGTCGCCGGCATCTCGACCGTGTTGCTGGCGCTGCTCATCGACCGGACGGTGTTCAAACCGATCCGCGACGAGGACGGCATCACGCTGCTCATCACCAGCGTCGGCGTGGCGTTCGCCCTCCGCTATCTGATGCAGTTCGTGTTCAGTTCCAGCGTCCGGGGGACGACGGCACAGCCGCCGTCGCTCTCGCTGTATCTCGTCGACGGGGCGGTCCGGATCAACGCACACGACATCGCTCTCGTCGTCGTCGCGGGCAGCCTGATGCTCGGCGTGCACCTGTTGTTACAGCTGACCAAACTCGGGAAAGCGATGCGGGCGATGGCCGACAACGAGGACCTCGCGCAGATCACGGGCATCCCGACGGAGCGCGTCGTCCGTGCGGTCTGGGTCGTCGGCGGCGGGCTGACCGGCGTCGCCGGCTACATCTTCATCCTCTGGAAGGGGACGCTCGGGTTTAACGACGGGTGGCTGCTGCTGCTGTTGATCTTCGCAGCGGTCATCCTCGGTGGGATCGGCTCGATCTACGGCGCGATCGTCGGCGGGCTCGCCATCGGGCTGACTGCGTCGCTCTCGGTCATCTGGATCCCCTCGTCGTTCTCTCGCGCGGCGGCGTTCTTCGTGATGATCGTCCTGCTACTCGTGAAGCCTGAAGGACTCTTCTCCGGGAGGTCGACCGCATGAGCGTCCGCGATGACCTCGCCGCCAGGATCCCCGGCGGCGACACCGGCCTCATCCTATCGATACTCCTGATTGTGTACGCCGCGTACGTGCTGGTCGGCGTCGGCCTCGGCTACTCGCTCCGCGGCCAGTTCAACACCATCGCCGTTCTGACGTTCTACATCGCCGTCTTCGCGATGCTGGCGCTCGCACTCAACCTCCACTGGGGGTACACGGGGCTGTTCAACATCGGCATCGTGGGATTCATGGCGATCGGCATCTACGTGATGGCGTTCGTCTCGAAACCGCTGTATCAGCCCGGGGGTGCGGCGCAGGTCGGCGGTCTGGGCCTCCCGATCATCGTCGGGATGATCGCCGGCACGGTCGCCGCGGCACTCGTGGGACTCGTGGTCGCCTTACCGGCGCTCCGGTTGCGGGCCGACTATCTCGCAATCGTGACGATCGCGATGTCGGAGATCGTCCGGTTCTCGTTCCTCTCGGGCGAATTCGAACAGTTCGAGCTGTTCGGCACGCGCGTCGGATTCGGCGGCGGATCGGGGCTGATCCTCAACTACACGGATCCGCTGACGGCCTTCTTCGAGGTCTTCGGGTTGGGCGGGGCGTACCTCGGCCTCGTCGACGCCTTCGGCGCGCTGGTCCCCAACAACCCCAAACCGGTGGTCGACAGCCTCGTCTACGGGCTGCTCCTCCTCCTCTTCGTCGCGGCCTACTACTGGCTGCTGAAACGCACCGGCGAGTCGCCGTTCGGTCGCGTGCTCAAGGCCATCCGCGAAGACGAGGACGTCGCGAACTCTCTCGGGAAGGACACCAACCGGTTCAAGACGAAGGCGTTTATGCTCGGGTGCGGACTGATGGGGCTCGCTGGCGTGCTGTGGTTTATGCGAAGCGGCGCGGTCACGCCGAACACGTTCCGTCCCCGGATCACGTTCTTCGTGTGGATCGCGCTCATCATCGGCGGCGCCGGCTCGAACACCGGCAGCGTCCTGGGCGGCGCAGTCTTCGCCGCCTTGCTCTATCAGGGGCCGCGGTACCTGAAGAATCTCATCGACGCCGCTCTGCCGAACGCGAGCGCGCCCTCGGGGTTCGGCCCGGCTATCGCGCCGCTGGTCTCGAACGTCGACCCCACGCCCCTGCTGCTTTACACCATCGACAGCATCCGGCAGCTCCAGCTCGTGTTCATGGGGCTGGTCCTGATCTGGCTGATGCACAACCGTCCCGAGGGGATGCTCGGACACCGCAAAGAGACGGCAGCGGGGATTCCGCTGACGGCGTCGCAGGCTCGCGATAAGACCGCCGAGACCGACGGTGGCACCACCGGGGGTGAGGCCGATGAGTGATGTCCCGTCCAGTACCGGCAGCGAGATCGACACCGACGAACCCGACGGGGCGGCCGGCGTCCCCGACGCCGACGACGCCGAGTCGGGGTCGCTGGACCTGGGTGCCGGCGGCCCGGACGTCGGAGAGCCGTATCCGCTCGAGGTAGAGAACCTCCGGAAGAGCTTTGGCGGGATCACCGCCGTCGACGACGCCTCCTTCAGCGTCGAGCGCGGGAGTCTCACCGGCCTCATCGGGCCGAACGGCGCGGGCAAGTCGACGACGTTCAACCTCATCACCGGGATGCTGCAGCCCGACGCCGGCTCCGTGACGTTCGACGGCGAAGAGATCACCGGCGAGACGCCACACGCAATCGCGAACCGGGGCCTCGTCCGGACCTTCCAGATCGCCCGTGAACTCCAGGAGATGACGGTGCTCGAGAACATGATGTTGGCGCCGAAGTTCCAGCGCGGCGAGGCGCTCTGGCGCTCGGTCACACCCGGGTTCCGCGACGACGTGATCGAGCAGGAGTCTGAACTGCTCGAACGGGTCTGGGCCGTCCTCGAATTCTTCGAGATCGACCACATCGCCGAGGAGTATGCGGGGAACCTCTCGGGCGGCCAGCGGAAACTGCTCGAACTGGCACGGGCGCTCCTCACCGATCCGGATATGTTGCTCTTAGACGAGCCGTTCGCTGGCGTCAATCCGTCGCTCGAACGCCGGCTGCTCGACCACATTCACGAACTCCGCGAGCAGGGCTATACGTTCCTGCTCGTCGAACACGATATGGATCTGATAATGGAGAACTGCGAGCGGGTGATCGTCCTCCACCAGGGCCAGGTCCTGACCGAGGGCAGCCCCGACGAGATTCAGGCGAACGAAGAGGTTATCGAGGCGTACCTCGGAGGCAACGTATGAGCGCCGACGCCGACTCCGACATCGCCACGGAGACCGTCGACAGCGACGACGCCGACGCCGCCGGGGTCTCTCAGGAGACCGTTCCGGATCGGGAGCCCGACGCGCTGCTGGAAGTCCGCGATCTCGACGCCGGCTACGGCGACCTCCAGATTCTGACCGACGTCGACCTGGACGTCGCCGACGGCGAGTACGTCACCATCGTCGGCCCCAACGGTGCCGGCAAGTCCACCGTGATGAAGTCCGTCTTCGGACTCACCAATCTGATGGGCGGAACCGTGCTGTTCGACGGCGGGGACATCACCGGACTCCGACCGGAGGACATCATCCACGAGGGGATCGGCTACGTGCCCCAGAACGACAACGTGTTCGCGTCCCTGACGGTGCGTGAGAACCTCGAAATGGGCGCATATATCCTCGATGAGGTGCCACAGGACGCGCTCGATGCGGTCTTCGATCGCTTCCCGATCCTCGAAGAGCGGGAGTCACAGAAGGCCGGAACGATGTCCGGCGGTCAACAGCAGATGCTCGCGATGGGCCGCGCGTTGATGCTCGACCCGTCGCTGCTGCTCCTCGATGAACCCTCCGCGGGACTCGCTCCCGACCTCGTCGACGATATGTTCGATCGGATCGACGCCATCAACGACGACGGCACGGCGGTGCTGATGGTCGAACAGAACGCCAAGGAAGCACTCCGTCGGTGCGACCGCGGGTACGTCCTCGCGAACGGCAAGAACCGATATATGGACGACGGAGACACGCTGCTGAACGACGAGCAGGTCCGTCAGGACTTCCTCGGCGGCTGACGGTCGATTGCGTTCGCTCGAGACCGAGAGCCCGCCTCGAGTCGTCGGTCCCTGCCAAATCGGTGCCGCTGGCCGAACCGACGGTGCCGCGGCTCACAGTCGTCGCGGTGCAAAAAATCCGGTGTCTGTGTGTTCCGATCAGCTGTCGGGAGCCGAGAGCGCCGTCTCGACGACCGAGGAGTACGAGGATTCGCCGATGTTGAACGCGGTCTGGCGGTAGACCTCGCCGTCGAACGTGTCCTCGAACACGCTGGCGAAGCGGTTCGAGAGCTGCTGCCCGTAGTCGTTGTTGACGTACAGCGTCGAGACGCTGCTCACCTCGAGTCGCTCTGCCATCACCTGCGCCATCACGCGGCCCTGCAGCCGGTCGGAGGGTGCCGTCCGGAAGATGTAGTCGTTGTCGTCCAGATTCGTCACCGACAGCGCCGTCGAGGACGGCGAACAGCCGACGACCTCGTTGGGGATGAACACCTGCTGGGAGACCGGGACGTTGACCCCGGAGGACGCCGACCCGCAGACGCTCGGCACGCCGGCGCTGATGAGCGACTCGGCGGCGGCCGTCCCGGCGCTCGGGGACGTCTGGGTGTCTTCGACCTGCGCGTTGACCGAGAGCCCTGCGGGGTTCGCATCGTTGACCTGCATCGCCGGAAGCTGTGCGGCCTGGATCATCGGCGCCCCGACAGACGCGAGGTCGCCGGTCTCCGGCAGGAGGATCCCGACCGATATCTCGCGGTCGCTCCCGCCCGGACCGCTGTCGGCTGACGGGCCTGATCCCTCGGGGTTTTCGCCCTCGAAGCTCTGAACTTCCTGGGTCTCTGCAGCGCCCTCGTCGGCGTTGAACTCCCAGATCGCGTACGCCGCGGAGGCCGGGTCGCCGTTCTGGTCGAAGTTCGTCGCCGACGACGCGCCCTGGTAGTTCACGTCATCGCCGTTGGCGGCGGCCTCGACGCCCTCGACGAGGTTGTTCGGCGTGACGGTCATTCCCTCGGGATTCGCGATCCGTCGCATCTGATCGCGGATCGCCGTCCCGCTGTTCTCGCCCGCTGCCGCGTTCGCGAGTAACTGGAGCGCGACCGAGTCGTACGACTGGGACGTGAAGACGCCCGGCGACGAGCCGTACTCGTCCTGGAAGAGGCTGTTGAACGCGTCCTGGTTCGGGCCGCCGGCCGCGGGGGCCGTGCCCGTCACGTTCTCCATATCGTTCCCGACCTGCCCCGGCATCGCGCCGTCGCGGAGGCCGTCGGGGACCAGAATCTCCTCGCTTCCATCGGAGACACTGTAGTAGTCGCGGAACAGCTGGATCCCACTCTCAGGGTAGCCGATGACGACGAGGCCACCGGGGCCATCCGCGCCCCCGCCACCGCCGCCGCCGATACAACCGGCCAGTCCTGTCACTCCAAGCGCACCTGCAGCACCGGCGCTTTTGAGGAAGTCACGCCGTACGATATCACGTGCCATATTTCCCGAATTGTGTCTTCTCCCTATAAATGTGTCCGTTACAGGACTGAACGGACGTCTATATATACTGTTTTACCACGAAGGATATCCGAGCCTCCCGGTCCGTTGGCCCGGTGCTCGCCCCGGTGCGCACGACTCGGTCACCGCCGTGATCGACCAGAGACGACACACTGGCTCCCCACTGACTCACGCGTCTCCGCTCGCCCTCCGACAGTCTCAAGCGCTCGGGCGTTCCGGACCACACATATGAGTATCCCCTCGTTCGTCATCGGGATCGCCGGCGGGACCGGCGCGGGCAAGACCACGGTCGCCCGTCACGTCACCGAGGGCGTCGGTGACGCCGTCACCCGGATTCCGCTCGACAACTACTACGAGGACCTGAGTCACCTGGCGTTCGAGGAGCGCGAACAGGTCAACTACGACCACCCCTCGGCGTTCGAGTGGGAGCTTCTCAGAACCCAGCTCTCGACGCTGCTGGAGGGCCAGCCGATCGAGATGCCCGTCTACGACTTCGAGCGACACAACCGAACCGACGACCCAGAGCACGTCGAACCCACAGACGTCATCGTCTTAGAAGGCATCCTGGCGCTCTACGACGAGGAGGTCAACGAGATGCTGGATCTGCGGCTCTACGTCGAAACCGACGCCGACGTCCGCATCCTGCGGCGCATCCGCCGGGACGTGATCGAACGCGGTCGGGACCTCGACGGCGTCATCGAACAGTATCTCTCGACGGTGAAACCGATGCACGAGCAGTTCGTCGAACCGACGAAGAAGCACGCCGACCTCATCGTCCCGGAGGGGGCGAACAACGTCGCGGTGAATCTGCTCGAAGAGAAGATCCGCGCCGAAATCGAGGGGTCGTCTTCGCGAACCTGGGAGCGCGAGTCGGCTGACGGGTCGGCGATGGACCAGCTTTCGGTCGACACCGACGAGTGAGGAGGCTCGCCGGTGTGCGTCTATATATCCCTCAAGAGGACACTTAGCGAGTTACTTGTACTGTTCTCGAAAAGTCCCTGTTGACGCGAGTGGGAAGCGGCCCGCGGGATGAGCTCCGCCGGACGTCGCTCGCGTCTCTTCGTGAGCCGGTCGGTCGGTGGCTCCCCCCGCCTCTCGACCGACCGTCACTTCTCTTCGACACCCCACACGCGGCGAGTCCCAGCGGGACGATACCGCCGGCAGCGCCACGTTCAAACCGGCGCGAGTCGAGGCCTCAGTATGGCGGAGCTGGGCAAAGTCGACCACGACTTCTTCGATCAGTACGTCTTCCCGCGGCTGGGTCGCGACCGCGACGACGTCGCGATCGGTCCCACGCACGGCGTCGACTTCGGACTCATCGACCTCAACGGCACGGCCGTCGCAATCGCGACCGACCCGGTCTCGGTCATCCCGGATCTGGGCTTCGAGCGCGCCGGCCGGTTCGCCCTCGACTTCGTCCTCGCCGACGTCGCCGTCTCGGGCCTCGCGCCGTCGCATCTGGCCATCTCGTTCACCCTCCCGCCGGGGTTCGCCGACGAGGACTTCGCGACCCTCTGGGGGGCGATCCACGACGAAGCCGACGACCTCGGCGTCTCGATCGTCACGGGGCACACCGCTCGCTACGCCGGCTGTTCGTTCCCGTGGGTCGGTGGCGCGACCGCACTCGCGGTCGGCTCGCGGGACGAGGTGATCCGCCCCGACGGCGCGCAGGTCGGCGACGACGTCCTCGTGACGAAGGGACCGGCCGTCGAGACGACGGGCCTCCTCACGACGCTCTTCCCGGACCAGTTCGACCTCGACGCCGACACGCTCGCCGCCGCGCAGGCGCGCCTGGACGAGGCCGCCTGCGTCCGCGAGGCGATGACGGCGGCCGCCGCCGGCGGGGTCCACGCGATGCACGACGCGACGGAGTGTGGGCTCTTCGGAGCGTTCGTCGAGCTAGCGAACGGGGCCGGCGTGCGCCTCGACCTCCACACCGGGCCGATCCCGATCCGTCCGGGCGTCACCCAGACGTGCGAAGCGCTCGGCATCGACCCCTGGACGTCGACGACCGGCGGCACGCTGGTGCTCGCTGTCGATCCCGATCGGACGTCGGCCGTCGTTGACGCGCTCGAAGCCGAGGGAGTTCCCGTCGGGGTCGCAGGAACGGTAGCGTCGCCGGCCGAAGCGACCGGCGCCGGGACGGTCATCGTCGACGGTGATCCGATCGAACACCCCGCGGTCGATCCGTCCTGGGCGGCCTACGAGGAACTCGCCCGCGCCAGCGACGAGTAGCCCGCTCAGTCGATCTGCTCGGCGTACTCGTAGTCGAGTTCGCCGGCCTCGGGGCGCTCACCGTCGATTTCGATCCGCCAGCCGTCGAGGGCGGCTGGATCGCTGAGCGCGGCGTCGAGTGTCGATCTGACTTCCACGACGCCGACGCCGTAGTAGTCGTCTGGGACGCCGCGGAGGTACTGCAAGGCGGTCCGGAACAGCGAACGCATCCCGTCGTCGTCCTCGAAGTCGACGTGTTTGTACGCGCCCGCGGCCACCTGGACCATCCCGTGGAGGAACGCGCTCTCGGTCGTTCCCGAGCCGTAGTTGTACCACTCGTGCTCGAAGCAGTCGTGCGACTCGTGGTAGTCCTTCGAGTTGTACAGTCTGACGCCGTGAACCGTCGCTCGGCGGAGCGTTCCGTGTTTCCACCCGTTCGAGGTGTGGCGCTCGGGGTCCCAGCCCGTCGGTGAGCCGAACGGTGGGGGGCCGACGGTGTCGTCACGGGTGTGGTCGGTCACACGTGACCGTTCGCGGTCCACAAACAAAGAGATTTGACTCTCGACCTCCTGACCGAACGTGATGCGAATTTACGAACTCGGGGAGGGGACACCCGAGGTCGCTGTCGTCGGATCGATCCACGGTGACGAGCCCTGCGGTGAGCGCGCGATAGAACGCTTCCGCGCCGACAATCCGAGCGTCGAGCGACCAGTGAAGCTGGTGATCGCGAACGAAGAGGCCCTCGAAGCGGGGGTCCGCTACCTGGATGCGGATCTCAATCGGTCGTTCCCGGGCGATCCGAACGCTGACACGCACGAGGGGCGGCTCGCACACGACCTCGCCCGCGAACTCCGCGGGAAGACGGTGCTCTCGCTGCACTCGACGCAGTCGTACGCCGAACCGTTCGCACTCGTCGAAGAGGTCGACGCCGTCGCCCGATCCGTCTGCCCGTACCTGCCGATCGAGTACCTCGTCGAGACGGGCCGGTTCGCTGTCGGTCGACTCATCGACCACCCGCATACCATCGAAGTCGAGTGCGGCCTCCAGCGCAGCGACGAGGCCGCCACCAACGCGTACTGGATCGTCCGCGCGTTCCTCTCTGCGACGGGCGTCCTCCCCGCGCCGATCGAGGGCGACGTCGAGCCACCGCTGTCGCTCCACCGGCGTGATGGAGACGAGGTGACGGTCTTCCGCCTGCTGGATCAGATTCCGAAGGGCCCGGCCGAGGACTACCGCGTCTTCGTCGACAACTTCCAGCGGGTCGCGCCGGGCGACCCCGTCGCTGCCGCCGACGGTGAAGCGTTCAACGCCGAGAACGAGTTCTACCCCGTGTTGCTCTCTGCGAACGGCTACGAGGACGTGTACGGGTACGCGGCCGACCGACTCGGAACGCTCGCCTGACCTCTCAGTCCGTCGACTCCGGCGGGGCGAGCTCCACGAGCGTCAGCTCACGGTCCAGATAACAGAATTCGTGCGGCGGGTCGCCTCGCACCTCGTCGATCCGATACTCCGACTCGAAGTCCGCCCCGTCCGGGACGCAGTACTGATGGCTCGGGCACTCCGTGTGCGGGCACGGGCCGGGCAGGGACACCTTGCTGCCGGCGTAGGCGCCCTTCGAGGCGACGTTGGCGGCGATCGAGGTGGGTTCGACCTCGACCGCGCGAACCCCGGTGTCGTGGACGGCACAATCGAGGAGCTGACCGCTCTCTCGGACCTCGGTCACCTCGTAGCGGACGCCCTCGGTGAGATTGAGGCACTGCTGACGGTATGGGCAGCCCTCACACGCCGCGGACTCGCCCTCGTAGACGAACTCGGTCCCCGGGGACGCGAGCCGGTCTCCGATGAGCGTGACTATCGACATCTACGCGTTGCTAGTCGGCGCGCGCTGTTAAGCCTGTGTATGCTGGGTCCGTCGTGGCGAACAGTCGGCACTCGTCCGTGCGGCCCGCGCCGGTGTGCCGAGCGACCGCAAGACGGCGCGGGGTGAACGTCAGCTCACACGCCCACTGGCCCCGGGTTCGTATATAAACCTCCGCCCGACGTGGGGGGGTCGCGACTCAGGGCTGTCTGGCGCCGGTGCCGACGAGCCCACGCTCTGAGAGTTCGTCCAGGCGGATCTCGCTCCCGTCCATCGGGACGCCGGCGAACTCGTCGGTGTCGAGCAGGAGCGCCCCGTCCAAGTCCGCGTAATCGACGAGTGGCGCGAGGTGACAGGCCGCAGCGATGGACGCGTTCGTCTCGATCATACACCCCAGCATCACCTCCAGCCCGTGCGCACGGGCGGCGTGGACCATCCGCCTCGCCTCCCGCAGACTCCCGCACTTCATCAGTTTCAGATTCACGATGTCGACGCGGTCCGCGACGGCGGGCACGTCCGGAAGTCGCACGCAGGACTCGTCGGCCGCGATCGGGAGCGCGGCGTGTTCGGAGACGAACCGGAGCCCTTCGGGATCGCTCGCCGGCACGGGCTGTTCGACGAACTCGACGTCGTGTGCTACCAGTTCATCGATGGTCTCGACGGCGTCTCGCGGCGTCCACGCCTCGTTGGCGTCGACTCTGAGTCGGGCCTCGGGAGCCGCCTCGCGGACGGCGGCGACGATCTCGGCGTCCCGATCCGTCCCGAGTTTCACTTTCAGTACGTCGTAGCCCGCCGCCACCGCCTCCCGGGTCTTCTCGCGCATCCGCTCGGTGTCGTCGAGTCCGATCGTATACGAGGTCTTCGGCGCGCGCGACGGATCGAGTCCCCACTGGCGGTACAGCGGGACTCCCAGTCGCGTGGCTGCGAGATCAGCGAGTGCGACGTCGACGGCGGCGTGCGCCGCAGGGTTGTCGCCGACGACGGCGCGGCGCTCCCGTTCGATCCGCTCGCTCGCGTGGGGATCGCCGACGGACTCGACGACCGCCAGCAGGTCGGGGAGCACGGCCTCGACCGTCTCGACCGTCTCCCCGTAGTAACTCGCGGGTGCGGCGGCTCCGACTCCCGTCCGTCCCTCCCCGTCGGTGATCCGCACGACGACGTTCGCCGCGTCGGTCTGCGTCCCGCGAGCGATGGTGAACTCGTCTGCGAGCGGGAGCGTGAGCCGTTCGAAGTCTGTGGTGAGTGTCGGCATCCGTGCTCACACCTCCTCGAGGACCGCATCCAGAACCGCGTCGGCGTCGAACCTGACGGGGTCGGTCGCGGGGGCCGCCAGCGCGCCGGCGTACTCCTCGACGGCCGCCCGGGCCGCCTCGTCGTCTTCGATGGCCGAGGTGTTCAGTGCGCCGGCGACGACGTCGCTCTGGTGAACGGGCGCGGCGAGTCCCTCGTAGAGATCGACGTACTCGTCGATCGGCGGGAGGTCGAACGACTCGTAGCCGTGGATGGCCTCCCGGCCCGCGCTGTGACAGAGGACCATCGCGTCCGGCATCGCGCCGTGGAGAATTCCACAGGTAACCGCGGAGTACGCTGGGTGGACGATGCTCCCCTGTCCCTCGACGAACAGGACGTCGTACTCGTCGCCGACCTCGACGAGCATCTCCTCGACCGCACCGGCGGTGAAGTCGGAGACGACCCGGTCGATCGGATTCCCCCAGCCGGCGATCATAATCCCCGTCTGGCCCGTCGGGACGAACCCGGCGTCCACGCCGCGGTGACGGGCGGCCGCCAGCAGTTCGAGCGCGACGGTCATCTTTCCGACCGAACAGTCCGTGCCGACTGTCAGGACCACGTCGGCGTCGACATCGGCGCCCGCGCCCGAGGCGACCGTCAGATCCGCCGGTGGCTTCCGCACGTCTCTGAGTTCGACACCGTGTTCGGCCGCGAGTTCGGCGAACTCCGCGTCCGCTGAAAGGAAGGAGTGGAGTCCCGCGACGACGTCACAACCGCGCTCGATCGCGGTGCGGACGTCCGGCCGCCAGGAGTCGTCGAACTCGCCGCCGATGGGGGAGATACCGATCAGGAGCGTGTCGGCGGTGGGGGCGTCAGCCATCGACTCGACGATCGGCACCGCCGGCAGGTCCGCGCGGTGGTCGGTCGTCGTGGTTCCGGCGCGGTCGCGATCGAGGACGGCGACGACGTCGTACTCGGCGTACTTGAGGACGCCCGTCGCCGTCTTTGCGCGTTCGGGGAACTTCTCGTGCGCGAGGACGACGACCCGTTCGTCGTCGCCGTGTGTGTCTGCAGTCATAGTCGTGAGGAGGACGACCGGTGTGTTAATCGTCGTGATCCCATTCCCGTCGGGACGCCTCTGGGCAATTCGCCGCCATCGCTCACAGCAGCGACAGCCGAACGGTCCAGAACTCTCGCACGGCGTCGCGGAGTGCCCGATCCGGGTCGCCGGTGGCGTCGACGGCGGCGGTCCGGTCTGCGAGGTCGGTGAACCGACCGAGCACAGTCTCCTCGCCGAGGACGATCACGTCGGCGTCGGGCCCCGGGGCGACCGCGGAGTCCGCCGGACTGGCAGCTAGCTGTGCCTCCAGCACCTCCCGGGCCCGGTCGAGGTGGTCGTCGACCTGCTGGTCGCGCCGTCGCTCGAAGCGAGCCTGTGAGAAGCCGCCTTTCGAGTGCGAGCCCATCACGTCGGACTCGATGTCGTCGACGAGGGTGACCTCGCTCCCGTCGTAGATCCCGAGCGCGAACAGGTCAGAGCGCACCAGCGCGACCCACACAGGCGCGATGGGAACGAACCACGACGGGTCGAGGCGGAAGGACTCGCCCCACGTCGCAAACGGAGCAGGGGGCGTGGGCGGCGTCAGCGCCGCGGCGACGAGACCGGCGTCGTCGACACAGACGAGACACGGAGCGGCCCGTCGTACGAGCGCCGCGCGGTGGCCGAGCACGTCGGCGACGGCTTCGGGCACCGAATCCGTGACCATCGCCGTGAGTGCGCCCTCCGGACCGGTCTCGAACGACTGCAGCCGGTCGAGGACCTCCTCGCGGCGGCGACCGCGGATCGCTTCGGTTCGGCGGAACCCGACCTCGATGTCGTCTTCGGCCGAGAGTCGCTCGACGCGCTCTTCGAGTCCCTCGATTCGATCCTCGAGTCGGTTTACTTCCGCTTCGGCCTCCTGGCGCTTCTTGGCCGCCTCCGAGCGGCGCTCCTCTTCAGCCTCGGCCCGCCGCTTCAGGTGGCGCTTCTCCTCCTCCAGTTCCTCGATCCGGGTTTTGAGTTCCGCCCGGCCGAGCAACTCGTCGAGCATGTCTCGACGGCCGGCCGCGGGCCACTTAGCGGTTGCCGTCGGTCCGGCGCGTCACTGAGAGGCCACTCCGGCCGCTTCAGACCGCCGCGGCCGCTCGATCGCCCACCACGCTGCTTCGGTACCCATTTGCCACGAGTGGCCTAATCGAGAGGCGATGGACCCCTTCGGGAAGGCAGTGCGGGGACGCACTCGGGCGATCGACGTGGTACTCCTCGCGGCCGTCCCGGTGGCCCTCGTGGCCGTGTTCGCCCTCCCGCGGCCGATCCGACAGTCGTTCGCGCTCTCGTACGCCGAGCCGACGCTCGTCGACGCCTACCTCTCGAACTTCGTTCACCTCTCTCTGGAGCACTTCCTGACGAACGTCCTCGTCTATCTCGTCTTGGCACCGACTGCGTATCTCTGTTACCTGCTCGCGGACGAAGCCGACCGCTTCCGCGTCGCTTTCGTCGTGTTCCTCGCGGTGCTCCCGTTCGTGCTGTCGGCGCTCAACGTCATCATCCTCCGGCCGCTCGTCGGCTACGGCTTCTCCGGCGTGAATATGGCGTTCTTGGGCCTACTGCCGCTTGCGCTCGTGGACTACGCGGGCGTGCAGTTCGACTCGAATTTCACGATCGACCACGCCCTGACGCTGTTCTTCGCTGGATCGATTTTGATCGCGGTGCTCATCGTCCCCTCCCGCGTTCCCGGCATCGTCGCCGTCGGGATCGCGACGCTCGGACTCGCCATCTACGGCTACGAAGTCGTTCGCGCGACGTCGGTCTCTCGTCTCTGTGACGCACACACCGAGACGCCGCCGGGATACGGCGAACTCGCGGTCGCAGGGCTGTTGCTGTTCGGGCTGACGCCGTTCGTCACGTTCCCGCCGGTCAGCACCGACGCTTCGACCGTGCTGAACTACTACACGCACTTTCTCGGCTTCTGTTTCGGATTCGTCGTCCCGTTCGTCACCTACCGCATCACCGACGCAGTCGGGTGACGAACTCACTCGGGACTGCCGTCCACCGTCGAACGGCAAGAACGGCGTTGCTGCCGCTGTTGAGACGTGTGTGCGGCGAGAAACCGAAACGGCACCAAACGTGAAAACGCCTTCAGCCGGAGCGGTACACGTAGAGGCCGGTGAAGACACCGACGATGACGACGATGCCGATGATCGTCGGGAAACTACCGCCCCCGAGCGCGCCCACGGGGCCAGTGGCCGTCTGGGTCGGCGTCGGCGCGTCGTCATCGGTCGCGTCGGCGCTGTTCTCGCCGCGACTGGTGTTATCGCCGTCAGTACCGTCTCCGCCACCTCCATCGCTCGGAGCGCTCCCGCTGCTGCTGGACGGTGTGGCAGTGGCCGCCCGCGTGGTGGTGGACGCCGACGCGGTATTCTCTGTCGGGATCGGTGTCGATTCGGCGGGGATCTGGAAGCCCACCCGTTCGCTGCCCGCCGAACTGGACTCCCTCGTGCTTGATTCGCCCTCGACTCCGGAGGTGAGTGTCTCGGCGTCCTGCGTGACGTCTCCGTAGACCCGATCGTGTGGATGCGGTGGCGTCTCCTGTGCGGAGACCGCGATCGGTGCGATGCCGACGGCTACGAGGACCGCGAGCGCGATGGCGAGGATTCGCACGGCCGAGCGCGTCTGAGGTGCGTCGTCTGTCATTGATTGTCGTCCGGGTTGGTTGGTGTGGTAATCAGCGTCGGGTCTGATGTGTCGATCAGGAAATTGGGGATGCGTGTGGGTCGGTAGCTAGCTGTTCGCTGCCTGTCGCAGGTCTACGGTAGATCCGTGAGTGGTCTCGGTCAACGCAGCAACGTCGTTGAAGACGTAGTCGATACCGTCATCGAAGCCCCGGGTGCTCTTGGTTAGGATGTACTCCTCGTCCTCCGTGACACAGCCACTCGGATCTAACTTCTCCAAGTCGTCGTCAGCGGGACCGTCCTCGAACGCCATCGCCCTGCCGACGGTCCGTGTCCCCCTCCGAAAGTGACCGGGGAGGGTCCACCGTTCTTCGACCCCTGTTGGGCTCGTGACGTAACCGGACGCCACCTCGGAACCGACGCTGGCGGCGTGGGAATCGCTGCGACCGAGCGTGTCAGTCGAGTCTATACTGAAGACGTTTATCCCGAAGACGTCTCCTCGTCCGCCGTCGAGCCCGTCGAAGTCGTTGCTCCCGCCGGCTCGGTTAGCGGACGACAAGTTACGATCGGTGAGAGCAGGGATCGCCGAGCTCCGGACATCGATCGTGGCCGTCGAGGACCGACTGTCGTCGCTGATCCAGTCGTTCGACACGGTCGTCTCGATCAGGTGCGTTCGTCCGACATCGTCCCGCGTGAGGGAGACAGTGCAGTGCTCGGGATGGATGTCAGTGACCCCCGCATCTTCGAGGGTGATACTGCTCAAGTACGCCCACACGTCGTAAGTTCGCACTGGTGAATGAGTCTCCGGCTATCCACTCGAGGGCGTCGGGCTCTCTCCCACTTGGCTCCGAAGGCCGTGGAGTCTCTCTCCATCACACCCATCTATGTCAACGGGGATACTAATAACCACGACAAGATACCTCACTGACTATTTCCCAACTACACGGCGAGGCACATAAAAACAATTCATTCCCGCGCTGTCCGCCGTCCTGCCGGTTCAGTGCTCGCTGATGCCAGACGGCTCTCGCCGTCAGGCCACCGCCTCGTCGTCACCGAATCGATAGCCCGAGTATCGAAGAAGTTCGGCAGCGCGATCCGGCTTCGCGAGGAGGACGTCGCGCTCGCGCGGGAGGTCGTCATCGGTAACCGAGTCGGGAACGGCGAGCGTGCCCGAGGGTACCTCCTCGTCGCCGAGCACCGGGATGTGCCCGCTGTCGAGTTTCATCACGAGTGGGGCGTCGACCCGAAAGAGTCCGTCGTCGCCGTAGAGCTGCTCGTTCACCTGCTCGTGTTCCGTCCGTTGGATCGCCGGGACGTCGCGGTCGGACGGTTCGACGTACAGTCGACCCAGGTAGTAGCTCGTGGAGAACGGTCCAAACATCTGTGCGAGAGGTTCTCACGCATACAGGCTGATAAGTCTTTCCGGAAACCTACAAGTCGAACTACAATCAGGGGGTTCGACGTCCGGCGATTCGGTCAGGTCTCGTCGTCGGTAGTCGCTGCGGTCATCGCCCAGACTGCCGTGAGTCCGAGCGCGGCGGCGGGCAGGAGCGGGAGTACCAGCAACGACGCAACGTAGGGGATGCCGACCGCCGAGAGGAGTCCCGGCCGGACGTAGATGATTCCGGGGACGACGAGCAGACAGACGACGAGCACGGCGATCAGGACCCACCCCCGGACGCCGAAGCCGTCGTTCGTGGTATCCGCGTCGCTCTCGGTCTCGGCCCCCTCGGGGCGGTGGACGTATCCCTCGTCGTCAGCGTTCACTATCGGGGATTACGACCACTTTCCCAAAGCCCTCACGGTTCTCAATCATCTCGTGTGCGCGCGCAGTCTCACTCATCGGGAGGGTCGCGCGGATCCGAGGTTCGAGCGTGCCGTCCCAGACTAATTCGAGCACCGCTTCGGCCTGCTCGGGGGTCGCCATCGTCGAGCCGATGACCTCGAGTTGATTCCAGAAGATGCGGTTGAGCGCCGCGTCGGGGTTCGGTCCCGAGGTCGCGCCACAGGTGACGAACCGGCCGCCCTTCCGGAGACTCGCGAGCGATCCCTCGTAGGTCGCCTCGCCGACGTGGTCGACGACGACGTCGACGCCACGGCCGTCGGTGATGTCGTGTACCGCCTCGGCGAAGTCCGTGGTTTCGTAGTTGATCAGGTGGTCCGCGCCACAGTCGGCGGCGTACTGCAGTTTCCCCTCGGTCGAGGCAGTCGCGGACACTTCACAGCCAGCGTGATCGGCGATCTGGACGGCCGCGTGGCCGACCCCGCCGGACGCCCCGTGGACCAGCACGTGTTCGCCCGCGTGGACCGCCGCGCGGTCGATCAGCATCCGCCAGGCGGTCTGAAAGACGAGCGTGGCCGACCCGGCAACCTTCCAGGGGACGTCCTCGGGCACCGGGAGCAGATTCGCCGCCGGGACCGCGGCGTACTCCGCGTGGACGCCACGACTGTGCTCGCCGATGATGCTGAAGTCCGGCGCGAGTGTCGGGTCGTCGCGGCGCGAGGCGATACTCCCATCCGTCGGGCCGTCGCCGCCGGTGACTCCGGCGGTGAGCGCGACGCGGTCACCGGGCTCGAACCGCGTCACGTCGGTCCCGACTTCCTCGACGACGCCGGCCATATCGCTCCCGGGGATGTGGGGGAACGCCAACTCGAATCCCAATCCACGCCTCGTCCAGACGTCGAGGTGATTCAGTGCGGCGGCCTTGACGTCGACCAGCACCTCGTCGCGGCCGACGTCGGGGACGGGAACCTCGGTGTACTCGATGACGTCGCGGTCGCCGTGTTCGCTGAACGTGACGGCTTTCATACCCCGCCTCTCGTCCGGCGGGTACAAAAGTGTACGAGCGACCGCCCGCTCGCTCTCATCCGCGCGGCTCCGCCGACCCGGTCCGTTGAAGTACCTCAACCGATTACGACTCCGACAACGAATGAGCGAGGACTTCTACGACGTGCTCGGTGTCTCCCGGGACGCGTCCGAGGACGAGATCAAGCAGGCCTATCGAAAGAAGGCCGCTGAGTACCACCCGGACGTCTCCGACGAGGCCGACGCCGAGGAGAAGTTCAAGAAGATCAAGAAGGCCAAAGAGGTCCTCACCGACGACGAGAAGCGCCAGATGTACGACCAGCTGGGCCACGAGCGCTTCGAGCAGGCCGAGAAACGCGGTGGCGTCGGTGGCGGCGGCGCGGGTGGGCGCGGTCGCGGTCAGGGGGACCCGTTCGGCGGGATGGGCGGCGGCGGCCAGGGCAGTCCCTTCGAGGACATCTTCAATCAGTTCTTCGGCGGCCGCGGAGGCGGTGCCCAGGGTCGGGACCGCCCCCGACAGGGACAGAACCTCCGGACCCAGGTCTCACTCGACCTCAGTGAGGTCTACGAGGGCGTCGAAAAGCAGTTCACAGTCGCCCGTCCGGAACGGTGCTCGGAGTGTAACGGCCGTGGGCATCCCGCGGACGCCGACGTCACCACCTGTCCGGAGTGCAACGGCCGTGGCCAGACGACGACTGTTCGCGACACGCCGCTGGGGCGGGTCCAGCAGACCCAGAGCTGTCCGCGGTGTGATGGCTCGGGCGAGACCGTCAGCGAGACCTGTTCGGTCTGTGGCGGGGACGGCGTCACCCGCGAGGAGGCGACCCTCTCGGTGGACATCCCCGCCGGGATCCGCGACGGGCAGACCCTCCGGATGGAAGGCGAAGGTGCGCCGGGCGAGAACGGCGGCCCCAAGGGCGACCTGCTGATCGACGTCTCGGTTCGCGATCACGACGCGTTCGAACGCGACGGCGACGACCTCTATCACCGACACGCGATCTCGTTCCCGAAGGCGGTGTTCGGGGCGACCGTCGAAGTCCCGACCGTCGAGGGGACGACCGAACTGGAGATCCCCGCAGGGACCCAGAGCGGCGAGGAGTTCCGGATCCGTAACGAGGGAATGCCCCACCTCCGCGGCCGCGGCCACGGCGACCTCTACGTCCAAGTGCAGGTCGTGACGCCCGAGGACCTCAATCAGGAGCAAAAAGAGGCGCTGGAAGCCTTTGCCGAAGCCGGCGGCGAGGACATCGAGATCAGCGAGGGCTTCTTCGAGAAGATCAAGAACTCGTTTTGAGCACGACTGAGGACGCCGTGACCGGCGGACTGCACCCCTGACCGCGGCTGAATGGCCGGGAGGTGCGGTTCCGATTCGTTTATTTGTCAAACGAACGTACCTTTCGCTATGGCGGGACGGAAACAGAACGTCGGTCGCCGCGACCGAATCGTACGAGCGATTCTCACGCCAATCGCTGTCGGACTCGCGGTCTGGCTCTTTTATTCGCTCCCACAGGACCCGAGTACGTTCGCAGCGATCGGTGTGCTTGCGGTACTCGCCTTTATTCTCGGAACCGGTGCGATCACCGGGACCTGTGGAGTGTACGCTGCGGTCGGTATCGATACGTGCAGTTGCGAGACCGACTATGCTAACGGGAACATCTGGGGGTGACCGGCCGCTCAGCCGTCCCCTGAGGTCGTCGTCGAATCTGAATTTCCGTTCGGCGTAACAGCCTCTTCTTCCAGGTCGGGATTCAAGTCGTAGAGCGTCTCCATATCGACCCTGCCGGGCGTCTTCTCGGTGATTTTGAAGTCCCGTGCCGGCCGGATCACCCCCCACAGCGCTCCGACCGCGTGGAGTGCGACGACCACCGGTGTCAGCACGAGGTACACCGGCCACTTCTCGGGATACGTCCGGTACTCGACCATCCCGGCAATCATATACACGAACAGCATACTGAACAGGGCGATCGAGGTGATCTGATAGAGGGTGTGCTGTGGGAGGAACGTCGGGTACAGAAACGCCAGTACTGACAGCAGTGGTATCACCGGCGACAGCGTCCACGTGAGTATCCGCGTGAACTGCAGCGGGAGATACCGGCGTGGGAGCCGATGCATATCTCGGATCGTCCCCGACATCCACCGCCGTCGCTGATTGAACATCTCCCGGAGCGACGGTGGGGCCTGGTTTCTGAATCGCCTGTTGAGCAACCGATACTCGAAGCGGCCCCCCTGCCGGTCCACGTACTCTGCGGCCCGCCAGATAAACGTCGTATCCTCGGTGATCGTCGGGACGTCCCAGGTGACCTGATTCTCTAGTTCGTGACGGACGGCGACGGCGCCACCCCACGCATACAGCGGGTAGGCCATCCGATGAAAGGCGCGCTGTTCGCGCTGATAGCCGACCCGAAACACCTCACAGAGGTAGACGAACCACGACCCGGTTCGGAGCGGGTGTTCGGAGATCTGGATCAGATCCGCCGCCGGAAGCCCCTCGAAGTTGACCATAATACTGTCCTCGTCGAGATACAGGACGTACTCCTGTGCACAGTCGAGGTGCTGCCGAGCCCACTCGATCGCTCGGCCCTTCTTTTGCGCCTCACTCTCGAAATCGTCGGGCACGACGTGGACGGTTGCACCGTCGATGTCCATTTCGGCCTCGGCAATCACCTTCGTTTCGGCGATCTGCTCTGGGACCGAGTTCACGGTCACCTGCACCGTCGACGGCGAGTTGTACGTCAGAATGCGCACCTGAATACTGTCCAGGCCGATCTCGGTCTCGTCGTCGGCCCGCCATCCGTAGGCCAGCACAGTCACTTCGAGGAGCCACCAGAGCGAGGATACGCCGTACAGGACCAGCGTCACCCAGAACACGAGCGCGATCGCTGATTGCGCTATCGGTCCAAGCACCCGCCTCCTCCGATCCGGACCATCACTGGCGTCGCCCCGTGATACCCCGTCCTGTTATTTCGATCACTGTTTTTCGGACCGCAACGTCGATTACGCGCACGCGACTCGACGATTCTACCTCACGGATCGGACGCATAGATTTTTTCGCTTTTCCACGGCACCGCGACTCCCTGCCTCAGATCATTCGTGCCTTCGACGTCGGAGCCGCCTGCATCCGGTCCCTCCACCTGTGACCGCCTGTTTCGACCGACCCCGGAGGCAGTGTCCAAACCGAGCGGGTCTCGCCACTGCTCTCCGAGCAAAGAGGAAGTGACCGGGTCCGACCGACTCCAGTCCGCGCCACCGACTCTCGACTCGACCAGAAACTGTTGAGCGCCGTGGGATGTCTGACGGTCACTTTTGTCGTTCCAGAACGACTCCGTTCGTATGAGCGAGGAAACATCAGACGCAGACACAGGCACAGACCAGCAGCCCTCCAGTGACTCCGACAGCGCCGCTCCCGACACGGAGACCTCCGACGAGTCCCCGCTCACGATTGCGCTCCCTGACGGCAGCGAGAGCGTTTCGGATGCGATTATCGCTCACCGCGAGATGCTCTCCGAACCGCGCGATCACGGGCTGGCGACCGAGCAAGACATCACCCACCTCTCCGAGGCGGTCGAAGGACTTTCGACAGACATCGAGGGGCTCAGCCAACAGTACGAGGAGGACCGACCAGCGATCACCGAGTTGCAGAACGTCGTCGAGCAACAACAACGACAGATCCGCGAACTGCAGTCGATGGTCACCTCGCTCGCTGAGATCCTGGGAACGGAGACGGAGTGGCAGACGTTCGACGACTCGTAGGCGATTCCTGCGCGCGGTAGCCGCCGTCGCACCGTACGGATGGGGTCCTTCTTCCGCGCTGGGAGCCGCCTCACCCGTCGGGCCGTCAGTCCCTCTGTGTGTCGACGGCCGCACTCGTCGGCTCCGATCCCGTCCGGACCGCAGTCCGAACGGTTATGCCTATCTGGAGCCAAATTAAAGAAATGGCACCCGCTACCTCCACTGCCGAGCGACAGCCGCCCGACAAGGTGACGCTCTACTGTCCTGACTGCGGTCACGAAAGTCGTATCAACGGCGACTGGGTCCTTCACGTACTCGCCGAATCACTCATTTACGAGTGTCCGAACTGCGGCGGCGTGATCGACTCCCGCCGGGACGAAAAAGCGCTGACCGAAACGGCCACTGGCGCGCTCCAGTTCGCCGAGAACTGAGGTGGACACGGACGGGTCCGTGCTCTTACGTCGACCCGATGAAGCCCAGTCAGCTGCTTCGATCTGTTACTGCGCCAGCGGGTCGAGCGTCGTCCCGACCCCTCACCGACTCGAGCGCTGTCAGACGCGAGTCTGGCCTTCGAGGACATCCAGCACTGGCAACGCACCGTCGAGTTCCCATCTCCTTTCAGTACACCGACCGCCGCGTGTCTCCGGTAGACCCTGATTCAATCAGACGATCGCCAGGCGGTCGCAGCCGCTTCGATCACCGCCACGGCGTCTCGACTTCCGGCTGCGTCACCCTTCTCGAAGTCGTCCTCGGTCTGTCCCAGTTGGTTCGTCACGTGCGCGAAGCACACAACTGGCCGCTCTCGAACCTCCGCAAACGTGTACAATGCCGCTGCCTCCATCTCGACGGCGAGGATCTCTTCGGATCGTGCACGCGCAATCGCCGTCTCCGTCTCTCGAAACGGCGCGTCAGTCGTCCACGTGGCTCCCGTGTACACCGGCCGAGAGACGCGTCTGCAGGCCTCTTCGACCGACGCGCCGAGTTCGTCATCGAGCGCTGCGTAGCGACCTTCGGATCGATAGTGATGGCTCGTTCCTTCGTCGCGGAGCGCCCGTTCGATGAGCACGAAGTAGGGCGGGTCATCTTTGGGCACGATCTGTCCGGACGAGGTGACACTGATGAGGAACTCACAGCCGGCAGCGAACAGTTGCTCCGCCAGTAGCACAGCGAACGATGCCCCCACAGCACACCCGACGATTCCGAACTCCTCGCCGTTTCGCTCGAACCGATAGAGATCCGTGTGATAGCCCGGCCACGCGTCGTCTTTCCGTGCGTCTCCAGCGGCCTTCAGTTGGCGCACGATGTCTCCGTCCGGATCGAGGACACAGACGTCCGGAACTGGTCGCTCGGAGAGGTCTTTTTGCTGTCGGGCGTTGTCCAGCAGGGCTTTCGGTGTGAACACGGACGGTTCGTCGTATTCCTTCGCATCAAAAAGCGGAGACGAGTCCGAATCGGGTCCGTCAGTCATATGATTCGTGTTCACGCAACCCAGCCAAGGATATTGCGGTCACCCGGCTGGGCCCTCTCCCCACTCCGATGGTGGCGGTCGCCGGAGCAGCAGTCTCGACGGGGTCATCACCGGGGATCCCACAGACGACCGCCCCGCCAACCCCGTGTCGAGCGGGAGTAACTGATCGCGGTCCGAGCTGAACGGCGCACGGGTTGCCAGTCGTCTGTTGGCAGCTAATCGGCAGCCTGCTCGGCCCGTCGTGTCTCTTCGATCTGGAGCGGGTCGGCCGTGGACGTCGCGGTGACAAGGCGTAAGAACTGTCCCGCGTTCGTGAGCAGTTTGTTCTCTGCCTTTCGGAGGTGCTCTTCGTACGTCGACCGAGCGACGGCGGTCTGATCGGCCAGATCTCGAAGCGAGGTCTGCCGCGGCTGCTCGTAGTAGCCACTTTCCAGGGCCAACTGGAGTGCTGCCAACTGCCGGTCGGTGATGCTCTCGAACAGTTGACTTGCCGGAGCCAGCATACTGTGGGGAATCTGCGTCTCTGAGATCGAGGTCTTCGAGAGCAACTCGATCTCCCTGTCAGCCCGCAACTCGCCGAGCAGCGCTCGAATGTCTGCACTGTCGAAGGCGACCATCGTATAGTGCTCCCAGCCCTGGCGGTAGATCGTCGGCGACTGATACAGACAGTTGTGTTCCTCGAAGCGATCGATGATCGACTGTTCGAGGGAGCAGAGACAGGACTGCGTGACGACGTGGTAGCCGTCGTCGTCTTTCGATTCGTGCAGAATCGTTCCGAGTTCGTCGATGTCCTCACGCAACTCGGCAGTCGGTGTCGCTTCTGCGGTGATCTCGAGTACTTGGCAGTCGCTCAGGGGCCACTCACGGATGGTCAGATCCGGGTGACGCTCGGAGAGCTGCCGGTATGGACACTCGTGTTTGACCCGGACGGAGGCCTCGTACAGACTCACACGAACGACTTTGTAATGGCGATGATTAACAGTGCCGGTTATGTCCGGCAGCGCCTATATGCGAGGATCCCTCGTATTCGGGAGTACCGATGCAGGAGATTTCACCGGAAGCACTCAGCGAACGGTTGCACACTGGCGACGACGGCCCGCTCGTCCTCGACATTCGCCACGAAGCGGACTTCGAGGAGTGGCACATTCCGGGGAGCGTCCACGTCGACGTCTACGACGAACTGACTGCGGGCTCTGCACAGGCCGCTGAAGCCCTCTCAGACCTCCCCCGTGACGAACAGATCGTTACCGTCTGTGCTGCCGGTGTCGTCTCGGAGACCGCGACGGAAGTGCTCCAGACGCTGGGCTACGACGCGGTGACGCTCACCGACGGAATGAACGGTTGGAGCCGTGTCCACCGGCACGCACCAGTGCCGGTCGACCTCGATGGCACGCTCATTCAGGTCGCACGGCCGGGGACGGGCTGTCTCTCGCATCTGCTCATCTCGGACGGCGAAGCCGCAGTCTTCGACCCGTCACAGTACCTCGACGAGTACGAAGCGATTCTCGACGAGTACGACGTCGAACTCACCGGTGTCTTCGACACCCACGCCCACGCGGATCACGTCTCCGGCGCTGCGGAACTCGCCGACCGACACGGCGTCCCGTACTACCTCCACCCGAAAGACGCGCTCGCAATCGATGCGACGCCAGCCGAGGACGGACAAACTGTAACAGTCGGCAGTCTCGACATCGAGGTCATTCACACGCCGGGACACAGCGAGGGCAGCGTCTCGTTCGACATCGACGGTGCCGCCCTGCTCACGGGCGATACACTCTTCCACGAGAGCGTGGGACGCGTCGAACTCGGTGTGGAAGCGGGAATCGAAGACTCCGACGTTGAGCAGAACGCCGCGACGCTCTATGAGAGCCTGCAGCGCCTGCTGGACCGACCGGACGACGCGGTTGTCCTGCCAGCACACGACCCTGGCTCGCCTGACCCGCCGGTGACCGCGACACTCGCGGCGGTCAGCGACCGGAACGACGAACTCGGCCGCGACCGCGCGGATTTCGTCACAGCACTCGCCTCGGACATCCCGGAGCATCCCCCGAACTTCGAGCGCGTCAAGCGAACGAATGTCGGTCGAGAGGCAGTTCCCGCCGACGAGTTGGCTGAACTGGAACTGGGCCCCAACAACTGCGCCGCCGAGTGAACCGATGAGCACAACCACTGAGATCACACAGGGCATCCGCGAACACCTCGGGCAGTTCTCGCTGCACGTCCTGCTGGTGTTCGCCACCGGTCTGACTATCGGATCTGAACGCACCGTCGTCCCCGTGCTGGGCGAGGAGGTCCTCGGCGTCGAGTCGTTCTTCGTGATCGGCTCGTTCGTCGTCTCGTTCGGGATCGTGAAGTCGATCCTCAATCTCTACGCTGGCAAATGGGGTGAGGAGTACGGCCGCAAGCCGGTGCTCGTCGCCGGGTGGGCGACGGCGCTTCCCCTGCCGATCATCCTCATCTTCGCTCCCAGTTGGGGCTGGATCACGGTCGGGAACATCCTGCTGGGTATCAACCAGGCGTTGACCTGGAGTATGGCGATCAACGCGAAGATCGACCTCGCGGGCCCCGATCAGCGCGGTCTCGCTGTCGGCATCGACGAATCGTTCGGCTACAGCGGCGTCGCAGTCGGTGCCTGGATCACGGGCCTCATCGCCGGCCAGTGGAACCTCCGGCCCGAACCGTTCTACTTCCTCGCCGTCGTCGTCGTATTGGCGTTCCTCATCTCGATCTTCCTGATCACAGAGACGGTCCAGTACGCCCAGGCGGAGGGAGACGACGATCACCACGACGCGAACCTCCCGTTCAACGAGGTGCTGACGCGCGCCACCTACGGTGATCGGACGCTGTTCGCGGCCGCGCAGGCCGGCCACGTCGAGAACTTCGTGGACACGCTGTTCTGGATCGCTGTTCCGCTCTACCTGGTGAGCCAGGGCCTCGGTATCGGGGCAGTCGGGGTCGTGGTCGGCGTCCACAGCGCGATGTACTTCTTGCAGATTGCGACCGGTGGGCTTGCGGACCGCATCGGACGCCGGCCGCCCGTTATCGCGGGGATGTTCCTCGCAGGCGCGGGTGTGCTTGGGATGGTACTCGTCGACGGGTACCTCGCGTGGGCTGTCCTGGCTGCGGTCTCTGGGCTCGGGATGGCTCTCCTGTATCCGAACTTGATGACCGTCCCCAGCGACGCCGCCCACCCGACGTGGCGGTCTGCGGGGATGGGGGTCTACCGGATGTGGCGCGACTCCGGCTATGCCGTCGGAGCCGTACTCATCGGGCTCTCGATGGAGTTCGTGAACGCCGAAGCGGCGTTCTATCTGACTGCACTCTTGATGTTCGTCTCCGGCGCAGTCGTCTACGGCTGGATGGAGGAGACCCACCCGGACTTCGGGACGCACGAACCGCCGGCCCCCGCGACAGGGCCCCCGGCCGAACCAGTCGCTCAAGACTAGGTCGGCAAGCGTTCCTGCGGTAGCGACCGCCGTGGCGGTTTTCCCTGTCACAAGTACGCCCACGACGACAGACGACGACCTGCCGAAGATAGCGGCTGCACTTGGGATGATGAATGGTCACACGGATGGGATCTGAACGAGGTAACGAACACCGTTCACAACCAGGAACCCGGAGTGGAGGGCTTGAACTCCCGTGTGGCGTCACGAACAACCGCTCAGAAACCCAGTTGCGTTGCACCGCGACCGAGCAACTCGCCACGATCACGACTACGCAATGCGGTCGCATTTTCGACGACTGGTGCACTGGCGTCGTGCACGGAGTCGTACCGGGACGGCAGCACCGCGGCCTCCCTCGATAGCGTGTGTCTCCCTCCGCCGACCGCCAGTTCACCCCTCTTCTTCGACGACGTAGGCCCCGAAATCCTCGACCGACCCGACCGGCGGCGCCCCGAACGCGAGCCACACGTGCGTCTCGTCGTCGCTGTGGTTCCGGAGATTTCGTGTCGTCTCCGGCGGGACGCGGACGACGTTTCCCGCCGCGATCTCGTGGACTGTCCCCTCGATACCGATCTGGCCCTCGGTCATCGCGACGAACACCTCCTCCTGCCCGTCGTGTGTGTGCGGCGTGGTCACCTCGCCCGGTTGGACGATCACCTGATTCACCCGGAGTTCGGTCGCACCGAGCCGCTCGCTGAGCTTCCTGACTGACGTCTCGCAGGTGGTGAACTGCTCTGTCGGCACGTCCTCGGGGTCGACGACGCTGAACTCGCGGCTCATAGTCGCCCGCACAGCAGCCAGTGGCAAATACGTGGTCCCGAGTCGCGCCCCACTGTCGTCCGGTTCCTCCGCAACCCTCACTTTCAGGTTGCACTCGGCCGTACGTCGGAACGATGTCGTACACGAAAACGTACTACGCCGATGGCGACGAGAAGGCACCGGGACTGTACTTCCTCCGAGAGGACCTCGACTGTGAGAACCTGGGGTTCACCGTCATCGAAGTCGACGCCGGCTGGGAGGGGATGGAACACGATCACGAGTCCGACGGACAGGAGGAAGTGTACTATCTCGTCGACGGCGCGGCCACCCTCGACATCGAGGGCGACGAGGTGGAACTCGAACCGGGCGACGCGGTGCGCGTCGCCGGAGACACCGGACGGCAGCTGACTGCTGAGGAAGCGAGCACGTTCGTCGCAGTGGGCGCGCCCTGACGCTCCGCTCGGGCCACCCATCCGACGGCGTTTTGCGGACCCGTAACTGAGCCCCGGTATGCCCACTGATCCCGACAGCGACGCCGACGCCGGAGCCGACGGCGAGCCTGCGGAGTCGGACGAGTCGTGGCCCGCGCCCTGTTCGGACCCGCAAACGCTCGGAGACCTCGTCGCTCGCGACCGACGGACGTCCGGGGTCGCGCTCCGGGCGCCGTCGTCCGGTCGGGCCTACAGCTACCGCGACTTCGTCACGACGTCGTACAAGTCGGGGAACGTCCTCCGGTACCTCGGGGTCCGCGGCGGCGACGAGGTGCTCGTGGTTCCCGGCACCGCCCCGGAACCCGTCCTCGCGCTCTACGGCGCGGCGCAACTGGGCGCCGCGACACGGTTCGCCGACACCGTCCGCGGCGATCCGCCCCGGACCGTCCTCGCGCCAGTCGCCCGCGAGCGGGAGTTCGCCTTACCGCCGGGGCACAACCTCGCCGTCCACGGCGGGCCGCCGGACGATCCAAAGACGACGCACTGGGAAGCCGAGGTCTGGAGCGAGAATCCCGCGGTCCACCCGGCCGATGTCGCCCCCGACGATCCGCTCCTGCTCGCTGAGGACCGAACGTACACCCACGCAGCAATGCTCTCAGCGGCCGTGACGGTCGTCGACAGTGCGGGGCTCTCCCCGGGCGATACCGTCGTGATCGACGAACCGATCAGGGAACCCGGCGTCGTCGCGGCCGGTCTCGTCGCGCCCATTCTCGCCGGGGCGACGACCGTCTTGCCCGACGGGGACGAGCGGCCGGCGGCCGCAGCGGATGGCAGTCTCACGGACGATCCCGGACGGACCGTCGTCATCGCTCGCGGGGGACCGAACGCGGACCAGTCGGTCGTCGACGCGGGACAGTACGTCGACCCGGACACCGTCGAGTTCGATGGTCACTGACCCAGGACCGTCGGACCGGGGTGCACCGTCCGAGCCGCCCCGGCCTGTTCCAACGGTGTGTCTCGTACTCAGAAAACTCCTGGAACCCAGCGCCGGGGAGAGAGACGTTCACCGCACGGCGCTGCCTCCGTTCCGTCGAATCTGCCGGGCAGAAGGTCACAAAATACTTGTGTGCCGTGGTAATTAGATGTAATTACCGATGCACCACCTGCCGAACGGAGCCCCGACGCGGTTCGACTACGTCCTGGGCGGGATGGGACTCAGTCTGGCGTGTGGCGGTGTCGTCGGCGTCGCGTCGACGGTTCCGCTCGTGCTCGCAAGCAGCGTCGCGTCGCTCGTGGCTGCCGCGCTGTTGTTCGTCGGCTCTGTGGGACAGTTCTGAGACCGCGAGTAGGTGCCGTTCCCGCCGGCCGACGCTGTTCCGCCGCTCGACAGCGCTCCTACCAGCCGACGTCGTTCCCGCCAGCACCCACACCTCTCGGTGGTCGCGACCTGAATCCGGGGACTCTTGTGCCGGGGCGGTCCTGGAGGTGGTATGAGCCTGGAAGTCGCCGTCGCCGTCCCGTTCAAGCAACAGGGGACGACGCGGCTGGGCGAGGGCGAGTTCGTCGTCGCGCTCGCGCTCGATAGAAGCTGGTTCTCCCCCGATCAGGCCAAGCGGCTCATCGACGTTGGGGCGAGTCGGGGCCTCCTCGGCCGCGAGGACGGCGAGGTCGTCGCGCAGTTCGACCCGAGCGAGGTGTCGGTCCCCGAGGAGTTCGAACCGGACGAGTCGATCCTTCGAGAACAGTCGACGTTCGAGCAGATCCTCGACGCGCTCGTCACCGCCGGCCACGATAAACAGGAGGCGGTGGCGGCGATCAACGAGAAACAGCGGACGCTCGGAATCTCCGTCGAGGCCGCTGCGGCCCTCTACGCACGCCGGCACGACGTGGCAGTCGGTGCCGTGGCGCAGGCGGCCCGGGACCAACTCGGCGAGTGATCCCGGTGCGCGACCGTGCGCTCGCGAACGGAGCCCTCTTTTCGCCCTGGGGTGAAACGGGTGTATGGTCGAGGACCGACTGACCGACGGCCGGCGCATCGCGCAGTTTCTCGCTTCGGAGATCACCGGTCACGACGCCCTCGCTGCGCTCGCGGTCACGGATCCTGCCCCCGACGTCGAGCCGACGCCAGACGGGGCGTTCGCGTACGCCATCGAGTATCACGACGACGGCCACTCAGAACGCGTCGCGACGGTCTCGGTCCAACCGGACCGCGTCCGCCTGGCCTTCGAGCGCGCCGTCGACGCCGTCGCAGAGGCCGCCGAGGCCGAGGGGCTCCGCGTCAGACCGAAGGCCGTCAGGCCGCCGAAGACGCTGGTCTTCGTCGAGGACGGCGCGCAGGTCAAGTGGCTCCTGCCAGCGCTCGACACCGTCGTCGGTGAACTGTCGGAGCCGACCGCATAAGGGTCACAGACCGCTGCCCCGGACGCTCGCGATCAGAGTTCTGTGAGCAGGTCTGGCAACCGCGAGACGAGTTCGTCGCGTGGGACGTGTGCGGCCGCTTTCGGTGACGGCTCGGGACCGCCCTCGAAGAGTACCTGGATGGGGACCAATCCGGCGTTGGCCGCGCCGGCGATGTCGGCGGTCACGTCGTCGCCGACGTATGCGGTCTCACCGGGCTCGGTTCCGAGCGCGTCCAGCAGGGCCTCGAAAGCGATCGGATCCGGTTTTCCGGCGTCGAGTTCGCCAGTCACGAGCGCGGCGTCGAAGCGATCCGTCCAGCCGAGCGTGCTCAGTTTGTCGCGTTGGGCCACCCGCGGGCCGTTGGTGAGCAGCCCCACGCGGTACTCGTCGTGCAGTCGGTCGAGAAACGACTCGATGTCGGGGACGGGGACCAGCGCGTCGGCGATCTCGTTGCGGTACGCGGTGGCGACGGCTTCGGGGTCGACGTCGGTCTCGTACGCGGAGAGCAAGTCGGCGAAGATCGGCGTCCGGGTTTCGCCGGTCAGATTCCGGCGGTGGGCGTCGAGGTACGCCTCGCGGGAGAGCGGTGGTGCGTCGGCGATCGTTGCGGCGTCTCCGAGGATCGTCGCCCGGTCCCGTGTCGGGACAGCGAGCGTCTCGTCGAGATCGAACCCCACCGCGGTGATAGTCACGCGCGCCCATAGAGCGTCGTGACGTATGACTGTTCCCACTCGGGGGCTTTTTCTCGCCCGCCGCCGAGAGTGCGGATGTGACACTCGACCCCGTCCACGTCGACAGCATCGCGGATCTCGCGGCGTATCTCGCGAGCCAGGTGGACGACACGGACCACGCCGACGTCGCCGCGCGGATCTGGTCGCAGTTTCTCGATCCCCTCTACGGCCCGGAGGGACGCGTCGTAATCGAGCCGATCGGCGAGCAGCGACTCCGGGCGGCCGACGCTGAGGCTGTCGCCCTCGCCGACAGCCCGTTCGAGACCGTTCACGGTCTCGACTCGGGGACGATCAACCCCACCACGTTCAAGAACGGACTCGTCGTCGACCTCGCGCAGGCCGCGATGGCATCGGTGCCGTCCGATCTCGATCTCCACCGCCACCGGAGCATCGTCGCGGCCACGCACGTCACCGACGCCACCGTGCCGCTGGACGAGCCCTGGCGGAAGGTCGACGACGGCTACTGTCGATGGCGAGTGCTCAACGTCCCGCGGGTCAACCGCTACGCCGAGGGGATCGTTCACGCGCTCGCACTCTATCTGGCCGAGAGTTCGCACGCGCTCGAACACGCCGAGACGGTCTCAGATCTCCTGATCCTCGACGGCCCGCTCTATCCCGTCGAGTTGCTCAACTGGCGCGAACGCGACGCCGAACTCCGTGCGCTCTCGGAGGAACTCAAGCCCCGCTCGATCGTCGAGAACTACGTCCGCCTCGTCGAATCGTTCGTCGAGCGAGGCGTCCCGCTCTGCGGGTTCGTCAAGAACCCAGCCTCGAAACGGATCGTTGGAACGCTCCGGAACCGGGAGGGAGACGGCGCGGTCGACGTCCCGTGGACCGACGACGCCGCGTTCTTCACCCGACTCCTCGAACGCCGCGAGGGCGACTTGGGCCCGGACGAACCGACTCACGGCCGTGAGGGCCGCCGCACCGCAGCGGTGACGTTCACGAACTGGTTCGTCTCCCGCGGCGGCGTCGACGCCACCGTCGCGGCCGACGGCGACGCCTACGGCGTCGAGCGCCGACTCGATCCCGAACTGTACGAGACGTGTTTCTTCGCCATCTACGAGCCACAGACCGACGTGCTTTATCGTGTCGAGACGCCGCGGGCGTTCGCCCGTAACGAATCCATCAGGGACGCGCTCACGCGGCAGTTCGTCGGGGAGGTAGCGGCGCGGCGCGGGCCGCCCGAGGCCGTCGCGAAGGCGGACGAACTCGCACGCATCAGCGCCGGCGAGAAGTCCGCGCTCCGGCGGAAGTTCGAGGAGACACTCGAGACCGACGAGGTCAAGCGCTACGACGAACTCCGCTGGGGCGACTTCGAGTAAGCGTCGTGTGGCCGAGATGGCGGCTGCGTCCGGCTTACGAGTGCTCTGCGCTCGGTTCTTCTTTCAGCACCTCGATCTCGACGTCGGACTCGGCGACGCCGACACGGGCGAACTGCGTCCGGACGTGCTCGCGGGCGGATTCGAGCGCCTGCTCGCGCGTCTCGAAGCCGCGTGGCATCGGCGATTCGAACGCCACGTGCTTGGTCTCGCCGTCGATCGTCGTCTCCGAGCCGCCGCTCTCGACCTCGTAGAAGGCATCGCAGACCCAGACGTACGGGGCGTCCTCGTCGGGCGCGCCCTTGTACGACGGCGCGCGTTCCCCCCGTTCGAAAATCGTCCCGGTGAGCGTCGTCCCACCACCGTGACCGCGCACGAGCAACATACAGGTGATAGGCGTCCGGCGGTGAAAAGGCCCCCGCCGCGTGCGAGGCGTTTTAGTCGCTGCCGACGCAGACCGTAGACGAGATGGATCTCGGGGACTTCGAGCCGGGTTCGGACGAACGGCCGACGAGTGACAGCGACGCAGGCGAGGACGCGCCACCGACCGACGCCGGCGAGCCGGCATCCTCCGGCGAAGCGTCCGAGTCTCCCGGCGATCCCGGTGCCAGCACCGACCCGACGTCAGACGGCGGCGAGGCGACCGGTCCGGACGTCGACTTCGAGTCCTACGACGCGTCGCCGGCGGGAGAGGACCGCGGCCTCGGCGCGATCGCCGTCTCGCAGGGACTCCGCGTCGCCGAGGACGGCGACGAGACGACGTTACGCGCCTACGTCACCACGGACAACCGCGACACCGTCCGACTCGGGAAGTACCTGCTCGTTCCGTACCCGGACGACGAGCTGCTGTTCGGGAAGATCACCGCCCTGGAGTACGCCCAGGAGTTCCAGACCGACGACGCTACCGAGATCCACGCCCGGCGCGCGATGCGTCGCGACGAGTTCGAAGAGCGCGATTACAAGTTCGTCGCCGAACTCGACCCGCTGGCCGTGCTCTTCGAAGACGGCGACGCGAGCGGGGAGGACGAGGACGCGGCGCTGAAACGACGGATGGTGGATCGCGTCCCCAAGCCCGGTGCGATCGTCACCGAGGCGACCGACCCCGACCAGATCAAGACCGGGCTGAAGATCCCGGGCGATGGGATCTTTCTCGGGCACCTCTCTGTGGGCGGCGAGAAGGTCCGCACCGCGGCTCAGCCACCGACGATCGACTACCGCCTCCGCGACGACTACGCCGACGGCGACCCCTTGCTCTTCCGTCACACGCTCGTCGCCGGCGGCACCGGTTCGGGGAAGACCCACGCCACGAAGAACGTCCTCAGGCAACTGCTCGCCGACGACCGGACCTACGAGATGGACGACGGTCGCGACGCCAGACTCGCCGTCGTCCAGTTCGACCCGCAGGACGAGTACGCGCAGATGCACGACGACAACCCCGCAATGGATCCTGCGACCGCCAGGCGCTACGAGCGCGAGGGCATCGTCCACGGCGGCCACGACGACACGCTCGCTCTGGTCCCGAAAGAAGACGGCATCTCCTACGGCGGCGGCAACCATCGCGCAGAGCAGTTGGCGTTCACGATTCCGTTCTCGATGGCACAGGACCGCCCGTGGCTCGTCGCGGGGAGCAGCCTCAACGAGAACCAATACCCCGCGCTCCGGCAGCTCCTGAACCGCTTCTTCGGGGAGTACGGCGACGGAGGAACCTACGCGGAGTTCCTGACGTTCCTCGACAACCCGGCTCTCAAATCGGAACTCGACGAGGCGGGGCGGGTCCACGAGGCGACGTTCGACGCTGTCAAGCGACGGGTTCGCGGGATCCCAGATGGCGTCTTCGATCAGTCCGCCCGGCCGATCACCGAACTCGACCACCAGCTCGTCCGCCCCGGCGGGCTGACGGTGATCCCGACGTACCACCTCTCGACCAGCCGGGCGAAGGAACTGTTCGTGCTCGCGGTCTCCAGTATGCTCATCGACGACAAACTCTCGAACGCGCCCGACTCCGCTCGCATCAAGGAGACCCCGCTGCTCTTGGGGATGGACGAGGCGCACAACTTCCTCGCCGACGCCGATACCGTTCAGGCGCGCAAGGTCATCTCGAAGTTCACGGAAGCCGCGAAACAGGGCCGGAAAGAACGGCTCGGGCTCTGTTTGGTCACGCAGGACCCCCAGGACGTCGCCGAGTCGGTATTCAAACAGATCAACACCCGACTCGTCCTCAATCTCGGCGACGAGGACGCCATCCAGAGCGTGAACATCCCTCCGACGCTCGAAGACAAGGTGCCATATATGGAGAAGGGGCAGGCCGTCGTGTACTCGCCTGACAACTCCGAGCCGGTCGAACTCGTCGGGCTCCCGGTCTGCCTCACTCGTCACGGTGAGTGAGCGACGGCGTCGACGGTGGGCGTCCGGTGGGTAGTCGTCGGGGACACGTTCACCCCTCCCGCGGACGCCGTTTTTTATACGACGGCGCTGTAGGCGGAGGTATGCCGAGGCACGTGCTGGTCCCGATCGACGGTTCGCCGCAGTCGATGCACGCGCTCCGATTCGCCGCCGGGGAGTGGGGCGACGCCAGCGTGACGCTGCTCCACGTGATCAATCCCGTCCAGGCGGGCTACAGCGCCGGCGTCCTCCCGACGGATTCGGAGGACTGGTACCAGGAGGCGAAAGCCGAGGCCGAAGCGACCCTCGACGACGGGCGCGACCTGTTCAGCGCCGAGCGTGCGGGTGACGGCAGCGTCGAGACGGCCGTCGAGGTTGGTCGGCCGGCCGCGACGATCGTCGAACAGGCCGACGAGCGCGACGCCGACCACGTCGTCGTCGGCAGTCACGGCCGTCGCGGCGTCTCGCGGTTGCTCCTCGGGAGCGTCGCCGAACACGTCGCGCGCCGCTCACCGGTCCCAGTGACAATCGTCAGATAGCGCGGCGAAATCGAGACGCGAGTCGGCCCGGCCCCGTTACTGGAAGCCGATCCGGCCGCCACGACGGTCGCTGAGCCCATCGCCACCGCCGCCTTTGAACTGCTCTTGCATCTCCTCGTAGTAGTCCATCAGATCGTCCGTGATGGTCGGCCGGACGGATTCCATCGCCTGGCGGAAGTGCCGCATCTCGATCGCCTCGGCCTCACCGTCCTCGCGGAGTGCCTCGATAGCGGCCTCGCGACCGATCGTCTCGAGGTCCGAACCGACGTACCCCTCGGTGATCTCTGCGATCTCACGCAGGCTGACGTCGGGTGCCAGCGGCGAGTCGCGCGTGTGGATCTTGAGGATCTGTTCGCGACCCTCCTCGTCGGGCTGACCGATCATGACGAGGCGGTCGAACCGACCCGAGCGGATCAGCGCCGGATCGATCATATCCGGCCGGTTGGTCGCCCCGATCACCATCACGTTGCCGTTCTCCTCCAGCCCGTCCAGTTCGGTCAGGAGCTGGTTGACGACTCGTTCGGAGACGTTGTTGCCGGTCTCACCGCCCCGGCTGGGCGCGAGGCTGTCGAGCTCGTCGAAGAAGATGATCGTCGGGCTGACCTGCCGGGCTTTCCGGAACGTCTGCCGGATGGCTTTCTCGGACTCGCCGACCCACTTCGAGAGCAGTTGCGGTCCCCTGACCGAGATGAAGTTCGCGTTCGTCTCGTTGGCGACGGCCTTCGCGATCAGGGTCTTGCCCGTCCCCGGCGGCCCGTACAGCAACACCCCCTTCGGCGGATCGATCCCCATCCGTTCGAACCGGTCCTTGGACGTCAGCGGCCACTCGACGCTCTCCTGGACGGTCTGTTTCGGATCTTCGAGTCCGCCGACGTCGTCCCACGACACCTTCGGCAACTCGACGAGGACCTCCCGCATCGCGGAGGGTTCGACGTCCGCGAGCGCCCCCTGGAAGTCCTGTCGCTTGACGATCATCCGATCGATGAGGCTCGGCGGGATGTCCTCCTCGTCGAGGTCGATCTCCGGGAGGTACCTGCGGAGCGCTTTCATCGCGGCTTCTTTCGTCAGCGACTCGATGTCGGCGCCGACGAACCCGTGGGTCTCGTCCGCGAGGTGATCGAGGGAGACGTCGTCCGACAGCGGCATTCCGCGGGTGTGAATCTGGAGGATCTCCTTCCGCCCCGTTTCGTCGGGCACGCCGATCTCGATCTCGCGGTCGAACCGCCCCGGTCGGCGGAGCGCGGGATCGACGCTGTCGACCCGGTTCGTCGCCGCGATGACGATGACCTGGCCTCTGGTCTCGAGGCCGTCCATCATCGTGAGCAACTGGGCGACGACCCGGCGCTCCACCTCGCCGGTGACGTCCTCGCGCTTGGGCGCGATCGAGTCGAGTTCGTCGATGAAGATGATCGACGGCGACTCCTCGGTGGCGTCCTCGAAGATCTCGCGCAACTGCTGTTCGGACTCGCCGTAGTACTTCGAGATGATCTCCGGCCCCGCGATCGAGAAGAAACTGGCCGATGTCTCGTTGGCGACGGCCTTCGCGAGCAGGGTCTTGCCCGTCCCCGGCGGGCCGTGGAGGAGCACACCCTGTGGCGGCTCGATCCCGAGTTTCTTGAAGATCTGCGGGTGCTTCATCGGGAGTTCGACCATCTCGCGCACGCGCTGGATCTCACTCTGGAGGCCGCCGATGTCCTCGTAGGTGATCCCCCCGCCGGTCTTCTCGAAGCCGGAGATGGGCTCTTCGCGGAGTTCGACCTCGGTGTCCTCGGTCACGAGACAGACCCCGTCGGGTTCGGTCTCGACGGCGATCAGCGGGATCGCCTGCCCCGGCGACCGCATAAACGGATGGTTCGTCGACGACATCACCGGGACGATGTCGCGCTCGACGACCGGGCGCTTGAGGATCTGCCGTTTGACCATTCCGGCCGCGTCGGAGCCGAACTGGACGCTCGCTTCCTCCGGCGGCGCGAGCACCAGTTTCTCGGCTTTCGTCTCCTCGGCCTTGCGGATCGTCACCCGTTCGCCGATGCTCACGTCGGCGTTCTGTCGCGTGAATCCGTCGATGCGGACCGTATCCGTGTTCCAGTCCTGCCGGTCCGCGCGCCACACTTTCGCGGCCGTCGTCTCTGCGCCTTCGATTTCGATGATGTCACCCGGTGAGAGCTTGAGATGGAGCAGCGTGTCCGGGTCGAGACGGGCGATGCCGCGCCCCGAGTCGTTGGGGTACGCCTTCGCCACTTCGAGTTGAACTTCGTTCATGATTGGGTCGCGGGGATACGTCCCGCCAGTCGGTCACGGCCGGGGTTAAGTCCTTCCCTGCCGCCGCTCGATGGAACTCTCGGCCGGATCCGTGACACCTTGTAACAACCTTGGCCTCCGGGGTACAAATCCTTACCGACAGCGGCATCGATGCGTGGGTCTTTGCCGCCGCGTCACGACGACATTCGTATGCGTACACTCGCCTTCGACGGCCGGATGGGTGCCAGCGGCGATATGCTGCTGGCCGCTCTCTTGGCCGCCGGTGCCGACCGGGACGCGCTCGCCCCGGTCGAGGACGCGCTCGATATCCGCTACGACGTCGAGACCGTCGACGAGCACGGGATCGCAGCCACGAGCGTCCACGTGGTGATGGAGGGGTCCGAAGACGAGGAGACCGCTCACGACCGGACTCACACGCACGACGACCACTCGAACACCGACGATCACGCTCACGACGGCCACTCGCACGATCATTCCCACGCTCACGACGACCACTCGCACGATCATTCCCACGCTCACGACGACCACTCGCACGATCATTCCCACGCTCACGACGACACCGACGCGACGCTTGCAGAGGGTCACGGCCCGCATCGAACCTACGCCGAGGTGCTCGACATCGTCGAGTCGATGGACCTCTCGGAGTCCGCCGAAACCGATGCGAAAGCCATCTTCAGACTCCTCGGAGAGGCGGAATCGACGGTGCACGACACCGAGCTCGACGGGACGCAGTTCCACGAGGTGGGCGCTGACGACGCCATCGCCGACGTCGTCGGCGCCGTGCTCCTTCTCGCGGACCTCGGCGTCGAGCGCGTCGTCACGACGCCGCTGGCTACCGGCGGTGGCTCGGCGGGGATGGCCCACGGTGAGTACCCCGTCCCCGCGCCTGCCGTCGTCGAAATCGCCGCGGACGCGTCGTGGTCGCTCCGCGGCGGCCCGGTCGACGCCGAACTGCTCACGCCCACCGGCGCGGCCATCCTCGCACACGTCGCAGAGGGCGTCGACACCCTCCCGACGCTGGACGTCGCAGACGCCGGGTACGGCGCGGGCGGATACGACTTCCCCGACCGCCCGAACGTGCTCCGTGCGATCGTCGGCGACGGCGGCGCGGCGCTCGACCGAGAGCCGATCACCGTCTTAGAGACCAACCTCGACGATGCCTCGCCGGAACTCCTCGGCGGCCTCCAGGAGCGGCTGACCGAAGCGGGGGCCCGCGACGTGAGCATCGTCCCGACGACGATGAAGAAGTCCCGGCCGGGACATCTGGTGAAGGTGATCGTCGCCCCCGAGGACGCCGAGCGCGTCGCTCACCGACTGGCCCTCGAAACCGGCACACTCGGGGTGCGCGAACACGGGGCGGGCCACCGCTGGGTCGCCGCTCGGACGTTCCGAACCGCCTCGCTGGAGATCGACGACGAGACCTACGACGTCGCCGTCAAGATCGCCTCCGACGCCAGCGGAGAGCCATACGACTACAGCGCCGAGTACGACGACGCGCTCGCCGTTGCGGAGGCGACGGACCTGCCCGTCCGCGAGGTGCTCCGCCGCGCCGAGAACGCCGTTCGCGACGAATAGTCGGGGCGGCCGCTTCGCTCGGTTACTCTCTCCCCGTCCCGCCGTCCGGCCCGCCGTCGCGGTCGCGGTGGGTCTCGAGCGCTTCCGTGACGCTGAGTTCACCCGCGGCGACCCGTCTCGCGAGTCCCTCGTCGATCGTGCGGTCGTCATCGGACTCCCGCCGGGATCGGTCTTTGATCCGCTGGAGTTCCCCCGCGGTGGGCTCGATGTCTCTGCTGTTCACTTCCTCACCGGAAGTGAGCGCGATGTTGACTGCCGCGAGGATGTCGTCCATCCCCCGCGCACCGGTCCCGAGATACGGCGTGGTTCCGGTCTCGTCGACGAGTTCGACCGTGACGTCGTCGAGTTCGTTGACCAGTTGCGCCCCCTGCAGCCGTGCCCCGTCGCCGACCCGGACGACCGGGTCCGGCGCGTCCGCGACCTCCCGGCGGACGGTCTCGACCGCGTCGGTTAGCGGAACCTGAAACGCCGCCACCACGGTCTCGCCGGTCAGGACGGCGATGCCCGGCCGCGTTCCGGGGTCGACGCCGACGACCGTCTGGCCGCCGCCCCCGCGGAGCATCGAGACCGCCTCCTCGACGGCCCGACGGGCGTCGTCGGACTCGGCGGTCACCGCCTCGACGGCAGCCGGAGCCGACGCGTCCGACGGGGCCCTGATCACGACCCGCGTGCGATCGGGAAGGTCCTCGCCCGGCTCCTGGGTGGTGAAGCTCACGCCTCGGTCCCGCAGTTCGGCGACGACATCGTGGTACAGTTCGAAGTCGTCGGTCGCGACGACGATCACTGGTGGCGTTTCGGCGTGATCGTATATATACTGTCGCCCGCCACGCGGGCGGCCGGATCTGAGACGGGATCGGGTGGTCTCGACGGCGTCGGAGCAAGGGCCGGAGTCGGGAGCTGTCGCCCGATTCGGCTCTGTGCCGGGGGCTCAGAGTAACTCCGGATCGACCTTCCGACCGACCAACAGCAGGCTCCCGATCAGCATCGCGAAGGCGATGGGGACGAGGAACTGAAAGCCGGTGACGATGGTCGCACTCGCCTGTACGCCGACGACGAGCAGGATCGTCGGTCCGCAGCAGGCGGCCCCCGACACCAGCGCCGGCACGCCGGCCAGTACCCCGGTAGAACTCTCGAGCCCGCAGGCCCGCGGCTGGACGACGCCGAGATACGTGAGTGCGAGGTTGGCTCCTACGAGCGCGCCGAGCGAGAGTCCGAGAAGCACGTTGAGCGGCGAAAACAGGTAGGTGATCGGCCCTGCAGAAAGTATCGCGATCGCGTCGAATCGGAAGAACCCGAGGCTCACGAACGCCCGCGAGAAGTCGGCCGCGGTTCGGACTGTGAGCCTGCCGGACCCGCCGTCGACGACGGCGAGGTCGCCGACGGTAACGAGGTAGGCAGCGAGGTAGCACACGCCCGCAACGGCGAAGACGAGCCGAGAGTCTGTGCGGCCCCCGGCTACTTCGAGCGCGGCCCTCGTCCGACCGAACGTGCCCGTCGCCGCCGCGATTCGGTGTTCAGTCGCTGGCATACAGTGTCGTGTCGGGGTAGAAGCCGCTCCAGGCGAACCACATTGCGTCGAGCGCGAGTAGTCTCTCGCCAGGGAGCCCGGTCGGATCGTGCGCTTCGCCCGCCGCATCGACGACCTGTCCGTCGCGGTACTCGTACTGTTCTTCGTCCGGGTTGCGATAGACGTAGCCGGTGTCCAGCGTCGGTTCGTACACTCCGACGATCGGGGTGTCGCCGAGCGCTCCGTGGAGCACCTTCTGGTCCCTGAGAGCCCGTTTCTCGAAGGCAGCTGCCCCTTCGGAGGTTCGAGTGCCGATGACGACCCGCTTTGGTTCGAGGCGATCGTCGTCAGACAGCGACCGAAACATCGTGCCGGAGTCCGGCTGGTAGTAGCCCGAGCGTGGATTGTACGACCCGTACGGATCCCCGTCGTAGTTGTTGGCGAACCCGGTATTTCGCGACAGCACCGTGGTGTCCGGATACGCGCTGGACCACCGCTCCCAGGTCGTCCAGACGACCCGAAACTGCGACAGCGACTGGATCTGCGGGTCTTCCCGCCAGGGGCCGGGGATCGCTGTCGAGAGGACCTGCGGCCACCACGTCTCGGTGGCCCGATCGTACATTATGAGGTTGTTGTTTACCAGGCGTCCCGAGACGCCGAACGTCGTCTCGCCGCGCTCGAACCCCATTGCGGTCCCGGTGAGCGGGCAGTAGGTGACGCTCACGGGCGTGCCGTCGAGGACGTCGTTACAGATTTCGTGGCTGACGAGGATCGACTGCGGATAGGCCTTCGTCTCCTCCCCGCGCGTGACCCCGAATACCGGATCGCCGGGGTTGAGCCACTCCGACGCCGACGCCGCAGCGACGAACGACGGGTCGTCGATCGACGGGATCCCGTCTTTCGGCGGTCCACCGGAGACCGCGTTGTCCTCGATCGAGGCCGGCTCCATCGGGAGGGGAAGTCGCTCGTCGACGGTCGGAACGGGCGGGCGCTCCGGTGTCGCGGTCGACGCCGTGGTGGTGTCGCCTCCGGTCTCTGGTGCCTCGGTCTCGGGAGACCGCTGGGTCGTCGAGCCGTCCGACCCGCCCAGGCACCCGGCGAATGCGCCGGCACCGAGCGCAGCGAGGACGGCTCTGCGAGTCGGTGTGTCACTCATACACACGCCTTGTCGTTCGACCGACAAAAGGCCGCGCTAACCACGACGTAACCGCGGACCGATCCGCTCTGCGACGACTGAAGGGTCTGAGAGCGACCGTTCGACCACCGATTCGAGACGCCGAACGCCGGACGGCTATCGGTCGGGACTGGCGCTACCCAGCCGAGGATTCCTCCTCGGCGGGCTCGCTGAGGTGTTCGAGCCCCCAGTCTCGCATCTCGTAGATCACGGGTCCGAGCGACTCTCCGTGCAACGTGAGCGAATACTGGACGCGGAACGGCTTTTCGCTCACGACCTCGCGGTCGACGAGCTGTTTTTCGCCGAGATCATCGAGGCTGTCTGAGAGCACTTTGCTCGAGATTCCGTCGACGTCGTCTTTGAGTTCGTTGAACCCGCTGGGGCCGTGTTCGAGCAATCGGTGGAGGATGACCGGATGCCACTTCTTGCCGATGAGCGACGACGTGGTCGTCACCGGACACCACTCTTCGCCCGCACACCACACTTCGAGTTGCCCCGCGGCCTCGGACTCGTCAGTCGTGTCTGTCATACTCTCTCATACACGCGTGGCGTGCATAACAGTTACCGAGAGATACTCGCTTACTGTCAGTGACCACTCGGGCGGACGAGCCGTTCGTGGCCCCGCTTTTCGCTCTAGTACCGACTGCGGTCGGCGGCGTCACCACTCGCAGGTGGTCCAAAAAAAGCGATCTCGAGACGGATCGGCACGACGTCCGGATCGGACGGTCGGCGTCTTCGGGTCCGTCCCGGTTCAGCCGAAGAGGTTGCCGAGGCCCTCGCCGCTGGCCTCTTCGTCGTCGTCGCCTTCGTCGGCTTCCTCGGCCTCGTCGGCCTCGTCTTCGGCCTCGTCGGCGGCCTCGTCTTCCTCGTCGGCGGTCTCGACTTCGCCCGAAGCGCCACCCGCGGCGGGCGCGGGAGCGGCGGCGGCGGTCTCGACGGCTTCCTCGATGTCGACGTCCTCGAGCGCGGCGACGAGCGCCTTCACTCGGGACTCTTCGACGTCGACGCCGGCGGCCTCGAGGACCTCCGTGACGTTGTCTTCGTTGATCTCTTCGCCCGATTCGTTCAGGATGAGAGCTGCGTAAACGTATTCCATTGTTGTGTACCTCGTGTGTTATCCGAACATCGCGCCGAGTCCTTCGGCACCGTCGTCGTCATCGTCGTCGTCGGTCCCGCCGTCGTCGGCGTCAGTGTCCGCGTCGTCTTCGTCTGCCGATTCGTCTTCCTCGTCGCCCGCCTCGTCCGCCGCCTCGGCGGCCGGTTCGGGCGCCTCGACGCCCCGGAGTTCCTCCGGGAGCGCCTCCTCGTCGTCGATCTGGGCCGCGAGCGTGCGGACCTGCGCGTCGGCTTTCGCGACGAGATCAGGCAGCACGTCGGGGTCTTCGATCGCGGCGAACAGGCCGAGGGCCTTCGCCTCGCCGGCGGCCTTCGAGAGCAGCGCCGGCGTCGACTCCGCCGTCGAGAACGCCGCGTTGACCGCGAGGTTCCGAGCGGCCGCCGCGGCGGACTCGACGTCCGCGCGGTACTCGTCGATGTCGAGGGCGAGTTCCTCGGGCTCGAACAGGACGCCTTCGGAGAAGACGCCACGGAGGTCGAGACCGACCTCCTTGGGCTCGATACCGAGTTCGGCGAGGACGGCTTCGAGGTCGCTCGAGACCTCCCCGCCGGCCTCCAGTACCTTCGAGTCCTCGGTGACCTGGATCGATCCGTCCTGGATGCGAGCCGCGGCACCGACCTGCTGGAGTTCGCCCACGAACGGGCCGGGGTCGACGCCCGTGTCACCCTCGGGGATGACGATGTCGTTGGGCGCAACCTCGCCGGCGCTGATCGGCGCGGGCGTCTTCGAGGCTTCCAGCTGCTGGTAGAGCCCGAAGGGGTTGTCGTTGGTGCCGACGAATGCGACCTGGCCGGAGACGTACTCGGTCAGCTCTTCGAGACCGTCGTCGACCTCCTCGAGCGCGCGGACAGTGAGCGTGTTACGGCTCATCCGGAGCTCCGCGCTGCCGTGGAGTTCACGGCGCATACTCTGGAGCTGCCGGCTCGGGATGCCAGCGACGTCGACGATGCCGACCGACTGGTAGCGCTCGAGGAACTCGACGAGTTCGGCGACCTCCTCGCGCTTCCACTCCGGAATCGTGTCAGTGCGCCGCGCGGAGGCACTCTCGCTCATGCGGGTACCTCCACGGACGGGCCCATCGTCGTCTTCACGTACATCGAATCGATGTTGAGCGGGCCCTTCTCGAGGCTCGCTTCGAGACGACGGACGATGACGTCGACGTTGTCCGCGATCTCCTCGGCGTCCATGTCCTGAGCACCGACTCGGGTGTGGAACGTTCGGCGATCGCGGGAGCGGAGTTGCACCGTGTTCTTCATTCTATTCACCGTCTCGACGACGTCGTCGTCCGGTTGGAGCGGGGTCGGCATCTTCCCGCGCGGACCGAGGACCGTCCCTAAGTAGCGGCCGATGTCCTGCATCAGATCGGCTTCAGCCACGAAGAAGTCGGTCTCGTCCGCGAGGTCTTTTGCCGCGTCGGTGTCGTCTCCGAGCTCTTCGAGGTCGTCGCCGTCCAGAACCTGGTCGGCGGCCTCCTCGGCTCGGAGCGCTGTCTCACCGCTCGCGAAGACGACGATCTGCGTCTCCTGTCCGGTCCCGGACGGGAGAACGACAGACTCGTCGACACGTTTCGACGGGTCGTTTAGGTCGAGATCGCGCAGATTCACGGCGAGGTCTACCGTCTCACGGAAGTTCCGCGGGGGGGCCTCGTCGAGTGCGCGAGAGACTGCGTCAACTATCGTATCTGCCATTATTCACCTCCGTAGTACGCAGGATTGCTCCTACGGGTCAGTGAAACAGGCGTCTGCCTGTCTCGTCGAATCGAACGGGGATGGCGGACTTAAGTCCGTCGAAGCGGAGCCCGCGTACCGTCCGTTCTCGGCCCCGAACCGCCGGATTCGTGGGAATCGTGGACACGGACTGTCTCGGGACGGCTACGCACGGTGTCCGCTCCGACCGGGAGACGTCTCGGTCGCCAGAGCCGAAAACGAGCGATGATAGCGAGATTTCAGCGCTCGACGCGCGGAAGCCGGATTGAGACGACCGCCCACCGCGGAGCCCTATGAGACGACGCACCTTCGTCGCAACTGCGGCCGGGGCCGGGAGCGTCCTGCTCGCCGGCTGTTCCGGCGGGGGCAGCGGGGACGGCGGCGGGGACGGCGGACAGCCGACCGAGTCCGGGGCCTGACCGGGTTCGCCGCGCTTCGGGTTGACTCTGTTCGTTGGACGTCGATGTGACCGAGCGGGCTCTCGCGACCCGAATGCGGGTGGCTAGAGACGTGGCTCGGAGCTGTGAATCGTGTCGAAACGGTACCCGAGTCGGAGCAGAGGACCGACGTTCCCGCGAACGGCTGCGATTTCTCCGTTATTCGGCGAAGACGTCGTCGTACTCGCCGTCTTCCATCCGCTCTTTGAACTCGCGCGGATTGTTGCCTTCGATCGTGACTCCGAGCGAGGTACACGTTCCGACGACTTCTTTCGCTGCGTTGAACGAGTCGTACGAGAGCAGATCCGAGGACTTCTGCTCGGCGATCTTCTTCACCTGCTCGACCTCGAGGTCGGCGACGAAGTTCTCCTGCGGTTCGCCCGACCCCGTCTCGAAGCCGGCTTCGTCTTTGACGAGTTCGGCCGTCGGCGGAACGCCGACAGAGATGGAGAAGGCGCCGTCGTCCTCGTATTCGACGGTCACGGGAACTTCCATCCCGTCGAACGCCGCCGTCTCCTCGTTGATCTCCTGGACGACGTCCTGAACGTTCACGGGGGTGGGGCCGAGTTCCGGACCGAGCGGCGGACCGGGATTGGCCTCTCCGCCGGGAACGAGTACTTCGATGGTTCCAGCCATACCTCACAACACCCTGCGCCGACTTTTAACGGTTTTCTTTCGACCGAACGGCCGTGTCAGGGTTCGACACGCTCGTCGCCGTCGACCGACAGTTGGCTCTTCGTGCCGTCGCTTCCATCGACACTAACGTCCACAACGGTTTTTTGTCGGTTGGCGGTGGATATGTGATATGAGCAACAAATCAATCACGCTGCTCGAACTGCACCTGCACGACGGATTCGACTTCACCGCCACCGCCGAGAACACGGCCCCTGCGATCGGCAGTCTGGGCGGCCTATTCAGATCGGACGACACCGACGACGACGCCGCTGTCGACGGTGCGGGTGACACCGACGACGCTGCCGACGACGGTGAGGAGGCGCTCGACACCGACGACGCTGCCGACGACGGTGAGGGAACGCTCGCGGCCGGCGACGCCGCCACCGACGGTGAGGAGGCGCTCGACGACGCTGCCGACGACACCGCAGTCTCAGGCGCCGATGCGCCGTCCGGGGACGACGACGATAGCGTCGTCAGTTCGGGCCCCGTCCTCGCGGCCGGCCTCCTGTTGCTGGCCCTCGTGGCCGCCGTGGCACTCGCGTACTCGAAGCAGGGCGACGACGGCACCGAAAGAGCCGACGTCGACGACGAGGAGTGAGGCCGCCGGTCGTCTGCGCTATGCAACGGCCTGCTCTGCGCCACCCGTCTGTTTTGCGCCACCCGTCTGCGCTGCGCCGCCGCCGGTCGGATGGCTTAAGCGGGACCCCCCGCATTCGTCCCGTATGACCGTCTCGAGCGCCCCCGGGAAGGTGTACCTCTTCGGGGAGCACGCGGTCGTCTACGGCGAACCGGCGGTCCCCTGCGCCATCGAGCGCCGGGCGACGGTCACCGTCGACGCCCGCGAGGACGACCACATCAGAGTCGAGGCCCGAGACCTGAGCCTCGACGGGTTCACCGTCGAGTACGCCGGCGATACGGCGGAGCGTCCCGACGTCGACGTTCCGGAAGGCCTCGTCGACGCCGCGATGGGCTACATCGACGCTGCCGTCGAACAGGCGCGCGACGCGGCCGACGCCCCCGACGCGGGGTTCGATATCACCGTCGAGAGCGAGATCCCGCTCGGCGCGGGACTGGGCTCGTCGGCCGCTGTCGTCGTCGCCGGCATCGACGCGGCCACCCGGGAACTCGGCGTCGAACTCAGCCCGGCGGACATCGCCGACCGCGCCTACCGCGCGGAGTACGACGTACAGGACGGGCAAGCGTCGCGCGCGGACACGTTCTGCTCGGCCATAGGCGGAGCCGTCCGCGTCGAGGGCGACGACTGCCGGCGGATCGAGGCGCCGAACCTCCCCTTCGTCGTCGGGTTCGACGGCGGTGCGGGCGATACGGGCGAACTGGTCGCGGGCGTGCGAACGCTCCGCGAGGAGTACGACTTCGCCGCCGATACCGTCGAGAGCATCGGCGACATCGTTCGATCGGGCGAAGCACTCCTCGCCGACGCCGACCCAGATTCCGAGCCGACGCCCGAACTGCTCGCTGAGCTCGGCCGCCTGATGGACTTCGATCACGGCTTGCTCGAAGCGCTCGGTGTCTCCTCGCGCACGCTCGATAATATGGTGTGGGCCGCCCGAGAGGCCGGCGCGCACGGCGCGAAACTCACCGGTGCGGGCGGCGGCGGCTGCATCGTCGCGCTCGATGCGACGCCGGAAACCCGGACTGCGCTCCGCTACACCGCCGAGTGTCGCGACACGTTCCGAGCCGAACTGGATCGGGAAGGCGTCCGCGCGGAGTCGGCCTCGGACCCCGACGGCGACACCGACGCGGACGGGACCGGGGGCGATCGGACGTGACTGTCGTCCTCAAACTCGGCGGCAGCGTCGTCACCGACAAGGAGACGCCCGAGACGGTCGACGACGACGCGCTCGACGCCGCCGTGGACGCAATCGGCGACGCCGCCCTCGACCGCCTCGTCCTCGTGCACGGCGGCGGGAGTTTCGGCCACTACCAGGCCGACAGACACGGCGTCAGTCTCTCGGTGGGGAGTCACGACGCTCCCGGCGTCTGGGCGATCCACGACGCGATGCGCCGACTGAACGACGTGATCGTCGAGCGCCTCCAGGCGGCCGGCGTCCCGGCGCTCCCGGTCCACCCGCTGTCGGTCGCCGTTCGTGACGCGAACGCGGATCTGACGCTCCCGCTCGAACCGACTCGGACGATGCTCGCAGAGGGGTTCGTCCCGGTTCTCCACGGCGACGTCGTCGCAGAGGCGGAAGCGGGCGCGACCATCATCAGCGGCGACGAACTGGTGACGCGCCTCGCCACCGGGCTCTCCGCGGACCGCGTCGGTCTCTGCTCGACGGTCCCGGGCGTCTACGACGACGACGGCGCGGTGATCCCGCGAATCTCCGGGTTCGCGCAGGTCGATGCCGTCCTCGGGGGCTCAGAGTCGACCGACGTGACCGGGGGAATGGCCGAGAAGGTCCGGGCGCTCTTGGCACTCGATTCGCCCGCCCAGATCTTCGGCCCCGAGTCGCTCCCGGCGTTTCTGGCCGGCGAGTCGGCCGGCACCGTCGTCGACGGCGGGGCCGAGTGACGGCCGGAACCGATAGAGCCCGCTCGTCCGGGAGCATCGGCTTCAGGCGGTCACTAGCTCCCTGCTGCGCGGCCGCTCCGGAACTGCTGATTCCTCGACGAATCGGCCGCGTTGTGTGGTTTCCGTCGTGATCACAGACGGAATCTCGTGTCTGCACAGAAATTCTTCAATATACGTATTTTCTGGATGATCGTCTATTCTCCGGTGCGATAGTAATACGAATACGGAAGAGTTATCAGTCGAGGAGACGTTCGTTGTATTGCAATGGCAAACGGTAAGGTTGATTTCTTCAACGACACAGGCGGTTACGGTTTCATCTCGACGGACGACTCTGACGACGACGTGTTCTTCCACATGGAAGACGTTGGCGGCGAGGATCTGACCGAAGGGACGGAGATCGATTTCGAAATTGAACAGGCCCCCAAGGGCCCCCGCGCGACGAACGTCGTCCGCAACTAAACGCTACGTTTCGTACGATCGCTTCACGGCGACACGACGGCTCAACGTTTTTCTGATACCTGCGCCCCGAGAGCGCCAGCGATGGCGATCGCGACGGCTTGACGCTACGAGTCTTCGAGCCACTCGTTCCGCGCCGCCCACGGCCGGAGTATCGCGTAGACGGCCTCGTTCATCGGCACCGCGATGTCGTGCTCGCGGGCCCGGCGGATGATCGCGCCGTGGAGCCCGTCGAGTTCCATCGGTTTCTCGTGCGTCAGGTCGTAGTGCAGTGACGAGTACGAGTCCCCGTCGAGTCCCTCGGCGAACTCCATCCACTCCTCGACGGTCTCGTCGGTCAACTCGACGCCGGCGGCCCGCCCGACGCGACAGACCTCCTCGAAGAGCCGGCGGTACATCTCCCAGGACGCCTCGTGGCCGCGGACGTCGCCGAGCGGGAGTCGAGTCGCTGCTGTCATTCCCGCGTGGGCACAGATGAACGCCGCCTTCTCCCAGAGTTCTGTCCGGATCGACGTCGACGCCTCGGCGCTCACGCCGTCGGCGCGCTCGCACCACTCGACGAATCGCTCGACGCGCTCGCTGTGCGACCCGTCGAGTTCGCCGACGGTGAAGCTCGTCGGGCCGCCCGTGTGCTCGATGACGCCGGGTTCCGCGATGGTCGAAAAGATGTAGGAGACGCCCCCGAGGACGTGTTCGCGGCCGATTTCGTCGGCGATGAGCCGCTCGTTGTCGACGCCGTTCTGTAGCGAGAGCACGGCGGTGTCCTCGCCGACGAGCGGATCCAGGTCCTGTGCGGCCGCCTCGGTGTCGTACGATTTCACGGTGAACAGGACGTAGTCGCACGGCCCGACATCCGCCGGGTCGTCGGTCGCGGGCACGTCGACGGCGAAATCGCCAGCGACGCTCTCCACGCGGATGCCGTCCTCACGGAGTGCGTCGAGGTGTTCCCCCCGAGCGATCAGGTGGACGTCGGCACCAGCCTGTGCGAGCCGGCCGCCGAGGTAGCCGCCCACGCCGCCCGCACCGTAGACGGCGATCGTCATTCGGTACCCTCCATCCGTGCAGTGGTTCGTGTGGCGGTCACTCTCGACGGGTTGTGGTTGAATCCCGTTAATTATTCCCACCGACCACCCTCCGGTGTGGCGGTCCCTCTCCGGTGCCGACCACGACCGCACGCTTCTCGTGGCAGATCACGCCGAGCGACTTCCGGGATCGTCCCACTTTCAGACCCCGTTCACAGATCACATTCCTCGATCGTCGAGGACCCACGTGTGGCACACGGCGTCGATCACGTCACGAGTGCGTCCTGATCCGTTGGGACACCCGCCGAGTACTGCCGCCCCACCTGGAACTTCCTGCCGCCGCTGGGTGATCCTCAGCCGCTATCCGTCGTGGCTGACCGCGGAGTTGAGGTTTCGCTCCAGCGCTTCGACGCTGTGACGGATCTCGGCGACCTGGTCGGTCTGTCGCTGATTGGCGGCGGCGAGTTCGGCGACCTCCTCGGCGATTCGCTCGACGCCTTCGACGGTCGTTCCCAGCATCGCGGAGATGTCTTCCGCGCTCGTCGCCTGCTCGTCGGTTGCGGTTGCGATCTGCTCTAACTGCTCTGAGACGTCCGCGATCGCGTCCTGGATCTCGCGCTGGTTCGCGTTCACGGTCTCGATCTGGGCCTCGATCTCGTCGACGCGCTGGGCGGTCTGTTCGACCCCGTCGACGGTCTGGGTCGCGATCGTCGCGACCGACTCGACGAGTCCTTCGATCCGCTCGGCCTCCTGCTTCGACTCCGTCGCCAGCGATTTCACTTCGTCGGCGACGACGGCGAAGCCCTCCCCAGCCTCACCGGCGCGCGCGGCCTCGATCGACGCGTTCAACGCCAGGATGTTGATCTGGTCGGCGATGTCGTCGATCACGGCCACGACGTCGTCGATCTCCTCGACACGATCGGCGAGATCCGCTGCGTCGTCCGCCATCCGGTCGCTCGCGTCGGCGACGTCTTCGACCGTGCCCAGCAGTTCGGTCGTCGATGCCTCAGAGTCCGCCGCGAGGTCGGCGGTCTCGGAGCTCTGCGTCGAGATGGTCTCGACGCTCGCGGCGACCTCCTCGGTGGTCGCGCTGAACGTCTGGATCTCGTCGTCGACCTCCCGGACGTGTTCGGCCTCCTGTTCGGCCACGTCGGCGATCACGTCGACGTTCTCTGTCACCTGCGAGGAGGTTCCTTCGAGGTCGCGGACCGTCGACTCGAGTTCCTCCTGGACCTGCTCTTGGACCCGCTGCATAGACTTGCGCTGTTCGACGAGGTCTGTAACCCGGGTGACGACCTCGAACGCGCCCACGACGTCCCCGTCTGGGCCCTCGAGCGGGACGCTCTTGGCTCTGATGTGCCAGTCTTCGCCGTCGGGGTGTGAGCCGGATCTGATCTCCGCTTCCCGGATCGCCTCTCCGGACTCCATCACGGTCTCTGCGAGCGTTTCGCTCTCGCTCTCGGTCCCGACGAGTTCGTAAGCGTGCTCGCCGACTGCCTCGTCGGCCGAAACTCCGAGGAACGACTCGTTCACCTCGTTCCACTGGGTCACCCGGCCCCCCGCGTCGACGGTGAACGCCGGATCGGGGAATTGCGCTATCAGTTCCTCGAAGAGATGCCGCCAGTAGTCTCGTTCCCTCCGGTACTGTTCTGCTTCGCTCGCGCTGTCGGAAACGTCCGGGGCCAAGGTCGCTTCGCTGGAGACGCGGGCTTGCTGTGCCATTACTTCACGCACCTCGATGGAGGTATTTCAGTTTATATCCCTAAATATCAGTACTGATTCCCTTGTCGTTGGAGACCACCCGACGGATCCGGAGGTGGATTCCGTCGGCTGGCAATGGAGGCCGCTACAGTTCCGGCTGTTCGACCTTTCGCTCCCAGAACGCGTCCCGAGTGTACTTGTCGTACGCGCCGCGGTAGGTGCCGAGGCGAGCGAGCGGAGCGAGCACCGAACGCAGCGGTCGACCGACGACCGGATCCAGTTCAGTGAACTCGGTGTTGCCGTCGAGTCGCTGGGCGATGGCCGCCTGCTGGAGCGGGTCGCTCAGGGTCATCTCGTCGTCGTGTGCGAGTCCGCCGAGCGTCGGCAGCACGTAGCGGAGACGCCCCGGTGAGCGGATCTCGACCAACATATAACAGAGGTCGTCGCCGCCGACGCTGAACGTGTGGCGTTCGCCCGTCTCGACGGTCACCGTCTCACCGGCCGTGACGTGTTCGACCCGGTCGTTGATCGCGAACGTCGCTTCCCCCGACAGGATCTCGAAGTGCTCGACGCTGTGCTCGTGGTAGTGTTCCGGCGGCCCGTCGTATCCCGGCCGGTAGATCCCGACCGAGCGGGCCGTCTCCGAATCCGACTTCGGAGCGGGAAGCGGCGCGCTCCAGACCGCCTGCGAGGGGTGAGACGTCATCGCGCCGGTCCGCCGGCCGAGCAGGTCCGCGAGTTCCCCGTCGGGAGGAAGATCGAATCCCGTTCCCGGGATGGGTCGGCCATCGCCGTCCAGCGTTCGACCGGTAGTGAGCATACCGTCGGCAGGGGCTCTGCCGAGGAAAATCTTCTGCCCGGTCGCAGCACCCATCGACGTCAACGGCTCACCCGAACAGCGTCCAGGTCACAGCGAGCGTCACCGACGCTACCACAGCCCACGTCAGGAGCACGACGACGACCGGCGCTTTGCCGCCCCGGACGAACACCGACCGGCGGAGTTCGGTCCCCAGGCCGACGAACGCGAGCAGAAACAGCCAGTCGTACGTGGTTTCGAGGAACTGCACCTGTTCGGCCGAGAGGAGGCCGGCGGTGGCCGCGACGGCCAGCACCAGAAAGCCGAGCACGAACGTCGGAAACTCCGCCCAGAGTGCGGCAGCGCCCGCGTTCGCGTCGGTTCCACGCCGCGCGTAGTACGCGGCGTAGACGAGGACCACCAGTCCGATCAGCGCGTTGCGGCCGAGCTTCGTGATCGTCGCCCACTGGCCCGCGATTTCGGCGTAGGCGAATCCGGCCGCGACGACCGGGCCGGTGCTGAACATACTCAACCCGGCCCAGATCCCGAACACCTGCTCGGGGACCGCCAGAGCCGATCCCAGCGCGGGGTACAGCGCGAGCGTCACCGCGTCGAACAGCAACACCGTCCCGGCCGCGTACGCGATCGTTTCCTCATCGGCATCGATGCTCCCGGCGACGGCGGCGATCGCCGAAACGCCACAGATGCCCGTCCCGGCAGCGAGCAGCGATCCCAGTTCCTCGCGGATCTCGAACACACTCCGGGCGGTCGCTTCGAGGACGATCACGGTCAGGACCACAGTCCCGACCACCAGCGCGAGGACGATCGGACCCCCATCGAGTAACGCCCCCAGCGACACCGACGCGCCCATCAACACGATGCCCGCACTCAGCCAGAGCCCGTGCGTCTGGATGCCCGGCTCGATTCGTCCGGGGATGCCCACGACGTTGCCGAGAAGGAGGCCGATCACGACCGCGAGGAGGAGGGGATCCGGCCACGGAAGGACCGCACCGAGCGCCTTGGCCCCGATCGCTCCCAGCACGAGGACGCCGATCCCGAGCGCGGTGTTCACGGCGTTCGTCGCGTTCATCACCGCGATCGCACCTCGACACTCATCCCGACGGGCCACCGAGACCGACGAAGCGGGGGCGCTGCACGATGGTGCCCGCCGGAGCAGTCACGCGACGCTGCCACCGGGGGACAGACTGCCGTCGTCGGTGTGTCGGCTGCTCCGATCGGTTTATACACCACGCGGGCGATACCGACTGCTCCACGGAGTGCAGTTCCCGACTCGGGTAATTAAATGTGCATACACGACCCGAGCCAAGAGCGCAGATCCCGCGGCAGCAAAAGCCGACGTGTCGCCCAAGACACTACCGAACGAGAAACGACCGGGAGGCCCGATGAACGGGTGATTCGCTGCGAAAGAACCTCTCGATCATCGTCTCCCTGCTTGTACATTCCGTAGCCGGGTTTCCCGAGTAATCTTCAAGCACCCAACAAAAAATGACAACTATCTGTCAAAATCAGCTTGCAAGATACAGAGGATGTGTGCCGCACCCCAGCACTCGACAGTTGTTGAGATAGCCTCATACTGTCGGACAGAACTATGTGAAAATTATCGGCACCTCGTGGGTGCCAAAACGATTCACGAACTTCTGTCCGACAGTATCAAGCCCACGATTCACCAGGCTTCTGCAATCGGTGGCTCGCCAAGCAATGGCGGATGTGAACACAGTAGTCGGCAGGTAGCAGAGGATGGCGACAGCCCACCGAATTGCGACGGTCGCTACACCCTCCTCCACGAGACACATATAGCTCTGTTCTCTGTCTACCATATGGAAGAGATCGAGGGAACTGTCCTTGCCGGACAGTCGTTTGAGCCGATCCACGGGCGAGTCGTCGTTGAGGACGGATACATAACGGCCGTTGAGGAGGTATCCGAGCGGGATGGCGATCCAGACCGGATCATCCTGCCGGCGTTCGTGAACGCGCACACCCACGTCGGTGACTCAGTTGCCAAGGAGGCGGCTGTCGGACTCGGCTTGGAAGAGGCAGTGGCACCGCCAGACAGTCTGAAACACCAACGAATCGAAGCGGCCGACAACGAGACGCTCGTCACCTCGATGCATCGCACACTCCGATTTATGCAGCGAACCGGCACCGCGGCGTTCCTCGACTTCCGGGAGTTCGGCGTCGACGGTGCAAGGGCGTTACGCGAAGCCGCTGCGGGACTCGATATTGCGGCCTTCATATTCGGGAGCGATGACCCCGCTGTGTTGGACGTGGCGGACGGATTCGGTGCCAGTGGCGCAAACGATGATGAGTTCACCGCCCGGCGGGCCGCCGCCGAGGAACGTGGAGTACCGTTTGCGATCCACGCCGGCGAACCGGACGCCACCGATATACACCCGGCACTGGATTTGGAACCGGACCTACTGGTCCATATGGTCCACGCTGAAGCGGAGCACCTCAGACGGGTGGCCGATCAAGACGTACCCATCGCTGTCTGTCCCCGTGCAAACCGTGTCTTGGGAGTCGGGCGCCCGCCGATAGAGACACTGCTCGAGTACACATCCGTGGCGCTTGGGAGTGATAATGTGATGCTGAACTCCCCCTCGATGTTCCGTGAGATGGAGTACACCGCAAAGACGTTTGACCTCCCCTCGCGGACGGTGCTTCAGATGGCGACGACCGCTGGAGCCGAGGCTGTCAATCTCGACTGCGGTGTCATCGAACCGGGCCGCCGGGCCGCACTATTGGTACTTGACGGCGATTCCGACAACCTCTCGGGCATCGCGGACCCGGTCGATGCGATCGTTCGACGAGCGTCCGCGTTGGACATACAACGCGTCATCGCCTGACGTGGCTGTCGGACTACTGACGCCCTCACTGATCACCTGATTCACCCGTGAATCGGTGACGCAAACTCTGTGAGGATGTTTCTACGACACGCTCTGGCGGGAAAATGACTATTGGCAATCATTCATGTAAGCTTACATATGACTGGTGGTGACACCGGCTCAGGTCCTGATGGTGGAATCGACAAGCTTCCGCCGGGCCCGGATGGGCTCCCGGTGCTGGGAAACACCCATCAGTACGTCAAGCAGCCAATGGGATTTTTCGACGAGCTTGCTGATTACGGGGATGTCGTCCACTGTGAATTTCCGCGTATCGACGCCGTCGCTGTCTTCCACCCCGAGCACATCGGAGAGGTATTACTGGGACAAGGCACCTACGAGCGGTGGAATTTCGACGAACTGAAAGAACTCCTCGGCTACGAAATCGCACCGCGAGGCCTCACATTCACACGTGGTGAGGAATGGAAACAACAGCGCCACTTCCTTCAGCCGATGTTCGGGCTGAACCGGTTGCGAGGGTTCAGTTCGGCTATGGTTGCTGCCACGGAACAACTGATCGGGGAGTGGGACGACGGCGAAGAAATCGTCATCAACGAGGAATTTTCGGAGCTGACGCTGTCGATACTCACGAATTCGCTGTTCGATTTCGACCTCGGCGAGCATCGGCAAGTGATCACCAAGGCCGCCGACGAGCTACAGACCGTGGCCGATATGAGTGGACTCAGTGCCGTAGAAATGCTCTTGCCGTCGTGGGTACCGACCCACAGGAACCGACGGTATACGCAGGCTATGGATGCGTTCGATAACACGGTCGATACGCTCATTGAAGAGCGGAGAGCGAACCCTGGGCAGTACGACGACTTCCTGACGATGATGCTGGAAAAGGAGGACGACCACGAGTATGCGATGGCCGATGCAGAAATTCACGACCACTTGATTACGTTCCTCATCGCTGGTCACGAGACGACAGCGATGGCGCTGACGTTCACGTGGTTGTTGCTGGCGACCCATCCCGATGAGCGGGACCGATTAACGCAGGAAGCCACGACTGTGCTTGACGGCCCACCTACGGCGGAAGACCTTGCCGACCTCACCGTTACCGAGCACGTCGCAAAGGAAGCGATGCGGCTCTATCCGCCAGCGGGGATGCTGTTCCGCGAATCTGTCGAGGAGACAACGCTTGGAGGGTATCACATTCCCGAAGGAACGAAAATTCTACTGCCACAGTTCACTGTCCACGAGGACGATCGATGGTTCGACGCGCCCGAGCAGTTCCGGCCCGAGCGTTTTACCGATGCTCGGAGTGACGGACGGCCGGACTTTGCGTACTTCCCCTTTGGCGGTGGTCCCCACCAGTGTATTGGGATGCACTTTGCGATGATGGAGTTGAAACATATCGTCCCGATGCTTGCCCGAAATGTGGAATTCGAGCTGTTGAGTGCACCTCAGCCCGAGATAAATATGGAGTTGACGTTGCAGCCTTCCGAGGATGTTCGGATGCGTGTTCACAAACAGTGACTCACTGTAGCGACTTAGCGACGAAAAATCTGGATCTGTCCCATCAGTGGGGGCTGCCGTATCGGTCAACGTGAACGCGGAGTGTGCAAGAGACGCACTGTGTATACAGCACGGCCATCTGAAGCTGACAGCTGCCAGTACTCCCGGCAGCCCTCATTCCAGGCTCGTCATCATCGGTAGTTTTCATGATCCGGCGAGAAAGAGATGCTACTACGGGTGTCTCCTATTCAACAATCAACTCTGACTGAAGCTATTTATATTATTTGCAGATAATACTATTAACACATCTGAAATGTCGCCCGGAACACTAACGGCCGGCCTCATCCCAGGGCTGCGTGCCGTGTCGGCCGGGAAACCCTCGTGTCGGGCGGTCCGTCTTTCGGGCGCGGACAGTCCACAGATGTCGCACACCCGGGTTCGCCGCCGTGTCATCGCTCCCGTGACAGGAGTACTCGGGCGGGGACTAAGGGTGCGCATCTGAGTAGACACGGTCAAGACGCAAGGTCGTTCCGACTCCACCGACCCGACTGCCGTTACAGCGCGTAGTCGGACTCGGTGATCTGCACGTACTTGCCGTTCCGGAATGAGAACTTCGTGCGCTTGTACGTCGTGACGAGTCTGGCCGCACCGAAGCCCGCCTTGAGGTTGCTCGTGTCGAACAGGCCGTACCCCTCGCTGTTTTCGAGCAGTTTCCGCGCGGTCGAGAACGCCCAGTCCCAGTCGTCGGGTTCGTAATCGTGGACGATATCGGCCATCGCGACGTTCCGGAGCACCTCGTCACCGATCGCGTCCTTCCAGCGCTCGTTGTACGGCGACAGATCGCCCGATGCGGCGAGTTCACCTGCAATCGCGCCGGTGCGGACCGCCGTGTGATCGCCGCCCTCGTGGAAGGCCGACGTCGCACCCATCGCGCCGCCGACCACGGCGATTCCCGCTCCGGTCGGGGAGTCGATCGGCTGCGTCGAGGAAATCGCGTAGGTCTCTGTCCCGTCGGACTTGCCCCGGTCTTCGACGAGCGGGAAGTCGGCCTCGATGTCGTACTCGTCGCCGTACTCGTGTTCGAGGAGGCGGCGGATGTACTCGCTCCCCTGGGGTATCCGTTCGTCGCCCGGTTGGAGCAGGGGGTACGCCTCACGGTTCTCGATCTCTTCGATGTCCAGTCCGATCGGCATCGTGAGCCCGATCCGGGCCACGTTGCCGTCGTTCGGGAAGATCCACGGATAGGCTGTGTGCCCCGGCATATGCCCCCACCAGAACTTGATCGCCCCGGCGACCTCCTCGAACACTTCTTCGGGGAGGCGCCGGTGCTCCTGGTAGGCGATGTGGTTCGTCTTCCGAGTCGAGAGCCGCTCGGTCACGTCGAACGGCAGGTACTCGTCGATGACGCGGTTGGTCACCTGTCGCTGCGGTCCGTCGGCGAGGATCAGGAACGCCGCGCCGATTTCCTCGCCGCCCGCGAGTTCGAGTCGGTGTCGCGGCCCGTCGCCCGCTCGATCCGTCTCGACGTCGCGGACCGACACGCCAGCTCGGTACTCGGCACCGGCCTCCTCGGCGCGGTCGCGGAGGAAGTCGTCGAAGCGCGCCCGGTGCATACAGAACCCGAAGTTGTCGTAGGAGGACTCGATCCCCGTCGAGCGGAGGGTGAGCGACTCCGAGGGACCGATGAACTCCGCGCGATCCAGTTCGCCGAGGACGACCTCTTCGGGCATCTCGTCGGGGTGAATGCCCATAATGTCGACCCAGTAATCGAGGATGCCAGCCGCGTCTGTCGAGTCCGGCCCCAGCCGGTCCGGCCGATCCGACCGCGGGACGCCCTTCTCGAAGGCTACCGCCGACGCGCCGGCCGACGCGGCGGCGTGTGCGGCCGCCGCGCCGGCTGGACCCCCGCCGACGATTGCCACGTCGAATCGCTCCATACCGCTACAGCGTCACCGCCCGGGTATTATACTGTCGGAGGCGGTTCTCCATCGGCACCTGCCGGCAGTATCGGCTGTACCCAGGGTCCCGTCGCCGCCCGGAGTTTATGTACGATGACGGGGCCAGCAGCCGTGTGCACTGACAGCGATCCCGCGTCGGGCAGCGGTTGTTCGGCACACCGGCGCGGGCGAACGTGCGGGTGCCGACTGTTTGCCTGCGGCACCCCGTCCGCCCCCGGTCACACTCGGCCCAACCCGGCCATTCTTGCGCGACGAGGCCTAACCGTCCGGTGTGCGCCCCCAGTCCCGCGCTCGCGACCTCGTGTCTGCGCTCCGGCCGCCGCCGCGACTCGTCGACTGGTCCATCCTCGCCGTCGTCGTGTTCGAGGCCGTCTCCGGACTGGTTTCGTTCACGATTGCCACCCCGGAGGGGTGGCCTCTGTTCTGGGCTCACCGGATCGCCGGGCTGACGCTCATCTTCCTGCTCGGATACAAACTGGCCCGCGTCCGTCACCGGCTCACCGACAGCACGCACTGGCGGCCAACGACAGCCCTGTCAGTGGTGACGCTCCTCGCGGCGGTCGGCGCGCTGGCGACGGGCATCGGGTGGGTCGCCGGCGTGGACGTCCGCCTCGCCTACTGGACGCTCTTGAGCGTCCACGTCGGGTTCGGGCTCGTGCTGGTCCCCCTCGTCGTCGCCCATCTGACGACGCGGTTCCGGCTGCCCACCCGTCGGGACTTCCATCGCCGGCGGACGACGATCAAGTACGCGGGACTCCTGGCCGGTGGAGCGCTCCTCTTCCGTGCGCAGACGTTTCTCAACGAAGTCCTCGACACGCCCGGCACCGACCGTCGGTTCACCGGCTCACAGCCCAGATCCGGTGACGGCAACGAGGCGTTTCCGGTGACCTCGTGGGTCGCGGACGACCCTGAGCCGATCGACCCGGAGGCGTGGTCGCTCTCGATCCGCGGTGCGGTCGAGACGCCGCTATCACTCTCCTACGACCAGCTGTCCCCAGAGAGCGAATGCGAGGCGCTCCTCGACTGCACGAGCGGGTGGTACACCGTCCAACGCTGGCAGGGGGTGCGCGTCGGGGCACTTCTCGATGCGGCCGCCGCCGTCGACGATGCCGCGTACGTCCGGTTCGTCTCGGTCACGGGCTACCGGTGGTCGCTGCCGATCGAGGAGGCTCGCGAGGCGCTGCTCGCCACGCACGTGGGCGAGGAACGGCTGAGCCACGGCCACGGCGGGCCGCTGCGTCTGATCGCGCCCGGGAGGCGCGGCTTCCAGTGGGTCAAGTGGGTCGAGCGCGTCGACGTCCGCCGTCGGGGCGACCCCGCACAGTGGATCGTCACGCTCGTCAGCGGCTTCGACTGACGGGTTCCGGTCGCCCTCGGCGACCGCCGAACGCTACGCGAACGCCGCTTCGAGGTCCGTGGCGATCGCCTCGTGCGCCTCCTGTGCTGTCTCGAGAGCGACCGGCTCACTGACGTGGCTGAAGAACCCGTGAGTCATCTCGTCGTAGTGGTGGTGAGTGACCGGGACACCCGCGTCCGCGAGTCGTTCAGCGTACCGCACGCTGTCGTCGCGCAGCGGGTCGAATCCCGCCGTAACCACCGTCGCCGGCGGCAGTCCGGAGAGGTCGGCCGCCCGCCGCGGCCGCGCGTAGACGTTGCCCCTGTCGGCCTCGTCGGCGTAATAGCACGCGTCGAACCACTCCATCTCGGTCCGTTCGATGAAGTAGCCGTCGTTTGTCTCCGCGGACTCGGTTTCGGCCCACTCGCCCGTCGGGGGGTAAATCAGTACCTGATACGCCGGCATGGGACCGTCGCGGTCGCGAGCGAGCAGCGCCGTCGCCGTCGCCAGGTTCCCGCCCGCGCTGTCGCCCGCGAGGACGATCCGATCCGCGTCGCCGCCGAGATCAGTCGCCGCCGCGTGTGCCCACTCCAGTGCTGCGTAACAGTCTTTCAGCCCCGCGGGGAACGGGTGTTCTGGTGCGAGCCGGTAGCCGACGCTGACGACGACGTCGTCGGTCGCCTCGGCCACCTTCCGACAGGTCTCGTCGTAGGACTCGATGTCGCCGAGGACCCAGCCGCCGCCGTGGAAGAAGAGGATCGTCGAACGCGGTCGCTCCCCACCCGGGTCGTAGATCCGGACGTCGATCTCGCCGTCCGGTCCGGCGATCGTCCGATCCTCGACGGCCGCGAGGTCGATCGTCGGTTCCGCGACCGTGAGCATCTCCTGGTGCATCGCGCGGGCTTCAGAAATGGGGATCTCGTGAAGCGGCGGCGCGTCGGCCGCACTGCGTGCGTCGAGAAGGGCCTGGACCTCGGATGCGGGCTCCGCTGCGCGAGTCTCTCTCATACGCGCTGACAATACCGCGATCGGTATATAATGCTGTGGCGAGGCCGGAGGGACGAACGCGGGGGGCCGTCGAGCGGTGATCACCTCCGATCGGCCGGAACGCATAGGTCCAGTGCGGTTCTGGTGGAGGATATGTCGATGTTGCAGGTGGCCGCCTCGCCGTCCGTCCCGCTGCTGTTTCTGCTCGGGATCGGTGCGGGCGTCGTGGCCACGCTCGCGATGGACGTCGTGATGGCTCGCCTCGATGAGGGCGAAACGCCGCCACAGATCGCTAGCGGGGTGCTGACCGGCACCGATCCAGACCGTGCGCCGGCGCGACTGGCCTCGGTCGTGCACTACGTCGCGGGGATGCTCACTGGGCCGCTGTTCGTCTGGTTGGTCCTCACAGCGTCTGTGCTCCTCGGCAGCGGGCCGACCGCGGTCGTCGCGGCCGTCGCGGTCTGCTATCCGCTGATGGTGGGCTTCTTCGCGCTGGTCGTGCTCCCGCGGTCGCAGGGCCTGTCCCGTCAGCGACTGTCCGCGATCCGGCGCGCGTGGAGCATCGAAGCGGCGGTGTATCTCCTCGTTCTCGCCCCCATCGTTGGCGGCGTCGCGAGCGTCTTCTGATCGACGGCGTGACCCACACGCACAAGTAGCACCGGCGTCCAGAGCCAGTACTGGAGTGCACACATGACGACCGATCCGGCGACGGAACTGTACGAGTGCCTCGAAGCGACGGCGGAACTCCCCGTCGACCGAACTGCCAGTCGCCTGCTGGGTGAGGCGCAGGCGGTCGCGGCGGACGTTCGCGACGTCGACGACGCAGCAGTCGCGACCGAGCGGGCGGGGGTCGTCGCCGACCTGCTCGCGGAAGTCGACGGTACCGGGCACCCGGCGGCCGACGAACACGTCGCTCGGGCCCGTGAACTCGCCGCACGGCTCTCCGAGCCGTAGGTGGCCGGAATGGGAGTTATTGGGACGGTACCCGAGTCTCTCCGACGCGGGTCACGACCGCGCCAGACAGCCCGCAATGTGCAGTCGCCCAGCGATCTCTCGGCTCGGTAGTCTGCTCTCATCACTGCAGCCAGCTTTACGCCCGACCACCCCAAGCAGTGTATATGGCCGCTGGCTCACCCGCTGACGGGAGCCTGTCCGGGGCGATCGCACGCAACCCGGTCGTCCAGACACTCGTGGTGATGACCATCGCCTCGCTGGCGACTTGGACGGCCACCCTCGTCGGCGCGGCGCGGTTGTTCGTCCTCACATCACCGATCGCCAGCCGGCCGTGGGCACTGGTGACGAGCGTCTATGCACACCTCGGGCCGGGACACCTGCTCGCGAACAGCGTACTGGTCGTCCTCGCCGGTGGCGTCGTCGCGCTCTCGACGTCTCCAGCCCGGTTCCACCTGTTCTTCGTCGCGACCGGCGCCGCCGCCGGTGTCGTGCAGGTCCTCGTCGCGGGAGTCCTTGGGACGCCGGTCGCCGTGTTGGGTTCGAGCGGGGCCGCCTTCGCATTGGTCGGCTATGTGATGACCTCGAATCCGGTCTCGCAGTACGTGACCGGGTGGCTGAACCTCTCGGCCCGGGTCGGCCTCGTCGTGGTGGCGATCGCCGCGACGTGGCTCACCGTCGAGTGGAGTGCCCCCGGCAGTGCCTTGTTCGCACACGGCGCCGGGGCGATATTCGGCCTTCTGGCCGGGCACTACCGCATCCTGCATCGGTAGCGGCTCCACGAGCCATCCGATTGGGGACGCAGCCACTGTCTCGCATTCGGACACGGAGAGACGGGTTCTTCGGGCCGCACTCACCCCTACTCGACGCGGTGAGACCTCCCGAACGAACCGGACGCGCCAGCGTCTTGTGCGTCTCTCCCTAACCGAACGTAATGGTTCGGCAGCGCGACGGCGACGAGGTCGGTCTGCTGGATTCGTCGATCCGAACAGTCGGCGGCGCCCTCGTCTCCACGCCGCTGTACGTCCTCAGTGGGGTCGTCTACGCCGCAGTGACCTCGCCGGCAGCCACCGGAACGTTCTTCTTCGTCTCGATCGCGACAGCTCTGGTCCTCCGCCCGATACGGGGTATCAGTCAGACGTTACAGAAGGTCGGCAGCGAACCCGGCGAACGCGTCGGTTCGTATCTCGGTGTGGCGCTGTTGTTCGCGGCCGGCTACTTGCTGGTCGGCAGCGGCGTCGCGACGCTCCTCGCCGATATCCTCACCCGTCGAACGGTGTTCACCGCAGGACTCCTCGTTCCCGTCGGCGTGTACGCGGTATCGCTGTCGGTCTCGATGATCGTCCTGAGCCTGCTCGGTGCGATCGGCTACCCGAGCGCACAGACGTGGCTCGGCGGGGCCCATCTCGGCGTGCAGTTGCTGCTCATCGTCGTGTTCGACGCGTTCGTGGTTTCGGCGGCGGAATTGCTCCTCGTGAACGCCGGTGTGCGGCTCGCGCTGTTCGTCCCGGTAGGGGTCGTCCTCGGCGTGATCCCACGGATCCCCGACCGGCACGCCGTCTCCCGGGCCTGGGAGTTCGCCAAGTGGAGCATTCCGGATCAGATTCTGGATCGCTTCTCGTACAATATGCCCGTGTTCGTGCTGGGCGTGGTCGGGACGCCGGCCGCGGTGGGGATCTACGAGGCCGCAGACCGGTTCGCTGACTTCGGCGCGACCATCTCCTGGCGACTCTCCTCGCCGCTGCTCACGAAAGTCAGCGGTGACGCCGCTTCGGGGGCCGCGTACGACACGTATCTCCGGAGCGCCATCACCGGCGGCACGGGAGTGACGTTCGTGGTCTTCGGGTATCTGCTCGGTGCACACGGCGTCGTGGCCCAAATCGCGTTCGCCGAAGCGCAATGGGCGTTCTCGACGACGGTGCTCATCGTCGGCGGCGTGAACATCCTCCGTGGCTTCTGGACGCTGACGTCCCACGCGATCGAGGGGCTGGGGAAGCCGAGCCTCAGCTTCCGGACGAAGCTCTACGGACTCGTGGTGAGCGTCCCGATCCCGGCGCTGTTCGGCGCGGAGTTCGGAGCGATCGCGGGTGCCGTCGGGTACGGGGTTATGAACCTCGTCGTGTTCGCCTACGTCTGTTACTACGCCCGCGACGTGTTCGGGTACGTCCCGATTGATTCGCAAACGGCCCTCCACCTCACGCTCGGCGGCGGGGTCGCAACCGTGTTGACGGCCGGTGTCGTCGCCGGCGCGACTCGGACCGACCTGTCGGCGACTGCCGTGGCGATCGCCGCCGCCGTGGCCTGTCTCGGCGGCTTCGGGGTCCTCTTGCTCGCCGTCTCGGCTCCGACGCGCGTGGCTGCCCGCCGCGCAGTGGCGATGCTCCGGAGAGAATCACGCCGAAGCGCGTAACCGGGGACGGGAGGCGGGATCGATCCGACTCACTGGACTCCCCCCTCGAACTGATCGGCATACGAGGCCACTGGACCCTGTCGTGTCAAACGCCGGTTGGGACGCGATGGCCTGCGATCGTCCGCCCAGCGGGCCGCTGACTGGCCATACGAGTTCGTCCCCGGCGTGCCGACGCACCGCTCAGCGGTGGGAGACGAGTTGCAGAAAACCGCTATGGGACCGCTGAGAGTCGAACTCAGGTCCTACCGACCCCATCGGCAGAGGATACCACTACCCCACGGTCCCGGGATGCACTCTGTGAGAGGCAACTGTACCCGTTAAGTCCTTCGTTTCAGGCCGGGAGCGCGAAGCCGTCGCACGGTCTCTGGACTCCGTCAGACCAGCACGCGCTCCAGCGAGACCACCTCGCCCGTCTCGGCCTGCGGGTCGCCGACCAGTCGCCCGAGACACACCGCGGACCCGTCCGGGGTGAAACAGGCCACGAGCCCGTCCTCGCTGTCACCGACCTCGGGACCGACGTCGACGATTCCGGGGGCGTACACCGGTGCGCCCTCGGCGATCTGTTCGGCGGCCGAGAACGCGACCGTGAGCCCCGGCAGGTGCGACAGCGCCCGCTCAGCGGGCGCGACGGTGTCGCGGAGCGGTGCCTCGTCACCGTCCTCGGCGAACGCCAGCCCGTCGGTCACGTCGGCCGTCGAGACCAGCGTGCGGTCGTCGAACGGGTCAGTCGCCGTCCGCCTGAGGTCTCCCATATGCGCGCCGGTCCCGGCGGCCAGGCCGAGGTCGTGACAGAGTTTTCTGATGTAGGTGCCGCTCTCACACCGGATCCGGACGAGCGCCTGCCGGTCTCTGACCTCCAGGAGGTCGAGGTCGTAGATCTCTCGCGTCCGGAGCCGACGCGCGACGGCGCTCTTGCGCGGCGGCTTCTGGTAGATTTCGCCCTCGAACGTCTCGAGGACGGCGTCGAGATCGGTCGGTGCGGGGCCGTGGAGTTCCAGGACGGCCACGTACTCCTTCGAGCCCTGGAGGAACACCTGCGCGAGGCGCGTGGCGTCGCCGAGCAGGACCGGCAGGCAGCCGGTTACTTTCGGATCGAGAGTCCCGGCGTGGGCGGCGCGCTCGACGCCCGCAGCGTCGCGGATCCACGCGGAGACTTGGTGCGCCGAGGGCCCCGGCGGCTTGTCGAGGTTCACGACGCCGAACGAGAGCAACTCCTCGATCGTGCGTTCCGCCGGCGGGGCACGAAGTGCAGTCATCGTCCCGGATCAGAAGTCGTAGCTGACGCCCTCTACGGCGTATTTCCCTTCGTCGGCGGCGGGGTCGTACGCCCGCACGGCCGCAGTCAGGATATCGGGGACGTCGCTCTCGCTCCACCGAGCGGTGTTCAGTGCCACGTCGTAGATCGAGAGGTCGGTAATGTCGATGTTGTAGTAGTCGTGGTACCGCAGCGCCTCGCTCCGTTCGCGCTCTCTGGTCTCATCGAGCGCTTGCTCGGCGGACTTCTCCTCGCGCTTGGCGATCCGTGCGGCACGCACCTCGATCGGCGCATCGAGCCACAGACGGAGGTCGGCAGCGTCGCCGGCGAGCCACCCCGCGAGCCGCGATTCGAGGAGAACGTCGTCGCGTTCGAGCGCGATTTCGCGGAGGCGACGGTCCAGATCGCGATCGATCTGATCGTCCTCCTCGGCGAGTCGGTTGAACTCGACGGCCGTCATCCCGCGCTCGTCGGCGAGTTCCCGGAAGATGTCGCCACCGCTCACGTGTTCGAGATCGAAGGCGTCCGCGAGCGCCGCGACGGTCGTACTCTTGCCGGCCCCGGGTGGGCCAGAGACGGTCAGCAACATACTTCTCCTGGGAACAGCCGACTAAAAGAGGTTGTCTTTGCGTCCGCCAGTCGAGATCCGGCGGTAGGGGGGTCGGGGTCAGGCCGTCGACGGCGAGATGTCGATGTTCAGGCTCTTGCGGATGATCTGGGTGAAGCCCATCGAGCAGAGGAAGTACCAGATGATCCACGCCTGAATGGGCCCGATCACCGACTCGGTCCACTGGACCTCGCCGCGGAGCGGGAGGACGAGCGGCTCCAGGGTGTGCTGGGCCGTCGCGTTCCCGCCGACGCCGATCGTCCAGTACATCCACAGGAACACCGGGATGGTGAGGAACATGATCCAGACCATCGGGCGGAACTGCTCTTTGAACATCCCGAGCTGATCGCCCATCGCGTCCATCTGCTCCTCTTGGATCTCATCCAGCGCCTCGTCGTCGCCGGCCTCCTTGGCCTCCTTGCGGCGATCCTGGATCTCCTGCATCCGCTCTTGGTACTTGGACATCTTCTCCATATCCATCAGGTTCGCCTGCAGCAGCGTGGAGTACAGGCCCGTCGCCAGCGCCAGCACCATCACGACGGCGTAGAACGGGAGCATCTCCCGCAACGGGTTCAGAGGGATGTCCATCACGGTGCCGATGACGTCTCGGAGCGGCTTCCAGGAGTACCCGACGAAGAGCCCGAGCGTGACGACCGCAGCGCCCTTGTCGTACGTCGACCACGACGAGCTATCGTCGGAACTGTCGCTCCCACCGGACGATGCCGCGGCCGACGCGGGTTCGAGACCGTCGCGCGTCGCCGCTTCGTCGGCCAACTGGAACCCTTCCTCGCCCTCGACGAGGATCTCTTTCTCGATGAGTCGGCCCCACTGCCCTGACGTGAGGTCGTCTTTCACGTCGAGCCACTTGACCTCGCCGTCGTCGGTCGCGTCGAGGACCGTCTCGACGGCGTCTCGCATCCCGTCGTCCTTCGAGACGAGAGTGCGAACCTTCGATTCGATTCGTGCCATCTACCGGAGCATAGCCCCCCATCGGTTATGAACCTTTTACTCTCTCCGTGGACCTGCGGCTGGGTGTGACGGCCGTCCGAAAATGCCCGCTTGGCGGGCCGGATCCGTGTCGCGGCGCCGCCGACCCAGGCGCGGTCCCGCCTTCAGCCGGAATGTCCTACCCCGCCGGTCGCGGCTCGGTCCTGTCGCTCCCTACTGGACGACGTCGGTAAGGGACTCGAAGACCTCGTCGGGCGTGCCTTCGCCGTCGACCTCGACGAGAACGCCCTCCTCGCGGTAGTGCTCGACGACGGGCGCGGTGTTCTCCTCGTAGACGCGGAGTCGCTCGCGGACGGTCTCTTCGGTGTCGTCTTCGCGCTGTTCGAGTTCGGCACCGCACTCGTCGCAGACGCCGTCTTCGTCGGGCGGCTCGAACTCGACGTGATAACTCGCGCCGCAGTCCGGACAGACTCGGCGGCCGGTCAGCCGGTCGACGAGTTCCTCGGTGTCCACCGAGAGGTAGACGACGGCGTCGAGATCGGTCATCTCCGAGAGCTCCTCGGCCTGTTCGATGTTCCGCGGGTACCCGTCGAGGACGTAGCCGTCGGCGCTCGAGAGCGCCTCCTCGACGATGGCGTTGACGACCTCGTCGGGGACGAGTTCGCCGGCGTCCATGTACTCCCCGGGGGTATCGTACTCGGTGTCCATCCCGCTGATGTCCATCTCCTTGTTGGATCGGAGCGCGTCCCCGGTTGTCACGTGTTCGAGGTCGAACTCGGCCGCCAGACGTTTCGACTGCGTACCCTTCCCGGCCCCCGGCGGGCCGAGCAACAGGATGTGCATACCCATACCTGTCCAGATAGGGTCCGCCCGTATAACGTTGAAGAAACGCGGCTGTGATCGACCCGCCGCGGCCGTTCCGGTTCGCGGGTCGGCCTCACATCGAGCAGCCTTTTGAGGCCGCCCCGTGTGGGGTTGTATATGACCCGTTTCGACGCCGACGATCCACAGGACCGGCGGAAGCTGTTCGCTGACGCTATCGCTGCCCACCGGAACCGAGCGAGCGCGTTCCTGACGATCGAGGCCGATCACGATACCGACGGCGATCACGACACCGATGCCGACAGCGAGGAGTCGCCCGCCCCCTGGGTGCAGTTCGCCGAGAGCACGTTCAACCTCGACGTCGACGACGACGAACTCGACCGGCTGAACGACCTGGTCGACGACTTCCCGACGTTCCGGATCGACCAACTCGAATCCCCCGAGGAGGCCGAGGGAACGAACGTCCGGATCACCGCCCGTTCGGACGCCAACCGCCTCGCAACGTTCGCCGACCGGGTGTTCCTCGACGTGTACGGCCACGACGGCGACTACCGCGCGTGGGTCACCGAGATCTGAGCTGCCGAACGCGATACCCCTCCCCCGGAACCATCTGCGTTCGTCCCCCCGAAGCTGTCTGCCTCCGTCCCACCCCGAAACTGTCCGGTTGCGTTACCGACCACTACCCTTTTGTCGCCGTCGCGCTCGATCCCTACCAGATGGTCACTGGGAGTCCGAACCACTGCCCCTCGTGCGGAGCGTCGCTCTCCACCGTGCGGCTCGAAGGGCGCGAGCGCAACTACTGCGACGCCTGCGAGATGCCGATCTATCGAAATCCCAAACCCGCTGCCGGCGTCCTCGTCGTCGACCGGGACTCGGTCCTCCTGATCCGCCGGACGAACCCACCGGTCGGGATGTGGAGCCTCCCCGCCGGGTTCCTCGAAGTCGACGAGCCGCCGGCGGCCGCGGCCGTCCGCGAACTGAGTGAGGAGACGGGCCTCTCGACGCGGTCCACGGCCCTGACGCTGTTCGATACGGCGTTCGTCGATCCCGACGAGGCCCCGCCGGTACTGATCGTGGCCTACGCCGTCGATCGAGCGGAGACGAGCGGCGATCCCGTCGCGGGCTCCGACGCCGACGACGCCCGGTTCTTCACCGACGAGCAACTGAGCGATCTCGACGCGATCGAGCCCGGATACAGAGAGATGTTCCGCCGCGCGATCCGCGATTTCGGCGATCCGGCGTGAACGGAACGGTCGGCTGCAGAATCAAGAGAGCGGCTGTGGGTCAGGAGCGCGACAGTCGCGGATGCGCGTCGGTGTCGACGTGATGATCCCCGGTGTCCCGTCGGCGGCGCGCTCAGGCCTCGCTGTCGACGAACTGGTCGGCGCCTTCATACGACCAGTATCCGTTCTCGCGCATCGCCTCGCCGACGGCCGTGTGGAAGTCGACGAAGTCCTCGAACTCGGACTGTTCGACGCCTTCGAAGATCTCTCCCAGCGAGACGACCCGTTCGTCGTCGAGGCGGATCGGGTCGTCGCTGTACTCCGCGACGAACTCGTCGCGGTCGAGCGGAAAGTCTTCCTCTTCGTTCACCTTCTTCGCGATCACGGCGTGGCCGTACTTGCGCCGTCCCTCGGATCCGTCTTCGCCATCGGGGTCGTGTGGCCAGTCCATATCCGGGAGTTGGGTGGCCACGGCAAAGCCGTTACGCATCGCTCGGCGCACAGTGTCTTGATGGCGACGGCTACTCTCGTGGTGATGCAGTAGAGGTTTGCTCGGTCCGTGTCTTGTCATCGTAGCCGCGAGGGTATTCGAACGCCGACATTTCTCACCCGCACAGGGTTTGCGTGACGTAGATACGCTGTCCGTCATCGGTCTGCGTCGTCGCCACACCGATGCCCTGACTGGAGAACTCCTCTCGAAGAACAGTGTCCTGATTTCCAGGTGAATCCATCCATTGGCGGACGATGCCGTGTGCGATCCTCGTTTCATTGCCGTCATAATTCACATAACCGCCCTCCATCGCGATGTCCTGGCTGGCATAGGTGTAACCGATGTTTTCGCCAACCGTATCGCACTGATATTGTTCTTCGATATTCGCGTGTTCTAAGCGCAGGCGATCAGCCATCCATTCGCTATGGTCCTCCGCATTTGCTGCGGTTGATTGGGAATATTGGAGCTGATCCACTCGGCGATCCGAACGGATTTCGTTGATCCGTTCGTGAACCTCGAGGCTAATTTTTGTCTCGTTGATTTCGCTACTGCCCGCCTCTGAGGAATCTCCAAATCTACTCTCGGCGTTCTCGACACTATCTGAAACCATACTCGTCACGCCGATGTCTGCGAACTGCACAGGACCGATCGGTGTCACCACCACGAGACCGATGGCCGCTATCAGCAAAACCGCGAACAGTCGCTTCACTGGTAAATATTACCAAACGCAGAGTGATAAAACTTGTTAGCAAAAATACACAGAAGGACGAGGAGCACCCGTTTATTGTAACGCTGTCATCCGCCTCGTCAACCTCTCGAAGAGTGGAAGTTGTCGTATATCAGCCCCCGCCGACGAGCGTTACTACGAGGCCGTCTTCCGGTAGGGGCTCCCAACGGTCCCGATGGACCTTCGCGAGATGATTACTCAGCCCTCGTTTCGTCTCGACCTCCCGCCCACATTCGGGACAGCGATAGCGGTCTTCTCGCTCCGCCAACGACTCACCGTGAGCGAGTTTGAGATGGATCCGCTCGCCTGTTTGTCCGCAAAGTCGCCGTTCAGGATCAGCGAGCGCACCGGAACCAGATACGGAAGGTAACCTCACTAACGACAGGCACCCCACACCGAAGATACCCACTCCCCGCCCGCGGCGACCACTTCATTTTCTCTCTCACAGTCATTCTTTCCGGTCGATCCGGTCAAGCAGGATTCCGCTCGCCCAGCGCTACCGACACCAACAACCAAGATAGACACTCCAAGTTTCTCGGAGGTGGCGGCACTCGGAGGGTGGATCCCTCCCGTCGAAGGTAGACAGTAAGTGAGAGATTCCGTACTCTTAGGTATCTCTATGATCCAGAAATGCGGTGGGACTGTGATTCGAACCACGGTCACAAATCAAAGATTTGCTCCCCGATTCGATTCCCAGACCGATCCGGAATAATGCTCGCTACCGCTCGCAGACTACGCGGTGGGACTGGGATTCGAACCCAGGAGGCATAACGCCACCTGCTTTCAAGGCAGGCGCAATAGGCCACTCTGCCATCCCACCGCGACGTTCCAGACTGTCCCCGTTACGTCACGCGATTTTGACGGCTTCACAGGTGAACTGAATGATTCCAACACGTTCCACCGCGCCTCAGTTGAACTGTTCCGAAACCGTCGAAGTCGCCGTCATACAGGGACTATGAGTACGAAGAAACCCGACAAAGTTGAAGGTATCGTTCTTATTCCGGAGCCGTCACGGGATTTCCTTACAGAGCGGAAACTGGTCGCATACGGTAGCCACCGCCGGGAGTTTCTAAAGTGGCTCGCACGGCAGGGGAAGAACCCGGATGCGCTCGAAGGATACGCGCACGACACCGCAAAGAACTACGCGAGCATTATCGACAAGTTTCATAGATACGTCTGGGAGGAGTACGGATACACCCTCGACATCAACCACGACGCCGCTGAAGACTACCTTCGGTCGTTAGTTATGGCCGACGACGAGTACTCTCAGTCGCACCTCCACAACGTCAAACTGGCGTTGATGACATATTTCCGTTTCGCGGGCGACAAGTGGGAGCCGGACATCACTATCCCCTCGTCTTCCGGGGTCTCCCAACCTCGTGATTTCCTTTCGGACGAGGAGCGAACAGCACTCCGTGAAGGGGCGTTAGAGTACGGAGCCGTACCTGCCTACTCCGCGTTAGACCCCGACGAACGAACGGAGTGGAAACTCCTGTTGGCGCGACGATACGGAAAGCCCGTTTCCGAGGTCTCAGAAAAAGACTGGGATCGGGCAAATGGTTTCAAGTATCCGAGTCTTCTTCACACCGCCCTCGACGCGGGTCTGCGACCTATAGAAGTGTCCCGTACTCGTACTTACTGGGTCGACGTTGACAACGCGACACTCCGGATCCCCGAGGATGACTCCTCAAAAAACGAAGACAACTGGACGGTCAGCCTTCGACGGGAAACGGCGGAGTATCTTGCCCGGTGGCTTGAAGAACGCGAACTATACGAGAAGTACGACGACACCGACAGACTGTGGCTTACGCGTCACTCGAACCCGTATAGCGGTTCGTCGTTACGGTATGTCCTCGACGCTGTCTGTGACCTCGCGGAGATTAATAGAGACATATCGTGGTATGCGATCCGCCACTCCACGGGGACATATATGGCCCGCGAGGAGGGCCTCGCCGCTGCACAGAGCCAACTACGACACCACAGTATCGAGACGACGGCCAAGTACGACCAAGCACCGGTTGAAGACCGTCGAGACGCCCTCGATAGGATGGGGTGAACCCGTGGTTAAGAACCTTAGAGTCACCGTAGACGGCGACACACACGCCGTTGATAGCGTTGAGGAAGCCGCTAACCTATCCGACGAAGCCGGCGGTGAAGACGACGTGGTCGCTATTCACGTCCAGCATACAGGCAGAGAGTGGGTGGCGACGGTCGAGGATCCCGGACTCGACTATGAGGCCCGCGACGACAGGAAGTGGGGTGCTATCCGGGAACTGGTCGACCTCGTAGACGATCGCGCTCAGCGGTTCGGGTTCTGACCCGATAGAAATTTTATTTCGCGTTATTCTATTCTCACACGTCTGTTGGAGTCGTCAGTACGCCCTTCTTCGTCTGTAACTTTCAGTACGAGATCGGCTAAGTACTCGTCTGAATCGCCCCACTCGAACTCGACTGTTTCCCCGCCAGAAACATCCCAGTTCAGTGATTCACCATATTCGGGTTGTTCATACTGGTGTGCCGACCACTCATAGGACGTGACAGAATTCTCCACAGAGGTCGACCCTGATGCATCGGCACTAACTTCCGGGCCCATAGAAGTTACTTCGAACGTTGCGTGTGGACGGTCAGTTGGTTCGATACCGTAGTCGAACTGGTCTATCGTGCTGTCCAGATATAATGCGCTCACGACTTTGATTTCCGCTGTCTCACCGCCCATTATTATTTTTGTTCGGTCATACGATTCAAACACTTCTCCCTCGTTCTCACCTGTGGTGTGAACTAAGTCCACGTAAGCGCGAACGTTTTGAGTGTCACCCGTATTTTCTACCTCGAAATACCAGTTGGAGTAGCCGTCCGACTGATATCCCGACTGTCTCGTATTTATCAGCTCCAACCCGCTTCCGTTGGATCCGATACACCCTGCTATCGCCAAAGTACCAGATACGGCTGTAGCGGTGGTCAAATACTCTCTACGCCGGAGTGAGATGTCTAAAGGCTTTGACATCGTTATGAGTTAGTTGTACTAACTTTATAGAACTATAGGTTACTATTCGTCGTCTCTAATCCCTGACTATGTGAGGTTCAGGTAATGCGAAAGTCGGCAGACTGGATGACAATAGCCGACGACCGGATTCTGGAGTATCTTGCCGACCACGAAAGCGGCACTCCCTCCGAAATGGCAAAAGTTGATACTATGCGGTTCTCGCGTTCCTACCTACACCAGCGGTGCGACGTGCTTGAAGAGTACGGCCTTGTCCGTCACCTTGGAAACGGCGTTCACATACTAACCGACAAAGGGAGCCAGTATCTTAACGGCGGACTCGACACCGGGAAACTCGACGGTGAAGACTGACTGTTCCAGTCGCTTACGCCGCCTAAGACGGTGACAGACACATATCTACCCCTATTTTATTCAGGGTGGGGTGTGACATTTCGGCATAATGAGATCCGCTGAGGAGATAGCCGAACGAGCAAGAGGGAAGTACAAACCTGAATACATTACCCAGACGAACTCGGTGGCCGTGCCTATTATCGAGCGACTTTCTTCAGAAGAACAACTCCATTTCGTCTTCTTTCACGAAAATAAGGGATTCCGGATCTTCGAGCCGGACGGGAAAGAACGAACACCAGACCATACTTCGATTACTGGAACAACCAACAAACGGTTCTTTTTGGTGACCGACGAGCGGATTCTCTATATCGTCGGTGAAGATGAGGAAGCCGATGATAAGATACAGGAGTTTTCTTATGACAACATTACCTCGGTGGAGGGCTACGAGTCTAAGGGCGCGTCGATAATAGAGTTTAGCACGAAAGACGGACGCAGATACAAGTTCGTTAATAACGCTTGGCAGACCGATACAGTCCAAAATGCGGCGAAGTATATCAACAGTCAGGTTGACTCAACGGCCACGGAGGGCTCCGAAGAACCTGCTCAGGGAGACACAGGAGGGGCAAACCCGGAGCAGGAAACTACGGCTCCACCGGAAACCAGATTTTGTCCTGACTGTGGAGCGGAGGTGACGGCAGACGACGCTTTCTGTAGCGAGTGTGGGAACAGCGTGGAGCAGTTAGGAAGTTCTGCCGGTACAGACGAGAGCAAATCGACCGGTGCCAACGCTTCGGAGGTAGAAATGTCCTCCACAGACCGTGTGGAAGACATACAGAAGCAGGAAGATAGGAACGAAGCGTCTGAACCGACGACGCAGTCGGATACGGAAGAATCAGACGAACTCGACATCGACTGGACGCTCAGTTTTGTTGTGGGGCTGTTTATGTCGGTCTCCTCGATACTTTTGGGATTCTATTATACATTTGCTGCTGGCAACCTTGCCTCAGGGATTCTCTTTTGGCTGGCTGGGTCGGCTGGCGGTAACTATATAACTGGCAACTGGAATATCTCACGATGGCTCGCGGTGGTGATATTCTTACTGCTTTGGATGACAGGCTCATTCCTTATCGGAACAGGAGCGGCGTGAGTCTCGGGACATAGTACTACGTCCTCCTGCGTTTCTCGGCACGAGAATGTGGCTCTCTACCGAAGCAGACAGGTTGCAGTCCCCGTGTTTGTGGCTACTGGCTACCTGTCGCGTTCCGTTGTTCGACACACCAGTCGAGGATCTCCTCTCGAAGGTCGTCGGGTGTTTCACCGAACATTTTGCCAAGTCGCCAGCCGAGGTTATTCCACGTCAGTTCTTCGAGAACGTCTTGATACTCCTGTCCCTCTACGGCACGCGTCCAGCCCTGCTTGAAGTTTCGACGCCGACCGTCTGTGATATCTTGCCGTCTGTCTGTCTCGTATTCGAGGCCCTCTATCATTCTGAATAGATGGTCGAACGGCTGTCAGTAATATTTTGTGCGTATTAGACCGTTGTATGACCGTAGCGTCGTTCAGACGGGGCGACCGGGCTCACTAACTCTGGTTCTGACGAGAACGAAATTATCCAGCAAAATACTCACGCAGTTCGTCTTCGTATTTATCGCCTATGCGGTACTCTGCGTGTTGGTGACTTTCGTCTGTCCACCGGGCGTTAATTAGATCTCGGCTGAAACCTTTGGAATACCATTTAGTGTAATGCCCCTGATGAGCGGATATCGCTCCCGGTTTCTCCGGAACAGACAAACCGTACTCATCCCTCATTCGTTGTCGTAATTCAACACCACGTATCCACTCGCCTTCGATGTCGAGCAGTATCTGAAGTAGTGCCTCTTTCTTTGGTGAAAGCCGTTCGTAGAAGTCGTTGGGGAGGTGGTTTCGGGGCATCAGCACTTTTCTACTACAGCGCACCTCTTGGTGTTTGGGGATAATATTATATATTCAAAAGTTGACTATCCGATATGAAACTGGCTTGTAAAGCAGGCAAGATGTGGCACTTCGCGGAACCAGACCACTGCGGATGGGCACAGACGTTCGTAGAACGAGACGAGTTCGAGGAAACCGTCGAGGTGTCTTCTGTGGACGAAGTCGGGGAGTTCTGTTCGATGTGTTTGGAACGTCGTGAGGACTAACCACTACGCCGTCTTCCGTTTCTCGGCGCAGAAACGGGTCGCTCGTCACGGAAGAAATCACTACGACGCATCCGACCTACCCTCACACTTATTCGGCTCTCTGACGCCGAGAGACGGCTCTCAGCGGAATCGACAGGCTCTCTATCCCCTATATTCAAGTTTCCGCTGGACTGCTCCCCTCCGCTTATGACCGAGTGGCCTGCTCTCCGAGGTGCTATGACCGACGACGACCTCGAAGCCCGGACGACCGACTTTATGCACGCCCTCGCCGCTTCAGACGCCGACGTGGCGAACATATCCGCCGACCGAACCGAACAGGGTATGCGAGTCACGTTCGACCTGCTCGATCCCGACGACGCCAACCTCGTCTGTGACGTTGCCGAAGAGCACGGCTTCGAACAGGACGGCGATAGCAGAGAACGGTTCGAGTCGGTCAGTTAGGATCGTCTCGCTGAATCTCACCTGTGGATATAGTGGGGGTGATATCGGCGCGACTCGATTTGTAATGTCCTCCACGATACCGTATAAACGGTTTAGATATGTAATTTCAGAAAAGCTTGAACGGTGAACCGGTATGCGTGTTTGTCAACTACAAAGCCTCCAACTTACCACACCCGAACTTCGGAGGATGACCAAGCACGTAACCCGGCTTACTCTTCAAGCTTTGTTAGGCTGACAGGTCTTTAGCGGTCGGGGAATGTGATTTTTGATGGCCATAGGAACTTTGTCTCGGGGCCTATCGCTATCGTACTGCCGCCCTGTACTGTTTCTTCGAACGCTGCGGCAAGACCTAATTCTTCTACTAACTCTATCCGGTCTTTCGCTGTGTGTCGTGATACTCCCAAGCGGTCGGCTACATCCATTTTTGTTAGCCTCTCGCCTGTGTCTAACTGGACGACTTCACGGACGATAGGCCGACGTTTCGCGGGCATCGTGCTCAACGCGACCCGACCACATACCTCCAAGTCTTCTATAGTGACCTCCTGCCGACCGTACAGTAAAGCGTGCCCCCGAGCGAGGTTACGGAGGCTTTCAGCGAGACGATGAGGTGACTCAGGTTCGCCGTCCTCGGGTGCTCGTGCGTGGCGAACTAACTCCGATAGATACCTCAGGTGTTCACCGACTTCTTCGCCCAGTTTCGACGGCCACTCAACTGCTTCTGGGCCGCCAACCTGCTCCCAGCGGTCGGTGAGAAAGTCCTGAACGACATCCTGTATGGCTTGGACTTTGTCTCCGTATTCTATCTCGGAGTAGTATATGTCGTCATACACGTCTTGGTCGGCTTTGGCTGGCATCTCGTGGAAGAGGAACCGGTTACCGGCGTGGCTCATCGTCTCCCAGTTCCGTTCGTCAAGCGGTGTGGTCGCCCCAACGAAATTGAACCGGTAGTTACCTGTGTATCCACGTTCACCCTGCGTGCCTGAGTTGCGGGTGTATCCTCCGCCGTCCATTACCCGGATCAACGTCGCCCACTTGTCGGAGCGTGTGTCCCAGTCCCCTGAGAACCAGTGTGCCATTTCGGGGTTGAGAACAGTCTGGTGCTTGATTTTCGGGAGGAGGTCATCTTGCTGTAACTCCTCTTCTGTCTTCGAGGAGTCGTGACTCACGAACGAGGCGGGTGTGACCTCATCTGTGCGGTAGAACTGCCCGTGGAGTCCCTCAAACGCGTCTAAGGCCGTGGTCTTGCCTGTTCCGCTCTGCCCGACTATGATAAGCCCAAAGCAACTCTTCAGGCCGTCGATACACAGCGTCATATGAGACGACATTACCGTCTCGATAACGTGCCACGTCCGTTTGTCAAAAGAATCCGTGACAGTATCCTCAACTTGTTCTATCATCGGTGCTCACTCCACTCGTCCCACGTCTGGCCGAACAACGCGGGGTTCAGACTCACTCGGCCATTACCCGCTGGAACGAGCATTTCTGATAATAATGCCTCCTGAACAGCACTATGTGCGGTAGACAGTCTTACTCGGTGGCGTTGTGCGATTTTGGTTGCTATTTTTTCACGCTCTATTCGTTCGGATTTTGCTGTGGTCATATCTATGTGTATCTGCACCGTGTCCGCTGTGTTGGGGGTGGTTTCGACGCTATTCGCCTGCTCCGCGGTCGTCGTGTCGCCGGGTCGTTCTTCGGTCTCAGGGTGTCGCATACCTGTTTTGGTGGCATTATCAGTTCTCCAAGTGGACTGTCTCAGAAGTCTCGGCTCCGCGAGGTTTTTATCGAAACCGCACGTATAATCTCGTGGAGCGAAAGACTCCGTCGCCGTGCTTTCCGTTGGATCGGGCTTTCCTATGGGACGGACGCCCCGATCCGTTTTCCGTTCCTACTGTGTAAACTGACCTCCTTACCCAGCGTAGGCACTCGATCTTCTTAAACCTATCATCTATATGATAATAGGCTGCTTGTCCTATAGGATACTACGATAATAGCGGTTAGTCGGGATCGTTTAAGATGACAGCAACCACCTCACATTTGTCGTTGTTCAACTCGAACAGTTTGTAGATACCCACGGGGAGAAATCACGAGATCTGCTCTGGCTGTCTTGACCGCCCCCTTCGAAGGTCTGAAAATCGTAAATCAAGCGAAAACCCCCACCCGGAGAATATGACGGGAGTGGCTCGCTGGCTCTACTGATACCCTCGTTGACCCCCTTACTACGCCGGCAACTCGCGCTACTACTGACCCCGAGAGACGGTGTGAAAGTACCAAGCCTTTCTTATGCTTTTTGTATCGTCTCGTTGGTCTCGATACGGCGCGAGTTCGCAGAACAGTTGTTGGTATCGACCAAACCTGTAGAGGTATGTGAATCCGTCACTACCCCTCTGTTTCGACTCGAGAGGCTCGACCGGGTCGGTATCAGGACACAGGTAATTCTGCTTGCGGTTTTACCAGCGTTAGGTAGGTAGGTTCGAGTTGGAAAGACAGTTTGGAATGCCGTTCTATTCGACTATCCACGAGATTATCGCGCCCTGCTTGTGAATCGTGTGTTGGAGTCCGGAGAAGTGCGATATCTCGCAAACACTTGCCTCCACGTCGTACCAGTAAGCAACGTCTTTAGCGATTTTATCTGCTATGTCCTCGGCGGTGTATCGACTTGGGAGAGCGTCAACGGTTTCGGGTTCGTCGTCTGCTCGTTTGTAGAATAACCCGAGTAAGCCCCCTCGATCTCCGATTTCCGATTCTGTGAGACTATGTGCGTCAGTCAACAGCGTGTTCTTATGGAACGGGCTGAACACGTGTTTGTACATATTTGGCTCCGGGTCGCCGTTCGCCCGCCAGTAACGGATTAATTTGGCTTCAACTGGTGTCCCGTCTGGTAGCATCAGGTCACACCGTTCAGCACTCTCCGGATAGGGAACTTCTCGTTCTACTTCTTGATACCGACTGTCTTGCTCGCGGAGTTCGTCGAGTAGAAGTTCGATCTGACGTTCTTCGTTTTCCGACCCGATCCCGTCTCCGTACTGACCACCTGTTCGGCTATCAACGTCAGGTATCACCTCCGCGATATCCTCAGTAAGGTCTGACAGTCCATCAACCATACAACCAGTTGCGCTACTGTTGAGTAAAAGCCAGCGACGGGAACAGTCGGTTGAACCATACCCACCGAAGGACTGTAGACCTAAACATACGGCTACCACCACACGTATCCCGGAGAATCTTGTTCTTGCGGAGTGAATCCGGTGGTAATGTCACGAGAGTCTGACCTCCACCGTCTATATCGTCTACTGACCGACCTCGAAGACCGTATCGGTGGAAAGCAACGACTCGGAGACTGTACCGGGTATATGGACTGGCCTGAGCGTGGTGTCTACTTCTTTTTCTCACACGACGAACACATAGATACAGGCGACCAGCACCGTCTGACACGGATCGGGACGCACGCTGTTTCCGCTGGTTCAGGAACGTCGCTATGGAACCGACTTCGAACACACCGAGGAGCAAACAGCGGGACGTATGGAGGAGGCGGCAACCACCGAGGATCCGTGTTCCGAAAGCGCGTCGGAGAAGCCCTCATCGAACGCCACGACCTCCACGACGAGTACCCCTACTGGGGGGAAGGGTCAAGTGCCGACCGCGACCGACGACTGGACGAGCACGAGCACGAACAACGAGTTAGCGAACGTATCCGTGACCTCCCGTTTCTGTGGGTCGATGTAGACGACGAACCCGGCCCGGATAGCGACCGAGCGTACATCGAACGGAACGCTATCGCACTCGTAAGCAACTTCGAGAAAGACGCTCTCGACAGACGTGACGACGACTGGTTAGGGAAGGAATCACCGAGACACGAGATACGGGGTTCCGGGCTGTGGAACATCAACCACGTCGAAGAAGACTACGACCCCGCGTTTCTCGACCGGGTCGCTGAGGCCGTCGAGAATACGACTCCCGCGTAGCCACTTATTATCCGAGACGGTTCGGACTGCTGGTGTAGCGGTCATACCTTCGGATTTTAGCCGTCCAAGTGTGGGGGTTCGAGGTCGGAAGACGTGGCTCCAGACGGCTTCATACTGGACGTAGCGCGTCGTGCCGGCTTACTCGTCGTGCTCGTCGTCTTCGTCTTCTTCGGTGGCCTGCTCGATCCCCTCAGCGAGGGCTTCACCGAAGTCCTCCTCCATCCACCGCGCTATCTCTGCGGCACTCGCGTCCTCGTCGGGACGGTCAACCATACACAACTGTTGGAGCGGCGTACTGATACCTCCTGTGTCGGACGAAGCAACGGTATCGGTCTATGGAAAAATTTCCGAGACTTGTTCCCTCATATCTCCGAAACCAGCAGACGGCGTAGCGACCGCTCTCTTTGTGGGAGTGTGCTCTGTGAGGAAAGCGACCCGGCAAAGAAAGGAATCGCTCTCCGAGGCTTCACGCGGCTCTCAGCACCAAGTCTACAGTAACGGGCTGACCGGGGAAGCACAGGCCCGCTTCAACGGCACATACAGGTGCGTCACGAAAGTCGACCCATTATTTACACGTAGCAAGAAGCCCCCCGAAGGGTCAAGATAGGAACGATTAGTCCTAACACAACAGACCTATAGTTTTATAACGCTCAGTCAACTGAGCATCTGGTAGAAGCCGTCTACCGGGTGAACTGACGGGGTAATGCGGAGGCCAAAGGCCACCTGCTTTCAAGGCAGGCGCAATAGTCCACTCTGCCATCCCACCGCACGTGGTCGTTTTCGGTGGTGCATCTAATGATTGTCGGTCACGGTCGGGACCGCGACCCGGTCACTCCCGGACGAGCGTGGGTTCGCCGTCGTCGTCCGCGACGACCGCCAGTCCCGTCTCGACGACGAACTCCGCGGTGTGCGCCGGGACGACGCGATCGGCCTGCCACCGCGCACGGATCGACGACACCAGCGTCGTGAGGTCCTCGCCCGTCCTGACCGTGGGTTGCATCCCTATGAAGCCGACGTCGCGGTCGGCGTCGTTCGCGCGGTCGACGAGCGTCTCCATCTCGGGGAGCGCGAACGCGCCGTCGTAATCGACTGGCTCCCGGAAGCCGGCGAAGTAGACCCGCCCGTCCGTCGAGGGTCCGAGGACGACCCCGTTAGTCCGGAGTTTCATCGCCGCCGAGTCGACCGTCGAGCGGAGGAGGAAGGGCGCGTCGGCGCGAACGACGGCCGCCGACTGGACGCCCTCCTCGCGGAGCAAGTGCGTGAGTGTGTTGCCAGCGCGCGCATCGAACGTCGACCCGACCTGGACCTCGAAGCGGGCCTCCTCGGGCGCGTCGAGCGCCTCGTCTGCGAGAGTCCGGATCGCCTCCTCGGCCGACTGCTCGGTGTCGACGTACGCATCGGGCAGGGCGTCGTCCGGCCGGTAGTTCACGAGCAACTCGCCGCCCGAGCGTTCGACGGCGCGGAGGGTGTCACGGAGCATCGCCTCGCCGAGGGCGGCGGCCTCAGCTTCCGAGAGCGGGCTGGTCTCTGCGAGTCGCGGCAGTGTGAGTCCCGGACGCGGGGGATCGGCCAAGACGGCGACGACGGTCATAGCGTATCCTCGGCGGGCGGCGCTCTTCAACCCGACGTTCTCCGGTCCCGTCCGCCGGAGCGCTTCACCGCCCGCGACGGCCCTTGGTCTGGCGGTAGTCGCGCGAGAAGACGTTTTCCACCAGGTGCTCGACGAACGCGTCGCTGTCGGCGTCGGTCTGCGCCGTCAGTTCGAGCATCGGTACGAGTTCGAAGCCGCGGCCGCGGATCGTCGTCGCGTGCGCGTCTGCGACGTCGACGTCGCCCGGGCGGTTGGTCGTGTAGTCCGTCGCCAGGGCGTCGAGCGTCCGCTGTCCGATCGGGACGATGATCTCGGGATTGATCATCCTGATCTCGGCGTTGAGATACGGTTCACACGTCCGGATCTCCGTCTCGGTCGGTTCGCGCTCGGGATGCCGACACCGCGTGAGGTACGTGAGATAGACGTTCTGGAGGTCTGGCTCGTCGCTGTCGGGATCCGAGCGAGCGAACCCGAGTTCGGCGAGCATCGACTGGAGCCGCCGTCCGGCGTCGTCGCCGGTGAAGGGGACGCCGCTGCGGTCCGCGCCGGTGTGGGGTCGTTCGGCGACGAAGAGGAACTCCGCGCCCGCGTCGCCGTATCCGTGGACGACGTTCGTGCGGGCGTCGCAGAGCCCGTCGCAGTTCCGGCAGTCGGCGTCCATATTGAACGGGTTTTCGAGGGTGTCCTGTTCGGCGTCCACAGTCGAATGTGGGCCCGATCGGTCAAAAACTGTCGGGTACGGGGCAAGACTCCGCTCGGCCGACTGGTCCCGACTGCGGTTACTGACTCTGCCGGGACGCCTCGCGCCGCCGGACCACGCCGGCCATATCCGCCACGTTCTCGGTCATCACCCGGAACGCGTCTGCGGTCTCGCCCGCCTCGAGGACCACCGGCTCGCCCCCGTCGCCGCCGGTCCGCACGTCGGGATCGAGCGGGAGTGCGCCTAAGAACGGGAGGTCGTTCTCGGCTGCGAACGCCTTCCCGCCGCCGGCGCCGAAGATGTCGTGGTTCGACCCGCAGTCCGGACACCGGAACGTGGACATGTTCTCGACGATACCGAGGACGTCGGTGTCGTGCTTGCCGAACATCTCCAGTCCCTTCCGGGCGTCGTCGACCGCGACGTCCTGCGGCGTCGTGACGATCACCGCGCCCGTGAGCGGCAGCGTCTGGAGCACCGTCAGTTGGGTGTCGCCGGTGCCCGGCGGGAGGTCGAGGACGAGATAGTCCAGTTCGCCCCACTGGACGTCCTCGACGAGTTGGGTGAGTAGCTTGTGAACCATCGGTCCGCGCCAGATCACCGGATCGTCGTCGCCGACCAGAAACGCCATCGACATCAGCTTCATCCCGTACTGCTCCGGCGGGACGATGGTGTCGTCGCCCGTCGCCTGGGGGGCCTGTTCGGCGTCGACCATCCGCGGGACGTTCGGGCCGTAGACGTCGGCGTCGAAGAGGCCGACGCGCGCGCCGAGTTTCGAGAGTCCGGCCGCGAGGTTGACCGCCACGGTCGACTTGCCGACGCCGCCCTTTCCGGAGGCCACTGCGATGACGTTCTGGACGCCGGGGAGCACGTCCTCGTCGGGCGAGATGGGCGATGCGATCCGCGCCGAGAGGTCGACGTCGTATCCGGTATCCGAGAGGGCGTCGCGGACGCTGTCGGCGATGGCCGATTCGGCGGGCGAGAACGGCGCACCGAGCGCGAGCGAGATCCGTACCACGCCGGCGTCGTCGTCGACATCGATCGCGTTGACGAGTCCCAGCGAGACGATGTCGTCACCGAGATCCGGGTCCGAGACCGCGCTGAGGCGCTCCCGGACGGCTTCGACGTTCATATCCGTCCTGGGTCGGAGCGGCCGATAAGCGTTGTGACCGAGTACCCGGGGGAGAACCGGTTACCAACCGGCCGAACGAAACTGAATATAGTTACATCACCCGCCGGAACGACGGCGAATTTAACTACCTCCTCACGAAGAATCCGACGATGCTCGAAGACGACTTCGGGCGCGAGGTGTCGGGCGTCCGCGTCTCCCTGACAGACCGATGCAACTTCGACTGCGTCTACTGTCACAACGAGGGGCTCGGCGACACTCGTGGCCCGATGGACCCGCAGGACGACGAGATGACCGCCGACGAGGTCGTTCGGTTCCTCGAGGTGGCCTCAGAGTTCGGCGTCAAGAAGGTGAAGTTCACCGGTGGGGAGCCGATGCTCCGCGGTGATCTCGAGGAGATCATCTCGCGCACGCCGGACTCGATGGAGGTCTCGATGACGACCAACGGCTCGTTCCTCCCCGGCCGCGCCGAGGCGCTGCGCGAAGCGGGACTCGAACGCGTCAACGTCTCACAGGACGCGATCGACCCTGACGCCTTCGCGGAGATCACGAAGTCCGGGGCCTACGAGAAGGTCATCGAAGGCGTCGAGGCCGCGCTCGACGCCGGGCTAGACCCGGTGAAACTGAATATGGTCGTTTTCGAACACACCGCGGGCTACGTCGAGGGGATGGTCGACCACGTCGCCGAGAACTCGGGGCTCCAACTCCAGTTGATCGAGTACATGCCTGAACTGACTGGGCACCCCGAGTGGAACATCGACATCGGGCGCGTCCACGACTGGCTCACCGAGAAAGCCGACCGCATCGAGACCCGGGAGATGCACAACCGCCGGCGGTACTTCGTCGGCGAGGACGGCGACGGCGAGGGCGGGATGGTCGAAATCGTCGACCCCGTCGAGAACCCCCACTTCTGTGCGAACTGCCACCGCGTACGCGTCACCCACGAGGGCTACCTCAAGGGATGCCTCAACCGGAACGACGACCTGCGCTCGATGGGCGCGATGAGCAAAGCGGAGATCCGAGAGACGTTCCGCGAGACCGTCGCGAACCGCGTTCCCTACTACGGGGAGTATATGGTCAAAGAGGACGGTGAGTGGGTCGTCAACGACGAGTACATCGACGCCGCCGCCACCTACTCCTGACCGGCCTCCCGCTGGCCCGACCCTCCCGTCGTCCCCCGCGTTCGGCCCTCCGACCCGACATCGCGCTTCTCGCCCGTGTTCGCGAGCGCCGCTCTCGTCCACCGCGTATGCCACCGGTTGTGCATAGAAAATAACATACTAGCCAATATTAAAGCGTGCTGACCGCATATCCGAGTATATGACCACGCCTCACATCGCGCTGTTCGACGCCTCGGTGGGACCAACGCCTGCGGAACGCAACTTCCGACGCGAACTCGATGCGCAGGTCACGTCGTTCAAAGTGAGCGAGAGCGAGTTCCCGGAGTGGCCCGGCGCGGACGGGTCGTGGGCCTACGACGCGGCCGTGATCTCCGGCTCGCAGACGTCCGTCTACGACACCGAACCCTGGATGGAGACGCTCGAGGAACTGGTCCGAGACCTCCACGAACTCGGCGTTCCGATGCTGGGCGTCTGCTGGGGCCATCAGTTCCTCGCACAGGCTCTCGGCGGGTGCGTCGCCTCGATGGACCGGTACGAACTCGGGTATCGATCCATCGAACGGTACGACGAGTCGCCGCTGTTCGAGGACTTCCCTGCGGAGTTCGTCGCCTTTGAGACGCACTCCGACGAGGTGGTGCGACTCCCGCACGGCGCCGTCGAACTCGCCGGCAACGACCGCTCGTGTCAGGCGTTTTCGCTCGGCCCGACATTCGGGGTCCAGTTCCACCCCGAGTACGACATCGAGACCGTGCGGTCAGTCACGGAGGGCAAGCGCTCCGAAGGGATCGACCCGGAGCGAATCGACGCCGTTCTGGCCGACGCCACGCCGGAACGCCACGCCGAGACACAGACGGCAGCGCGGGTGTTCGAGAACTTCCTCACTGTCGTCGAGGCGGTTGACGGACAGCCGCCCGAAACGGTAGAAGTAGAGTCCTGAGCGTCGTTCTCGGGGCAATCTCGGCTTCCTTACTCGTCGCTCGCGCCGTCCAGGAACGCGTCGATGGCGTCGCCGCCCTGGAACCCATCGGCGAGGCGGCCTCGTTCCTCGCCGTCTTCGAAGAGCACGAGCGTCGGTGCGCTCGTGATCGCGAACCGATCGATCAGCGCCGGATCGTCGCGGGGATTGATCGTCGCGACTGCGAGGTCGTCGTGGGCGCGAGCGACGTTCCCGATCACGGGCTCGATGCTCGCACACAGGGTACAGCCTTCGGTGTAGAAGTCGACGAGGACGCGGTCGTGCGCCGTCAGGAATTCGTCGAGCGCGCGCTCGCTCTCGAGGGTGGCGGGGTGGTCCGGTGTCGAGTCAGTTGCTGTCGCGGTAGTCACAGTTGTGTAGTGACGGCCCACACCTATATATGATCCGCGCGCTGTTCGCGCGAGCGCACACCCGGTATGCGATGACGTGACACAGTCGTCGGCCGATTTCGGCCGTATCGGCGCGTGTGTGGCCCGCTCTCATCCCTACACCCTATCGTGATGTTTAAGTAGCGACCCCGACTTGTTCAGACTGCGATACGCTGTAGGGGGGTCGGCTCCCGAGTCCGAGAGGGCGACAGTACAAGATCGAGTGTGTTGCGGTAGCCAAGCCTGGCCCAAGGCGCAGGGTTGCTAACTCTGTGGCGTCAAGCCTCCGGGGTTCGAATCCCCGCCGCAACGCTCACCAGACTCCCAAAAGTCATGAGTGCAGAAGAACCACAGGACGACGCTCCCGAGGAGGAAGAAGACCTCCGATACTTCGTCAGGATCGGGCAAACCGATCTGGACGGGACGAAGGCGGTCGAGCGGAGTCTCACTGACATGAAAGGTATCGGAAAGCGCACAGCGCGCATCGTCTCCGAGGCCGCAGACGTAGACCGACACGCGACGTTCGGACTGCTCGACGACGACGAGATCGACTCCGTCGTCGAGGTCGTCGAGAACATCGACGACTACGTCCCCGAGTGGATGGCCAACCGCCGAAGCGACTTCTTCAGCGGAGAGACCACCCACGTCACGGGCTCGGACCTCAACGAAAAACGCCGTCACGACATCAACCGGATGAAGATGATCGACTCCTACAAAGGCGTCCGACACAAGCGCGGACAGAAGGTCCGCGGACAGCGGACGAAGTCCACCGGCCGGACTGAGGGGACGATCGGCGTCAACGTCGAGGAGATCAGAGAAGAGGCCGAAGAGGAGGCCGCAGAAGGCGGCGAGGAAGAATAACCGATGGCGACCGGAAACAACACGAAGCGTTACGAGACTCCGAATCACCCGTTCCAGGGTGAACGAATCGCCCAGGAGGGCGACCTGCTCGGACGCTACGGCCTGAAGAACAAAGAGGAGCTCTGGCGCGCACAGTCCGAGCTCCGCAACTACCGACGCGAGGCCCGACGTCTCATCGGCGAGGCGCAGGGCGAACTCGACGTGGCGGAGGCAGCCGGCGAGGAGTTCCTCGCACGGCTCCGCCGCTACGGCATCCTCTCCGACGAGGACGACATCAGTCGCGTCCTCGGACTCGACGTCACCGACATTCTCGAGCGTCGACTCCAGACCGTCGCGTACCGCAAGGGCCTCGCGAGCACGCCCGACCAGGCGCGACAGTTCATCGTTCACGGCCACGTCGTCGTCGACGGAGCGCGCGTCACGCGCCCCTCGAAGACGGTCGAGGTCGCCGAAGAAGATGCCATCGCGTTCGACGAGAACAGTCCGCTCGCGGACGATCTCCACCCCGAACGCGCGGAGGGACAGGAGTAACCAATGAGCGAATCCGAGACAACTCGAGACAAGTGGGGAATCGCCCACGTCCACGCGTCGTTCAACAACACGCTCATCACGGTCACGGATATGACCGGCGCCGAGACGATCGTGAAGTCGTCCGGCGGCGCCGTGGTGAAGCAGAACCGCGACGAGGCGTCGCCGTACGCGGCGATGCAGATGGCCGAGTCAGTCGCTGAGGACATCAAGGCGGCCGGCATCGAGGGCCTGCACGTTCGCGTCCGCGGTCCGGGCGGGAACGGCAACAAGAGTCCCGGTCCCGGTGCGCAGGCGACGATCCGTGCGCTGGCTCGCGCCGGCCTCGAGATCGGCCGCATCGAGGACGTCACGCCGATCCCGCACGACGGGACGCGTGCGCCGAAAAACAGCCGTCTGTGAGTAACCAATGACGAACGATTTCGAGGTCGAGTTCATCGAACGCGGCGAACGGAAGGCCCGCTTCCTCGTCCGCGGCGCGTCGCCAGCGGTCGCCAACGGCATCCGCCGGGCGATGGTGGCCGACGTGCCGACGTTCAGTATCGACACCGTCCGGTTCGTCGAGAACTCGTCGGTGATGTTCGACGAGATGATCGGGCTGCGTCTGGGGCTCGTGCCCCTGACGACGCCGCTCGACGACTTCGAGGAGGGTGACGTCGTCACCCTCGCACTCGACGTCGAGGGGCCGGCGACGGCGTACTCGGGCGACCTCGAGTCGTCCGACGACCTCGTCCAGCCGGCCGACGAGAACGTCCCGATCGTCGAACTCAAAGACAACCAACACCTCGAGTTCGAGGCCGATGCGGTGCTCGACACCGGCAAGGCGCACGCCAAACACCAGGGCGGCGTCTCCGTCGGCTACCGACACCTCCAGCGCGTGGAGGTCGTCGGCGACGCCGGCGAGTTCGCCTCACAGGAGCCGAACATCCTGCGGGGCGTCATCGAAGAGGCGGCCGCCGAACACGCCGCTGACGAGCGCGCCGAAGACGGCGATCTCGTCGCGACGGACGCGTTCGACAACGACCTCACGAACCGGTACCCGGGGAAAGAGGTCGAGGTCCACGACGTGCCCGAAGCGTTCGTCTTCCACGTGGAGACTGACGGGTCGTTCAGCGTCGAGGAACTCGTCCTGCGGGCCGCCGAATCGCTTGGCGACCGCGCGGCCGAACTCGAAGACAAAGTCGCGATCTAACGTCACGTATGATCTCTGTCCCCTCACCCACTGCCCGACGCTCGCCCGCCGCGCCGTCACCGAACCCGGTGACGACAGCCGGGAGCGCCGCGTCCGTCGCGGGCTTCCAGAGCAGCGAGCGTCGCCAGACCGAAAGGGGTTTGAAGGGACACGCAGTACATCGGAGTGCGAGCAGGGATAGCCAAGTCTGGCCAACGGCGCAGCGTTCAGGGCGCTGTCCCATAGGGGTCCGCAGGTTCAAATCCTGCTCCCTGCACTTTTCGGCTCGACCGAACGGACGAGCCGCGTGCATAGCATACCGATTTGCACCACGGGAGGCGCGACGCGTCTCCCAGCGGTTCAAATCCTGCTCCCTGCACTCCGAATTCTCTCGGACGATCAGTGCCAGTGTGCACCGATCGTCCAACTCTCAGGAGGTAGACAATGAGTAAGACGAATCCGAGACTCAACAGTCTCATCGCCGAGCTGAAGGCGGTCTCCCGTGAGTCCGGTGCCAACGTGTGGCAGGACGTCGCGGACCGTCTGGAGAAGCCACGGCGCACACACGCGGAGGTCAACCTCGGGCGTATCGAACGGTACGCGCGCGAGGACGAGACCGTCGTCGTCCCCGGCAAAGTGCTGGGGAGTGGTGCGCTGCAGAAGAATGTTACAGTCGCAGCGGTCGACTTCTCGTCGTCCGCTCGAACAAAGATCGAACAGGTCGGGGACACGGTGGCGCTCGAACGCGCCATCGAAGAGAACCCCGAAGGAAGCAACGTCCGGGTGATTCGATGAGTCTCTCCGAGTTCGACGCCGACGTCGTCGTCGACGCGCGAAACTGCATCGTCGGTCGCGTCGCCAGCGAGGTCGCCCAGCGCGCCCTCGACGGCGAGCGCGTCGCGATCATCAACGCCGAGGACGCCGTGATTACCGGCTCCGAGGAGGACGTGATGTCGACGTACCGCAAGCGTGCGGACGTCGGCTCCGACCGCGGACCGAACTACCCCTCGCGTCCGGACGGCATCTTCAAGCGCGCGGTGCGCGGGATGCTGCCGACCGACAAGACCGAGGGCCGCGAGGCCGTCGGCAACGTCCGCGTCTACGTGGGTAACCCCTTCGACGAGGACGGCGACGCGATCGAGGGTACCACGCTCGACCGACTCTCGAACATCAAGTTCCTCTCGCTCGGAGAGATTTCCGAGAACCTGGGTGCAAAAGTCACATGGTAACGAATACCTCTGGCAAGAAGAAGACGGCCATCGCCCGCGCCACCGTGCGCGAGGGCGAGGGCCGCGTCCGAATCGACTCCCAGCCGGTCGAACTCGTCGAGCCGGAGATGGCCCGCCTGAAGATGCTGGAACCGTTCCGCATCGCCGGCGAGGATCTCCGCTCGCAGGTCGACATCGACGTCAGCGTCTCCGGCGGCGGTTTCGCCGGACAGGCTGACGCTACGCGGACAGCGATCGCCCGCGGGCTGGTGCAGTATCTCAACGACGCCGAACTCCGCGACGCGTATATGGACTTCGACCGCTCGCTGCTCGTCAACGACGTGCGCCAGTCCGAGCCCAAGAAGTGGGGCGGACCGGGTGCCCGAGCGCGCTACCAGAAGTCCTACCGCTGAGGTGATCCACCTATGATGATACCAGTTCGGTGTTTCACGTGCGGCAACGTCGTCGGTGAACACTGGGACGAATTCAAAGACCGCGCCCGCGAGGGCGACGAGGACCCGGCGAAAGTCCTCGACGACCTCGGGGTCGAGAGGCACTGCTGTCGACGGATGATGGTCTCGCACAAAGACCTCGTCGACGTCGTGGCCCCCTACCAATGAGCGGACGAACCCAGTACAATCGGTACGAGAAGGCCCGCGTCCTGGGCGCGCGAGCACTGCAGGTCTCCTATGGGGCCCCGGTACTCGTCGATACTGACCAGTCCGAGCCGATCCTGGTGGCTGCAGAGGAGTACGACGCCGGCGTCCTGCCGTTCACGGTGAACCGGGAGGGCGAGTGAGATGACACTCATCACGAACGTCTCGCTCCGTCGGATCCTCGACTCCCGTGGCAACCCCACGGTCGAGGCCGACGTCCTGACCGAATCCGGCGGCTTCGGTCGCGCGGCCGCCCCGAGTGGGGCGAGCACGGGCGAGTACGAAGCCATCGAACTCCCGCCGAGCGAAGCGATCGCTGCGGCCCGAGAGGGAGCGATTCCCCGACTCGTCGGCGCTGTCCACGCGGGGAATCAGCGCGAAGTCGACGCCGCGCTCCACGCGGCGGACGGCACCGACGACTTCTCGGAGATCGGCGCCAACAGCGCGGTCGCCATCTCGATGGCGGCCGCGAAGGCCGGCGCGGACGTCCTGGGTGCGCCGCTGTATCAGCACCTGGGCGGCACGTTCCGCGGCGACTCCTTCCCGACGCCGCTCGGCAACGTCGTCGGCGGCGGCGAGCACGCCAAGGAGGCGACTCACATCCAGGAGTTCCTCGCCGCGCCAGTCGGCGCGCCGAGCATCTCCGAGGCCGTCTTCGCGAACGCCGCCGTTCACGCGCGAGTCTCCGAACTCCTCGACGAGCGGGACGTTCCCGCCGCGAAGGGCGACGAGGGCGCGTGGGCACCGCCGATCTCGGACGCAGACGCGTTCGAGGTCGTCGACCAGGCCGTCTCCGATACGGCCGACGAACTCGGCTTCGAGATCAAGTTCGGCCTGGATATGGCTGCCGCGGAACTGTACGACGCCGAAGCGGACGGCTACGTCTACGGCGACGAGGTCAAATCGACAGACGAACAGGTCGAGTACGTCGCCGAGATGGTCCGCGAGTACGACCTCGTCTACGTCGAGGACCCCCTCGACGAGGACGACTACGAGGGCTTCGCGGACCTCACCGCGCGCGTCGGCGAACAGACGCTCATCTGCGGCGACGACCTCTTCGTGACGAACGTCGAGCGCCTGCAGGACGGCATCGACGCCGACGCCGCGAACTCGATCCTCATCAAGCCGAACCAGATCGGCTCGCTGTCGGACGCCTTCGACGCGATCGAACTGGCGACCGAGAACGGCTACGAGACGGTCATCTCTCACCGCTCGGGCGAGACCGAAGACACCACCATCGCACACCTCGCTGTGGCCACCGACGCCGGCTTCATCAAGACCGGGACGGTCCAGGGCGAGCGAACTGCCAAACTCAACGAACTCATCCGCATCGCGGACGACGCAGTATGACAGAGAACGACAACGACGCGGTCGAAGTCGTCGACGACGAATCCGAGGCCGACGCGGCCGAGGGCGACGTCGAGGCGACCGAGGCCGACGCCGAGACGACCGAACCGGTCGCCGAGACCGCCGCAGACGAGGTCGACGCCGACGACGGCGCGGCCGCCGACGAGGCGGACGAGGCCGAAACAGAGTCCGAGGGGCCCGCCTTCGATGAAGACGTAATGCCCGACGAGGAGGCCGACCTCCTCATCCCCGTCGAGGACTACCTCTCTGCGGGGGTCCACATCGGGACTCAGCAGAAGACCGAGGACATGGAGCGGTTCATCCACCGCGTCCGCGACGACGGCCTGTACGTGCTGGACGTCAGCCAGACCGACTCGCGGATCCGGACGGCCGCAGACTTCCTCGCGAACTACGACCCCGAACAGATCCTGGTCACGAGCTCGCGGCAGTACGGCCGCTTCCCGGCGACGAAGTTCGCCGACGCGGTCGGCGCGCGAGCCCGTACCGGACGCTTCATTCCGGGGACGCTGACGAACCCCGACTACGACGGCTACATCGAGCCGGACGTGGTCGTGGTCACCGACCCGATCGGGGACGCCCAGGCCGTCAAAGAGGCCATCACGGTCGGCATCCCGGTCATTGCGATGTGTGACTCGAATAACCAGACGAGCAACGTCGACCTCGTGGTTCCCACGAACAACAAGGGTCGACGCGCGCTGTCGGTCGTCTACTGGCTGCTGGCCAACGAGACGCTCGACCGCCGCGGTAGCGACACGGTCTACGCCCTCGAGGACTTCGAGGACGAGATCTAAATTTCGATTCGCTGACTGGTTCCTTTTCCCGCCGCCCGCGACCGGAGCCAGCGACAGCAACGAGATTTATTCACGCCCGGCGCGTACTGCGTGTATGTCGAAACTGCTCGCCCAGCGGAGCGTCGGCGGCCTCGCGAACGCGATCGACGCCAACGAGGACCTCACAGTCGTGGACACGCGCCCGCCAGAGAGCTTCGAGGCGTGGCACGTTCCGGGCGCAGTCAACGTCCCGTATCACCCCGTCGACGGCCTCGGCGGCGGGTTCACCTGGGACGACGTCGCGGCCCTCCTCGACGAGGGGCCGATCGCCGTCATCTGTGCAAAGGGGCTGGCCTCGACCTCGTTCGGGTTCGAACTCTCCGCCCGCGGCTACGAGGACGTCAGCGTGGTCAAGGGGGGGATGGAAGACTGGAGTAAACTCTACGACGTCGTCGAACTCGACGTCGACGGAGACCTGTTCCTCGCGCAGATCCAGCGCCGGGCGAAGGGCTGTCTGGGCTACGTCGTCGGCGACCGGGCGGCGGGCGAAGCGCTCGTCGTCGACCCCACACGGCAAGACCACGAGTTCGAACTCGTCGCCGCCGACGCCGGACTCCGCGTCACCGGCGTCCTCGACACGCACGTTCACGCCGATCACCTCTCGGGTGGGCGCGCGCTGGCCGAGCGGGTCTCGGTGCCGTACTACCTGCACAGCGAGGCGACCGAACGCGACGTCGTCCATGACTTCACGCCCGTCTCGGACGGCCAGACGCTCTCGGTGGGAGACGTCGACGTCGAGGTCCTCGCGGCACCCGGACACACGACCGAACTGGTGAATCTGCTCGTCGACGGCGAGTACCTCCTGTCGGCGGACACGCTGTTCGTCGAGTCCGTCGGGCGGACCGAGTTAGAGTTCGGCGAGGAGGGCGCGAAAGCGGGTGCAGAGATGCTCTACGAGACGCTTCACGACGTCTACGCGGCGCTCGACGACGACGTGACTGTCCTTCCAGGCCACGTGTCGGTCGACGCCGACGGCCGATTCGGCGTCGCGAAACCGGGAGAACTGGTGGCCGCGAGGCTCGGAGCCCTCCGCGGGCAACTGGACCTGTTCGCGCTCGATCGTGAGACGTTCGTCGAACGGGTCACCGGACAGTCGAACGAGAAACCGCCGAACTTCGAGACCGTCATCGACGTCAACCGCGGCGTCCTCGAACTCGATTTCGAGGAGGGTGCCGACCTGGAACTCGGGCCGAACAACTGCGCGGTGTGAGGCCACCTGGCGGCACGGACAGTCAGTAGTCCGGTCGTAGTACCGATGCCGTAATATAGCCGCCAACGCCGCTCGATCGGTCCAGATTCGGTGCGTGTGTGGGGACTGGACGCACGGCCAGTCATCCGACCGCATCGTCGTCTGCGACTGCGGCGCGACGTACGCCGTGACCGTCACGGAACGGTCGCCCGACCCGGATCAGTCGTTCCGGTCGCCCGGCACTGTCTGCCCGGAACAAGGGTTTTGCGCGCCCGCCCCAACTACGTTGTATGAATCTCCTTCGGAGCGTTCAGGCGGTCGCCGGCGCGAGCGATCCCGACGGGGCCGGACAGATCGACTGGACGGCCGTCGCGACGGCCGCCAAGAGCGCCACGGACCCCGGTGACCTCGACCTCTCGGAGGCCGAGCGGAGCGGGTACGCGACGGACGTCCGCGACGCCCGCGACCGACTCCGATCGCTCGGCGGTCTCGACTTCGACGTCCCGGCGACGATCGAGATCCAGAGCCGTCACCACTGGATCGATGCCAACGTCGAAACCTTTCGCCGCGTGATGCGGCCGGTCGAGGCCGAGGTGAGCGTCGCCTTCCCGAACGCGACCCGGATGGTCAACACCGGGTCGATGGCGTTCGTGCTCTCGTTTCTCGGCTCGCACGTGCTCGGTCAGTACGATCCGCTGCTCCTCGCGGAGGGCGACGACGCGGATCACGGCCTCTACTTCGTTCACCCCAACATCGTCGCGGCGGCGCGCGAACTCGACGTCGACTACCCCCGGTTCCGTCGGTGGATCGCCTTCCACGAGGTCACCCACGCCGCGGAGTTCGGTGCCGCGCCGTGGCTCTCGGACCACCTCGAGTCTCGGATGGAAGACGGACTCGAGATGCTCGCAAACGGACGGTTCGACCGGGACGCCTTCCAGGATCTGGACGTCGCTATGACGGCCGTCGAGGGCTACGCGGAGTTACTGATGGACCGCGCGTTCGACGCCGAATACGCTGATTTGCGCGCGAAACTCGATGCGCGCCGACGCGGCGGCGGGCCGCTGGCTCGGGTGGCTCGCCGGCTGCTCGGTCTCGGGATGAAACGCCGCCAGTACGAGCGCGGAGCCGCGTTCTTCGAGGCCGTCGCCGACCGCCGCGGACTCGCGGCCGCTGGGACGGTCTGGGACCGACCCCAGCACCTCCCGACGGCCGCAGAGCTAGACGACCCGGACCGGTGGCTCGCTCGCGTCGATCCGTAGGCTGTCGGGGGTCCGGTGTCCGGCCGGCGGCAACCGTCATACTCTTTCTACCGGGGTCCGAACCCCGAGTATGCGCGTGAGAGACTGGCAGGACATCCTCGCAGACGTGACCGAAGCCGGCGTCGATCCCGACGGCTGGCGAGCGGTCGCCGGCGACCGCCGCGACGGCCTCGGCGAGGACCTGTACCTCGGGCACCCCAACGCCGGCGTGTACGCGCTGAAGACGTACGCGAAGAACCCGACGGAACTTCGCGGCGTCGGGGGGCGCGTCGCCCGCCGGATCGACGAGGACCTCGAACCGCTGCTGCCCTCCGAGGAGCACGACGACCCGGGGCACTTCGCGGTGCAATCGCCCCCCGAGGACGAGGATCACGCCGAGACGATGGCCAAACGCCTCGAGGAGGCCGTGAAAGTCCACGCCGAGGCACCGACGTCACCGGACGACTTCTTCGAGGACGTGATGGACGCGCTCGACAGTCCGGCGTTCGGGCCGATGGACTACGAGTTCGACGGCCGGCCGGATCGCCTCGATGAGTTGAGCGAGACCTTCGCCGACGCCGACGAGTTGCTCTCGAAGGACCTCGACGACCTCGTCGACGAAGACGGCGTCGGCCGCGGGTTCCAGTGATGTCGCTGTCAACACCGCCCGCTGTCTGTCGTTCGGGGGCGATCTGACGTGGTCGGACCGAGTCTCACCGACTCCGAGCGCGACATCGCCAGCCGACGGCTTAAGCTGAGTTTCGTGGGCCTCGTGGCGGCCTCGGGCGGTCTCATCGCACTCCAGGCCGGCGGATCGCTCGTCATCATCGCCGCCGGGATCGTCTCCGGGCTCGTGCTCGGTGCCGTGCTGCTGTGGTTTCTGCTTCGCTGGTGGGCGGAGTTCCTGCCCCAACCAGACCGCGGGCGTCGGTGAGGTCGCCACCGTCGGTCGGGGACCGCGTGGAACGGGCCTCACACCCGCCGAGCGCGGTTCCCCTCGGCTGAGAGCACCCGGTCCATCGCCCCGACCGATAGCGTCTTACCCCGCGACCCGCAGGGACGTTACGTGAAACTGCGCGGTCGCATCGTCGAGGTGAACGACGAGCGAGAGGTCGAAACGTCCTACGGGACGCGCTCGCTGGCGGAGGTCACGATCCGTCCGAACCCCGGGAACGGCCGGGCGAGCGCGGACGGCGGACCAGACGTCGACGGCGAGTCCCACGCCGACGTCGCGGGCGGCGCTGCCCAACTCACGCTGTGGGGGAAGTGGACCCACACGGTCGAGCACGCCGAGCCGGGAATGGAACTGCTCGCGACCGATCTCGAAACCGACGAGTACCGCGGCGAGATGACGTACGCGACCACTGGTGACTCCCACGTCGTGCTCGAGCCCGGGTTTCTCGTCGACGTGACCGACGTGCGCTCGTGGGTCCAGTGCCCGCGGATGTACTACCTCAACAAACTCTCGGGGATTCCGCTGAACTACCCCGTGGTCAAGGGGACGATCGTCCACGAGGTGTTCGGCGATCTCCTCCGCGATCGCGACCTCGCGGAGTCGATCGACGAGCGCGTCGGCGAGGCCGGACTGGAACTGGGACTGCTCGGACGGGAGGCCGCGGAGGTCCGCGACGAGGTCCGCCGCAACGCGGCGGCCATCGAAGGGTGGCTGTCGCAGGGGACACTCACCGAGGAGGACGCCTGGCGCTCGGAGTACACGCTGATCTCGCCCACCTACGGGATCAAGGGACGCGCCGACGCGCTCCGCCGCGGGATGCCGGTCGAACTCAAGACGGGCAAGAACACCAAGCGCGAGCCCCGCTTTCACGACAAGATCCAGGCGGCCGCCTACGCGCTGATCCTCGACGAGCGGGGCGTCGCCGCCGACACGGGCACGCTCCTGTACACCAAGAACACGGCACTGGAACGCACCGAGGAGACGGGCGACCTCTCGCCCGCGAAGGAGTTCTCGATCGGTGACGGCCTGCTCGACTTCGTCGTCCGGACTCGCAACGAGATTGCGGCGATGGAGTTCGATTCGTCGGTGCCGACGGGCTACGAGGCGGACGCACGCTGTGAGTACTGCTTCGAGCAGGACACCTGTATGGTCGTCTCCGGGCGCCTCGATCAGGAGTCGAAGGCCGGCCAGATCGGCTCTCCGGTGCCCGACGCGGAGCGCGCGTACTTCGATCGGTTCTATCAGGCGATCGAAGCCGAGCGCCGCGCCGTCCACGCCGAGTACCGCAAGCTCTGGGAACAGTCCGCCGAAGCGCGGGCCGCGGACGACCGGGCGCTGATCGATCTGGAGCCCGCAGGTCGAACCGAACTCGACGACGGTCGGTGGGAACTCCGCGCGCGGAAGCCCGCCGAGGCCGTCTCGAAACTCCGCGAGGGCGACGTCGCGCTCGCGAGCGACGGTGACCCCGTCGCGGGCCACGCCGAACTCTGCCGGATCGTCGCGGTCGGCGACGACGTCGTCGTCCGCGCCGACGAACCGCTCTCGGTCCGCCGACTCGACGTGTACCCCTCCGAAATCGGGGTCGATCGGATGCTCACCGCGCTCCACGACTTCGTCCTGAAGGGCGATCCCGACACGAAGGACGTGCTCTTCGGTCGTCGCGACCCGGTGTTCGCGGACCGTGCCGCGTCGCCCGGCACCTACGTCGACAACAACGCGGCCCAGGACGAGGCCGTCCGGCTGGCGGTCGACGCCGACGACATCGCGCTGATCCACGGGCCGCCGGGGACGGGCAAGACCCACACCATCGCGCGGATCGTCCGCACCCTCGTCGAATCCGGCGAGCGCGTCTTGCTCTCGGCGTTCACCAACCGCGCGGTCGACAACGCGCTCGAAGCGGTCCGCGAGGCCGGCGTCGCGGACGTCGTCCGCGTCGGAACCGAGAACGGCGTCCGCGAGGATATGCTCGACGTCCGTCTCGAACGCGGTGGCGAGCCGAACGAGCGGGCGGCAGCGCTCCGCGATGCGCCGGTCGTCGCCGCCACGACCGCCACCTGCGGGTCGCGGGTGATGCGCGAGCAGTCCTTCGACGTCGCACTGGTCGACGAGGCGTCACAACTCACCGAACCGAGCACCCTGGCCGCCACCAATCTGGCCGATCGATTCGTCCTCGTCGGCGACCACCAGCAACTCCCGCCGGTCGTGCAAGCCGGCCCCACGCCAGGCGGCGACGACGCCGGTGCGAGCGCGGGCGACGACGACGCCGGTGCGGGCGCGGGCGACGGGGATGCCAACGCCCTCTCGACTTCCCTGTTCGAGCGTCTCATCGACGCCCACCCGGACGCGTCGGTCCTGCTCGATCGACAGTACCGGATGGCCCAGCGTATTCAGGCCTTCTCCTCGCAGGAGTTCTATGACGGGGCGCTCCGTCCTGCAAGCGGCTCCGTCGCGGCCCAGGGCCTCGCGGACCTCGGCGTCGACGAGGGCGCTCTCCCGCCCGCACTCCGAGATCCCGTCGCCTTCGTCGATCCCCAGGGCGAGCGGGTCGGCAACACTAATCCCGCCGAAGCCGACCGCGTCGCCGACCTGGTGGACGCCTACGTGGACGCCGGCGTGGACCCCGACGACATCGGGGTGATCGCCCCGTTCCGCGCCCAGGTCGCCGAGATCGCGCGCCGGACGGACGTGTCCGTCGACACCGTCGACCGGTTCCAGGGATCGGCGAAAGAGGTGATCCTCGTTTCGTTCGTCGCCAGCGGGACCCTCGACGGGCCGCTCTTCGAGGACCACCGGCGGATGAACGTCGCGCTCACACGAGCGAAGAAGGCGCTCACGCTCGTCGGCGACGCCGACGCGCTCGGGTCGGATCCGTTCTACGCGCGACTGCTCGACTGGGCGCAGCGGTAGGCGATCGCGCCCCGTCACCGGCGACCGTCGTCCCGTCCGTTCCCGGGGTCGGGTGCACCGCCTCCCGTCCAACAGTATAATCCGCCACCGTCCCTACTGGGGACCGTGCCGTTCCTGCAGTTCGACACGACCGCCACTCCGACTCCGGACGAGAAGCGAGCGGTCACCGACACCGTGACTGAACTGTACGCCGAAGAGATGGCGACGACGACCGATCACGTCGCAGTGGCGATCCGGGAGCACCCGGTTGAGAACCTCGCGCTCGGCCGCGCCGTCGACGGGCCGCTCTGTGTTCTGAGTGCCGACATTCGCGAGGGGCGCTCGTTCGAGCGCCGTCGGTCGTTCGCGCTGGCGGCTATGGAACTCGTCGCCGACCGGTGGTCGGTTCCCGAACCGAATCTGAAAGTTTCGTTTACCGAACATCCGGGAGCGGACCTGATGGGCGTCGATCGCGTCGGCGGCGAGTGGGCGGCCGACGAACGTGAGTGAGAAGCCGCGGCGACAGCGAGCGAGTGTACGAGCGCGGATTAAAACAACACCACGGGCCAGACGAACCGGAAGAGCACCCAGATCAGCCCGGTCAGGACGACCGTCATCACGATGTTCAGGATGACGCCGGCGCGCATCATATGGCGCTGTTCGATGTAGCCGGACCCGAAGACGATGGCGTTCGGGGGCGTCGCGACCGGGAGCGCGAACGCGAAACTCGCCGCGACCGCGCCCGACACTGAAAGGAAGACCGCGGCCGACACCTCAGCCAGGCCGAGCGTCGCCGCGAACACCCCACCGATGCTGATCAGCACCGGGACGATGATCGTCGCTGTCGCGGTGTTCGAGGTCATCTCGGTGAGGAAGATGACAAGCAGCACGACCGCCCCGACGACGAGCACGATCGGCGCGCCAGTCAGCGAGTTGAACACCGTGTTCGCGATCCAGTCGGTCGCGCCCGTGGCGGCCAGCGCGTCCGCCAGTGCGATCCCGCCGCCGAACAGCAGGATCGTCCCCCAGTCGATGTCGACCAGTTCGTCCCACGACATCGTGTCAGCGAGCACCAACGCGGGTATCGCCGCGAGGCCGACCATCACGTAGTAGAGGATCCCCTGGTGCCCCTCGACGCCGAAGACGCTCATCCCGCCGCCACCGAAGATCGTGGTGGCCCACACGTCCGGGAGAGACGGCCCGAGTAGATCTCCGAGCCCTCCGACGACCCACAGCAACGCCGTCGCCGTGAAGATGTAGGCGACCCGCTTTCCGCGCGTGCTCAGCGCGCCCTCATCCGCCAGGTAGCGTGCGGCCTCGTCGCGGGCGGCCTCGACGTTCTGGATCCGGGGTGGATAGATGCGGTACGTCAGGAGGTACCAGACGAGCGGGAGCGTGACGAGGACGATCGGGAGCCCGATGAGGAGCCACTGCGCGAACCCGATCTCGTAGCCCAGAATCTCGTTGAGCTGGGCGGCCAGGATCGCGTTCGGTGGCGTCCCGATCAGGGTGCCGACGCCACCGACACTTGCGGCGTACGCGGTGCCGAGCAGCATCGATAACTGGAGGTTGGTGAAGCCGCCGTCGTCCGTGGCGACTGCCCCGGCTGTCCCACCGCCGTCGCCAACGACCTCCCCGTCGTCGGCGACGTCGTCGTCGATGTCGGTGTTCGGGTCCGGTGCGGCCGCGGCGACGTCGTCGCGGCCGAGGACCTGCGTGAGCACCCCGAGCGCGATCGGCGTCATCATTGCCGTCGTCGCAGTGTTCGAGACCCACATCGAGAGAAACGCGGTCGCGAGCATCACGGCGGCGACGAGCCGGCGCGGCGAGGAGCCCATCTTCGACATCATCCACAGCGCGATCCGGCGATCGATATCGTACTTCTGGAGCGCGTTCGCCAACATGAACCCCGCGATGAACAGGAAGATCAGGTGGTCGGCAAAGCCCACGAGCGCCGCATCGAGATCGTCGTAGACGCCCATCGCGGTCAGAACGAATGGAATCGAGACGGCCGTCACCGCCAGCGGGAGTGCCCCAGTCACCCATAGGAATCCGGCGAAGAACATCGTCGCGATCGCGTACTGTCCCCGAACGGGGAGTGCGCCCGGCGACGGCGCGACCGCGATGGCTGCCGTACCGGCGAGCGCGATCGCGAACAGCACCAACCGCCGCTGTGCTTCCGAGTTACCCAGTTGTATCATTGATACACGCCACTAACGAAACTACATAATTAATATTTTTCGAAGGGATTCCGGCGGTTTCGCCCCGTCCGCAGCGAACGCACTCAGAAGTGAGCCGCTATCGCTTCGACCTGTTCGTCGTCGAGTTCGGCCGCATAGAGTCTGAACAGTTCCTGTCGGCGGAGTTCCGAGAGGCCTCTGGTCCCGGATTCGAGCATCGATATGTGGGCCTGGAGGATGTCGTCGACTTCCTGTTCGACTGTCCGCTGTTCATACCCCGCAGCGACCCGAAGGAGTCGCCACGCCAGCGGCGAGAGATCAGCGACGTCGACGGACGGCGTGGTGTCCATCGCCTCACTCTCCACGTCGGATCATAAAAACACTCACGACCGCCCCGGCGAGCGTCCTCACGAAGACGTGGTCCCGGGCCGCTCGGACGCGGCCTCCTCTCCCTCGTCGATGGCGTCCTGCACTCGGGCGTGGAACTCCTGTAACACCGCGCTTTCGTCTTCCGCGAGGACGACGTCGCTGGCGAGCAGCGTCGCCAGTCCGAACGCCCGCGGGGTCGGCGAGTCGACGCGGATCGACGATACCGCGACGTCGCCGCGCTCGATCGCCCGCAGGACCGCCTCGATCGCGCGGAGATTGAGCTTGTCCTCGATGATCTCCCGGTAGGTCTCCTCCATCACGGCGAAGTCGTCCAGGTCCTCGGCGAACGAGAGCAGCATCTCCGCGGACACCTGCTGCTCGGCGGCGGACTTCTCGTAGCCCTTGTAGCGTTTCAGGATCATCAGCGACCGGGTGGCGTCGATCCGGAAGTAGCGTTTCAGCAGGTCGGTGTCCTCCAGCGCGTCTCTGAGTTCGGCCCTGACGGCCGCGGGATCGAGATCTCGGAGGACGGCCGCGACGTCGACCTTCCGGTTCAGCGGCATCGACAGCGAGAACCCGTTGTCGGCGACGGCGATCTGCACGTTCGCGTTCGTCCGGTTCGCACAGCGAGCGGCCACCAGCCGAGAGAGGCCGTCGTTGAACCGCCGGCCGTACGGCGAGTGGACGTAGAAGTGCCGGCGGTAGGTCTCTCTGTCCAGTTCTGCTTCGACGACGAGTCGCTCGTCCGTCGCGACGCTCTCCGCCCCGGCGTACCGGTGCTGCTCGTCGAACAGTTGCGCGATCGCACGGACGGCGTTCTCGCCGATCGGAAAGTCGCGCAGCCACTCCCGGACGGCCGGGCGTCCCCCCGCGCGGAGGTGATCGAGCACGTCGCCCTGGAACGAGGCGATCTCACGCCCCAGATCGTACGAGAGCGGGAGTCGCTCGGAGAACCACGACGGGACCGTCGGCCGGGCGCTCGTCCGATCGACGTACACCTTCGACCCACGGCGGTAGCGGTAGGCGAACCGATCGCCGCCGAGGACGAACACGTCGCCCTCCTCGAGCGTATCGAGGTAGTTCTCGTCGAGCGTGCCGACCCACTCGTCACCGTTGCGGGTGCGTACCTCGCAGGTGAACGAGTCCGGAATCGTCCCGATGTTCGTCATATAGATGACGCGCGCCATCCGGCCGCGCTTCCCGACGAGCGGTTCGCCCACGTCGAACTCGTCGTGGTGGTGCGGCCCCGAGGGCGGATCGTTGGTGTCGCGCCAGATCTTCGCGTAGACGTTCTTCGATTCTAACCCCTCGTAGTCGGCAGTGAGATATCGGCAGAGTCGCTCCCAGTCGCCATCGGTGTAGTTCCGGTACGGGTACGCCCGCCGCAGCGTGCGTCGGACGTCTCTCTCCCGCCGGACCGCGTTGATCGCCATCCCGTAGACGTGCTGTGCGGCGACGTCGTGAGCCTTCTCGGGGACGAACACGCGATCGACGAACCCCGACTGTGCCTTCTGCAACATCACCGCGCACTCGACCAGTTCGTCGTGATCGAGCGCTAAGACCCGTCCCTCGACGGTCTGGCCGAGGCTGTGGCCCGCGCGACCGACCCGCTGGAGCAGCGACGCGACGGACTTCGGGGAGCCGACCTGGACCACCAGATCCAGATGCGGCATATCGATCCCCAACTCCAGACTCGTCGAGGTGGTTACGACATCGAGCGAACCGGATTTCAACCCCTCTTCGATCGCCTGTCGCCGCGACTTCGAGAGGCTCCCGTGGTGACACCCGGAGTTGTCGTCGTCGTACGCGTCGAAGCGCCCGCGGAGGTTCTCGAGGACGCGCTCGGCACCCGAGCGGGTGTTCGTGAAGACCAGGGTGTTCTCGTGGTCGCGAATCAGTTCGTGCAGGCGATCGTAGAATCCGTGCTGGATCTCTGATCTGGGCGTGTTGATCAGATCGTCGGTCGGACACTCCAACCGGAGGTCGAAATCGCGGACGAACCGCGTGTCGACGATCTCGTGGTCCCTCACCGTCCCGTCGTCGTCGCGGCCGACGAGGAACCTTGCCATCGTCGAGAGGGGCTCGACCGTCGCCGAGCAGCCGATCCGCGTCGGCGAGGCGTCGGCGAGGTCCTCGAGGCGCTCCAGCGACACCGAGAGGTGCGTGCCGCGTTTGTTCTCCGCGAGACTGTGAATCTCGTCGACGATCACGTACTCGACGGTCCGGAGTTTCTCCCTGAACTTCGGCGCGTTGAGCAGGATCGCGAGGGTCTCCGGCGTCGTGTTGAGAATGTGCGGCGTCTCCGAGAGCATCCGTTGCCGTTCGGCGCTGTCGGTGTCGCCGTGCCGGATCGCGTGTCTGACCTCGACGTCTTCGCCCCGGTCGGCCAACCGATCGCTGATCCCCTCCAAGGGGACGGTCAGGTTCCGGTGGATGTCGTTGGCGAGTGACTTCAACGGCGAGACGTAGAGGCAGTACACCGAATTATCCAGTCCGTCGTCGGACTCGCGACCGCGCGCGAACAACTCGTTCAGGATCGCGGTGAACGACGCGAGGGTCTTCCCGCTCCCGGTCGGTGCACAGACGAGCGCGTTCGTTCGCTCGTCGACGAGCGGGATCGCTTCCCGCTGCGGCGGGGTGAAGAACCCGCCGTTCTGGGGGACGTACGGACCGAACTGCTCGACCCACCACTCGCGGACGGCGGGATCGAGCCGATCGAGGACGGATTCGTCGTCGAGCTCGACTTCTTCGGGGTCGAAATCGAAGACGGCGTCGTCGGCCGGGGCGTCGCCGGAGTCCCGTACCACTTCTCGGAGCAGTTCGCGCCCGCGTTTCGGCATCGTGTGTCGGTTAGGCCGCACGGGTAAGTGGGTTCTGTCCGGATCGGGGGCCGCCGCGGAATCGCGCCGAGCGATTATATACGAACACGGGACCAGCACTGCCGTGACGTAGCACCCGTCCGGGGTCGAGTCGCGGCTGTCCGACACGCCGATCCCGGAGCGGACCGAACCCGCTGTGTCGGCTGTTCGCCCCTGCCCGCGGAGCGTCGGCGTTTCGCCGCCGGTCCCGAACGCCTATCGGCGGACCGCCCCAAGAGCCGCCGATGCGACTGACCTTCCTCGGGACTGGAAGCGCGATGCCCGTCCCCGACCGCGTCCAGACGGGACTGCTGCTCGAATCCGCCGACCGATCGCTCCTCGTCGACTGCGGCAGCGGCGTGCTCCACCGACTGTCGCGGACCGACGTCGGCTACGAGGGCGTCTCCACGGTGCTCTTGACGCATCACCACCTCGATCACGTCGCCGACCTCCTGCCGCTGTTGAAAGCCCGCTGGCTGGCCGGCGAGGAACATCTCGAGGTGATCGGCCCGACGGGAACGAAGTCGCTGCTGGACGGTCTCCTCGACGTCCACGAGTACCTGCAGGGACGCGTCGACCTGAGCGTCCGCGAGGTCGGGCCGACGTCCTTCTCAGTCGCTGGGTTCGAGGTCAGCGCCACCGAGACCGAGCACTCGATGGACTGCCTAGCGTATCGCTTCAGCGCCCCCGACGCGGCCGGCGACGTCGTCTTCTCGGGCGACGGTGAGGCGACGTCGGGACTGGCAGCCTTCGCCGACGGCGCGGCCGTCCTCGCCCACGACTGTTCGTTCCCCGACGACGTCGACGTCTCCAACCACCCGACGCCGTCGCAACTCGGCCGCGCGCTCGCCGGCCGCGACGTCGGCCGGGTCTACCTGACGCATCTCTATCCCCACACCCGGGGGAGACACGAGGAGATGCTCGAATCCGTGCGGGCGCACTACGACGGCGAGGTCGCTATCGCCCGCGATGGCCTCCGCGTAGAAGTCTAGCGATGCCGAACCGTCAGTCGTCCCCGTTCAGGTCGCTCTCACGCAGTTCCGAGACCGCGATCAGGAGCCGATCGTCGTCGAGCGCGGTCACCAGCTTTGACTCGGTGAAGGTGCTTCCGTCCGACCGGAGTCCGCGACTCCGGCCGCTCCACTCCCCGCCGCCTCGGACGACTGGCAGGACGTGCGTGCGGATGTGCTCGACCTCATCGGTCGGGTGGAGTTCGGTCCAGTGTCTCCCCTCGACGTCGGCTGGGTCGTAGCCGTACAGGGAGGCGTACGTCTGATCCGCCTCCTCGAAGCGCTCGTCGGGCCCCACGATGCCGACCCCGTCGAGTTCGGTTTCGGTCTCCGGGTCGAACTGTCCCTCGCCCTCGACGGCGTGTTCGACCCGACGGACCAGCATCGTGTACTGATCGGTCCCGATCCCCTTCTGCAGGTAGTCGGTCAGTCCCGCACGAACGATCTCGGCGGCGACGTCGGCTGGCGCTTCGCCCGAGAAGAGGAGCAACGGCAACTCCGGCCGATGGTCGCGGACGGCCTCCAGAAACGTCACGCCGTCCATCTTGGGCATATTGTAATCGCTCACGACGCAGTCGAACGTCGTGTCAGTCGAGCGAATCCGCTCCAGCCCCGCTTCGGGCGTGGTCTCGATCGTCACCTCGCACTCGATCTCGGCCGAGTCGCGTTCCAGATACGTCTTCACCAACGCCCCCAACTGCACGTCGTCGTCGACGTAGAGGATCGAGAGCGGCGCACCGGTCGAGGTCATACGCGAAATCTGGAAGCGGTGGAAAATAGCGGTATCAGCCGACGGGACTGATCCCCTTCTCCCCGATTGGCCGCACGGCGCGCGGCAACTGTTTACTCCCCCTGGGTCGAATGCGTGGGTATGAACGACGTCATCTCCGGCCTCGAGGGCGAACTCCGCTCGAACGGAATCAACGTCGAATCGCTGGACACCGCCGGCGAAACGGTCGAATTAGTGTATCTGACCGCGTTTCCCGACGTCTCGGTGAACCACCAGGAGATGGGACGCGCGCTCTCGACCTTCGTCGACGCGGTCGAACACGGCGAGTGGAACCCCACGCGCGTGGAGGCGACGGTCCTGCGCCACGAGGAGGACGTCCAGGGCACGTGGTACGCCGAGGCCGAGTGGTTCCGGCAGTACGCTGAGTACGACATCACCGGCGAGGAGTTCTCCGCCCGCGTCATCGACACGCTCTCGGAGGACGACCTGTGACGTCACCTCCGACCCCGGACGCTGACCGGGACACGCTGACGACAGACGAGGGGTCCCGGGCGTCGGTCGCGCCCTCGGGACGCCGCCGTCGGCCGTCCCGCTATGAGTTCTCGTCCGTCCGGATGACGTTCCGTAGCGGGGGCGAACGCTGCGTCGGCCGCCTCTATCGGCCGGATCGGCCGGCGGAGCCGCCGCTGGTCGTCCTGTCGGGTGGGCTACTCGGTGCGCCTTCCTCCGGTCTCGATCAGTACGCCGAACGTCTCGCCGCGGCCGGCTACGCGGTCTTCCGGTTCGACGTGCGACACACCGGCGACAGCGACGGAGACCCCCGGAACCTCCTCTCGCCGGCGCGGCAGCGGGCCGACTGGGAAGCGGCCATCGCCGGCCTCCGCGGCCGTGGCGACGTCGCTACCGAGCGACTCGTACTCTGGGGGACTGACCTCGCCGGCGGGACGGTCCTCGACGTCGCAGCCGACGACCCGCGAATACGCGCGGTGGTCTCACAGACGCCGATCCTCTCCGGTCGCGCGTTCCTTCGCGCCCGCGGCCTCGCCTCCTTCGCCCGCGGCGTGTTCGCCGGCGTTCGCGACCTCGTCCAGTCCCCGCTGCTCGGGGTCCACGACGTCGCCGTCGCGTCCAGTAGCCGAGACGACGACCGCGGCCCAGCGCTCGTGTCGTCCCCGAATGCCTCACGGACGTACCGCGAGTTCGTTCCCGACGACGCCGACTGGACGAACCGGACGCCGGGACGGTCGCTGCTCGCCCTCGCTCGACACACGGCCGGTGAGGACCGCGATCGGATCTCCTGTCCGACGCTCTTCGTCGGCGGGACGCGCGACGACGTCGTCGCGCTCGAGGGGATCGAGGCGGCTGCGGACTCGATCCCGGACGCGACGCTCCTGCGGCTCCCTGTCGACCACTTCGATCTCTACGCGGGCGACGGTGTCGAACAGGCAGTCGGCCACGGGCTGGCGTTCCTCGACACCGCAGTCGAGCCCTGAGATGCGGCGTCGCCTCACTACACCTCGACGAGCGGGACGACGGCGACCGGCTGATTCGAGTGCAGGAGGGTCCGTTGGGTCGTGCTCCCGAAGACCACCTTCGCCGTCGGGTTCCGCTTGCGCATCCCGATGACGATCTCGTCGGCGTCGACCTCTTCGGCGTGCTCCAACACGTCGGTGTACGGGTCGTTCCCGCGGACGAACTGGTGCGTCTCGACGGAGGTGACACCGGCGAGCCGTGAGGAGACGACGTTCAGTGACTCTTCGCCGTCGCGGACGTCTTGGCTGTTGGTCTCATCGCCGCCGGGGAGCGAGTTGACGGCGTGTACCTCGTCGCTCCGCGAGACGCGATCGATGAGATAATCGCACAGTTGCGCGCTCGTGTCGACGTGATTCGTCGCGAGTACGTAGGTCGCCATACTACGACGCCCGCGGGGGACGTATAAAAATACACCTCCGTTGGTTCGACTCGACTGCGACAGCCGCGACCTGTCGGTTCACCCGCGGCGGACGTTCACCCCACTCGTCGTCGGAATCGTCTGCTCGGAGCCGCCTGTGCCCGGGGGGTGTGCTGCCGCGCGTCGGCCGGTCCGCAGGACGCCGCAGCATCGCTCAGTCGTCCGTCTCCTCGGGACTGGCCGCACACGGAGCGGTATTTGCTCGTCGCGTTTTCACTTACCGGACGGCTGGGCCGCTTCGTCAGCCCACCGGTGCCGGTACTCGTTGACGGCGATGACGCCACCGAGCAGACAGCACCCGCCTGCGAGTACGGCTGCAAGCGCCCATATGCCCGTGTAGAGTCCGACGGCACCGGCCATCGTCGCCCCGGCGGCGACAACAAACCCGACGCGAGCGATCACGGCTCCGGACGGCGACAGCGACTCGCTCCAGGTCCAGATCTCCGCGTGATAGAACAGCAACAGTCCGCTCCCGACGAGCAGTCCCCCCGTGCCCACGGTCCGCGTCGCCTCCGCGAGGTAGACCGAGAGCCCGTCGGCGACGATCGCGTCGTAGGAGTAAAACACCGGTCCGGCCACCGCAACGGCGAGCACCTGGAGGGCGACCGCGACGGGGAGTGTTCGGTTCTCGTCGGTTCCCTCCTGGGGGCCGTGCGCCTGCGTGTGCTGCCAGGTTCGCCAGATGGCCCCCACGGCGAGGAGGATCCCACAGATCACGACCCCGCCACCGGCGAGGGCGTACGCGGGCGGCCAGTATTCGACGTCGGCGTGGCGATGGATGTGGCTCGCCGCGGCGAGAGTCAGGGCACCGAACGCGACGACGACGAACGAGGGCGGCGCCGTCAGATACAGCGGTCGCGTCACGGCCGGAGTCGGGGGATCGTCGCCGTCGACCACGCGCATAAAGGCCGGAATCCGACGGCTCACCCGCCCCCAGTACCACAGGCCGTAGGCACCGAACAGGAACAGGCCGCCGACGAGGACGAACGTGGGCGCGCCGCGGACCGGCGCTCCGACGAGCGCCCGCACCTCCGACAGACTGAGTGCACCGAGCACACGAAAAAACGAGAGGAGCGGCAACGCTGACAACAGCAGACCGATCGCCACCCCGGCAACTGTCGCGAGCCCCGTGATCGGGCTCCGAAACGCCGGACCGACGATGTCGTAGATCGATGCCTCGACGTCGCCTTCCCGGCCTTCTCGCTCGTCGGGGAGCCACGAGATACGGTCGCGAACCGTCACGTAGGCGGACCACGCGATGACCGACAACTCCGGGAGCGGGAAGAACAGCCCCACGACGAAGACCAGCAGTCCGAAGAACGCAATCATCATCGCCAGCAGTACGCTCAGCAACGGGGCCAGGACCGCCCTGAGTGCCGTCGACCGGACGCCCGTAGCGGCCGGGTGGATAGATAGCTCCTCGGTGGGATCGAGGAGATCAGATTCCGTCGACGGGTCGCCGGTTCCGCCCAGACCGATGGTCTCGATGATCCCGGTCAGTTCTCCGCCCGGGCGAAAGGGGTCCGCCCCGTGGGCGAAGTACGCGAGGAATCCGACCGCGACCAGCACGGTCGATCCGGGATACCAGAGGACGTCGGGTCCGGGGAGCACCCCGCCGTAGTGGAGATAGACCCCGAACGCGCCGCCCGTCGTGAGCGCTCGCGGGACCGGCCGATCGGTCCACGCGCCGAAACTGTCGGGGAGCAACTCGGGGACGAGCAGATAGATCCCGATCAGGTACAGCAGCCATCGCGATCCCAAACTCACGACCCCGAAGAGTGACGAATTCCCCGCGAGGGCGCTCAACACGGCGGTAATCGCTGCGCTGTCGGCGATCGTGGCGAGCAGCTCGCTGACGCTGTTCCACGGGGTGGCGGCGGCGGCTCGAAAGAGCAGATCGCCGACCGCGACCGACCCCAGCAGGGGCCGCCACGAACGGACGAAGCGCCGAACCATCGACTACCCCTCGTGAGTCGGGAAAGAAAAACGTACGCGTCACACCGTCGCCGGCCGCACGCTGTCGTTCACTCGACGAGCGCGGCGTCCAGCAGTTCCAGCGGGTGGCGGATGTCGTAGCCGGTCCCGTGTTCCATCTGCATCGCACACGTCGGACACTCGGTCATCCCCGTCTGTCCGCCGGCGTCTTCCATATGATCGAACATCTCGTCGCCGATCTCCATCGACTTCTCGTACTTCTCTTCCTTCCAGCCGTAGGTCCCGGAGATGCCCGAGCAGGAGTCGCCGACGTCCTCGACGCCGACGCCGTCGAGATCGCCGAACAGCTCGACGGCCTGCCGTTCGAGTCCCTGGTTCCGGGCGTGACACGGCGCGTGGTACGCGAACTCGCGCGCGAGATCCCCGTCGACCGCGGCCGCCTCGATCTCGTCGGTGAGGTCCTCGTGGATACGGAGGTACTCGACGGACTCGAAGGTGTTCTCGGCCACCGTCTCGACGCCGTCGATGTCGAACAGTTCGGGGTACTCCTGCCGCAGCGCCATCGAACAGGAGGTACAGGAGGCGATGGCGTCGTAGCCCTCCTCGATCAGATCGGCCATCGAAGAGATGTTCACCTCGGCGTGGCGGCGCGCGTCGTCGAGCATCCCGTTGGCGAACATCGGCGTGCCGGAACACTTCTGCTCGGGGACGACGACCTCGTAGCCGAAGTGCTCGAACACGCGGATCATCGACTTGCCGACCTCCGGCGTGTTGTAGTTCGAGTAACAGCCGTGGAAGTACGCCACCTTCTTGTCGGCGTCGCGTGGTTCGCCGCGGCGCTCGCGGGCATCTCTCGCGCGCTCTCGCGACCCGGCGGCCGCGCCTTCCCGCTCCCACCACTCGCGGAAGGTCTCGGTCGCGAACTCGGGGAAGTCGCGCTCTTTCGTCACTCCCAGGGTCTTCTCCATCACCCACCGCGCGGGCCCGAAGTTCATCGCGAAACTCGCGAGGCGCGGGACCTTGCTGGCCAGCCACGCCGACGTGCGGTAGTTCGCGAGGATCCGGTTGCGCCAGTACTCGATCGACGTCTTCGACATCTCCTCTGCGACGTACTCGCCGCGAGCGGTGTTGTGCATCTGTGAGAGGGGGACGCCCGAAGGACACGCGTTATCACAGCGCATACAGTTCGAGCAGTCCATAATCGAATCGTCGATCGAGTGATCGTCCTCCTGGCGCTTGAGCCGCCACTGCTCTGGCCCCTGGAACTTCGGGCCGGGGAAGTCGTCGTCGACTTCCGCGACCGGGCAGTTCGTGTCGCACGTCGAGCACTTGTAACACGAGTCTGCGCCGGGGCGCAGGTCGAATTCGTTCGTATCGGGGAAGACGTCGACCGGTTCGAAGTCCTCGCCCGCGTTCGGTTCCACCGGATCGAATGTTGACGGAGATTCTGCGTCGCTCATCGTACCCTCGCTGCCGCGCTTCGGCCGGCGGCGTAGCCTGTCGCGATCGAGACGCCGCTCCCGGACTTCTCGGCGGCGAAGTCGTAGCCGCCGAGGACCGAGCCAGCGGCCCTGAGATTCTCGTACGCTACGTCGTCTGCGGCGTCGGTCGGCCGGAGTTCAGCGTCCGCCTGGACACCGAACCGCGCGAACTCGTGGTCGCCGAACGCGTCGTGCTCGGACCACGCGTACCGGTCGTCCGGCTGGGCGATATGACAGCCGAAGATCGGCTCGTAGACCTCGTCGCGCTCGGACTCGATACCCTTCCCAACGAGTCCGCCTGTCGCGAGTACGTACTCGTCCGCAGCGTAGGGAATCTCCGCGCCGTTCTTCTCGACGTACACCTGCTCGATCTCGCCGTCGCCGTCGAACCCGACGACGGGGTTGCCGGTTTCGAACCTCGCACCGGCGGCGTCAAGCGCGTCGAACAGCGCGTCTTCGAGTCGCAGTCCCGGCAGCGACGGCGGCCCCATCGGGACCTCGAAGACGGCCGCGCCGAGTCGCTCGGCCAGCGCTTCCCGCACAGCACCGGCCGCGTCGTCGCCGAGGACGGCCGGAAAGCCGACTCGCTCCTCTCCTTCGAGGTGCGGGTTCACCCGTTCTGCGAGCGCCTCGCGGACCGGCCGATCACGGCCGCGAACCGTCACCGTCCCGTCTGTATCGAGCAGCTTCGCGTACCGGGTGACCTTCGCGTCGGCGCGGAGGTCCCCGGGGAATCGGATGGTGACGCCGCGCACCTCGAACGGGACGTCCGCAGCCGCGAGGTGGGACGCCGCCCGTGGCGCGTCGAAGTCAGTCATCGCCTCGAAGCCGACGAGGAGGACGTCGCGCTCGTCGCTCGCGAGGCCCGCGCTCGCACTCGCCGGGTAGCGCGCGGTCGGTTTGATCGTCCCGCCGTGCGTCGGCAGGAGAGCGTTGGCGTCCGTGTGCCCACCGCGGTAGTTGGCCGCGGCGTCGTCGAACAGCGCCATCGCCTCTTCGACGGTGTCCGTTCCGACGATCCGGTAGGGGTGCTCGCTCGGTAGGTCGGGGATCGCCGCGTAGGGATCGACGACCGGGCCGTCGCTGTCGGGCAGATATCCCAGGATATCGATCAGGCCCGAGGCGTTCCGCAGCGTGCTCTGCTTGTAGGAGACGAGTCGCACGTCCGCGCCCGCCCGTGCCGCAGCGAGCGTGGCCGTCAGGCCCGCGATCCCGCCGCCGATCACCAGGACGTCTGAATCAATCGCCACGCTCGTGCCCCCCGTCGGCGACGGCGTCGCTTCCATCGATCCCGGAGTCGGCCCTCCCGGTGCCGGCCTTGCCTTCGGGTCCAGCGTCGGGCGCACCGCTGTCGAAAGCGGCGAACTCGACCTCGTGCTCCCCGTCGGCCGGGTCGTGATCGCGGTTCTGCGTCGTCGCGTGCAGCGCGTAATTCAGCATCGCCTGCGAGAGCTGCTCGCCCCACAGCGCGTGACGCTGGCCCTTCCAGCGTTCCTGGAGGAGTTCGTCCCAGGCGGCCCGGGCCGTCGGTTCGTCGTGCTCGCCGTGGAGTTCGTTCGCCAGCCGGTGACAGCAGAACCCGCCCTGACAGTTCCCCATCGAGGCGCGCGTGCGGATCCGCACGGCGTTGAGGTCCGATCCCGACTGGGAGATGGCGTCCTGCACCTCGGCGCGCGTGACGCCCTCGCAGGCGCAGACCGTCGGGTTCGGTCCGGAGACGTCGAGGACGTCGTCGGCGCGGGAGCCGAGCCGTTCGACGCTCCGACGGCCGATCGGCGACCGGAGCCCGAACTCGTCCATATAGTCCCGGAGGACCGAGAAGTCCTCGCTGCCCGGCAGCGGTTCCTCGGCCGTGCGGCACTCGGCGTCGATGCCGAACTGCGCGCAGACGTGATCGGAGATCTCCTCGCCCATCATCCGGTAGGTAGTGAACTTCCCGCCGACGATGCTCGTCATTCCGCCCAGATCGTCGCGCTCGTCGTGATCCAGGAGGAAGTAATCGCGCGTGATGTCCGTCGGGTCGTCGCTGCCGACGTCCGGCGGTTCATACAGCGGGCGGACGCCCCAGAACGAGCGGATCGTCCGGGCGTCCTCGAGCATCGGGATCAGTTCCGAGAGGGTCTCGATCATCAGATCGACCTCCCAGCCCTCCTCGGGGTAGTCTTCGGGGTCGTCGACCTCCTCGTCGGTCGTCCCGAGGATGCACGTCGTCTCGTGGGGAACGACGATGTCGGCGTCGCCCTTCGGCCGACAGCGGTTGATGACGGTGTCGACCTGTCGGGTGTTCATAATCGTCATCACGCCCTTCGAGGGGCGGACTTCGATGTCGACGCCGGCCAGCTCGCCGATGCGGCCGGCCCACGCGCCCGTCGCGTTGACGACGTAGTCGGCGCGGAGTTCTTCGGTGCCGCCCTCGGTCCCGTGGACCCGGACGCCCGACCCCGAGGCGTGTTCGACCTCGACACCGACGACCTCGCCGTCCTCGACGAGCAGATCAGTGACCGTCGAGTGCGTCTCGATCCGCGCGCCGTGCTCCTGGGCGCTCGCCGCGTTGGCGACGACGAGTCGGAAGGGATCGACCGCTCCGTCGGGGACCGAGATCGCCTTCTCGATGTCGCCCGCCAGGTGCGGTTCGATCTCGCGCGCTTCCTCCGCAGAGAGGACCTCCGTGGGGATGTCGCAGTCCTTGCAGCCCTCGAGTTTCTCCTGGAAGTACTCCTCTGAGTCTTCCGGACGCTTGACGAACAGGCCGCCCGTCATTTCGACGCAGTGACTCGCGATGTCGCGAAGGACGCGATTCTCTTCGATACACTCTTTCGCGCTCGCCTGGTCGGAAACCGCGTACCGGCCGCCGCTGTGGAGGAGTCCGTGCATCCGCCCTGTCGTCCCGTGCGTCAGGTTGCCCTGTTCGAGGAGCGTCACATCGAGCCCCCGCATCGCGAGGTCGCGTGTGATCCCTGCCCCAGTCGACCCGCCGCCGATGACGACGATGTGTGGTGCCGATGCCATTCGTACACACACGGTTCGGAGCCGACCCACTTTATTTCATCGGTAGATCGATTGCCGGAGTAAACATTACGATCGAACAGGTGGGATCACAACATCGACGCGTAGCCCGGAGAACGGGGCCGGATAAGCCACAGAATCGCTGGTCAGAGCCCTGTGACTGGTCGACGGCAACATACTGCTGTCTCCGAACCAGCTCCGAATTCGTCCGACACAGCCCGCGCACGCGATACGAGAATAGGTACCTCAGTGCCATTCTACACGCTTCTCAATTATCTTTACTGAGTACCCCGAGCTCTGGATAACATTTATTAGGTCTTGGTATATTGTTCATTAGCAAGGCGGCAACGGTAGTCAAGATGTCGCCGGATGGAGACTGAACCAATGGCAAACACCTACGTCGGCGCAATCGACCAGGGGACCACTGGCACGCGGTTCATGGTATTCGACCACAGTGGCCAGGTCGTCGCCAACGACTACGAGAAGCACGAACAGATCTACCCGAACCCCGGCTGGGTCGAGCACGACCCCGTCGAGATCTGGGAGAACACACAGGAAGTCGTCCAGAACGGCCTCAAGCACGCGGGCATCGACGCCTCGCAGCTGGAGGCGCTCGGGATCACGAACCAGCGGGAGACGACGATCGTCTGGGACAAAGAGAGCGGCAAGCCCGTCCACAACGCTCTCGTCTGGCAGGACCGCCGAACGACCGACCGCGTCGAGGAACTCGAAGACGAGGACAAAGTTGATTGGATCCGCGGAAAGACCGGCCTCGAAGCCGATGCGTACTTCTCGGCGACGAAGACCGAGTGGATCCTCGACAACGCCGAGCCCCTGAAGCTCGATCACGCCCGCACGGACAGCCTCCGCACCCGTGCCGCCGACGGTGAACTGCTGGTGGGTACCATCGACGCCTGGCTCATCTACAACTTGACGGGCAACCACATCACGGACGTCACGAACGCCTCGCGGACGATGCTGTACAACATCCACGACCTCGAGTGGGACGACGAACTGCTCGAGGAGTTCAACGTCCCCGAGAACATGCTCCCCGAGGTCCGTCCCTCCTCGGACACGGAGTACTACGGCCACACCGACGCCGACGGCTTCCTCGGCGAGGAGATTCCCGTCGCTGGCGCGCTCGGCGACCAGCAGGCCGCGCTGTTCGGTCAGACGTGTTTCGATGCGGGCGACGCGAAGAACACCTACGGCACGGGCTCGTTCTACCTGATGAACACCGGCAACGAGGCCGTCGAATCCGACCACGGACTCCTCACGACGATCGGCTTCCAGATGTCCGGCGAACCCGTCCAGTACGCGCTGGAGGGGTCGATCTTCGTCACCGGCGCGGCGATCGAGTGGCTCGAAGACGTCGACCTGATCAACAACGCCGCCCAGACGGCCGAACTGGCTCGGTCGGTCGATTCCACTGACGGCGTCTATATGGTCCCGGCGTTCACTGGACTCGGCGCGCCGCACTGGGACGGCCGCGCCCGCGGAACCATCGTGGGAATGACACGCGGCACGGGCAAAGAGCACCTCGTCCGTGCCACCCTCGAGTCGATCGCCTACCAGACGCGCGACATCGCAGAAGCGATGGAGGCCGACTCCGGCGTCGACACCACGACGCTCCGCGTCGACGGCGGCGCGGTCAAAAACAACTTCCTCTGTCAACTCCAGTCCGACATCATCCAGACGGATATCGCCCGCCCGCAAGTCGACGAGACGACGGCCCTGGGGTCCGCGTACGCGGCCGGACTCGCGGTGGGCTACTGGGACAACATCGATCAACTCCGCTCGAACTGGCAGGTCGACCGCGAGTTCGAGCCGGAGATGGAGAGTGACGAAGCGGACCAACTGTACAGCAAGTGGGGCGAAGCGGTCGATCGCTCGCTCGATTGGGCTCAGGAGGAATAATCGATGGTCGACGCACTCCTCCAGATTCCGCTCCTCGGGATGGAAGTCGAACCGTTCCTCGTACTGCTCGTGACGGCGCTCGCCGGCGGCGCGTTCGGCGCGGCGCTGGGTGCCCTCCCCGCGTTCATCTTCACGGGCTTCGTCGTGTTCCTCGGCGAGGGACTCGCGATCCTCCAGCGGGAGATCGGCACCATCGAGGCCGTCCCGCAGGGTGAACTCGCCGCCGGCGTGACCGGCGTCATTGGCTTCGGTGCGATCACCGGTCCGCACATCGCGTTCGCCGGCGGCGTCGCCGCGTCCGCGTACGCGGGCAAAAAGTATCCCGAGATGTCGCCAGACGGCTGGGACTACCACTTCGGGAAGAACATCCTGTACGCGTTCGGCACCAAGCCCGACATCCTCGCAGTCGGCGCAGTCTTCGGTGCGCTGGGGATGCTCATCGCCCGGTTCTCCGGTGCGATCGGCCTCCCCACTGACGGTATCGCGCTCTCGGTCGTCCTCACGGCCGTGATCGCCCGTGTCGCCTTCGGCTACCCCCTCGTCGGCAAGGCGGCCGGATCGAGTCTCCTCGATATGTCGCCGTTCGAGCGCGAGGAGAAGCGCGCAGCGACCGACGGCGGCGAGGTCGCAGCCGAACACGCCGATCGCCTCGCGACCGAACCGTGGCTCCCGCACCAGTACAAGTGGTCGGGCGTCACCGCCATCGGGCTGGTCGCCGGCGTGCTCGCGGGCTACATCTGGCTCCAGACGCAGAGTATCTTCCTCGGGTACGCCATCTCCGCGATGAGTCTGCTCTTCCTCCAACTCGGGGTGGAGAAGATTCCGGTGACGCACCACATGACGCTCATCGGTGCCGTCGGCGCGGTCCTCTTCCTCCCGGCGACGGGCAGCCAGTTCGTGGCGCTCCTCGCCGCGGGGATCTTCGGCGCGATCAGTGCGATCCTCGGGGAGTTCACCCAGCGGATTATGTACTCCCACTCGGGGACCCACGTCGACCCGCCGGCGATGGCCATCGCGATCGCGATGCTCTTCGTGGGCATCCTCTACCTGCTCAATCTGCTGCCCAACGCCGGCTACCTGGGGCTCTAACCCCTCACCTGGGGTCCGATCGCACGTCGCTGCGTCGCGGTCGGGTACCCAGTCTCTTTTTATCCTGTAGTTGCTATCGCCAATAATCAATGCGGGAGGATCGGTCGGTGACGGCGTCGGACCGACCGACGGCGAACTGGTCGGTCTCCCCGACGATCGTTCGCCGACCTCGACGACCGACGCGACACTAAAGATATGGATCTCGACGCGCGGATCAAACGACGACAAGGGCACGACGAGGGACAGCGGCTCATCCAGAGCTACGAGTCGCTCTCGCCGGCGGCTCACATCGAAGAGCCATCGGACCGCGGTCCCATCTTCGAGCGGCTCCTTGATCACCTCGATCCCGTCTTCGACGGGACGCTGCCGCCGAACGCGTACGTCCACGGGGCGTTCGGCTCCGGTAAATCGGCCATCGTCACGGCGCTCTTCACCCATCTGAACCGGCTCTCGACGCAGACCGGCTCTGTCATCCACACGAGCACTCGGGCGGCCTCGCCGACGATCCCCGAGTTCGTCTACCTGGATATGCGCGAGACGGTCAGCGAGTTCGCCTTCTACCACCGGATTCTCGACGCCTGCATCGAGGAGACGGTCCCGCAGCACGGGATCAGCACCGACGAACTCCGCCAGCGACTGCACGAGGCCCTCAACCAGTGGTACGCTGGGGTCGTCCTCGCGATCGACCACGTCGACGAACCCGAGAGCATCGGGACGGCGACGCTCGTAGATCGGCTGTCGGGACTGCCGAGCAACGTGAGTTGGCTCGCGATCAGCCGCACGCCCCCCGCAGAGACTGACCTGACCACTTACACTGCCACGTCGATCGAGATCGACAGCTACCAGCGGCAGATGCTTGTCGACGTGTTGATGACCCGCGCTTCGGCGGGGCTCACCCAGCAGGCGCTGGATCACGAACTCGCCCGCGAGATCGCCGAGTGGGCCGAGGGCAACGCACACGACGCGCTGGCGGCGCTCTTCATCGCCGCCGATCGGGCGAACCGGGACCGACGGACCCGACTCCTCGACACCGACGTCACTGCGGCGATCGACGAGATCCCTCGACCTTCGGTGTCGATGGCGCGGGTACAGGCGCTCCCGGAGAACAAACAACTCGTGCTCCGAGAACTGGTGGACCTCTCGGCGGAAGACCGGGCGTCCGTCGCCGCGACGACCGACGCCATCAGCGGCAGTCCCGGACTCGACCTCTCGCGCGGGACGGTCAAGCGCTTCCTCTATGAGATGGCCGAAATCGGCATCGTCGACCGGGTCCAGGCGGAGGGGCACAGCGGCAAGGGACGACCGCCGAGCCGCGTCGAACTCCGGTTCCCCGCCACGCTGTTCCGCCGCCTGTACGACCTTCGACAGGAATCGACCGTCGTCCCCGCCGAACTCTGAGCGCCGCCTCCGCCGATCCCCCGCCGCAGTCACGGGGCCGACGGCCGACAGTATAATTATGGCGTGGCTCCGTGACACGTACGTCAGCGCCCGGTACCGTCCGCCGTCACGGACTCCCCGCCGGTCCGAGGACGCCGACGGCCGTTCCCGGGCCACCTCGACAGTCCACATCCCATCGATGAACCGACAGTCGCTGTACTTCACCGACCCCTACGAGACGGCGATCAGAGGGACCGACGTCGAACCGGCCGCGGACGAGGTGTGCGTCGAGACGCGCGTCTCGGGCATCAGCGCCGGAACGGAACTGCTCATCTACCGCGGTGAGGCCCCGACTGACCTCGCGGCCGATGAGACACTCGACACGCTCGACGGCGATCTCTCGTTCCCGCTCCGGTACGGCTACGCGGCCGTCGGCGACGTCGTGGCCGTCGGCGACGCAGTCGACGACGACTGGCTCGACCGGACGGTCTTCGCGTTCAATCCACACGAGACCCGCTTCGCGGTCCCGAAAGAGCTGGTGATCCCGGTACCCGAGACGGTCGCGCCCGAGGAGATGGCGCTGTTTCCGTCCGTCGAGACCGCCACGTCGCTGGTGCTCGACGGTCGCCCCCGGGTCGGCGAGGACGTCGTCGTATTCGGGGCGGGCGTGGTCGGCCTGTGCACGATCGGGATCCTCTCGGCGTTCCCGCTGGATCGGCTCGTCGTGGTCGAACCCATCCCCGAGCGCCGCGACCACGCTCGCGAGTTGGGCGCGGACGTCGCCATCCCGCCGGCGGAACTCGACGCGGTCCTCGACCGTCCGGACGCCGACCGCGACGGCGTGGATCTGGTGTACGAACTCTCGGGGCAGCCAGCGGCACTCGACGATGCCGTCGGGGCCGCGGGCTACGACAGTCGAGTCGTCGTCGGCTCGTGGTACGGTGCAAAGCCCGCGATGCTCGATCTCGGGACAGACTTCCACCGCGACCGCATCTCGTTCGAATCGAGTCAGGTGAGCACGCTCGCTCCGGAGACGCGTGGTCGGTGGACGAAAGCTCGGCGTGCGGAAACTGCGCTCGATCGCCTCCGCGAACTCGACCTCGCATCGCTCATCACGCACCACGTCCCCTTCTCGGACGCATCGGAGGCCTACCGGCTGCTCGACGACCGCGAGGACGGGGTCCTTCAGGTGCTCTTGACGTACGCCGACGCCGAGTAGTACCGATGCCGTCGTCACCCGTCGAACAGATCCGTTCGAACAGCCATCGAGACTCCGTTACGATCTATCGACTATGACCCACGAACCGTCGTCCGACGCCGTCTCGCCCACTCCCCACGCCCACGGGGACACGTACCACCTGGCCGTCCAGCGCGACTTCGTCGCCCAGCACTTCCTCACGGTCCCCGACCCGGGCCCGGAGGGCGACGTTCACAGCCACCACTTCACCGTCGCAGTCCGATTCTCGGGGCCGGAACTCGGCGAATACGGCTACCTGGTCGACATCGACGCCGTCGACTCGATCCTCGACGACCTGGAAGCCCGCTACCGCGACGCGCTCTTGAACGATCTCCCGGAGTTCGCGGATCTGAACCCCAGCGTCGAACACTTCGCGCGCCTGTTCGGTGACCGCGTCGCCGACGCGCTAGCGGACCCGACGCCGACGGGGCTGACGGTCCGGATGTGGGAAGACGACGTGTCGTGGGCGAGTCACTCCCGCACCCTCTCGGACTGACCCCGCCGGATGACGCACGCCCGCCCTCGGTATCTCGAATCGAAACGGTCGGTAGACGACCGGGCACTGTCGCGGTCGGTCCGTGATCGGCTCCTCGCGGAACTCCCGTCCGACCCGCGGGTCTTCGAGGCCGGTTGCGGTACGGGTGTCACCGTCCCGCGGCTCTGCTCGTGGGGCGTCGACGCAGGTCGGTATCGGGGCGTCGATACGGACCAGCGGATCACCGCGTTCGCCCGGGCGGTCCGCCCCCGAGAACTCCGGCGCGCGGGATACGCCGTCGACAGCGCTCCGGCCGCTGACGATACGTCGGCACCGCACGCGGCTCGCGATGGCAACGACGGGCCCGATTTCACCGTCGCTGACCTCTCGGTCCGCTTCGAGACCGGTGACGCGCTCGCGACGCTCGAGTCGCCGTCGACGACCGACTACGACCTCGTCGTCGCACAGGCGTTCGCCGACCTCGTCTCTCTCCCGCGCCTGGTGTCAGCCGTCGAGTCGGCGCTCCGACCGGGTGGGCTCGCCTACGTTCCGATCACGTTCGACGGGGGGACGATCTTCCAGCCCGATCACCCTGCCGACGACGCGGTCGAACGGGCGTACCACGCCGCCATCGACGCCCGGCCGGGGCGCGACACCCGCGCGGGACGACACCTGGTGGATCTGCTCGGCCGCCGCGACGGCGACCTCCTCGCGGTCGACGGGTCGGACTGGATCGTCCGGCCACACAGCGGAGGGTATCCGGCCGACGAGCGGTACTTCGTCTCGCGGATTCTCGCGTTCGTCGCCGACGCGGTTCCGGCAGCACCGGTCGATGTGCCCAACTTCGAAGAGTGGCTCGCGACGCGGCGTGCGCAGTTGGCCGCGGGGACGCTGACGTACGTCGCTCACCAGTACGACCTGCTCTATCGCTCTCCGGAGCAGCCGTGACCGACTCCGCTGACCGGTACGTTCTTCTGTCGTTCCGGGAAAGAACAGAGCGGTATGCCGCTCTTAGGCCTCCTCGAACACTCTCCCCTCGTCGACGTGCTTCTCATCATCGTCGCGACCGCGTTCATCTGGCTCGGGAGCGGCTGGCTCGAGAGGTCTGCTGAACGGCTCTCGGCGTACTACGGCCTCCCGGCGGTGGTGCAGGGCTCGATCGTCGTCGCCATCGGATCCAGTTTTCCGGAGCTCTCGAGCGTCGTCTTCGCCGCGCTGGCGGGCGTCTTCGATATGGGGGTCGGGGCGATCGTCGGCTCGGCCATCTTCAACATCCTCGTCATCCCGGCGCTCTCGGGACTCGTGTCGGATCAGCCGCTGGAGACCAATCGCACGCTTGTCTACAAAGAAGCGCAGTTCTATATGATCGCGGTCTCGGTCATCGTCATCACCTTCGCGCTGGCGGTGATCTACGTCCCGGTTTCCGGCGGGCCGCCGCTCGTCGGCCAACTCACCCGGCCGCTCGCGTTACTCCCGCTCGCCCTCTACGGGCTCTACATCTTCATCCAGTGGCAGGACGTCAGCGACCACGACGGCGAGCGGATCGACGACGGCGTTCCGGTGGTCCGGCGCTGGCTTATGCTCGCGGGGGGACTCCTCGTCATTCTGCTCGCGGTCGAGCAGATGGTCGGAAGCGTGGAATCGCTCTCGCACACCTTCGGCGTCCCCGACTTCCTCGCGGGCGTCACGGTTCTCGCCGCCGCGACGAGTCTCCCGGATCTGCTGGTGAGCGTCCGCTCGGCCCGCGACGGCAACAGCGTCACCAGCGTCGCGAACGTCCTGGGATCGAACACGTTCGATCTCCTCGTCGCGATCCCGATCGGCGTCCTCATCGTCGGGACCATTCCGATCGACTTCGCGACCGCCGTGCCGATGCTGGGGGTTCTGACGCTCGCGACGGTGCTTCTCTTCGGCGTGCTCCGGACTGACCTCTCGCTCACCGACGGCGAGGCCGCCCTGCTCGCGCTAAGCTATCTGCTGTTCGTCGCGTGGGTCGTCGCCGAGACGCTCGGCGTGACGCAACTGATCCGATGAGGGCCACAGAATACCATACGAACACAATACTCGAAAAATAAATACTTCTCCGGCATAGACTCGCTCATATGCGACGATCGACCGGCCGCCACCACCACCCTCGTCGGGAGGACGTATGAGTCGGGAGCCGACAGTCCGCGCGCACCGCGGCTTTGCGGGACAGTTCCCCGAGAACACCGTCGCCGCGGCGGAGGGAGCAGTCCGACTCGGCGCCGACGCCATCGAGATAGACGTGATGCCGACAGCCGACGGCGACGTGGTCGTGTTTCACGACCCGCGACTCGACAGCGGACCGGACAGCCGCGGGATCACCGATGAGACCGGCTTTGTCTGGGAACGATCGACCGACGCTGTGACCGAAGCGCGGGTGCGCGGGAGCGACGCGACCGTGCCGCTGCTCTCGTCGATCGTGGACGCGGTTCCGCCGGACGTTGTGCTCTCGATCGAACTGAAGAACCCCGGTACGGCCGACATCCACCCGGACGAGGCGTTCGCGTCGCCGGATCGCATTCCGAACCGCGAACGGTGGCGCTCGTTCGTCGCCGACGTCGTTGACGTCGCGTCCGGCGCTGACAACCCAGTCCAGTACTCGTGCTTCTGTGAGGGCGGACTGAGCGCCCTGGCGGACTCGGACATCGAGGGAGGACTCGCCGTCCCGTTCTGGCGGGACGTCGAGACCGGCCTCGAACTCGCTCACCGGTACGACCCCGACGCGCTCCACGTCCCGTTGTCGATGCTGGTCGGCACAGCACGCTTCGACGCCGAGGCGCACGACGCGAGCGCGTTCGGTCCTCCCGGCGGTCCGGTCGCCTGGGCGGAGACGATCGACGCCGACGTCCTCGCCTGGACCGTGCAGACGTGGTGGGAGGCGCGGGCCGCCGTCGAAGCGGGGTGTGACGGATTTTTCGCCGATTACCCCGACCTCTATCGGACCGAGTGAGTGATGGTCGGCCCCGGACGAAGCCGCCGAAAAATATGTGTGATAAGTGGTAGATTCTTATTTCTGTTGCATACTGATCGTTTTCAGCATCGGGTTCCGGAGGATGATCATCAGCACCAGCGGGACCACGAGCGTCATCACGGCACCGGCCATAATCACGCCCCACAGGGGCTTGCCGGCCTGCGGTGAGAGCTGTGCGAGACCCGGCTGGATGACGCCCTTTGTCCGTTGGTCGTTGATGATGAGGAGCGGCCAGAGGTACTGATTCCACCCCCAGATGAACGCGATGGCGAACAGGCCGGCGATCATGCTCTTCGACATCGGGACCACGACCGAGAGGAGGAACCTGATCGGCCCGACCCCGTCGAGTTTCGCCTGTTCGACGAGCGAGTCCGAGATGGACTTGAAGTGCTGTCTGAGCAGTAGGATCGACGTCGCGCTCGCCATATACGGGAGGATCAGCCCCGGGCGCGTATTGACGAACTTGGGATCGAAGGCGAGCCGGTAGAACGAGGTGTCGAAGACCAACTGCCAGTCGTTGCCCGCGACCATCAGTTCGTACATCGGTACGATCCGGACCGGAACCGGCAGTGCGAGGGTGAAGAGGATCAACAGCAGGATGAGCCGCTTGAACGGCAGGCTGTAGTAGACGAGCGCCATCGCGGCGAGCAGCGAGATGCCGACCTTCCCGATCCCGATCGCCAGCGCCATAACGAACGAGTTGATGAGGTACGTATCGAAGTTGTGGACGGTCAGCGCTTCGACGTAGTTACTGAGCCCGTCGGCACCGACACCGACGAGCGACGTCTGGACGATCCGGAACGCCGGCTGCGTGCTCATTAGCAGTGCGAAGATGATCGGGAGGCTGAGCACGAACAGCGCGACGACGAGCGTCAGGTGCAGTCGGAGCTGACTCCCGAAGCGTTGTTCGAACTGCGTGAGTCCCGGCAGCGACGACTGGCGTTCGCTCGCCATCTCAGGCACCTCCGTAGTGGGCGAACTTGTCCGAGATCCACAACTGGATTCCGGTCAGCCCGCCGACGATCACGAACAGCACGATCGACTTCGCCGACGCGCGGCCGATCAGACCGTCGGAGAAGGTGGCGTAGATGTCGTAGATCAGGATATTCACCGTGTTGCTTGGGCCTCCCTGCAACACCTCGATGATCGGATACGTCAGGAAGAAGGAATTTGCCGTGTTGACGATCGTGAGGAACGCCAGCGTCGGCGAGATCATCGGCACGTAGACGAACAGGAGCTTCTTGACCCATCCGAGGCCGTCCAAGCGCATCGTCTCGTTGATGGTCTCGGGGATGTTGCCGAGCGCGGCCACCATGAAGATGATATTGTAGCCGATGAGCTTCCAGACGCCGCCGGAGGCGACGAATACCCACGCCCACAGCGGGTTGGTGGTGTAATCGAGGTTGAGGCTGATACCCACGAGGCCGAGCACGCCGCGGAGCGTCTCGGTGAAGATCCCCACCGAGGGGTTGAACAGCGTCTTCCAGAGCGTCGCCGTCACCGCGAACGACAGCGCGTAGGTGAAGATCGCTGCGACAAGGTAGAACGACTGGTACGTCTCCATCCGGTAGATGAGGAGGCTCACGAGCAGTCCGAGCACCATCGAGATGCTCACGACGATGCCCGCGTAAGCGAAGCTCGCACCGACCGAATACTGGAAGTCGGGGTTGGTCGCGAGCGTCGTGAAGTGCTGCCACCCGTATTCGGTGCTTCGGGCGCCGAACCCGATCGTCTTCTGTCGGCTCAACTGGAGCGCGCGCACCAGCGGCCAGTAAAAGAAGGCACCGACGGCGACGATCGTCGGTACCAGGAGACCGACCGCCTGCCACTTCTTCTGGTAGGCTTCCATAGCGCGGTCACCTCGCTCCGACGACACCCGTTCCGGCTGCACCGGTATCCTCGGTCGCGGGGCGCGCGACGTCCGTCCTCGACCCCGGCGACATTAGAGGTCCCGTCGTTCGTAGAACTGCAGCTGCTCTTCGGCCGTCGAATCGAGGTCGGATAGCGCGTCGTCGACGCTCTTCCCCTGCCACATATTGTCTGTCTCGTCGACGACGGCCGTGGCGGTCCGCGGGAGCGTTCCCGAGAACACCCCACCGGTCGCGGGGCCCGGCGTCCAGGCTTCGAGCTGGTCGAACGACGTCCGATAGAGCGGGTTCTCCTCGAAGAAGCCCTGTTCTTCGAGGACGTCCACGGAGCCGCTGTGCGCCGGGAAGTACCCCGTCGACTTGGAATAGAGCGCCTGCTGTTCGGCACCGGTCATATTCCGAAGGAACTTCCGGATCGCATCCCGCTCAGCGTCGGTACGACTGTCCTTCTTCGTCACCCAGACCTGGGCGCCGCCCGCGGCGTGGCCGTTGTGTTCCTCGTTGGGGGTCGGCAGGCGACCGACGCCGATCTCGATGCCCTGCTCCCGGAAGCCGCCGAGGAGGTAAGCCAGTCCGCCGGAGGAGTTCATATGCATCGAGGCCTGCCCCTGGCTGAACGCCTTCTCGGAGGCGCCCCAGTCGTTCTTGCCGGGGTAGTGATACAGGTCACCGAGGTCGTTCATCCACCAGTCGTAGAGGGTCCGGGCCGCCTCGCTGTCGAAGTAGGTCTCCGTCGGCTCGCCCTCCATCCCGTTTCGCTCGTTGAAGTACACCTGGCCCTGCTCGGCCATCCAGCTCATCGGCCACCAGTTCACGTTCGGCCAGCTTATGCCGCTGTCGGCGACCCCCTCGTCGACGATCTGCTGGGAGTACTGCCGCACCTCCTCGAAGGTTGTCGGCGGCTGTTCGGGGTCGAGGCCGGCCTCCCTGAAGTGGTTCTTGTTGTAGTACAGCAGGATCTGTGAGTTGTTGAACGGCAGCGACCAGGTGGTGCCCTCGACGGTTGACCAGGCCCGCCCCGCACCGAGGTACTGCGAGCGGTCCAGGTCGGGCATCAGGTCCCCGATCGGCGTGAAGAATCCGGTGTCGCGAGCGAGGATGGTCGCGTTCTTGCCGAGGTGAGCGATGTCGGGGGCGTTCCCCGCCTTCGCCGCCGTGAACACGGCACTCCGCGATTCCGCGTAGGAACCCTGAGCCGACCAGTCGACGGTGATGTCCGGATGCTCGTCCTCGAAGTTCGAGATCATCGTCGAGAACGTATCCTCGTAGTAGCCGCCCCACGCCGGCCAGAAGGTGATCGTCGTGCCTCCGCTGTCGACTTCGCCTGTCGTGGTACCAGTCGCCGTGTCGTCGCCGCCTGACTCCGTCGCGGTCGAGCCGCCGCCGTCGCCTTCGGAGCCGCTGTTTCCGCTGCAGCCCGCGAGTGTGGCGGCCACAGTGAGTCCGCCCGCACGGAGGAATTTTCGGCGTGACGCCTGTCCAGTCGGTGTGTGCTCGTCCGACATATGTCGTGTGAACAAATCCCGCTACTTAAAATCACTGTTACTACACCCCTTAGTTATGTGACGTGGACACGGGCTCCGTCGGCGACGCCGCCGCGCGGCCCTCTGGCGCGCTGGCGGAGTGATAGAACACCTCCTCGGTCTCGGCGTCGAAGAGGTGGATCCGGTCCGGGTCACACACGAGTGAGAGCGTCTCTCCGACCGACACCGACGTGTGTGCATCCAGCTGTACTTTGGCCGCTTGGCCGGCTATCGTCCCGTACACCAGCATCGAGTTGCCCAGCGGCTCTGTCGTGTCTACCGTCATCGAGAGCGCCGACGCGTGCTCGTAGGTCGCGGTGCGTTCGAGGTGGAGGTCCTCGGGTCGGACACCGAAGACCGCCTCCGTCCGTTCGTCGGGGATCGTCTCGTCGGCGGCGTCGAGTTCGATCCGGAACCCTCCCTGGCCGTCGCGGCGTTCGATGTAGCGGTCGTCGCCGTCAGCCCCCACCGACACCGGGAGGAGATTGATCGTGGGCGAGCCGATGAATTCGGCGACGAACCGGTTCTGCGGGAAATCATAGAGCGTCTGCGGCGAGTCGACCTGCTGGATCTCGCCGTCCTGCAGCACCACCACGCGGTCGCCGAGCGTCATCGCCTCGGTCTGGTTGTGCGTGACGTACACCGTGGTCGCGCCGAACTGCTGGTGGAGTTGGTCCAGTTCAGTCCGCATCTCGGTCCGGAGCTTCGCGTCCAGGTTCGCCAGCGGCTCGTCGAGTAAGAGGACGTCGGGGTCCCGGATCAACGCTCGACCGAGGGCGACCCGCTGCCGCTCGCCGCCGGAGAGTTGGCTCGGCATCCGATCGAGCAGGTCGGTGATCCCGAGCGTCTCGGCGGCGTCCTGCACCCGTTCATCGATCTCGCCGTCGCTGTAGGAGTCATCACCCGCGTTGATTCCGAACACCATATTCCGGCGCGCACTCATATGCGGGTACAGCGCATAGTTCTGGAACACCATCGCGACGTTCCGATCTTTCGGTTCGATATCGTTCATCAGTTCATCCCCGAAGTAGAGTTCGCCGTCGGTGATGTCTTCGAGCCCCGCGATCATCCGCAGGGTCGTGCTCTTCCCGCACCCGCTCGGGCCGACGATGACCACGAACTCGCCGGCCTCGATCTCGAGATCGATGGCGTCGACCGCGGTGAGCGATCCGTACTGCTTCGTTACCTCCCGCAATGAGAGCGGCGTCTGCGAAGCCGTATCCATACGCCTGGTGTGGCGTGTTGCCAAATATAACCTTTGGGGTATATCAGCCCAACCGGGCTCTGTCGACCATCGAATCCCCGCAGACGGTCGTCTTCCCGTTTATTTCACCAGGTACTGGGTGATCTGACCAGAAAAATTAAGTAAAAATGTGAGCATCGTTATCACGGGTGCTTGCTATGTCAGGAGACGATACCCTATTCGTCCGTGAAGCGACGGGACTAGTCAGAGATTGGTCCTCGTTCGATGCAGGAATCTACGCATTCCTGTCAGTGAACATCGTCACCTTGGGCTTCTACATATGGACGTTCAACGCGTTCATTCCGCAAGGAAGCCCGATTTTGGCGACGATCATCTCGATTGTCGCAATTACGCTACAGAACGTCGTGTATGCGACCCTCGTCGCGTCGATGCCGCGTGTCGGCGGCGACTACGTCTGGCAGAGCCGATTGCTCTCCGGATTCTGGGGCTTCCTGCTCTCGTGGCCCGGTTGGGTATTCATCCTCTGGTTGTGGGTGCCGATTTACGGGTCGATCCTCTCGTGGCTCGTGCTCGGCCCGGTCTCGGCACTGTTCGGATTCGTCGAGCTGGCGAACTTCTGGAACTCCAGCCTCGGGTTGTTCACCTCGTCGATGATCGTGGTCGCGTTCGCGTTCATCTACGTCAGCCTCGGGATGAAGTGGTACGCCCGGATCCAGCAAACGCTCTTCTACGTGGGCGTGGCCGGCCTGCTCATCTTCATCGGCGGGCTCCTCACGACGAGTCCCTCGGCGTTCCAGTCGACGTTCAACAGTCAGATGAGCACGTGGGGGATGGATCTCACGTACAACGGGATCATCGAAGGGACCTCCGTGAGTTTCGCGCCACTGGTGAGCTTCAACTGGGGCGCGAGTTACAAACTCTTCCCGATGCTCCTGTTCTGGATAATGTGGACCGTCTGGGGTTCGACCCTGTTCGGTGAGGTCCGCGAGGCCGGCGAGTTCAAGAAGATGTTCGGCGTCTTCGAGGGAGCGCTCATCGCGGCGGGCGTACTCGCGATGCTCCTCTGGCCGCTGTTCGACTCTGCGGTCGGATACACGTTCTACCAGGCGCTGAACTACAACTACTTCGTCGGCGCGGGCGCCCAGCAGTGGCTCTCCTCGCCGACGACGATCGCCGCTATCGCGATGGGTAACGGCGTCCTGGCGAAACTGATGGCGATCCTGATGGGCGGATGGTTCTTCGCGTGGTCCGGCACGGTGTTCCTCTCGTCGACGCGTGTGATCTTCGCGACGGCGTTCGATCGGACGATCCCGGAGATCTTTGCGGAGGTGAAAGGCCGCTACAACACGCCGATCTACGCCATCCTGCTGATGGTGATTCCCGCGACCATCCTGACGGTGCTCTACTTCTTCGCGCCCGGCTTCCAGACGCTGACGCTGGCGGCGACCTTCGCAATCGCCGTCACGTACCTCGGGACGACGGTTGCGTGTATGCTGTTCCCGTGGCGCCGCCCCGAGTTGTTCTCGAAGAATCCGGTCTCGAAGTACGAAATCGCCGGCGTGCCGCTCGTCTCGATTGTCGCGGGGGTGTACGTCGTGATCCTGCTATCGGTGTTCTACCTCTGGGCGACTGAGAGCGTCTATGGACTCAATAACACCACGTCGATCGCGTTCCTCGGGGCGCTCTACTTGCTTGCGGCGGTCCTCTACGTCGGAATGAAATACTACCGCGCTCAGGAGGGTGTCGACCTCGACAACCTCCACTCGGAGATCCCGCAGGACTGACTGACGATCTCTCTTTTTTTTGTCGCTGTGAAACCGACCGGGACGGAGATTCCTCGATCGAAGCACGTAGCAGTTGAGACGCAGAATCAGCCGAGTTCAGGCCGCCTGTACCACTGTTTGTGTTCGCCGACGATCGACCGGAGCTTCCACCGAAGCGACTTCGAGCGGCCGTTAATCGCGGTTCGGAGCGCGCCGATCCGGTCGTGGATCTGTCTTTCGTCGATCGGGAGTTCCTCGTTTTCGACGTACTCCTCCACACGGTCGAGACTGTAGGTCACGGTGCGCCACAGTCCCCAGTCGTTCCCGCAGAGGTCGGCGATGTACTCCGGATCGATTCGCTCCGTGTCGTCGCTCGACTCGACGGGGTGGTCTGTGAGCATCGCGAGGATGTCGCGTACGTCGCGGTCGCTGACCTCGACGATCTGGAGTTTCGAAAGCAGTAGGTCCTCGATGGGGACTGTCGGATAGTCGATATCGATCCGATCCCGCAACCCCCAGGCGTGACAGAAGTCGAATCGATCGATGATGTAATCGGCCTTGCGCTCGTTGACCGGATCGAAGAACTCCAGTCGAAAGCGGCGCATCGTGTTGAACCGCTCTTTGGCCTCGTAACCCAGGTCTTTCATCATCTCTTCGACCTCCGCCTCCTCCTCGCGTGTGATGACGAAGTCGACGTCCCGATACCCGCGTTTGAATGGCTCTTCGCGGGCGCTCTCCGAGTGACGGTTGATCGCTGTGCCCCCGATGAGCCGCACGGTAAGCCCGCGATCGTCTGCGGTTTCGATGACTCGCTCGCCCTCCTCAATCGGGTCCGACAGTGGTTCGGTCTGACTCACGAGGGAATCACCTTGTTACGTGATAGCACCTCGGGATGCTATTTAGTTCTATCCCCTGACCAGACCAACCACGTCGACCTTCGGCTGGAGGTCGACGATAGCGCCCTGGAGCGAACCCTCGGAGTAGACGCTCCCGGGATTGATCGCGTCGGTGTCGCCGATTTTGGTGTGCCCACGTGACTCGTGGATGTGACCGTGCAGCGATAGCGGTGGCTGGTACTCCTCGATCACGTTCCTGACGGCCTCGCTACCGACTGGTTCGGTCGACTGCGCGCCGAACTTTGGTCTGAGTTCCTCGTCGAGTTCGGGTGCCTCGTCGAGTTGCGAATCGTACGGCGGTTCGTGGAAATTGAAGATCGCGCGGTCGTAGTCATCGATCCCCGAAACCACCCGTTCGAGACGGTCGCGGAGTTGCTCTTCCGGTTCCTCGCGGTCGGTGTCCCAGGGCGTCGGGTGCGTCCAGCCCGTACTGGCCATCTCGTAGCCCTCCCCGATATCGACGACTTCGCCTTCGACGAGGTCAATTTGTTCAGATTCCTGCCACACCTCGTCTATCTCGAAGGGGTCGTCGTTACCCGGACAGGCGTACACTGGGGTATCGTCGAGGCGCTCGTCGGCGAAGTCGATCCACTCGTGAATCCGCTCTTTCATCTTCGAGAGGAAAATCTCGTTCTGGCGTTCCTCGGCGTCGTCGGCGCTCTGGAGGTGCTCGTACTCCGATTCGTCCATCACGTACGGGTAGTAGCCCGTATTTTTCAGCGAATCGATGAACTCGTCGAGTTCGTCGTCGCTATCGATCGTATGCTCGTCGCCCTGACGCGAGTACGTGTACCTGTCTCCCTCGTCGACGATCGGGAAGATGGCCTTCCCGGTGGTGTCGCCGCCGAGGACCAAGACGTCGGCGTCGTAGAAGTCTGCGCTGTTGACGAACTTTCGCCAACAGGCGCTCGATCCGTGGACGTCCGTGGCGTAGAACAGGCGCGTCACGTCGGGATCCTTCTCCATCCCTGCCGTCTCGCCGGACCTCGACTCCTGATTGAGCTTCTCTTTCAACGAGGTGAGGACTCCCATAATGAGTTGTAATCTCTTGATTATAATACAAAAATCTTTGCTCGGTGACGGTGCACGACCAGCGACTTCGGCTGTGTTAGATCGTCGGGACGGTCGCCGTGCGTCGGTCCGATCAGTGAATCGAGTCTGCGAGAAGTCAGCCCGCTGGGGGTCTCACAGTTCGGGGTCGTCGAGATTCACGTACACGCTCTTTGTGCGCTGGTAGTGTTCGAGGGCCTCGAGGCCCAGATCCTTCCCGAAGCCCGACTGCTTGAAGCCGCCGTAGGGAGCCTCGGGGAGGATCGGTCCGTATTCGTTGACGTACACCAGGCCGGCGTCCAGGTCGTCTGCGGTCTGGTGCACTCGCGACGTCCGCTCGGTCCCGATGCCTGCAGCGAGCCCGTACCGCGTGTCGTTGGCTAATTCGATCGCCTCGTCGTAGTCCTCGAACGTCTGGATGGTCTGGACCGGCCCGAAGATCTCCTCGCTCCCGATCGTCATCTCGTTACTCACGCCGCCGAACACGGTTGGCTCGACGTACCAGCCCTCTGACAGCGCCGGGCCGTCCGGCGGTCCGCCGCCGGTGAGCAGTTCGGCTTCCGCTTTCCCGGTCTCGATGTACTCCATCACGGTCTCGAACTGGCGCTCGGAGGTCAGTGGGCCCATCGTCGTCTCCTCGGAGAGCGGATCCCCGAGCACGTACGACTCGGCCTGCTCGACAAATCGGTCGGTGAACTCTTCGGCGACCGATTCGTGGACGATCGCCCGTGAGAAGGCGTCGCAGATCTCGCCGGTGCTGTAGAAGATGCCGTCGGCGACCGCGTCGACCACCTTTTCCAGGTCGGCGTCGGGGAAGACGACGAACGGGGACTTGCCGCCGAGTTCGAGCGTTACCGGCGCGACTCGGTCGGCCGCCGCGCGCATCACGCCGCTGCCGACGTCGGTGCTGCCGGTGAACGAGACCTTCCGGACGTCGTCGTGTTCGGCGATCGCCTGCCCGACCTCGCTGCCCGAACCCGGGACGACGTTGAGCACGCCGTCGGGGAAGATTCCCGCCGAGAGCTGTGCCGCGCGGATCGTCGACAGCGGCGTGTCGCTGGCGGGCTTCAACACGCAGGCGTTGCCGGCGGCGAGCGCGGGGCCGAGTTTCCACGCGGCCGCCCACAGCGGGTAGTTCCAGGGGACGATCTGTCCCACGACGCCGTACGGTTCCCGGGTCGTATAGAGGTGGAGGTCCTCGCCGCCGGGGATCTCGCTGCCGCGCTGCCCTCGGCAGACCGACGCGTAGAACTCCAGGGTGTCGATCGCGCCCTCGACCTCACCACGCGCCTGTGAGATCGGCTTGCCGCAGTCCAGACACTCCAGTAGGGCGAGTTCCTCGGTGTGATCTTTCAGGACCTCGGCCCACTCGAACAGGCGAGCGGAGCGATCGCGTGCGCTCGCGGTCTCCCACTCGCAGTCGTACCCGCTCCACGCTGCCTCGACTGCCGCGTCGACGTCCGCGGCGTCGCTCTGCGGCACGTCGACGATGGGGCGGTCGATCACAGGGTCTTGGACTCCCCGCTTCGGGCCGCCCGTGCGCAGTTCGCCGCCGATCCACGCGCCGAACTCGGTGTCGGCCGTCGCCTCCTGCTGTTTCGAGAGGTGTCTCTGTACGATCGGACTGCCGTCTGACTGGGACCCGCTCATAGTGGTATTCCCCCGCAAAAAAACAAAAAGCTTCTCACGACCCTCGACTCCGGCCGACGCGAACAAGATAATATTGCTTAAAGGTACAATTTTATATATAACGTTAGTCGACTTGCGTACGGATGAGACGCAACAGCCACGACCAGCCGCGGAGTCGGACGGACAGAGCGGACGCACGCCCCGGGGAGTCGGGACGATGACTCTCGGCGAGTACACCCTCTCGTTCCCGATCTGGGTCGAGTTCGGGAACGGAACGAGCGAGCGAGCGGGCGAGGTAATCGACGCGAAGGGGTGGGAGAGCGCGCTGCTCGTCACCGATCAGGGAATCAGAGCGGCCGGTATTCTTGATGGCGTTGAGGCCTCGCTCGAAGCCGCAGGGATCGAGTACGCGGTCTACGACGAGGTCGAGCCCAATCCGACGACGGAGATGGTCACCGACGCCCTAGAGACGCTCACCGACGGCGGCTTCGACGTCGTCGTCGCGGTCGGCGGGGGCAGCGTCATCGACACGGCGAAGTGCGCGACGCTGCTGAAGACGAACGACGGGCCCCTTCCGGAGTACGAGGTGAACACGCCTGAAGACGTGACAGCCGGCAGTATCGAGAACCACACCCATCCGCTGATCACGATTCCGACGACGGCCGGGACCGGGAGCGAGGTGGACTACTGGGCGGTGATCACCGCTCCGGACCGTGAGTTCAAGATGGCGATCGGCCAACCGCCCCTGTACCCGGACGGCCCGTATCTCGGTGCCGACGTATCGCTCGTCGATCCGGAACTGACGGCGTCGCTCCCGCCGCGACAGACCGCCGCCACGGGATTCGACGCGTTCTCACACGCCCTGGAAAACCACGTCGCGGCGGGCGCGCCCGAACTGGTCAAGCCCTACACGCGGCACGTGATGGGGCTCGTCCCGGAGCACCTCCCAGACGCCTACGAAACGGGCGCGATGGAGGCCCGCGAACAGCTCCTGTTCGGGTCGCATATGGCGGGCTTCTGTGAGAACTTCGCCGGATTCGGAGCGATCCACTCGCTGGCGGAGGTGACCGGGGGAATGTATCCGGAGATTCCGCACGGCGAGGCGATCGCCGTGTTCACGCCGCCGGTGATGCGGTACAACCTCGAAGAATACCCCGC